>JAUHXC010000070.1 GCA_030427205.1 bacterium | reverse complement strand
GAGAGCCTCTCGGACACCATCTGCCGCGCGAAATAGATATCGGTGCCTTCCTCGAACACGACTGTCACGGCCGAGAGGCCGAAGCGCGAGAGGCTGCGGACCTCTTCGACGAGTGGCAGCCCGCTCATGACCGTCTCGACGGGCACGGTCACGTACTGCTCGACCTCCACCGGGCCGAGCGCAGGCGCGTTCGTGAGCACCTGGACTTGAACGTTGGTGACGTCGGGCACAGCGTCGATGGGCAACTCCCGAGCGACGCGAACGCCGAGGGCGCCGACGAGCAGGACGCCGAAGATGACCACGAAACGATGCCGAACGCAGAACGCGACGAAGCCTTCCATCTCGCCGCCTCAGTGCGCGTGACCGTGGCCGAGTTCGCCACGGATCAGCTCGGACTTGAGAATGAACGCCCCGGCGACCACGAGCCGCGCCCCGGCCTCCAGACCCTCGATGACTTCCGCCTGCTGGGTGGTCTCCCGCCCGACCGTGACCGGCTGGGCCACGAACTCTCCGTCTTCGTCCCCAGGCACGAAGACGACCGTCCGATTGTCCACCATCTGGATGGCGGTCAGAGGCACCACGACGCCGGTGCCGGTCGGCTTCCCGGATGCGAGGCGCAGGGCTCCGAAGAGCCCCGGTCGCAGCAAGCCTTCGGGGTTGTCGACCTCCACGCGGATGGGCAGCGTCCGCGTCGACTCATCGAGGGCGGCCCCTACGAAGTCGACGGTGCCGCTCCACGACCGCCCAGGGTAGGCGTTCAGCGTCAGCGTCGCGGCCATACCGGGCGCGATCTGTGCGACTTGCTGCTCATAGACCCGCCCGATGACCCAGACCCGCGCGAGGTCGGCGACGATGAAGAGCGTGTCGTCCGGCGACACGTTCTCCCCCCGGGTCGCGTGCCGCTCGATCACGAGCCCTGCGATCGGGCTCTCGAGGGCCATGTCGGGTCCGCTGCCTCCGCGCAGGCCGAATACCTGGAGGCGTGAAAGCGCCGCGTCTCGCTCCGCGTCAGCTTGCTCGTACGCGAGTTCGGCCTCCAGCAACCTGCGCTCGGAGTTGATGCCTTCACCGCGGAGCTTGCGCTGACGTGCGCGATTCTGTCGGGCGACCTTTCGCAGCGACGTCGTGCGGCTCAACTCCGCCCGAGCCTGGCCCAGCGCGACGCTGCGGAGCTGCGCGAGCTGCGTCCCCGCTTCGACCCGGTCGCCGGACGAGACGTCGACGCTGAAGAGTTGCCCATCCACCAGCGGGCTGATGTGAGCCACCCGATCCGGGTTGAGCTGAACCTCTGCCGGTACCTCCAGGGTGCCCGTCAGCACGCCGGCCTCGGCGGTACCCAGCCGAACGCCGCTCCGGCTCAAGGCGTCGGGCGAGAGCCGAATGACCTGTTCATCGCTGTGATCGTCCTCGTGGCCACGTCCGTCGTGCCCCCTCTCGTCGGCGTGCTCCTCGTGTCCATGTTTCGGGCGAACAGTGGGTCCACCTTCGCCGGTGTGTCCGTCCTCCTGATGCCCGTCCCCGCTGCGCCCTTCATGATCCTTCTCATCGGCACGTTCGTCAGCTCGGCGTTTGCCGTGCCCTTCGTGCCCTTCATGCTCGCCATGAGCACCGTGGCCCTCGCCATCGTGTCCGTGGTCATCGGCGTGTTTGCATCCCAGGCTCGTCGCCAGGGCGCACGACAACATGAGCATCATGGAACGCCTCATGGCGCACCCTCCGTCTCGGGCCATAGTTCGGTGCCGACGAGCCCTTCGAGCATCGCGGCGGACTCGTAGTAGGTGATGCGGGCGTCGATGTATTGGCCGGTGGCCGTCAACAGCCGCTCGCGCGTCTGCGAGACCTGATGTACGTCCACTTCGCCGAGTTCGTACGCCCGCTGGAGCAGCGCGAGGTTCTCTTCCAGACGGGGCACGACGCCGGTCTCGTACATCGAGACGCGCTCCGCCGCGGCGTCGAGCGCGATCGCAGCCCGAATCAGCTCGCCCCGTAGCCGATTCGCGGTGGCCCCTCGCTCCGCATCGGCCAGCAACAGCTCGGCGCGTGCGCGCGTCTGGCCTTCCTGATTCGTCCGCCAGACGGGGAACGGCAGACTCAGGTTGAAGAGCCAGATCTGCGCGTCGGCCTCCGGTCCGGGCGCCCCTTCCCGCCCGTACGAGAAGCCGATGGTGGGCTTGGGCCACGCGTCACGCTCTTCGAGTTCGAGGCGGCTCCGGCCTGCGACAACCGCGAGTTCCCGGGTTCGCAGAGACGGATGATGTTCCGCCATCAGCCCGAGCAGCGTCTCGGTGTTCGGCGCTGGCCTCACCGGCGGCAACGTGCCCTGGACGCGGAGCGGTGCACCAGACGGCCAGCCGATGACGGCGGCCAGCCGCGCATCGAGCGACGCGCCCGCTTGCCGGGCCTCGATGAGCGCCTCGTTGGTCCGGGCGAGGTCGGCGTCGGCGACGAGCAAGATCAGGGGCGACGACTCTCCAGCCTCGACTTGACGGGACGCGACCTCGCGCATCGACCGCGCGAACGCCATGAAGCGCTCTGCCTGGGCGAAGCGATCACGAACCAGCAGGATGTCCACGAAGAGCCGGTGGACTTCGACATGTACGCTCCAGCGGACCTCGTTCAGCGCGGCCTCGCCGAGTCGCCGCTGGTCCTGAGCGGCATCCAACCGGAGGCCCGGCTCCCCTGCGATCTCGAGTTGCTGCTCGATGGAGACCTCGAACTCGAAGCCTGTCTCGCCGCCGACTGACCGCCCGCCCGCGCCGAAGCTCAACTCGGGATTGGAGGGAAAGACGATCTCCGCGCCCGCGACATCGGCGTCGGCGAGTCCAACTCGGGCACGGGCGCCGCGGATCGCAGGGGAGTGAGCGTCGGCAAAGACCAGGAGCTGGTCGAGGTTCAACGTGGGGGTGGCAGCCGGGTCGACAGGTCCACCCGGCGGCACGTATGGCTGGAGGATCTCGGCGGGCGCGACAGCGCCGGGCTCGGGCAGTACCTGCGACGATGGCCCGGCGGCACATGCGGTCATGCAAATACTACCTGCGATAGTAACAAGGGGCGCAAGATGCCCGAATCCGATGCTGCTCATGCGGACCTCGAACTACAGGAAGGCGTGGAGGAGGCGCTCGACCTCGAAGTGGAAGTATTCGAGCAGCCCCGAGCTGCCGACATGCGGCGCGATGACAGCGGCCCAGGCCCCGACGGCGAGGACCAGATGGCCGAGAGTCCTCGTCGGTGCGGGTGGACCGTTCAGGAGCAAGGCCAGTCGGAGCTTGAGGGCAGCTCTGCCGTGACCGCAGAGCGCCGCGCTGTGCGGTGAGAGACCACCGCAACGGAACCGCGCGGCATGCACGAGGCTCTCGGCCAACGCCAGCGCGTCCCCGCCACGATGCACGGCCTCGCCGTCGCAGACCGCCTCCCGCGCGTTGCGCCAGCGCTCGAAATCAGGACCCAGCAAAGCACCGGCCGGATTGGTGATCAGGCAGAGGCGCGCGACGAAGCTGCGCAGCGTGTCCCGGCCGACGATGTGCGCGTGCTCGTGCAGGAGAGCTGCGCGCAGCATCTTGGCGTCCGCCTCGCGCACGAAGCAGGCGTCGATCACGACGACTGGACGCAGAAGGCCGAGGGTGCAGATGGGGTTGGCCGAGTCGCGGACTACGACGATGCGCAGCCTGCGCAGATGGACATCGCCGGCTACGACTTCGGAGACCCGTCGGCGGAGCGCGTGCCCATCATCGAGCCGACGGAGCATCACCCGTGGCCACTCTCGCCAGAGCCTCGACCCGACCATGGCGACCATGCCCACGATCAGAAAGCCGAGGAGCAACAGTGTATCGACACAGGTTGTCGCCTCGACGTGATCGAAGAAGCACGACTGCGCGGTGCGACCCGGTTCGGTCTGGTGCAGCGCAGAAGACGTCAGCCACAGCACCGGCAGAAGCGTGGGGGCGACGAGCCACGCGAACGTCACTTCGGACCCGAAGCTGGCCCAGGACGGACCGCGACGTCGCCTGATGGCGAGCACGGCTCGGCTCACGATCGTCAAGAGCGGGATCAGGACGAAGAACGTTGCGATCACCGCAGCCAGGGGAAAGACCAGCTCATCCATGCCGGTCCCGCCTGCGCTTGCGAATCAGCGCCTCCAGCCGATCGAGTTCCGCCTCGTCGGCCTCGGCGACGCGCTCGACCAGCATGGCGACGGCTGTCGCCTGCCCGACCGGCGGCAAGCTCCCGAGTACTTCACGGGTCATCGCCTCGATGAACTCGGAACGGCTCATCTCCGGCCGGTACAAGTAGCGCCGCCCTTCCTTGCGTCGGGTCAGGAGTTCCTTGTCGTACAGCCGGCTGATCGTCGTCATCACCGTCGTGTACGCGATCTCCCGTTGGGCCTCGAGCCGTGTATGCACATCGGTCACTGCGAACTCGTCCCAGCCCTGCTCCCACACGATCTCCATGATCTCGGCTTCGAGATCGAAGAGCGACGTTCGCAGCCCGTTCTGCTCAGGCCGGATTCGAATGCCCTTCACCCCTACCTCCGCGCTGATCGGACGAGCGACGCTCAATCTACGATTGTCGGTAGTAGATCGCAATAGTTGCGGGCACTGAGCAAGGCTGGCGCGCTCCGCGTGCTGTGAGTCCGAACGGTGCACCGATTGTGAATGGTGTGGTCGCCGCAAATTGCAAGGTGGTGCAGAATGTCAGTTTGAGCCCACCGGGGTCCCGGTTCGGCTCCCGGCAACTCCCGGTTTCGGTCCCGGTTTCGCTGTTGCGGCATGCAGCGCCGTGTTGCGCCACGTTGCGCGAAACCTTCGCCGTTTCAGGGTCCTACGCCCCGTCGGGCCTCATGCGGTGGTTGGGATATTTTGAATTCCCCATGCGACATTCGCTGGGACTGCCGGGGTACTTGCTGGCGCTGTTGAGTCGATGCAGCGCCAGTCAATGACCCTCTGGGGTCCGCGTTCACCCGAGCGCGGACCCCGCCCTTTGGGCTATTCGTCTGGGATCGGTGCGAGCAAGGCCAAGGGGTCGACGTTCAACGCCCTGGCCACTTGGCAGACCAAGTCCAAGCCGTGCGTGTTCGTGGTCTTCGCGTTGCGAACGCGGTTGAGCGTGGAGCGGGGAATCTTCGCGTCCTCTGCGATCTGCTTGACCGAACGCTCGTCCGTCTCCATGCGTCGCTTCGCCCAGTAGCGGAAGCGCTGATCGAGAACAGGCCGCGAGTCCTGCATGAGCCCAGGATATGGCGCTGGACGGGCCATCATCAACCGCACGGGCACCCAACTACACCGCAGTTAAACCGGTGCAACCCTCTGCTGACACAACGGTGGCAGCAGAGACGCACCCCAACCCTGCGGTTCTGCACAGAATTCGAATATGATTGATTCATCCAGTCAGGAGGACTGACCCGAAAAACGAAACCCGCCTCAGTTGGCGCTGAGACGGGTTTCTACGCGAAGCGGCGGACCGCCTCGACGGTGGTTCTTCAAGGATGGTCACGCCGCTCCGCACAGTCAAGCGGAGAACGGCAATGGCCAATCATCTCAGCCGCGAGAAGCGGCTCGCAGTGGTGCGCGCGCTCATCGAAGGCTGCTCGGTCCGGGCAACCAGTCGCATGACCGGCGTCCACAAGACCACGATCCTCAGGCACCTCGTCGCCATTGGGCAGGGGTGCGCTAGCCTGCTCGACCAGCTCGTCGTCGACGTTCCCTCCGAGGTTGTCGAGGTAGACGAGATCTGGTCGTTCATCAGGAAGAAGCAGCGGATGCTCACACCGAAGGACGAGCCCGAGGCGGGCGACTGCTACGTGTTCGTCTCGCTATGCGCCGACACCAAGCTCGTCATCAACCACCTCGTGGGTAAGCGGGATGGTGCGTGCGCCAACTCGTTCATGCTCGACCTGTCGCGGCGCGTCTCGGGGCGTATCCAGATCAGCAGCGACGGCTTCAAGCCCTACATCAACGCGGTCGAGTGGGCGTTCGGCGCTGACGTCGACTACGCGATGATCGTCAAGGAGTACGGGACCGAGGATGCCGGTCGGGGCCGCTACAGTCCCCCACGGGTCCAATCCGTCAACAAGATCGGCATCAAGGGGTTCCCGGACGACTCCCGCATCTCGACGTCCTACATCGAGCGGCAGAACCTCACCATGCGGATGCAGATGCGGCGCTTCACCCGCCTCACCAACGCATTCAGCAAGAAGTTGGAGAACCACAAGGCCGCCATCGCCCTGCACTTCGCCCACTACAACCTCTGCCGTCCGCACATGTCCCTGGAGGGCATCACCCCGGCGATGGCCGCTGGTGTCACCGACCGCTTCTGGGGTGTCGAGGACCTGATCGACGCGGCGGCGTAGGTCAGTCCGCGTCCAATGGCCATGCGAAGTCGTGGCCATCACCCGCACACAGTTCGCGCGTCTCCATGTCGATCGGAGTGTGCCCGCCGGGCCGCGCGCCGGCCGGCGGGTGCTCATCCCACCGCACCATGAGGGTCCGCCTCATCCCAAGGGCGTGGTCGCACTCCGGGCAGGCGGAGGCCCATGTATCCACGACGACGGTGCCAGTCCGAGTGCGGTCCTGCTTGGCGGGATCCCGCCGCGAGTTCCACCAGAAAACGCGCTCCCCTGCTGCCGGGCCAAGCATGTCGGCTCCTTTGCCGCTATCGTGCAGGCACAGGGTCTCTGACCGAAAAGGAGGGGCGGATGACCAAGGTCAAGGTGCTCGTCAAGCATGAGGACCACGCCGGCCAACAACTTGCCGAACTGATCGCCGAGCCGCGTGGCGTCGAGTACCGCGGCGACCCCGTGTGGCTGATTACTGGTGCCGTGGGGGACACGCCTGTCCGGCTGTTCGCAGCCATTGATATGAGGCAGCGCGCAGATCTTGTCGTCGCCGAGTTGGCCCGCGGGGTCCGCCTCGCGCTCGACAGCGAGTTCACGATGCCCGACTTCGCCGAGTGCGCCGTGCCGGCCATCCGGGTCGGGCACCGCCGGGTGGCCGTCGTTGATCCCCACACATGGAACGTGATCGCGCAGGAGCCGTCAGACGGGTGACGCCCGCTACGGGCCCGTTGGCAAACTAGCCCACTACCCGGATCGCGCGGAGGTTGACGCCCCGCCGGACCCGTGCTACCCCCGAATGCAAGCGCACGCGGTGGACAGCACCCACCGCCGTTGCCCCTCGGAGGCGCTGAAGCATGCAGGGAACCATCGTCGTCGCCGACAAGAGCAAGACTGTCCGCCGGATGGTCGAGATCGCTCTTGCCAAGCACCCGTTCGACCTCGAGCTCGCCGAGGACGGCAACGCGGCGAGCGCCGCGATCAAGGCCAAGAGCCCCAAGATCGCGATCCTCGACGCCGATCTGCCCGGGGTGGACGGCTATACGCTCACCGAGCAGATCAAGAGCGGTGGTGACACCAAGGTGATCCTGCTCGTCGGTCGCAACAAGACCCGCTACGACGCCGGCCGCGGCCGCTCGGTGGGGGTCGACGATCATCTGGTCAAGCCGTTTCTGACCCAGAAGCTGGTCGAGAAGGTCTTCGGTCTGCTCGGGCAGAGCGTGCCCGACGCGGCGATCTTCCGCACCTCGCTCTTGAGCATCCCGCTGGCCGATCCGAGCAAGGCGGGCATCGTCGGGGGGTTGGCCGCGCCGTCGGCGCCGCCGCCGGCCATGACGCAGAAGCCGCCCGCGTCGATCGCCGCGCCGCCGTCCGCGCCCGCGGCGCCCGCCGCGCCGCCGCCGAGCGCGTTCGACCAGGACGAGAAGACCAAGCAGTACGATCCGCCGGCCGCGGGCAAGGTCGCCGAGAGCGCCGCGCAGATGGTGCTCGACGCCGCCGCCTTCAAGGAGGCGCTCGGTGAAGAGGGCCCGGCCCGCGAGATGTTCGAGAAGGTGGTCTGGGAGGTCGTACCCCAGCTCGCCGAGGCGATCCTCAAGGAAGAGATCGCCAAGGTGGTACGCGAGCGCATGGCCCAGGCCGGCTGACCCGTACTTTTCTTCGGGGGGCTGCGCCGGCGGCGGCGGACCCCCTGTCATCCCCGCCTCGCCGCGCGTATCCTCCCCCCGCTTCTGAACCATACCTCTCCAGCGGGAGGCTGAGGACCGATGAGCCAGACAATCAGCAAGGTCTACGATCACCGCGACGTCGAGGCCCGGTGGTACGCCTGGTGGCGTGAGAACGGCCACTTCCAGGCGGACAACCAGAGCGACGCCGAGCCCTATACCATCGTCATCCCGCCGCCGAACGTCACCGGCAGCCTGCACATGGGGCACGCGCTGACGCTGACGATTCAGGACGTGCTCATCCGCCACAAGCGCATGTGCGGCTACAACGCGCTGTGGCTGCCGGGCACCGACCACGCGGGCATCGCGACCCAGATGATGGTCGAGCGTCACCTGGCGAAGAGCGGCAAATCCCGCTTCGACCTGGGCCGCGAGGCCTTCCTCGAGGAGGTCTGGCGCTGGAAGGAGCAGTACCACGGCCGGATCACCAGGCAGATCGAGGCCCTCGGCGCCTCGGTGGACTGGAGCCGCGAGCGCTTCACCATGGACGAGGGCCTGTCGACCGCGGTGCGTGAGGTCTTCGTTCGGCTCTACGAAGAGGGGCTGATCTACCGCGACGACCGGCTGGTGAACTGGTCGCCGGGCTGTCAGACGGTCATCAGCGACCTCGAGGTGGAGCACGAGGAGCGCCAGGGCTCGCTGTGGCACATCGCCTATCCGGTCGAGGGCAGCGACGAGACGCTGATCGTCGCCACGACCCGCCCGGAGACGATGCTCGGCGATACCGCGGTCGCGGTGCACCCCGAGGACCCGCGCTATGCGCATCTGGTCGGCAAGCGCATCGCGCTGCCGCTGACCGAGCGCACGATCCCGATCATCGGCGACGGGATCCTGGTCGACATGGAGTTCGGCACCGGCGCGGTGAAGGTCACCCCGGCCCACGACCCCAACGACTTCGAGACCGGGCGGCGCCACGACCTGCCGATGATCCAGGTCATCGACAAGGACGCGAAGATCACCGACAACGCGCCGGCGGCCTACGTGGGCCTCGACCGCTTCGAGGCGCGCAAGCGCATCGTCGCCGACCTCGACGCCGCCGGGCTGCTGGTGAAGGTCGAGCCGCACACCCACAAGGTCGGCACCTGCCAGCGCTCGGGCGTGATCGTCGAGCCGATGCTGTCCAAGCAGTGGTACGTCAAGGTCGAGCCGCTCGCCAAGCCGGCCGCCGACGCGGTGCGCGAGGGCAAGACCCGGATCGTGCCCGAGGTCTGGGAGAAGACCTATTTCCACTGGATGGACAACATCCGCGACTGGTGCATCAGCCGCCAGCTGTGGTGGGGGCACCAGATCCCGGCGTGGACCTGCGACGACTGCGGCACGCTGGTCGTCTCGCGGGACGATCCGAGCGCCTGCGGCGCGTGCGGCAGCGCCGCGCTGACCCAGGACCCGGACGTGCTCGATACGTGGTTCTCGTCGGGCCTGTGGCCGTTCTCGACGCTGGGCTGGCCCGAGCAGACCGCCGACCTGAAGACGTTCTACCCGACCTCGGTCATGGAGACCGGCCACGACATCATCTTCTTCTGGGTCGCCCGGATGATGATGATGGGCCTGCACTTCATGGGCGAGGTGCCGTTCCATACGATCTTCCTGCACGCGATGGTGCGCGACGAGACCGGCGCGAAGATGTCGAAGACGAAGGGCAACGTCATCGACCCGCTCGACGTCTCGCAGGAGTACGGGGCCGACAGCCTGCGCATGTGCCTGGCGGCGCTGGCGGGGCACGGGCGCGACATCAAGCTGTCGATCAAGCAGGTCGAGGGCTATCGCAACTTCGTCAACAAGGTCTACAACGCCTGCCGCTTCGCGCTGCTCAACCTCGAGGATCACGATCCGGCCGCCGCGGCGCCGGCGCAGGTGGGGCTCATCGACCGTTGGATCCTCAGCCGGTTGGCGCGGGTCACCGAGCAGGTCGACGGGGCGATGGACGCCCTGGCGATCAACGAGGCGGCGCAGGTGCTCTACCAGTTCTTCTGGAACGAGCTGTGCGACTGGTACATCGAGCTGAGCAAGCCGGTGCTCTACGGCGACGACGCCGAGGCGCGGCGGGCGACGCAGCATACGCTGGTGACGGTGCTCGACGGGGCGCTGCGGCTGCTGCACCCGTTCATCCCCTTCGCTTCGGAGGAGATCTGGCAGTCGCTGCCCCTGGGCGATGCCCGGCCGGAGGCGCTGATCATCGCCGACTATCCGCGGCCGGGCGCTCTCCCCGTCGACGGGGCGGCCGAGGCCGACGTGGGCGCGCTCATCGACGTCATCACCGGGGTGCGCAACATCCGCGGCGAGCTCAACGTGGCGCCGGGCAAGCCGATCGCGGCGGTGCTGCGGGTGTCCGATCGAGAGACCGCCGACCTGCTCGAAGGCGAGCGCATCCTGCTCGAGCGCACCGCGCGGCTGGGCACGCTGACGATCCGGGTGGGCGGCGAGCGGCCCAAGGGCGCGGCGATGCAGCTGGCTGGCACCACCGAGGTGCACGTGCCGCTGGCCGGGCTGATCGACTTCGACGACGAGCTGGCCCGCCTAGACAAGGCGATCGCCAAGGAGGAGAAGGGGCTGGCGCAGGTCAGCCGCAAGCTGGCCAATCCGCGGTTCGTGGAGAACGCGCCGGCGGACATCGTCGAGAAGGAGCGCGGGCGCGAGGCGGACCACCGGGCGGCGCTGGAGAAGCTGCAGGCCAGCCGGACCCGCATCGCCGCCCTGGCGGCTCAGGGCTGAGGCCGCTCAGTCGGGTCGTTCGGCGTCGCGAGCGACCCGGCGCAGGCTCTCGGCGTCGCGGGCGATGGTCGAGAGCCGGATCTCGTCGAGCGCGCCGGGGTAGGGGCGCAGCTCGCCTTCAGCGCGCCGACCGATGCGCAGATCCCGGCCCCGCCCGGTCGCCGGGATCGGGTCGAAGACCTCCTCCTCGCCGTCGACGTAGAGCTTCACCGCGCCGTCTTCTTCGATGACCCCGGCGAGGTGCACCCAGCGGCCGGCGGGGAAGCGCGCGGCGGTCTCGTAGCCCTGGCGGAAGCGGCCGTTGGCGTAGGCCAGGCCGAGCTGATACTGGGCCGGGTCGTCGTCGCTCTGGTCGATGAACAGCTCGAAGCCGCCGGCCAGCGCGTCGTCGCGGTCGGTATTGAGGTTGCTGACCAGCGCGCGGCTGCTGGTGTCCTGCCCGGCGGGGCGGGCCCAGAGCTCGATGGTCAACGGCGCGGTGGCCCGCACCGGCTCGGTCGTGCCCAGGCCGGGATCGTCGGCGCCGGCGAAGACCGCCGCGCCGCCGGCGAGGCCGGCCGGATCGAGCCGGACCTGCTCGCCATCGGGGTCACCCTCGCGGGCGACGGGCGTCGCGCCGGGCGGGACCCGCGCTTCGAAGTCGTCGTCGAAGCGCCACAAAGCCGCGGTGTGCTCGTCTGCGCAGGGGCGCAGGTTCTCGTCGTAGGCCGGCGTCGCCCCCGATACGGCGCACCCCTGGCCGGACGGGCCGCCGTCGGTGTCCGCGGCGCCGTCGGGGCCGCCATCGGCGAAGCGATCGGGCGAGTCCTCGGGCAGGCAATAGCCCTGGATGCACAGCCGCTCTTCGCCGCACTCGTCGTCGGCGGCGCAGCGCCCGCCGAACTCGGCAGAGCAGCCGCCGAGGGCCAGCGGGGCGGCGAAGGCGGCGGGCAGCGCGACCCGGGCGAGCCATCGACGCCAGCGTCGGCACGCGCGGCTCACCATCGGGTGCTCCACTGCAGCATCAGCCCCGAGGTCGGCGGCGGCGGCGGCACGGTGCCCGCCGAGATCGGCGCCCGGTCGGGCTCGAGCGCCCACAACAGCCCGCCGGCGCCCAGCAGCAGGCCGCCGGTGATCCAGCCGACGTTGGCGGTGATCGCGGCGCTGCTGCCGGCGTCTTCGGCCTGCTGCTTCTCCTTGACGGTGTCGGCCGCGGTGAAGTCGTCCCGGGCGCTCTCGAGGTTGGAGACCCCGACCAGCGCCACGACGATCATCGCCGCGCCGACGCCCAGAGCGGTGTAGGCGAACGGGCGCAGCGACGTGGGCTGCGGCTGCACCGAGGTGGCGGTCAGCGCCTGCTGGTTGTTGTCTTCGATGTTGCCGAGGATGGCCCGCATGATGCGGATACGGCGCTCGACGTCGTCCCGATCGGGCGCGTCGGGGTAGGCCTGCAGATACGCCTCGTACGCGGTCGCGGCGGCGGCCGGTCGGCCCAGCTCTTCGTTGGCCCGGGCCATGTTGTAGAGCAGCACCGGCGAGGGGTCGAGGGCGTGGGCCGCTTCGAAGCGGGCCAGCGCGGCCTCGTAGTCCTTGGCTTTGAAGGCGGCGACCCCTTCGCCATAGATCTCCTGAGCCTGCTTCTGCTCGGCGGGGGTGGCGCCGACGGCGATGGTCGGCGCGACCATCATCAGGCTGAGGGCGATATGCGCGCGCATCCGGTACCGGTCTCCCATGGTCGGTGTTCGTGCCCGGCACATCCTGTCAGCGATGGCCGGTCGGGGCAAGCTCCGGCCCCCCGGTGAAAGGTCGGTGAGAGCGGTCGGCGGCCGCTCAGAAGACGCCGCCGAGCGCGACCGCCCCGGGCACGAGCATGAGCCGCAGCGCATCGCCGTGCTCGACCTCGAGGGCGTAGAGCGCCAGGTCGAAGGCCAGCAGGAAGCCGCCCTGCACCAGGATCGCCTGCCCGAAGCCCACCTGCCGCGCGTCGTCCGTGCGCAGGCCACGCTCCCAGAGCCAGGCGCCGAGGGCCAGGTAGCCCACATCCAGCCCGGCGTTGAAGAGCAGAATCCGCTCGATGCGCAGCTGCTCGGCGAGGCTCTCGGCCGGGCCGAGGTCGGCGGCGCTCTCCGGGTCGAGCCCGTACAGCGTCAGGCCGGCGAGGCCCAGGTCGACGAGTCCCCAGCCGGCGGTCATCAGGTGAAAGCCGCGCCAGCGGTCGTCATCGGTCAGCCCGTAGCCCACCGCGCCCGCGACCACGCTCGCCGCGCCCCAGCCGCCGAGCACGTACATGCCGCTCCGGGTCAGCTCGACGCGCGCGGTATTCCAGAGCGCGAGATCGGCGGGCGCCGGGTTGGTGAGCGCAGGGTCGGCGGGCGCGATGGCCGGGGCCAGCAGCGCCGAGAGCGTGAGCGGTGCGAGCAGCATGCTGCCATGATGCGCGGGCGAGAGGCGCCGTCGCGGCGCGGAATCCGGTCCACCGCGGTCGATTTCTGTGAATAACGGCCCGAACGGCCTGATTTCTGGGGCTTCGGCCGCCCTTCAGTCGGTCAGCATCGCGCGCAGGGTGCCCGCTTCGTCGCGCAGCTCGGCGGCGCGGGCGGGGTCGGACGCGGCGATGTGCGCGGCGAGGCGGCTGGCGGCCTCGGCGATGGGTCCGAGCGCCTCCCGCTCGCGCTGGATGACGAGGGCCGCTTCGAGCGCCGCGCGGGCCTCGTCGGCGCGCCCGCGGGCGGTCGCGATCGTCGCGGCGAGGTCGAGCGCCGCCGCCTCGCGGACCCGATCGGCCAACGCCCGCGCCGCCTGCAACGCCTGCTCGACCCCTTCGGCGGCGGCCTCGAGGTCGCCCTGGCGCAACCGCAGGTCGGCGGTCATGCGCCACAGCTCGCTGCGGGCCCAGCTCGGCGGGTCGGCCACGGTGGCCTGCTCGAGCTCGGCGCGGGCGTCGGCGATGCGCCCCTGGCGCAGGTACAGGTCGCCCAGGTTGGCCCGGCTGATGGCCAGCGCCGCGTGACCGATGCGGGCCCGGATACGGATGGCCTCCTGCAGATAGCGGGCGGCGCGCGCGTAGTCCCCCGGCCCGCCGCGCTCGCCGTGCAGCGTGCCCAGGTTGCTGTAGGTCTTGGCCAGCCCGGCCAGGTCACCCCGCCGGGCCCGCAGGCGGATGCCTTCGGCGTAGTGCCGGGCGGCGGCGTCGTAATCACCGCGCTGCACCGCGACGAGCGCCAGCCCGTGCACCACCCGGGCGCGCTGGGGGTCGTGGGGCCCGAGCAGGGCCAGCGCCCGCCGCAGCCAGGCCCCGGCCTGCTCGGCCCGGCCGCGCTGCTGGGCGATGGTGCCGAGCAGATGCCACGCCAGCCCGCGGGCCCGGCGGGCGCTTCGGGGCAGCGCCTCGACCAGCCGGTTCAGCCGCTCCTCGGCGCGATCGAGCGCGCCGGCGTGATAGTCGAGCCAGGCCACCTGATGCACGATCTCGGCCCGCTGGTCGGGCTCGACGGCCGCGGCCCGCGCGAGATCGGCGAGGGCGCCGTCACCCAGGGCGCGGGCTTCGGCGGTGCGCCCGCGGGCGAGGGCGACGGCGCTGGCCCGGCTGCGATAGAGGGCGCGCGCGCCGGGCGCCACCGTCAGGCTCAACGCCGCCTCGAAGCGCCGGGCGGCGGCGTCGAGGTCGCCGGCGACCCGATCGAGATCACCCAGCCGCGCTTCGAGCGCCGCCTGCTCGGCGGGGTCGTCGTCGCCGAACAGCGCGAGCGCCGCGCGCAACGCCCGCCGGGCGGCGTCGGTCGCCAGGCTGGTCTCGGCGTGGTCGGCGGCCGCCAGCCAGTCGATCCGCGCCCGCGCGCTGTCGCCCGAAGCGGCGCGGTGCGCGGCGATCCGCGCTCGACGCGGCGCGGCGTCACCCCCGATCTCGTCGGCCAGCCACAGCGCGGCCCGCCCGTGCAGCGCGGCCCGGGCATGGCGCGGCAGGCTGCGCTCGACGACGGCGTGCAGCAGGCCATGGGCGAAGCGCCAGGCGGTCTGGCCGGGCAGCGCGCTCTCGGCCTCGGGCACGATGAAGCGCGCGGCGGCCAGTCGATCGAGGGTCGGTTGCAGCTCGGCGCGCCCCAGCAGGCGCTCGACGCCCTCGCGCCAGAAGACCCGCCCCAGCACCGCCGCGGCCCGCAGCACCTGGCGCTCTTCGGCGTCGAGCCGGTCGAGCCGGGCCTGCATCACCGCTTCGATGGTGTCCGGCAGGCCGTCGTCGGGGTGATCGACGATGCGGGCGAGCTCGTGCACGAACAGCGGGTTGCCCTCGGCCCGGGCCGAGAGCGCGTCGATCGCCTCGCCCTCGGCGTCGGGGCGCAGGGCACAGGCCAGGGCGCGGGCGGCCCGATCGGGCAACGGGCCGAGGTCGAGCCGGTGGTGGCGTGAGCTGCGGAACCAGCCCGGGCGCCCCTCGACGAAGGCCGGCCGGGTGGTGACGAGCAGCAGCGCGCCGGCGGGCGGATCGGCGACCAGGGCTTCGATGACCCCCGCGGCGGGGCTGCGCCAGGCGTCTTCGAGGATGACCGCCGCGCCCGCCGCCTCGATGAGCGCGCGCAGCGCCGCGGCGACCCGGGCGTCGGTCTCGCCGTCGGCGGCGCGCTCGCCGAAGCCCAGCATGGCCAGCAAGGTCTCGCCATGATCCCGGGGGTCGGTGGCCAGCAGGCGATCGATGGGGGTGAAGTCGTCCGCCTCGCCGGCCAGCGCGGCGCCGATCGCCGCCTCGGTCGTGGGCCGATCGGCGCTCTCGTCGAGCCCGCACAGCCGCCGCACGAGCGGGGCGAGGCCGCCATATGGGCCCTCCGCGTCGGCCGGCGCCTGCACGACCGCGCGCAGCTGCAGCCGGCGGCGGGCCGCGTCGAGCAGCCGCGACTTGCCGATGCCCGCCGGCCCGACGATCGTCAGCGCCTCGCCGGGGACCAGCGCCTCGATGCGGTCGAGCTCGGCCCGGCGGCCGATGAAGGGCCCGACGGGCGCGGGCGGGTGAGCCAGCGCCAGCAGCCGTCCACCTTCGATGCGGGCGCCGCGCAGGGTGCGGGCCACCGCCGGGGCGATCCAGACGCCGGCATCGGCCGACCAGACCGTGCGCTCCGCGCGGTCGAGCGGGGCCCCGAGCATCGAGCGGCCGGAGACGGCGAGCCGGCCGCCGTCCAGCGCGGCGACGGCGTCGGGCAGCTCGGTCAGTAGCAAGAGCGCCGCCCGGGCGGCCCGGCGGGCGTCGTCCTCCCGGCGGGCGGGCACCCCGAAGACCGCGCGGTCGAGCGCGCCGGTCGCCGGCAGCGTTCGGCCGCCCGCCGCGCCGACCACCTCGGCGAAGCGCCGTTGTCGGGCCCGCGTCGCCTCGACCCGCGCTTCGAGCTCGCCGCGTGGGTCGTGGCGCACCGCGAGGACCACCGCCCGGCGCAGCTCGGCCGGCGGGCTGACCTCCGCCGAGCGCCCGTGGCGGGTGCGCGGGTCGCCGAAGAGGCGATAGGCCAGCCAGGTGCGGTCGCCCCGCTCGACGGCCTCGGCCCGCGCGCGCCGCAGCGCTTCGCCCACCGGCGCGCCCCGGGTCGAGGCGCGGTAGAAGGCGGCGGCGAAGTCCGCGCCGGCCAGGTCGGGCAGGTCGACGTCCGTCGCGATCACGTGCCGCACGCCCACGTCGAGCAGGGCCGGGGCCAGCCGGGTCGAGCGGCAGGCGTTGGCGAAGACCAGCCGGGGCATCACGCCGCCGCGCAGCAGCTCGAGGTCGGCCGCGGTGAGCAGGCCGTCGGCGAGGCGCCAGCCGGCGGGCCCCTCGCCGGGCGGGTCGACGTGTCCGGCGAGGTGCACCACCCCGTAGCGCCGCAGACCGCGCAGCACCTCGGCCCGACCGGTGCGGCCCAGGCGCAGGTCGAAGGCGGGGGCGTGCGGGGCCTCGGCGAAGATCGCGGCCAATGCCTCGCCCTCGGCCCGGGCGGCGGGCAGGTCGGCGGCGGGGTCGGCGAGCACCAGGATGCGCGCGTCGCCGAGCGCTTCGGCGCCGGTCCACGGATCACCGATGCCGGCCTCGCCCAGCGCCAGGCGCACGCCCAGCGGGCCGCGTCCGTCGTCGAGCAGGGCCCAGGGCAACCCGTCGAGGCCCGCCTGCTCGACCATCAGCCCGTGCCCGTCGAGGCGGCGCACCGCCTGTTTGACCGGCTCGGGCAGCAGCAGGTCGAAGAGCAGCTGGCCGGCGCTCTCGAGGCGCTCGGGCCCCGCGCCGGCCATGGCCTGTCGCCGGGCCGCCGCCAGCGCGGTGATCTCCCGTTCGAGCGCGGCCGGGTCGATGTGATGCTCGCCGCGCCAGCCGAGCGGCCCCACGTCGTCGGGCAGCAGCAGCCGGGCGCCGATGTCGAGCCGGTCGGGCGCGGTCCGGCGGATGGTCAGCAGCAGGGTCTTGGGCGGATGCACGGCCTCATCGGTGGACCATTTGCGTCGGCCGTGCAAGATCTCATCGCCTGCGGTGTACTTGCCGTCGAGCACTGGAGGTCCCGTGACCCGCATCGCGCCCTGCGCCCTGCTCGGCCTGTTGGCCGGCTGCGGCTTCATCCACGAGCCCGACGAAGACGTCGACTGCCTGCGGGTGGGTCAGCAGGCGGCGTGTGAGCCGGAGGTGTGCAACGGGCTCGACGACGATTGCGATGGCCGGATCGACGAAGACACCGCCGCCGAGCCGTGCTTCGGCGCGTTGCCCGGGCGCTGCGCGGCGGGCCGGTCGGCCTGTATGGCGGGCGAGGTCGTCTGCGCGCCGGTCGAGATGCCGCTCGAAGAAGGCTGCAACGGCCGCGACGACGACTGCGACGGCCTCGTCGACGAGGCGCTGCGCAACGGCTGCGGGCGCTGCGGCGACGACCCGCTCGATCCCTGCGACGGGCACGACGACGACTGCGACGGCGCGATCGACGAGGACGCCGCCTGCGCCGCCGACGGGGTCTGCATCGCCGGCGGCTGCCGCGCGCCGTGCGTGCAGGGCGAGTGCGTCGAGCCGGGGGACGTCTGCGTCGAGGGGCGCTGCATCCCGCCGTGCGTCGCCGCCGATTGCCCCGCGGGCGCCGACTGCGCCGACGGGCTGTGTATCGACCCCTGCGCGGGGGTGATGTGCGCCGACGATGCGCTGTGCGTCGACGGCGAATGCATGCTCGACTGCGCGATCGACGGCTGCCCCGCCAACCGGCGCTGCGCGGCCGAGACCGGCCTGTGCGTCGACGTCTGCGCCGGCGTCGAGTGCGGCGAGGAGGCGTTCTGCCGAGAGGGCGAGTGCGTCGACAGCTGCGCCCTGATCGCCTGCGCCCACGGCGAGCGCTGCGTCGACGGGCGGTGCGCGGCGGACCCCTGCGCCGGCGTCGAGTGCGCCGACGACGAGGTGTGCGGCGCCGGGGCGTGCACGCTCGACCCGTGCGCGCCGGTGGCCTGCCTCGACGACGAGGTCTGCGTCGACGGGGCGTGCCTGCCCGACCCCTGCGACGGGCTGCGCTGTCCGCCCGGTGCGCTGTGCGTGCAGACCGACGGCGTCGCACAATGCTTCGGCGACATGGACGGCGACGGGGTGCTCGACGGGGCCGACAACTGCCCGTCCGTCGCCAACCCGGATCAGCTCGACATCGACGGGGACGGCGTCGGCGAAGACTGTCAGGGCGACCGCGACGGGGACGGCGTGCTCGACCCGGACAACTGCCCCGACGTGCACAACCCCGGCCAGCAGGATCAGGACGGCGACGGCCTCGGCGACGCCTGTGACGACGACGCGGACGGCGACGGCGTCGTCGACGAGCCCGGTTTGCCCGACGCCGGCGCGCCCGACGCCGGCTGGCCCGACGCCGGCGCGATCCCGCCACCGGGCGGCGACGCCGGCGCCGGCGGCGAAGACATGTGCCCACCCCCGCAGGGAGCCCATTGCGATGTCGGCGGGGGCGGACACATCGACGCGCTGTTGGCGTTGCTGCTCCTGGTCGGGTGGCGCCGCCGACGAGGGGGCGGATGAGCCCACGCCCGCCGAACGACGGCGCCTTCGCCGACGACCACGCCGTGCTCGCCGGCTGCCTGGAAGGCCAGCGGGGCGCGCTCGGGCGCTTCGTCGAGCGCTTCGCCGGGCTGGTGCACCACAGCGTCGGCGGCGCGGTCCGCCGCGCGCGGGGCCAGGTCGCCCCCGATCGGCTCGAAGACCTGTGTCAGGACGTCTTCGTGGCGCTCTTCGCCGACGATTGCCGCCGGCTGCGCATGTACCGCGGCGACCGCGGCTGCTCGGTCGCGAGCTGGGTGCGGGTCATCGCGGTGCGCACGACGCTCAACGCGCTGCGCCGCGACCGGCCCCAAGCGTCGCTGGACGCAGAGACGGCCCCGCAGCTGAGCGATCCGGCCCCCGACCCGCTCGAGCGGCTGCTCGTTCGGGCCGATCGGGCCCGCTTCGACGCGCTGATCGCGCTCGCCGAGCAGCTCTCGGCCCGCGATCGGCTGCTCTTGGAGATGATCTACCTGCGCGACATGCGCGCGCCGGCCATCGCACAGGCGCTGCAGGTCGATCGCGGGGTGGTCTACGTACGCAAGAATCGGCTGCTCGAGCGGCTGCGCAAGGCGGCCGAGGCGGCCGGCATGATGGAGAGCGGAGCATGAAATCGACGGCCCACCACTGCCCCGACGACGCCGCCTTCGCCGAGCTGTTCGACGGGGTGCTCGACCCCGCCGAGCAGGACGCGTTCTACGGTGCGCTGGCCGGCTGCCCCGCCTGTCAGGAGACGCTCGTGGTGCTCGGATCGCTGCTCGCCGACGAGCCGGCGGTCTTGCCGGCCCCGCCCGCCGGGCTCGTCGAGCGCCTCAAGGCCCGGGTGCTGCCGGCGGCCCCGCGCCCGGCCATCGGCGCCCGGCTGGTGGCCGGGGTCTGGCAGGCGATCGGCGACATAGGCGACGGGCTGCTCGCCGCGCTGGCCCCGACGCCGCGCCCGGCGCTCGCGACCCGCGGGGCAGAGCTCGACGGCGGCCTGCGCTATGAGATCGAGCTGGCCGGCGCCCCGGTGGAGTTGCTGCTGGCCGGCATGGGCGCGCGGGCGACGCTCACCGCCCGCCCGCTCGACGCGCCGCCGCCGCGCGCCCGGCTCATCCTGCTGCGGGCGGGCGAGGTTCAGGCCTCGCTGGCGTTCGAGGCCGAAGGCGTCACCCTGCCGGCCCTCGACCCGGGGCACTATCTGCTGCGCATGGAGATCCCGGGGGTGCAGCCCGCCGAGCTGCCGCTGCGCCTGGAAGGGTGAGCGCCCGCGCCCGGCTCAGGGCGTCCAGCGCACGCCCAGGCCGCCGCCGTGCAGCGTATCGATCGACTGGGCCTGGGTATAGGTCGCCCCGTTCTGCTGCAGCGTGGCGTCGATGTGCGTCGCCGGCCCGGAGAAGTCGGTCGTCAGCTTGCCGTAGTGCCAATGGCCGACGACGGCGAGGCTCGGCATGAACGACCACGCCACCTCGGCGCCGGCGCTGAAGCCGAAGGCCTCGGGCACCCCGCTGGCTTGCGGTTCCTGGCTGATCTCGAACGGCAGCACCACCCCGCCCCGGGCGGCCAGATCGACCGGGCCGAACGCCCAGCCCGCCGCGCCGCCGGCGCCCAAGCCGATCCAGGTCGTGGTCAGGAACAGCGGCGTCGGCTGGATCTCGCGGTACGCCTGACGCCAGAAGCGGCCGCCGACGTAGGCCCCGACCCAGCCGTCGAGGATCGGAAAGCGCCCCACCGCGTCGAGCTCGGCCTGCTGCGCGTCCACCGACAGCCCGAACGGCTGACCCTGGTTGTAGGCCGCCGTCTGCAGGCGGGTCTCGGTGAACCGCACGTCGCGGAACAGCGCCCGCACCGCCACGTAGTCGATCGGGGCGTACTCGACCTCGACGTCGAACCCGTAGCCGAGCGGCTTGGACTCGAGGCTGCGCAGCAAGGACGCCTCGGGCGCGTTGGAGCCGAAAGCCCGCTGGATCTGCGTCGCGCCGCCGCCGACCCGCACGAGCAGGCCCAGGTCGGTCTCGCCGCCGGGGGTGACCACCGCCGCGCCGTCTTCGAAGCTGTCGAGGTCGAAGTCCTCGGGGGTCGCGCTGCGCCGCGCGCCTTCGCCGCTGCCGATGGGCCGCCCATCGGGCCCGATGCGGCGCCCCTTGTCGTCGTATTGGAACTCTTCCTTCACCCGCGAGCTGCGCGCCTGCTTGCCCGGCACCACCTTGATGTCGCGGCTGCGCAGCCAGCCCTTCGAGCCGCCGGTGGCCAGCACCTCGACCCAGCCGCCGGTATCGGCGCCCTTGAGCACCTCGACCTCGTCGCCCTGATAGACCCGTCCGCGGCTGACGTAGGCCTGCCCCGGCCCGGCCCGCAGCTCGGCGAAGTCGATCACCACCCGGGCCACCGACCCCTCGCGGGCGGTGACGCCGGCGGCCTCGATCGGCACGTCGGACTGAGCGACGGCGGTCGGCGAGACGAACAGACCAGCGAGGATGCCGGCCAGCAACGATCGGTTCATCGAGCGTACTCCGGTGCGTGCGCCCCCAGTCTACAGCAGGAGCGCGGCGAATCTGAGCGGTGAACGTTCATGGCGCGGCGGGCGGCGGGGCCAGCGGGGCGCCGGGGGCCGGCGGCGTACCCGGGATCGGCGCCCGTCGATCGAGCCCGGCCCTCAACCGGGTCAGGGCCGCGCGCATCTCGGCGAGGCGTTCGGGCTCGCCGGGCGCGAGATCGGTCTTCTCGAGCGGGTCGTCGACGAGGTCGAAGAGCTGCCAGCGATCGCCGGTCGCCGAGTACATCAGCTTGAGCCGACCGACCCGCAGGGCGAACTGCTCGGCGTTGTGCGGCCCGCGGGGCATCTCGGCGAAGATCGGCTGCGCCGGCCGCTCGAAGCCGCCGAGCAGCGGCAGCAGCGTGCGCCCCCGCAGGCCCATGCGCGCGCGCTCGGGCTCTTCGGGGCGCACCCCGGCCAGGTCGAGCAGCGTCGGCGCCAGATCGATCAAGCCGACCGGATCGAGCACCCGCCGCGGCTCGAGGCCCGGCACGCGCACGATGAGCGGCACCCGCAGCTGATGCTCGTGCAGCCCGAAGCCGTGGTAGCGATAGCCGTGCTCGCCAAAAGCCTCGCCGTGGTCGCTGGTGACCACCACCACCGTGCGGTGGTAATCCGCCCGCCGCGAGAGCGTATCGAACAGATACGCCAGCCAGGTATCGACGTAGCGGATCTCGTGGTCGTACCGGTCGATCGGATCACCGCCGAAGCGCGGGATGTCGAGGTGCTCGATGTAGTCCTTGTGCGGGTCGAGCAGGTGCAGCCAGACGAAGAACGGCCGCTCGGGGTCGGGTGGGCTGTTCTGCAGCGACTCGACCGCGGCGACCACCACCGTCTCGGCGGTCGGCTGCTTCTCCATGCGCCCGCGCTCGGTCATGTACGGCTGCCAGACCGCGAAGCCCTGGCCCAGCCCGTAGCGCGGGTCGAAGTACCAATGGCTCGGGAAGCCGGCGGTGCGATAGCCCGCCGCGCCGAGGGTCTCGGCGAGGAAGACATTGCGCGGCGAATAGGTGGTGAAGTGGGCGTCGTCGCGCCACAGCTCCGAGGGATAGCGCCCCGTCAGCATCGCCGGGATCGCGGTCGGCGTCTTGGCCGACGCGCTGTAGGCCACCTCGAAGACCACGCTGTCCAGCGCCAGCTCGTCGAGCGCCGGCGTCGTCGGCCGCTCGTAGCCCAGCGCGCCCACGTGGTCGGCGCGAAGGGAGTCGATGGTCACCAGGACGACGTTGTAGGGCGGCGCGAGCCCCAGGCCCGCCGGCTCGGTGGGCGGCGGCGGCGGCGGGGGTGCCGGCGGCGGCGGCACGGCGTCGGCCCCCGAGCAGTCCTCGTCGACGCCGTTGGCCGGCACATCCACCGCCGCCGGGTTCACCGCCGGGTCGTCGTCGTCGCAGTCGCCGCCGCCCAGCACCCGGGCGAAGCCATCCCCGTCCGCGTCGAACGGCGCCCGCAGCGCGGCCACCAGCAGCCGACCCGATCCGGTGCGCTCGACGATCTCGCTGCGCGCGGCCGGGGCCCGCAGCCCGGCGGCGGCGGCGGCGGCGGCGAAGAACGCCAGGAAGCCCAGCGCCATCAGCGCCCGCCGGGGCTTGACCGACGACAGCGGCCCCGACAGCATCTCGCCGAGCAGCAGGGTCGGCCCCATCACCAGCACCGCCGAGATGACCGGCCGCAGGTCGAGGGCGCGCATGGTCTCGCGCTCATCGCCGAGGAGGCTCGCGGCCACCGCGCCGGCGGCGATCACCACCGCGACCAGATGGGCCGTCGGGTGCACCAGCGGGGTCAGCTGCGGGCGGCGGCGCACCACGAACTCGAGCGCGCGGGCCAGGCCGGCATGCAGCGGCGCGCTGATCGCCGCGGCGCCCGCCAAGCCCAACAAAGCCAGCCCGGCCGTCGCCACCGCGGCCAGCTCGGGAGACTGCACCCGGGAGATCACCAGCCGATAGCCGCGGGTCAACAGCGCCAGACCCGGTCCGCCGATGACCAGCAGCAGCCACACCGCGGCCACTGTGCGGCAGCGGTCGTGCAGCCCCACCGCCGATCCGGGCCGCAGGCGGGCCGCCAGCCGCTGCAGCAGTCGGGACGCGGTCAAGCCCGCGGGCAAGAACGGAAAGAGCAGCCCGGCCAGCAGCCCGGCGACGGCGCCGAAGATCACGTGGAAGCCCATCGAGCCGGCCAGCACCAGGCCCGGCTGCACGCCGCCCATCGCGCCCAGCGCGTCGATCGCGCCGGCCAGGATGCCGCCGATCATGCCGGCGAGCACGAAGCCGAAGACGATGCCGCGCAGCGTCATGGTGCGCAGACCTCGGGGTGAGCGATCACCGGCTCAGGCTGCGGGGCGGCGACCGGTCGGTCAAGATCGTCGGGGGGCCGCAGCGCCCCTGCAGCGCCCCGCAGCGCCCCCGAAGCGCCCGAAATCGACGTTTTCCGCCCCATTGAGCGAATATTCGTAGGTGTCGATCCGTAAGGATGGTTTTGATAGCCTCCGCTTCATGCACCCCGACCGGCGGTTCGCGCACCGCCCAAGGAGCTCTCGATGACCCGCCTGATCCGTCTGTGGCCGCTCGCGGCCGCGCTGTGCCTCTTCGCCGCCGACGCCTACGCCAAGAAGCCGGCCAACGTCTTCAAGGGCAAGATCATCATGTCGACGACGCCCTTCCCGGCGCGGTTCAGCAGCGACAAGCGGTTCATCAGCCACATGCGCAAGGTGGACACCAAGACGTTCACCTACGCCGAAGACGCCGAGAGCATCAACATCGAGTTCATGGCCTTCTTCCGGCGGCCCTACGGCGGCACCGAGTTCCCGGCGATGGTCTACGACGTCACCGAGACCCGGCGTCAGGTCGCGACGTTTCCGATCTACCCCGACCCGACCCAGAAGAGCACCCGGATTCTCGCCAGCTACGCCCGGCTGTCGAAAGAGCAGTTCCCCGACGAGACCCGCAAGTACGAGATGGTGATCACCAGCGGGGGCAAGATCATCGCCAAGACGAAGTTCACCATCCGCGAGAGCGCAGCCGCCCGCGCCGAGCGCATCGCCGAAGAGAAGGCGCTCAAGAAGGGCAGCGTCGTCACCTTCTGACGACGCCCCGGCCCCCGGCCGTCAACGGCGCTTCTTGCGCCGGCTGCGCCGCGGCAGACGCACCGGCAGAATCTCGACCACCACGTCGCCCTGCACCCGCGCCTGACAGCCCATGCGCTCGCCGGTGATGTGGAAGATATTGCCGATGCGGTCTTTCTCGAGGCTCTCGGGGGGCGACAGGTTCTCGCCGCCGCTCACGATCTTGACCCGACACTGAACGCACGACGCGATGCCGTTGCACAGCGTCTGCACCGGCGCGTCGACCCGGCGCGAGGCGTCGAGCAGGTTCTCGCCATCGGCGACCTCGACGGTCCACACCTCTTCACCATCGGGCGTGGGACGAACGAAACGAACGGTGGGCACGGCTTCCCCCGGGTATGGACGGGTGACTGACACGCGAGCGCCACATCGGGTCGCGCGCGGGCTGCGCGGCGCGGCGTGCGCGGAGCGTTGACCCCGGCCGACCGGTGCTGATACCAGAGGCAGTCGAACCCGCGCGACTCATCGCGCGAACCGCCCGGCGCGCCATCGAGGCCGCCGCCCGATCCGGAGCGCAGATGTACCGCGGAATGCGGGTGGCGGTGGTCATCCCCGCCCACGACGAGGCCACGCTGCTGCCCACGACGCTCGCCGGGCTGCCGGATTTTGTCGATGGGGTCTACGTCGTCGACGACGCCAGCACCGACGGCACCGGCGCGCTCGCCCGTCGGGCCGGCGCGCACGTCCTGCATCATCGCGACAACCAGGGGGTCGGCGCCGCCATCGTGACCGGCTATCGGGCCGCGCTCGCCGGCGGGTTCGACGTGGCGGTGGTGGTCGGGGCCGACGCCCAGATGGACCCCGTCGAGATGCCGCGGCTGCTCGACCCGATCGCCGACGACATCGCCGACTACGTCAAAGGCGACCGGCTGGGGCACCCCGAGGTGCGCCGGCGCATGCCCCGGGTGCGCTACCTCGGCAACCACGTGCTCAGCCGGCTGACCAGCGTCGCCATCGGCCACCGGGTGCGCGACGCGCAGTGCGGCTACACCGCCATCCGCCGCTCGACCCTGGCCCGGGTGCCGCTCGACCGGCTCTATCCGCGCTATGGCTTCCCCAACGACCTGCTCGCCCGACTCGCCGAGGTCGACGCGCGCATCGTCGATCGCCCGGTGAGCCCGATCTACGGCCGGGAGCGCTCGGGGCTGCGCATCCCGCGGGTGATCGCGCCGATCAGCTGGCTGCTCGTGCGCGCGCTCGCCCGCCGACTGCTGCGCCCGGCGTCGCTCGTCGACCGCGACTCGCCGCTTCAGAGGGGCGAAGAGACGCCTTCGAAGCCGCTCCATACGGCCCGGGAGATCTCGGCGACCACCTCGATCAGCGGCCGCTGATAATACGTCTCGCCGCGGGTCATCACGCACAGCACATAGGGCCGCCCGGGCCGGTAGACGATGCCGCAGTCGTGAAACTGCCCGCTGGTCGAGCCGTCCGCGGTCGATTGACTCCACTCGCCGAACTTGTGGGCCACCGTCACCCCGGGCGGCACCCCGGCCACGATCCCCTCGCGCATGGTCACCCGGCTCAGCAGGCGCAGGGCCATGTCGGACGTGCCGTCGCCGAGATAGGTGGCGTTGTACAGCACCCGGAAGGTATCGCCGACGACCCGGGGCGACGTGGTCCGCTCGAGCTGGCCAGCGACGTGGATCTCCCGCTCGTGCCAGCCGAGGTCGAGATAGACCTGCTCGATGAGCTGTTGCTCGAGTCGATCGCGCAGCAGCAGGGTCGCGTTGTTGTCCGACTCGACGATCATCGCCTCGGCGAGCTGGCCCATGGTCCAGGTGCGCCCGGCGGTGACCGGCCCCGCAGGGCGGATGCCCTGGCGCTCGTTCTCGCGCATCCCCTGGGGATAGAAGACCGGCTGGGTGAGCACGCTGTGATCGCCTTCGCCGAGGCGCAGCAGGGCCATGAGCAGCGGCACCTTGGCCACGCTGGCCGGCACGAAGAGCCCGTCGGCGTCGAGGCCCATCGATCGGCCCGCGTGCAGATCGTACACGTAGACCCCGATGTGGCTGATCGCGCGGCGGGTCCGGGCCGCGTCCACCACCGTGGCGACCCGCGCCCGCAGGCTCTCGAGGCCTTCTTCGGCCGGCGCATGACACCCGAGCAGTGGCTGCACGAACGCCGAGCCCGACCGACGCCAGGCGGGCTCGCGGATCGACGCCGGGCGCTGCTCGGCGACCACGCGCGGCGCGTCGCTCATCGGCTGCATTTCGCCGCTGCGCCCGACGCTCAGCCCGACCCAGAAGCCCACACCGCCCAGCAACGCCGCGAGCATGAACGCACGGCTCATCGAGGGCCTCCCGTTTTGACGCCGAGACTGTGCGCCAGCCCCGCCAGCCGATACAACGGCAAATCCACCCTGCAACGACGAGTTCGTCGGGAGGACACCGCAGCGCCATGAACCGCTCATCCGACGACGCCCGCACGCCCGGCGATCGCGGCCTGCTGCGGCTCGAGATCGACGTGCCCGCCGCGCTCGCCGGCGCCGCGGAGGCCATCCCCTGGCGGCTGGGGGCCCAAGGGGTGATGACCCGCGACGGCGCCGACGCCCCGCCCGGACGCGCGGTGATCTGCGCCTGGCTGCCCGCGGCCGAAGGCGAGGCGCTGCGGGCGAGAGCCGCCGGGTTGCTCGGCCCGCTGACGGCGCACGCCCGGCTGCGGCTGGTGCCCGAGGACCCCCGGGGGTGGCAGGCCACGTTGCAGCGCGCGATCCGGGTCGGCGGATTCGTCGTCGAGCCCGACCTCGGCGCCGACTTCGGCCCCGGCCCGCCCGGCGAGCCTCCGGAGCCATCAGGCCTCGAACGCCGCCGGCTGCACATCGAACCGGGCAGCGCCTTCGGCGACGGCGCCCACCCGACGACTGCGTTGTGTATCGAAGGCATCGAGGCCTGCTTCGCCGCCGTCGACGCGGCGCCGGCGACCGTGCTCGATGTCGGCACCGGCACCGGCCTGCTCGCGCTCGTCGCCGCAACCCTCGGCGCGCGGGTGGTGGGCACCGACATCGACCCGCTCGCCCGGCACGCCGCCGAACGCCACGCCCGGCGCAACGGCCTCGCCCACCGCGTCCGCATCGCCGCGACGCCGCCCCCCACGCCCTTCGATCTGGTCGTCGCCAACCTGTACCTCGACCCGCTCGTCGCCCTGGCGCCGACGCTGGCCGCCCGGGTCGCGCCCGGGGGCCGCTGCCTGATCTCGGGCATCGCCCGGCGCCATCGGGCGCGCATCGAGCGGGTCTTCGTCGGCGCCGGGCTGCGCCCCATCGCCTGCGCCGAGCGTGAGGGGTGGATCGCGCTGACCTTCGCCGACCCCCGGCCCGTCGGCGACCGGACGCGCGCTGATGCATCCGTTAGCCGAACCCCGGGCGGCCGAGCGGCCGACCCCAGCCCGCAGGGAGAGCTTGATTGAGAGTCCTGAGCCTGCCGCAGAAGAACGCGACGCCGCGTATCGAAGAGCGACCCGAGCCCGAGCCCCGCGCGGGTGAGGTGCGGGTGCGCATCACCGCCGCCGCGCTCAACCGGCGAGACGTCTTCATCCGCCGCGGGCTCTATCCCTCGATCCAATGGCCGGTCATCGGCGGCAGCGACGGCTGCGGCGTCGTCGACGCCGTGGGCGACGAGCGCCACAGCGACCTGATCGGCCGGCGGGTCGTCATCGACCCCAGCCTCGAGTGGGGCGACGATCCGCGGGTGCAGGGGCCCGACTACTCGATCCTGGGCATGCCCCATCAGGGCACCTTCGCCGAGAAGCTCTGCGTGCCGCGGGGCAATGTGCACGACGCGCCGGGCCACCTCACCGATCATCAAGCCGCCGCGCTGCCGCTGGCCGGGCTGACCGCCTGGCGGGCGGTGACCACCCGCGCTCGGCTGAAGCCGGGGGAGAAGGTGCTGGTCACCGGCATCGGCGGCGGCGTGGCGCTGGCGGCGCTGCAGATCGCCCGGGCCATGGGCGCCGACGTCTGGGTGACGAGCAGCAAGCCGGCCAAGCTCGAGGCCGCCGAGCGGCTCGGCGCGCGCGGCGGCTTCCTCTACACCGACGACAGCTGGCGCAAGCAGGCGGCCAAGGCGGCCGGTGGGTTCGACGTGATCATCGACGGCGCCGGCGGCGCGGGCTTCGGCGACCTCATCCGCCTGCTGGCGCCCGCCGGGCGGCTGGCGTTCTATGGGGGCACCGCCGGCAAGTGGCCGGCGATCCTGCCCCAGCACCTCTTCTTCAAGCAGGTGGAGATCCTGGCGAGCACCATGGGCAGCCACGCCGAGTTCGCCGCGCTGTGCCCCTTCGTCGAGACCCACGGGGTCGTGCCGGTGGTCGACCGGGTCTTCGACCTCGCCGACGGCGCCGCGGCCTTCGACCGACTCGAGGCCGGCGCGCAGTTCGGCAAGGTCGTGCTGGCCATCGGCTGAGGCCGAGACGTATCTTCGGACCGTATGCTGGGGCCTCGCGGCCGCCCGCGACGGCGGGCCCTCCGCGTGCCCCGGGAGTTGAGCATGCGCCTGCAACAACGCCGCATCGACCGCGCGTGGCTCGCCGACCGGCTCGCCGCCGACGACCTGCCCCGCTGGCAGACCATGGCCGAGCTGGCGGCGGCCGCCGAGCGCGAGATCGACGCCATGCGCCGCCACCGTCTGGCCGCCGCCCGCGGCGTGGCCGGCGTCGGCGCCCGCCTCGACGCGCTCGCCCGCACCGAGACGACCGAGTGGATGGACCGCGAGACGCTCTCGCCGGCCGAGCGCACCGACATGGTCCAGCGGCTGCATCGCTTCAACCGGCTCGTGCTCAGCTACCCGCGCTTCGCCGCGATGCTGCGGCCCCTGGTGAAAGAGCGGCACCGCCGCAGCGGACGCCCCGTACGGCTGCTCGAGCTGGCGAGCGGATCGGGCGAGCTGCTGCTGGCCCTCGACCGCCTCGCCGAGCGCTGGGGCGTACCGGTCGAGCTGACCGGCTCGGACATCGTCGACAGCCATGTGCGCGCCGCCAATACGCAGGCCCGCGCCGGCGGCCACCGCGCCCGGTTCCGCCGCCTCGACGCCCTCGACCTCGGCAGCCACCTCGAAGGCGAAGCCGCCGAGCCCTACGACATCGTGCTCATCGTGCAGGCGGCCCATCACTTCCCGGCCGGCGCGCTCGCGATCATGATCGCCCAGGCGCAGCTGTCGGGCGCGCGTGCGTTCGTGCTCGTCGACGGGTTGCGCGGCCTGCGCACCGCGCTGTGGCTGCCGCCGGTGGTGGCGCTGGTCTCCGGCGGACACGGCAAGCTGGTGCACGACGCCTGGATCACCGCCCGCCGCTTCTACGCCAACGCCGAACTCGAGCTCATCGCCCGGCTGGCGGCGCCCGACGCGCAGACGATCGCGCTGCGCCCGCGGCCCCCGGCCCTGGTGAGCCTCACCGTCGAGTTCTGACCCGCCGCGCGCGGCCCCTCGAATCATCGCGCGCCGTCCCGTTCGACCCGCGCCGCGCAGAGCACCCGCACCCGCTCGGCGCCGCCGGCGAGCAACGCCGCCGCGGCCGCATCGACCGTCGCGCCGGTGGTCATCGCGTCGTCGACGAGCAGGATGTCGTGCCCCGCCACCCGCCGGGCGACGAAGGCCCCGCGCACATTGCGCCGACGGGCTTTGTCGTCGAGGCCCGCCTGCTCGGGCGTATCGCGCACGCGACGCAGGCGCCGGCGGGCCAGCTTCAAACCCAGCGGACGGGCCAGCCCCGCCGCCAGCCTCAGCGGCGGCGAATGCCCCCGCCGGGCCAGGCGCCGCAGATGCAGCGGGATGGGCAGCACCAGGCTCGGCGGCTCGCAGTCGAGCAGCGGCGGCCAATGGGCGACCAGCGCCCGGCTCAACGCGTCGAGCGCCGCCGGCTGACGCCCGTATTTGGCCGCCCGGATGAGATCACCCGCCGGGCCGGCGTAGTCGAAGACGCCCCACGCCCGGGCATAGCGCGGTCGACGCTCGAGGCAGCCGCCGCAGCGGTGAGCCGGCGCGTCGACGGGCAGGCGGTCGTCGCAGATGCTGCAGCGCGGGCCCGGTCGGGCGCAGAGCCCGGGCAGGCAGTGGGCGCACAGCCCCGGCGGCTCGGTGGGGCTACCGCAGGCGCAGCACGCCGCCGGCCACAAGAGCGCGCACAGCCCCCGGCCGAGGTCGCGGGATACCGCGCCGACGCGCTGGCGGATGGCACGGCCGCCCTCGGGGAAGAGAGCGGGGCGGAATGGAGCAGGCAATGGAAGACCTCCGCGTCGTTTGCAGAGGGTCCATCGATCAGTCGCGGCGCGTGTTGCGCACTTTCTCGCCGCAGGCCCGATTTTTTTTCGAGGACGCGGCCTGCAGCTCGACCGCGTGCCGACCTTCGACAAGAAGAAACCCGCTGCCAAGCAGCGCGTTTCCGGGGTGGAGCTGAGGGGAATCGAACCCTCGCGCCCGGGAGCCCGAACTCGGTTATTGAAAGTTCATGCCTCAAACTTTAACAGCTGAGGCCATTGGGAAAGAACTTTGGATAACGCCATGGCCGCACCCGAACCGGCTCGTCTGGGTCGATACAGCATCACCCATTTCGGTAGGGAGCAAGTCCGGGCCTTCATCCCGCCCTCTCTGCCGCCAGAGCCGCCGCTGATTCTGACCGATGCCGACCAGGATCTCCTCGGCAAGGTCAACCGCGCGCTCGGGCGCCTCGACAGCCTGGCCACCTTGCTCCCCGACACCGCTCTCTTCGTCTACATGTATGTGCGCAAGGAGGCCGTCCTGTCCTCGCAGATCGAGGGCACTCAGTCGTCCATCTCCGATCTGCTCATCCACGAGTTGGACGAAGCCCCGGGTGTGCCCATCGACGACGTGACCGAGGTGAGCAACTACGTGCGGGCGATGAACCATGGCCTGGAGCGCATCCGCGGTGGCTTCCCCCTCTCGCTTCGACTGCTACGGGAGATCCACGGGTTGTTGCTTCAAAGTGGCCGGGGTCAGGAGCAGCAGCCCGGAGAGTTTCGGCGCAGCCAGAATTGGATCGGTGGGACTCGCCCGGGCAACGCCACTTACGTGCCGCCTCCGCCCGAAGAGTTGATGGCGTGCCTCGACCCCTTCGAGAGATTCCTGCATGACGACCCCGTGCGACTGCCCCTGCTGATCAAGGCCGCGCTCGCCCATGCCCAGTTCGAGACCATCCACCCCTTCCTCGACGGCAATGGCCGCCTCGGCCGTCTGCTCATCACCTTGCTGATGTGCGCCGAGGATGCCCTCAGTGAGCCTTTGCTCTACCTGTCGCTGTACTTCAAGCAGCACCGGGAGACCTACTACGCTCATCTTCAACGCATCCGGACCCACGGGGACTGGGAGAGTTGGATCCGCTTCTTCCTGGAGGGCGTGCGCACAATCGCCACCGAAGCCGTCGCGACGGCTCAGGCCGCCATGGCGATGTTCGACCGCGATCGCCACCGCATCCGCGACGACATCGGCCGGGCGGCGGGCTCGGCACTGCAAGTCCACGATGTTCTCATGGGGCACCCGATCACGAGCGTCGCCCAGGCGGTACGGCGGACGCAGCTCTCGGCGCCCACGGTCGGCAAGGCCCTCGACAACCTCACCGCCCTCGGTCTGGTGCGAGAGCTCACCGGCAAGCAGCGAAACAGGCTGTTCGCCTACTCCCCGTTCCTGGCCCTGCTCAGCGACAGCGCCGGACAGGGCTGACTTGGCGGGGGGCCAGGCGGTGACTCGGAGGACGGATGTCGGCAGGCGGGCTCCAAGCGCCGACCTTCGAAAAGACGAAACCCGCTGGCGGACCAGCGGCCAGCCCTTCGAAAAGAAGAAACCCGCTGGTGAACCAGCGGGTTTCCGGGGTGGAGCTGAGGGGAATCGAACCCCTGACCTCTAGAGTGCGATTCTAGCGCTCTCCCAACTGAGCTACAGCCCCGTCAGAGCAGGCGGGAGTCTAGGGAGACGGATGCCGCGCGTCAAGCTCTTTTGCCCCGCCCGTCGCGCGAGCCCGTCGACCGCGCCGGCAGACCCCGCAGAATATCCCCGCGCCGGCCGACGAGACCGGTAAGATGCGCGCCGATCGTCGCGCCGATCGCGCGTGGACCGAGGAGATCCGTGGACCGCCGCCGCTGGCTCATCGCCGCCGTCTGCCTGCTGCCCCCGCTGGGGCTGCTGCTGGCGTCGCTGGTGGTCGACGAGGCGCGCACCGTCGCCGCCTGCCGCGGGCTGGCGCTCAAGTACGCCGCGGTGGTCGCCGTCGGCGGCGTCATCGCGCTGGCCGGGCGGCTGCGCTGGCTGCCGCCCTTCTTCGCCCGGCGGCTGGTCTCGCTGCTCATCGTGCTCGCCGGGGCCTCGACCCTGGTCTTCGGCGCGCTGCGCATGGCGCCGGGTGATCCGGTCGACGCCATCCTCGGCGAGCAGGCCCCGCCCGAAGATCGGGCCCGGCTGACCACCGCGCTGTGCCTCGACGCGCCGCTGGTGGTGCAATACGACGACTGCTTCTGGGACACCGTGCTCGATGGCTCGCTGGGCTATACCTTCGACCTGACGCCGCAGCCGGTCGTCGATCTGCTCGCGGCCAACTTCCCGGCCACCGCCGAGCTGGCCGCGGCGGGCATGGCGGTGGCGCTGTTGATGGCGTTTCCGCTGGGGCTGGCGGCGGCGCTCAAGCGGGCGACGTGGGTCGACCACGTCTCGAGCGGGCTGGCGCTGTTGGGCATCGCGACGCCGGCCTTCTGGCTGGGGCCGATGCTGCTGTTGCTGTTCACCGTCTCGGTCGACTGGCTGCCCTCGCCGGTGCGCACCGACATGCCGCTGGCCGCGCTGGTGCTGCCGGCGATCACCCTGGGCACCGCGCTGGCGGCCAAGTTGACCCGCATGGTGCGCTCGAGCGTGCTCGAAGTGCTGCACGACGACTTCGTGATGACCGCCCGGGCCAAGGGCATCCCCGAGTCGGTGATCCTGGTCAAGCACGTGCTGCGCAACGCGTTGATCCCGGTCGTGACCGTGATGGGGCTGCAGTTCGGCGCGCTCTTGACCGGCGCCATCGTCACCGAGAAGATCTTCGCCCGTCCCGGCGTGGGCACGCTGCTGCTCGAGGCCATCGCCGAGCGCAACTACCCGGTGGTGCAGGGCACGGTGCTGCTGATCGCGACGACCTATGTGCTCGTCAACCTGATCGTCGACCTGCTCTACGCCGCGATCGACCCCCGGGTGAGGCTGGACGCGTGAGAGACAGCCTCTCCCAAAGGCTGCCGTATTGGATCGGCGGCGCGGTGCTGTTCGGGCTGGTCTTCGTGGCCCTCTTCGCGCCGTGGCTCGCGCCGTTTCCCATCGAGCAGGTCGATCTGGTCAACGAGCTGAGCCCGCCGGGCGGCAGGCATCTGTTGGGCACCGACGAGAACGGCGCCGACCTGCTGACCCAGATCCTGTACGGGGGGCGGGTCGCGGCGATGGTCGGGCTGGGCACGGTCACGTTGTGCTGCACCGTCGGGGTCAGCCTGGGCGCGATCAGCGGCTACTATGGCGGCGTCGTCGACGAGGTGCTGATGCGCATCATCGACGTGCTGATGGCGTTTCCGGGCATCCTGCTGGCCATCTTGATCATCGCGCTGACCCGCAGCCCGTCGATCGGCGCGGTGATCCTGGCGCTGTCGGTGACCGGCTGGGCGGGTTACGCGCGGCTGGTGCGCGGGCAGGTGCTGTCGATGCGCGAGCGGCCCTTCGTGACCGCCGCCCGGGCCATGGGCGCGCCCGGCTGGTGGATCATCGGCCGGCACCTGCTGCCCAACGTGATGGCGCCGGTGATCGTGCAGGCGACCTTCGGTATGGCCGGCGCGATCCTGGCCGAGGCGGGGCTGTCGTTTCTGGGGCTGGGGCCCGACGGCGTGCCCTCGTGGGGCGCGCTGCTCGACCAGGGGGCGCGCTACTTCCTCGTCAGCGGGCACCTGGCGCTGTTTCCCGGGCTGGCGATCGCGGCGACGGTGATGGGCATCAACCTGCTCGGCGACGCCCTGCGCGATCGGTGGGACCCGCGCCGCGAGGGGCGCTGAGGCGCGGGCGAGGGGAGGAGCGGGCTACTCGGCGACGAAGTCGCAGGCCCGCAGCTTGTCTTCGCCCTTCTCGTTCTTCTCGCGGGGCGGCTCGTTCTCCGGCAGCACGACCTCGATCTCGCGCACCTCGACGACGCTCTCGTGCTCGGTCGCCCGGCCGCCGACGAACGCGATCGGCTCTTCACGGCACGGCTTGGCCTTCTTGTCGCACTTGAGCCAAACCGTATCGGGCACCCCGCCCTTCTGGATGCCGTAGTTGGCGGTCACGTCGTACTTGCCGAGGGGCAGCGAGTAGAAGGTGAACTCCATCTGCCAGCCCAGCTCGGGGGCCTCGGTGGCCATGTGCAGCACCTTGCGCTTCTTGGTCTCCTGGTGCACCGCGACGATGGTGCCGATGGCCTCGGGGGTGTTCTTGAAGCCGGGGCAGATGCGCACCGTGAGCCGGCCTTCGCCGGGCTTGGTCTCTTTCTTCTTGGCCTCGGCGGCGGCCTTCTCCTTCGCCTTCTTCGCCCGCTCGGCGGCCAGCTCTTCGGCGCTGCGCTGGCCCTTCTGGCACTTCTTCTCGGTGCAGATGAACCCGTCGGCGCAGTCCTTGTCGGTCTCGCACGGCGCGGGCGCGCTCAGGATGGCGTTCTTCTTGTCTTCACCGCTCTTCGACTGGCAGCCCCAGAGGCCGCCCGTGGCGAGACAGAGCGTGGCGAGGGTCAATGGCAGGGTGCGCATGAGATCGGGCCTCCCAGAAGCGTCGTGGTGCGTCTGGGCGGCACCGTAGCGCATTGTCGGGGGCCCGTCAGCCTTTCAGCCGGGCGTGAGCCGCGCGACGAGAGCGTCGACGGTCAGCGCGGTCTGCTCGCCGGTGGCCAGATCCTTGAGCTTGACCTCGCCGCGGGCGGCCTCGTCGGGGCCGACGGTGACCACGAAGGGGATGCGCTGGCGGTCGGCGTGCTTGAACTGCTTCTTCATGCGCGGGCTGCCGGGATAGACCTCCGTCGGCACGCCCGCCGCCCTCAACGCGGCGGCGGTGCGGTAGCTGGCCGGGCGGGTCTCGGTGGAGAACACGGTCACGAGCACCCGGGCCGGGTTGGCCTCGGGCTCGACGAGACCCTGCTTCTGCAGCAGCGCGAAGAGCCGGTCGACGCCCAGGCTGATGCCCACCGCCGGCACCGGCGGGCCGCCGAACATGGTCAGCAGCGTGTCGTAGCGCCCGCCCGACATGACCGAGCCCATCGACTCCATGCCGCGCACGAAGGTCTCGTAGATGGTGCCGGTGTAGTAGTCGAGGCCGCGGGCGATCGACAGGTCGACCTCGACCCGATCGGCGAGGCCCTGCTCGGCGGCCAGATCGAGCAGCGTCTGCAGCTCGGCGGCGCCTACGCGCCCCGGGGAGTCTGCGTCGAACCACTCGGCGAGGCCCGCCGGATCGAGCGCGAGGAACTCGAAGATGCCGTCGATCGCCGCGGCGCCGAGACCGTTCTCCTTGGCGAGCGCCGCGCGCACGCCGTCCTCGCCGATCTTGGGCAGCTTGTCGACGGTGCGCAGCACCGCCAGGGTCGGCTCGCCGTCGGCGATGCCCAGGCGCAGCATCAGGCCGGTCAAGAGCTTGCGGTTGTTGACCCGCAGCACGAAGTCGTCGACGCCCAGCGCGCCGAGCACCGCCGCGCCCACCGCGAGGCACTCGGCGTCGGCCATCAGGTCGGCGACGCCGATGATGTCGACGTCGCACTGCAAGAACTCGCGGAAGCGGCCCGGGCCGGGCTTCTCCGCCCGCCAGACCGGCGCGATCTGGTAGCGCTTGAAAGGCGCGCCGAGCTGGCGGTTCATCGCCACCACGCGGGCGAGCGGCACCGTCAGGTCGTAGCGCAGCGCCACGTCGCGCTCGCCGTTGTCGAGGAACCGGTAGAGCAGCTTGTCGCCCTCGTCGCCGTACTTGCCGAGCAGCACGTCGGCGTACTCCAGCGCGGGGGTCTGCAAGGGCGCGAAGCCGAAGCTTTCGAAGGTGCGGGCCACGGCGTCGAGCATGCGCTGCTTGGGCAGCATGACGTCGGGCAGGTAGTCGTTGAAGCCTTTGAGGATGCGGGGCTTGATGCTCATGGAGGACGTCTCCGGGCGGCCCGCTGGCCGCGGTCACGGTGCGCTCCGGGCGCGAGAGATGTAGAAGAAGCGGGCTCGGCTGTCGAGCGGGGCGGGCCGACGGATCCGGCGAGGCCGGCGGGCCGTCAGCCCTGGGGATGGCGTCGGCGCAGGGCGGGCACGAGCAGGACGAGCAGCGGCCACGCGCCCGGGCCATCGCCGGCGGGGTCGACCTTGCAGCCGCTGGCGCCGCCGCCGCCTCCGCCGCCTTCGCTGGCGCCCACGCCGCCGTCGCCGTCGACCACGCCGCCGTCGGTCTCGCCCGGCTCGGGCTCGGGCTCCTGGCCGACGGGCGGCACCGGCCGGTCGGGGTCGCCGCCGCCGAGGCCGATGTTGCTGCACATCTGGCCCGGGATGGGCGGGTTGGCCTCGAACTCGTTGGGCGCAGGGATGCCGCCGCACTGCATCTCGCTGCACTGGTCGCGCGGGCAGTCCTCGCCGTGGATCGGGTTGAGCGTCACGCAGGCCTCGGCGTCGTCGCCCCGGCGCTCGCGGCCGTACTCGTCGAGCGCGCGCACGCTGAAGCAGTCGATCCGGCCCAGCGGGTAGTAGGGCACCGGGATGCGCACCTGGCGCTCGGGTACGCCGGCCCCGAAGAGGTCGCGGGCGCCGTTCTCGTACTGGATCGGGATCGGGGTGTTATCGGCCATGTCTTCGACCGGGTTGCCCTCGGCGTCGAGGGGCGTCGAGCTGACCCGATAGACGATGTAGGCCACGTCGGCCCGATCGAGCGGCTGGAAGGTCACCAGCAGCCGCAGCAGGTTGGGCACCGGGCAGGCGGGGTTGTTATTGTCCGCCGGCTGCAGCGAGCCGGTCTCGCCGCAGACCGGTCCGTCGAGGGCCACGTTGCGGATGCCTTCGAAGTCGGGGAAGTCCCCGGCGGGGCCGCCGCGGGTGCGCAGCTCGATGACGAACTCGCGGTTGGCCTCGAGGGCCGGCTCGGGCGGGCGGACGATCAGCCGGTAGTCGCCGCGGGCCTCGAGCTCGGGCTCGGGGTCGATCTCGAGCAGGGTCAGCGCCGGCGGGGCGTTGGTGACGAGGGTGAACGGGGTGCGGATGCGCACCTGGGCCGGGATGGCCTCGCCGTTGCTGCCGTCGTCGTTGATCTTCACCAGCTCGACCTGGTCGGCGTCGGGGCACCACGGGCCGCCGTAGGCCACCCGGAACGAGCCGTCGGTGGGCCAGCGCACGGCGTTCTCGTTGCTGATGGGCACCTTGTTGGGCTGGGTCCAGCCGATGGTCTGCTGGGTCGGGCCACAGGTCTGGGCCGCCGCCGCCGCGGGCCAGAGCATCCCGATCGCGCCGACGCAGAGCGCGCCGAGGACGAGCCGTTTCATCACCACCTCCCGGTCGGCGCGCATCATACAGTACAGCAACCAGACAACTATACGGTAGATGACGCGCAACCCAGCGGGGGCGTGGATTCGGCCGAAATACCGGATAGTTGCCAGTGCTCTTCAGTGTCGTTCTCTGCCGCTTCGTCCCCCTCTTTCGCCGCTGTTCCTGGAACGTCTGCCGGAACACCCCGGCGCGCCGGGGTGCCCCTCTACGCCACGTTCCTGCGCATCGGGCCGCGCCCGACACGCCCCCGTTGATCGCCCCCGCGACCTGTGGTGTCCTCCCGGTCGCCGGGAGGACCGATGTCCGAGATCGATTGGGCCCGCCGCGGGCTGGAGTTCCGCTTCGTCACCGAGACGCCGGTCGCCCGGTATGCGCTGCGCTCGCGTCCGCGGGTGACCGCGCATGACCCGTTCCATCGGGCCTACCAGCCGTCGATGGCGGGCGTCGAGCTGCCTGCGGCCCTGATCCCGCTTCGGAACCGCGCGGGCGGATCGGTTGACGCCCAGATCCTCCGAGCCGCGTTGCCCAGCCAGACCGTCGCCCGCGCGCTCCAGATCATCCAACCCGATCCCGACGGGCCGTCCGACGAGATCGACGCCTTGTGGACCCAGGGCGTCGACGAGTCGGACTTGGATACCCTACGCGCCGAGCACGGTCTGGGCGACATCCTCGTGATCCACGCTGACGAGAGCGCCACGTCCCTCGGCGACCCCGCCCCGCTGCGACCATCGCCGCTGCACCTGCACCCGCTGCCTCGGGTGGTGCTCGAACCGCGGGCCCAGATCGCCGACAACACCGACGCCGCGCTGAGCATGGACCACCTGCTCGACGCCTTCGTCGACCGCTTCGTCGGCCCGGCGCACACCCTGCCCGAGCTGCGGCTGGCCACCGGTTACCTGCACCGCCACGGCATGCGCCGGGTGCTCGATCTGCTGACCCGCCCCACGCCGCCCGAGAAGCTGCGTATCCTCTTCTCCGGCCACACCGACCGGGCCACCGCCCGCCGACTCACCGCGCTCTTCTCCGCACAGATCCGCGACGCGCTCGACGAGGCCGGGGGCGAAGACGCCTTCGTCGAGGCGTGCCGCGCCGCGGTCGAGAGCGGGCGATTGGAGGTGCGGGTCTACACCTCGGCCTTCCTGCACGCCAAGCTCTTCCTCGGCTGGCAGACCCGTGACACCAACGGCTACCTCGTCGGCGGCACCGCGGTGGTCGGCAGTTCGAACCTGACCGCCCCGGGGCTCGGCTTCGGCGGCAACCTCGAGCTCGACGTCGCGGTCGAAGACAAGCGGGTCATCACCCCGCTCGCCGACTGGTTCGCCCACCGCTGGGACGAGGCCGAGCCGCCCGAGCCGCCGCTGCTCCAGCTCATCGACGGTTGGCGAGCGCCGCCCGCGCCCGCGTTCGAGACCCCCGGCCTCGCCGAGCTGTACGACCTCGGCCGCCGAAAGGCCCTCGGCGACCCGCGGCGCCACCTCGCGTGGCTCGCCCGGCTCTACGCCGACGAGATCGCCCGCGTGCCCGTCACCGACGAGCCCGCATTTCCACCGTCACCCCACGCCACTGTGACCCCCAAGCCGGAGCAGATCCGCGGGGTCGAGGGGCTGTCGCAGCGGCTGATCGGCTTCCGCATGGCCTTCCTCGCCGACAGCGTCGGGCTGGGCAAGACGATCACCGCCATCGGCACCGCGTGGCACCTCGTGCGCCGCGGCGTCGTCGCCCGCCCGGCCCTCATCGCGCCGCGCAAGCTCTTCGACCAGTGGAAGGCCGACGGCGAGAAGGTCGGCGCGCCGGTGACGCTCTTCGCGACGCTCAACCGCCACACGCTGGAGCGGGCCGACGAGTTCGACGCCGCCGACGAGCTGGCGCCCTACGATCTGCTGGTGGTCGAGGAGGCCCACGAGAGCCTGCGCAACCGCAGCAACAAGCTGTGGCGCCACATTCGGAGCCACCTCAACCGGCACCTCGACTGCAAGCTGCTGCTCGTCAGCGCCACGCCGTGGAACAACAGCCGGGAGGACATCTTCAACTACCTGCGGCTGGGGCTGGCCGAGGGCAAGGTGCTCGCCCAGCGCTTCCCGGGGCTCGGCACCGAGGTCCTCTGGCGCCAGCTCGAGTGGCTCGCCAGCCCCTACCCGTCGAGCGCCGCCCGCGACTTCGCCGGGCTCGACCTCGACACCTACCGCGCCGTCTTCCACACGTTCTTCCTGCAGCGCACGCGGCGCGGCCTGGAGCGGCGGGGCTGGGCCGGCGACTTCCCCGACCGCCGCCCGCACCCGCTGGAGGTGGACGCCAGCGACGCCTACCGCCAGTTCTTCACCGACCTCGGCGATACGCTCGGCGACCTCTACCTCGCCCACCGCGACCCGTTCGGCGCGCTGCTGCGGGCCGTCGACGCGGTCGACCCGAGCCGGGGCGACGCCGAAGAGCCGCCGTCCAACCTGCACCGGGGGCTGCTCATCCAGCTCTACAAGCGGGCCGAGAGCTCGCTGTTCGCGCTCGCCGTCTCGCTCGCCGGCCTGCGCCGCCGGCTGGCCGAGCTGCGCGAGCGCCTCGACGCCATTCACGACGCCGACGACCCGGTCGACGCCCTGCGGACGTGGCTCGACGAGACGTGGCTCAACCTCGCCGACCCCGGGCCGCCCGACGACGACGGCGACCCCCGCCCCGAGCTGATGGCCCCCGCCGAGAAGGTCCGCTACGCCCGCTTGCAGGCGCTGATGGAGCGCCTCGATCCGGCCCGCGCCCGCGCCGCAATCCGCCACGCCCAGACGGCGCTGATCGACCCCCACGCCGCGACCCTGGCCGACCTGTCGGGCCGGCTCGACTTCGACCTCGAAGACCGCGACCCCAAAGCCGAGGTCCTCGTCGCCCGCGCCCGCGACGACGCCGGAGCAGGCCACAAGCCGGTGCTCATCGGGGGCTACGCCGACACCGCCGCGCGCATGTTCCTGCGGCTCATCCAGGCGATGCCCAGCCGCCGCATCGGCCTCGCGCTCGGCGGCGGCAAGGGCTGGCTCTACGACCCCCTGCGCCACCGCTCGGCCGCGCCGTTCGACGCCGACGCCTTCACCGCCGCGCTCGACGCGCCCCGGGCCACCCGCCGGGATCTGCTGCTCTCCGGCCGCGCCGAGCGCGTCGCTCGCCGCCGCCTCATCGCCGCCTTCGCCCCCCGCGCGCAGGCCGCGCTCGCCCGCAAGCTGCCGCCGGCCCAGATCGGCGGCGAGATCGACGTACTGGTCGGCTCCGAGGCCATCAGCGTCGGCCAGAACCTGCAAGACAGCACCTCGCTCATCCAGCTCGACCTGCCGTGGAACCCGATGGTCATCGAGCAGCGCATCGGCCGCGTCGACCGCCACGGCGGCGGGCGGCCCGACCGGGCGAGCGGCGCCAACGTCGTCGACGTGTACTACTGCTGGAGCCTGCCGGCCATCGAGGCCGAGATCGCGCTGCGCGACAAGCTGCGCGACAAGGCGCTGGGGGCCATCGCCGAGACCGAATACGACGAGCTGCTGCTGCACGAGCTGCGGGCGTATATCGAAGAGGTGCGCGCCGAGCGCGACGCCCGCCCCGACGCCCGCGCCGCCGTCGGGCACCTGCACACCCGGGCCCGTGAGCTGTCGGAGCAACAGAGCCGGGTGCCGGGCACGCTGGAGGGCGTCGGCGGATTCCTCGATGGCCTGCGGCTGCTCGCCCGGATGGTGCACGACGGCGAGATCGACCCCGAGACGGCCCCCGAGCCGTTCATCGGCAGCGGCAAGCTGCGCGGGGCGGGCGAAGCGCAGTGGCTGGTCAGCGCGGCCGCGATCCCCCGCGGCGCGGGCGGCCCGCTGCGCGCCATGCCGGTGCACTTCGCCGTCGGCCCCGAGCCGGCCCCGCTCGCGCCCGATCTGCTGGCCGTCGTCGAGGGGCTGAGCGAGCCGACCGGCCACAGCCGCGCCCCCCGGGTCGACCGCGACGACTGGCGCGCCGCGCTGTTGGCCCTCGACCGTCGGCTGCAAGCGGCCCGCTCCGAGTTGAAGGCCCGGCACGACGCCGAGCTACAGCGCCGCGCCGAGGCCGCCTTGCGCCCGACGCCGCGCCGCGACCCGTCGTCTCTGCTCAAGGCCCTGTTGGCCGAGGCCCACGCCGCGCTCGAGCGCGGGCTGGACATCATCCGCCGCCAGGGCAGCCGCGTGGCCGAGCTGC
>JAUHXC010000069.1 GCA_030427205.1 bacterium | reverse complement strand
CCCTCGCCGTCCAGCGGCTTCCGGGCACACCTGCCCGAGAACGGCTCGCCGTCCAGACCCCATATGAGGAGATCTCCTCATGGGACCCCTCGCCATCCAGCCGATTCGCGGCACACCTGCCCGAAACGGGCTCGTTGGCCAGACCCCGCATGAGGACATGTCCTCATGGGAACCCTCGTCGTCGAGTCTGATTCCGGCACCTCTGCCCGAAGACGGCTCGACGTCGAGCCCGATCGAGGCACACCTGCCCGAAGCGCGCTCGCCGGCCAGCCCCTGCATGAGGAGATCTCCTCATGGGACCCCTCGTCGTCGAGCCTGATTCCGGCACCCCTGCCCGAAACGGGCTCGGTGGCCAGGGTGATCGAGGCACACCTGCCCGAAACGGGCTCGGTGGCCAGGGTGAGCCAGGCACCCCTGTCCGAAAAGGGCTGGACGACGCGGCCGGGCGAGTGGGGGCATGGCGGATGTATAGGCAACGCCCAGGGTCGGCACCGCAGATGTCTGGGCAACGCCCAGGGTCGGCAAGGCGATCCAGCTCTCGGCGGCTCGGAACGCGGCAACAGTGTTGCGTTGCCGTGCTCGTCTCCGGCACCCCGGCTGCGCCGGGGCGGGATCTCCGCGCCTCTTCGCACTCGCTGCGCTCGCGCTCATCGTTGCTCCGACCCGTCCGGGCCAGCCCGGATGCCTGCGCTGCGCTCGGCGGCTCGCTGGCGCTCGCGTGTTCGTGCATCCGAGTTGACGCGCTGGGTCCAATCCCGGCCATGGGTTGGCGCCGCGCGTGGCACGGGCATGGGCACTCACGTCTCGCGCTGCGCGCTCGACTGGTGTGAGCGGGCGATCGGGGTGGTGCCATGAGGCACGTATCCACGACCTGTCTGATGGCCGCGGGGCTGACCGGCTGTGGCCCGCGGCCGAGGCCCGTGCCGCCCGCGCCGACCCCGGCCGAGGCCTCGGAGGCCGACGGCGACGCCGAGGCCGACGCCGACGCCGACGCGCTGCGCCTGCGCGGGATCTTCCTCTCGGACCAGCCGCCGACGCCGGTCGGGCGCCTCGCCATCCGCCTCGTGCGCTGCGAGAGCTTCACCCGGGTGCCCGCCGAGCGCGTCTTCACCGCCGGAGAGGCCATTCGCTTCGAGGTCGGCAGCAACGTGCCCGCCCGGCTGACCATCCTGCACGCCACCGGCGACGACGCGTTGGTGCCCATCTGGCCGCCGGCCGACCGCCCCGATCTGGGCCGGCTGGCGGCCGGGGCAACGGCCGTGGTGCCGCCGGCACCGACGCGGGTGGTCTTCGATCGGCAGCCGGGCGTGGAGCGCTTCCGGCTGGTGCTGACCGCCGAGGCGCAGACCCGGCGATCGACCGCCGCGGATCCCGCGGCCGGGTCACCGCCCACGGTCTCGCAGATCTATCTGCGCAGCGGTGAGGTCGACGCGCGTATCGAGCAGACCGCGTCCGGGTTCGACGAGGGCTATCTGTACTTCGAAGCCCGCGACGGGGGCCAGACCGCGGCGATCGACATCGCGCTGGCCCACCGCTGAGCGGGCGCCGGGCGTCACGGCGCGCGGAACGTGGTCACCGGGCGCCAATCGCCGGCCAGCGTGAAGGCGGCCCAGAAGAACGGGTGCGCGCGGGCCTTCTCGCCGCGCAGCTCGGCCCGGGCGGCGCGCAGGGCGTCGAGCCGGCCCTCGCCCGCGGCCAGTCGGCGGTAGAAGGCGGTCATCAGCGCCCGGGTGGCGTCGTCGTCGACCTTCCACAGCGTCAGCAGCTGGCTCTCGGCGCCGGCGATCGCCAGCGCGCGGCGGAAGCCGGCGAGCCCCGCGCCAAGCGTGGGGCGGCCGAGGCCCGTCTCGCACGCCGACAGCACCACCAGCGCGGTGCCCCGCAGATCGAGCGCGGCCGCCTCGAGTGCGGTGAGCACCCCGTCGTCGCCCGCCGGCGTCTGGCGGTTGACCCCGGCCAGGGCCAGGCCCGCGTCGAGCATCGCCGCCGTCTCCGGATCGAGCCCCGGGGCTGCGGGCAGATCGCCGGCCAGGGAGACGCCGCGGCCGGCGCTGTCGGGGCCCTCGCTGCTCGGGCCAGCGCTGTTCGGGCCAGCGCTGTTCGGGCCCGAGGCCGCGCGCGGGTCGAGGAAGAACCCATGGGTCGCCAGGTGCAGCACCGTCGGCCCGCGGCTGCGCTTGAGGGCGGCCTCGGTCGCGTCGGCGCCGCGCAGCACCCGGGCCTCGGGCAGCGCCGCGGCGATGGCCCGCGCCTCGGCGGCGGCGCCCGGCAAGCGGGGGAAGCGCAGGCGGCTCAGGTCGATCCGGGCCGCGGCGCCCGCGCCGGGCGGGTCGAAGGCGGGGTCGGCGACGATCAGCGGCGGCTCGCCGGCCTCGACGCGCGCGTCGAGCGTGGCCAGCGCGCGCCCGGCGTGCAGGTAGCTCACCCCGTGGCTCTCGTCGAGCCAGCGGCCGTCGGGCGTGGTCAGCAACTCGAAAGGCAGCACGTGCAGCGGGCCGTCGGGGGCGACGATCCACCGAGCGGTGGATCGCAGGTGCGGCCACAGCGGATCCAGCAGCCGGGCGGCGAGCGCCTTCGATCGGGCGCGCACATCGGTGGAGGCCGGGTCGCGCGCCGCCGCGCCGAGCGCCGCGGCGGCGGCGTCGATCGGCGCGGCCGGACCGAGATCGACGAATCGCGGCGGGCCCTCGTGGGACACGATGTAGGCGGCGTAGGCCGGCGGGCCATCGGGCGGGCTGTAGCCCACCAGCTCGACCAGCGCCGCGTCGGGCGGGATGGCCGGCTGGACGGTCTCCAGCGTGGCGACGGGCGGCGCGGCGGTTTGCCGGCGTCGGTTCTTGTAGGTCCAGTAGCGTTCGAGCCACGCGATCTGGTTGGCGAGGAATGCCCGCCGCTTCTCGAACAGCGCCGAGGGTGTATCCCCCGGGCCGCGGCGGGTCAGGATCGCGCGCCGGCCGCGCAGATCGGCGAGCAGGCTCAGGAGGCGGTGGGCCTTCTCGCCGTCGGCGAAGCGCAGGGCTGCGGTGCGCCGGATGCGGCGCTCCTGGGCCCAGCCCTTGGCGGCGAAGACGGCGTCGACGCCGGCGCGGGTTCGGGCCTCGAGGTCGGGGCCCGCGCCGCGGTTCGCGGACACCGTCGCGTCGAGATCCTGCCCCTGGGCGGCGTCGGGCCGCAGCGTGAACGCCAGCGCGAGCGACACCGCCAGCGCGAGCTGCATGACCGGGCCTGCGGCGCGACGGCGGCGCGCTCGACGGTCGCGGTTCATCGGCCCTCGCAGTCGAAGCCGGGGGTCACCCAGCCCTGGCGGTTGTGACAGGCCACCGCCCGCAGGGCGCCCCGGGTCAGCGGAAACGGCATGATCACCAGCCGGGGCAGCGCCTCGCCCGCGATGAGCAGGTGGCCGCCATCAGGGGTGAACCGCAGGTCTTCGACCTCCGCGGAGAAGACCGGCACCGCCAGCTTCTCCGGCGGCTCATCGGCGCCGTCAGGCAGCCGCCACAGCTCGACGTGGCCCGACTCGTGGCCCACCGCGACCCAGCGACCGCCGGGGGAGAGCGTCGCCACGCCCGACGGCGAGGGCAGGGTGGCGCGCACAACGCCGGTGGCGACGTCGACGACCCGGGTCTCGCGGCCACGAGCCAGCACGAAGCGGCCGTCGGCGGAGAAGGCGAGGTCGCGGCCGCGCGTATGTTCGGGCGGCATGACCGAGACGACGGCGCCGTCGGCGGTCGAGACCACGTGCCAGGGGCGGCTGGCGCTGTCGCAGCGCACCAGCGCCCGATCACCGGCGGCGGTGACATCGGCCACGTCGCAGCTGACGGATGCCTCGACGATGCGCGCGATGGGCTTGCCGGTGATCGGGTCGAGGGTCCACACCGTCCTGCTGTTTGCCACCACCGCCAAGTCGGCCCCCGCGGCGTGGGCCACCCACTCGGGCGTGGGACGCAGCGGATCGGGATCGGCCTCGAGCACCTTGCGCCCGGCGCTGTCCCAGGCATGCACCCGGCCGCCGACGGCGACGACCCGCTGCCCCTGCGCGGCGAAGGTATAGCGCAGCCGCTTGTAGCGCGGCTTGTCGTCGAGGGGGATCGCCGCCCCGCGGCCGATGTCGAAGAGGTTGCCCTTGCCGTCGAGGACCCGGGTGCCGTCGGGTGAGAAGCGCAGCGTGCTCGAGTAGAGCGCGGGCAGCGCCCAGCGCGCGATGACCCGCCCGCCGAGATCCCAGACGACGAGCGCCGCCGGCTCGGAGCGGTGTTCGGGCAGCGTCGCGGCGAAGCGCGCGCCGTCGGGCGAGACGGCCAGCGAGCCCAGCGGCCGTCGCGCGTCGCCGGCCGGCAGATCGACCCAGCGCCACGGCCGGCGGTTGCGGGTGGTCCACAGCCGGGCCCCGTGGCCGGCAGGTTCGGCCATCACCACCCGATCGGCCCCCAGCGCGAGCCCGCGGCCCTCGACCGGTCCGTAGGGGTCGAGTCGACCGGAGCGCTCCAGCGCGACGCCGGAGCGGCCGTCGACCAGGTACAGGTCGCTGTCGAGGCAGACCCACGGTCCATCGGGCGGCGGCGCGTCCGTGGAGGGCCCGACGACGGCCTCCCGCGGCACCGGCAGCAGCCGGGTGTAGTGGGCGCCGGGCACCGCGCAGTGCATCTGGCCGTCGCGCTCGGTGGCCAGCTCGGCGCCGGTGCGCGCGCTCCACAGCCCGCCGGCGCCGTCCGGGCGGCCGCAGCCGGCGACGTCGCCGTCGCTGGAGAAGAACGCGTGGTGCACCACGCCGGTGGATCGTGGGCAGCCGTCGACCAGCACCCGCCCATCGGCCGTGCGTCGCAGCCGCGGCCCCGCGTCGTCGTCGCCTTCGACCCAGGCCGCCGCGCCGTCGGGCGAGACGCGGACCCGGCGGACGGGCGAACGAAACGCCGGCGGCCCCGGCAGCCGTCGACCGGTCGCGACGTCCCAGATGCGGATGCCGTCGGTGTGCACGCTGACGAGGCGGGCGCCATCGGGCGTGAACGCCATGCCGAGCGCCTCGGGGAAATCACCCGCCATGCGGCGCAGCGGCAGCCCGGTCCGTCCGTCCCACAGGTCGATGCCCGCCGGGTTGCCCAGCTGGACCGGGAACGCCCGGGCGATGAGCTGCCCGTCGGCCGAGAAGCGCAGGGTCCGCGTGCGTCGGGGGAAGACCCGCCGATCCCCCTCCTCCGGGTGGTGGACCAGCAGCGCGATGCGCTGGCCGGTGTCGCCGTCCCACAGGCTGACGACGTCCGGGCTCGCGGTGAGCACGCGGGTGCCGTCGGGCGAGATGTCGGCCAGGTTCACACCGAAGTACAGCGTGGGCAGGGTCGGGCCATCACGATCGAACGCGGCGTCGAGCAGCGGCTGAAGCACGCGGGGGTCGGTCTGCGCCGGATCGGGGCCGACAGCGTCTCCCGGCGACCCGCCGTCGATCGTCGCGCCGACCGTCCGGGCGGTATCCGTCAGCCCGTCCCGGGCGGTCGAGCCACCGCACGCGGCGAGAACCACGGCGAGCCACGCAATACGGATACGAGCGGTGGACGGCATGCACAGCTCCCGGCAAGCGCACCATGCTATCGGCCGCGCAAGGCGCGTTCAATCGAGCGCGGGGCGACGCCTGGTCGCGCCGCGCCGTGTCGAACGTGACAATGAGCGTCTCCATTCGGCTGTCACAATCCGGCATCCCCTCGGAACGACGTTGCTTTTCTCACGAACAGCGCCTTCGCCGTCGCGGGCCGCGCCCGGCGTGTGCCATGCGCCGGCGCAGCCGAGCCCGGCACGGCTCTGGCAATCCCCCGGTGTGCGAAGAGACGGCGCTTTGCGAGGGCGCCGCACAGCGAGGGAGGCCATCATGAAGCTCAACGTGCGGCCCGTGCCGATCGACCACGCCGGCCTGCTGGCCTGCGCGCTGGCCCTGGCGGCGGCGCCGGGCAATCCGACCACCACCGCGCTCGGCCTGCTCGTCGCGCTGCTGCTCGTCGTCGCGCTCGACGGCCGCCGCCCCGTGCAGCGTTTCACCCAGCGGCGGCGGCTGCTGTGCACCGCGCGCTATCGGTCGTGGCGCGCGTGGGACGCCGAGCGCGAGCGGTGGTGCGTGCTGGTGCGCACCGCCGACCCGCGGCCGGGGCCCGGCGCCGCCGCCCTCGCCGAGGCCCGCCGGATCCTGGCGGTCGGCCCGGCCTACGATACGGCCCGCGACCCCGAAGGCCCGCTCTGGGTCTTCGAATCCCACCCCTGACCGCCGATCGGGCGCGCGCGCCGTCGCCTCGAACCCGCCTCTTCGAGTCTCGACGCTCGACCCGTGGGTGATCGCCCACGGGTCGCCGTGGTGTATCCCCCGCGCCACCGCTGAGCCGAGCCCCCGCGTCAGATTGTTCCAGCCTACGTCACGCCAGGCGCATCCCCGCGTTCAAACCTCGGACGCAGGTTCTGCGTTGCGGCGTGGCCCCGCCTTTCTGTCACAAATAGGTTGGCACCGCATGTGCATTGGTCCCGTGCGTGACGGAGAGGGCCGGTGCTTCCGCACGAAATGGTCCTCGCAGTGCAAAAAAACAACAGTTGTGTCACGCGTTGGCGTTGGCAAAAGGGTACGGAGCACGACCATGCAAAATCGTCGAATCACGACCACCTCGCGGATGGCCATTCTGGCCGCCTTCCTCTTCCTGCCCGGCGCCGCCTCGGCGGAGCTGCTCGGGCTCGACCTCGATCTCTGCGCCGCCGTGGAGCTGCTCGGCGACGCCGACGCCGACGGGATCTGCGGCAACGAAGACAACTGCCCCGACGTGGCCAACGCCGACCAGGCGGACACCGACGGCGATGGCGTCGGCGACGCCTGTGAAGACGCCGACGGCGCGCTGCTGGCGGCCGCGGTTCAGCTGTGCCTGGAGCTGGAGATCGGCGACGCCGACCTGGATGGGATCTGCGACGACGCCGACCCCGAGGACGGGCGCTGCGCGCTCGCCGAGGGCGACGGCTCGGTGGACGAGCACGCCGCCCGCGGCGGGCTGCTGGCGCTCGCGGTTCAGCTGTGCCTGGAGCTGGAGATCGGCGACGCCGACCTGGATGGGATCTGCGACGACGAGGACGCGCACCACGACGCGCCGGACTGTGAGCCCGGTGACGAGGGCGACGTCGGCGGTGAGGGTGAAGGCGAGGGCGAGGGCGAGGGCGAGGGTGAAGCCGGCGGTGAGGGCGAAGGTGAAGGCGAGGGTGAAGCCGGCGGTGAGGGCGAAGGTGAAGGCGAGGGCGAGGCCGGCGGTGAGGGTGAAGGTGAAGCCGGCGGCGAGGGCGAGGGCGAGGGCGAAGGCGAAGGCGAAGCCGGCGGTGAGGGTGAAGGCGAGGGCGAAGGCGAAGGGGAAGGCGAAGAAGAGGGCAAGGACGAGGCCGGCGGCGAAGGTGAGGGCGAGGGTGAAGGCGAAGCCGGCGGCGAGGGTGAAGGCGAAGGCGGCGGTGAGGGTGAAGGCGAGGGCGAGGGCGAGGGCGAAGGCGAGGGCGAAGGCGAAGCCGGCGGCGAAGGCGAAGCCGGCGACGAGGGTCCCGCCGAAGGCGACCGCCCGGGCGACCCCGCCGTGCAGCCCGAAGGCGACCAGCCCTTCTACCGCGACAGCGACAACGACGGCGTCGACGACGACGAGGAGTTCGACCGCGGCACCGACCCCTACAACGCCGACACCGACGGCGACGGCCGGCTCGATGGCCAGGAGATCGACGAGGGCACCGACCCGACCCGCGCCGACGGCCCGCAGGCCAACCGCTCCGAGGCCGAGACGTTCGAGTCCGACGACCCGGCCTACGACGGCATCGAGCACGGCGACCGCGACGACCTCGACCCGAACCGGTTCCAGAAGTCGGGGCAGAGCGCCCGTGGCTGCGCCGTCGACCCGGGCGTGGGCGGCGCCGACGCCCCGTGGAGCCTGCTGCTGCTCGGCCTGGGCCTGCTCGGCCTGCGCCGACGCCGCTGAGAGCGGCCGACCCCTGGGGATCGACTCGTCTACTTCCGATCCCCTACCTGCCGGTCGCCCAGACCAGCCCGCGGAACTCACCGGCCCCGTAGCCGGTCGCCGCGTCCTTCGGATACAGCGTCGCCAGCCGGCTCTTCACCGCGTCGGGGATCGTCTCCGGCGTGCCGTGACAGGTCAGGCAGACCCCGCCGACGTAGAGCGGCTCGACGTAGCCGAACGCGCCCCCCTCCAACTCGACGACCTTCGGCTTCGCTTCGGCGGCCGGCCGCGCGGCGTACTCGGCGAGCAGCGGCTCGAGCCACGGCGCCGGCGCGTTGTTCGGGTTGCGCAGCTTGCTCGACGCCCGGCCCACCTTCACGTCGGCGGTGGCGGCGGCCTCGGCGATCTCGGGCGCCCGCGTATTGCAGGCGGTCACCGCCGCGGCGGGGCCGCCGTCCTTCATCGCCCCCTGCAGCGCGCCCATCAGCGACGCCTTGAGGGTGCCGGTGGCCGCCTTGGCCCGGGCTTCGAACGCCGCGCGGGCCGCGGGCGCGGTCTCAGCGGCGGGGGCGGGGGGCTTCTCGGCGGGGGCGGAGGGCTTCTCGGCGGGCGGCTGGGATGTGTTGCAGCCGGCGAGGCCGACCAGGGCGAGAGCGAGGGCGAGGCGGGTCATGGTGACTCCCGATCGAATGGCGTGCGTTCCCCGCCGGCATCATAGCCCGCGCGGCCCGAACCGCCAGCCGTTCGTCATCCCTCGGTGTAGACCGCCCACGCCCGCATCACCTGCACCAGCGACTCGGTGGTCTCGGCCCGGCGGGGCGCCATCTCCTCCTCACCGAGCACCAGCACCAGCCGCCAGCGCCCGGGCCGTTCGAAGAGCGTCATCGCGTCGATGAGCAGCCGATAGACCCCGCTCGCGTCCCGCTGCACGGTCGCCTCGTCCACCCGCCGCAGCGGCCCGTCGCGCAGGCCGGCCCACAGCGAGATCGGCGGCGGCGTCGAGACCGGGCCCGACGGGCGGGCGATCAGCTCGACCCGGTCGTCGGGGCCGAAGACCGGCTCGGCGCCCAGACCGGTGCCCACGAGGCCGCCGTGCGGGCCGTCGAGGTGATAGACCGGCGGCGCGGTGACCCCCAGCGGGTCGATGCCCACACCCGGCTCGGGCCCACCGGCCACCCGGCGGGCCATATTGCGGGCCGACTTGGAGCGCCGCAGCCGCGCGAGCTGGTCGCGCACGTCGTCGGGCAGGTCGAGCGTATCGAGCAGCGTCTGCTCGGCGTCGGGATCGAGTCGCCCCGCCACCAGATCGCGCAGCTGGCTGCTGTCGATGGTCTCGTCGGGTCCGGCGCCGGTGACGAGCGCCGTGCGCAGCGCCGCGAGCGCGCTCGCCATCTCCGCCTCTCGGCCGCCTTCGCTCATCGAACCCTCCATCGAGCGTCGCCCAAGGTTGTAACCCGGCTCGACGCAGGGCGAAAGCTCGCGGGTGACGCGGGTCCGGCGGCCGCGGGGCTCACCCGTCGTCCCGCTTGCGCCACTTGGCCAGCTTGGCCTGCAGGGCCTGCCGGCTGATGCCCAGCGACTCCGCGGCGCGGGTGCGGTTGCCGCCGTGCTCGTCGAGGCAGCGGCGGATGAAGCGCTCCTCGAGCAGCGCCATGACCGCCTTGAGCTCGCCTTCGGGCAGGTCGCCGCCGGGATCGCCGCTCTCGGGGGCCTCTTCGGCGCCGCTGCGCTCGCCGGCCACCCGCTCGGAGAGCTCGTCGAGCCCGATCAGGCCGCCCTCGGGCGCCAGGATCACCGCCCGCTCGATCTCGTGCTCGAGCTGGCGCACGTTGCCCGGCCAGGCGTAGCGGGTCATCGCCCGCATGGCCTCGTCGGTGAAGCCGTTGACGTAGCAGTCGTGGCGGGCGCAGGCGCTCTCGCGGAAGCGCTCGGCGAGCAGCTCGACGTCGCCCTCCCGGTCGCGCAGCGGCGGCAGGTCGACGGGGAAGACCGCCAGCCGATAGTAGAGATCTTCGCGGAACGTGCCCTTGGCCACCTCGGCCTGCAGGTCGCGGTTGGTGGCGGCGATGATGCGCACGTCGACCTTGATCGGCTGACGGGCGCCGACCGGCTGCACCTCGCGCTCCTGCAGCACCCGCAACAGCCGCACCTGCACCGCCGGGGTGACCTCGCCGATCTCGTCGAGGAAGACCGTGCCGCCGTCGGCCGCTTCGAAGAGGCCCTTGCGGTCGCGGTCGGCGCCGGTGAAGGCCCCGCGCTTGTGGCCGAACAGCTCACTGTTGAGCAGCTCTTCGGGCAGCGCGCCGCAGTTGATCGGGGCGAAGACCTTCTCGGCCCGCGGGCTGTGGGCGTGCACGTAGCGCGCGGCCAGCTCTTTGCCGGTGCCGGTCTCGCCGAGCACCAGCACGGTGGTCGAGGTGCGGCCGACCCGCTCGAGCTGGCGCAGCGACCGGGCGAGCTGCGGGCTGCGGCCGACGATGGGCCGGGGCATCGCCGCGGCGTGCTTGAGCGCGCTGTTCTCTTCGCGCAGCTGCGCCGCCGAGCGGCTGAGCGTGCGGAAGCGGCGGGCCGCTACGAGGCCGGCGGCGACGTGGGTCGCGGCGATGGACAGCCAGGCGAGGTCGTCGCCGGTGAACGGGCGGCTGCGGCTGTCGACGTGCAGCACGCCGATGGCCTCGTCGCCGGCGAGCAGCGGCACGAGCACGGTGCCGGCGAGCCCGGCGACGCTGGCCGGGCCGGCCTCGACCCCGGGGATGTACGAGACCACCTCCCGGCTCTGCACCGCCTGCTGCAGCAGGGTGCTGCTCGGCAGCGCGTCGCCGGCGCTGCGGCCGCGGGTGCGGGTGCACTCGGGCACCCACTGCTCCTGGGGGTCGCGCATCATCACGGTGACCGCGCAGGCGTGCGCAAAGCGGGCGAGCACCGCGTCGGCCACCCGCTCCATGACCGTATCGGGGTCGGTCTGCCCGCTCAGCTCGTGCAGCAGCCTGAAGAGCGCGCGCAGGGTCTCGGGGTCGACGGCGCTGTCGATCGAGCCCGAGTCGGCCACCTGGCGCCGGGCGACGACGGTGCCCCCCTGATAGGCGTCACCGCCGCCGGACGGCGCGTCGAGCACCCGTACGATCACCGGCGAGACCAGGTCGCCGAGCAGCAGCCGGTCGCCGGCCCGGATCGGACGCGGCGCGTGCGGCGCGGCGATCTGCTGCTCGCCGGCGCGCTCGACGAGCGAGCCGTTGCGCGATCCGAGGTCTTCGTAGGCGTAGCCTTCGCCGCGGCGGACCAGCCGGGCGTGGCGCGACGAGACCCGGGCGTCGGGCACCACCACGTCGTTGCCGGCGACCCGGCCGATGGTGATCACCGCCCCGGTGAGCGTCTGCGGGGCGCGGTCTTCGCCGTCTTCGATGAGCAGGCTCAGAGGCAAGGCGGTCTCCTGGCTTCGGTCGTCGGCCGGCCGCGGCGATCAGTCCGGGAGGGGCACGTAGCGCACGCCGACGGTCACCGGGAGTATATACGACGCGGCGGCCGTGTCGCCGGTGGTGGTGCTCAACAAGAGCGGCGCGACGCGGGCGCCGATCGCGAGGCCGCGCCACAGCGGCCACGAGACGTCGAGCGGCGCGCTGGCGGCGAGGGCCCAGTAGGCGTCGTCGACGAGCACGCCGTCGACGGCGATGTGCGCGGCGCCGAGGGCGACGCCGGCCTGTATCGCCAGCGGACCGAGCAGGCCGCGCCAGCCGATACCCACGGTGCCGTGCCACAGGGTCAGCCCTTCGAGGGTGAAGACCTGCGGACCGAAGTCGGCGTAGCCCACCGCCAGCTCGAGCGCCCAGGTGCGGTCGAGCAGCACCCCGCCGGCGAGCTCGCCGCCGAGGCCGTAGGTCCACTGCGTCGCGTCCTGCCCGAAGACCGGCAGGGCCCCGGCGTCCAGGCGCAGCATCAGGGCCGGCGGCGGCGGCGGATCGGGGCGCTCCTCGTCGAAGAGCTTCGCGAGCGGCGGCGGCACCTGGCCCGGGTCGAAGGCCGGGTCGATGGCCAGCAGCGCGCGCACCGCCCGCCGCGCGCGGATGTTGTCCCGCCACGCGAGCGCGAGCAGGGCCTCGTAGAGGTGGGCCTGCGCCCGGCGCGGTCCGGCGACGTCGCCGGCGAGGGCCTCGGCGAGCCGCTGGTCGGCGCAGACGTAGTCCAGCTGTTCGTAGCAGGCGATGGCGGCGTCGAGCGCGTCGGGTGCCGCGGGCGGATCGACGGCGGCCTCGGTCACCTGGGCGGCGCACGGGGCGGGCGATCCGACCATCAGCGCGGCCCACAGCGCGCCCAACAGCAGCGACGACGTGATGTACACGTCTCCGGACCTGCTGCACGTCGAGCTGCGGCTCACCGATGGACCCCTGGGTCGAACCCGGAGACATTACACCCGCAGCGGCGAACGAACCACGCCCCCCGGCATCGGTGGGCACCCGTGGCGATCAGCGCCGATCAGTCGAAGGTCAGCCCCGACGGCAGCGCGAGCTTGGTGCAGGCGGCGGCATACTCGCCGGCCACCTCCCGGGCCAGCCGCTGGCGGGTGCGGCGGGCGACGTGCTTCTGCTCGCGCGCGGCGTGGGTCTCGAGCCGGCGGGCGAGCGCGTCGCGGGAGATGCTGCGCTTCGAGCGGCACAGCTCCCGGGCCCAGCCCTGCATCTCGGACCGGGCGGCGTCGGTCTTCGAGACCATCGGCGCGCCGGGCTCCTGGCGGGTGATGTGGCGGGCGAGCGCGCGGCCCGACGAGAAGGTCGGCACGTCTTCGAGGCCGAAGGGGGTCTCGCAGGCGGCCTCGACGACGCCGCGCTTCGTGCTGCGGGTCAGCCCGCGGGCGACGTCCTTGGCCAGGGCGCCCTTCAGCACGACCCACTGCATGTCCATCGCCAGCGCGCTGCGGCCCTTGTAGGCGTCTTCGATGCGCATGACGTCGCCGGTCGACGGCCGGCCGTCGCGGTCGCGATCCCAGACCGTGCCGCGTATATCGAGGCCGGCGGCGACCGCCTCGACCCCCGACCAGCGGATGTGACCGACCTCGGGCGGGCACCCGATCGGCGTGGCGAGCAGGCCGACAACCAACAGCAGACCGGTCATGGCGACCTCCTCGTCAGGGGTTGAGCGATGGGACCATCGGCGGTCAGTCGCCACGAATTAGCAAGGGGTGTGCCAGCCTTGGCGCGGCGGCGGCGGGCGCGGCGCCCGGCTCTACGCGGACGGGCGGGGCGGTGCATGGCGCTGCGCCGATTGACGACCGATCGCCGCCAGGCGGCCGATGTGCGTCGTCGTGGGCGCGGGCCCGCACCCGTGGGGACTCGGGGCCCCGCGGCGAGACGTCGATGTCCCGTCGGCCCGGGGCGAGTCGGGCGTCAGACCGCGGCGGGGTACTGCTCGACGATGGCCTTCTCGGGCCGCTCGATGCCGGTCAGCCGGCTGGTGAGGATGTCGTTCTCGCCGTTCTCGAACCACAGCAGGCTGTCCACCGACGGCTCGAGCTGCGGCTCGAGGCCCTGGGGACCGGGGCGCACCGCGCCGAAGAGCACCTTGCCGATGGCCGGGTGGTCGGCGCGCCAGGTGCCGCTCCACAGGTCGCGCACGGCGACGCAGCGCTTGTCGCGCAGGTGATACTCGGTGTTCCGGGTCACGTAGAGCTTGTGCCGCCGTCGCTCGCTGCCGTTGTAGGCGTTCATTGCTGACCTCCTGGTGTGCGCCATCCGCGGTGCATGTCGCACAATGTAGGATAAACTCCCACCTTGCGCAAGAACAGCCGGATCAATACATCCAGATGACCGGTTCGAGCACGCGCGCTCGCGCCGCTTGTGGAGGATCCCCCCATGATGAAGGGCGCGCTCGCCGACGTCACCCGGGCGATCGGCAATACCCCCATCGTCCGCCTCAACCGGCTCACCGCCGGGCTGAAGGCCGACATCTACTGCAAGCTGACCTATATGAACCCCGGCGGGTCGTCCAACGACATCATCGGGCTCAACATCATCGAAGAGGCCGAGCGGCGGGGTGACCTCAAGCCGGGGGGCACCATCGTCGAGGCCACCGGCGGCGATACCGGCCTGGGGTTGGCGATGGTCGCCGCGCTGCGCGGCTACAAGTGCGTCTTCGTGATGGCCGGCAAGCACTCGATGGAGAAGGTCAAGGCCCTGCGCGCGGCCGGCGCCCGGGTGGTGATCACCCCCGCCGACGTCGAGCCCGACGACCCGCGCTCCGACCGCTCGGTGGCGCAGCGCATCGTCGGCGAGACCCCGGGGGCCTTCTTCGCCGACCAGTACCACAACCCGGACAACCCCGCGGCGCACCACCGCTTCACCGGGCCGGAGATCTGGCGCCAGACCGAAGGGCAGCTCGACGCCTTCGTCGCCGGCCTCGGCACGGGCGGCACGCTGACCGGCGTCGGCAACTACCTCAAAGAGCAGCGCCCCGACGTGCAGCTCGTCGGCGTCGACATCGAGGGATCGGTCTACTACGACTTCTGGAAGAGCGGGCGCATCGTCGAGCCGCGCAGCCACAAGGTCGAAGGCATCGGCGGCGACAGCTTCCCCGCGACCCTCGACTTCTCGATCATCGACGAGATGATCCAGCTGTCGGACAAGGCCTGCTTCACCGTGACCCGCGCGCTCGCCCGCCAGGAGGGCATCTACACCGGCAGCGCCGGCGGGGCGGCGGTGGCCGGGGCCATCCGCTACGCGGAGATGATCGACCGCCCGGCCAACATCGTGGTGCTGCTGCCCGACCGGGCGGCGCGCTACCTCGACACCATCTTCGACGACGAGTGGATGCGCGAGCACGGCTTCCTCGACCCCGAGGGCAGCCTGGGCAGCATCCGCGACCTGCTCGGCAACAAGTCGCCGACGGTCTACACCGTGGGCCGCCAGGCGAAGGTGCGCGACGTCATCCGGCTGATGAAGGACCGCGGCATCAGCCAGGTGCCGGTGCTCGACAGCGGGCACCTGCTCGGGGTGGTCAACGAGGCGGCGCTGTTGCAGCTGATGCTCGACAAGGGGGCCGACGGCCTCGACGGCCCGATCAACAGCGCGATCAGCGACGCCTACGAGGTGGCCGATCCCGACGCGCCGGTGGGGCTGTTCAACCACATCTTCAATCAAGGCAAGGTCATCGTCGTGTGGGAGCGCGGCGAGGTGCGCGGCCTTGTCACCAAGATCGACGTGATCGACTTCCTCGCCCACAGGCGGGCGGTACCCGAGGAGCTGAAGTGAAAGGCGAGATGCCCGACGGGCTGCGTTTCGAGACCCGCGCGATCCACGCCGGCCAGCGGCCCGATCCGACCAACGGCGCGGTGATCACCCCCATCTACCAGACGAGCACCTTCGCCCAGCCCTCGCCGGGCGTGATGCTCGACGGCTATGACTACAGCCGGGCCGACAACCCGACCCGCCGGGCGCTGGAGCACAACCTCGCGAGCCTCGAAGGGGCGAAGCACGGGCTGACCTTCGGCTCGGGCTGCGCGGCGACGAGCGCGGTGGTGCAGGCCCTCGGCGGCGGGGCCCACGTCATCAGCTTCGACGACGTGTATGGCGGCACCCGGCGGCTCTTCACCCGGGTCATGGCCCACGACAACCGCAGCTTCACCTTCTGCGATCTGGTCGACCCCGACGCTTTCCTCGAGCACGTGCGCCCCGAGACGAAGGCGCTGTGGATCGAGACGCCGACCAACCCCACGCTCAAGCTGGCCGACATCGCCGCGATCAGCGAGCGGGCCCACGCCCGTGGGCTGCTGGTCATCGTCGACAACACCTTCATGTCGCCCTACTTCCAGAGCCCGCTCGAGCTGGGCGCCGACGTCGTGGTGCACAGCTGCACCAAGTACATCGGCGGCCACAGCGACCTGGTGATGGGCGCGGTGCTGACCTCGAACGACGCCTTCGCCGAGAAGCTGCGCTTCATCCAGCTGTCGGTGGGCGGCGTGCCCGGCCCGATGGACTGCTGGCTCGCGCTGCGCAGCACCAAGACCCTGGCGATCCGCATGCAGCGCCACGCGGCCAACGCCCAGCGCATCGCCGAGTACCTGCAAGCCCACGCCGCGGTGAAGTCGGTGAGCTACCCCGGCCTGCCGAGCCACCCGCAGCACGCGCTCGCCAAGCGGCAGATGAAGGGCTTCGGCGGCATGATCACCGTGGTCGTCGAGGGCGGCCTCGACAAGGCGCGCACCGTGCTCGAGCGGCTGCAGGTCTTCACCCTCGCCGAGAGCCTGGGCGGCGTCGAGTCGCTCGTCGAGCACCCGGGCATCATGACCCACGCCAGCGTGCCGCCCGATGTGCGCGCCGAGCTGGGCATCGACGACGGGCTGATCCGGCTGAGCGTGGGCATCGAGCACGTCGACGACCTCATCGCGGACCTCGAGGCGGCGCTGCAGGACTGATACTGCGCGATTGAGAGCAGTCTGCGAGACCCGAGCCGGCCTTGCAGCATCTGCACACCCCGGCGCCGACGGCCTCGGGATGTGCCTTTGACCCGGTTCGGCCGGCTCCATATGATGCAACGCACCGTGCGCTCCACACTCCGACCGCTGCTCGCTGGCGCCCTCGCCCTCGGCGCGACGCTGATCGCCTGTGAAGAGGGCCCGCCGCCCGGCGAACAGGTCGTCGTGCCCGAAGACGTGCGGCGGCTGCCGGCGCCGCCGGCGCGGCCGGTCTGCGACCCCGAAGCGGCCCTCGATCCCGGCGCGGCGCTGCCCCGGCGGCTGACCCGGCTGGAGTACCGGAACTCGGTGCGCGACCTGCTCGGCCTCGACGTCGACCCGTCGATCCACTTCCCGCCCGAAGAGCAGAGCCTGGGCTTCGACAACAACGCCCGCTCGCTGCAGCTCACCCCGCTGCACGCCGAGGGCTATCTGGCCGCCGCCGAAGACCTGGCGGCGCGCTATATCGAGCGCATCGACAGCTGGATGCCCTGCCCCGAGCTCGACCGCGGCGTCGACGCGCAGGCCGAGCAGCGGGACTGCGCCGCGCGCATCGTCGGCGAGCTGGCCCGCAACGCGTGGCGACGCCCGATCACCGAGGCCGAGCAGAGCCGCCTGATGGCGCTCTACGACATGGGCCCCGAGCTGGAGGGCCCGGCCTTCGAGGCGGGCCTGACGGTGGTCGTCGAGGCGCTGCTGCAGTCGCCCAACTTCCTCTTCCGGGTCGAGGTCGGCCAGCCCGACCCCGCGCGGCCGGGCATGCACCGGCTCGACGACCACGAGGTCGCCTCGCGGCTGTCGTACCTGATCTGGCGCTCGACGCCCGATACGCAGCTGCAGGCGGCGGCCGACGCCGGCGCGCTGCGCACCGCCGAGCAGCTCGAAGCCCAGGCCCGGCGCATGATGGCCGACCCTCGCGCCCGCGAGGCGTGGTGGACGTTCTTCGCCCAGTGGCTGCACCTCGACGAGCTGGACGGGCTGGTGCGCGACCCGAGCTACCACCCCGGCTTCGGCGAGGCCCAGCGGCGCTACATGCACGACAGCGCCCGGGCGTTCGTCGAGCACGCCGTCTGGGACGCCCACGACCTGCGGCGGCTGTTCGACGGCCCGTTCCGCCACCCCGACGACCCGCCGCACGTCGGCGAGCGGCGCGGCATCCTGGCCCAGCCGGCGCTGCTGGCGGTGACCTCGACGCCGGTGATGACCAACCCGGTCTACCGCGGGGTCTTCGTGCGCGAGCAGATCCTGTGCGCGCCGCTCGCGCCGCCGCCGCCGGGGCTGGCGGTGGTCGCGCCCGACCCCGACCCGAACCTGACGACCCGCGAGCAGTTCGCCCAGCACAGCGACGACCCGACCTGCGCCGGCTGCCACGTGCTCACCGACCCCATCGGCTTCGGCTTCGAGCACTTCGACGCGGTGGGCAACTGGCGGGTGCAGCAGAACGGGCACGCCGTCGACGCGGCCGGCGAGCTGGTCTCGACCTGGGACGCCGACGGCGCGTTCTACGGCCTCGACGAGCTGTCGGCGATGCTGGCCACCTCGGCCCAGGTGCACGACTGCGTGGCGACCCAGCTGTTCCGCTACGCCTACGGCCGCGGCGAAGGCGAAGGCGACGCCTGCACCCGGGTGCGGCTCGTCGAGCGCTACGTCGACGCGGGCTACGACTTCGAAGCGATGGTGGTCGCGCTGGTGACCGACCCCTCGTTCGGGCTGCGCCGGGGGGTCGACGAATGAGCCGCCGCCGCACCGTGCGCCACCTGACCCGGCGCACCTTCCTGCGCCGGGCGGGTCAGGCCGCGCTGGCCCTGCCCCTGCTGCAACTGCCCCGCGGCGTCGGGGCCCAGGGCAGCCAGGACCACCCCCGCCGGCTGATCGTCTTCTATCAGCCCAACGGCACCAAGAAAGAGCTGTGGAGCCCCCGGGGCGGCAGCGAGAAGAACTTCGAGATGGGCCCGCTGCTGCGCCCGCTCGATACCTTCCGCGAGCGCCTGGTGCTGTTCGACGGCGTCGACCTCGCCGTGGCCGGCGAAGGCCCCGGCGGCCCCCACCAGCGGGGCATGGCCAGCCTGCTGACCGGCGAGATCATCACCGAAGGCGACTTCGTCGGCGGCGACGGCCGGCGGGCGGGCTGGGCCGGCGGCCCCTCGCTCGATCAGGTGCTCGCCCGCGAGCTGCGGCCGGGCACCACCTTCGACACCCTCGAGCTCGGCGTGCGCTGCAAAGAGGCCGTGCCCCGCGGGCGCCTGATCTATCGCGACCGCGAGCAGCCGGTGCCGCCGATCGACGATCCGCTGGTGGCCTACGAGCGCCTCTTCGCCCGGACCCAGACCCCGGGTGACCCCGAGGCGACCGCCCGCCTGCTGCACAAGCGGCGCTCGGTGCTCGACGCGGTGGCCGGTGACTTCGACGCGCTCTACCGGCGGGTCACCGCCGAAGACCGGGCCAAGCTCGAGCAGCACGCCACGTCGCTGCGCAACCTCGAGCAGCGCCTCGAAGCGATCGCCTCGACCTCCGCCTGCCAGCCCGACGCGCCGCTCGACGTCGGCGATCCGATGGCCGAGGCCTACTTCGAACAGATCGCCAAGGCGCAGATCGACCTGATGGTCAGCGCGATGGCCTGCGACCTGACCCGCTTCGGCAGCCTGCAGTGCTCGACCTCGGTCAACGCGCTGCGGTTCACCTTCGACGGGCTCGACCGCTTTCAGGGCCACAGCTTGAGCCACGCCGGCGACGGCAACGCCAGCATGCAGCCCCATTGGGATCACCACCTGCTGTGGTACAGCGGCCTGCTGGCCTATCTGCTCGCCGCGCTGCGCGCCGTGCCCGAGGGCGACGGCACCCTGCTCGACAATACGCTGGTGCTGGCGGTCAACGAGCTGAGCCGGGGCAATACCCACAGCCACGCGGACATGCCGTTCATCCTGGCGGGCGGGGCCGGCGGGCTGCTGACCGGCCGCCACCTGACCTACGACGGCGCCTCGCACAACGACCTGCTGGTCTCGGTGATGAACCTGCTGGGGCTCGAGACGCAGAGCTTCGGGCACCCCGACTTCTGCACCGGCCCATTGACCGGGCTGATCTGAGCCGGGCTGATCTGAGCCGGGCCCGAGCCGGGCGGGCGTCAGAAGGGCTTCAAGAGCGCCAGATAGGCCGCTGCCGCGAAGAGCACGATCGTGACGATCCACAGCGCGCTGCTCGCCTTCTTGTAGGCCAGGGTCAACAGCCCGCCGAAGACGATCCACAGCCCGAACTTGACCATGATATAGCCCGGCCAGGGCCAGTGGATGCCCATGCGCGCCAGCATGCCGAAGCCGCCGAGCAGCACGAGGAAGAGGCCGACGCCGTGGGAGATCGCGACGCCCTTGCGCCAGTTCAGGTCGGCCTTGGCGCCGCCCGAGATGCTGTAGACCATCGCGCCGCCGAGGGCCATGAGGGTCAATGCGATCCCGGTGAGGTGGATGATCTTGTAGACCAGAATCGCCATCATCGGCCTCCGTCGTGTGCCGGGATCAACCCCGGGTCCCGACATCGATGCGCCAGACGGCCCGGAGGCCGCAAGCGGAGGGAAATCCCGTGATCGACATCGGCGTCAACCTGACCGACAAGCGCTTCCGCCCCGATATCGAGGCGGTGATCGCCCGGGCCCGCGCCGCGGGGGTCGAGGGCCAAATCCTGACCGGTACGACGCTCCCGGTCAGCCGGGCCGCGCTGGCGCTCGCCGAGGCCCACGACGGCCTGTGGGCGACCGCCGGCGTCCACCCCCACGACGCCAAGACGTGGACCGCCGAGACCGCGGGCGAGCTGAAGACGCTGCTCGCCCGCGGGGCGGTGGCGGTCGGCGAATGCGGCCTGGACTACAACCGCGACTTCTCGCCGCGGCCCCAGCAGCGCGCGGCCTTCGAAGCGCAGCTCGCGCTGGCCATCGAGACCGGCAAGCCGGCGTTTCTGCACGAGCGCGACGCGCACGACGACTTCGTCGCGATCTGGAAGGCCCACGCCCCGCCCGCCGGCGGCGTCGTGCACTGCTTCACCGGCGGGCCGGCCGAGGCCGAGGCCTACCTCGCGCTGGGGCTGCACCTGGGCATCACCGGCTGGATCTGCGACGAGCGCCGCGGCGACGGCTTGCGGGCGGCGATCACCCGCATCCCGCTCGACCGGCTGCACCTGGAGACCGACGCCCCGTACCTGACCCCGCGCGACCTGCGCCCGCGCCCCAAGAAGGGGCGCAACGAGCCGGCGTTCCTGCCGCATATTGCCCAGACCGTCGCCCGCCTGCGCGGCGAGCCGGTCGAAGAGCTGGTCGCCGCGGCCACCGCCAATACCCGGAGACTCTTCGCCCTGTGATCCGCCTGTTCGTCGCCGAGAAGCCCTCGGTGGGCCGCGATCTGGCCCGCATCCTGGGGGCGAAGAAGAAGGGAGACATCCACCTCGACGGCGACGGGGTGCGGGTGACGTGGTGCATCGGCCACCTGGTCGAGGTGGCCACCCCCGACGCGCACGACCCCAAGTGGAAGGCGTGGGATCCGGCGCTGTTGCCCATCCTGCCGCGATCGCTGGTGCTCGAGGCCAGCAAGAAGACCAGAGGTCATCTGCGCAAGCTCACCAAGCTCCTGCGCGACCCGCACGTCGGCGAGGTGATCAACGCCTGCGACGCCGGCCGCGAGGGCGAGTTGATCTTCCGCTACGTCTACCAGTACAGCGGCTGCAGCAAGCCGGTGCGCCGCTTCTGGGTCTCGTCGCTGACGGCGCAGGCGATCCGGGCCGGGCTGTCGAACCTGCGCCCGGGCGCCGACTACGACCCGCTCGGCGCCGCCGCCCGCTGCCGGGCCGAGGCCGACTGGCTGGTGGGCATGAACGGCACCCGCGGGCTGACGGCCGTGGGCTCGACGCTGCTCTCGGTGGGCCGGGTGCAGACCCCGACGCTGGCGATGGTCGTCGAGCGCGAGCAGGCCATCCGCGGCTTCGTGCCCCAGCCCTACTGGGAGGTGCGCGCCGAGCTGAAGGCGGCGCCGGGCGAGTGGACCGCGCGCTATATCGGCCCGGCGGACGCGCCCGACCAGAAGGGCCCGCCGCCCGGCGCGAAGCAGGCCGACGGCACGCAGAAGGAAGACCAGCGCGGTCGCCTGCCCAGCGCCGAGGCGGCCCGGGACATCGCCCGGGCCCTCGCCGGACAGACCGGCGCGGTGACCATCGCCGAGCGCGACCGCCAGACGGTCAAGCCGCCGCCGCTGCACCACCTCACCAGCCTGCAGCGGCGGGCGAACAAGGTGCTCGGCTTCACCGCCGCCCGCACGCTGCGGGCCGCCCAGGGCCTCTACGAGCGCCACAAGCTGATCACCTACCCCCGTACCGACAGCCGCCACCTGACGCGAGACGTGGCCCAGGGGCTGCCGGGGGTCATCCAGGCGCTGCACAAGAGCCCGTGGAGCGCCGACGCCCGGCGCATCGCCAATACCCCGCGCGGCCACAGCCCGTGGAAACTCGGCAAGCGCTACGTCGACGACGCCCAGGTGGGCGACCACCACGCGATCATCCCCACCGACAAGCCGCCGAACATGGCCGCGCTCGACGCCGACGAGAAGGCGATCTACGAGGTGGTCGCCCGTCGGCTGCTGGCGGTGCTCAGCCCGCCGGCGATCTACGCCCGCACCCGGCTGGTGACCGCCGTCGCCGGCCACCGCCTCGAAGCCCGCGGGCGGGTGCGGCTCGAGCCCGGCTGGGAGGCGGTCGACCCGCCGCGCAGCCAGAAGGCCGACGCGAAGAAGGCCGCCGAGCCCGAGCTGCCGCCGGTCGAGGTGGGTGACGCGGCCACCGTCGAGCAGACCCACATCGACGCCAAGGAGACCCGGCCGCCGCCGCGCTACAGCGAGGCGACCCTGCTCGGCGCCATGGAGCGGGCCGGCCGCAGCCTGGACGACGCCGCGCTGCGGGCGGCGATGCGCGACGTGGGCCTGGGTACGCCGGCCACCCGGGCCTCGACCCTCGAGACGCTGCTCAAGCGGGACTACATGGCGCGCGAGGGCCGCACGCTGGCGCCGACGCCCGCCGGCGAGGCGCTGATCGGCGCGCTGCCGGTCGATACGCTCAAGAGCCCCAAGCTGACCGCCGAGTGGGAGCAGCGCCTCGACCGCATCGCCCGTGGCGACGCCGATCCGATGGTCTTCCGCCGCGACATCCGCCAGTTCGTCGAGGCGCTGGTGGCCGCGCTGGCCGCGGCGCCGCGGGTGAAGATCCCCGAGTCGGCCGGCAGACGGCGCAAGGGCCGGGGGCGCGGCCGACGCAGCGGCGCGACCCGGCGGGCGGCGTCCAAGCGCAGCGGTTCGACCCGGCGGAGCACCAAGCGCAGCGGCGCGCCCCGTCGGGGGCGCTCGACGACCCGCGCCGCCGCCCCGACAGCAAAGGCCAGCCCGTCCCGGCCCGCGCCTGCCCCCTCTTCACCGGCCGCGGCCGACGCTCGCCGCGCCGAGGGCGCCTGGCCCGCCGCCGCCTTCGCCGACGCCCAGCGCGTCGCCCGTCCGCCCGCGCGGCCCGCGCCGCCCACGCCCGCCAGCCCCGTCGGCGCCCCGTGCCCCGGCTGCGGCCAGGGACGACTCATCGCCGGTCGCCGCGGCTGGGGCTGCGACCGCTGGCGCGCCGGCTGTGGCTTCGTGCTCTGGTTCCAGCACGACGGCGTCGAGATCCCGCCGCCGGTGGCCGCCGAGCTGCTGCTGCGCCGGCGCACGGGCCCCTTCACCCAGCGCGACGGCCGGCGGGTGGGCCTCGCGGTGCGCGATGGCGCGCTGCGCTGGATCTTCGGCCCGAGCGACTGACGGCCGCCGCGCAGGGCCTTTCGACGCCCTGTAACGCCGACGAAAGACGGGAACCCTGCGAACCGTGCGACGGTCAGGCTGGCAGCACACCGACGATCGCAGGAGGGAATCAGATGTCGTGCACGTGGTCGACGCGCCGGGCCGTGAAGCGTCTCGGATCGATGATGGCGCTCATGCTCGCGCTGGGCGGGTGCGACCCGGGGCCGCTCATCGGCCCGGGGGTCGTCGACGCCGGCGCGGGGCAGGGCGGTGACGAGCTGCCCGATCGACCCAACTCGGGCGTCCCGCCGGGGCCCGGCGTCGGGCCCGAGCCGGTGCGGTTCGCCGATCCGCCGCCGATCGCCGGCGGCAACGTCGCGGTCGACGCGCGGGCCGAGCGCGCCATCGTCGCCGACGCCGACCGCCGCCGGGTCATGATCTTCGACGTCTCCAGCCAGCTGGCGCCGAACCAATGGCAAGGCCGGGCCCCCATCTTCAGCGTGCCGGTGCCCGATCTGCTGCCCGGCCGGGTCGTGATCGACGACGCGACCGATCGGGCCTACGTGGCCCTGGGCGTCGTCGACGACGCCCCCGGGCAGAGCGGACAGATCCTGGTGATCGACATCGCCAACCGCCTCGAGGTCGAGCGCCGGGATACCTGCGCCGACCCGCGCGGGCTCGCGATCGAAGGCGAGACGCTGCACGTCGTCTGCCGCGGCGGCAAGTGGCTGCGCTTCGCCGCCGACGGCGCGATCCGAGAGACCGTCCTGGAGACCGACCTGCGCGACATCGTGCCGCGCGGCGACGGGCGCTACTGGATCAGCCGGTTCCGCTCGGCGGAGATCCTCGACGTCGACTCGGCGGGCACGGTCCTCGGGCGGGTCACGCTGCCCTCGACCGACCCCGAGCTGTGCGCGCGGCGACCGGCGACGGCCTGGCGCATGGTCGGCGACGCCGACGGATCGGTGGCCGTGCTGCATTCGCTGATGATGCTCGAGCCCTTCCCCGGGCCCGCCGAGCGGCCGCCGAACGGCTACTACCGCGGCGCGCCCATCCCCGAAGACGTCGGCTGCGCCTTCGGGCCGGTGGTCGTCGCGACCACGTTCATCGGCGAAGACGGCGGCCCGGCCGACGGGCGAGCGCTGGACTGTGCGCGGGACTGCCGGCTCGAGATCATGCGTCGCGGCGTGCTCGCCGTCGACATCGCCGGCGGCCCGGACGGCTTCACCATCGCCGCGCCCGGCAGCAACGGCCGCACGCTCGTGCAGGGCGGCGGCGCGGACGACGCCGAGCTGCGCGAGGCGGACTGCCGCTCGAACGCCGGCCCGATCCGCTGGGGACAGTTCGTCGCCGTGAGCGCGGCGGCCGACGACGTGCAGGTGGCGTGGTCCCGCGAGCCCCCGGGCCTGTGCCGCCTCAGCGGCGCGTCCGCCGAGTGGATCGGCGTCGACGTGCCCCCGCTCGACCCGGTGCGCAACTTCGGCCACGAGCTCTTCCATCGCGACCCCGTCGGCGGCGGCCGGATGGGCATCACCTGCGCCTCGTGCCACCCCGAGGGCCTCGACGACGGCCACGTCTGGCGCTTCCCCGAGTTCGGCGCCCGACGCACCCAGAGCCTCGTCGGCGGGATCCGGGGCACCGAGCCGCTGCATTGGGGCGGCGAGCTGCCCTCGATGCGCGAGCTGACCGACCAGGTCATGCACGTGCGCATGGGGCGCCTGCAGCCGCTCACCGACGCCGAGGTCGGCGTGCTGCTCGACTGGCTCGACGGGCTGCCGGCGCGGCGGGTCGACCAGGTGCTGCGCTGGTCGGCCGTCGATCGCGGCCGGGCGCTCTTCGAAGACCCGGCGGTCGGCTGCGCCACCTGCCATCACGAGGGCGACTATCGGGCCGGCCGCGCCCACGACGTCGGCACCGGCGGATCCTTCCAGACCCCGTCGCTCGTCGGCGTCGGGCTGCGGCGGCCGTTGATGCACGACGGCTGCGCCGAGACGGTCGCCGCGCGCTTCGATCCGGAGCTGCTGCGGGAGGACGGCACCGTCTGCGGCGGCGACGCCCACGGCAACCTCGCCGGCCTCGACGCCGACGACATCCGCGACCTCGTCGAGTACGTGCAGTCGCTGTGAGCTCCGGCGGCGGGGGCCTCACCCGCGCCCCTTGCCTCACTCCCTTGCCCCGGGCGGCGCCGCCGTGGATGCTGCCCGCCTCGCCACCCGAGGAGGCCCCGTGCAGCTCGACGACGCCCTCGCCGCCCGCCTGGCCAAGGTCCGCGGCTATCTCATCGACATGGACGGCACGCTCTACATCGCCGGCGGCGTGGCGCTGCCCGGCGCGGTGGACTTCGTGCGCGCGCTCGACGCCCAGCGCCGCCCGCGGGTGGTGCTGACCAATAACTCGTCGAAGCCCGGCGCGCTGTACGTCGAGCGCCTGGGCAAGCTCGGGCTGAGCGTCGACCGGGCCCATGTGCTCACCTCGGGCGACGCCGCGGCGGCGTGGCTGGCCCGCGAGAGCGAGCTGCGCCGGCCCTACGTCCTGGGCACCGCCGCCTTGAGCGCGGCCTGCGCGCGGGCCGGGCTGACCCCGACCGCCTACGCCGACGGCCCCGACTGCGTGCTCTTGGGCTACGACCTCGACCTGACCTACCGCCGCCTCAGCGAGGCCAGCCTGCTCGTCGCCCGCGGCCTGCCGTATTACGCGACCCACCTCGACCGCACCTGCATCGACGCCGAGGGGCTCCTGCCCGACGCCGGCGCCATCGCCGCGGCCATCGCCACCACCAACAGCTTCATGCCCGGCGGCGGCCCGCTGCCCACCGTGCTCGGCAAGCCGACCAGCGCCATGCTCGACGCCGGGCTGGCCCTGCTCGGCTGCGGGCGCGACGAGACGTTGATCATCGGCGACCAGCTCGACACCGACATGACCCTGGGTGTGCAGCACGGCGTGCTGTGTGCGCTGGTGCTGACCGGCGAGACCGACCGGGCGAAGCTGGCGAAGAGCGCGGTGCGGCCCGATCTGGTCGCCGAGGACGTCGGCGAGGTCTACGCGGCTCTGCGGGGGGTGGGCGCGCTGCGCGGCTGAAGCCTCAGCCTCAGCCCTCGGCCCCCTCCGCCGCGGCCGCGCTGCGCGCCGCGAGCCGACGCAGCGCCTCGGGGTAGTGCTCGACGAACTGCCGGGTGTACTGCCAGGCGCTGAGGTACGACCAGAAGAGCCCGCCGTAGAGCCCGATCACCCCCAGCCAGAACATGATCGTATCGAAGGGCTCGGGGAAGACGTGGGCCACGTGGAAGAAGTACGCCGCGAAGCACCAGCCGAAGAAGTTGGTCTTGAGCTTGCCGACGAAGCTGCTGGCGATGTTGATCTGCGCGTCGGCCAGGAACCGGCGGATGGTCATCACCCAGAACTCGCGCACGAGGTAGACGAAGAGCACCATCGGGTGCGGGCCTTCGGGGTGGGTCACCAGCATCAGGATGCAGGCGCTCTCGAAGAAGAGATCGCTGAACTGGTCGAGGATCTCGCCGAGCTTGGTGACCTGATTCAGCTTCCGGGCGAGGATGCCGTCGAGGTAGTCGGTGGCCCCGGCGATGATGCCCAGGATGACCCCCAACGTGTAGTGGCCCGAGAAGAAGACCGCCGCGGCGACCGTGACCACGATCATCCGGCTGATCGACAGCATGTTGGGGATGGTGCGCAGGTCTTCGGCGAAGGTGCGGGCCACGGTCAACCTCCAAGTCGGCGGCCCGCAATATCAGATCCGGGCGACGGCGGGAAGCGCCGCCGCCGCCGTCAGCGCCGGCGGCGCACGAGCAGCAGACCGAAGGCCAGCAGCCACCCGCCCGAGGTCGGGGCGCCGGGGGCCTGGCTGCAGCCGTCGTCGAGGCTGATCACCGCGCCGCCCTGCTGCGGATCGTTCACCCCGCCATCGCCGGGCGGCGGCTCGGGCTCGCCGGGCTCGGGCTCACCGGGCTCGGGCTCGCCGGGCTCGGGTTCGCCGGGCTCGGGCTCACCGGGCTCGGGCTCCATCGGCTCGGGCTCCATCGGCTCGGGCATCACATCGCCGGGTACGATGTTCGGATCACCCGGGTGCCCGGTGCGCTCCATCGCCGGCGTATCGCCGATCGTCCAGACGCAGTCCGGATCACCCAGCTCGGCGCCGTTGCTGTGCCCGTCGCCGTCGGCGTCCGCGCTGCAATCGCGGGCCCAGTCCACGTCCCCGTTCGCGCCCTCGATGGCTCTGATGGCTTCGCCCCACGGGTTGAAGACGCCCAGGTTGTTGCGATCGTTATTCGTATGGCAGTTGGCGCAGCCCAGGCTCTGACCGTTGGGGATGCGCCCCACGTCGATCGCCTCGGCGAGCGCCGTCGCCGGCAAGGTCAACGCGAGCAAGACGGGAGCGCCCAGCCAGCGCGCGGCGCGGGCGGTGAAGAAACGGGTCGATGACACGGCGGCCTCCTCCGGTGACCGAGGCACTATAGCCGCCGATCGCCGTTCAGCGCAGCAAGGCGAAGCCGACGATGGCCAGGGCGCCGGCGATGATCAGGGCCCAGGCCCACAGCGGCGGCCCGCTGCGGGTCAGCCCGATCGACAGATCGTCGTCGTCGTCGACCGGGGCCGGGCGGGGCAGCGGCGGCAGCGAGACCTCCCGCGAGGCCCGCGCCGCCGGGCGGACCCGCGGCGCGATGCGCGAGGCGATGCGATCGAGCACCAGCAGCACCACCTCGGCGCTCGCCGGGCGATCCTCGGGCTTCTTCTCGAGCAGCATCATCACCAGCTGCTCCAGCTCGGGGTCGAGCTCACCGGGGCTGGTCACCTCGGCCAGCGGGATCGCCTCTTGATACAGATGCGCCAGGCACAGCCCCTGCGAGCTCTCGTCGTCGAACGGGCGGTGCCCGACGAGCATCTCGTAGAGCATCACCCCCACCGAGTACAGGTCGGCCCGGTGATCGATCGGGCGGGCGAAGGCCTGCTCCGGCGAGATATAGGCCGGCGTACCCAGCCGGGTGCCCGGCACCGTCTGCACCGGCTGCAGCCGGAAGCCCTTGCGCCCGCCGCCGTACTCGCCCTGCTGCTGCTTCGCCGCGTCGAGCGCCGCCGCCGAGGCGTCCTCCACCTCGTCGGACTGCCCCAGCAGCGGATCGAAGCGCGCCAGCCCGAAGTCGGCCACCCGCACCACGAAGTCCTCGCTGGCCACCTCGTCGAACAGCACGTTCTGCGGCTTGAGATCGCGGTGGATCACGCCGCGGGCGTGGGCCTCGGCCAGCGACGCCACGATCTGCCGGGTGATCTTGATCGCCGCTCGCTGCTCGACGCGCCCCTTGGCCAGCAGCGCCGCCAGATCACCGCCGTGCAGATACTCCATCGCGATGAACAGCCGGCCGCCGTCGAGGTGGCCGAAGTCGATCAACGACACCGTATTCGGATGGCGCAGCTCGCCGAGGATGCGGGCCTCGTTCATGAACCGCTGAAGTTTGAGATCGTCGTCCACCAGGGTCGGCAGCAGCACCTTGAGCGCGACGTCCTTGCCCAGGGGCTCCTGGCGTGCGCGGTAGACGGTGCCCATACCGCCCGCGCCGATCCGCCGCAGGATGTGATAGCGCCCGCCGACCGTCTGCCCGATGAGGGCGTCGGCCTCTTCGCGTTCGGCGGCGGGATCGACGGGGACGGCTGTGACCGGCATGGCGATCAGTATCTCAGACGGTCGGGGGGCATCACCACCGACAATCGTATCGGGGCGATACATGTCACCTCGCCGACAACCGCCCGCGCCCGGTCGCCATCACGGCCGCGGGATGCACGCCCCCGGCTGATCGCCGAACTGCAGGCAGATCCCGCCCGGCTGACAGCGGATGCGGTGATCCTCGTTGGGCTCCTGGAAGTTATTCGGGTCGCGCCGGGCGCAGGTGCAGACGTGCTCGGCGTTGTTGATCGGGTTGGGGATGCACTCGCCGCCCGGATGGCACACCGCCTCGACCCCGTCGGGATCACACTGCTGATCGGCCCGATAGCACTGCCCCGTCGCCGGGTTGCAGCGCGCCTCGTCCCCCGCGCAGTCGGCGTCGTCGGCGCAGCCCGGCTGCCCGTCCTCGCCGAGGCAGACCCCGTCCTGACACGCGGTGCCCGCCTGACACGTCGTGCGCTCGCACGGATCGCGCTCGACGCAGGCCCCGTCGACGCAGGCCGCGCCCACGTCGCAGTCGGCGTCGTTGCGGCAGATCACGCACTGCTGCTCGGCGCAGTACGGCCGGGCCTCGTCGCGGCAGTCGAGCCCGCTGTTGCACTCGACCCCCGGCGGCGGCTCGACGCAGGTGCCCTCGTCGCAGATCGTGCCCTCTTCGCAGGGGGTGCCCGCCGCGCACTGCACGCACTCGGCGGTGAAGAAGTCGCACACCGGCCGCTCGCCCACGCAGCCGCCGCCGCACGGATCACAGAAGCCCGCCGCCGGCACGCAGGCCCCGTCGGCGCAGTCGAAGCCCTCGGGGCAGCCGTCGCCGCACGGCTCGAGGCAGTTGCGGGCGAAGCCCACCTGGGTGCACGACAGCCCCGGCGCGCAGTCGTCGTCCTCGCGGCAGTTGCCGCAGCGCTCCGCCCGCTCGCTGCACTGCCCGGTGAGGTTGTTGCACAGCTGATTCGGCGGGCAGCCGACCACCACGCAGCTGTCGCAGCGCGCCCCGCCCGGCGTGCAGCGGCTCTCGAGGCAGTAGTAGCCCTCGGCGCAGTCGTCGTTGTCGCCGCAGCCCGGCAGGCAGCCCCGCCCGCCGATCAGCTCGGCGCACTGCGCCTCGGCGCCCAGGTTGTCGCGGCACTCGGCCGCGTCGTCGCACGGATCACAGATGCCCTCCATCGGCAGCGGCGCCGCGTCGGGCGCCGGCCCGGCGTCCGCCTCGATCGGGCCCATGTCGGGATCCGGCTCCGGGTCGGGCACGAAGGCGTCGGGGTTGAGCGGCCCGGCGTCCGGGTCGACGGGCGCCATGTCGGGCTCGACCGGCGCCATATCGGGCTCGACCGGCGCCATGTCCGGGTCGACGGGCGCCATGTCGGGCTCGACCGGCGCCATATCCTGCGCCATGTCGGGCTGCCCCGGCGCCATGTCCACCGCGCCGAGGTCGTCCTCGGGGGCCACGTCGCCGGCCGGCGTCATGTCGACCGCCGGCGCCGGATCGGAGGACCCGTCGTCACACCCCGCGACCGCCGCCGCCAAGAAGAAGATCCAGATCGTCGCCCACGCCGTGCGCCGCATGCGCCCTCCTCGTCGATTCGGCGCATCCTGATCGATCGCCCGCGCTCGGAGCAAGCCCCGCCCGCTCCATGACCGGCGACGGTCTACTCGGGCAACGTGCGCACCAGCCGGAAGCCGGTGATCGCGTTGAAGACATCGACCTGCTGCCACGACCGGGCGGCGACGCGCAGGGGGCCGGCCGAGTGGAACCAGCTGCCGCCGCGCACCACCCGCCCGAAGCGCACCTGCGGCTGCGCGCTGCCGTCGACCGGCGCGTCGGCGTAGTCGCCATAGCCGTCCTCGAGCCACTCGGCGACGTTGCCCGCCATGTCGCACAGCCCGGCCACGGTATCGCCCTCAGGCGAGCGCGAGCAGACCGCGTCCGGCGCGTTCTCCCCGCAGCCCCGGCGGGTCGGGTGCACGGCCGTATCGCGCATCACCGCCCGCTCGCAGGTGGCGGCCGCGTCGCCCCAGGGGAAGAGCCGGGCCGCGCCGCCGTCCCGGGCGGCGTACTCCCACTCGGCCTCGGTCGGCAGCCGGTAGCCGCCGCAGTCGAGGCCGACGAGCTGCACGTCGGCGCACTCGAAGTCCATACCCGGCGCCGGCTCGCCGACGCAGTCGACGAGCACGTAGCACTCTTCGAGCCCTTCGACCCGCGAGCGGGTATTGGCGTAGACCAGCGCGCTCCACCAGGTGATGTTGATCTGGGGGAACTCCAGCTCCCGCGGGCTGCCCGGATCGGAGAACATCAGCGCCGACCACTGCCGCCGGGTCACCTCGGCGCGCTGCATCGCGAACGGCCGGGTGATGGTCACCGCGTGCTGCGCCTCGTCGTCGTCCCGACCCGGCTCGTCGGGCGGGCTGCCCATGAGGAACTCGCCCGGCGCGAACGGCACGAACGCCACGCACGCGCCGGCCCAGCACGCCTCGCCGTCGGCGCACTCGACATCGGCGCAGGCGTCGACGCACTCACCGTCGGCGCAGCTCAACCCCTCGGGACACCGGGCGGCCTCGTCCACCCGCCCGTCGCAGTCCTGATCGAGCAGATCGCAGACCTCGTCGGTCGGATCGACCACGCTCTGGCAGAAGACCCGGCCGTCGATGCACAGCTCGGCCCCCGGCTCGCAGAGGCCGTCGCGGTTGCTGAGGCACGGGGCCCCGCTGGCGTCCTCGTCGATCGCCCCGTCGCAGTCCTCGTCGGCGCCGTCGCAGGTCTCCGCCGTCGGCGGGGTCTCGGGCACGCAGGCCGCCACGCCGTCGACGCAGCCCTCGAAGCCCGCCGCGCACGGCCCGGGCAGGCCCGTCGCGCAGGCGTCGCCGGCGGTGTCCTCGTCGACCGCGCCGTCGCAGTCGTCGTCCAGCTCGTTGCAGACCTCGTCCGCCGGCGCGCCCGCCTCGCCGACGCAGACCAGCGCCCCCTCGAGCCCGCAGCGGATCTCGCCGGCCGCCTCACAGGCCCCGACGCCGACGGCGCACGGCGCGCCGATGCCCGGCTGCCCCTCCGCCGGCGCGCAGTCGAACGCGGTGCGCGCCAGCCGGACGCCGTTGTCCCTGCGCCCGACGTCGGGCCGATCGGAGGCCCGCTCGGCGACCCGGACGAACGCCGCCGTCGAGGTGTAGCTGCCGCCGCGCAGCACCCGCCGCTCTCCGCCCACCTGCTGCGCGCTGCCGTCCACCGGCGCCGGCCCGAACGCGGAGTCATAGGGGTGGTACCAATCCTCGACCCACTCGCGCACGTTGCCCGCCATGTCGCACAGCCCGTCGGCGGTGTCGCCCTGCGGCGAGCGCGAGCAGACCGGCGCGGGGCGTCCGCGGCCGCAGCCGTCGCCGCCCGCCGCCGGCTCGTCCATCACCGCGCGGCTGCACGTGGCCTCGGCCGCGCCCCAGGGATACGGCCCCCCCTCGCCGCCGCCGCGCGCCGCGTACGCCCACTCGGCCTCGGTCGGCAGGCGATAGCCGCTGCAGGCCACGCCCGTCGACTGCACCGAGAAGCAGTGGAAGTCGCGCCCGCTGCGGCCGTTGGGCTCGCCGTCGCAGAACTCGAGCGTATAGCACGGCACGTAGCCCTCGGCCGCGGAGCGCGCGTTGGCGTAGGCCGCGACCGCCGAGAACGTCATCTCCTCGACCGGGCAGTCGTCGCCGCACGCCGAGTTCCAGCGCGGCTCGCGCGGCATCCACGCCTGCCACTGCCCGTGGGTGGTCTCGGTCACGGCGATCTCGAACGGGTGGCCGATGTCGACCCGGTGGGCCAGCTCGTCGTTCTGCCGCCCCGGCTCGTCGGGCGGCGAGCCCATCGTGAAGCCGCCCGGCTCGAAGCGCACGACGCCCTCGGGGGCCAGCGGGTCGACGCAGCGACCGCTCCAGCACTGCTCACCCCCGGCGCAGACCACGTCGGCGCACGGATCGACGCAGGCGCCAGCGACGCAGCGCTCGCGGCGATCGCACGGCGCCGCCTCGTCGACCACGCCGTCGCAGTCGCCGTCGACCCCGTCGCACTGCTCGGGCGCCGGATCACCCACCGGGGCGTCGCACGCCGTGCCTCGCCCGTCGGCGGCGCAGGCGAGCCGCCCCTCGGCGGCGCAGACCCCCAGACCCGCCGCGCACGGCTCGCCCAGCTCGACGAACGCCTCGTCGGCGCGGCCGTCGCAGTCGTCGTCGAGGCCATTGCACAGCTCGTCCACCGGCTCGCCCGGCGCGGCGCCGCAGACCACGCCGCCGTCGGCGTCGCAGACCGAGACCCCTTCGGCGGCGCAGGCGCCGACGCCCACGCTGCACGGCTCACCGAGCGCGGGGAAGGCCTCGTCGGCGCGGCCGTCGCAGTCGTCGTCGAGACCGTTGCAGACCTCGTCGCCGGGCTCGGCGGCGACCGCGTCGCAGACGACGGCGCCGGCCGCATCGCAGATCGAGACGCCATCCACCGCACACGCGCCGCGGCCGACGGTGCAGGGGTCGCCGAGGCCCAACGCTTCGTCGGCGTCGCCGTCGCAGTCGTCGTCGAGGCCGTTGCAGATCTCGTCGCCGGGCTCGGACGCGACCGCGTCGCAGACGACGGCGCCGGCCGCATCGCAGACGGAGACGCCATCCACCGCGCACGCGCCACGGCCTACGGTGCACGGGTCGCCGAGGCCCAACGCTTCGTCGGCGTCGCCGTCGCAGTCGTCGTCGAGGCCGTTGCAGATCTCATCGCCGGGCTCGGACGCGACCGCGTCGCAGACGACGGCGCCGGCCGCATCGCAGATCGAGACGCCGTCGATCGCGCAGGCGCCGCGGCCGACGGTGCACGGTTCGCCGAGGCCCAACCCTTCGTCGGTGTCGCCGTCGCAGTCGTCATCCAGGCCGTTGCAGATCTCGTCGCCGGGCTCGGCGGCGACCGCGTCACAGACCACGGCGCCGGCGGCATCGCAGACGGAGACGCCATTCACCGCACAAGCGCCAAGGCCCACGGTGCAGGGGTCGCCGAGCCCCAACTCTTCGTCGGCGTCGCCGTCGCAGTCGTCGTCGAGGCCGTTGCAGATCTCGTCGCCGGGCTCGGACGCGACCGCGTCACAGACCACGGCGCCGGCGGCGTCGCAGATCGAGACGCCATCCACCGCGCAGGCGCCGCGGCCGACGGTGCAGGGGTCGCCGAGGCCCAACGCTTCGTCGGTGTCGCCGTCGCAGTCGTCATCCAGGCCGTTGCAGACCTCGTCGCCGGGCTCGGCGGCGACCGCGTCACAGACCACGGCGCCGGCGGCATCGCAGACGGAGACGCCATCGGCCGCGCAGGCGCCGCGGCCGACGGCGCACGGGTCGCCGAGGCCCAGGCCCTCGTCGGACGTGCCGTCGCAGTCGTCGTCGAGGCCGTTGCAGACCTCGTCACCCGGTTCGCCCGGCGCGGCGTCACAGCGGGTGCCCGCGCCGTCCGCCGCGCAGACCACCACGCCGACGGCGGCGCAGACCCCCACGCCCTCGCCGCAGCGCCGGTCGAGGTCGGCGAAGTCCTCGTCGATGGCGCCGTCGCAGTCGCCGTCCAGGCCGTCGCAGCGCTCGGCGTGCGGCGCGCAGGGCGACCACCCGGCGGCGAGGCAGACCTGTTCTCCCGAGCAGTCGTCGAGTAGCGGACAGGCGCGCACGGCGCCGGGCACGCAAGGGGGCGCGGCGTCGGGATCGGGCAGCGCGTCGGGTTCGGGGGCGGCATCGGGCGCGGCGTCGGGCTCGGGCAGCGCGTCGGGATCGGGGGCGGCATCGGGCGCGGCGTCGGGATCGGGCAGCGCGTCGGGATCGAGCGCGGCGTCGAGCGCCGCGTCGGGATCGAGCGCGGCGTCGAGCGCCGCGTCGGGATCGAGCGCGGCATCGGGATCGAGCGCGGCGTCGAGCGCGGCGTCGAGACCGGGGGCGGCATCGAGCGCCGCGTCGGGAACGGGCGCCGCGTCGGGCGCCGCGTCGGCTTCGACCGGCTCGCCGTCGGCTGGCCCCATATCGACCGCCGCCGCATCGACGGCCCCGTCGGACCCGACGACGACCACCGGCGGCTCATCCGCTGGCGTACAGCCCGCCAGCAGCAACCAGCAGACCCAGATCATCCCCCCGTGACGCGGCCCCATGTATCCCCCGAGCCCGAATGACGTCCGTGCGCTCGGCGAGCCTAACGAAGAGAGCCGATGCCGTCCACGGCACTCGGCCGCTGACCGGCGCCGCGCTACTGCCCCGGCGGGCAGACCATCGGACCCGTGCGCAGCTCGAGCCGGCCCTCGCGCACCGACGCGACCGCGTAGCCACCCGGGCCGTGCGTCACCGCGAAGCGATCACCCGCCGGCAGGACGTCCACCGCGGCGGTCAGCGGCAGCCCGCTGCGCTCCAGGAGCCGCCCGTATACCCGATCGCCGGCCTGCCAGAAGAGCGTCCACACCGTATCGTCGCGGATCGCGCGCACCATGCCCGGCTCGGCCCCGCCGACCACCACCTCCTCGACGGTGTCGACCTGCCCCGCGCCGCGGCTGATGCGGGCCATGCGCACCCGATCGCCCGCGCTCCAGAAGACGGCGTACGCGTCGATGTAGTAGTCCGCCAATACATCCAGCGCCGTCGCGCCGCCGTCGACCACCTCGAACGAGACGAGCGCCGCGCCGCTGTTGTCGAGGCGGGCGAACCACAGCGCGCCGGTCTCGGCGATGCGCCAGGCCGCCGCGAAGCCGTCCTCGCCGTTATTGGCCACCCGGATGCCCTCGGCCCCCGCCGGCCCGCCCAGGGGCATGGCGTCGAAGCGCGGCGTGCCGTCCGCCGGATCGAAGACCCGGCCCCACGGCCGCCCCTCGGCGTCGATCCAGGCCAGCAGCGTCGAGCGGGTCTCGCCGGCCACCCGCGCCTCGCGCGCGCCCTCGGCGACCGCCGCCTCCGGTCCCCAGCCGGACGCCTGCCAGCCGGCGACCCCGAACATCAGCGCGCCGCTGCGCTCGACCCAGGCCGTCAGCAGGCCCGCCGGGCTCGCCGCCAGATCGATCGCCACCGGCACACGCCCGAAGAGATCGGCCCGCCAGACGGTGCCGTCGGCCGCGAAGCGCATGACCCAGTTCGGATAGCCCGGCAGCGACGCGGCGTAGGTCCGGCCGGTCCAGACCAGCGCGTCGGGCCCGTTGACCACCGGCGAGTCGATGACCGTCAGCGGCCCCATGATCGGCGCCTCGTCCACCGCGCCGTCGCAGTCTTCGTCGACCCCGTCACAGGTCTCGAGCCCCGGGCCGACCGCGCCGATACACCCGCCCCACGCGCCGTCGACGCACGCCCGCAGCCCCGGCGCGCAGCCCCCGACCGCCGATCCGCACGCCTCGAACAGCCCCTCGTCGACCGCGCCGTCGCCGTCTTCGTCGACCCCGTCGCACGACTCGGCGACCGCCGCGCAGGGCCCCCAGCGCCCGTCGATACACACCTGGGGCGTACCGCCGACGGGGCACGGACGCACCGCCTCGTCGACGCACTCGGCCGACGCCGCGTCGGCCGGCAGCGCATCGACCGGTGTGGCCCCGTCGTCGCCATCACAGCTGGCGGCCGACAACAGCGCCCACGCCACGAGCAGCCGACCGCGCATCAGCGGCCGGTGTAGCAGGTGGCCAGCGCCGAGCAGCTGTCCGCCGCCGCCGCGCACTCCGCCTGCGGCACATCGTCGGGCGTCGAGATCGGCACGCAGGCCGCAAGGCAAGCGTCGCTGCTCGAGAGCACGCTCGCGTCGGGCGCGCAGTCCGTCGTGCGCTCGCAGACCGCGTCGCACATGCCGTCGGGCAGGGTCTCGCCGTTGGCGCACAGGTCTTCGAGCGGCAGGATGAAGACCCGCTGATCACCGTTGGTGCGCAGCCCGGCGACCATCTCGGCCACCATCGGGTCGTCACACGGGGTCTCGCCGTCGATCGCCGCCGCGTCCTCCGCCGACAGGTCGCCCGACGCCACCGCGCGCTCGCAGCCCAGGGTCAACAGCTCGCTCACGCCGGCCTCGATCGGCGCCGAGGGCGCGCAGCCTTCGACCAGGCACGCCGCCACCCGCGCCGCCCGCGCCCCGCAGGCCTCGACCGCCGGCGGACCGGGCAGCCCGTTCTCGCAGATCTCGGCGAAGCCCGGATCCTCGGCCATGACATCCCGCGCCGCGCCGCAGTCCTGACCCTGCAACGCCCCGCCGACGCGGCCGGCGAAGTCCGGATCACCCTGGCACGAGCCGATGCACGCGCCCACGATCTGCTGCAGCTCGACGAACCACAGCCCGGGGCAGATGTCCTCCGGCTCCTGCTGCGCAGCGCAGAAGGCGGCGCCGAAGCAGAGCTGACGGCAATCGGGGCCCTCGCCTTCTCCCTCGCCCTCGCCCTCGCCTTCGCCTTCGCCCTCGCCCTCTCCCTCGCCCTCGCCCTCGCCCTCGCCCTCGCCCTCGCCTTCGCCCTCGCCTTCGCCCTCGCCTTCGCCCTCGCCCTCGCCCTCGCCTTCGCCCTCGCCCTCGCCCTCGCCCTCGCCTTCGCCCTCGCCTTCGCCCTCGCCCTCGGCGCCCATATCCGCCGTGGGCACATAGCTCATCTCGTCGTCATCATCGCAGCCGGTCGCCAAGACCAGCGCCAACAGACAGATCCCCCGGAGCATCCATCGCGACATTCTTCACGCCTCCTCTCGTGGAGACCCATCAACCGGTCATCGATCGCCCAAGCCAACCCGCAGATCTGCCCACGTCGCCCCGAGCCCCCGGCGGACGGGGGCTTTCGCCGACCCGGTGCTTCTACCCTCATCGTGGGCACAGGCCCGTGACCGGTCATCCCCGTCCATCAGCGGGCGCTCTCCTGGTCGTGCCCTGCGCACAGGAACCCCTCGAGGCGCATCGACGACATCGTCGGCCGGGCCACCGCAGGATGAAGCGCGCGCCCGGGGCCGCGACCGACCGCGCCGCTCATGGGGCCTCGCGCCGGGGGCCGGTATCCGATGAGCCTACTGAAGCAGCGTCTCGTACTCGACGCCGACGCCCACCCGGGCGAATGGCGCCGTCTCACCGCCCGCCAGCAGCATCGCGCCCAGGAGCAGATCGGTCCGCAGGGCCCACCGTGGGGCCTCGTCGAAGGGCCGGGCGGCGACCACGCGAACGGCGGCCTCGGGCAGCGTGAAAGCGCTGGCGGCGCCGCGCCAGACGCCGCCTCCGACGAGGGCGTCGGCGCCGACGTCCCAGGCGCCCTCGTGCAGCAGCAGGCCGTAGCCGAGTCGTCCGCCGAGGCTGTGAGCGTTCACCGGCACGGCGGGGTCGGTGGTGTTCGCGCCCCGGCGCGTCGTGAGGTCCCACCGGGACCAGCTCAGATCGCCGACGAGCTGGTGGCGCCCCTTGCCGAGTCGAACGCTGAGATCGGCGCCGGGCGAGATCGGCACGCCGGGCTCGCCGCCGCGTATGCCGAGGCGGCTGGCGTGGCCCACCGCGCCGATCCCGATGTACCACCCTCCCGGGTCGGGCTCGAACGCGGCGAGCCGGGCGCGGGCGGCGACCTCGTCGTAGGGCTGGGCGAACGGCGCTTCGTGGTGAACCCCGCGGTGGCCGCCATGCGGCGCGCGTTGGATGCTCAGCCGGCCTTTGCTCGCGGTGAACGCCACGGCGTCGGCCGCCGCCGCGCCGGCGAAGTGGAAGCGCGCCCCGGGCTCGAGCCACACCGCCATGCCCGATCGGGGGATCTGGAGCGTGGCGAAGATGCCGTCGGGCGTGCTCAGCGTGCGGCGCCCGGCCAGCTTTGGAGACATGCATACGGGCGCGGCGGAGGTGCGACGCCAGTCGATGAACGGGCGATCCGCGTCGCCCCCCGGCGTGACGACCGTCGGCAGGATGCCGTTGGGCAACAGGATCCACGCCATCAGGGCGTTCATCTCGCGGTAGGTGATGACGCCGTCGTCGTCGAGGTCGGCCGCGCCGATCGCGCTCGTGCGCACCGCGTGGCTGAACAGGCCGCCGAAGGTCTCGCCCTCCATCGTCGTCGCCGAGGACCCATCCGTCGCGAGGACCGCGCCGACGGTGGGCAGCGTCGCTTTGAACGGCGACTCCAGGTCGATGTCGGGCGGGAGGCGAATCACCCGTTGCTGCCGCTTCATGCCCCGGGCGAGCAGGTAGTAGCTGCGGCAGGCGTCGACGATGAGGTTGACGTCGGCGCGCTCGGCGATCGGCTTCAAGACCGACTCGGTGAAGATCTTCGAGTTGATGATGCCGTCGAAGCCGCGCGCGGTCGCCCCCGGCTCGGGCTCGGCGTACACCTCGCCGCGCGTCCGGTCGCCCGATCGCATCCGGTCGCCATGGCCGACGAAGTAGAGGTACACCGTCGCGCGATCGGCAGATGAGTCGAGCGCCGCGACCAGCTCGTCCACCGACCGGAGCAGGGCCCGCCAGGACGGCGGCATGAGCCCGTCGCCGAATCGATCGACGAGCGCCGGCTTGCGCTCGCCATGGATCCAGACCCGCTTGGGGCCGAGGGCGCCGAAGAAGGTGTCCATCTGCAGGAGGTCGTGACCGACCATGTGCAGGCGCGGCAGCTGGCCGCGGGTATCGTGCGGATAGCCGAACATCAGCACGTAGACCGGGCTCGACGGGTCGGCCGCCGACGCCGGCGCGCAGCGCTCGCCCGCGTCGACCGGGGCCGGTGACGCCCACAAGAGAAGGATCATCAGGGCTGCGCGCATTTCGCCTCCGTCCTCTACCGCCTCCGGGTGACTAAGGATCGTACCGGCCCGAGTGACCGCGAGTTTTTTCTCTGCTGACGCCTTTTCGCCGAGCAACTGCGCCCGGACGCTGACGGTAGCGGGCGCGTCACTCGGATGGTAGCCTCGATCCTGCCACCGATCACGGGGTCTTCATGCCGCGGCGCGCCGTATTCCTGCTGTTGACGACGGCGCTCGCCGCGGGCTGCGCGCCCCCGCTGTTCTCGCCGGACGACCTGCGAAACCACGTGCTGTGCGCCGCGCCCGACGGGCGCGAGGTGGTCGCCGACGTCGCGGTCGACCCCGAGCACTGCGGGCAGTGCGGCGTCGCCTGCGCGCGCGGCGTCTCGTGCGTGCTGGGCCGCTGCGACTACAGCTCGCGCGTGCACTGCGGCGCCGCCGATCGATCGTGCGTGGGCTTCGCCGCGGGGATCGACGTCGACTGCCTGCCCGTCGCCGCGCTCGCCGAAGACGACCTGATGCTGGGCGAGGTGGTCGCCGAGCACGCCTGCGTGGCTGTTGCGTCGGTCGAGCTCGACGTGCCATCGCCCCCGAGCAGCCCGGTCGACGTCGACGTGGCGCCAGACGACCCGTGGCTGCTCGTGCCCAGCCGGTCGACGCGGTGCCGGGGCGCCGACGACCCGCGCTGCCACCACGCGTTCGTCGAGCACGTCGACCCGTGCGGCGACGCCTGCACGCTCACGATCGATCACGACTTCGAGATCATGACCCACGAGGTGAGCCGGGCGCAGTATCGCGACACGATGTGCCGCTGCGCGGGCGACGAGTCGGTGCTGTGCCGCGACGTTTGCGCCGACGGCGCGGACGAGCAGGCGTTGCCCGTCACCGGCGTCTCGTGGTGCGAGGCGTATGAGGTCTGCCAGCACCTGGGCGGGCGGCTGCCCACCGCGGTCGAGCGGGCCCGGGTCGAGGCGCTGGTCGCGGAAGGGAGCGAGCTGTTCGGCGCCGGTGGGGCCTGCGCGTCGTGGCGGGACGAGACCGGGTCGATGCCGTGGACCGCCGAGTGCCAGGACGTGGCCGACGGCGTCGAGCTGGCGCCGGTCGACAGCCGCGAGGGCCGGCTGCTCATCGGCGGCGACGTGCTGCCGACGCCGCGCCCGCTGTACCACTGGCGGGGCAACGCCAACGAGTGGGGCGCCGAGCCGGCCGAGGCGGCGACCTGCGCCGCGCTACAGCAGGGTGATACGTGGGCGGTGTCGACGACCGACGCGGAGCGGCAGCGGCCGCGGGTCGTGCAGGGGCTCGGGCTGTACAGCCCGACCGGGCTGTCCGGCAACGTGGCGCAAGGGATCGAGCCTGACGCGCGCGCCAGCGACCTGGGCGTGCGCTGCGCGCGCACGGCTTTCGACACTGACCCGGACGGGACGCCCTACGACAGCGCGTCGGAGTGGCATGATCACGCTCTTTGCCCATTCGCTCTGACCGGTCTGTGGCCGGTGCGTCATGCGGTGGGCGACCAGGTCCATCGCGCCGTGGACCTGTGTGTGGACTGGAGCAGCGAGGCACAGCCAGAGGTCAGGCGGCGCATCACGTCCGCGTTTCGAAGCTGGCTGCTCGACGGCCCGCTGACGCTGGTGCGTCACCCGTTCGGCCAGGGCCGGTACCTCGAGATCGGGCACGCGCGCCTCGCCCGGGACGAGCAGTGGTGGATCGCGCCGCCTGCGGCGGCGTTTGGTGAGCCGCTGCGGATTCTGGACAGAGAGATCATGCACACCTTCGAGTGGATCGACGAAGACCGGCCGACCGAGGGCTGCGCGCAGACGCTGATCGCGCGCACCGACGGCGAGCCCATGATCCGTCGGCAGTTCCTGGGTTTGGACCTGCGCGATCTGCGTCGGCTGGAGCGCTTCTCCAGCGACGTGGAGGCGGCCGAGTTCGCGTGCGCTGCGCTGTCGTGTCGCGTCCCCGTCGACCCGGCTGAGTGCGTGACCGCCTGCGACCAGTGGGTTCTGCCGCTCGTCGCCGACTTCCGCCACGTCGTCTCGGGCCCGACCTGCGGCGCTCGGTGACCGCTCACTGCGGCTCGATCTGCTCCGGTCGGCAGCCGGCGGGCGCCGTGACCGGATTGCACGTCGTCGGGCTGCCTTCGACCGGCCCGAAGACCTCATCCGGGAATCGGGTGCCGACGAAGTGCACCCCCTCGGCCCTCAAGCGCCGTGCGTTCTCGGCGTCGTCGGTGATCGCGTGCACGAGGTAGCCCGCGTCGACCAACTCTCGCATGCGCGGCAGGCGGCCCATATCGGTCTCGAACTGACGCACGACGGGCGGTTCGAAGGTGAAGATCACCTCGTCGCGCAGCGCCTCGTCCCCTTCCAACTCGGGATCGCCGATGATGAAGAACAGCCGATCGTCCGGGTCGTCTCCGCCGGTGAGCAGGTAGCGCACGCGGACGACGCCGCGGTCGTTGAGCACCAGCATGATCTTGCCCCGCGTCTCCTCGACCGTGGGCCAGCCGTCCGCCTGGAGCGCGTGCCACAGCGTAGGGTGGGCCCCGCGCACGTCGTCCGGGGTGAGGAGCCGATCTCGACCGAGCCCGCCCGCGAGCTGCGATTCGAGGTCGTCGAGCTGGTGCATCAGCTGCGACCGTGGCTCGAGCAGCTCCGACTCGCCCACCAGGATGACTATCAGCGGGTGGTCCGGGTTGGCGTCGAGCCAATCGCGCAGGTTCCACAGGCAGCCGATGATGTCGCCCGGCGGGTTCATCCGCTCCGAGCAGTTGTTCCACCGATCGACGACGTGCTCGTCGGTCGCCGGGCTGATGTTCATGAACGACCCGCGATCGCCGCTGACGTCGAGGTCAAAGACCCGGATCCCCTGCTGCTCGGCCTGCTCGGCGAGCAGCAGATGGTCGTAGCTGAACTCGTCGACCACGCCCGGCACCAGCGACGCGTGATAGCTGTTGACGGTGGCCCGCATCTGCATCTGATTGATGCGCAGGC
>JAUHXC010000011.1 GCA_030427205.1 bacterium | reverse complement strand
TGAGCGGGCTGCCACTCGTCGAAGAGGTCCGCAGCCTCTCGCGCTTCGGCCTCTCGGCCGTGACAGTCGTGTTCGAGGAAGGCACCGATATCTATTTCGCGCGGCAGATGGTGTCCGAGAGGCTCTCCGAGGCGCGCGAGTCGATCCCCGAAGGCTACGGGTCACCGGAGATGGGGCCGATCTCCACCGGCCTCGGCGAGATCTACCAGTTCGAGGTGCGGGGCGATCCCATGTGCCCGGCGGACGGACCCGACACCGACGCGTGCTACACGCTCATGGAGCTGCGCACGATCCTCGACTGGTATGTCGCCTTCCAGTTGCGACCCATACCTGGTGTCGTCGAGGTCAACCCCTTCGGCGGCGAGTTGAAGACGTACGAGGTCCAGGTCGACCCGGCCCGGCTCAACGCGCTGGGCCTGAGCCTGCGCGACGTCTTCGAAGCGCTCGACGAGAATAACGCCAACGAAGGCGGTGGCTACATCGTGCGTGGCGGAGAGCAGCGCGTCATCCGCGGTGAGGGTCTCATCTCCAGTCTCGAAGACGTGCGCACCGTACGCGTGGCCACCCGAAACGACGGCACGCCAATCTTCGTGCGCGACGTGGCCCACGTCGCCTTCGCGCCGATGGTCCGCCAGGGCGCCGTCACCCGAGATGGCCGAGGAGAGGTGGTCACCGCCTCCGTCATGATGCTGATGGGGGCCAACTCCGGCGAGGTCTCGGCCGCCGTCCGTGAGCGACTCGACCAACTCGCGCCCGGCCTGCCCGCGGGGGTGACGATCGAGACGTACTACGATCGGGCCGAGCTGGTCGATCGGACCATCCACACCGTGGCCGCCAACCTCATCGAGGGCGGGGTCCTCGTCGTCGTCGTGCTCTTGCTGCTGCTGGGCAACCTGCGCGGCGGCCTGCTGGTCGCCGCGGTCATCCCGCTGTCGCTGCTGGTCACCTTCATCTCGATGCGCTTCTTCGGGGTGTCGGGCAACCTGATGAGCCTCGGCGCGCTCGACTTCGGGCTGATCATCGACGGGGCGATCGTCGTGATCGAGAACATCTCTCGGCGGCTCTCCGAGAGCGGCGTGACAGGGTCGGCGGTCAAGCACGAGGTCCGCCGCGCCACCGCCCAGGTGATCCGGCCCGTGCTTTTCGGCACCGCGATCATCATGATCGTCTACATCCCGATCCTCACCCTGCAAGGCATCGAGGGGAAGATGTTCCGCCCGATGGCCATCGCCGTGCTCTCGGCGCTGGCCGCCGCGCTCGTGCTCGCGATCACGCTGGTCCCTGCGGCGTCTACCTGGCTCTACCGCAAGGGCCTGTCCGAGAAGGAGCCCGTGGTGGCTCGCCTCGCCCGCAAGCTCTACGAACCGGCGCTCGGGCTGGCGCTGCGCTTCCGCGGGTCTGTGATCGGCCTTGCGCTCGTCGCAATCGCCGGTGGCGGCTGGCTGGCGACGACCATGGGCGCCGAGTTCATCCCGACGCTCGATGAAGGGGCCATCGCGATGCAGGCCGTGCGCCCACCGTCGGTGTCCCTCGAAGAGTCCGTGGCGGCGACGGGGCGGATCGAACGGGCGCTCGGTGAGGCCCTGCCCGACGAGATCCAGACGATCATCTCGCGGACGGGGCGCGCCGAGATCGCCACCGACCCGATGGGCGTCGAGATCTCCGACATCTACATCATGCTGCATCCCATCGAGCAGTGGACCCGCGCGGGCTCCAAGGCCGAACTCGTCGGGCTCATCGAGCAGACGCTCGAAGCCCGGGTGCCGGGCCAGAACTACTCCTTTTCCCAGCCCATCGAACTGAGGACCAACGAGCTGATCAGCGGTGTGCGGTCGGACGTCGCGGTCAACCTCTACGGGCCGGACTTCGAGGCCCTCGAACGCACGGGAGCCCGCATCATGCAGGTGCTGCGCGCCATCGAGGGCGCTGCGGATGTCAACGCGGATCAGGTCGCTGGCCTGCCCTCGTTGCGAATCATCGTCGATCGGCGCGCGGCCGCCCGATATGGGATCAACGCCTCCGAAGTGCTCGACGCGGTCGCGTCGGCTGGCGGCCGTCAGGTCGGTATCGTCTTCGAAGGGCAGCGACGGTTCGCACTTCAGGTCCGGCTGCAAGCCGACGCACGCGCCAACCCCGAAGCCCTGCGTGGATTGCTCATCTCCGCGCCGGGCGGCGCGCGAGTACCGCTCGGTCAGGTCGCCCACGTCCTGCTCGACGAGGGCCCGGCGGTGGTGAGCCGAGAGAGTGCGCAGCGCCGCATGACCATCCAGGTCAACGTGCGCGGGCGCGATCTGGCGGGCTTCGTGGCCGAGGCGCAGGCCAGCGTACGCCGCGAAGGGGACCTGCCGCCGGGGTACTTCGTGACCTGGGGGGGCCAGTTCGAGAACCTCCAGGCGGCCACTTCGAGGCTGGCGGTGGCGGTGCCGGCGGCGCTGCTGCTGATCTTCCTGCTGCTGTATACGACCTTCGGCTCGGCCCGTCCGGCGCTGATCATCTACCTGAACATCCCCATGGCGGCGGTCGGGGGCGTGCTCGCCTTGTGGCTGCGGGACATGCCGTTCTCGATCTCGGCGGCGGTCGGATTCATCGCCCTCTCGGGCATCGCAGTGCTCAACGGCGTGGTCATGGTCTCGTACATCCGCGATCTCCAGCGAGAGGGCCTCTCGTTGATGGACGCGACCGAAAAGGGCGCCCGGCTGAGGCTCAGGGCGGTGCTCATGACCGCGCTCACGGACGGAATCGGATTCCTGCCCATGGCGATCTCGACGACGGCCGGTGCCGAGGTTCAGCGGCCGTTGGCGACAGTGGTGATCGGCGGGCTGGTGACCGCGACGATGCTGACCCTCCTCGTCCTGCCGGCGGTGTACAGCTGGCTGGGCGGCACGGCGGCAGAGCGAGACGAGGGGTCCACTGACGGAGTGGAAGGAACAGAGACATGACCGAGGCACGGATATGGGATCGACTCGCGGGCCGCTACGACACCATCGTGCGGCTCTTCGACACGAGCTACGGGCGCGTGCGTGAGCGCCTCGCGACCGACATCCCGGCCGGCGGCCGGGTACTGGAGATCGCAGCCGGCACCGGGCAGTTCACGATCGAACTCGCGCGGGTAGCTGATCATCTCGTCGCGACGGACATCTCACCCGCGATGGTCGAACGGCTCCGGCAACGCATCACAGAAGCGGGTCTCGGGAAGGTGGAGTGTGCGGTGATGAGCGCCTACGCCCTCGATGCGCCGGATGCCAGCTTCGACGCTGTCTTCTGCGCCAACGCCCTGCACGTCATGGACGAGCCGACCCGTGCACTCGCCGAGTTCCGCCGCGTGCTGCGCGACGATGGCGTGCTGGTGGCGCCGACGTTCCTGCATGGCGTCGATGGCTTCCGGCGCACGCTCTCCCGGTCGCTCAGCCTCATCTCGCCATTCGTCGCTCATACCCGTTTCGGTCTCGCTGCGCTGGAGCAGGCGATCACGGGTGCCGGATTCGAGGTGACGCACGCTGAAAAGATGTCCGGCCTGTTCCCGCTCGGCTATGTCGTCGCTCGGCCCACGACCGACAGCGACGCGCTCCGAGAAATACGATGAGCCACGACCATGCCAGTCACGATCATGGTCCCACGCCGGCGCGAGCACTGTGGGTGGCTATCGTACTCAATGCGGGCTTCCTCATTCTGGAAGCTGCAGTCGGCTTCTACACGAACTCTCTCGCACTGCTCTCGGACGCCGGGCACATGGTGTCCGATGTCGGCGCGCTCATCGTCGCCCTGATCGCGATCAAGCTCGCTTCGCGGCGTCCATCCGATACCTATACTTTCGGCCTGCGACGAGCGCCGGTTCTCGGTGGTCTCGCCAACGGCATCAGCTTGATCGTAATTGTCGTGCTGATCGGCCTGGAGGCCGTGGACCGCTTCGAGGACCCGCCCGACCTCGAATCAACGGCGGTTCTCTGGACCGGCATCGCCGGCTTGGCCGTGAATCTCGGCAGCGCGTGGTATCTGGCTCGCAGCCGCGATCAATCCGTCAATACCCGTGGGGCCATGCTTCACCTGCTATCGGACGCGCTCGGGTCCGTTGCGGCCATCGTGTCGGCGATCGCTGTCGGCTGGTTCGGGGCGCCGTTGGCAGATCCGGTAGCCAGTCTGGTGATCGCGCTCCTCATCATGGTGGGCAGTTGGCCGCTGTTGCGCGACACCGTCCGAATTCTGCTGCAACGGGCGCCCGCGGACCTGGACGTATCTGCCGCGAGGAGCATGCTCTTGGATCATGAACAAGTGGAGTCTGTGGGAGACTTCCACGTCTGGGCGCTCGATGACGGACAGCCGGTGCTCACGGCAGTCCTTACCCTCGACGTCGAGGAACTCGCGACCGCGACCCGGATCGGTGACAGCCTCCGCGACGCGCTGAAGGCGCGCTATGGGGTGAACCACGTCACGTTCGAGTATCGACACAAGAGCAGCGGGGCGTTGACTGCGGGCTGTCAGATGGACTGAGCACCCGGGAGGAGCAACATTCCCGGTCCTCTTCGGCCCATCCGAGCCAACCGAGGTTGACCCCGTCGGCCCACCAGCCCAACTCGTATGTGCCAACGTCAGACGATACCGGCTCCCGTCAACCGCTCTTGGCCCCATCCTCTAAACTGGCCTAGCCTGACGCGCAACCAGGAGGCCGGTCGATGCTGTGGCGCGCGATGATGATCATGGTCAGCTTCGTCGTGTCCGGCTGCGTCCCCGAGATGACCGACATGATGATGGACGGCGACCCGCTCCACGATGGGGGGCCGGGGCCGATCTCGGACGCAAACCTGCCCGAATGCCGCGACGATGGGCTGCGGCTCAACCACCTCCAGATGCGCGGGACCGTCAACAGCTACCACGACTTCCGCGACGATGAGCGGCCAGAGATCGCCTATCGCCACCTGCCCCTCGATGAGCAGGCCGCGCTGCAGGGTATACGGCAGTTCGACTTCGACCTCGCCGCTGACCGTGCGAGCTTCATCGACCTGAGCCCGCAGACCACAGAGCACCCGGGCGACGACGAGAGCCACTGCGGCGGTTTTCGTGGGTGCTTGTGGCAGCTCCGCGACTGGAGCGTAGCGACGCCGGATCATCCACTGGTGATCGTGCTCGTTGGGGAGACCCACATCATCGAAGGTCGGCTGCCCGCGCTCCAAGTGCAGCTCGACGATATCGAGCGCGAGATCATCGCCGGCGTCGGGCGTGATCGAATCCTCACCCCGGCCGATGTCCGGGGCGACTTCCCGTCGCTTCGGGCCGCCGTCCAGTGCGTCGGTTGGCCGACGGTCGAGGCGACCCGCGAGAAGTTCCTCTTCGTGCTCAACGATCGTGGGGTGCCCCGTGTCCAGTACCTGTTGGAAGGTGGCCTCGATCCCGCCGAGCGGTTGCTGTTCGTCATTGGTGATCCCGACGCCGCAGATGATCCCGCGACCGCTGACGAGGTCATCTTCACGTTCGAGCCCGATGAGCGGTTCGGCTTCGAGACCGACCAAGCGGCGGTGCCCGAGATGACCGCGTTGGCCCGGTCGGGCTACCTCGTCCACGCGATCACGGATGATCCGATGACGGCCAACGAGTTCCTCGAGGCGGGCGCGCACATGGTCGGTACCCGTTTTCCGCAGCGGCTCTGGCCCGTTGCGGACCAGCCGATCACCTGCAACCCGCTGACGGGGCCCGCCGACTGCGACCCGGCCGACATCGAGCCCGAGCGGCTGTAAACTCACCGCTCCGCGGGGTTGGCCGTCGACGCGTCACACATCGCCGCCCTATCGAATGGCTCGGCGCGCTCGAAGGTGATGGCCAATGGGACGCGCCACGAATTGCATGATGCCGCGCAGTCCCCATCGAAATCGTGGCTGCATTCAAGGTGCGCGCAGGCGAACGAGCCGATGTCACTCGGCGCGGTCTGCCAGACGGCGCGCAGGTCCCGACGACCAAGGATGAAGACCTCCCGGCGCTGCAAGCGGCCATCGGTTGCCGCGTCGAGGGTGCTCATCGGCTCACGACAATGATCCCCGATGCTGATCGACTCCTCGCGCCACTCCACCCCCCGAGGAAGAAGATCGCCGAGGACATGGAGAACGTCGCCCTGCCCCTCAGCCGGATTGCCGATCCACCACTGCTCATCCGCCGTGAAGCGAGCGAGTCCTAGTCCGACCGCTTCGCCCGTCACCTGGGTCAAGCGTGCGAGAGCTACGTGCTCATCAATGACCAGCTTCTTGAAGTCTGCGGCCAGAGCACGGCGTTCGGCTGACGGCAGCGGCACATCTACGCAGACAGCGGTCGCGCGGAAGACCTGCTGCCCGTTCATCTCACGGACCGGTCGCTGCCCCGCCGGCTCATGAACGCATCGTGCGTGGTTGTTGACGCGCACCGTGATCGAGGGGCCCACGGCCGGAATCGGTCAACCTGAAAGAGGTGTGTCGTCAAGACATCAGCCGCCAGCAAGTCGAGGTAGGAATGCCCATTCGGTAGCAGTAGATGTCCGACGTACTACTTCGCCTTTCTCACTTCTGCCCTAAGGCTTGATGTGCATATTGCGTCTACTCTGTCGGTAGCGATCGTGCATCGACCCGCCGAGTCATTCGACATCGCGTCGACGTCAACCACCTCGACGAGGACCTGAGCGCCCCGACGAGCGTTGACCTTGAACGTGCAGGTCAGCGAGTCGGGGCAGGCTGGCGACTTGACGCGCTCGGGAGATGTTCCCTTGGGCAGACAACCCGTCTCGCTGTCGATCGTAAAGCAGGCAGCGAGGTCTGGGGCGCCGCCCGCCGCGTCCCACGGCTTGCCGTCGGCCTTCGTCGCCTTCACCGTGACGGTCAGCTCAAGCGGGATCTTGTCGGCGATCAGCATCATGCCCGCGTATTCGTCAACAGCACCCGGATCCGCGAGTTTGGCCGCACACCAGCCCGCTCGTTCCTCTACTGTGAGCGCCTTCTCGTTGGCGATCACGATGCGCTCGGCGACGAACTCGACGCACTTCGTCCGCTTGACCGTGTCGGGGCAGATGGCGGTGATCAGCTTCTCGCAGGGCTCGGCGACCGCCCAGGTGGGCGCGATGATAATCAGGGCCAGCAAGGCGCGCATATCGATTCCTCCCGAAGCAGCGGGCCAGCGACGCGACGTCTACCGACCTATTCGATGAGCCCCCCGTAGTCCAGTCCAACACCGCCCGACCGTCGGCACCACCGGCTCGATGTGCACCACGTCTTGGCGAGGACTACTCGAACAGGGCTTCGTAGTCCGCGCCGAATCCGACTTGGACGAAGGGTTCGATCACGTCACCGGCCAGCAGCAGCGCGCCGGCTCGCAGATCCAGCCGCAACGACCACTTCCCGCCGTCCAGCGGCCGGATAGCGCTGGCGTGCAACGCCGCGTCGGGCAGCCACGCATTCTCCCACCGCCGACTCAACATCCACTCGATCCCGCCGACCAGCCCGGCGTCGATCTCCCAGCCTTCCCGGCTGATCAAGTAGGCGTAGCCCAACCGCGTGCCGATCACGCCAAAGATCGGGTCCAGCGCTTCCCCGCCGTCGGCGATGCGGTACTCGTGATCCCGGCGGCTGATCCCCACGTCGAGCAGCCCGCGGTGCATGCCGCGGCCCAGCCGACCGCGGAAGTCGAGCCCGAACTCGGCGTCCGGGAGCGCCAGGATCATGCCGGCGAAGTGCCCGACGACGCCGACACCGTAGTACCAGCCGGGCACGAAGGGCGGCGCCAGCGGAGGCTCACCGAGCAGCTCGGGGATGATGGGCCGGATGAAGGGCTCGATATACGACTCGCCCCGAAGGTCGGGCGGCGTCTGACCGCTCAGGTCGAGCGGGCCGGTGCTCGCGGCAAATTCGAAAGGCGGACCCTCACGTTCGAAGCGGTACATCAACCCATCGGCGAGATAGAGCCGGTGAGGGCCCGGGGGCGCGTGGACCGTGGCGAAGGTCCCGGCCGAAGTCCCGATGACCTGCCGGCCGGGCACGTTGGGCGTGACGCAGACTCGGGCCGCCGGTGCTCGGCGCCAGTCGATGAACGGCGCGCTCCGCTCCATGCCGGGCGGCGCGGTCGCCGGGCGGATGCCGCTGCCCGAGCCGGCCAGGATCCAACCGACGACCTGGTGCATCTCGCCGTAGGTCACCACGCCGTCCTTGTCGATGTCGGCCGGTCCGATCGCCGCCGAGCGCACCGCGTGGCTGAACAGGCCCCCGTATCGGTTGTCCTCCCACGTCAGCTCGGCGGTGCCGTCGGTGGCCAGGAGCGCACCAACGGTGGGCAGGCTCTCGGTGAACGGCTCGATCAGCTGCTCGGCGGCGATCGTGTGCTTGGTCCGGCCGCTGACCACCGGGCCGCGGGTCGAGAGCAGGTAGAAGCTCTGGCAGGCGTCCACGATGAGATGCACATCGGCCCGATCGGCCAGTGGGCGCAGGATGCGCTCGGAGAAGAGGCGCGCGTCGATCACCCCATCGTGTCCGGGCCCGGTGCGTTCGGGATCGGGCCGGGCATACAGCTCGCCCCGGGACATCACCGCGCTGTCCGGCTGGTCCCCGTGGCCGACGAAGTACAGGTACACCTGAGGCCGGGTCTCGTGGTCCGCCGCGTCGAGCGTGGTGACCATCTCGGCGATCGTGCTCGACAGCGCCCTCCACGTCGGCTCGCGCCGCTCGGGCCCGAACGGGTGGTAGAGGCCCGGGTCATCCTCGGCGTGGATCCAGCGCTTGAGCGGACCCAGCGCCGCAAAGAACCGGTCCATGTGCCGCAGATCGTGAGCGACCATGGTCAGTGGCGGCATCTGCGGGCGGTCGGTCGCGTGGGGGTAGCCGTACAACAGGGCGTAGACCGGCGCTTGTGCACCGGCATCCTCGAGCGGCGCGCACGTCTCGGCTGTATCGGCGCGGGCACTCACGCCGAGTACGACGGTGAGCAGCAGCGCGAGATGCGGCAAACCGGGGCGATCCATCGGGCCTCCTGTCAGATTCGGCGCTGATGCCGACCGCCAAGAGAGCACCGGTCACCGTCTCAGGCAAGGGCGAACTCCTGGATCGGTGGGCCTTCGCGGGCAGGTCTCTGGCGTGACCATCACCCGGGTGATAGCCTCGCTCCTGCCACTGGAACCCGGGGTGTCCTCATGCGTCTTCTGCTCGTCATCGCGGCGTGCCTGAGCGTCAGCGGCTGCGATGCGTTCTACACGCCCCAATTCGACATCCACCGTATGCAGGAGTGGCGACTCTGCCGGAACGCCGTCGGGGCCAAGGTCGAGGCCCACTTGCCCACCGACTCGCAGCACTGCGGGGTGTGCGGCAACGCGTGTGGGGCTGGGGTCAGCTGCGTCGAAGGGGAATGCAACTACAGCACCCGCATCCACTGTGGGGGTTCGGGGCGGACCTGCATCGGCTTCGAGGCCGGGGTCGACGTCGACTGCGTCTATGTCGGCGATACGGACTTCGACCCGGCGCTCGGCCCGGTCGTGCGGGGCTACGTGTGCGCGCCGGTGGCGTCGGTCCCGATACCGCCCGCCGAGGACCCGGTGGCGCCACCTGTTGGCGAAGATGTCGTCGAGCCCGTCGAGCAGGTGATCGGCGACCCGCCGCTGGAGCCGGACTGGATCCTGGTGCCGGGGCGCTCGACCAACTGCCGCGACCGCGTGGATCGGAGCTGCTATTTCACCGCCGTCGAGGTCCGCGACGCCTGCGGACACAGCTGCACTGCGCAGATCGAGCACGACTTCGAACTGATGACCACCGAGATGAGCCGGGCGATGTACCGCGACAAGGTGCTCCGCTGCACCTGTGAAGGGCGCGAACAACCGCGCTGCGCCGAGCTGTGCGCCGACGACACCGACGCGGAGGCGCTGCCGATCACCGGCGTATCGTGGTGCGAGGCGTACGAGGCGTGCCAAGCCGTCGGCGGCCGGCTGCCGACGATGATCGAGCGGGCGCGGGTCGAGGCGATGGTCGATGTGGACCGCGGGCTGTTCACCCGGACGGATGTCTGCGGGGAGTGGTTCGACACGGTCGGCTCCGCGCCGATGGTCGCCGAGTGCTTCGACTGGCCCGAGGAACTGGCGCTGGACCGCGTCGACGGCCTGGAGGGCGCGGTCCCGATCGGCACCGAGGTGCTGCCGGATCCCCGCCAATTCCACCACCTGTTCGGAAACGCCGACGAGTGGCTGGCCGACTCGCTGGACAGGGCGACATGTGCGGCCCTCACCCAGAGCGGCCCGTGGGAGGAGGCCGAGACGAACATGGGGGAGCGCGCGCTCCGATTGGCGCGTGGGCGCAGCCTCTACAGCCCGGCGGGCGAGGCCGGCGACCGCAACGTCGCTTTGGACCCCTCGGCGCGCTCTGCTGAACTCGGCGTGCGCTGCGCGCGAACGTCGGTCGAGACCGCTCCGGTTCCGTACGATGCGAGCGTCGACCCCCGTACGTACGCGCGATGCCACGCGTCGACGACCGGATATCGTGCCGTGCGCGACGCGGTCGGCGATCGGGTCTATCGGGCGACGCGGGTGTGTATCGACGGCGACAACTCTGAGCCCACTCAGGGCGATCTGCTGCAAGCGATCGTTGAGCAGGCCATGACCGGAGAGGACATCGCGCTCGCACGTCACCCGCTGGCCTACGAAGGCCCCCCGGTCGAGGTCGGTCAGGCCGTATTCTCGGGTGACGAGCAGTGGTGGCTGGGCGCGCCCGCGATCGATCCCGGCGAGCGTCTATCCTTCGCCGTTGAGGGCAGCCCGATCGAGCTGCTCTGGCAGGGGGAGTATCGCGACTTCGGCTCCGTTTGCGCTGACCGGATGGAGACCGCGACCGAGGGCTATCGTATGGACGGCCGCCTCGTGCTCGGCCAGCGCTTCATCGTAGAGCAAGACACCTTGCTGCCGTTCGTTCGCGGCGGTGATCGGGCCGCGGTCAAACAGCTGGCCTGCTCGCGCCTGGACTGCGCGCAGCCGGCTGAGTTGGCCGGGCCGTGTGAGGCTGAGTGCGAAGCGTGGTGGTTGCCGGTCGTCGTGGACTTCGAGCGCGTCGAGGCGAGCCGGGGCGGGCTCTGCGCCCCACCGCAGTAGCCGTATCAACGACGCGGTTCGAACATCTCGTCCAGACACCAATCCGGGGCGGTCTCCGGGTTGCACAGCGTCGGGCTGCCGTCGACGGGTCCGAACACTGCGTCGGGGAAGCGGGTGCCGACGAAGTGCACGCCTGCGCCGCGCAGCACCTCGGCCTTGTCCGGGTCGTCAGTGATCGCGTGGACCAGGAAGCCTCGCCGGATGAGATCGCCCATTTGCTCGATCCGTGCCATGTCGGTCTCGAAGTCGTAGGTCTCGGTCGGCTCGAAGCTGAAGAACACCTCGTCGCCGACCCCATCCTGACCCGCGATCTCGGGGTCGCCGGCCACGAACATCAGCGGATCAGCCGGATCGAGCCCGCCGTTCATCAAGTAGGCGAACCGCATCGGCCCCCGATCGTTGAGCACGATCATGACCTTACCTCGGGTCTCGTCGACCGTCGGCCATCCGTCCGCCTGAATCGCGTCCCACAGGGTCGCGTGTTCGCCGCGGACGTCGGCCGGCACCAGCAGCCGATCACGGCTGAGGCCAATCTGTATCGAAGACTCCAGGTCGTCGAGCTGCCAGATCATCTGAGGAGGCCGATCGCCGGTATCGGTCTCGCCGATCAGCAGAACGAGCAGCGGGTGCTCAGGGTTGGCGTCGCACCAGCCCTGGAGATCGCGCAGGCACATCCCCAGATCCCCGGAGTAGAGTTCGTTATCGCTGATCCGCCATCCGCAGTTGTTGGCGTGGTCGAACGGGAACTCGTGGGTCGCCGGGTGGAGGTCGAACCACGACTGTCGATCACCGGAGATGTCGAAGTCGAAGACCCGGATGCCCTGCTCTTCGGCCTGCACGTTGACGTCCGGGTGGCGCCACGCCACGGCCGGGTCCTGATCGAAGACGAACTCGTGGTAGCTGTTGACCGTGGCCCTCATCTGCATCTGGTTGATGCGCAGATCTCCGACGGGTGGTGCACCCCCATCGGGCGCCAACGCCATATCGCCGTCTCGTCCACCACCGTCCGCGGGTGCGCCCATCACGGGCATGTCGCAGGCGAGCAGCCCGAAGGTGAAGACCGCGACACACAGTCGGAGCATGTAAACCGCCTCCTGACACCAGACCGAGCCGGCCGCTCGCCGTTCGGACTAACAGGTTCGGCGTTTCGGAGCGCCGACAGTGGCTCATCCTGACAAACAACCCGCAATTCCTCAATCCCAGGTCACCTACGACGAGTCCCGATGGAGGGGGCTGCTCTACCCGTTTCGGGAGCGCCGAACGCTGGAATCGGCGGCCTCCCGCCCCAGGCTCACCGTGAGGCTCACCCCCAGGGTCGACCCCAGGCTCCGGGCCAGGACCACCGCGAGGAAGACCCCGTGGATCGGGCCTCGGGTCCGGGCCTGGAGCACCACGAGGCTCGGCGGCAGGGCCGTCTCCACGAGGCGGGCCTGGACCACCGCGTGGCTCACTGCGCGGGCTCGACTCACGCTTGGCTGAGGCGTTCGGGCCGAACCGCCCGAGAATCGTCGATTTGCGCTGATTTTGTGCTGGTCCGCGTCTCGATTCGCGTCCGTACGGTGGGCGGTACACGACGACGGAGGACCCTCCGATGATGACCGAAGACATCGAACCGCAGTACGCCCCGCTGCTCGACACCGAGGTGGCCTGCGCGCTGCTGGACGTCTACGAGCTGGACGGCCACGACTGGCGCCCGGCGTACGACCACGAGGACACGCTCATCCAGTTGCTGGTGACCGAGGGCGTGCGCGAGCTGTCGGAGCGGATCATCCGCCCCGGGCGGTATCGGGTGCTGGCCCGGCACCCGCGTACGAAGCGGATGATCACCCGCAAGGACTGGAATCTGCGCCCGAGCCGGCGCAGCAGCAGCTCGGCGACCCCGGCGTTCCAGATCATGGGCGTCTATCAGCAGCAGGCGCGGGACGCGATGACGGCGCACGCCCGAGTCGAGAAGAGCATGATGGAGGAGCGCAAGCGCTTCGACGAGCAGTTGGAGGCCGAGCGCAAGGCGCACAACGGGCAGTTGGAGGCCGAGCGCAAGCACCACGAGTCGATGCTGCTCGCGATCCGCGAGCGGGCCGAGACCGAGGTGAAGCTGATGCGAGAGCAGCTCGACGCGGCCAAGGAGCAGGCGCACAAGGCCGAGGTGACGATGGCCTCGCTCAGCTCGCGGCTCGAGGCGCGGGACGAGCGGGTGATCCAGCTCGAAGACCAGCTCAGCGAGTTGCAGGCCGAGGTGATGCGCACGAAAGGCATCGCCGCCGACCTCAAGCAGCGGGCCGACGACAACGAGTTCTCGCCGCTGGACGCGATCCTCCAGATGGATCAGGCGCTCGACGTGCTGGGCAAGACCGCCGAGCGGTTCACCAAGAAGTAGCCCGCCGAGAAAAATCGCGGACCCCCGATTTTTGGTCTGGTCCGCGTATCGATTCCCGTCCGTAGGCTCGCCACATGTACTGGCGACTCCCCGGACGAAGCCCCGACCTGACCCGCCGCCGCTGCCGTGCGCTGGCTCGGCGGTATGCGCTCCACCCCATGTGGCGCGACGTGCTCGCCGAGGTCATCCCGGGCGTCGACGGCAACCAGCGGGACGAGACGGCCCGCGCGCTGTGGGGATTCGTGCACCAGCGGATCGTCTTCCAGCCCGAGCTGGGCGAGCAGATCCAGACCCCGGCGACGACGATTCGGCGGCTGATGGGCGACTGCGATGACCAGCACACGCTGCTGCTGGCGCTGTTCATGACCGTCGCGCTGCCCGCCCGGGGGGCGCTGCTGCGGCTGGATTCGGCGGGACGCTACCACGTCGACATCGGCGTGCGGACGCCGGGGCGAGCCTTCCACATCTGGACGCAGGTTCACCTCGGCGGGGCGTGGATCGACGCCGAGACGGTGCACCCCTCGATCACCTTCGGGCAGTCGCCGGCGGACGCCATGCGGCGCGGCCTGACCATTCGATAGGAGCGGCTGAGATGAAGCGCGATTGCGACTGCCACGATGATCTGGGGGCGCTCAACCACGTCGGCGACGGGCGGCTGGACGAGCTGTACGACGAGGTGCTCGACGAGCCCGAGGGCGATCTCGGCGAGTTGGAGCACGTCGGCGCGTCGGGGGTCGATTGGCTCGACGACGACGACCTGGCCGGCATCGAGCTGGACGACTTCGATCTCGATGACGACGGGTTCGACGACGGCGAGGTCGGGTTCATCTCGGACATCATCGACGGCGGCAAGGCGATCCTGAAGGAGCTGACGGGGCCCTCGCGGCGCAAGTCGAAGCAGGCGCAGCAGAGCGCGCAGCGGGAGCGCAGCCGGGCGAACAAGCTCCAGAGCGAGCTGGAGCGAGAGCGCCGGGCGAGAGAGCGGGAGCGGCAGCGCGAGGAGAAGATCCGCGAGCGGTCGCGGCAGCGACAGGCTGAGAGCCGGCGGCGCCAGGAGATGGCCGAGCTGGAGCAGAAGATCGTCGATCTGCGCAATCAGCAGGCGCTGGTCCGGCGACGGCTCAACAAGGCGAAGGCCGAGAAGCGCCGCAAGCTGCTGATGGCCGGCGGCGGACTGCTGGCGGCGGGCACCGTGGCTTACGCGGCGAAGGCCGCCAAGGCGGCGCAGCGCGTGATCAAGTGAGCTGGCAGGACTCGTGGCGCCGGCAGGCGTGGGGGTGGGCGCAGCGGCTCGATCGGGTGGCGGTCGGCTGGTTGCAGTTGGCGCGGCACGGGAAGGTCGACTCGGCGGCGATCGAGACCAAGCGCAAGCTCGTGCTCAAGGTGCGCGGCTGGATCTACGAGGTCATCGAGCACTTCCTCGGCGGGGTCAACAAGCTGCCGAACAGGGTGCCGCTCGGGGCGCTGCCGCACCTCGTGGTCGGCGGGGCTGTCGTGGTGACCGTCGCGACGATCGGGGCGTGGATCTCGAACGAGGAGGCCCGGCTGGTCGAGGCACGGCGGCTGTTCGCGCAGACAGTGGCCGAGGAGGCGCGCAAGACCGACGACCCGGCGGTACGGCGCAAGCTCGGCAAGCTGGTGGACGCGGTCGCCGACGACGGTCCGTCGTGGGGGTGGCTGCTGGCCGCGCTCGGGGTCGCAACCGGCGTCGAGTTGCTGCGGCGGCGGCTGAGCTGATGGCGCGCTGGACCGATATCGGCGAGCTGGTCCGGCTGCGCCTCGTCGACGGCACTGAGCTGGTGCCCGAGGGCGCGGTGCGGGTCGAGCGCGGCGATGGGCTGCGGCTCGTGGGGGCCGGAGTCCGGGCGGCGGTCGCCGGGATCGAGGCGGCGGTCGAGTCGGTCGAGGTGCGCCAGCCGGTCGAGGAGACGTGGCGGTTGCTGCATTGGGGCTTGGAGCCGGGCGGTGAGCGCGCGGTGCGGCGGCCGGACGGGGCGCCGGGCGATCTGGTCGAGCTGGGCCGGCTGGTGCGCATCGAGCTGCGGGGCGGGGTCGAGGTCGAGCCGCGCGGTGGGCCGGTGTGGCTCGTGACGTCGGCGGTCATGGACGAGCTGTGGCTGGTCGCCGAGGGCGGGGTGGCGCCCGAGAGCCCGGCGGGCGTGATCGACGCGATCGTCTACGACACCCGCAAGGGCTCGACCGACGCATGGTGGCGCCATCCGTTCGACCGGCCGGGGCCGCGGCTGGTGGCCGGGCAGATCGAGCGCGGGCCGAGCAACTTCACCATCAATGCCCACGGGATCCTGCGATGAGCCGTCGATCGAAGACCGCGAAGCGGGCGCCGACCGTGCGCCAGCGCGAGGTGCTGAGCCGGGTCGCCGAGGTGTTCAGCCTCGATGAGCTGCAAGCGAGCGCGTGCCACCGGTACGCGGGGCATACCCGGCGGATGGCGTCGCAGATGGTGGCCCGCGGGGCGATCGAGGAAGTCGGCGCCGGACGGTATCGGAAGACCGATCAGGCGGTGCCGAGCTGCGCGCGGGAGGTGGCGCCGAGCACGGCGAAGAAGACCCGCGCAGCGAAGAAGCCGGCGGCGAAGAAGACCCGCACGACAAGGAAGCCGGCGGCGACGAAGAGCCCCGCTCCGCGGCGGCCGAGCCAGTCGGCTGAACCCGTGGGCTCTCCGGTGCCGCTCGACGACCTGCCGGCGCGGGGTCGGCGGTTCTTGGCGCTGGTTCAGGAGAGCAAGCGGGCGCTCACCCAGGCGAAGGCGCTGAAGGCGTTTGGCCTCAAGCGCGACAGCGCGATCGGCCACATCGCCAAGGCGGTCGTCGATTGGGCGTTCAAGGTCGGCGTCCGGGTGCCGTTCATCGAGGGCAAGTCGAGCGGTCGCCCGTCGTGGCGCTGGCGCGGATGGGAAGGCCTGCAGGACGGCGATCGGCTGGTGACCGCCGACTTCGACACCTACGTCGTGCTCGAGGTGCACCGCGATGACCGGGTGCACGTCGGCGACGGCCGCGGCGGTCGGATCGGACCGTGGACCGTTGGCGCCGAGCACGCATGGTTCCGGCCGCGACTGCTCGACCGGCGCGCCGAGTTCGTGCCCGTCAATCCCACCGCGAAGGCCCTCACCGACGACGACCCCCGGCGGCTGGCGCTGTACTGGTTCGACGTACGGCGCTTCGGTGGCTGGCTCGATGCGGAGCTGCGGCGGCTGATGATCGCCTTCGCCGACCTGAACTTCGCCACCGAGTCGGACCTGACGGAGCGGCTGGGGTGGTCGGTCGAGGCGATCGACCGGGCGCTGAAGCGGCTGCGCGGGCTCAAGCGCAAGGGCATGCCTCTGCCGGTGAAGCAGAGTCGACTACGGGGCGAGCGGACGTGGGAGTGGATGGGGCTGAAGCCGCCCGAGCCGGTGGCCGAGGCCGAAACCGCTACGAGCGAGTCGCTCACGGTGGCGCTCGGCGACTGGTTCGTGACCGAGATCCTCAACCGGTTCGAGGTCGTCGAGGTTCACGACGACGGGCTGATGAGCATCGTCGACCGCCGCGGAGAGCGGCACGGGCCCTGGCGGGTCGACGGGCCCACGGGGCGAGCGTGGTTCCGGCCGAAGCGGCGTGGTGAGCGCACCGTGCTGATCCCGATGAACGCGGTGGCCCGCGCGGTCGGGCCCGCAGCGTCGCAGCGATTGGCCGCCCACTGGCCGGCGGCGGCGGCCTTCGACCACGTACTCGACGGCGACCAGCGGCGGTTCCTCATCGCGGTGGCCGAGGCCGGCACCGTGCGGGTCTCGGCGCTGAACGAGCGGTGCGGCTGGACGCCAGCTCAGATCAAGCGACTGGTCGAGCGCACCGTGCAGATGCGCGAGACGCACGACATGCCGATCCCGTTCGAGGCGACCACCGTCGACGGAGAGCGGGCGTGGCGCTGGCTCGACGCGGCCCAGGTGCGAGCGGCGAAGGGTCGCCGGTGGGCCGACGAGCGGATCGCCAGGAAGGAGCAGGCGCAAGGTCGGCATGACGCCGCTCGAACGGTGCACACCTTCGCCCGCGAGCAGTTGGCCCAGCCGATGGCTACAGCAGCGGACGTCCAGCTCTACATCGCCGCGCGGGATCGGGCGGCCGAGGTGATGGCCGAGAGCCCGCCGCCGACCATCCCGGCGGTCGACGAGCCGGCGGCGCCGGTGCCCGATGAGATCTACGGCGCACCGCCGCATCCGGGGCCAGCGCCGTCGATCCCACCCCACGCGCACCCGGTCTCGACATTGAGCGAGGTCGGCAAGGTGCGACGCTTGTTCGTGGCCGCGCCCGACGGCCCGCGATGGGCGCTGACCGCGACGGGTGAGCAGGCGCAGTTCGAGGGCGCCGTCTTCCGCGACCAGAGCGGGCAGCGGTGGACCGCCGCCCGGGTCGTCAACCTCGTGAACCTGGGGTGGTACGCGGCCTATGTCGACAACACCGTGCCCCTGCGGCCTCGGCAGACCGCGCCGAAGGCGGCCAACGCCTACGAGTTCCGATCGGTCGTGCACCCCAGCGACGGGACGAAGGTCCACATCGCGCCCGACGGGGGTACCGTGGTGCTACGCGCGGGCAAGCGGTGGTACGTGCTGCGACTCGGCGCCGGCCGGACCTGGACCATCCACGCGGGGCCGGAGAAGTTCGCCACTGCTCGACGGGCGGCGGTCGAGGCGACGGGGCAACCTCCCCCGTCGGCCGAGATCGGGCCACTGGCGTCGATCCCCCGTACGGGCGAGATCGATGACGCTGGCCGGGCCGCCAGCGCCGTGACTCACCGGATGATGCGCAAGCTGCTCGCCGTCGCGAAGGTGGGCGACCGCATCGACCTCTCGCCACTGGCCGACGCGCCGGTGGTCGCCCGACTGGCTAAGGCCGAGGTCATCAGCGACCGCTGGTGGCAGCGCAAGCCTGCCTGGACCTTGGAGAACAACGGCCAGACCGGCACCGATCGGGAGATCGGGCAGTCCGTCGGCCGGCTGGTCACCGCGCTCTTCGAGCCCCCCACCAACGAGGGGTCGGGCTTCGATCTGCGCTGGCTGAAGTACCGGCTGCGCGACCACGGCTGCCCGGTCTTCCATGCGATGACCGCCACACTGCGGGTGGTGACGTGCCACAACGGCGGCGGCGAGACCACGGTCACCATCAACCTCAAGGACGACGGCTGGTACTGGAGCCGCGCGTGGTCCGGTGACTTCGACGGGGTCGGGCCGTTCGACCGGGCCAGCGCGATGCTGGCGAGCCTTGTCGAGCGGCTGCCCCTGGACGGTGCTGCATTCCGGGCAACCGGAGCGGACGGGGTGCCCGGAATGGCCGCCGAGTCCGCCGCTGACCCGACGTTTGTGCTCGTCGGGTGCGTGAAGAGCAAGGTCGCCTCCGGGCCGGTCGCAGCTCAGGCGTTGTACCGCGGGGCGCTGTGGAATCTGCGCCGTCGGTACGCCGAGGCCCGAGGCTTGCCGTGGGCGATCGTCTCGGCCGGGCTCGGCGTCGTCGGGCCGGACGAGCCCGTCGAGCCGTACGACAAGCGGGCGCAAGACCTGACGGGCGAGCAGCGCGCCGCGTGGGTCGCGCAGGTGAGCCCCGCGCTCGCGCGGCTCGCTGGGCGGGGCGCCGTGGTCGAGGTCATCGCGTCGCGGGCCTACGTCGAGCTGCTGGCCAAGCCGGCGCAGGCGCTCGGGCTGACGTTGCTCGCGCCGCTCGCCGGCAAGGGCATCGGTGAGCGCAAGAAGTGGCTGGCCGACCGGATCGCCGCGCTGACCGCGAACGACGGTCCGGCGGCGCAACCCCGCTCGGTCTTCGACGTTCAGGCGGCGATGAAGACGTGGACCCGCAGCGGTACGAAGCCGCCGGTCTACACGTCGCCCGACAAGCGCGTGCGGTTCAGCAAGAGCGGCAAGCGTGGCGCCTATCGGGTCGAGCAGTCGGTCGGCGGCCGCTGGAAGATCGTCGGCCCCGATCATCGCAGCTTCGCCGCCGCGCGGCGGGCCGCCCTCGAGCTCTACGACCAGCCGGCAGCGACCCCGGCATTCCGGGCAACCGGAGAGGTCGGGTTGCCCGGAATGCCCAAGGGCGATCAGCAAACCCTGCGGGTCGACGTGGGCGAGCCGCCCGCCGAGGTGGCCGAGGCCGGTCACACCGCGTGGATGATCCGCGAGGCTGCGGCCCGGCTCAACCGGCCGACCCGCGGTGTCTGGGTCGTGTGCGGTACGGCCGTCTACCCGATCGGCGCGTTGCCCGACGGGCTCGAACTGCACCTGCCGGTGGAGTTCGTCGACGTGAACCCCGCTGGTCAGGTCGAGGCGGTCGAGGCCGACCCCGGGTTCCTGCTGGCGGTCGAGCCGATCAACACAGCGATGCGTCGCTACCGGCTGCGGCTGGATGAAGATCAGCGGGCGCGGCTGCTCGACGCCATCCGCATCTCGCGCGGCGAGGGCAAGCGGGGGCTCGATCGCGGCGGGCTGCGGCGCCGGCTGACGTCGGGCTTCCGGCGCGAGCGGGTCGAGAGCGGATTCGAGGTCTGGACCGACAAGCACCGGACCATGAGCTGGGTCGCTCCTCGCGGCGCGACGAACGATCAGGTGATCGACGCCTTCTTCGCCGAGACGGCGCGGCGGTTGGTCGAGGACTTGCCCGATGGGACCCGGGAGAAGGCCGAGGACGTACTGAACCGCGCGTTCCGCATGGCCCGGCGGCGCGGCGGTCCACGCCCTCGGCTGGTACGCGGGCCAGCGGAGGCGCCGAAGACGCCCAAGACGCCCAAGCCAGCTCAGCCCAAGCCGCGACCGCCCGCGCCGGTCGCGGTACAGCCCTCGGCGCCGACGAGAGAGCCTGCCCCGACCCCCACGGCCCCAAAGACGCCCGAGGGGTTCGAGCTGATCGCCGGTCGCCATACCCGCGACGGGCACGACATCTGGACCGTGCGGCTGATCGAGCGCCTGCCGCGCGAGCGGTACAAGGCCCTCACGGTGCTGGCCAAGCAGGCCGCCGACCCGGATAGCCCGGTGCCATCGGGCTACTTCAGCCGCTATCGGCGCGGGGGCGCGGTGCCCGGGTTCGTATTCGGCTCGGAGGCCGAAGCCCGGCGGTTCCTGGCAGCGGTGAACGGGTCGGCGGACACGCCATTCCGGGCAACCGGATCGGACGGGTTGCCCGGAATGGCGTCGGGCGGCGCCGAGAGCGAGTGGCCCGAGGCCCCCGAGACGCCCGCGGCGCGGACGCGGGGCAACATCCTCGCGGTGCAGCTCGCACACGCGCTGGAGCGATCGGGAACGACGCCGACCGCGGCCCAGGTGCAGCGGATGCGCCAGTATAGCGGCTGGGGCGGCCTGAGCATCGACAAGGTGCGCGACGACTGGCCGGCGGGCATCCCGCTGCCGAACAAGCGGGCGCTGGTCCACGAGTACTACACGCCGTGGAAGGTCTGCGCCGACATCACCGCGGCCGTTCGACGGCTGGTGAAGCCGGGGGCGATCCAGGCCCTCGAACCCTCGGCGGGCGTCGGGCGGTTCGTGCATGTCGCGGGCTTCCCCGACTGGCAGTGGACCGCGGTCGAGCTGGCGCCGCTGTCGGCGCTCATCCTCCGACAGACCGCCACGCCCTCGACGGCGGTGCACGTCGGCTCGTTCGAGAGCTGGGTCCAGGCGAACCCCGACGCCCGCTTCGACGTGATCGTCTCGAACCCGCCCTACGGCCCCCGCGGCGAGCAGATCACCGAGGACAAGGATCGCCGGTTCCGGGTCAAGGCGGCGTACCAGTACTTCATCCTGCGCGGCATGGCGCTGCTGCGGCCGGGCGGTGTCGGTGCCTTCCTAGTGCCCGGCGGCTTCCTGACGGGATCATCGAACGGGAAGCTGCGGCGCCGGGTCGACGAGCGGGCCGATCTGCTCGCGGCCTTCCGGCTGCCGTCGGGGCTGTTCCCCGGAGCCCGGCTGACCCTCGACGTCGTGTTCTTGCGGGCGCGTTCGGGCGCAAAGGCGTCGCCGGACGATCTGTTCGTCAGCGGGCGCTACTTCGATGACCACCCGAGCCATGTCCTCGGCGAAGTGAAGCCGTCCGGCCGCTGGGGCGGTGAGGAGGTCATCGGCGAGTACGCGGGCCTGCCGGACTTCACGCCGCGGGTCGTTGACGAGGCCGAGCCGCCGGCTGACACGCCCATGCCATCCGTCGATGCATACGCCGACGCCATCGCCACGCCGTCGTTCCGCACGCTGCGGGCGCTGATGCGGGACGTCGACGAGGCGCACAACCGGGGCAAGCGGTTCCAGGGCGGCGCGGTGCCGCTGACCGATGCCGACGGTTGGCGAGCGGCGGTCGAGGACATCGTGCGCAGCCCGCGTACGAAGAAGGTCCGGCGAGAGCTGCTGCGCGAGGCCCTCGAAGGCTTGAAGGCGACGATTCGCAAGGCGCAGCGGTACGAGCAGACCGGGCAGTTCGAGCGGGACGGGCTCACCCGCGAGATGGTGTGGGACTACGTCGCCCGGCTGCGTCGCGGGCGGGACGCGGTGGTCGCCGGGAACGATCGGATCCAGGCCCAGCGCGGGCGGCGCAAGGCGCGTAAGGTCGACGTGCGCGCGCCGCAGTTCGGTGCCCGACTGGCCCATATGCAGCGCCCGCCGCTCGCGGATCTAGTGTCGGTGCACGAGTGGGGCGCGATGGTGCTCGGCGACGATCCGGTGCGGGCGCACCTGCCCGATCTGGAGCAGGCCGGCTTCCTCCGGGTTGTGGCGGTGTCGCCGAAGGCCGTGCATCTGCGGCTGACGGACGCCGGGCGCAAGGTGCTGCGCGAAACCCCGCGGTCGGTCCGACCGGTGGACGATCGCCCGGATGCGCTCCGAGGCTACGAGCCCGACGGGACGATGGCGTGGGAGAGTTCGGTCGCCGACTTCTGCGCGTCGAACGCCGAGGACCGGCACCTGTGCGCCAAGGTGCAGGCGCTCGCGCCGGGGGCGAGCCTCGACGTCGGGGGTGGTGCCGCGCCCGCGCTTCAGCTCCGCCGCCGGCCAGCGAAGGGGTGGCCGGCGCGGCCGAGCCGAGCGTCGACGCCGGTGGTCGAGGCCGAGGTGGTGCGCAGCACGCCGGGCCTGCTCGGCCGCGCGATGCACGGGCTCGACTGGAGTACGCCGCAGGAGGTCTTCGCCGAGTTGGTCGCCGACGGCATCCACCCGTCGGAGGCGGCGCAAGCCGTCGCGACAGCGCATATGGAGAAGACGGGCGGCGGGCCCGGCGACGTGAAGCGGTTTGCGGAGGCGCTGCGCTTCGAGATGGCGCAGCCGGTCGAGCCTGTGCAGTCGGGTGGCGAGCCGACGGTGCCGCCCGGCCGAGGCGTATTCGCGTGGCGGGCGGGGTCGAGCGACGTCATCCCGCTGTTCGATGCGTCGACACTCCAGCCGCAGGCGCTCAACCTCGACGGGGCGATGCAGGTCCTGGCCGGGTTCCACCGTGGGCCGTGGGTCATCGAGGTCCGGGAGGCCTACCCCGCGCCGCACATGGTCACCGAGCGCGTTCAGGAGGCGTTCGAGCGCCACGCCCGGCGCCACGGGGTCGAGGTCGCTGAGGTGCGCTTCGGGGTCTCCGAGCGCGACGACCGCGGGCTGCTGCCTCCGGTGGAGCCGATCGCCCTGCCGGCGCCGAAGATGCCGCCGATCGACGAGAGCCGGCCGCGGCAGTCGAAGGCCGCCGCGCAGCGCCGGGCGGTGCGGTTCGCGGGCACGCAGAAGACAGCGCCGCTGCTGACGACGGTCTGGCATACGCAGGGTCGGGCCATCGGGCGCAGCATGGTGCGGCTGGTCGAGATCCCGACGGATCACCGGGGCGAGCAGCAGTGGCTCGATCGCAAGGGCAAGCTGGCCGAGGGCTGGCCGACCGCCGACCAGAACATGACCGTCGATCTGTTGCAGCGGATCGAGGAGATGGAGCCTGCGGTCGTCGCCACCGCCGACGTGAAGGCGCTGCGGGACGCGCTGCTGAACAAGGCGCTGACCAGCGACCCCATCTGGCGGGTGCATGACGGGCAGCTCTACGTCGAGCCCGGCTCGGCGGCGAACAAGCGGCTGCAGCGGCACATCGGGCCGGCGCGCGGGGCCAACCTGCTGACCAAGCTCGATCGGGCCTACCTCCGGCCGATGTTCGCCAAGGCCAAGGGGTCGGTCACCGTGCGGGTGCTCGGGCGCGATACCGAGCGCGGGATCGAGTGGGGCAACCACCTGCTGGTCCTCGACCGGGCCGACGGCGAGCGGCACATGGTCGCGCCGATGCGCTTCAGCGACGTCGAGCAGCTCGTCGAAGTGGCCGGACGCCCCATCATCTCGCGCCGTTCGATCGAGTCCGACGACGAGGGCCCGGCGAAGCCGCAGCCGAAGAAGACGCTCGCGCCTGGGTTCGCGAACCTGGAGATGGACAGTGGCCGGGCGTGGAAGCCGCGCAAGCCGCGCAAGGCAGGGCTGCCGGCCGGGCTGCGCGACGTGGAGATGGAGCGCCAGGTCGCGCCCGATCTGGCGGCGGCCATCGAGCGGGCGAAGTTCTTCACCGACCCCAATGATCCCGTGCTGCGTGGCATCCGCGTCGGCGGCGGGCTGGTGCTCGCGACCGACGGGCAGAACCTCATCGAACTCGCCCACGGCGCCGAGGATGACCCCATGCGGGTGGTCGACCCCGATGGCCGGGCGCTCGATGTCGACTACCCCGACCCTGCCGAGCTGCTGCGCCCAGCCGATCCGGTGGCGACCGTCGACCCGGCGCCGCTCGGCGCGCTCTTCAACCGGCTGCGCAAGATGACGACCAGCCCGGCGGCCCTCGAGGTCGACGGCGTGCGGCTCCTGCTCGACGGCACCCTCCTCCGCGGCGCGCGGGTCGCCCCGGGATCGGCGAGCGGCCAATGGTCCTTCGAGTTGCCCCGGCTGCGCATGGCGCTCAACGGCGCGCGCACTGGCCGGCTCCTGCTCGGCGCGGGCACAGCGCCGACGGTCATCGAGCGCGCCGACGGCGAGCGCCACCTGATCGCGCCCGTGGCCGATCCGTCGTGCGCGGTGTGCCTGCCGACCGAGCCCGATCCCCCGCCGGCCCCGCCGAAGGGCCCCGACGAGGGCCAGCTCGCCGCGGTCCTGTCGCAGCGGGTGGCGCAGTATGAGGCATCGGATACGACCCGGCGGATGATGCTGCACGCCGAACTCGCCGGCGCCCTCGACGCCTTCGCCGAGATCTTCGGCCGGCGGCTGGCGACGCTGGAAGCGCCGGTCGGAATCCCCGAGTTGGCGCTGGATGTGAGCGACGCCCGGCAACTGCTCACGATGCACCCGGCCGGCGTGCCCCTCGACCGGGTCGCCAACGTCGACGATCTGCTGCGCAGGGGCTGGCGCCTGGACGCCAACCGCCTGCTGCCGCGCGACGACTACCTGTCCGGCAACCTGTGGACGCGCCTCGATCGCCTCGAAGCCCTGCCCAGCAACTATCGGCACGTTGCCGACAGCCAGCGGAAGGAGTTGGAGGACGCGATCGGCGACGTGAGCTTCGCCGACATCGCCGACCGCATCAGCCTGCGGGACGGGTGGCTCCCGCTCGGCGTCATCGGCGCGTTCCTGGGCTCCTTCCGGCGTGGTGAGAAGACGCCGGTCGCGATCGACCGCAAGGACGGCGTCGTTCAGTTTCGTGGCGAGAAGTACAGCTACGACGACATCACGGACCGGTTCGCGAACACGTCGTCCATCCGGCTGATCTTGGGCTACATCAACCACGACGAGTACGTCTTCCGGCCGAAGAAGCCCAAGTCGGAGGACATCAACAAGGTCCGGCGGGCGAAGGCCGACGAGTTCGAGCGCCGGTTCAAGGCGTTCCTGTCGACCCGGCCCGACATTCGCGACCGCGTGGCCGAGGCGTATCGCCGAGCGCACCGCGGGTTCGTGCAGCGCCGCTACTCGGGCGACCCGCTGCGTCTCGCCCGCTGGGGCGCCCAGATCACCCCCCACCCCCACCAGAACGCGGGCGCCCGGCGCGCGGTGGACCAGCGGGGCATGGTCGCGGCCTACGGGGTCGGCGTTGGCAAGACGTTCACCGCCTGCGCGACGGTCGCCCTCGCCCGACAGAACGTGGGCACTCGCCGGCCCGTGATCCTGGTCCCGAACAGCCTCGTGTCGAAGTGGCAGCGCGACATCCACAAGGCGCTGCCCGACTACGCAGTAGTGACCATCGGCGAGAAGGCGACCCCAGGCCGGCACGGCGGGCTGAAGTACGGGCCGGACAACAAGGACGACCGCGAGGTGAAGTGGCGCCGGTTCGCCGCAGGGCTCTACGACTTGGCCCTCGTCACCCCCGCAGCGTTCATGCGCACCGGGATCACCGCCGACGAGTTCGAGCGGCTGGCGGCCGGCGCCACCGAGCTTCAGCGGTCGGTCCGGCTGGCCCAGCGCACGGCGCGCAACCGCACGAACCCATCCGAGCGGCAGCAGGCGCTGCTCGAGCAGGGCGTGCGGGCCTTCCTGGCGCAGATGATGGAGCTGCCGCCGAGCTGGAAGGCCGATGACATCCGCTGGTCCGAGCTGGGCGTCGATCTGCTCATCGTCGACGAAGCGCAGAACTACAAGGGCCTGCACAGCCCGGAGAACCGCGAGGGCAGCATCCCGCGGTTCATGGGGCAGTCATCGGCGAGCAAGCGCGCGTGGAATCTGGACGCCCGGGCCCGGGACGTCCGCGCCCGCGACGGCTTCGTCGTGCTGCTCTCGGCGACGCCCGCGAAGAACAGCCCACTCGAACTCTACAACCTGTGGAGCTACGTCAACGGCGAGCTGTGGCGCGACCACGGGATCCACGACCCCGAGGCGTTCATCAGCCGTTTCCTGACGATCGAACCGCGGCTCGTCATCGACGCCACGATGGAGGCCAGCGAGCGCCCCGCGGTGACCGGCTTCCAGCGCCTCGACGAGCTGAAGGCGATCCTGCTGCGTTGGGGCGAGTTCATCCAGCCCCCCGACATCGGCCTCGAAGTGCCCGAGCCCACGACCGAGCTGGTCGAGGTCGACATGGACGAGGCGCAGGAAGACAAGTACGAGACCTACGTCACCCGCATCGAGGCCGAGCTGGATGCGATGCGACGGGGTGACAAGTCGAACAAGGTGCTGGGCCTGTTGGCGCGCATGGGTCTGGTAGCCGTGCACGCCGAGATGGACCGGGGCCTCGACTACAAGTCGGCGCAGGGCTACCGGCCGAACAGCCCGAAGTTCGATGCCATCGCCGATTACATCGCCGGCAACACCTTCTGCGGACACATAGTCTTCCTACAAGCCATCGCCGGGCACCGATGGCTCAAGGAGACGCTGGTCAAGCGTGGCTTGAAGGCGAGCCGCATCGGCGTACTCAACGGCCAGCTCGCCAAGAGCAGCGACGCCCGACAGCGCATCGCCGACCGCTTCAACGAGGGCAAGCTGGACGTGGTGATCGCCAACAGCATCGCCTACGAGGGCCTCGACCTTCAGACGCGCACCTGCGCCATCCACCACGCCGATCTCCCGTGGGAGCCGGCGACGCTGAACCAGCGCAACGGGCGGGCGGTACGGCAGGGAAATACGCTCTCGACCGTCGCCATCCGCTACTACTTCTCGCGGCGATCAATGGACGGGCTGCGCTTCAACCTCATCCAGGGCAAGCAGGGCTGGATGGGCGCCTTGTTGGAGGGCTCGGACGCCATCGCCAACCCGGGAGCAGATCTCGAGCTGGGCCCCGACGAGGTGCTGCTGCTCATCAGCCGTACGCCCGACGAGACCCGCAAGCGCCTGGACAAGCTGCGGGCGGCTGCCGAGGCCAAGCGCCGCGCCGATGAAGCCGCGCGGGCGATCAAGCTGCTCGAATCGGGCGCGAGCCAGCTCGTCGAGGCTCGCGACGCCGTCGACCCCGAGCGCGCCGAGCGGCTGCTGGCCGGCGCCGACGCCGCGTTCGACGCCGTGGCCCGCATCGACCGCGACATCTGGCCGTGGGCCGGGCTGCTCGCCGCCGCGCGAAAGGCCGGCGCGCACGACATCCTCGCTCGGCAAGGCACCCCGCCGCTGTTCCCCGGCTCGTGGCTGCGCTGGGATGACGACTGGTACGAGGTCGGCCGGTTCGGCTGGCAGGGTACGCACCGCATGATCTGGCTGCGCCTCGCCGGGGACGCCTCGTGGGAGGGCCACAAGGTCGCCAACGTCGCGCGCGACAAGACGGACGACGACGTCTCGCCCACGCGGCCCGCCGACGTCGCCGACAACTGGACCGACGGCGTCGAGCGGCTGGTCAAGAGCACCATCGCCAACCCCTACCGCGGCTGGCAGGCCATGGGCTGGTCCCACGCGGCACCCGCATGGCTGGAGACCGCGTGGCCCCGGGTCGAGGCCACCGCCAAGGCCGAGATCGCCAGCATCCGGGCGAGCTACTTCGGCAGCAACTACGGCCCCGCCGAGACCCGCTTCCCCTTCGACCTCAACGGCGAGGTCTACATACATCGGCGCGGCGGCAAGCCCCCCGAGGGGGCGGTGTTGCTGCCTCCGACCCAGGCCGGCTGGGCGCGCTGGCTGCGCCTCGCCGCCAACGACGAGCACAAGTACGCGCTGCGCGACGACACCAGCAAGTGGTGGTGGGGCCGCCCGTTGCGACCGGGCATGCAGCGCACCCGCACGAACCCATCGCATCGCCGACCGCAGAGCCGGGCGATGGCCCCCGATCCCTACGGAGACGGTATGCAGCTTCCGCCCCAGACCCCCATCGGCAGCTACCTCGTGCTCGGCATCGACCACGCGCAGCGCCTCGTCTGGCTCGACCAGACCCGGCGCATGAGCGCGGCCCAGGCGCTCCAGAAGAAGGTGCCGCCCGATATCCCGCTGGTGGTCATCGTCAAGGTCGAGAACAACGGCATGGGCCCGACCCGCCACCGCAAGCTGGTCGGCGGCGACGCGGTCCATGTCCGCGCGACCGAGCTGGTCCAGGACGCTGGCATCGTCATCGCCGCCGACGGCACCAACGCTGTCGCGGCAGTCCTCACCGCCCGAGATCTCACCGGCGCCTACGCCGCAAACGAACGCAGAGTCCCCGCGGGCGTGCCCCGCACCGTCATCGGCACCGTGCGCCATCGCTACCGGAGCGCGAGCTGATGTTCACCACCATCGTCAACCCCAGCGACGAGGAGACAGCGATGTCGCGCACGTTGGAACGGCCCAAGAACAAGGCGCCGGCGAAGAAGAAGGAGGAGACCGCCCGTCTGGTGGTCGCCAATGGCAATGACATGGGCGAGGCCGCCCGCATCGGCTTCAAGCTCGCCGGCGCGGGTCTCTCGGCCGCGGCGCTCGGGCTGCTCGAAGGCATGGCCCGTCGAGGCAGCGCCGAGTGGTGGGCCAAGCTGAGCCCCACCTCGCGGGGCATGGTGATGGTGGCGTTCACCGTCATCACGGGGGTGCTCGCCCGCCGCGCGCGCCACCACGGCAAGCACCGTGAGGCGGCCGGGCTCGAAGCGTCGGGGGTCTCCGCGTGGACCCTGGCGATCATCTACTTCATGGAGAGCGGGCCCGACAGCGGGGCGACGCAGGGCCTGGGCGCGATCACCCGCAAGAAGCCGGGCGAGCTGGGCGTCGACGACCTCGAGCAGCTCGACCACCAGATCGACGACGACATCCGCGGGGCGGTCGACAAGCTCAAGAATCTGGCCGAGGCCCACCGCGAGACCGAGGAGGAGGCGATGACCGTCGGCGCACTCGAAGTCGAGGGCGACGCGCTCATCGAGCTGGACGACGACGAGGACCTGTACTGAGCCATCCGCGGCTCATGACCCACACCGAAGGGAGAGACCCATGGACCCCGATCTCTATGACCCGGACCTGACGCTCATCGTCGAGGCCGATCAGGCTGATATCGACCGCCTCGAACGGCTGATGGACCAGCTCGACGCCGACAGCGAAGACCTGGGTGATCTGGCCGAGAAGTTCGCCCCGATGCTGCGCAAGCTGCCCGGCAACCGAGGCGTGCTCGTCACCCGCAAGCTCAAGCGCGCCAACAAGGGCCGGCAGCAGATGAGTCAGGTCATCCGCCGGCTCTTGCAGCGGCGGCAGGCGCGCACGCAGGCATGCAAGGCGTACAAGTTGCCCCGGCGCTCGCCGGTGACCCGCAACGACATCGTCGGCCGGGTGCAGACCCCGACCCCGCTCTATGCCGTGCTGACGCTCAAGCAGGGCGTGCTCAGCGACAGCATCCGCTCGATGAGCGGGCAGGCCGTCCGCAGCCTCAAGGCGTTTCACAAGGGCATCGACGACCCGGGTTCGTCCTACGGCAGCGACGTGCCCATCGACCGCCACCGCACCAACCTGATCACCGGCGGCGCGCTGCCCGACGGCAATACGTTCATCGGCCACGGCATCGAGATCGAGGTGCAGGCGGCCGACCGCAGCGAGCCCAACGCCGCTGACCTGCGGGGCATCGGTGAGGCGCTGGTGCGCTGGGGCGATCGCAACGGGTCGAGCATGATCAGCCTCGCCCGGATCGCCGAGTGCCCGCCGACGACGGGGGTGCTGACGGCCGCCGGCGGGGGCAACGAGCTGGGGGTGCGCTTCTCTGGCCCGCCGTTCCGGTCGTCGACGCCGCTGTTCAGCCTCAAGGGCGGCGAGAAGGGGCACGAGATGCAGCTCGAGTTCCCCGACCCCGAGCTGGAGCTGACCAAGGCCTACAACATCCGCATCAGCCTGCGCGGCAAGCACTACCAGAAGCCCACCGGGACCTGAGCCCGGTGGTTCACCGCTGATCGTCTGTCGAAGGCATCGGAGCTGTCGCCATGACCGTCGAGTACACCCCACCCCCGCGCGTCTCCCACCCGCTGGTGATCGCCAGCGACGCCAACGGCGACGGCAAGGCGCTGTTTACGGTGCCGTTCGACATGACCATCCGCACCGTCCGGGCGTACACCAACGACCCGGCCGGGCTGCGGGTGTGTCGGCTCGGGCTCAAGTCGACGGGTGGCTATGGCAGCCCATACTGGTCGCCCTACGACGAGAGCACGGAGTTGCTGCCGCCGCTCTCGCATCTGGTGCCGCCCGACGAGCGGCCGGGCGACCCGTGCGCTTTCACCGGGATGAAGCTCAAGGCGGGCTCGAAGTTCGACTTCGTGGTGCAGGTGCTCGAAGGGCGGCTGCCGTACACGGTCGAGCTGACCATCTTCGCCGACCCGGAGTGCTGACGTGCGCACGCACATCTCCGCGGACCGGGTCGGGGCGCCGGGGGCCGACCATTGGGTCGAGGTCGGCGTCGTCCCGGTGTCGTCGACCGGCTACCACTGGTCGGCGCGGGCCTCGACGAGCACCGACGCGGCACCGGCCGGGCGGCTCGAACTGCGGGGGCAGGCGGGCAAGACCGTGCTGTGGGAGGCGGGTCTGGCGCCTGCGGCGCAGATGATCGCGCTGCCGGTGACTCTGCCCGGGGAGCGGCTGGTCTTTCTGGCTCAGACGCAGAAGAAGGCCCGCTTCACGCTGGAGGTGGCCTGGGTCGAGCCGGGGGAGAGCACGCCGATCCCGCAGGGGAGCCCATGTCCGGTCTGAATGGGCGAGATGGGCTACGGGTGGTCATCGCGACCGCCGCCGGGATCGCTGCGGGGGCTGTGGCCCTCGGGCGGGCCGTCGCTGGTCCTGCTTCCACGCCAGAACCGCGGCTCATACCGAGCCCGCCCACCTCGCCGACCCGGACCGTGCCCGGCCGGATCCGCTACACGCCCGATGCCAGCGAGCCCTACGGCCCGAAGCACAAGCGTCGACGGCCGTCCGGCTTGCCGACGCTCGTCGGGATCGCCTCGGGCCCCGAGGGCGTCGTGCGGGTAGATGGGCTCGACTCGAAGCGCCTGTTGGCCCTCACCAACCGGATCTACAGCCTGCGCTTCAAGGCACGCCCAGCTGGCTTCAAGGCAGAGCGCGTGCGCAACGCTTCGAGGCCGGGCGCTGCGCTCGCGCCGATCGCCGACGTCTCCCGCCAGACCGGTCTCGGCGAGTCCTTCGTCAAGACGATGGTTCATCTGGCCAAGACCGAGGGCGAAGGGGGGACCTTCGCGGTCCCGGCCCGCAACTTCAACGCGGCCTGCAGGACCACCAAGATCAACCGGCGACGGCTCTGCACGCCGGTGGACGCACCCCGAGGCGACGCACCGCTCATCACTGCGTGGGGCGTCTTTCAGTGGAACCGAGACGCGGGCCGCGAGTTGGCCATCCTCGACAACCTCGGCTTGAAGGCGCCGCCCATCCCGGCCGATTGGCAGCCGTGGGACTGGTCGGCGACCGAAGAGATCGCCGTCCCCATCGACTACTACGCCCAGCTCTGGCGCCTCGTGCGCAAGCGCGGGGGCACCGTCCGCGACGCCGCCCGTGGCGTTCGCCTGTGGCACACCGGCCCCAACCGGTTCCGCCGCTACTACAACCGCGGCGCCGACGCCAAAGCCTGGACCCGGGTCCAGACCAAGGTCACCAGCCGCATCGATCGCCACCTGGCTCACGCCGGGGTGGTCTGACACCTGGAGAGATTCCGATGCCATCCAACGTGCACAACCGCATCGCCACCTCGCGCATGGGCTACCCCGAAGTGAAGGAGGAGGCGGGCCCCCGCAAGTTCTACCTGGGCCTGATCGCTCACCTCGAAGCCGACCAGCCCATCACCCAGATCCGGTTCAACGAGGACCCCGCCGACGAGGTGATCCTGCACCCGGGCTCGACCCGGGTCATCGGCCGGACGTCGAACCGGCCGCTCCAGACGTTCCAGGTGTGCAGCCTGGGCGTCGTCGACGGCGTGGTGACCCTGGAGTTCGTCGAGGAGCCCTTGCCCGACCGCATCGTCTGGCACTCCGCGAGCGGCCAGGGCCCCGCCGGCCCGGCCGGTGAGCCCGCCGCCGCGGCCGTGCGGGTTCGCGCGTCGGTCGGGGCGCTGCCGATCAACATCAACAACAACGACTCGACCGATCTGATCTGCGACGTCGCCGACGTGAACGTCGCCGCCGGCTACGACACCGCGACCGGCGTCTTCACCTGCCCCGCCGACGAGGCCGGCGACTACCAGATCCACGCATCGGTCAGCACCGCCTCGACCCCGATGGTGCTCGAGGTCCAGATCAGCACCGACAACGGCGCCACCTGGACCAGCAAGAGTCAGGCGGCACAGAGCAGCAACGGCGGCCACGTTCTCGACCTCGTCACCCTCGCCGTCGGGCACCAACTCAAGGTTCTCGTCACCAACCCCACCGGCGTCGGCACCGAGCTGCTCGGCAGCCTCGGCGGGCTCGCCCGCAGCTACCTCACCATCGCCAAGATCGCCTGATCGGACCCACAGCCCGGTGGCCGCGAACGGGTTCGTGCACGCGAAGTTCTGAAGAGGCCCTGATTTCGGCTCGACCCGAGGGTTCGGTGTCTCGTCAGGAGGGATCCACAGGGTAGATCCTATTCGGGCACATAGGGCGCCGTAGACGTCAGGGTGCCGTCAATCGCGTAACAGCCTGCAAAATATGCGGAAAAGGCCCGATCTGCCGCCCTACGATCTACCCTATGAAGCCGCCAGACAGCAAGACGAAGAAGAAGCGCGGGGACCTCAAACGGCGCAAGGATCTCGATCCAAAGCTGTCCTGCCGCATCTGCAAGAAAACGCACCTGCGCTACGGATCGAAGATGAAGATCTGCGCGAAGTGTCTGCGACCGCTTCCGCATCCGGTCAAAACCTACGGGACCACCGACCTGTCCCGCATGATTCAGGGCATCACCGAGGACATGATCACGCGATGCGGCATCGAGATCATCGCGGACCTCACCCACTGCGACGTGATGATCCTCGACGCGATCGCCCGCGGGACCATGAAGCTGGCCGCCAAGGTCGTAGACAAGGACGGGCCGGGTGCGTACCGGGAGATCTCGCGGGAACTCATCGAACGCCTTGCGGAGCGTCCACCACTCGAAGCGGAAGCTGCTCCTCTCGTCGCGCCTTGGCGACACTTGGCGAAGCTCAGCCTCGCTGGTGAAGGGGCAGGGCCTCGACTTCAGCGGATGAACCGAGCCAAATCACGGGCCGACCTCATCCGCTACGTGCCCCGGCTCAGCGCGTCGATGGATCCAGCCGAACCCGAGAACGCTTACGGCCGGCTCGCCAAGGTCGGCCGCATGCGGGAGACGATCGCGATGCGCCCCTGCCTCGGCATGTGGGGCAAGGGGCTCGGCGCGCCGAAGATCGCCGAGATCACGCAGGACACGAAGTGGCCAACGTCGAGGAGCAGCGTCTCTCGGATGATCAGGCAGGCGAAGGGCCCGTTCCCAGGAGCGGTCGCGGTGAAAGTCAGCGATCTCGTGTTGGAGACGTGGAACCGGCCGATGCCAGAGGCGTTCGACGAATCGGCTGATGGAGACGAGTGAGCCGGGGGCTTGGATCAGTCCCGATCGGGCTCGTCCTCGACCTTCGCCTGCAAGGCCGAGCGGGCTCGATAGATCTTCTGGCGGCTGACGCCCGTGAGGCGGGCCGCACCGGCGATCGTGTGGCCGAGGCCGACGAGGCGCAGGGCGCGGGTGACCGGGTCGGCCCCATCGAGGAGGGCGAGGACTTCACCGAGTTGGGCAGCGATGTCGGGCCCACCGGGGGCGAGCTGATCACTGAGCCGATACGGTGCCCGCCGGGAGGCGTGCCGCTGCCGCGACTCGTACAGGCCGTTGGCCCGCCAGCCGATCCACCTGACCAGCATCGACTTGAGGTTCGGCCGCCGGTCCGCGTCGAGGCCCGCCCGGAAGTGGAGCAGGATCCACGGGATCTTGGCGACCATCTCGTGGAAGGCGTCGCGGAGATCAGCGCAGCGTTCTTCATGCCGAGATACGAGCGCCCCGCCGCCCTCGCGCATGAACCATCGATAGATCTCGGCCTTCGCCGCTGGCCGCTCACACCGGGTCGACAGCGCGAGCAGGTTGGCTCCGTAAGCCGACAGCGCGCCCGGCCAGGGCGCGGACTCCAACCGAAGCACGACCCCCAGCATTCGCTCGGCTGCGGGGTCAGTGGGTCGCATCGGACGGCCCGTCCGCGTCAGGGTCGAGGCCCAGCGCGAAGGCGAACAGCCGGACTGCGTCGTCGTGGTCGAGGGGCGCCTGCGTCTTGCCGTCGGGGTCGAGCAGGTCGAGCGCAGCCGCTCGCCATCCAGGCTCCCGGGTCGCGCCGACCAACTCCGCGGTGGCGTGGCCGAGGAGCCCGTGCAGCACCAGCCCGGTCGGCGCGTCCTCCACCGCGTCCAGCGCGGCAGCGAGGCGCCTGTACAGCACAATCACGGCGAGAAAGTCGCGGGCCATCGCGTGAAACTCGAGGTTGTCGGGCTCGCGGGCCAGCGCCGTCGTCAACCAGGTCGCCCGACTCGTCCCGGGCGGGGGCTCGTCGCCCAGATACACGTCTCCTATCCGTCGGCGCAGTTCGAGCGCCGATCCACCATCGATCGTCACGGTGTCCTCCAATTGTCGTCGCCGACGGTGGACCCGAACGGGCAGCTCGGGCCCTCGGCAAGAGCACGTTACCGACAACCGCGAACGAAGTGAACGCCTATCCGGCCATATATGACCGGATAGGCGGTTACATTTGGCGGAATATCGCGCCAATCATGCCGCGCGTACGATGCGGGTCATGGCCGACCCGCAGATCATCGCCGACGAAGCCCTGGCCCGCGTCCGCAAGCGGCTGGCGATGCGTATCGAGGAGACCGGTATCTCCACGGCCAAGCTGGCCCGACGAGCTGGGGTCTCGCCGCGCACGATTCAGCGGCTGCTGAACGAGCCCGAGCGCGATGTGTACGTCCGGACAATAGGCGCGCTGGCCGCCGTGCTGCTTATCGACGTGAAGGAGCTGTTCGAGCCATTGCCAGATCAATCGATGGAGGAGTAGCTATACGGTCCAGACGGACTTCAACCGTGTTCCGCTAGCCATCTCCAAGCAGAGCGCGGAGCCGTCCTACGAGATCAGCCCGCGCGTCGAGCAGCCGCTGTCCACGGCTGCTCGCCCCATTTACTTCACGACTGCTCGCCCTATCGATGAGGTTCAGACTGCGCTCGAATGCCATATCGAAGTCCGCGGTCAAGCCCTGCACATCGGGACCCTGGCTGCGAAGAGTCCATTCATAGCGACGGCTCCTCGATGAACGTAGACCGACCCAGGCCTCGCTCTGTCCGAAGACAATGAGGTTCGTGTCGGTCGGCTCGGGATCGTAGACGACGTCGAGCTTTCTCCAGGCCGGGTTCTGCAGGGCGTCGAGCAGACCAACCGCATATGAGCGCCACGGGCGGAAGCCATCACCGTCTTCGTAGCTCCTGGGGTGGAGTAGCGCCTTAACCGTGATCTCGCACTGGTTGAGCAGTGAGACCATGGCCGCCGACTCCTCGCCCAAACCGTGCTCGTCTGCTGTGACCGGTTCACCTGGGCCCACAGGGATTGCAAACGAGCCGAAAGCAGCGCGGATTCTGACTTCTTGGACGTCGGGTCGGCGAAGCCGTTCGGCGATGAGTCGGCCGCGCTGTGCTTCCGATTGCCCTGGGTCGAAGTCCATAGGCCCTCCACTGTGCCTGCTGGTGGGATGCAGAATCTGCTCAGGTGAAGCATGGCGGACCGGAGTCCCGATGGCGATTTCACAATCCTGACTGATCCGTGGGTCGGAATGGCAACCAGCACCAACCGCGACCTGCCAGCTGGTCTAAGGGCTTGTCCGCGTATCGATTCTCCTCCGTATCGTGGAGAGCATGGCGCGTCCGTCCCATGCTCGGCTGCACGACACCGGCCTCACCACCGGGGCCGCATTCGACGTCCACCAACTCCAGCTCAGCCTGGACCGTTGGGGCTACGCGGTGCGGGTGGGCAAGGAGGATGGCCCAGGGGCTGGGGCGGACGCGGCCACCGTGCGCATCCACGAAGGGGAGGTCGGCTGGTGGTGGGCGGCAGGTAGCCGAACCGATGACCCGGTCGGCCCCTTCGACCGGGCCGAGACGATGCTGGCGAGCATCGTCGAGCACCTCGGGCTCGCACAGCCCCAGCCGATGGCCTCATTCCGGGCAACCGGCGGGCTCGGGGTGCCCGGAATGCCCGCCTCCGAGCCTCCGCGCTGGATGACCGTCGAGGACGTCGTCGCCTACACCCACGCCGGGTCGACCTCCACCGTGCGGTCGTGGATCGCCAAGGGCCTGCTCGTGCCCGACGGCCGCGCCGGGCCCCGCGGGCGCTGGCTCTTCCGGGCCCCGACCGTCGACGCGTTCCTGACACGTTGCGCCGGCCACCGCCCCGACCCTAAGCTCACCGGCGCTGTCGTCGCGCGACGCCGGGACGCCATCGAGGAGATGGTCAATGGCGAAGATGCGAAAGACGAAGACGAAGTATGCCGGCGTGTTCCGGCTCGAGAACGGAGGTTGGTGGATCCAGGCCACGCAACGAGACGCCGACGGACGACGGAAAGCGAGGCGGCGGGCGCTGCCGAGCGAGTTGTCGATCGACGAGGCGGCGCGAGCCCGAGCAGCACTGGTCGCCGAGCTGGCGGCCGAGCTGGCCGAGGACGAAGCGCCGGCCGTCGAGGTCCGGCCGAGCGCAGCCCACAGGCGCGGTCCGAAGGCGGCGACGACTACCGTCGCCGACTACGTACTGTCCTGGGCTGCGACGAAGCGGTCGCTGCTGAAACCGAGCACTCGTGAGCACTACGCCGACGTGCTGGGGCGATTCGTCGTCCCGGTGATCGGCTCGCTGCGGGTGGACGAGCTGACCCGGGCCGACGTCGTCGGCTGGATCGGGTGGGCGCAGCAGCAGAAGAACCGCTTCGACCGGCCGTACGCCCAGGCGACTCTGCGGTCGTGGTACCGGGTGCTGGCGACGATGCTGCGGGACATGGCGGCCGAGTTCGGCCTGCCGGACCCGACGACGCGGGTGAGCCCGCCGAAGTCGAAGGTGCGCAACGTGCGCGAGGGGGTCACCCTGACCCCGGAGCAGATCGGCGCGCTCTTGGACGCGGTGAAGCGGGACTACCCGCAGTGGCACGCCGAGGTGTACATGCTCTTTTTCTCTGGCCTGCGGGTCGGCGAGCTGTACGCCTTGAAGTGGGAGGACCTGGACCCGGCGCGCGGGGTGATCAACGTGTGCCGGGCGGTCTGGCGGGGCCATGTCGAGTTGACCAAGACCGACAACCCCCGCGAGGTCGCCCTGACTGACCGGATCAGGGAGGTGCTCGACGACCATCGCATGCGGTTGGTTCGCGAGCAGCACCCCGGCCTGGCGGCTGGGCTGGTCTTCCCGGCCGATACGGGTGGTCACCGCCACGGCTCGTCGCTGCAGAAGATCCTGCGGCTGTCGGGCAAGGCGGCGGGCATCCCGACGCGGTGCGGGCCGCAGGTCATTCGGCGCACGGTCAATACGACCCTGGTCGAAGATGGCGTCGCCGGGCCGGTCGTGCGGGCCCAGATGGGGCACACCTCGGAGAAGATGACGACGCTCTACGCCGGCATCCACCCCGAGGCGAAGCTCGACGCGGTCAACCGCATGCACGCGCTCGTCGAGGCCGCCTCGGCGGCTGGTAACACCAGCGGTAACACCTCCGGTAACACCTCGCCCTCCGCGGGCACTGGCTCAGGAGGTTCGAAATAAAAAAGCCCCCGAAATCGGGGGCTTAGTGGAGCGGGAAACGGGACTCGAACCCGCGACTTTCAGCTTGGGAATATCCTCTCCTCCGGCGCGCAGATTCTGCGACCGGAGAATAAGGCGAGCCCCTATTGACCCCTGCACCATGCTGTGAGACCGTTTCAGCGCTACCTGAGGCGTGGTCTCACGGGTCAACCCGCGAAGCTCAGTCTCTTAGGACGGCCCAGCGCTGCAACGCTGGGCCGTTCGCGTATTACGTGCGCATTGGCAACTCCGGCGGCTCGGACTCCCCGAGCCAGTAGAGCCGTGTCCGGTTGTCGTGCTGCGAGACTCGACGACGAATAGGCGCCTTTCCACGCTCTATGGCGCGATCCAGCGCCCGGCGCACCGACTCGGCCCCACGCGCATTCTGCGCCATATTCTCCCAGCCCAGCCCCTCGCACTTCTCCATGATCTCCGAAGCCGACAGCCACATCTTGGGCTCCTGCCGGATGAGCTTCTTGACGAAAGGCATCACAGGCTGACTGCGCTTGCGGCGGCTGGGGCCCGCTGCCTCTGCGCGCTCTCGTGCCGGCTGGATGGGCGCAGGGCGACTCGGGGCCTGCGCTGGAGTGTCCGCGGTGGACACCCCTTTCCCCGAGACAGGCTCCTGAACCGCCGGCTCGGGGGCCGGCTGGATGGGCGCACTCGGCGCAGCCGAGATAAGCTCAGCGAAGTATACGGGCATGGTTCCGAGGCTGGCCTGTACCGCAATGGCGGCACGAAGGCAGGCGTCAGCCCCCTCCAAGCCGTGGATGGTGACCGTGCCACCCTCGGTATCCAATACGATCTGGCGTGAAGTCTTCATGAGGCCGACCATACCCCCAAACGCGGCTTGCGTCCTGTCCTATGTATGGGACAGTGTATACGCAACATTTGTTTGCGTACACATGCGTTGTGTAAACGGCCGTCGTGGCGGCTGAGCCCGCCGGCTGCCGCTCATCAGGATGGAGGCGCGACGGCGTGCCCCTACGGTTCACCCGTCGACAGTCTCCCGGAGCAGCCCCCGAGCCCGGTACACCTGCTGCCGGCTGGCACCGGTCCTGCGGGCGGCCTCGGCGACGCTGTACCCGGCTCCGACGAGCAGTAGCGCACGGGCAGCGGGCGAGCCGTCAGCGGCCAGCATCGCGGCGATGTCGGCGGTAATCACGGTGGTCTCGGGGTTGTCGGCGACGGGCGTCACGGCGAGGTGCAGCGTGGCGTCTACGCCCCGAGAGCGCCGGTCATCGTGGCGCTGGTGGAGCGACCGGCGCAGGTCGCCGGCCCGCCACACGATCCAGGCGACGAGCATGGAGCGCAGGTTCGGCCGTCGGTCATCCCGCAGCCCGGCCCGGAAGTGCAGCAGCAACCCGTCGATGCTGGCCACCGCCTCGTGGAAGGCGTCGCGCAGACACTCGCGGCGCACTTCGTTGCGAACCACGAGGGCACCGCCGGCCACCCGCTCAAGCCAGTCGTAGATCTCACCCTTGGCCGCGCGGTGTTGCTCGCAGCGGCTCGATAGCGCCACCAGCATCGCGCTGTAGGCCCGCAAGCCCCCGGGCCATGGTTCAGCCTCCAGCCGCAGGAGGGCGGCCAGCATGCGCCGTGCTACCGCGTCACCCCGCATCGGGCTCGTCGGCGTCCGGGTCGATACCCAGGGCGAGGGCGAAGAGTCGGACGGCGTCCTCCCGGCCGATGGGCGGCTCGGTCTTCCCGTCCGGGTCGAGCAGGTCGAGGGCGGCAGCCCGCCACCCTGGATGCCGCGTGCTGCCCATCAACTCGGCGGTGGCGTGCCCGATGAGCCCGTGCAGCACGAGCCCGGTCTGTGCGTCTCCCGCCCGCTCGGCCGTGTCCGCAGCGGACACGAGGCGCCGATACAGGTCGACCACGGCGAGGAAGTCCCGCGCCATGGCGTGGAAGTCCTCGCGGTCCGGCTCACGCTTGAGTGCGGCCACGAACCATGTCGCCCGATGCCCGCCCGGTGGCGGTTTCGCGGCCAGATAGATGTCGGTGATCTGTTGGCGCAGATGTAGCGCCGGCACGGCTGCCGTCGGCATGGCGTCCCCCTCACTGGTGGTGTGCCCCTGAGCGTAACGAGCACGGTTGCATGAGTGCAACTATACGTTGCACATTCATGTGCCCGCTGACAGCCGACCGGAGGAGCCCGTATCATGTCCTACATGCCCTCACCCCCACGCCCCAGCGACCGCGTCATCGCCCGCGTCAGAAAGCGGCTCGCTGCCCGCATTGAGGAAACGGGCATACCCATCGCCCGGCTCGCCCGCAGGGCTGGCGTCTCCAAGGTCACCGTCCACCGGATCCTGAACGACTCGCCCACCAACGACTTCTTCGTCGGCACCCTGGCGAACCTCGCCGACGCTCTGCTGATTGACGTTCAGGAGTTGTTCGAGCCGCTGCCCGATGAGGATGACGGAGCAAGCGGGAGCGTCAAAGAGGCGACGCTTTTGGCCATCGGCGACGAGGCCGAGCCAGGCGGCGATTCAAACTAGCCCACTACCGCGATCCGCGCTCGGTCGCCTGCGGCAGACCGTGCGCGGTACGGGTCATGGCTCAGGGGCAGCGCCCGTTGAGCGCGCCGTCGAAGCCGTGGTGGGTGATCGTCGGATCCCCCTCCACCAGCGCCGGCCGGATCTGGCGAATCCAGCCGGCGACGTCGGCGCCGAAGTCGACGGCGTAGTCCTTGAACAGCGCGGTCAGCGACAGCGTATCGCCCTCGCGCTTTGCGATGCGCGGGTCGGCGAGGGCCGCCTCGGCGGTGGCCTTCAGCTCGGCGCGCACCCCGTCGGCGGTATAGGCCGCCCGGCGGAAGAACGGCAGGCCCTTCGTGCCCTTGACCAGGGCGAAGCGCACCGCCGGGTCGCGCTCGGCGACGCCGCGGATCAGCTCGCTCTCGAGGGTGCTCAGCGTGATCGCCTCGCCGCCCATCAAGAACTCCACCCGCCAGAACAGCCCGCCGCCGGCATACATCGTATGGGCGTCGACCACCGGGCAGGCGTCGCGGATCGCGGCGAGCACGAAGGCGTTGTAGGCGTTGAGGTAATACGCCAGCCGGTCGTCGCCGGTCTTGAAGCGGTGGGGGGCGTTGGCCGGCCCCACCGCGCGCAGCTGGCCCAGGTAGCGGTCGAGCGGCGCGGGGTCGGCCACGAGCGCCCCGTAGTCCACCAGGCCGTCGTCGCCGACCGCGCTCTGCAGCACGGCGGTCAGGCCATCGTGGGGGAAGCCCTTGCCGTCCACCGGCACCGCGTCGGGCTGCGGCCCGTCGATGCCGCCGGGGCGGAACCAGAACAAGACGCCGACGACGACCGCGGCGACGATGACGAGCCAGGACGAGCGCAGGGCCGACATGGGCGGGGGACCTCCTCGGGCGGGGCCCGTCAGGCGGCCAGCAACGCCCCCGCGCCGAACTCGGCCTCGATGGAGTTGCGCAGCCGGCGGCGGGCCCGGTGCAGCCGGGACTTGATCGCGGCGATCGACAGACCCGACCGCTCGTGGATCTGCTTGAGGTCGAGGCCGTCCTCGACCCACAGCCGCAGGATGCTGCCATACTGCGGCGGCAGATTCGAGATGGCGTCGGCGAGCGCCTCGGCGAGCTCCATGCTCATCGCCATCTCGTCGGGCGGCAGCGTGGGCGCGGCGTCGGTCACCAGCACCTCGTTGCGCTCGATCTCGGGCAGGTGGTCGTCCATGCGCTGCGCGCCCTTGCGGCGGCGGGTGCGCAGGTGCATGCGGATGCAGTTGCTGCCCACCATGTACAGCCACGAGCTGAACCGGGCGTCCCCGCGGAACGTCTCGAGCCGGGTGAAGGCCCGCATCAGGGTCTCCTGGGTGACGTCCTCGGCCTCGTCGAGGTCGCCGACGGCTTTGGCCGCGCGCCAGTAGATGCGCTCTCTGAGTGGACTGACCAGCTCGGCGAAGGCGGCCTCGTCGCCGGCCCGGGCCCGCTGCAGGAGCTGCGCCTCGTGCTGACGATCGTCTCGGGCGGTGGGGGTGCTCATGGCGTTCTCCCTTCGGTTCGGGCGGTGATTCGCGGCACGGTCGGAAACCAGGGCCCGGTCGGCGGCATTCCCTGTTCGAGGCCCTTCATACTTCTTGATACGCCCTTCGGCCGGGGGCGGTTACCGCGGCCCGCGCACTCTTTTCTCGCGGCCCGCTCGCCGGCGCCCGTGGGATTCATCCGGCGCCCCGAGTATGATGCCCGGCATATGAGCGACCGCCCGATCCACATCCTGCTCGCCGAAGACGACGACAACGACGTGCGCATCACCCGGCGCGCGATCAAGAAAGGCGGGCTCGCGGCGAAGATCCAGGTGGCCCGCGACGGGCAGGAGGCCGTCGACCGCCTCTTCCGCCGGCCGCCCTACGCCGACGCCGAGCGCCCCGACCTGGTGCTGCTCGACATCAACCTGCCCAAGCTCAACGGCATCGAGGTGCTGCGCACCGTCAAGCGCGACCCGGTCCTGCAGTCGATCCCGGTGCTGATGCTGACCACCTCGGCCCGCCAGGACGACATCGGCACCGCCTACGCCCTCGGCGCCAACACCTACATCTGCAAGCCGATTCGCTTCGCCCGCTTCGTCGACGTCATCCGCGACGTCGCCTGGTACTGGAGCCGGGTGGCGCGGGTGCCCGCCGCCGAGTTCGACGCCACGGCCGGCTGACCGCGCCGTATCACCAATAGTCGGTGTCCACGCGCACGTCGCCGGCGATGCGGGCCAGGCAGGCGATGCGCCAGCGGGCCGCGCCGCGCGCCGTAGGGCCAGCGCGGCGGGCGATCAGGGCCGCCTCGTCCTCGCCGATCGGGCTCATCGGGCCGGTGACCCAGACCCCGCAGGCCAGACAGACCCCCGCCCCGCGGCACGCCCGACCGATGGGCCGGCCGGCCTCGATGACGACCCCGAAGACCCGCCGTCCGCGGGCTACCCGCAGCGGCGGATCATCGCCCAGGCGCACCTCGACCGTGCCGTCCTCGCTCATCGACACGCGGTCGGTGGCCGGCGGCGGGCGGGCGCCGAGAAGCGGTCGATCACCGCCGCGGGCCGCAGGTTGCCGGTGCGGGTGCGGCGCGCGGTCAGCGAGAGCCGCTGCAGGTCGACCTCGACCTCGACGACGTGCTTGCTGCCCGAAAAGACCCGGCTGTGCGCCTCGTCGACCGCCGCGACGGCATCGTCCACCTTCTGCGAGACCCCCGGCACCGGGTTGGTATAGGTCGCCGCGCCGCCCGTGACCACATACAGCACCCCCTGCCCCGGCGGCGCGCAGCGGCGGTCGGCGCCGTGGCCCAGCGACGGGCAGAACCGCTCGTAGTGATGGTCGTGCCCGGCGAAGACCGCGTCGAAGCCCAGCCGATCGATCAGCGGCACCAGCCGATCATTGACCCGCCGCTCGTCGCTGCCGTGGTTGCCGCGGCTCCAGACCGGCCGATGCAGCGCCAGGATGCGCCACGTCGCCCGCTGCGCCTCGGGCCCTTCGAAGAGCCGCTCGACGCGCGCCAGCGCCGCGTCGAAGGCCCCGTCGCGCAGCTCGGTGTCCAGGCCCACCAGATAGACCGGGCCCAGCCGGTGACCGAAGACGGTGTCGGGCGCCAGCCCCAGATCGTAGAAAGCCGGGCCGCGGTCGTGATTGCCGCGCACCGCGATGATCGGCGGCCAGGGCGGCAGGCTGCGCAGATAGGCCGGCCACTCGCCCGGGGCGTCGCCGTTCTTCACCAGATCGCCGGTATTGACGACGAACGCCGGCCGCAGGGCCAGCGCCTCGTCGAGGATGCCCGGCCAGTACGCCGACGGCCCGATCCCGTCCACCGCCGCGCGGCCGTCGCCGAGCACCACGAAGCGCAGCGGCGCGCACGGCCCGGGCCGCGGCGGCAGCACCATGCGGGTCGCGCCGATGCTCACCGCGCCCGCCGCGACCCGCAGCCCCGCCTGTCCGTCCGCCGCCGTGCCTGCCGCCGCGCCCTGCCAGCGCACCCGCCAGCCATCGGCCCCATCGGGCAGCGTGCGCACACCCCACGGCCCCGGCCCGTCTTCCGCCGCGGGCCGATCGACGCGGGCGGCGAGGGCGACGGCGGCGAGGCCCAGGGCGCAGGCGATGACGAGCGGGCGGCGCATGGCCCCACGGTGCGGGCTCGGCCCGACGAGCGCCATCCGTAGCATTGCGCCCGCCGCCCGGTTGAACCCACATCTACCTACCTCTTGTCAGCCCCGATCCGATTCCGTATCGTCCGCCCACGCGCCACCCCCCGGAAATACGCCATGTCCGAGCCCTCCGCGGCCCCCGACAGCCCGCCCGAGCCGACCGCCGCCCCCGAACGGGACGACGCGGCCACCGCCGGCCGCGGCTTTTTGGTCATCACCGCCGCCAAGCTGTGGTTCATGGTCGGCGGCGTCGCCATCAACTTCGGGCTGCCCTATATCTTCGGCAGCGACCTGTTCTACGGCGACGGCGCCGACGGACGGGCGCTCTACGGGCAGTACATCGACCTCAACAACACCCTGTCGATCCTGAGCATGGTGATGGTCACCGGCGTGATGCAGTCGGTGGCCCGCTTCGTCAGCGAGCGCCCCGGCGCGCCGGGCGGGGTCGTGCGCCAGACCCGCAACATGATGCTGGTCGTCGGCACCCTCGTCGCCGGCGGCTTCATCCTGCTCGCGCCGCAGATCGCCGCCTCGCGCAGCAACCCCGAGCTGGTCGACGGCTACCGCGCCGCGGGGCTCATCCTCTTCGCGTACGGCATCTACACCGTCTACATCGGCACGCTCAACGGCCGGAAACAGTTCTTCCGTCAGGCCCTTTTCGACATCGGCTTCACCACCCTCAAGGCCTCGCTGGTGCTGGGCCTCGCCGTCGCCGGGTTGGGGGTCATCGGCGCGTTCAGCGGCTTCGCCACCGCCGCGCTGATCATCATGGCGGTCGCCATCTGGCGCGTCGGCCGCGACCTGCCCGACGGCCCGCGGGCGAAGGGGCTCTACACCTTCGCCGCCTGGGTGATGGGCTACACCCTCGTCTTCAACTTCATCTTCAAGCTCGACGTGGTGATGCTCAAGCCGCTGGCGGTCGACATGTACCAGAGCGCCGAGTGGCTGCTGGGCGGCGGCGCGCTCTTCGAGTGGATCCGCGGCCGCGCCGTCGAGGTCAGCGCCGACGGCCTCGTCGGCACCTATGGCCTCGCGCTCAACATCAGCCGGGTGCCGTGGCAGGCGACCATCGCCATCACCTTCGTCGTCTTCCCCATGGTCAGCGAGGCCACCTTCGCTCAGGACCGCGAGCGCACCCGGCTCTACATCCGCCAGACGCTGCGCTACTCGATGATCCTCGTCGGGGCGGCGGCGGTGGTGCTCGTCGCGGTGCCCGAGGCGGTCTTCGGGCTCCTGCCCGCGAGCTTCGCCGACGGCGTCGTCGCCCTCGCGTGGCTCGCGCCGGCCTACTTCTGCTTCAGCCTCTTCAACATCGTCAATACGCTGCTGATGTCGGCCGGTCGGGCCGATCAGGCCATGATCGTGGGCCTGCTGACGATCGCGCTGGCCGCCGGCCTCTACTACGCGATCCTGCCCGGCGCGGTGGGCCTGCACGACCTGCTCGAGCGCACCGGCATCTGCACCCTCATCGCCTTCGCCTTCGGGCTGGTGACCGGCCTGGCGCTGTTGTGGCGCAAATATGGCGCGCCCGCGCCGCTGTCGACCACCATCCGCGTGCTGGCCATCGGCGGCGCGCTGGTCGCCGCCGGCCTGTTCATCCCGCCGATGGGCAAGATCGCCTCGCTGGCGGTGGCCGCCGCCGTCGGGCTGAGCTTCCTGGCGCTGTTGGTGATCAGCGGCGAGTTCGGCGCCGAAGACAAAGAACGGCTGATGCGCATCATCAAGCGCAAGAAGGGCTGACACATGCGCTGGCTGCTCGTGATGGCGCTCCTGCTCTCGGTCCCGGGCCTCGGCTGCGGATCCCGCGACCGGGGCATCGACCTCAAGGAGGCCGTACGCACCTACAACCAGCACCTGCGCTGGAACCGCTTCGAGGCCGCCTCGGCCTTCATCGCCATCGAGCAGCGCGCCGAGTGGCTGGCGAGCCGCGTCTCGAGCGCCGCGGGGCTGCACTTCACCGACATCCAGGTGCTGCGGCTGCAGAAGCCCGACGTCGAGGAGAAGACCGTCGAGGTGCTCGTCTCGCTGAGCTGGTACCGCATGCCCGAGACCACCGTGCGCCGGGCGACCTACGCCCAGGTCTGGCAGGAGGTCGAGGCCCGCTGGCGCATCATCGAGGAGCGCGAGGTGCAGAACGCCGATACGCCGCCGCCCCAGTGGCCTTGATCCCCGCAGTGGCCTCGACCGCCCCAGCCCAGACCCGCACCCGATGATCGACCTCAGCAGCCTCAACCCCGAGCAGCACCAGGCGGTGGTCACCACCGAGGGCCCGCTCTTGGTGCTGGCCGGCGCCGGCTCGGGCAAGACCCGGGTCATCACCATGCGTATCGCGCACCTGCTCGCGCGTGGGGTCGCGCCGCAGCGCATCCTGGCGCTGTCGTTCACCAACAAGGCCGCCGGCGAGATGAAGGAGCGCGTCGAGCAGCTCTGCGGCCCGCGGGCCGAGGGCGCCGCGCTGTCGACCTTCCACGCGCTGGGGCTGCGGTTCCTGCGCGAAGAGTTCGCCGCCGCGGGGCTGGCCAAGGGCTTCACCATCCTCGACGAAGGCGACCAGATCGACGCGGTGCGCACCGCGCTCAAGGACAAAGGCTTCGACCTCGAGCGCTACGAGCCCAAAGCGGTGCACAGCCGGCTGAGCTGGTTCAAAGGCCGCCTCTCGGGCCCCAAGGCGGCCCACGGCGGGCTCGACGCCGTCGTCAGCCACGTCATGGCCCCCTACGCCCAGCGGCTGCGGGCGATGAACGCCGTCGACTTCGACGACCTCATCGTGCGCCCGTGGTGGATATTGCAGAAGAAGGCCGAGGTCGCCGCCCGCTGGGTGGGCCGCTTCAGCTACATCATGGTCGACGAATACCAGGATACCAACCTGGCGCAGCTGGGCATGCTCAAGGCGCTCGTGCGCGGCCTGCCGCGACCCAACATCTGCGTGGTGGGCGACGACGACCAGTCGATCTACGCGTTCCGCGGCGCGGTGGCGGCCAACATCCTCGGCTTCGACAAGCACTTCCCCGGGGCGCGCATCATCGCGCTGACCCGCAACTACCGCTCGACGAACAACATCCTCAAGGCGGCCAACGCGGTCATCGGCAATAACACCGTGCGCCACGCCAAGTCGCTGTGGAGCGAGAACGGCGACGGCCACAAGCTGCGCTATCGCCTCGCCGACGACGGCGACGACGAGGCCCACTTCGTCGCCACCGACCTGCTGCGCACCCGCAACCGCAACCGCATGGACTGGGCCGACTTCGCGGTGCTCTACCGCACCAACGCCCAGAGCCGGCTCATCGAAGAGGCCATCCGCGCCGCCGACATCCCCTATCGCATCATCGGCGGCACCCGCTTCTACGACCGCAAGGAGGTGCGCGACCTCGTCGGCTACCTGCGGGTCATCGGCAACCCCTACGACGAGTCGGCGTGGCGGCGCATCGTCAACTACCCGCCGCGGGGCATCGGCGACCGCACCATCACCAAGATCGGCGACCTCGCCCGCCAGCGGGACGTGCCGTTCTTCAGGCTCGTCGAGGCCCCCGAACAGATCCCGGCGCTCAAGGGCAAGACCCGCGACACCCTCAGCGCGCTGGCGGGGCTCGTCGACGAGTACCGCCGGGCGTTCGCCGCCGACGGCGCGCAGTTCGGCCAGATCTGCCGCCGGCTGGTGAGCACGCTCGGCTTTCGCAACTACCTGACCCGGCTCGACGACAACGTGCGCAAGGTCAACCAGCGCATGGACAACCTCGAAGAGATCGCCGACGCCCTCGACGCCTTCCGCGCGCGCCATGCGCAGAGCAGCCTGGCCGACTTCCTGGCCAGGCTGAGCCTCGACAACAAAAAAGACGAGGGCGAAGAGGCCACCGACGAGGTGAGCCTGATGACGCTGCACGGCTCGAAGGGGCTGGAGTTCCCCGCGGTGTATCTCGTCGGCTGCGAAGAGGGCTTTTTGCCCAACATCCGCCGCCCGCGGGGCGAGAAGGCCACCCCGCCCACCGCCGCCGAGATCGCCGAGGAGCGGCGGCTGATGTACGTCGGCATCACCCGGGCCAAGCGCCGGCTGACGCTGACCGCCGCCCGCAAGCGCCTCAAGTGGGGCCGGACCCAGGCCCGCCGCCCGAGCCGCTTCATCGACGAGATCCCGCCCGACCTCTTCGAAGGCGGCCGCACCGGCAAAGTCGCGGAGCTCACCGGCGAGGCGCTGCAGCAGGAGGGCCGCTCCCGCTTCGGGCAGATGCTCGGGCTGCTCGGCGGGGGCGACGAAGACGCTTGACGGGCCAGCGCGTCACCCGGCGCGCCTCGCGCACGCGGTTTCCTTGCCCCTGACGCCCCGCCATCACAATATGTCGGCGTCAGAAAGGGACCTCGATGGCGAAGCCGAACATCCTGCTGGTCGACGACGACCTCCAGCACCTGCGGGTGATGGAGGTCTCGCTGCGCAACGCGGGGCACGCGGTGACCACCGCGACCGACGGCGCGGCGGCGCTGACCCGGGCCGCGGCGGTGACCCCCGATCTGATCATCGCCGATACGACCCTGCCGGTGCTCGACGGCTTCGGGCTGTGCGCGCGGCTCAAGCAGGACCCGCGGCTGAGCCGGGTGCCCTTTCTCTTCCTCTCGGAAGACGACACCGTCGAGAGCAAGGTGCGCGGCCTCGAGCTGGGGGCCGACGACTACCTCACCCGCCCGATCTACACCCGCGAGCTCGTCGCCCGGGTGCGCACCATCCTGCAGAAGCAGGCCCGGCTGCGGGCCGAGCAGGCCCCCGCCCGCCGGCGCTTCTTCGGCTCGCTGGGCGACATGGGCGTCGTCGACCTGATCCAGACGATGTCGGTGGGCGAGAAGAGCGGCACGGTGCGCATCGACCGGCCGGGGCACCACGCGACGCTGTGGTTCCGCAAGGGGCACCTCATCGACGCCAGCACCGGCACCCAGGGCGGCGCCGACGCGGTCTACCGCACGCTGACCTGGGAGACGGGCGACTTCGAGATCGACTTCCGCGAGCCCCAGCGGCCGCCGGTGCTCGAGCCGCCCACCGCGGCCCTGCTCATGGAGGGCATGCGCCGCTTCGACGAGTGGAACCGCATCTGCGAGCAGCTGCCGGGCCTCGAGTCGGTCTTCGAGGTCGACTACGAAGAGCTCGCCGACCGGCTCGCCGAGCTGCCCGACGAGGCCAACGCGCTCTTGCGCATGTTCGACGGTCGGCGCACCGCGCTCGACGTCATCGACGACGCCGACCTGCCCGATCTGGTGGCGCTGGGGCTCTTGAGCCAGCTCTACTTCGAAGGCATCATCCGGGTCGCCGAGGACGCCCGCCCGCGCATCGAGACCGCGGCGGTGAGCACCGGCACCCTGCCCGACGCCGGCCCGGCCCCGAGCCTGGCCGACGCGCTGCTCGAGCGGGCCAGCGGGGGCTTCCCGGCGGTGCACGACGAGCCGGCGCCCGAGCCGCGGCGGGTGATGCAGCGCCCTCACGACCTGCAGCGCCCCCACGACCTGCAGCGCCCCCGCGACCTGCCCGCCGAGCCCTCCGCGCCGCCCGTCGAAGAGCCGCCCTCCACCTGGGGCGCCCTGGGCGAGAAGGCGACCCCGGCCCGGGTGGTCATGGCCCCCGAGCCCGAGGTCTCCGAGCCCGAGGTCGAAGACTTCCCGGCGCTGCCCGAGACCGACGCGGTGGCCGACCTCGACCACGAGGGCGCCTTCTTCGACCACGCCGGCGACGCGGTGGCCGACGCGACCCTGGCCGACGACCCGCTCTTCGACGACGAGCCGCTGACCGAGCCGCTGCCGCGCATCGCCTGGATCGCCATGGGCATCGGCGGGGCGGCGGTGATCGGGGCGCTGCTCTTCTTCGCCCTGCGCGACGTCGTCGAGCCGATGCCGCTGCCCGAGAACCCGCGCAACGGCGGCTGGCATCGCGCGGTGCTCGCCGCCGCCGAGCCGGTGGGCAAGGTCGCCCCGATCGGCGGCGAGTGGCGCATCCCCAGCGAGCCGGGCGGCGGCCCGACGCCGGCGGTGCCGAGCTTCGACGAGGCGGCAGCCCCCGAGGCGGCCCCCGAGGCCCCGCCAGCGGCTCCAGAGGCCCCGCCGGCGGCCGATCCGGCGCCGGCGAAGGTCGAGCCCGCGCCCCGGGCCGAGCGGCCGGCCGGCGCGACGCCGAAGGCCTCTGCGGGCACGGCCGCGAAGCCGGCAGAGGCCCCCAGAGAAGCCGCCGAGAAGGCCGACGCGCCCGCCGGCGACGCCCGCGCGCTCATCGCCGAGGGCCTGGCCCTCTACAAGAAGGGCAAGTACAAGGCCGCCGGCGACGCGCTCGAGCAGGGGCTGGCGCTGGCCCCGACCAACAAGGCGGGCCTGCTGGCCTACGCCAAGGCGCTCATCGAGCAGGGCCGCATCCGCGACGCGCTCGAAGCCGCCGAGCGGGCCTCGCGCATCGACGGCAGCGACGCCGAGGTGCAGCTCATCCTGGCCGACGCCCGCCAGAATCTGGGCCGCATCCCGGGGGCCATCAAGGCCTACGAGCGCTATCTGCAGCTCGCCCCCCAGGGGGAGTACGCCGCCGACGTGACCCAGATCCTCAAGGGTTTGCGCTCGGGCCTGGGCAACTGACGCCGCCCGCGGCGCATCTTCTCGCCCGAGCGTTGGTCGAGCAGCCCATCCACCCACAGCCACCGCGGAGCCCGGCATGAAGATCCTCGCCATCGAGACGAGCTGTGACGAGACCGCCTGCGCCATCGTCGAGGACGGCCACCGGGTGCTGGCCGATCCGGTGGCGACCCAGATCGAGGTGCACGCCCGCTACGGCGGCGTGGTGCCCGAGCTCGCCAGCCGCAACCACGTCGTCGACATCGTGCCCGTGGTGCGTCAGGCGCTGAGCGACGCCGGGCTGACCTGGGCCGACATCGACGCCATCGGCATCACCCGCGGGCCGGGGCTGGTCGGCGCGCTGCTCGTCGGCCTGCAGGTGGCCAAGGCGCTGGCCTTCGCCCACGACAAGCCGCTGGTGCCGGTGCATCACCTCGCCGGGCACCTGCACGCGGTCTTCCTGCATCGCCCCGACGAGCCGAAGCCCGCCGGGCCGGCCTGGCCCCACGTGGCCCTGGCGGTCAGCGGCGGGCACACCGCGCTGTACCGGGTCGACGACCCGACCACCGTGCATCAGCTCTCCAATACCCGGGACGACGCCGCCGGCGAGGCGTTCGACAAGGTCAGCCGCATGCTGGGCCTGGGCTATCCCGGCGGCCCGGTCGTCGAGCGGCTGGCCCGCCCCGGCGACCCGGAGGCGATCCGGTTCCCCCAGCCGCGCTTCAAGGACGGCGGCCCGCGGGCGCAGCTCGACTTCAGCTTCAGCGGGCTCAAGACCGCGGTCTTGACCTGGATCAAGCGTCACGCCGCCGAGGGCCTGCCCGAGGGGCAGGCGCGGGCCGATCTGCTCGCCAGCTTCCAGCGGGCGGCGGTCGACCAGCTCGTGCTGCGCACCCGGCGGGCGGCGGCGCAGGTGGGCGCGGGCGACGTGGTGCTCAGCGGCGGCGTGGCCTGCAACTCGGTGCTGCGCCAGCGCATGCGCGACGCCCTGGCCGAAGACGGGGTCGCGCTGCAAGTGCCGCGGCCGCGCTGGTGCACCGACAACGCGGCGATGATCGCCGGGGCCGCCTTCGCCAACGCCCAGGCCCGCATCGCCGCCCTCGGCCCGGGGCATGCCCCCGAAGACCGCCGGATGACCGCCATCGCGTCCTGGCGCCTGCACCGGCCCCTCGAGGCTGCCCGATGAGCCGCGACCCGCGCACGATCCTCCGGGCTCACGGGCTGTGGACCAAGAAGCACTTCGGCCAGAACTTCCTGGTGGCCCCGGGCGTGCCCGACCGCATCGCGGCGGCGGGCGGCGCGCGGGCCGGCGATACGGTCTTCGAGATCGGGGCCGGGGTGGGCACATTGACCCACGCCCTGGCCGCCCGCGCCGGGCGGGTCATCGCCCTCGAGCGCGACCGCACCCTCATCCCGGTGCTGGAGAGCGAGCTCGCCGGGCAGGAGGCGGTCACCATCCGCGAGGGCGACGTGCTCGACGTCGACTGGGCCGCCGAGGCCGAGGCCAACGGCGGCCCGCTGGTGATCTACGGCAACCTGCCCTACCACCTCTCGACCCAGATCGTGCTCGGGCTGCTCGCGGCGCCCATGGCGTGGACCCGGGCGTGCTTCCTCTTGCAGCAGGAGTTCGCCGCCCGCCTCGCCGCCCCGCCCGGCGAGCGCGGCACCAGCGCGCTGTCGGCCCAGGCGGCGCTGTGGTCGATCTCGACGCTGGCGTTTCAGGTGGGGCCGCAGGCGTTCCACCCGCCGCCCAAGGTGCACAGCGCGGTGCTGGTCATGGAGCGCCGGCCGGCGCCGGCGATCGACGTGGGCGACCCCAAGGCCTATCGCGCGGTGGTGCGCGCGCTCTTCGCCCAGCGGCGCAAGATGGCCCGCCGCGCGCTGCGCTCGGTCTGCGCCGACCCGGTGGCGCTGCTCGAAGCGGCGGGGGTCGACCCCACGGCCCGCGGCGAGGCGCTGTCGCTGGACGAGCTGGGCGCGCTGAGCCGGGCGCTGGTAGCCCGGCGTACGGCCGATTGAGCTCATCGGCGCTCGTCGCGTTCCCGCCTTTCTTCGAGCCCCCGTAAACCGCATCACCGCCACCCGCCTCTGAGTCGATGAACCCGATGGAGCCGCCCGTGACCGAGATCGCCCTGGCCGCCGACCTGACCCGCGCGCAGCGCTTCGACGCCTTCGTCGCCGCGCATCGCGACCGGGCGGTGGCGTTGGCCTGGCGGCTGCTCGGCGGCGACCGGGCGGCGGCGGAGGACGTGACCCAGCAGGCCTTCGTCAAGGCCTGGCGCGGGCTGGACGGCTTCCGCGGCGAGGCCAAGCTGTCGACGTGGTTCCACCGCATCCTGGTGCGCCAGGTGCGCAGCCATCAGCGCTGGCACGGGGTGCGCGACAAGCTGGGCCTGCTGAGCAAAGACGGCGAGGTGCCCCAGGGCGCCATCGAGCCGCCGACCCCCGACGGGGGCATGCAGCAGCGCATCGCCCAGGCGATGCAGACCCTCTCCGCCGGTCAGCGGGAGGCGTTCACCTGCATCCACCTCGAGGGGCTGACCGTCGAGGAGACCGCCGCGGTGCTCGGCCGAGCGCCGGGCACGGTCAAGAGCCACCTGCACCGCGCGCTCAAGAAGCTGCGCGCCGAGCTGAACGATCTGCGAGAGGAGGCGGCATGAACCCGTCGGATATCCGAGACGACGCCGACCGCCGGCTGATCGACCAGATCCGCCGGGGTTATGCCCCGCCGCCGCTGACCGAGGTCGAGCGCACCCGCTTCGACGCCCGGCTGCGGGCGTGCATCGAGCGCCAGCAGCGGCGGCGCTGGGGGCTGTGGGGCCTGGCGGTGACCGGCGCGGCGGCGGCGGTGGCGCTCTTCGCGCTGCGCGCCCCCGAGCCGCTGGGCGCGCCCGGCGAGCCGGTGGCGCTGCCGGCGATGGCCGCCGCGCCCGCGCTCGACGACGCGTCGCCGGAGCTCGACTGGCTGGTGGACGACAGCGCCGCCGACTGGCTCGGCGGCTCGACGGTGCTGCCGGCCGACCCGCTGGCGGTGCCGACCCTGGCGCAGCGCGCGGCGCTGGCCGCCGAGACGGGCGCCGCCGACAACGAGAACGACGCCGAAGCCGACGCCGAGACCGACAGCGCCCCGGCGTACCTGCCCGACGAGTACACCGTGCTCGCCGGCCTCATCGACATCGAACCCTACGACCCCTACGCGGAGGACTGGCCATGAACCGCCCGACCCGTACGCTCTTCGTCCCGCTCACGCTGCTGTTGGCCTTCCTCATGGCGACGGCGGGCACCGCCCTCGCCCGCAAGGGACCCGGCGGGCCCGGCCACGGCCGGCCGGGGGCCGAGTTCAACCTGCGCATGCTCGAGCGGGCCGCCGGCCGGCTCGGCCTCGACGACGCGACCCTGTCGCGCATCAAGGACCGCGTCTATCAGGCCGAGAAGATCGGCATCGACCTCAAGGCGAAGCTCGAGCTGGCCAAGCTGGAGCTGCGGCGGGCCCTCGACGCCGACGCGCCGGACAAGGGCGCGGTGATGACGCGGGTCGAGGAGGTGGGTGATCTCGAGACCCGCCTGCGGCAGCACCAGATCGGGCTGATGCTCGACGTGCGCGGCATGCTGACCCCCGAGCAGCGCAGCCAGCTCAAGCAGATGCGCAGCGAGCGGCGCGCCCGCGGCAAGCGCGGCAAGCGCGGTCACCGCGGCAAGCGCGGGCATCGCGGCGGGCCCGACGGGCCGGATGACAGCGGCCCGGGCGCTCCGCTCGATTGACGGCGGGCGGTCGATGGTGCAGCCTGCCGGCCATGCAGTCCCCCCTCATGCAGTCCTCCCTCATGCAGTACCGCGCTCTGTCGTGGCTCGTATCGCCGCTCGCTCTGCTGGCGGCGGGCCTGTGGCTCGCCGGGTGCGGCGGGGCGCCTGCGCCGGCCGGCGATACGCACGCCGCCCCGACCAGCCAGCCCCACGGTGAGCACATGCACCACGGCGAGAAGCACGGCCACCACGGCGCGAAGCACGGCCACCACCACCACCGCTTCGACAACCCGGCCGAGTGGGCCGGTAAGTGGGACACCGCCGAGCGCGACGCGTGGCAGAAGCCCGACGCCGTGCTGGCGGTGATCGCGCCGAAGCCGGCTGATCTGATCGCCGACATCGGCGCCGGCACCGGCTACTTCGCGATGCGGCTGGCCCAGAAGGCGCCCGAGGGCACGGTCTACGCCATCGACCTCGCGCCGAAGATGGTCGAGTACCTCGGCCAGCGGGCGGCGCAGATGGGCCTGAGCAACGTCGAGCCGATCGAGGCGACCGTCGACGACGCGCGCATCCCCCAGCCGGTCGATCTGGTGATGCTGACCAATACCTACCACCACATCGGCGACCGCACGGCCTACTTCACCCGCCTCGCGTCGTCGCTGAAGCCGGCGGGCCGGGTGGCGATCGTCGACTACAAGCTCGAGTTCGAAGGCAAGGGGCCGCCGCCGGCAATGCGGCTGGCGCCGGAGACCGTCGAGGCCGAGATGAAGGCCGCCGGCTATCGGGCGGTGGTGCGCGACGAAGAGACCCTGTCGCGGCAGTACATCCTCATCTTCGAGCGCGGCGAAGCGGGCGCGGCCGGCGGCACCTGAGCGGTGGGCCGGATCGCGGTGGTCAGCGGCTCGTTCCGGGCCGGCTTCAGCTATCAGGAGAACCTCTGGACCGAGGAGCTGGTCCGCCGGGGCCAGACGGTCCGGGTCTTCAGCCCGGGTGCGCCCGGCCGCGCTGCGGTGTCAGGCCACCATGAGCGGGTGCCCGCCTACGGCCTGCCCGCGCGTCACCTCTTCTACAGTCGGGCGCTGGCGCCCGCGGTCCGCCGCTTCGCGCCCGATCTGATCCTGTGGTTCGGCCCGCCGCAGGGCTTCGGGGTCGACATGGCCCGCGACCGGGCGTTGTCCGGCGTGCCGCTGGTGGCGTTCATGGGCCAGAACCGACAGATGCACGCCTTCGACTGGCGCGGGTCGGCGCCTTTGCGCGAGCGCGGGCTGGCCCTGGCCTACCGCCTGATCCGCGGCCCGGCGGTGGCCCTGGCCGCGCAGCGGGCCGAGCGCGTGGTCTGCAATACCCCCGAGACGGCGGGCATCGTGCTCGACCTGCTGCCCCGCCGGCTGCGGGCGCTGGCCGAGCCGAAGCTGCGGCCGACGCCGCTGGGCTTCGATCCGCGGGTCTTCGGCTTCGTCGAGGCGCCGCGCCCGGCGCGCCACGCCGGCCGGGTGGTCGCGGTGGTCTCGTCGCGCTTTGCGCCCGAGAAGCAGGCGGCCCTGACCATGGCGCTGGCCGGGCTCGAGCGGGCGATGGACCGGTCGCCGACGCTGGATGGCCTGTTCGTGGGCTTCGACGATGGCCCGGTGAGCCGGCGGATGGCGGCGGCGCTCGACAGCAGCCGACATCGGGCGCGCCTGCACCGGCGACCGTTCGGCGATCGGCAGGCGCTGGCGGACGCGTTTCGCGCGGCCGATCTGGCGGTCTTCGTGCGGCCGTCGATCTCGGCCCAGGAGGCGCTGGGCACCGGCCTCTTCGGCGTGCTGGCGGACGGCGGCTCGATGGATTGGCTGCTGACCGGCCCGGCCGACGGCCGGCTCTTCGCCGCGGGCTCGGTGCCTGCGCTGGCGGCGGCGCTGGTGCACGGCGCGGCCAGCGTCGCCGATGAGCCGGCGGGCGCCCGCGCCGAGCGCGCCGCCCGGGCGCGGCGCCTGGGCTACGATCGTATCGTCGACGGGGTCCTGGGCGATCTGGGGCCGCGCAATCCGGTGCCGCGCGGCTGACCGTCGGCTCAGAGGTTGATGAGCACCAGCGCGACGCCGGTCAGCGCGACCGCGGCCCAGCCCTTGCGGTCGGGCCGCTCGCCGAAGACCACGACCCCGGCGATCTGCACGACGAGCAGCGATCCGGCGGCGAAGATCGGGAAGACGACCGCCGCCGGCAAGACGTCGAGCGCGTCGACGAGGCTGCCGATGCTGAACAGGTTGGGCACGCCCACCGCGATGCCCACCGCGACCTCGCTCGACCCGAACCGCCGACGGCGCGCGGCGACCACCAGCCAGGCGATGACGCCGGCGGCGCCGAAGCCCACCGCGAGGAAGATCGGCTTGTCGGCGAGGTGCCCGTTCTGCTGGAAGACCTTGCCGCTGAACTCGGAGAGCCCGACGCAGACGAGCACGACGACCAGCGCCGGGCGGATCGCGTCGCGCCAGCGGTCGCCGTCGTCGGGCCAGTTGGCCAGCACGATGGCGGCCAGCGCCAGCCCGATGCCGGCCCACTGCACCGGCTGCGGGTGCTCACCCCACAGGCCGATGGCCAGGGTCATCGGCACCAGCACCCCCAGCTTGGCCATCGCCGTCGACAGCCCGACCCCGTGACGCCGGATGGCGATCTGCAGGCTGATCAGGCCGGCGAAGAGCAAGACCCCGGTCACCAGCCCCCAGCGGGCGGCCCAGGTGGGCCCGTGGGCCGGCGCGACCCGCTCGCCGGAGAGCACCGCGTCGATGATGGTCTGCTGCATCCCGGGGGCGAAGACCGCGCCCCAGTCGAGGCCCAGGCCCATCAGCGCCGCGCCGCCCGCGGCGATCACGTAGTTGATGGCGGTGACCGCGTAGCGATCGAGGTCGCGGCTCTCGGAGAGCTTGAGCACTAGGGCCATGGTGGCGCTGGCGGCGATGGCGAGCAGCAGGGCGATCAAGACGGAATGGCGGATCGGGCGGGGCGGCGAACGGGCGGGCGCGGCGAAGGGGGCAGCGCAGGGGCGCGGCTCAGAAGTCGAGCACGAGCCCCACGACGCCCTCGCGGCCGGTGTAGCCGAAGTAGGGCCGCGGCGGCAGCGCCTCGACGGCGGGCTCGCTCGCCCGCACGTCCTCGGCGCGGGCGACGGCGTCGCGGCCGGCGGTCGACTCGATGTCCTTGCGCAGCTGCTCGTTGAACTCGTAGACCGTCGAGCCGGCCCACACCGCGCCGATGAGCGTGGTGACCACGTAGGTGCTGCCGAGGATGATCAGCCCGGTGGTGGTGCCGTCGAAGTCTTCGCCGCGGGTGGCGTACTCGTAGTCGGACTTGGTGGCGAAGTAGGCCCGCGCCGGGTTCTGGTTGTCGCGGGGGTCGATGTCGTTGTTGTCGATCTGGTCGACGTTGGGGTCGAAGACGATGTCGCCGTACCCGCACTCGTCGAAGCCGACCCGGCCGTCGCGCACATGGTTGCAGATCTGGGTGGCCTGCTCATCGAAGAGGCCGGCCATGTACATCGCGCCCAGCGAGTAGCCCACCGCCGACAGCAGGAAGGGCACCGTCGACTGCGCGGACTTGTCGGCGTACATCAGCCCCCAGCCGGCCCCGGGGATCAGGCTGAGCCCGATGGCCGCGCCGAGGGACTGCGCGCTCTCGTCGAACTCGATCCTCTGCAAGTCCTCCAGGGAGATCTCGTCGTCCATATCGGCGTCGAGCGCGTCGATGCCCGCCTGGGCGATCAACACACCCGGCGCGGGGGCGGCGGTCGGATCGATCGTCTGGCCGGGCTCGGTGGCGAGCGCGGGCCCCGCGGCGATGGTCAGCGCGGTGAACGCAGCAGCGATGCGACGCATGGTGCTCCTCGAGGGGGATGAGTGCCGACGCAGTGTAACCCTGCGTCCCGGACGCGTCTACCCCGGGAGACGGGCATCACCCCGCGGGCCGCCCGCGGCGCAGAGCAGACCGCCGGCAAGAGATCGTTGTGTCGGGCCGATACGGTGATAGACTGCGCGCTATGGACGCGAGGCAGTTGGACATCGATGCGTGGTTCGCCGTCGAGCGTGACCTCGAGCACCTGCTCGGGGCCACCCGCGGGCGGATCCCGGCGACCTTCGTCGCACCCCTGTTCTACCGGGTCGCGCTCGTCCGGCTGCGGCGGGCGGTGCTCGAAGAGCACGAGGCGGCGAGCGAGGCGCTGGGCGACGCCCAGGAGGCGAGCACCCTCGTCGAGCAGCTCGCGCGCCAGCTGGCCGGCGAGCCGGGCGCGCCGTCGATCCTCGAGGCCCTGCCGGCCGAGATCCGCGACGAGGCGACGGGCAATCTGCGGGCGGCGCTCGAAGACGACGACAACCACTTCCCCAGCCTGCGGGCCCTGGCCGCGCTGGCCGCGGCGGGCAGCCGCTGGCCCGAGGTGGCCGAGTGCGTCGAGCGGCTCGTCGATCAGCCCGGCGAGGCCGGCGGTCGAGCCTGGCAGAAGCTGGGCGATGTGCACTGGCGCAAGCTGGCCGCCCCCAAGAAGGCCCGCCCGTGCTACATCCGCGCCCGGCAGGTGCTGGGCGACGAGACCAAGCTGCTCGACAAGATGCTCAAGCTCGACCTCGAGCTCGAGAACTGGGAAGAGGCCATCGAGACCTGCCACGCGCTCATCGACAAGATGCAGCGGCGCAAGAAGCGCCCCGAGCTGGCGGTGACCTACATGCTGACGATGGGCGAGATCCACGTCTACGGTATGCGCCAGCCCAAGGTCGCGCTGACCTACTACCTCATGGCCCAGTCGACCCTGCCCGACTACGGCTTGACCTATCAGCTGCTGCAAGAGCTGGTGCTCGGCAACGACTGGAACATGCTCGAGCCCGAGCTCGAGCTGTTGCCCGAGGCCAGCGTCGAGCTGATCTCGCCCAGCCTCGATCGGCTGCGCGCGGCCGTCGAGAGCCACCCGGGCGACGCGGCCGGCGCGATTCGGGCCTTCCGCGCGGCGAGCAGCCAGGGCTGAGCGCCGCGGGCCGCCCGACCGCCGTCAGCCCAGCTCGTCGACCGCGATCCCCTCGTCGACGAGCAGGTTCGGGATCTCATTCCAGATGGGATAGAGCACCTTGCCGTCGGCGCGCAGCAAGCCGCCGTCGAGCGGCTTCTCCACCGCCTCGCCCCCCTTGTTCTTCAGCCCGTCGGCGATCGCGCGGTTGACCTTGTCCACCAGCCCGGCGTCGGCCTCCGCGAGCGGCTCGCGGGAGTCGGGGCAGATGAGCGCGGCGAGGAAGTCGGGGTCGAGGGCCATGGCCGGTCTCCAGGTCGACGATTGGCCGAAAGCATGCGCGGCGTCGGCGGGGAAATCAAGCCGCCGCGATCTGCGCGACGACCGGCGGGCGGTTTCCAGAGCACAATGTGCCTCGATGTGCGAGAGGGTTGACAATTGTATACATTATCCTACACTCCAGCGATGAGACCCGAGGAGGATCCATGGCAGCCGACGCGCAGGCCGTATCGTCCGGCACCCGGCGCAAGCGCCGGAGCAAGAGCAAGGCCAAAGAGGCCCCCCGGCGCCGCGCGTCGGACTTCGAGGCCGACGCCCTGCGCAACGAGGTGCTCGGCATCGCGGTGATGGCCGCGGCGCTGTGCCTGCTGCTGGCGCTGGCGTCGTTCCACCCCGAAGATGTCGCGCCCGATGGCCCGGCGGCGGCGACCGGCCACGCCCGCAACCTCATCGGGCCGGTGGGCGCGTCGATGGCCGACGTGCTGCTGCGGGTGTTCGGGGTGGCCGGCTTCCTGCTGCCGGTGACCCTGGCGGTGCCCGGGCTGTGCTTCATGCTGGGCAAGCGGGTCCGCATCCGCCCGACCGACGCGGTGGGCTACCCGGTGCTGGTCTTCTGCTCGGCGATGGCGGCCCATCTGTGGATGGCGGGGCGCATGGTGCTCGGGCACGACGCCGGCGGGCTCATCGGCACCTACGGGGCCGAGGTCCTGCAAGCGCTCTTCGGGCTGACAGGGGCCTACATCATCATCTACGCGGTCATCGCGCTGACCTTCGTGCTCACCACCCGGGTCAGCATCGTGCGCCTCTTCAGCCGGGCGACCGCGCCGGTGGCCAGCCGGGCCAGGTCGGCGGCGGGCGGCGCGGCGGAGCGGGCGGGCGAGGTGCGCAGCGGCCTGGGCGAGCGCTTCGCCGGCTGGCGCGCCGAGCGGGCGGAGCGTCGCGCCGAGCGTCGCGCCGAGCGGCAGGCCCGTCGCGAGCAGCGGCGGGCGGCCCGCGCGGCGGCCGACGAGCAGTGGGAGGACGATGAGGACGAGCAGTGGGAGGACGAGGAGCCCGAGGCGGATACGTCCGATGAGCCGGAGGTCGCCGAGCCGAAGCGCAAGCCGCTGATCCGGCTCAAGGGGCGCCGCGCGCGTAAGGAGAAGGCCCGCAGCGAGAAGTTGCGTAAGGGCAAGGCCCGGGCGAAGGCCGCGGCGACCGCCGAGAATCAGGCTGCGGCCTCGGGCCCCTTCACCATTGGCGCCGTCGACGACGCCGCCGACGAGGGCTTCGTGCTCGGCGGTGACGCGGGCGGTGATGCGAGCGACGAGGTGCACGACGCCGAGTCCCTCGGCGTGCAGCTGGACGATCCGCTCGATCAGGCGGCGCTCGACGGCGGCGGCGACACCGTGATCGCCGCGTCGATCGACGAGGGCGCCGCCGAGGCCGATCCGAACCCCGCGCCGGAGCCCGAGGGCAAGCCGGTGGTCAAGGCGCGCAAGGCCAACGAGCGCCCGGAGGACGAACCGCTCGACCTGCCGCTGCCCGAGCTGACCCGCTACGACGACTACAAGAAGCCGCCGCTGCGCTTCCTCGACTACGACGAGTCGTCCCAGATCGAGGTCGACCCGCTGTTCTTGCAGGAGCAGGCGGAGAAGCTCGTCGAGGCGCTGTCGACCTTCCGCATCGAGGGCCGGGTCACCGAGATCCACCCCGGTCCGGTGGTGACGATGTTCGAGTTCGAGCCCGCCCCCGGGGTGCGCATCAGCAAGATCGCCGGCCTGGCCGACGACCTGGCGATGGCCCTCAAGGCGGTCAAGGTGCGCATCGTGGCGCCGATCCCCGGCAAGGGCGTCGTCGGCTTCGAGGTGCCCAACAAGCGGCGGGAGATGGTCTTCCTCAAGGAGATCATCGGCTCGAAGGCGTTCCGCAACAAGAAGCTCAACCTGCCGATGGCGCTCGGCAAGGACATCCACGGCGACGCCAACGTCACCGACCTCTCGAAGATGCCGCACCTGCTCGTCGCCGGTACGACCGGCTCGGGTAAGTCGGTGGGCGTCAACGGCATGATCACCAGCCTGCTGTACCACGCGACCCCCGAAGAGGTGCGCTTCATCATGGTCGACCCCAAGATGCTCGAGCTGAGCATCTACGAGGGCATCCCCCACCTGCTGCTGCCGGTGGTGACCGACCCCAAGAAGGCGTCGATGGCGCTGAAGTGGGCCGTCGACGAGATGGAGCGGCGCTACGAGCTGATGAAGGACGCCGGCGTGCGCGACCTGCGCGGCTACAACAAGAAGCTCGAGAAGGCGCGCGCCGAGGCGGAGGCCGAGGTGCTGCGGGCGCAGGCGGCGGCGGTCGAGGCCCGCGCGGGCAGCGACGACGCGCCCATGTGGAGCCCGGCGGACGATCCCGATCTGCCCGATCTGGACGACATGCCGAGCAAGCTGCCCTACATCGTGGTGGTCATCGATGAGTTCGCCGACCTGATGATGGTCGCCGGCAAGGAGGTCGAGTACTGCGTGGCGCGTATCGCCCAGAAGGCGCGCGCGGCGGGCATCCACCTCATCCTGGCGACGCAGCGCCCATCGACGGACGTCATCACCGGCGTGATCAAGGCCAACTTCCCGACCCGCATCGCGTTCCAGGTGTCGAGCGCCATCGACAGCCGCACGATCCTGTCGACCAACGGCGCCGAGAACCTGCTGGGCAAGGGCGATATGCTCTTCATGCCCCCGGGCACGTCGCGGCTGACCCGCGTGCACGGCGCCTTCGTCAGCGAGGAGGAGATCCACCAGATCGTGGAGTTCATCTCGGCGCAGCAGGAGCCGGACTACCTCGACGAGTCGATCCTCGAAGACCCCGACGAGTCGGGGCCCGACGACGACGACGGCGGGGATATGGATCCGATGTACGAGGAGGCGGTGCGCACCGTGGCCCGCGATGGCCGGGCCAGCACCAGCCACCTGCAGCGGCGGCTGTCGCTGGGCTACAACCGCGCGGCGCGCATCATCGACCAGATGGAGCGCGACGGTCTGGTGGGGCCGGGGCGGGGGGCAAAGCCACGCCAGATCAACAAGGCGCTGATCAACGAGCTGGTCGGGCGCTGGGACGGCGATACCGGCTGACGCCGCCGGCGGCGCGCAGGACGAACGGCCACCCTCGGGTGGCCGTTTTTCGTGGCGGGCACGGCGCGCACCCGCGCAGCGCCCATCCGCACGGCGCGCACCCGCACGGCGCCCAACCTCACAGGGCGCACCCGCACGCCTTCGAAAAGCGAAACCCCGGATGCCTGAGGCATCCGGGGTTTCAGCGGAGTCGACGGGACTTGAACCCGCGGCCTCCGGCTTGACAGGCCGGCGTTCTAACCGACTGAACTACGACTCCATCAGTCAGCACCGCGTGCGGTGAGGCGGATATTTATCAGGGGTTCGGGGGCACGTCAAAAAGAAAAACAGCCCGGGGTGATTTTCTCGCCCGCGCCGGCGCCGGGTGACCGGCAGGGGAAGCGATGGGTGGGCGGGACAGGGCTCGAACCTGCGACCCGCGGCATGTAAGGCCGCTGCTCTACCAACTGAGCTACCCGCCCCCGATGCGCTTCTCCCCGCCGGTCGCCGGCAGACCCGCTCAGGCGCTCGGAGAGGCGCGGTCGGGGTCGAGGGGCGGCCGGGCCGCCTCGTCCATCTGCTTCGATACCCGGCCCTTCCACAGCGGGCCTTCGTAGACCAGCGCCTGCTCGAGCACCTCGTCGGCGTGCTCGACGAGCACGATCTTCATCGAGCGCCGCACCGCCTGGGGGATGTCCTTGATGTCTTTCTTGTTCTCGCCGGGGATGATCACCGTGCGGATGCCGCCGCGCTTGGCGGCGAGCGTCTTCTCCTTGAGCCCGCCGATGGGCAGCACCCGCCCGCGCAGGGTGATCTCGCCGGTCATGGCCACGTCGTGGCGCACCTCGAGCTTGCACAAGGCGCTGACGAGCGCGGTGGCCATGGTGACCCCCGCCGAGGGGCCGTCCTTGGGGGTGGCGCCCTCGGGGAAGTGCACGTGGATGTCGAGCTTCTGGTAGAAGTCCGGGTCGAGGCCCAGGTCTTCGGCGCGGCTGCGCACATAGCTCAGCGCGGCCCGGGCGCTCTCCTGCATCACGTCGCCGAGGCGGCCGGTGATGATGAGCTTGCCCTTGCCGGGCACTACGGTGCACTCGGTCTGCAGCAGGTCGCCGCCCCACGAGGTGTAGGCCAGCCCGTTGACGAGCCCGACCTCGTCCTTGCGGTCGCTGACCCCGTACTTGAACTTGGGCGAGCCGAGGTACTTCTGCACCTGACGGGTGGTGACCTTGAGCGCGAAGTCCTCGACGACGCCGCCACGGTCCCGCGACGAGATGACGTCCTTGGCGATCTTGCGGCAGACCGCGGCGACCTCCCGCTCGAGGTTGCGCACCCCGCTCTCGCGGGTATAGCGGTTGATCAGCAGCTGCAGCGCCGAGCTGGTCCACTCGACCTTGGCCTCGCCGATGCCGTTGCGCTCGACCTGCTTGGGCACCAGGTGCCGCTCGGCGATCTGCAGCTTCTCGTACTCGGTGTAGCCCGACAGCTCGATGATCTCGAGGCGGTCCTGCAGCGGCAGCGGGATCTGATGCCGGTTGTTGGCCGTCGTGATGAACATGACCTGCGAGAGGTCATAGTCCATGTCGAGGTAGTGGTCGTTGAAGGTCTCGTTCTGCTCGGGATCGAGCACCTCGAGCAGCGCCGACGAGGGATCACCGCGGAAGTCGGTGCTCATCTTGTCGATCTCGTCGAGCAGCATGACCGGGTTGTTGGTGCCGGCCTTCTTGAGGCTCTGGATGATCTTGCCGGGCATCGCGCCGATGTAGGTCCGCCGGTGGCCCCGGATCTCGGCCTCGTCGCGCACGCCGCCGAGGCTGAGCCGGATGAACTCGCGGCCGGTGCAGCGGGCGATGGAGCGGGCGAGCGAGGTCTTGCCGACCCCGGGCGGGCCGACCATGCACAGGATGGGGCCCTGCATCTTCTCGACGAGCCCGTAGACGGCCAAGTATTCGAGGATGCGCTCCTTGGGCTTCTTGAGGCCGTAGTGGTCGGCCTCGAGCACCTCGTGCGCCTTCTCGAGGTCCTTGATGTCGTCGCTGACCTCGTACCACGGCAGCGAGAGCATCCAGTCGATGTAGTTGCGGACGACGGTGGCCTCGGCGCTCATCGGGCTCATCATCTTGAGCTTCTTGAGCTCTTTGCGCGCCTTGAGCGTGGCCTCCTTGCTCATCCGCTTGTTCTTGATGCGGTCCTCGAGCTCCTGCAGCTCGTTCTTGAACTCGTCCCGCTCGCCGAGCTCCTTCTGGATCGCCTGCATCTGCTCGTTGAGGTAGTACTCCTTCTGATTCTTCTCCATCTGCTTCTTGACCCGCGAGCGGATCTTCTTCTCGACCTGCAGGATCTCGATCTCGGCCTGCATGAGTTCGAGCAGCTTCTCGAGCCGCTTGGCGGGGTCCTCGGTCTCGAGGATGCCCTGCTTGTCGGCGAGCTTGAGATTCAGATGGGCGACGATGGAGTCGGCGAGCTTGGCCGGGTCTTCGATCGACGAGACGGCGACCTGCATCTCCGGCGGGATGCGCTTGTTGAGCTTGACGTAGGTCTCGAAGGTGGCGTGCACCTGCCGCAGCAGCGCGTCGAGCTCCACCTCGGGGTCGAGGACCTCGACGATGGGCTCCACCTCGACCTTGAACAGATCACCGGTCTCGACGAACTCGGTGATGCGCGCCCGCTGCTTGCCCTCGATGAGCACCTTCACCGTGCCGTCGGGCAGGCGCAGCAGCTGGATGATGGTGCCGATGGTGCCCACCGGGAAGATGTCGTCGGGGCGCGGGTCGTTGGTCTTGGCGAGGCGCTGGGCGGCGAGCAGCACGTCCTTGCTGCCGGCCATCGCCTCTTCGAGGCTGTTGATGGACTTCTCCCGGCCCACGAACAGCGGCACCACCATATGGGGGAATACGATGATGTCCCGCAGGGGCAGCAGGGGCAGGACCCGCTTGGTCGTCGGGGAGTCGTCGTCGCCTTTGAAGAACATGGGCCGTCCAAGCCGCGGGGGCGCCGCGTCGGTCTAGGTGTCGTGGGGCAGATTCAGTTGCCCATGGTCGGGTCGCCGCCGTCTTCGGTCAACCGGTCTGGGCGTCCTTCTCGAAGACGATCAGCGGCTGCTCCTTGCGCAGGATGACCTCTTCGTTGATCACCACTTCCTTGACGCTCTCTTCGCTCGGCACCTCGTACATGATGTCGAGCATCGCGTTCTCGAGGATGGAGCGCAGGCCGCGGGCGCCGGCCTTGTGGGCCAGGGCCTTCTTGGCGATGGCGGTCAGCGCCTCGGGGGTGAACTTGAGCTGCACTCCGTCCATATCGAACAGGCGCTTGTACTGCTTGACGAGCGCGTTCTTGGGCTGGGTGAGGATCTGCACCAGCGCCGACTCGCTGAGCTCCTGCAGGGTCGCGGTGACCGGCAGCCGCCCGATGAACTCCGGGATGAGGCCGTACTTGATGAGGTCTTCGGGCTGAACGAGCGACAAGAGCTCGCTGGTATCGCGCTTCTCGCGGCTGGAGATGTCGGCCCCGAAGCCCATCGACGACTTGCCGAGCCGCTTCTCGATGACCTCGCTCAGCCCGGTGAAGGCGCCGCCGCAGATGAAGAGGATGTTGGTCGTATCGACCTGCAGGAACTCCTGCTGCGGGTGCTTGCGGCCGCCCTTGGGCGGCACGCTGGCCGTCGTGCCCTCGATGATCTTGAGCAGCGCCTGCTGCACGCCCTCGCCGCTGACGTCGCGGGTGATCGACGCGTTGTCGCTCTTGCGGCTGATCTTGTCGATCTCGTCGATGTAGATGATGCCCCGCTGCGCCTTCTCGACGTCGTGATCGGCGGCCTGCAGCAGGTTGACGATGATGTTCTCGACGTCCTCGCCGACGTAGCCCGCCTCGGTGAGGTTGGTGGCGTCGGCGATGCAGAACGGCACGTTGAGGATACGGGCGAGGGTCTGGGCGAGCAGGGTCTTGCCCGAGCCGGTCGGCCCGATGAGCAGGATGTTGCTCTTCTGCAGCTCGACGTCATCCCGGCCGAGGCGGGTCTCGATGCGCTTGTAGTGGTTGTGCACCGCGACGGCGAGCACCTTCTTGGCCTTGTCCTGGCCGATGACGTACTCGTCGAGCACCGACTTGATCTCGCTCGGCTTGGGCACCGTCATCCGGGCGCCGCTGCCATCGCTCTTCTCGAGCTCCTCGGCGATGATGTCGTTGCACAGCGAGATGCACTCGTCGCAGATGTAGACGCTGGGCCCGGCGATGAGCTTCTTCACCTCTTTCTGGCTCTTGCCGCAGAAGGAGCAGCTCAGGTTGCCCTTGTTGTCGTCGCGGTGCTGGGCCACAGAGGCCTCCTCGGTGGGCGCGTTCGAACGATGGCGGACGGGGACGCCGCGCAGGTCCGCCCCCGTGCCCGGCGGACGTCGCCGGCGGTCAGCCCTTGGGCACCCGGCTCATGACCGTGTCGACGATGCCGTACTCCCGGGCCTCCTCGGCGGTCATGAAGCGATCGCGGTCGGTATCGGTGGCGATCTGCTCCAGGCTCTGGCCCGTATTGTCGGCCAGGATCTTGTTGAGCACGTCCCGCAGCCGCAGGATCTCCTTGGCCTGGATCTCGATGTCGGTGGCCTGGCCCTGCGCCCCGCCGAGCGGCTGGTGCACCATGATCCGGGCGTGGGGCAGCGCGAAGCGGCGCCCCTTCTCCCCGCTCGACAGCAGGAACGCGCCCGCGCTCGCCGCCTGGCCCAGGCAGATGGTGCTCACCGGGCTCTTGACGTGGTTCATCGTGTCGAAGATGCCCAGCGCGCTGGTGATGACCCCGCCCGGCGAGTTGATGTACAGCGAGATCTCCTTGTCGGGGTCTTCGCTCTCCAAGTACAGCAGCTGCGCGATCACGACGTTGGCGATGCGGTCGTCGATCGGCGTACCGAGGAAGATGATGCGGTCCTTCAGCAGGCGGCTGAAGATGTCCCAGCCCCGCTCACCCCGGTGGGTCTGCTCGACAACCGTCGGGATCAGGGCCCGCGGTACGAATTCCATCCAGTCCGGCTTGCTCATTCGGCGGCGTCCTCTGGCTGTTCCCCGTGATCGTGCGCGTGGTCGTGATCATGATCGTGGTCGTGGTCATGATCATCGTCGTGCCCGTGGTCGTGTTCGGGCACATCCTTCGGGATCGCGGTCACGTTAGCCTTGGTCAGGAGAAAATCAAGCACCTTGTCCTGACGCATTCGACGCCGCAGACCGGCCCGACGATTCGGATCGGCGTACACCTGACGGAATCGCGGCCCGTACTGCCCCGTCTGGCGCACGATGTGCTCGACGTACATGTCGACTTCCTGATCGGAGACGCTGATGTCCTGCGCGTCGCCGATCTGGTCGAGCACGATCTCGGCCCGGGACGCGCGCACCACCTCGTCACGCTGCTCTTCGAGCGCGGCGTCGGCCTTCTCTTCGGCCTCTTCGCGCGCGACGCCTTCCTGGATCGCCTCGCGCACCAGGCTGTTGCGCTTGTCGGCCAGGCCGGCCTCGAGCAGCACCGGCGGCACCTCGAAGTCGTAGGCCTTGCCGATCTCGACCTTGAGCGCGTCGCGGGCGGTGCCCGCCGACTGGCTGTTGAAGTGGTTCTCGATGTCGGCCTTCACCCGCGCCTTGAGGTCGGCGAGGTTCTCGAGCCCCACCTTCTCGGCGAGGCTGTCGTCGATGGCCGGCACGACCTTGGCCTTGAGGCCCTTGAGCGTGCAGTGGAACACCGCGGGCTTGCCGGCCAGATCGGCGCTGGGATAGTCCTCGGGGAACGCGACCTCGATGGCGAAGTCTTCGCCGACCTTCTGGCCGACGACCTGCTCTTCGAAGCCGGGGATGAACCGGCCGCTGCCGAGCTCGAGGGTGGCGTCGCTGGCGGTGCCGCCGGGGAAGGGCACCTCGTCGATCTCGCCGCGGTAGTCGAGCACGACCTGGTCGCCGTCCTCGGCGATCTCGCGGTCGGTGACGTCTTCGAACGCGGCGACCCGCTCGGCGATGTGCTCGAGCTCGTGGTCGACGACGGCCTCGGAGGCGGTCCACTTCTCCTGCTCGACGGCGTAGCTCTGCGGGTCGAGCAGCTCGACGGTCGGGGCCACCTCGAAGGTGAGGGTGGCCACGAACGACCGGCCCTGCTTCGCCGGCTCGAGGTCGACCTCGGGCTGGCCGAGCGGGCTGAGCTTGTGCTCGTCGATCAGCGTCCGAAAGCCCTGTTCGAGCAGTTCATTGGTGACGTCGGAGGTCACCTGCCGCCCATAGCGCTTGCGCAGGTGACTCATCGGCACCCGGCCCTTGCGGAAGCCGGGCAGCGAGACCCGCTGGGCGATGCGATTGTAGGCCCCGGAGAAGGCCGAATCGACACGGGGGGCGGGCACCTCGATGCGGGCGCGCCTGCGAACGGGGCCGAGCTCTTCGATCTCGAGTTGCATATGTGGTCTTGCAGGGGCGCCGGGACGCCCGGTCCTGTGGCGGGTTGGGACCCGATGCCGAGGCGTCGGGCCGAGCGATACGTCGGGACGGTCGATCGGTGCGAGGAGGGGGACTCGAACCCCCACGGTCTCACGACCGCTGGAACCTAAATCCAGTGCGTCTACCAGTTCCGCCACCCTCGCAGGATGTGGTGGGCCATGAAGGAATCGAACCTTCAACCTGCGGATTAAGAGTCCGTTGCTCTGCCAATTGAGCTAATGGCCCGAAGGAGGAGGAGGAGGGCGGTACGCGCCTCGCCGGGGTCGGTGCCGTGGGTCGAGAGCACCGCCCCGACCCGCGCATGGCGGGTCGGGGCGGGGGTGGGCCATGAAGGAATCGAACCTTCAACCTGCGGATTAAGAGTCCGTTGCTCTGCCAATTGAGCTAATGGCCCACGATGGCCCGGATCGGGCCTGCTCTCGACGGTCGGCGGCGGGCTCGCATCCCCCGGAGGGCATGCTGTGGCGCGTCCGGCAGGATTCGAACCTGCGACCTGCGGATTCGAAGTCCGACGCTCTATCCAGCTGAGCTACGGACGCTCACACCCGGCCACCGAGAGAAGAATTGGGGAGGAAGACGGGATTTGAACCCGCGACATCCGGTACCACAAACCGGCGCTCTAACCAACTGAGCTACATCCTCCACACGGTACGCCTGGGTGGACTCGAACCACCGACCGACGGCTTAGAAGGCCGCTGCTCTATCCACTGAGCTACAGGCGCGCACTTGCTCGCCCTCGCACGGACCATCGGCGCCGTGTGGGCGGCCACCCGATGAACTGCGCGGCCTCGACCGACCGACTGTCAAAGAGCCGTCCGAGTCCGATGGTCGGGGTGAGAGGATTCGAACCTCCGACCACCAGTACCCAAAACTGGTGCGCTACCAGACTGCGCTACACCCCGTCCGGGGGACTCGGAGACGCGGAAGGCTATACATCGACCCCCCCGCCGTCAACCAAAAAAGATCCGGCGCAATACGGGGGCGACGATCCGGGTGGCGCGGCCGCGATGGCTGATGGCGTGCTTCTCGGCGGAGCCCACTTCGGCGGCGGTGCGGCCGTCGGGCAGTCGGAAGATCGGGTCGTAGCCGAATCCGCTCTCGCCCCGTGGCGCTCGGGTGAGCGTGCCGTCGACGGTGCCCAGCCCCACGAGGCAGTCGCCGTGGCGCTGCACGCCGTCGGGCAGCGGGCCGTCGAGGGCCGACTCGGGCAGGCCGGCGATGGCGATGGCGCAGGTGAAGCGCGCCCGCCGGTCTTCGGCGTCGGCGGTGGCCGCGAGCAGCGCTTCGAGCCGGTCGCGGTCGCTGCCGGGGGCATAGCGCGCGCTGCGCACGCCGGGGGCCCAGTCGAGCGCGGCGACGCCGATGCCGCTGTCGTCGGCCAGGGTGGGCCGGCCGCTGCGTGCGTGGCCGGCGCGGGCCTTGATCAAGGCGTTGCCGATGTAGTCCGGCGCGTCTTCGACCACCGGCGGGCCGGGCGGGAAGCCATCGAGGCCGACGAGCGGCAGACCGGGCAGCAGCTCGCGGTACTCGTCGAGCTTGTGCGCGTTGCCGGTCGCGATGACCAGGGTCGGGGTCTGCGGGCGGCTCACGGGTCGATGCCCACCGTGGCCAGCGCCGCCCGCTGCAGGGCGATCAGCTCGGCGGTGCCCTTCTCGGCCAGCCGCAACATCTCGTCGAGCTCGGCCCGGGTGAACGGGCGGCCCTCGGCGGTGCCCTGGATCTCGACGATGCCGTCGGCGGTCGCCACGAAGTTGAGGTCGACCTCGGCGTCGCGGTCCTCGGCGTAGCACAGGTCGAGCACGGGCCTCTCGCGGTGCAGGCCGACGCTGACCGCCGCGACGGGCGGGGGGTAGGCCGGCTTGACGGTATCGGCCTTGGCGATCTTGCGGATGGCGAGGCACAGCGCCACATAGGCCCCGGTGATCGAGGCGCAGCGGGTGCCGCCGTCGGCGTCGAGCACGTCGCAGTCGATCCACAGGGTGCGGGTGCCGACCCGGCCGAGGTCGACGACCGCCCGCAGGCTGCGGCCGATGAGCCGCTGGATCTCGGCGGTGCGGCCCGAGACCTTGCTGCGCTGGCGGCGCACCCGCTCGCTGCCGGCGCCGGGCAGCATCGAGTACTCGGCGGTCAGCCAGCCGCCGCTCTGCACGTGGTGCGGGGTGCGCTCGTCGACGCTGACCGCGCACAGCACGCGGGTATTGCCCCAGTGGATGATGCAGCTGCCGGCGGGCCCGCGCTGGGCGTCGAGCTCGATGCGCACCGGGCGCAGGACATCGGGGCTGCGCCCGTCGGGGCGGCCTTGGGGCTGGGCGGTCATGGGTCTCCTGGGGTCGGGGGCGAGGCGGGGCGGCTGCGCGGGGCGTTGACGAGTCGACCGTAGTCGAGGATGCCCTCGGCGATGCCCTCGGCGATGGCCGACATGCCCTTCTCGCTGGTGATGTAGCGCCCTTCGGCGCGGTGGTTGATGAAGCCGATCTCGGTGACGACCGCCGGCATGGCGGCCCCCATCAGCACGAAGAAGGGGGCCTGCTTGACCCCCCGGTTCTTGAACGGGCTCTGCGGGGTCAGCCGCCGCTGGATCAGCTCGGCGAGCCGCTGCGCGTCGTGGTGGGCCCGCTCGCGGGTGAGGTCGAGCAGGATGTCGCCCACCGCGTCGTCGGGCACCGGCGCGGTGGCGTCGCCCTCGACGGCGACCGGGTCGCGGTTCTCGAACGTGGCCAGCCGCTTCGCCGCCTCGTCGGTGGCCTCGAGCGCGAGGAAGAACGTCTCGTGGCCGGTGGGGCCGGGCACCTCGGTGGCGTTGAGGTGGATGCTGACGAAGGCGTCGGCCCGCAGGCGGTTGGCGAGGCTGATGCGGGCCTTGAGCGACATGTCGCGGTCGCGCTCGCGGGTCATGACCACCGTCACCCCCGCTTCGCGCAGGCGGGCGGCGACCTTGCGGGCGACCTTGAGGGTGAACTCCTTCTCGTAACGCACCGGGTGGTGCACCCGGGAGGGCGCCCCGAGGTTGGTGCCGCCGTGGCCCGGGTCGATGACGACCAGCCGCAGCCCGGGGGGCGCGGCGACGGCGGGCAGCGCGACGAGCAGCGCCAGGGCGGCGCCCAGCAGCGGGCCGAGCGCTGCACCGGGACCCCGGCCGCGCGGACAGATCGACCCCATACGCGGCCGCCGGGCGGTCGCGTTCGATGGCTCTCGGGGTCGAATCATCGGATGGTGCGGCGGATGGGGTTGGAGCCGACAGTCGGACTTGAACCGACGACCTGCTCATTACGAGTGAGCTGCTCTACCAGCTGAGCTATGTCGGCACTGCCATCCGCCGAACGCGCAAACTATTCGAACGTCCGAGGGGTGTCAAGCGCATATGCTGCGCCGGGCGGCCTTTCAGCGGCGTGCGCCGGGCATGTTCTGGTATGTCAGACGGCATCGTCGACGAGGGGGAGAGGCGCGATGAGAACGGTGGGCCGGGCCGTCCGGCTGGTGTGGGTGTGCGTATGGCTGTGGCTCGGCGGCTGCGCCAGCGCGGTCGCGCCCGACGGGTGCGTCGACGCGGACTGTCCGCGGGGGCAGTCGTGCGTGGATGGGGTCTGCGCCCCCGACGAGACGCCGGTGATCCCGACCGACGGGGCGCTGGACGTGCTGCCCGTCCCGGATGGCGCGCCGCTCGACGCGGCCGTCGACCCGGTCGACGTGGCCGTCGACGCGGGGCAGCCCGACGGCGGCGAGTGTGTGCCGGGCAATACCCGGTTGTGCGGCGAGGGGGCGACCATCGGGCTGTGCCGCCGGGGCATGCAGACCTGCGGCGCCGACGGCTTCTTCGGTCCGTGCATGGGCCAGGTCGAGCCCACCGCCGAACAATGCAACGGCGCCGACGACGACTGCGACAGCCGGGTCGACGAAGATCTGGGCCTCGGCGAGCCGTGCGAAGGGGTCGGCGTCTGCGGGCCGGGCGTCGTCGAGTGTCGCAACGCACGGGATCTGCGCTGCTCGTCCGATCCGGGCGGGGCCGATGACGCGTCGGCGGCGGAGGCGTGCAACGGGCTGGACGACGACTGCGACGGCGAGACCGACGAGGACTTCGGCGCGGGCGACGCCTGCGAGGGGCGCTGCGGACCGGGCACCATCGAGTGTGATCCGGTGGGGGCGACGGTGTGCTCGACCGATCCGACCGGCTCGGAGGCGGCGGGCCGGGCCGAGATCTGCGACGGGGTCGACAACGACTGCGACGAGGCGGTGGACGAGGGCTTCGCCGTCGGCGAGGCCTGCGCCGGGCCCTTCGACTGCGGCGCGGGGCTGCTCGAGTGCGACGCCAACGGCGCGACCCGCTGCAGCAGCGCGCCGGGCGGCTCGACGAGCCCCGCGTCACCCGAGGTCTGCGACGGCGCCGACGACGACTGCGACGGCGCCGTCGACGAAGGGCTCGGCCTGGGTGAGCCCTGCGAGGGCGCGCTGCCCTGCGACGGCGGGGTCTTCGAGTGCGGGCCGGGCGGGCGCATCATCTGCTCGACCGATCCGGGCGGCAGCGCCGAAGACGGCGTCGAGCGCTGCAACGGCCGCGACGACGACTGCGACGGCGTCTCCGACGAGGGCATCGAGCTGGGCCAGCCGTGCCCGTCCCTGGGCCAGTGTCCGGCCAGCGTGACCGCGTGCGGCCGCGACGAAGAGATCGTCTGCGCGACCCACCCCGGCGGGCCGATGGACGCCTCGGCGGCCGAGAGCTGCGACGGGCTCGACGAAGACTGCGACGGGCGCATCGACGAAGGCCTGGGGCTCGGCGACCCGTGCGAAGCGCCCGGGCTCTGCGGCGCGGGCGTGTTCGAATGCGGTGAGGCGGGCGGCACCCGCTGCTCGTCGGCGCCCGGGGGCAGCGCCGACGCCGCGCTCGACGAGGACTGCAACGGGCTGGACGACGACTGCGACGGGCGCATCGACGAGGGCGGGGTCTGCGGCGGCGAGGCGTGCGCCGGCGCGATCCCGATCGAGCCGGGCGTGCCGGTGCTCGGCAGCACGTTGGGTCTGGTGAACGACTACGACCGGGCCGCGTGCCTCGGCGAGTCCAACGGGCCGGATCAGGTCTTCGCGTTCGACGTGCCGGCGATGGGGCCCTACGTGGTCGGCGTGGCCCCGCTCGACCCGGCCTACGACCCGCTCTTCTGGGTCGCGCCCGACTGCCCCGGCGCGATGCGCGGCCAATGCCTGGGCGACGCCTACGCCAGCGACGAGCCGGTGGGGCGGCCCGAGGCGGCGGCACTCAACTTCATCCGCGGCGGGCGCTTCGCGCTGGTGGTCGACGGCCGCGGCGAGGCGCAGGGGTCGTTCCTGGTCACCGTCGGCCCCACCAGCGCCGGCGAGAACTGCGCCAGCGCGATCCCGCTGGCGGTGCCCGGGCGCTACGTGAGCACCACCGCGCGGCGGCAGGCCAACGCCGCGGTGCAAGGCTGCACCGGCGTGCCGACGGTGGGCCCCGACCTCTTGTTCCGTATCGAGCTGGCCGAGGCGGCCCGGGTGCGGCTGACGGCCACCAGCGGAGCGCGGGCCCGGCTGGCGCTGGCGGTGTCCAGCGACTGCGCGGCGTTGGGCGACAGCTGCGTGGCCGGCGCCGTCGCCGAGCGAGCGGGTGATCTGGTCGAGCTGGAGCTGGACCTGGAAGCCGGCGCCTGGACGGTGCTCGTCGACCACCCGGTCAATACCGGCGGGCCCTTCCTGCTCGAAGCGGCGCGGGTCGAGTAGCGCATCGGGAAGCGCCGCTGCAGCAGCGCGATGGAGCGGGCCGCGGACGACTCAGGCGCGGGTCGCCTCGAGCACCCGATCGCGGCGGCCGTAGTCCTGCACGATCTGCACGTCGGTATAGCGCCCGTCGGCCTCGGCCAGCGCCTTGACCGCTGCGCCCTGGTCGTGGCCGATCTCGATCAGCAGCGCGCCGCCCTCGGCCAGCAAAGGCGGGGCGTCGGCGATCAGGCGCCGCACCAGATCGAGCCCGTCGGCGCCGCCGTCGAGCGCCGCGCGGGGCTCGTGCTGCACATCGGGCATCAGCCCGGCCAGGTCGCCGGTGGGGATGTAGGGCGGGTTGCTGGCGATGAGCTGCAGCGGGCCGTCGGCCTCGCCGAGCGGCCCGAGCAGGTCGCCTTCGCGCCACTCGACCCGGTCGCCGAGCCCCAGAGCTTCGCCGTTGTGCCGCGAGACGGCCAGCGCGTCCGCCGAGCGGTCGACGCCGATGACCCGGGCGTCGGCGACGTCGTGCGCGATGGCCAGGGCGATGGCGCCGCTGCCGCAGCCGATGTCGGCCACCCGCGGGGCCTCGATGCCCTTCAGCCGGGCGATGGCCCGCTCGACCAGCCGCTCCGTATCGGGCCGGGGCACCAGCACCCGCCGATCGACCGCCAGATCGATGCTCCAGAAGCCGCGGCTGCCGGTGATGTAGGCCACCGGCTCGTAGCGCCCGCGGCGCTGAACCCGCGCGCGGATCTCGCTCAGCTCGCTCGGGCGCAGCGGCTTGTGGTGATCGAGGTAGATCCGCATGCGGTCGATGCCCAGCGCGTCGGCGATGAGCAGCTCGGCGTCGAACCGCGGGCTGTCGATCTGCTTGTCTTTGAAGTAGCCGGTGGTCCAATCGAGGACCCGGGCGATGGTCCAGGTCTCGCTCACGGCATGTCCTGCATGGGGTCAGTCTTCTTGGCGGGCCTTGCGGGTGTAGCGGCGGTCGAAGCGCGCGTCCTTGAACAGGCTGCGGAACTCCCGGGCGCAGTCGCCGCGCTCGACGCAGCCGGTGAGCTTCTGCATGTCGAGCCGTTCGAAGGTGCGCCGGTCGAGGTGCAGCAGCAGGTAGCGCTTGACCTTGTCTTTCTGGGCCGAGCGGCGACGCCCCTTCTCGTCGGGGCGGATGATCTCGGTGAAGGCGAAGCGCACATCGGTGATGTCGGGGAACTCGCTGAAGACGCCGCGCACGCCCTCGGCGTATTGCGTGCGCCCGAAGACGAACCACTGCACCGCCCGGGTCTTGAGCTCGACGTCCGTATTGCCGCCCACCGGGTGCCAGACCTCGATCTGCACCGCGCGGCCCTTGGTGCGCACGCGCTCGGACGGGTGGCGCCGCGGCGGGTGCACCTGGAAGACGCCGAAGATCTCGTCGATCTTGGCCTTCTTGGCGCGCTCGCGGTCGTTGGCCGGGTAGAAGTCGGCGGCGCGGGGGGCGATGCCGTCGGTGCGGACCCGGGCCTGAGCCCCGGCCACCGCCGGCGCCAACGCGGTCGCCAGCCCCAGCACGATGAGCAGCCGGGCCATCAGGTCCGCTCCCGCTTGAGGTCGCGGCCCATCAGATCGGCCACGCCCTTCGCCGGGCTCTTGCCCTCGTAGAGCACCCGGTAGACCTCGGTGGTGATCGGCATCTCGACCCCCTCGCGGCGGGCGAGGTTGTAGGCGCTGCGGGCGGTGCGCACCCCTTCGGCCACCTGGTTCATGCCGGCCAGGATCTCGTCGAGGGTCTCGCCCTGGCCCAGCTTGACGCCCACCGAGCGATTGCGCGACAGGCTGCCGGTGCAGGTGAGCACCAGGTCGCCCATGCCCGCCAGGCCGCTGAGGGTCAGCGGGTTGGCGCCGCGGGCCACGGCGAGGCGGCTGATCTCGGCCAGCCCGCGGGTGAGCAGGCCCGCCCGGCTGTTATGGCCCAGGCCGAGGCCGTGAGCCACGCCGCTGGCGATGGCGACGACGTTCTTGAGCGCGCCGCCCAGCTCGACGCCGGTGACGTCCTCGGTGGTGTAGCAGCGGAAGTACGCCGTGCTGAACGCCTCCTGCACCGCCTCGGCCACCGGCATGAAGCGGGCGGCGATCGTCACCGCGGTGGCCATCTCGAGCAGGGTCTCCCGGGCGAAGCTCGGCCCCGAGAGATAGGCCAGATCGGCCCACAACGCCCGCGGCAGCACGTCGGTGAGCACCTCTTCCATCGTCTTGAGGGTCTGGTTCTCGATGCCTTTGCTGGCGCTGACGATGGGCACGCCCGGCGTCAGGTGCTCGGCGGCCTCGCCCATCACCGAGCGCATCGCGTGGCTCGGCACCACGACGCAGACCAGCTCGGCCCCGTCGAGGGCCTCGGCCAGCGTATTCGTGGCGCTCAGGTGCGCCGGCAGCTCGATCTCGCTCTGGTAGCGCGGGTTCTTGTGGTCGCGGTTGATGCCCTCGACCACCTCCTTCGAGCGGGCCCACAGCGTCACCGGACCCTTGTCGCAGAGCACCCTGGCCAGGGCCGTGCCCCAGCTGCCGCCGCCGATCACCGCCGAACGCATCCACGCCTCCCTCGCGCCCGGCGTCGCTCGCCGGGACCGCCTGTCGGGATGGTATCGGACGCGGCCCCCGTCAGACCAGCACCCACATCAACACCACGCTGGGGGCCATCGCCAGCAGGCTCGCCGAGAAGCCGGCGCCCTGGGCCATGCGGAAGCCGGTCAGCAGCAGGAAGACGAACGCGAAGCGGGCCGCGTAGGGCCCGATCCACGGCACGAGCAGCAGCAGCGACGAGACCTCGGCGTAGGCGTAGACCCGAAACGTGGCCTCGTAGGGCCGCGGCGGATCGCCCGAGAGGCGCAGCATCCCGTGGGCCAGCCAGGAGCCCACGAAGATCGACACCGCCACCATCAGCGGCAGCAGCGGCGCGGTGGCCAGCGCGCTGCCCACCGGCAGCTGGGAGAAGCCGCCCGCGGCGCCGGTCATACCCGCCGGCGGGCCGACGAAGCGGGTGATGAGCATCAAGCCCAACTGGCCGATGATGCCCGCGAGCAGGGCGAAGAGCAGCGGCGTGCGCAGGTCGCCGCGCGCCCACGGGATGCGGGCCATGTATCGCGCCGGACCCAGCAACGCCGCGCGGGCGGTGAGCACGAAGGCCTGCAAATCGCTGTGGCGGCCGCCGTTCTCCCAGGGGACCGGCGTCGGCCCGACGACGTGCAGCTCGGGCTCGGGCGGCGGGGCCTCGACCCATGTGGGCGGGGTTCGGGGGCTCGGCGGGGGCGGACGGTCGGCCGGCTCGACGTCCGGCTCGACCACCGCCGCTGGGCCGGCGGCGACGGCGTCGGGGGTCTCGTGCGCCGGGGCGTCATCCTGCGGCGGGTCGCCCGCGTCGAGCACGCACTCCGTGCAGCCGCCGAGGCCGTCCTCGTCGACCCGCCGGCAGTCGGCGCAGACCCAGCGCCCGCACTGCACGCAGGCGGCGACGGCCTCGGCCGCCGGGTGCGCCGGGCAGCGCGGCGTATCGGTCACTTCTTGCGCTGCTTCTTGCGGCTCTTGCGCGCCTGCTTGTTCTTCTTGCGCGCCTGCCGCTTGGCCTTGGCCGCCTGCGCGGTCTTCTTGCGCGCCCGACCGGGGGTGCCCGGCGGCAGGTAGCCCTTGGGCAGACCGGGCAGCATCTCGTGGATCATGTCTGGCGAAGGCGCAGCGCCCATGCCGGGCATTCCGGGCATGCCCGGCATACCGCCCATGCCCGGCAGACCGGGCAGGCCGCCGCCGACGCCCGCGCCGCCGCCCGCGCCGGGGTCGACGCCGAACTGGCCCATCACCGAACCCAGATCCATGCCCTTGAGCTGCTGCATCTGGGCGAACTGCTTGAAGCCGGGCAGCTTGTAGAGCAGGTTGCCGCCGCCGGGCGAGCCGATGGCGCCCATGATGGTGCGCATGCCCTTGAAGCGGCCGACGAGCTCGGTGACCTCCTTGGCCTCGGTGCCCGAGCCCTTGCCGATGCGCCGGGCCCGCCCGGGCTCCTTCTCGATCAGCTCGGGCTTGGAGCGCTCCTGCTTGGTCATCGACTGGATGATCGCTTCGATGCGACCGAGCGCCGACTCGTCGATCGACAGCCCCTCGGGCATGCCGTCGCCGAAGAAGGGCAGCTTCTCGAACAGCTCGCCGAGGCTGCCCATCTTCTTGATGGTCCGGATCTGCTCGAGGAAGTCCCACATGTCGAACTTGCCCGACAGCAGCTTCTTGGCGTCTTCCTCCGCCTTCTCCTCGTCGACGACCCGTTCGAAGTCCTGCATCAGCCCGACGATGTCGCCGAAGCCCATGATGCGGCTGGCCAGACCCTCGGGGCGGAACTCCTCGAGGGCGTCGAGGCCCTCGCCCATGCCGAGGAACTTGATCGGCTTGCCGGTGACCGCCTTGATCGACAGCGCCGCGCCGCCGCGGGCGTCACCGTCGAGCTTGGTCATGATGAAGCCGTCGATGCCGATGCGCTCGTCGAACGACTTGGCGGTGCGCACCGCGTCCTGACCGATCATCGCGTCGACGACCAGCATGACGTTGTCGGGCCTGGTCAGCTTCTTGATCTCGCCCAGCTCGCCCATGAGCTGTTCGTCGATGGCCAGCCGACCGGCGGTGTCGAAGAGCACCACGTCGCGGCCGCGGCTCTTGGCGTAGGCCAGCGCGTTCTTGCAGATCTCGGGCGGCTGCTTGCCCGCCTCGTGATAGACCGGCACGTCGAGGCGCTCGCCGAGCACCTGCAGCTGCTGGATCGCGGCGGGGCGGTAGATGTCGGCGGCCACCAGCATCGGCCGGCGGTCTTGATCTTTGAGCCACTGCGCCAGCTTGCCGGTGGTGGTCGTCTTACCGGCGCCCTGCAGGCCGATCATCATCACCGTGGTGATGCCCGCCGAGAAGTTCAGCCCGGTATCGACCGGCCCCATCAGGGCCTCGAGCTCGTCCTGGCAGATCTTGACGAAGTGATCGCCCGGCTTGACCTCGCGCCGGTCGTCGCCCGCGCCGGCCTTGATCTGCACCACCTCGCCGAGGGCCTTCTCCTTGACCCGGCCGATGAAGCCGCGCACGACCTTGAAGTCGACGTCGGCCTCGAGCAGCGAGATGCGGATGTCGCGCAGCGCCTCGGTGATGTTCTCTTCGGTCAGCTCCCGCTTGCCTTGAAAGCGGTTCTTGACCGTGCGGAATCCCTTGCTGATGGTCTCGAGCATCGGACGTCCCGGCTGGAGTGGCGCCCGGCCGGAAGGGGCCGGACGAGGGGCATGGGAGTGTAGGGCCGCAGCACCGTGGAGTCAACCGATGCGTCGGGTGTCGCCCGCGCGCCGACGGCGGCTGTAAAGCCCGCTTGACACTTTTTTCGATTCTGATTGCGGACTGGGGGCCGAGCCTGCGCGCCTCCCAGCAGAAATCATCACAACCCCGCATCACACAACGACAAAGGAGTCATCCGATGCGTACCCTCATGCTGTGCCTCGCCGCCCTGTTCGTCGCCGGTCCCGCCTTCGCCAAGGAGATCGAGCACCCCGAGGCCGGGGTGCAGTACCACCTGCCCGACGCGTGGAAGACCGAGATGCAGGGCCCGATGGTCAGCACCATCTCGCCCGACGAGACCGTCTTCGCGATCTTCCTCGGCGTCGATCAGCCGGCGCTCGAGGCGATGATGGACGAGCTCGACGGCATGCTCGACGAGATGGGCATCAAGAACTTCCAGGGCGGCGAGCCCCAGGAGGGCAAGGCCAACGGCATGCCGGTCTTCGCAGCCGAGGGCACCGGCACCATGGAGGGCCAGGCGATCGAGGTCGGGCTGGCGATCGTGGTGCCGCCCAACGGCAAGGCGCTGGTCCTCATCGGCTTCAGCGAGAAGGGCGCCGGCAAGAAGCACGACGCCGCCATCACCAAGATCCTGACCAGCATCAAGGCCCTCTGACGGGCGGTCGAGCGCCCGCCTCCTGCCTCTCACCGCCCGCCGCCCGCCGCCCGCCCGACGCTCAGCCGCCCGAGCGGGTGAGCGTCAGCCGCAAGGCCGGCCCCGCCAGAGTGCACCCCAGCTTCAGATCACCCGCGGTCTCCGGCGCGAAGGTGAACCGGCTGCCGTCGGGGTGCGCCCAGCGCTGGCGGGTGCCCGCGTCACCCTCCCGGGTGAAGCCGGCCTTGGCCGCCGCCTCGGCCAGATGGCGCAGGTGCTCGTCGTGGGCGTAGCTGTTGCGGAAGAGCATGCGCAGCTCGATGCGCTCTTCGATCGCCTTCGCCTTCGCGGTGCGCCGGATCTCGGCGGTGACCCGGCGGCGGGTGGTGCGTTTGCTCGTCGTGCGACTGAGCCACGCCGGCGCGCTCGCCGGCGCCGGCACCGCGGGGGGCTTGCGGCAGTCGCGCACGTCCGGCGCGGCCGGCGGCGGCTCGCGGGTCCACTCCAGGGCCACGATCTGCTCTCGGGGCTCGCCGGGCGGGGCCACCAGCCGGCCGATGTCGATCCGCCAGCGCACCGGCCCATCGACGATCACCTCGCCGCGCCAGAAGTCTTCGCCGGCGTCGGCCAGCGGCGGCAGCTCGGGCAGATCGAGCCCGGCCAGCGCGCCGTGCACCCGCGCCCGGACGGCGTCGTCGAGGCCGAAGACCCGGATCGTCAGCGAGACCGCGCGATAGCCGGCGCGGCCGGGGTGGCTGCGCACCGCGTGCCGCGCCTCGACCAGCCGGCCGTCGAGCGCCTTGGCGTAGCCGCGCCACGCGGGCGGCAGGTCGTCGGGCAGGTCGACCGTCGGGCGGGCTTCGAATCGGGCCCGCCGCTCGGCGACGGTCGGGCCGGTCGGGGCCGCGGGGGCCGCTTCGGCGGGCGGCGTCTCGGCGGCCGGTGGGGCCGCGGGCGGCGGATCGCTGCACGCGGCGGCCAGCGCGAGCAGGGCGAGGTGGATCGGGCGCGCGGTCATGAGCTCGAGCGGGGGCGGGCCAGCAGGAACGGGCGGTCGAAGGCCGTAGGCAGGTCGAAGACGGCCTCGCCGGGCCCGCCCGGTCGACCGACGACGGTATGGCCCGCGCGATCGAAGGCCACCGGCACCAGCGGCTGATCTTCGGTGGGCACCTTCAGGGTCAGCTTCGCCCCGGGGGCCGCCTTGCCGACGACGCGCACCACCAGCGGCGAGGTGCCCGACCCGCGGGCGGGTGAGAGCACCGGCTCGAGGCCGGCGACGGACAAGGACTCCAGCGGCGGGCGGTCGAGCGGGGTGAAGAGCGCCATCCGGTCGAACTCGGCGGCGCAGAGGGTGCCCTCGATGCCGGCGGCGTCGAAGCCGAGGCCGATGGGCAGCGCGCCCGCGCCGACCGGACGCACCTCGGCGGGGCGGCGCAGCACCGTGATCTGAAAGTGCTGGGCGCCCCAGTCCTCCGGCGCTCGTCGACGCAGCATGCGTCGGCCGGCGGCGCAGTCGGCGAGCAGGTTCGTCAGGCTGTCGCGCTCGGGGGTGCGGCCCTGGGGCGGCTGGCTGCGGATCCCGCCCTGGCGGAGCAGGTCGACGTTGATCGGTCGCCGGCTCGCCAGCAGCAGCAAGGTATTGTCGGCCCGGACCCACCATGCGTCGCCGGGTACGTCGCCGGGCAGAAACGCGGCGAAGCGCTGGGACTGGTCTCGATGGCCGACGAAGACAGCCCGTCCGTCGTCCACCGCGCGCGCGCCCGAGGCTTGCGAGAGCAGCGGCACGACGCTGTAGTCGGCGTTGAGCAGCAGCAGATGCGGCCGCGCGGTGCGGGTCGTGCGGTTGATCAGCTCGGTCATGTACCAGGTCGTCGGCGCGCCAGGATCGTAGGGCAGCACGACGCGCCCCCGCGTCGGCTCGATCACCGGGCTCTTGCGGGCGTCGTGATCGTCGACCAGCCGCCGCACCCGAATCTCGAAGCCGTCCTGCAGCAGCGAGCCGCGGTCGGGGTTGCGCAGGCGCTTGAGCCGATCGACCCGGGCGATGATCGAGATGCTGTCCCAGATCTCGCCCGAGCGGGGCTGCGGCGAGACCCGCTGGTGGCCGGCGGCGTCGAGCAGCTCGATCTGCGTGTGCCCCACCTTCACCACGGTGTCGGGCACCTCGCCCGGCTCGGCCAGCCGCCACTGGATGTAGTGCGGCGGCTTGCCGAGCGGCCGGGCCCCGGGCTCGACCTCGAAGCGCACGGTGCCGCCATCGGTCAGCGGCCCTTCGCGCAATACGCGGGCGAACATCAGGCTCTCGGGCGCCGGCCGGCCTTCGGGCGGCGGCTCGATACGCGCGCTGCTGCGGGTGCTGTCCACCGCGGTGAGCGTACCGATGGCCAGCGGCTCGACCGGTACGTCGTCGGCGCCGGCCTTCAGCTGGTCCAGCGTGCGCAGCTCGGGCCCGTAGAACGCCACGCGGTCGCCCGGCCGCAGCCCGTGCAGCGTGCCGCCGTCGATGGCGACGCTGCCGATGCGCTCGCCGACCACCGTCAAGAAGCGGTCGACCCGCACGTCGGCCCCGCCGAAGATCGCCCGATCGGCGCGGCCCTCGCAGAGCGGGTGCTGGCTCTGCCGGCCGCTGACCTGCACCGCCACCCGCTCCATCAGCATGCGGTACGAGGTGTCGCTGCGCGCCGCGCGCAGCGCGGGATAGAGGAAGCGTGAGAAGAGCCCCGAGACGATCGTCTGGTCGCCGACCCGCTCGTGGTGTTCGAAGGCCAGCTCCCGGTCCTGGCAGGCGGCGAGCACCACATAGCGCATGGTGCCGTCGAGGACGCCGGAGCCCTCGGCGCGGATGTGTGCGTCGAGGTCGGCCGGCGGCGAGCGCTTGTCGGTGTTCGTCAGCCGCACGTTGCTGCGGGTGGCCGAGCCCGAGTGGCAGGTGTCGATCACCACCGTCAGCCGCTCGGTCTTGCGGGTGACGCGGTCGAAAAGCGCGCCCATGGTCAGGTCGGGGATGTGCCACGCGCCGCCCGGGCCGCTGTCGTAGACCACCAGGCACTCGATGAAGCCGCTGGGGCTCTGGTCGAGCGGGTCGAGCATGCGGGTGCCGTGGCTGGAGATGTGCACGAACACCTGATCGTCGGCGGTCAGCTCGGCGTCGCCGAGCGCGCGCAGGGCCGCGATCACCGCCTCGCGGGTGGCCGCCTCGTTGGTGAGCACGGTGATGTTCTCGGGCGGGATGCGCAGGCCCTCGCGGGCGAACGCCTCGGCCTGCGCGGCGTCCTGGGCGGCGCCCTGCAGACCGCCGACCCGGGCGAAGCGGTCGATGCCGACAATGAGGGCCCGCCAGCCGGCGCGGGACTCATCGGGCTTCGCGCCGGCCTCGGCGCGCTGTCTCTCTTCGGGCATGACGTCTCCGGTGGCTCAGCGCTCGGGCGGGGGCAGCACCCGCACCACCATGGGATAGAGCGCCAGCAGCAGATTCTTTATCGGGGGGATGATCGTACGCGCCGCGGTCTCGAGCAGGCCGGCGTCGAAGCGCGCGCTGCTGACGACGAGCACCAGCCGCCAGCGCATGCCGCCCGGGCGCTCGCGGGGCAGCTCGGCTTCGATGATCTCGGCGTGGCGGCCGAAGGGCGCGATCTGCATCTCGCCGCCCGGCTCGGGCGCCAGCACCCGCACCCGGCCGTCGACGTCGATCGCCGCCAGCGCGACGTGCACCCGCCGGTTGCCGGTATTGTCGAAGGTCAGCGTCAGCGCGTCGCCCGCGTGCACCACCTGCGCCCCGTCGTCGTCGACGAGCCCGCTGGCGTCGAAGACGAGGTCGAACGGGTCGGCGGCATAGGTCGGATCGGCGGTCAGATCCCAGAGAGACGGCCGCTGGGGCGGCGGGAAGGCCCGCAGCGGCCCGTCGACCGCTCGCCCGTCCAGCGGTACGCAGCGGCACGAGAACGGCCCCAGATCGACCACCCGGGCGTTCAGCGGGCCTGTCTGCCCCCCGATGGGCTCGATGGTCAGCACCGTATCCATCGCGACGCCGTGCAGCGCGCCGAGGGCCACCGCGATGCCCCCACCGTCGGCCTCGGCCGGCGCCCAGCGCGCCTCGGGCTGCGCGGTGGAGAACGGCCGTCGATCGCGATGGGCGCCTTCGAGCTGCGGGGTCTGCCGCTGCCCCTCGGCCTGCGCCCGGCCGACGTCGTCGGCGACCCGGGCGATGAGGGTGCGCCACGAGTCCCGGGCCGTGCTCGCCGCCAGCGCGCCGACCAGCGCCCGGGTGAAGACCCCCTGCGGCTTCTCGCCGACGGTCTTCTCGTGGGCCGCCTCGTCGGCGGCGGCCGCCGCGAGCAGCACATAGGGCAGGTCGCCGCCGGCGCGGCGCAGGGCCGGTCCGCGGGCGCGCCGCGGGCCCTTGACCGGCGCGGCCCCACGCACGCCGGTGTAGCCCTCCGCCCGGCCCATGGTGCCCGAGTGACAGCAGTCGAATATGGCGGTGACGCTCGCCGCCCGCTTGGCGAGCCGCTCGAGCCGGACGCGCATCCAGTCGTCGGTCAGGTCGCGATCGGGCCGCGCGCCGCGGCCGCTGTCGTGGGGCACGAAGGTCTCGTCGAAGTCGTCGGACTCGTCCCCCGAGTCGTCGAAGCGCTGCGCCCCGTGCCCGGCGAAGAAGAAGACCGCCGCGCCCTCCGGGCCGACGGTGCGCGCCAGCCAGTCGACGGCCCCTTCGATGCGGGCGGCGGTCGCCCGTTCGTCGAAGAGGGTCACGACGCGATCGGGCGCGAAGCCGAAGTGTTCGACGAGCAGCCGGGCCATGGCCCGGCCGTCGGCCACCGCGCCGCGCAGATCGGCGATGGCCGGGTCGGGGTAGTGGTCGACGCCGACCACCACCGCCGCCGATTGAGGGTGGTGCGACACGGGCCGGACTAGGAGGCTGTAGGGCGTAGACGACCGAGCCCGGTGCGGGGCCGTTCGCCGAGTTCAAGGAGGAGGGCCGCAGAGATACTCGACGTATGTCGAGCGCCTGACGACACCGAAATCGGTGAACGGGACCGTGCTGGGCGATGTGTCGGGCTATGCACTACAGACTCCTACTTGCAGGACATGACGTTGACCCGCAGGCCGTCCTTGGCGGTGAACTTGTGCGAGCGGACCTGCTTGCCGTCCTTCCAGGTGAGGGTCAGCGTGGCCTTGGCCTTGGCCCAGCCGCCGGAGACCGGCTGCAGCTTGGGGTCCTTCACCGAGGCCAGGATCGGGCCGCTGTCCTTCCAGGCGTCGGTCTTGAGCGCGAGGCCCTGCGCGCCGCCCGACGGGGGCTCGAGCTCGAGCAGCGCCGCCTGCCAGTCGCCGACGAGCGGCTCGCCGTCGGCGGTCGGCCGCAGGTCGAGCTTGACGTTGCCGAGCCGCTCGGGGTTGGCGGTGTCGTAGCAGACCTCCACCCGGCACGAGCCGCAGGTGATGATGATCGGCCGGGGGTCACTGCTCGTGGCCTCCGCCGGCGCGTCGGGCTTGGGCTCGGGGTTGGGACCGCAGGCGACGGCGAGGGCGAGCATCGTGAGGGACAGCAGGACGATACGCATCAGAGGGCTCCCGTGGGTTGTCGTGGCCGCATCTTGGCATCGGCGTCGCCCGGCGACAACCGCCGGGGCCGATCGGAAAGGCCCCCGATATCTCGATCGAAAAATCATGGCCCGCCAACGAAAGAAAATCCGTCGCCCGCCCTAGATCTCGACGAACCCTCCGCCCCCGAGGTCATCATGCGCCACTCCGACCCCGCCGTCGCCGCCCCGAACGCCGCCGAGACCGTCGATCCCTGGATCGGCCGGACCATCGCCGGTGAGTTCGACCTGGTCGAGCGCCTCGGGGCCGGGGTGCAAGGCACCGTCTACCGCGCAGAGCAACGGCCATCGGGCCGGTCGGTGGCGGTCAAGCTGCTGACCGGCCCCAACGCCCACGACATGCAGCACCGCATGCGCTTCCTGCGCGAGGTGCGGGCCCTCGAGCTGCTCGACCACCCGTCGATCGTCGGGCTCCTGCGCTATGGCACCCTGCGTGACGAGGGCCCCGAGTCGGGCGGGCTGTACATCGTCGAAGAGCTCGTCGAGGGCACCTCGCTGGAGCGGGTGATCGACACCGAGGGCGCCCTGGCGCCGGCGCGGGCGCTCGACATCGCCCGGCAGGTGCTCGACGCCCTCGCCGTCGCCCACCGCCACGGCGTGGTGCACCGGGACATCAAGCCGGCCCACATCCTGCTGCGGCGGGATGGCTTCGGGCACGAGCAGGTGACCCTCATCGACTTCGGCCTCGCCCGGCGCGAGGACGGCTTCGACGACGACGACGAAGACCTGACCCAGGCCGGCTGGATGCTCGGCAGCCCGCTGTACATGGCCCCCGAGCCGCTGGCCGAGCTGCCGGTGGGCCCGGCGGCCGACCAGTACTCGCTCGGCGTCGTGCTCTTCGAGATGCTCGCCGGCCACGCGCCCTTCCGCGGCACGCTCGAGACCGTATTGCTCGGCCACGCGGTCGATCCGGTGCCGCGGCTGCCGCTGGAGGTCGACCCCACCGGCGAGCTGAGCGCGGTCATCACCCGGGCGATGGCCAAGTCCCCCAGCTCGCGGTTCGCCGACCCGCGGGCGATGAGCGCCGCGCTCGCCGAGCTGACCGGGCTCTTCGGCGGCGAGGACGATACGCTCATCGACCCGCCGAGCGCCGAGCTGCTGGCGCGCTTCGCCGAGCACGAGGCCGAGCGGGCCCGGGACGGCGGCGACGGCACCGGCTCGGTCCGGCGCAGTCGCGCGCCGGGCGAGCGCAGCCGCCGGCGGTCCCGCTGGCTCCTGAGCGCGTCCGCCGTGGCCGCGAGCCTCGCGGTGGGCTCGGCGGCGGCCGCCGCGTCGCCGTGGTTCTGAGCGGTATCGAGCCGGCCGTAAGTGGTTGATAGACCCATGAAACACCCCGATCCCTGGACACGTCGCGTCGGCTCACGTAGCACCAGACGATGCGTTGTGCCCCACTGCATGCTCTCTGGCTGGTCGCCATCGTCCTGGGCGGCGTCTCCGCTGCCGAAGAGCCGAGCGCATCGGCCGCGGCGCAGCGACCGATGCCCGACGTCGAGCTGCACGGCCGGCGGGCGATCGCCCTGCGCGACGGCCGGCCGGTCCGCTGGTTCGACGACGAGCAGCGGCCGATCGTTCGGGTGCCGAGCCCGCTCGGGCTGGCGCTGCGCTGGGTGGACGCCGACGGCCGTATCTTCCCGCTGGATCATCGGACCGAGGCGAGGGGTGAGATGAACTTCCTCGTCGTCGAGAACGATCCGCCCCTCAGCCCCGGCGAGCTGCAGCTGCGCCAGGCGGGCTTCACCGTGGCCCGCTGGCCGGCCGAATGGCGCAGGCCACCCAAGCAGCTGCCGGCGGTGGCCCGGATCGTGACGCTGGCCGCGGAGGTCGAGGGCGACCCCGAAGACGAGGCCGCGCGCTGCGCGAGCGAGACCGAGATCGCGACCATCGTCGATCGACAGAGCGAAGACGAGGTGGCGTTGTGGGCGACCCTCCTGGCGGCGAACAAGGCGAAGAGCCTCTGCGGCCCGGATGAAGATCACCGCCGGGTCAGCGAGGCGGCCTACGTCCGCGCGGCCGAGCTGGCGGCGCGCCAGCGCGTGCCGTCGGAGCGGGTGAGCCGGTTGTGCGCCGCGGCGTTCTGGGCGCTGGTCCGCTCGGACTTCACCACCGCCGCGGCGTACCTCGACGAGGCGCGGTCGATCGCCGCCGAGCTCGACGCCGAGGCCCGCCTGCGCCTGACCGATGTCTCCCTGCAGCTGTACTACCTCACCGCGCGCTGGCGCGAAGCGCACGCGGCGGCCGTCGCCGTGACCGACCTCATCAAGCGCGCCGGTCCGGCCGTGGACGAGCTGGCGGCCAATACGGGCCAGATCCGAGCGGCGCTGGCGCAGTCCCTCGGCAACCATCGGGCGGCGGTCGAGCTGATCGAGCCGCTGGTCGACATCCCGACGCTGGATCCCGAGACCCGGGCGAGCTTCGCGAGCAACGCCGGCTTCGTCCTGCTGCAAGCCATGGAGCGCGGCGCGATCCCCCGTGACTTCGGCCGGGTCCGTCGGCTCTTCGAGCAGGCGGCGGCCCTCCTGGCCGATACCCGGTCGAGCGCGTGGGCCCACGTACAGCTCAATCTGGCCCTCGTCGAGCTTCTCGACGGACACTGGTCGACCGCGGCGGCGTTGATCGCGCCCTTCGCGAGCAGCGCCGCCGACGAGATCCGCGGGTTCGCGTCGCTGCTGACGGGGCGGCTCGAGCTGGCTCAGGGGCGCTGGGCGGAGGCACGGGCGCCCTTCGAGGCCGCCGAGGCGGCGGCGGTGGCGCACTGGGGAGTTCACGGCGGGGACTACGGCTGGCGGGCAGCGCTGGGGCTGGGACAGGCGGCCCGCGCCGCCGGTGATCTGCAGACCGCCGAGACGCACTTCGCCCGAGCCCGGACGCGGCTGAAGCGGCTGGCTGCGCTGACGGACCCGCTCGAGCAGCGGATCGGATTCCTCGACGACCGGGCCGAGCTGCTGCGCGCCTCGTTGACGCTGGCCATCGAGCGGGGCGACCAGAGGAGCCTGCGGCGAGCGTTCACCCTGGCCGACCGCAACCAGGGCCGCGTCCTGCGCACGATGCTCGCCGCTCGACTCGCCGACAGCCTCGACGCCGACAAGCGCGACGTCTTGCGTGGGCTGCGCGGGCGGATCGCCGAAATCGCCGACGAGATCCGCGCCCTGAAGCAGCGGATTCGCCGCACGGCGGGCGCGGCTCAGCGCGCATCGGAGCGCGAGCTGAAGAGGGCGGAGGCGCGTCAGCGGGCTGCGGTGAAGGCGGTCGCCGACTTCCTCGACGCCGAGCTGCCGCTGACCGGGGTCGACCCGGCGCAGGTCCAGGCGGCGCTGGAGCCGGGGCAGACCATCATGGTGGTGGCCCGGCGCGATGGCGGCCGGGTCGCGCTGTGGGCCAGCGCGACGGCCTACGAGACCACCCCGCTGCCCGAATTCGTCGACGACGACACCCTGCCCACGCCGCCGTGGAGCACCGCGCATCTGTATGTGGTCGCGGGCGGCCACCCGGACGTCGTGGCGGTCGCCTTCCGCGCGGCGAACTATCGGCCGTATTCGGTCTCCCTGCTGCCGGCGGGCGAGCTGCTCGTCGCCGAACGCAAGATCCCGTGCGGACCACCGACGATCCTGGCCGACCCGACCAGTGAGCTGGGCAATGCCTACGCCGAGGGGGAGTGGCTCGCGCGGACCCTGCCCGGCTCGCGCCTCTTCGCCCGGGAGGCGGCGACCGGCCCGAAGCTCGAAGGCAGCTTGAAGGCATCGCGGCTGGTGCACTTCTCGGGGCATGGCGAGTCGATCCCCGATCACCCCTGGTCGACGCATCTGGTCATGGCCGGCAAGAAGCCTTTTGACGTCTTCGACATCCTCGGGCTCGAACAGGCCGTCGCCGGGCTGGTCGTGCTCAACGGCTGTCAGACCGGCGCCGACGCGCTGTCGACCCGCGACGACGTGCTCGGACTGCCCGAGGCGCTGCTCGTGGCGGGCAGCGGCGCGGTCGTCGCCACCGATCGGCCAGTGCGGGACGAGCACGCGAAGCTGTTCAGCGAGGCCTTCTACGTGCACGGCGGCGACCATCGGCCGGGACCGGCGCTGCGTGCGGCGACCCGCGCCTTGCTCGACGCAGGCAACGAGAGCTGGAACAACTGGCGCCTCGTCGGCCGGCCGCACATCCCGATTCCACCCGAACGATCCCTGCGACACTGTGAGGAAGCGCAATGACCCTCAGCGACGACGACATCGACGCCCTCGCCAGCGGCCTGGGGCCGCTGCTCGACCCCCCCGAGGAGGAGGCCGATCTGGCGCTCCTGATGGCCTGGCGCGCCGGTGAGCTCGACGAGGTGGAGACCGCCCGCGCCGAAGTCATGCTGGCGGCCGATCCGGCGGCGCGGGCCTTCATCGACGAGTTCGAGGACGCGCCGAGCGCGTTCGTACAGGCCTGGGCGGTCAAGCACGGCACCCGCGCGGTGCGGCCCCCGAAGCGGTGGATCGCCCCGACGGTGACCCTGCTGAGCCTGGCGGCGGCGGTGGCCTTCTTCGTGATGCGGCCCACGGTCGATCCGCCGCCGGGCTACGCGGTCTTCGACGTCGTCGGCGCCCAAAAGCTGGTCCGCGGGGACGAGTCGCCGCTCCGCGGGCCGTCCGTCGGAGGACCGTATCGCGTCGACAACGAGGCGACGGTGACGGTGATCCTCAAGCCCGGCGAGGACCTCGACGCCAAAGCAGACGCGGCCATCACCGCCCGGGCCTTCGTCGATGAGGGCGGCAAGCTCGAACTCTCGAAGGCGCAAGGGCAGTTCGGTGCCGGCGGCGCGTGGACCCTCGAAGCGCCGATCACCCGGATCCTCGGAGACCGGCTCGGTCAGCGCAGCCTGCACGTCGCCTTCGCCTTCGACGAGGCGCAGTTGCAAGGGCTCGCCGGCGAATCCCTACCCACCTCTGAAGACGAGGGCGGCGTACGCTGGCACGCGGTCGAGTTCGACTACGTCGACCGGAAGGAGGGGTCCGAATGAATGGCTTCTGGTTGCTGACGGTGGCCATGTCGGTGGCCGTCGACGCGGGCGTTGATCTCTTGAAGAAGGCGCTCGGCGGTGACCGGCGGGCGATGCGCGACCTCGTCGAGTGGCTGATGCCGATCATCCGGCGCACCGTGCGCTACGCCCTGCGCAAGCGCGGCCGCTTCACGCTCGGGGCGCACGACGGCGACGATCTGGTGCAGGAGGTCTGGACCCACATCCTCGACAAGGACGCGGCGGTGCTGCGCAAGTTCGACCCGACGCGGGGCAACCTGGAGGCCTACGTGACCGTCGTCGCCCGCTCGAAGACCCGCGGCGAGCGCATCAAGACCGAGACCCAGAAGAGCGGAGGCAACGTCACCATGACCAACCTCGACGACCTGCACGGGCTCTCCGGCGGCGCCGACCCGGAGGCGCAGGCGATGAGCCGCGAGCTCGCCGGGCGGCTGAAGGCGGCGCTGATCGACACCCTGCCCGAGCGGGGCAAGCTCATCTTCACCTACATCTACGTCGACGGGCGAAAGCCGGCCGATGTCGCGGAGGTGATGCAGGTCACCACCCAGGTGGTCTACAACTGGCAGCACAGGATCCGCACCATCATCCGCAACGTGCGCGCGAACATGGAGACCGGCCCCGAGCCGAGCCCGGCCGGCTGACCTGGCCGGCGACCGCGCCGAGCGTCGGGAGTCGCGATGCCCGCCCCCCAGACGATCCTGCTCGTCGACGACGAGCCGGCCATCACCGAGAGCCTGGCCTATGCCCTCGGGCGCGCCGGCTTCGAGACCCGCACCGCCCGCACCCTGGCCGAGGCCGACGCCGCGCTGACCCAGGCGCCGCCGGCGCTGGTCATCCTCGACCTGATGCTGCCCGACGGCAACGGCCTCGACTGGCTGCGCGCCCGGGCCGACGGCGACCGCATCCCGGTGATCATCCTGTCGAGCCACGACGACCCGGTGGAGCACATCGTCGGGCTCGAGCTGGGGGCCGACGACTACGTGGACAAGCCGTTCTCACCGCGGGAGATGGTGGCCCGCGTGCGCGCGGTCTTGCGCCGGGTGAGCCCGGCGGGGCCCACCGGCGTGCCCCGGCTGCGGGTCGATCCGGAGAAGCGCCAAGCGTGGGCCGAAGGCACCGAGCTGGGCCTGTCGCGCACCGAGTTCGACCTGCTGGCGGTCTTCGTCGGCGCGCCGGGCCGCGTCTTCGAGCGCGGGCAGCTGCTCGACCGGGCCTGGGGGCCGGACGTGGCGGTGACCGAGCGCACGGTCGACGTGCACATCAAGACGCTGCGCAAGAAGCTGGTGGCCGCCGGGCTGTCGGCGGAGACCATCGAGACGGTGCGCGGGGTGGGCTACAAGCTCGCCGAGTAGCCGCCGCTACGGCGCGTCGTCGAGGGACGCGGCGCGGGACCGCAGCCGGGCGGCCTCTTCGGCCTCGCCGGCGGCGTCGCGCAGGTCGGCCAGGGCGCGGTAGTGCACCGGATGCGGGCTGTCGAGCAGAGTGCAGATGTGCAGCCACTGGGTCAGCGCGCCGTCGCCCAGCGCCTCGGCCAGCTCGGCGGCGGCGCCCACCAGCGGCAGCCGATGCAGCAGCGCGGGGTGGGCCGAGAGCGCGTCGACCAGCAGCCCGTAGGCCGGCTGCAGGCCGGCGAGCTCGATGACCAGCTGCACCAGCCCGAGCAGGATCTCGCCGCCGTCGACCGGCGCGGCGTCGAGCGTCGGCGCGAGCAGGCGCCACGCGCCTTCGGGGTCGCGCAGGGCCACCGCCAGCTCGGCGGCCTCCAGATCGGCGACGAGGCGCTCGGCGTCGGGCAGTCGGCGACGCAGTCGGGAGTAGATCGCGGCGGCCGCGCGGCGGTCTTGGATGGCGCTTTCGGGCTGGCGCGCGCCGTCGAGTTGCCCGGCGCGGGCGGCGTGGGCCCGGGCGGTGGTCAGCGCGGCGCGCCACTCGCCGACGGACAGGTCGCGAAACGCGATGGCCGCCAGCCCCGTGGGCGCGCGGCCGGCCTCGGCGAGCAGCGTCAGCGCGGTCTCCGGGTCGCCGCCTTCGAGGGCCGTCCGCCCGGCGACGAACCACAGGTCGCCATAGCTCGGCGCCCGGTCGAGGCCGGCGCGGGCCAGGGCCACCCCGTCGGCGTGGCGGCCGAGGTTGCGCAGGCACTCGACCGCGAAGAGCGTCGCCGACAGCGACAGGTTGGCCCCCGCGCCGTCGATCGCCCGGCGAAACCCGGCCAGAGCCTCGGCGTCGCGGCCCTCGGCGTAGTCCTCCTTGGCCAGATAGAAGGCGATGGTCGGGTCGCCGGGGCGTTCGCGCCGCTCGGCTTCGAGCAGCGCGCGGTTGCGGGCCCGTTTGCCGCGCTCGGCGGCGTAATCCGGGTCGTAGCCCAGGTGCATGATGCGGATGCGGTCGTCGAACGCCTGCCGCAAGCCGCCGACGCCGACCCCGATCTGCTCGTGGACCCGCCCGGTGAAGCGCAGCTCGGGGCGGTTGCGCCACAGGCGGGGCATGAAGTCGGCGCCCAGGGCCTGTCCGGCGGCGTCGCGGTTGTCGATCAGCGGCAGGTGCACCGTCGGCGGCGCCCCGGCCGGCTCGGCGGCCATCACCGCCCGGATGCGGTCGGCGGCGTCGGGGGCCAGCCGCTCGTCGGCGTCGAGCACCAGCACGAAGTCGCCGCGGGCATGGGAGAGGCTGGCGTTGCGGGCGGCGGCGAAGTCGTCGCACCAGCTGAAGTGATGCACCTCGGCCCCGTGCGCCCGGGCGATGTCGACGGTGGCGTCGACGCTGCCGGTATCGACGACGACGATCTGATCGGCGAGCGCGCTCACGCTCTCGAGGCACGGGCCGAGCATGGCGGCCTCGTCGCGCACGATGAGGCAGACCGAGAGGGTGGGTCGGGGATCGGGGGTCTTCACCGCGGGGCGCGGTCAGCTGGCCTTGCGGCTGCGGCCCCGGCGGCCGGTGACCGCGACGAGGATCACCGTGCAGTTGTCTTCGCCGCCCCGGCTGTTGGCCAGGTCGATGAGGATCTTGGGCACCGCCCCGCGCTTGTTGCCTTCGATGATCTCGAGGATCTCGTGGTCTTCGACGTGGCCGGTCAGCCCGTCGGAGCACAGGAGGAAGACGTCGCCCCGCTCGAGCGGCACCGCGCCGATGTCGACCTTGACGTCGCGCTCGAAGCCGATGCTGCGGGTGATGATGTTGCGGATGACCGAGACCCGCGCCTGCTCGGGGGTGATGAGCCCCGCGGCCACGTGCTCCTGCACCAGCGAGTGGTCTTCGGTGACCTGATGGATCTTGCCCTCGCGCACCAGATAGGCCCGGCTGTCGCCCACGTGGCCGAACCAGGCCTCGGCGCCGTGCACCATCATCGCGGTGACCGTGCTGCCCATACCGGTCAGCTCGGGGTTCTCGCGGGCGGTGTCGAAGACGGTATGGCACGCCTCGAGCACCGACGACTCGACGAGCGCGGCGACGTTGAGCGGCGCTTCGGCGGACTCCTCGGCGTCGGCGAGCCGGCGCACGAGCGCGTCGCCCACCGTGCCGATGGTCAGCGTGCTCGCCACCTGACCGCCCGCGTGCCCGCCCATGCCGTCGGCGACGATCCAGACGTGATTGCGCGGCAGGATGAGGAAGGAGTCTTCGTTGACCTCGCGCCGACGGCCGACGTCGGTGGCGCCGTGGGCCACCAGCCGGAAGTCGGGCACGGCGGTCTCGAGCCGGGGCACGTTCTTGCGCACTTCCTTGCGGTTCGTTTTGCTCATCCCCGGCTGTTCCTCACATTCGTCGAGCCCCGCGCCCGGCGGGAAGGGGCGCAGGATACCCCCCACCCTGCCCTGGCGCAATGACACGCCCGAGACACACCATGCCTCGCCCGAATCACGCTATCCCTCACCGGCGCCCGGCGGCTCGAGCGCGATACGCCACGCGTCCAGCGCGTGGTCGATGCGGCCCTGCGCCCGACGCACGAGCCCGAGCAGCGCGGCGACCCGCGGGTCGTCGGCCTTGCGCAAGAGCGCGGTGAGCAGCTGCTCGGCTTCGACGTGGCGCTCGGCGCGGGCGAGGGCGACCGCCTGGGCATAGCGCAGGCGCCCGTCACCCGGCGCCACCGGGCCCAGGGTCTCGACGGCCTCGGCGAACTGCCCGGCGGCGAGCTGCTGCAGGCCGGTCACCGCGCTCGACATGCGCGAGCCCTCGTAATCGAGCGCGCCGCGCTTCGCCCGCGCGGCCCAGCCGGCGGCCATGGCGGCCAGCGCCTCTTTGGACGCCGTCGCCTCCGGCGCCCACCAGCGGCCGATCAGCTCGTCGGTGCGCGCGCGCAGGGTCGCGTCGACGGCGGCGGTCGCCTCGGCGATCTCGGGGCCGACGTAGTCCATGGCCAGCAAGGTATCGAGCGCGGCGAGCGCGCCGTCGTCTCCGGCGAACGCGTCGGCCGCCGCCCGCGCCTTGACCACCGCCAGCGCCGCGGCGACGTCATCGGGCGGGCCCTCGGCCAGCGGCGTCGACAGCTTGCGCTCGGCGAGCTTGAGCTCGGCCTCGACCTTGGTCGCGTCCCCCGCGTCGGGGGCCAGCTGCAGGTAGTGGCGATAGGCGCGCACGGCGGTCTCGGGCTGTCCGGCCCAGCTCGCCGCCCGGGCCAGGGCCCGGTAGACGCCGGCCGACCGCGGATGGCGCCGGGCGACGTCTTGGAACGCGGTGACCGCCTCGGCGTACTTCTGCGCGTTGTAGGCCGCCCGGCCCACGGCCACGTCGGGGTCGTCGGGCAGCCCCGGACCGGCGGCGTCGGCCTCGACGGCGGCCGGCGGCGGCAGGTCGCCCTCGTCGGCCGCCTGGCCCAGCGCGACGGCCGGCATCAAGCACAAGCCGAGCATGGCGGCAAGTCGAGCGCCTTGCGCGAGACGTGAGGCGCAGAAGGCGCCGAACACGCGAGCGAAGCGAGCCGCCGAGCGGAAGGCGGGCGAGCCCTCGACCAGACGGGGCGCAGCCCGGCCCTCGAGGGGCCCGGGTCGCAGCAAGGAGGAGTGCCCCGCAGGGGTCGACGACGCAGCGGAGCACCCGCCCGAAGGGACGCCAAGCCCCCGACTCGACGGGGCGTCGGCGTGGCCCGCAGGGCCGGATGAGCACGGCAGATGCAAGACGCTCACTTCCATGGCTCCGGCAAGTCGATGGCGTAGCCCACCTGCACCATGAACGCCGCCGAGGCGCGGCCGCCGGGCAGGAAGTCGAACACCGCGCCCATACCCGCCGACAAGGCGTCGTCGAACGCGTAGCGCACGCCCAGCTCGGTGCCGAGCAGGAAGCGGGTATCGCTGACCTGCTGCGCGCCGCTGGGGCGGTCGACGTCGAAGGTCTCCCAGACGAAGCCGACGCCGGCGAGGGCGTAGGGCTCGATGCGCCAGAACGGGTAGCGCGCCCCGACCCACAGCGGGCGCAGGGTGAGCTGGCTGAGCGCGTCGATGTCGCCGGTGCTCTGGTTCTCGAAGGTGGCGCCGGTCTGCGCGCTGCCCGCGGCGTACGACAGCCCCAGACCCTCGACGAGCAGGTGCTCGCCGCGCCAGCCCACCGAGAGGCCGACCCCCACCGTACCGATGGCGTTGTCCTGGTTCACCAGCTCGCCGCCGTTGGGCAGAGCCAGCCCCACCTCGCCGTCCCGGGCCGAGCCCAGGCGCAGGTCGGCGCGCACCGTCCACGGGCGGGCGCGGGTATCGGGGTGCGGCCGGGAGAGCGCCTCGCGCCAGTCGGGTTCTTCGGGGCGCAGCTTCATGTTCAGGTCGTGCACCGTGCCGCTCTTGACGGTCACCTCGGTGGTGAACGTCTCGTAGCCCTCGGCCTCGATGCGCAGCCCGTGGGGCCCCGGCGACAGCTCGCGGGCGGTGCCCGGGTCGGGCCACTTGGCCCCGTCGAGGAAGACGGTGGCGCTCGCCGGCTCGACCTTCAGGCTGAGGTGGCCCACCGCCGCCGGCAGCACGGTCTCGATCTCGAGGGTATCGCCCGCGTCGGCCCGGATCGGCTGCTTCACAGTGCGCCGCCCGGGGGCCTCGAAGGTCAGGTCGTGATCGCCGGGCGGCACGGTGTAGGTGCCCGACCCCTGGCCGAACGCCTCGCCGTCGAGCCGGATCGAGGCGTCGGGCGGGTCGAGGGTCAAGACCAGCGTCACCCGGCCCTGCAGCGCGGCGTAGGCCGCCTTGGCCGCCTCGTCGAGCGTCGCCCCGGTGCCGCTGTAGACCTGCGGCTCGGCGGATTCGAGCCCGTGCAGGGTCAAGACGACGCGGTGGCCGGCGCCTTGGGACGTGGCGACGGCGACCACCTGCCCGGCGAGCTGCAGCGCGGCGAAGACCGCCCGTCGCCCGTCGGCGCATTCGGCCTCGTCGGCCAGGCAGCCCAGCGCGTCGGTCCAGCGGACCTCGGCCAGGTGCGCCTCGCGGGCGGCCTCGTCGAAGAGATGACCCCGGGGCAGCGGGCCGGCGGCGGCGCGCACCGCGGCCTGCAGGTCGGGGCCGGACATACCGGGAAACTGCCAGTCGAGCGGCGGGTTCGCGGCGAGCATCACAGTGGCGATCAAGGTCAGCACGGCGGGACTCTAGCTCGAAATCAATCTGTAGGACAACAGAATACATGTGCGCCGTGAAGTATTCCCGCGGGCGGGGCTCGAGAGACCCGATCGGCTGCGCTTGCCCCGTCGTCGGCGGCTGCCCTATCCTCGCCGCGCTCGACCACCAGCCCGGGGTTCTGCCATGCCGCGCGCCCGTCTCGCCCTCGCCCTGTCCGCTCTCACACTGTCCGCCCTCGCCGTCCCGGCCGCCCTCACCGGCTGCGACGAGCCGGCCACCGTCAACAAGCCCTCGGTGCTGTCGGCGGAGGCGGTCTGCCGCCGGGTCGAGGGGGTCTACAAGCTCGACCAGGTCACGGTGCTCGTCGCCGATCTGGACGGCATCGCCGACCTCAACGATCCGCTGGCGACGGTGGTGGCCACGGCCTTGCCGATGATGGTCGAGCCGTCGGAGACCCCGCCGACCGATCCCGAGACCGGCGAGGAGCTCGGCTGCGACGGCGCCGAGGGGCAGTGCGTGGCGCGCTATACGTGGCGCCACGCCGACGACTCGGAGCAGATCTTCTGCGGCGAGGACGGCGACCTGCTCGAGGTGCTCTTCGAGATCGACGACGTCGCCGGCTTCTGGGTCCGCCGCGCCATCCCGACGCGCCCGCTGTAGCGCGGCCGCCGGTCGTCGCCGGCCGGTTCAGGGGCTCGGCGCGGTGGGGCTCGGCGCGGCGGGGGGCGCGACAGGGGCCGTCGGCGCGGACGACGGCGCCTCTTCTTCACCCTCGGCGTCCTCTTCGGGCGGCGCCTCCACCGGCTTCTTGTAGCCCAGCAGGGTGTGGGCGTTGGCGGGGCGGGTCAGCCTCACGCTCACGTCGTCGTCGCGGAAGGTATACGCCCGGGTATTGACCGGCAGGTAGCCATGGGCCCGCACCACGACATCCACCGGCCCCGAGTTGCGCTTCCACTCGACCGAGAACGGCGTCGTGCCCAAGAGCTTGCGCCCGTAGTACACCCGCGCCTTGACCCGGGGCACCGTCGTGAAGCTGAGGCGCACCGTCTTCTTGGGCGCCTTGGTCTTCTTCGGCGCCTTGGTCTTCGCGCCGTCCTTGCTCTTCTGGCCGGCCTCGAAGTCCTTGACCACCGCCGGGGCATCGTCGCCCTTCTCCTGAGCGACGGCGATCGCCGGCACCAGCGCCAGACCCAGCGCCCAGACCCATCGTCGGAAGGTGATCATGCGTCGTCGTCCTCGTCGACCGGGGCGCCGCCGCCGGCCCGATCGTCCTCGCTGCCGGTCTCTTCGCCGGGCAGCGCGTCGGGGTACAGCTCGCCGGGGATCTTCACGTAACCCTCGTAGGGCCGCTTGCGCTTGCCCTTGATGTTGCCCTCGAGCACCGAGACGGGCACCGGCGGATCGAGGAAATACGCGAAGCCGCGGGACGGCATGCGCATCTGGTAGACCTGCTCCTTGTAGTAGAACTGGCGCTCGGCGTTCATCTTCTGATCACCGCCGACCGTATGCGGCCGGTGGTTGAGGATGAACCCGTAGAGCCGCACCGAGAGGTGGTTGAGCAGCCGGTGACAGCCGTGGCTGAAGCGCCGCGAGCTGCGGATGGACATGTAGTCCGACGAGCCGTGGGCCCGGATGCCGCGGTCGACGTCGCCATTGCGGCCCGGGATGACGAAGTAGCCCGCCACCAGCCCGTAGGCCGACAGGTAGCCGGGGCCCATCTCCTCGTAATTGACGATGCCCTGACCCTTGCCGTTGACCCAGCGGCGCTTGGCGAGGCTCTTGAGCGGGGTGCTCGTCGGCGGCACCCACGTCGGCCCGGAGATGATCTTGCGGATCACCCGATCGCCGGTGTCCGAGCCTTTGTAGCGCATGTAGACGTAGCCGTTGGGCGCCAGATCCTTGCGCCAGCCGCCGATGGTCGTGGGCCAGCGCACGAGGCGGATGGTCTGGTCGTTCCAGCGCAGGTAGACCATCAGCTTGGGCATGCGCCGCCGCGGCTGGCGCAGCTCCTTGCCCTCGTCGTTATAGGGCAGGTCGTACCAGACGTCGCCCTTGTCGATGACGATCTTCAGGTCCATGTCGCCGCTGTAGTACTCGGGCAGCTCGGGGAACTTGACCCCCACCCGCATCCAGGTGTCGAAGTCCTCGGCGGAGAACCGGTTGAAGAACGCCAGCACCCGCTCGGGGGTATCGAGCGCGGTCTGGGTCTTCGCCGCGTCGACGAACTCGGCGACGAGGTTGCGGATCGGGTGTTCCTTGCCGTCGGTGCCGGTATAGGTCGGCGGCTCGTCCCCCGTCTGCGTCGTGCCGTCCTCGATGATGTGGGTCGCGGCGACCACCCGCTCGGTCAGCGCCCGCTCGAACGACTTGAAGTTCGACGCCCGCGGCGGGGTGGCGAGCATCTCCATCGTCTCGCCCTTCATGTTGGCGTACTCGTAGATCTTGTGCTTGCGCTGGAAGCGGCGCACCGCCATGCGCAGCCCGTGATCGAAGCGCCCCTTCTTGTGCTTGAAGCGCGGCCGGTCGTGATCATCACACTTCAGCCGCTTCTCGACGTGGTCGAAGGCGATCTCGCGGCGGTCGGCCTTGTCGGCGAGGGCCATCGACTCCTCGACGGTGCCCGCCACGTCCGGGTCGCGGGCGCGCAGCTCCTCGGCGTCGTCGATCGGATCCCACGGCGCGGGCATCGCCACCGCCTCGACCGGCGCCGGCGCCGCGGGGGCCGGCTGGCCCTGGGCCGTCGCCGCCTTCACCGCCGCCTGATGGGCCTTCAGCGCCGCCGCGTAGGCCTTCTCCCGGGCCTTCTGCTCGGCCTTGGCCGCGCGCAGCGCCTTCTTGTAGGCCTTCTCGCCCTTTGCGTTCGCCTGACCGATGGCCTTCTTCACCGCCCGCCGGGCGCGGGCCACCCGGCCGTTGTAGCTGCGCAGCCGCGAGCCCTTGAGGAAGGGGATGTTCTCCACCGCGCCGATGGCGGCGTAGTCGATCTCGGCGTGGCACTCTTTCGCCTCGTCTTCGATGAAGCGGGTGCGGATGACGCCCATCGACGGCGGGATGCCGAAGACCTCGAGGAAGTTGAGCTCGTTGTCCGGCAGCGGCCGACCGTCGCCGTCGGTCTCGTCGTTGGCCAGGCCCATGTAGATCTGGCGATAGCGGTTCGATAGCGGCTCGCCCGCGTCGTCGAGGCGCTCCTCGAAGATGTACGGGGTCCAGTCGTTGGTCAGGTCGACCGGCGTATAGCCCGCCGCCCGCGCCGCGTCGATGTCGACCACCCGCTGCTCGCCGTCGATGGCGATGACGATGCGCTTCTCCGGCGGCAGGTCGTCGCGGTGGCGCAGCGGGTCGGGCGGCTTCGGCGGCTCGACCTTCGCCGTCGGCGTCTCGCCGGGCGTCGGCGCCGGCGCATTGGCCTCGGGCGCCGGCTGGGCCGGCTCGGGCGGCGGGGTATCGGGGGCGTCGTCGGACGGCCCGCCACCGCAGCCCAGAACAACCGCGGCCACCAGGGCCACGGATACCTGAATACATGTGTGTATATGTCGCATGGTGCGCTACCGTAACGGGGACAGCGATCGGGCGCAATCCCTCAAAGCGGCGAAATCAGATCGATCCGGCAGCGTGAGATGCCCCGTACCATGCGGAGTTGCGCCCACCGAACCGCCGGGGCCGAATGGTGGACCGCCTGCCCCCGCAAAATCAACCGGCAGTCCCGATCGCGCGCACGCGAGGCGCGCGACACCCGTCGGTGACACCCGCTCAGCGCCGCCCCCGCCCTGACAAGCCGGTCATGCCAAGCGCGATTGGCGCTGTTTGCGCCGCCGTGTCGGCGGCGCTGGACAGGTGTCGCCCGCGCTTGACCCCGATCGGGCCTCGATCGGCGAAAAACCGCGTTTTCGGGCGATCTCGAGAGTTGGCACGGCGGCTGCAATCCCTTCTGAGCGTGAACGGCGAGGCGCTTCGAGCCCGCCACAGCCCGAAACAGACACAGTCGAACCGAGGGAGGTCCCCATGTTCCGTCGCACCATCAACCGCCTGTCGCTGACCCTGGCCGCCGGCCTCGCCATCACCGCCTGCAACGTCGAAGAGGGCGACGAGCCGGTCGACGATACGCTCGAGACCCAGCTCTCCGAGCTCGGCGCCGAGGGCGAAGCCGCCGCGATGCGCCGCCACGGCCTGCCCGACGACGCCGGCGAAGAGGCCCCCGAGGGCATGCCCGAGGGCGAGCGCGGCGAGCGCGGTGAGCGCGGTGAGCGCATGCCGCCGGAGGGCGAGGGCCCGGCGCCCGGCGTCGACCCAGCCGAGTTCTGCGCCGAGAACCTCGACGCGTTCATCGAGGGCTGCGAGGCGCGGGTCGCCGAGGCCGAGCAGCTGCCCGAGGACTTCCCCGGCTGCGAGGTCATCGCCGAAGAGGTCTGCCTGCACCGCGCCGCTCGGGCCATCCGCCATCGGATCCGGGCGTGCCACCAGGAGTGCCGGCCCGAGGCGCGGGCGGTCTTCGGTCTGTGCACCGAGGACGGCGGCGAGCCCGAGGCCTGCCGCGAAGAGGCGATGGGCGTCGCCGAGGCCTGCCACGAGGCCTGCCCCGACGCGCCGCCGCGGCCCGAGGGTGAAGAAGGCGCCGAGCGCCCGCAGCGCGGTGACGACGGCGAGGGCGAGCGTCCGCAGCGGCCCGAGGGCGAGGACGGCGAGGGCGAGCGTCCGCAGCGGCCCGAGGGCGAGGACGGCGAGGGCGAGCGCCCGCAGCGGCCCGAGGGCGAGGACGGCGAGGGCCAGCGCCCGCAGCGGCCCGAGGGTGAGGACGGCGGCGAGCGCCCCGAGCGCCCCGCTCCCGAGGACGGCGAGGCCCCCGAGGGCGAGCGCCCCGAGCGCCCGGCCCCCGAGGACGGCGAGGCCCCCGAGGGCGAGCGCCCCGAGCGCCCGGCCCCCGAGGACGGCGAGGCCCCCGAGGGTGAGCGCCCCGAGCGCCCGGCCCCCGAGGACGGCGAGGCCCCCGAGGGTGAGCGCCCCGAGCGCCCGGCCCCCGAGGACGGCGGCGAGCGCCCCGAGCGCCCGGCTCCCGAGGACGGCGAGGCCCCCGAGGGTGAGCGCCCCGAGCGCCCGGCCCCCGAGGACGAGGGCGGCGAGGACGACGCCGAAGGCTGAGCTCGCCCGAGGTGCATGAACGGCGCGCGCCCGAGAGGGCGGGCGCCGTTCGCCTTTCGAAGGGCGGTGAGCGGCGCGCTGTGCGGGGCCGCTGCCCAAGACGTGCTTGGGCCTGCCTGGAGATGAAGCGCGGTGCTCGGGGGCGGCGGTCTGGGCAACGCTGAGGGTAGGCACGGCGATCCGGCGCCGGGTCGGGACGCGCCAACAGTCTCTCGTTGCCGTGTTCGTCTCCGGCACCCTCGCTGCGCTCGGCGGCTCGCCTGACGGCTCGCGTGCTCCGGGCTTCGCCCGTCGCGTCTCGCGCGATGCGCTCGACCGCCTTCGGCTGCGCGGGTGGTGGGGGTCAGCCGCGCAGCTCGGCGGCGACGTCGCGCAGGGTCTCCTCGAAGACCCGCACCCGCGGCGGCGCCGGATCGGCGGCTGCGCGGATGACGAAGATCGGATCGTACGGCGGCAGCTCGACGTGGGGCAGGAGCTCGACGAGCGCGCCGCGCTCGATGTGCGGGCGGGCGGCGAAGCGCGAGAGGTAGCCCACCCCCAGCCCGTCGAGGACCGCGTCGAGCAGGGCGTTGCCGTCGTCGACCCGCAGCACCGGATCGACCTCGACCGAGCGGATGCTCTCGCCGTCGAGGTAGCTCCAGCGGGTGATCTGCACCTCGGCGCGATAGGCCACCGCCGGCATGTCGGCCAGGCCCGCGGGGTGGGTCGGCGGCCCGCAGCGCGCCACGAGCGACGGCGCCGCCACCAGACACACCGGGTTGTCGGCCAGCTTGCGCGCGATCAGGCTGCCCTCGGCCCGGCGGCCGACCCGCACCGCCACATCGAGGCCGTCGCGGCTGAAGTGCAGCGGCCCGTCGTCGAGGGTCAGATCGACCCGCGCGCGGGGGTGCGCGGTGAGGAAACGGGCCACCGCCGGCTGGACCAGGTGCCGGCCCAGGTGCACCAGGCTGCTGACCCGCACGACGCCGCGCACCGCGCCCCGCAGGTCGTCGAGCTCGGCCCGCAGCGCGGCGAGCGTATCGCCGATGCGCCGGCTGTGGGCCAGCACCAGCCGCCCCTCGTCGGTCAGGCGCATGGTGCGCGAGGTGCGCTGCAGCAGCAGCACCCCCAGCTCGGCCTCGAGGGCCTTGAGGTGCTTGCTGACGGTGGAGTGGCTGGTCTCCCGCCGGGCGGCGGCCTTGGAGAAGCCGCCCGCGTCGACCACATCGGCGAAGAGCAGCAGGCGGTCGGCGAGATCCATGGAGCCTCCGGCGGCGATCTGTTCGATTCACGAACAGATAGTGTCTCGATGCTTCTGTTCATCGCACAAAATGCCGGCCCTATGCTCGTGAGGCATCGGCGGATCGCGCCGGAGAGGAGCCAGCATGAGCATCGAGAGCACCCGCATCAACTTGCAGAACACCGCCGATCCGGCGGGCGTGCAGCGCCGCGCCGTGCGCTTCGAGCGCGACGATATCGAGCTGTCCGGGCTGCTGTTCACCCCCGCCGGCGACGGGCCCTGGCCCGGCGTGGTGGTCACCGGCGCCTGGACCACCGTCAAGGAGCAGATGGCCGGCACCTACGCCCGGGCCCTCGCCGAGCGGGGCTTCGCGGCGTTGGCCTTCGACTTCGGCGGCTGGGGCGCGTCGGGCGGCGCGCGGCGCTTCGTCGAGTCGCCGAAGGAGAAGACCGCCGACATCCGCGCCGCCGCCGGGTTCATGGCCGCGCAGCCTGCGGTGAAGGCGGTCTCGGGGCTGGGCATCTGCGCGTCGGCGGGCTACATGGCCGCCGTGGCCGCCGACGGCGCGCTCGACCGGCTGGCGCTGGTGGCGCCGTGGCTGCACGACCGCGGCCTGGTCGATCAGATCTACGGCGGCGCCGAGGCGGTGGACGGCCTGATCGCCGCGGGGCGGGCCGCCGCCGAGGCGGAGCCGGCGCCGATGGTCGCGGCGAGCGCCACCGACGAGGGCGCGCTGATGTACGGAGCGCCCTATTACACCGAGCCCGACCGCGGCCTGATCGCGGCCTACGACAACGCGTTCGACCCCGCCTCGTGGGCCGGCTGGCTGACCTACGACGCCCTGGTATCCGCCGATCGGCTCGACGCGCCGACCATCATCGTCTGCTCCGACGCCGCGGCGCTGCCCGCCGGCGCCCGGGCCTACGTGAAGCGCACGGACGCGCCGGTCGCCGAGCTGTGGCTCGACGGCGTGAACCAGTTCGACTTCTACGATCGCCGCGACGTGGTCCAGCGGGCCGCCGACGCGGTGGCCGGGCACCTCGGCGGCGCGGCGGCCGCTCAACTCGCCTGATCCACCCCCCAGCGCGTCAGCTGCCGGCGCATCGCCGCCTGCAGATGCACCCGCGCGCCCAGCGTCGGCAGCAGCGCCTCGAGCCGCGGCGCCCAGTGTCGGGCATCACGGGCGCCGATCGCGCTGACCGCCTCGATGCGCACCATCTCCGACGGGTGCTGCACCAGCAGGGTATCCAGCAGCCCGTCGGCCTCCGCCGACGGCACGTGACGCAGCGCGAAGGCCGCCGCCCGGGCCACGCTCACATCACCCAGGCCCAGCGCGTGCTGCAGCGTCGGCACGATGCGCACGTCCCCCGTATTGCCCAGCGCGGCCACCACCAGCCGCCGGGTCGCGGGGTCGGCGGCCTCGTGATAGCGCTGCACCAGGAGCTCGACCACGTCGCCCGTCAGCTCGGGCTCGCTCTCGTCCAGCTTGCGGGCCTGATTGGCGGCGGCGAGCAGCGCGGTGTCGCCGTGCTCGGGGTCGTCGATCCCGGCCATCAGCGCCCGCACGCTGTCGCGGCTGGGGGTCTCGGTGACGTTGAGCGCGAAGTGCGCCGCCTGACGCACCTCGGCGGGCAGGCTCTCGCCCAGCATGTCGGTCAGCGCCGCGGTGGCCTGCAGCGTATTGGCCCCGCCCAGCGCGGCGGTCATCAGCCGCGCCCGATCGACCGGCGCGCGGCGCAGGGTGTCGCGGTACTCGCCCAGGGCCTCGGGGTGCAGCCGGGCGAAGGTGCGCAGGCGGGCGTGCACCCCGTCGCGCAGGCGCTGGCGGTCGGTGCCGGTCAGGTCGGTGTCCAGCGCGTCGAGCCACGCGCGCACCGTCTGCATGTCGGCGTCGCCGATGCGGTTGCGATCGGCGGCCCGCAGGCCGGCGGGATCGACCACCGGCGCGATGGCCCGCAGCGGCAGCCGGTGCACCCGCGGGGCCTTCACCGCGCGGGCGCTCTCGCGCACGAGGGCCGCGTCCACCGCGGCCGAGGCGCTGAGCTCGAGGCGGTCGAAGGCGCGCGCGGTGCTCTCGGCCACCCGCACCTCGACCACGCCCGTAGCGTCGAGGCGGAAGCGGGTCATGCCCTCGGCGGTGATACCGGCGGCGGCGTAGTCCCCGCGTATCCGCTCGCCGCGGCCGGCGCCGGTGGTCACATAACGGGCGAGGTAGGCGCCGTTGAGGTCGACCTCGTCGGCGGTCCACTCGCGCCCCTCCCCGCGGGTGACGTGCAGGGCGGTGACCAGCTCGGCGAGCAGGTTGCGGGCGGCGGGGGTGACGTCGTCGAGATGACCGATGCCGCTGAGCCGCCCGTCGCTCAGCCCCAGCTGAAACGGCGACTCCAGGCCGAGCGGCGCGGGCGTATCGGCGCTGTAGTCGTCCAGGTCGAGGCTGACGTGCAGCCGATCGGGGCCCAGCGGTACGACGGTCCAGGTGCCGGCCAGCGCCATGTGCGACTGCCCCGGGCCCATGCTGACGACGCGGTCGTAGGTCAGGCGATAGCTCTGCTCGACCACCCGGCCGACGGGGGCCTGGCGGGCGACGGCGAGCGCGGCCTCGGCCCGTGGAGCCGGGCCTTCGCGGGCGGCCTCGACCGGCTCGATGCTGGCCGGCGCGGTCGAGACGTCGCCGTGGGCGGCGACGAGGGCGGCGACGGCGCCGAGGGCGGCGAGGGGCAGCGCGATGCGGTGGGCGGTCTTCATGGCGGGTCTCCGACTTCGTATTCACCCGGGCTCACCCGCGAGCGCGGCGATCGGGCAGCGCGCCATTGTTTTTCGTGGGATTTCGAACGGCGGACGCCCCGCGGTCCGCGCTGGGACGGCGGGGCGGCGCGGGCCGGCCGGCTTCAGAAGCAGCCGCTCTCGGCGATGAGGTCGTAGGTGGTCTGGAAGCCGTTGATGGCGAAAAGCTCGTAGTCCTCGCTGCCGATGCAGTAGTTGACCTCGAGGTCGAGGCTGCCGTCGAGGGACGAGAGCACGAGGTCGGTGTCGATGCTCCACATCACGCTGTCGCCCTGCAGCTGCGCGGTGACGTAGGTCGGCACGTCCACCGAGACCAGGGTCAGGCTGGCGGTGATGCCGGCGTTGACGCACAGCGCGCCGATGCTGGCCGAGGCTTCGCCCGAGACGCCGGCGTAGGGGCCCGCGTCGAGCGTCACGCTGGCCGCGCCGAGGGTCGCGGTGCCGTCCACGCCGATGGCGCCCACCGCCGACGCGCTCACGGTGACCCCGTAGAAGACCGCCGAGGCCTCGAGGAAGGTCAGGTCGGCGAAGCTCTTGTCGAACGACGCCGCGCCGGTGGTGCCCCAGTCGGCCAGCACCCCTTCCAAGGCGACGAGCCACGCCTGGCTGTCGCTGGTGCCGTCGGCCTGGGTGGTGGCCTCGACGCCGACGTCGAGCAGGATCAGATCCTCGCCGAGCAGGTTCACCCACGCGTCGGCGGTGGCGCCCATCCACAGCTCGCCGCCGTCGTTGCGGTCGTCGCGCATGCCGGCCTCCATCGTGTAGTCGGCCCCGACGGTGCTGTTGCCCCAGTCGTCGCTCTGGGACCAGACGCGGTCGATGGTCGAGGCCTCGTCACAGAAGGCGCTGAGCACGCTGGTCGAGGCCTCGTAGGGGTCGTCGGCGGCGTCGCCGACGTCGCCCGAGAAGTCGTCGTAGTACCAGTCGAAGTCCTCTTCGTCGCGGTTGCACTCGGTGCTGCTGGCGTCGCCGACGACCATGTAGCCGATGACCCCCGTCGAGACCTCCGGATCGTTGGCGTACTCGACGCCCTGGCGGCGCATGAAGCGCACGCCGAAGCCCTGCAGCACGCCGTTGGCGTCGACGTCCTGCGCGACGCGGGTGCCGTGGTAGTCGGTGTCGATGGCCCACTGCGACTAGGTCTTGATGCGGGCGTTCTCCAGGCAGTACTCGGTGTCCGACTGCACCCAGTTGCTGCTGGTGTCGACGGTGGGCACCACCGTCTGCATGCCCGCCGCGCTGTAGTCATCGGTGGTCACCGCCAGCGCGCCGACGGTCATGTACGAGCCATCGTCGAGCTGGTACGAGCCGGCCTCCATCACCATCCAGTGCACCGTCTCTTCGGCGTGGGCGCCGTCGTAGTTGGTCGGCTCCATCAGCGCGACCCAGGCGCCGGCGCCGTCGACGAGCACGGGCGTGGCGACGATGGGGTGGCTGCCGTTGTGGGTCGCCACCTGGGCGAAGAACACCGGGTTGTCGTAGGCCCCGTCGAAGGCGACGTAGTGCATGGTGCTCTGGCTGGCGGCGGTCAGGTCGAAGGTGCCGGTCTCGCCGTCGCTGTCGAACATGCTGCCGGGCAGCTCGCACACCGAGAACGTATGCACCGTCTCGCCGCTGCCGTGGTTGCCGTTGTTCGACTCCTGGAACTTGATCTGCGCGCCGGCGATGCGCACCGCGCCAGCGTCGCTCCCATTGTGGGTCACCGCCTGGGCGAAGACGACCGCGTCGTTGCGATAGCCGTCTTGGAACGTCCAGTTGTGGGTGACCCCGTCGACCGCGTCGGTGACGATCTGCTCGCCGCCGGCGCAGGAGACAGCGCTCAGGTCGCCGTTGATGGCGTCGGCGACGTCCTCGGCGGCGTCTTCGATGGCGTCGGCGATCTTGTCGAAGATGCCCGCGTCGGCCGGGCCGGCGAGCAGCGCCGAGAGGCTGAAGGCGGCGGTGGCGGCGATGGGCTTGATGGACATGGGTGACTCCGTCGGTCGAAGAAGAGCCCGGTCTCGGGCGAAATTTCGGCGTTCGACGGGGTTCACCCGCGGGTCGGGCGATCGGGTAAGGCGGGGCTTCTTTTTTCGGATTCGGCGCGCGGGCAGGGGCGATCAACGCGGGATATGCCCATCGCCCGTCTCCGAGACCGGCGACTAAACCGGGGAGCGCCCCCCTCGCGTATTTTGGGGCACCGACTAAATCGAGAAGCGCTCACCGCGCACATCTCGGGGCAGCGACTAAACCGGGGGACGCCCCTGCCGCGTCTCCGCGGGGCAGGAACCAAGTCGGCGAGCCCACCTGCCACGAATCTGGGGGCGCCGACTAACTCTCCGGGCGCAGCGGCCGCGTATTCTGGGGCGGCGACTAAATCGGCGAAGACCCCCGGCGCGTCCCTCGGGGGCAGCGATTAAAATTCGAAGGCAGGGTGCGGGCATTTTCGAGCAGCGACTAAACCGGGATCTGCTCGGGTCGCGAATCTCGATCTGAAAGGGGGTCCCGGGATCTGCTCGGCGGCAGATCCCGATTTAGTCGGTGCCCCGAATTACGCGAGGGGGGTGCTCCCCGATTTAGTCGGCCCTCCAAGATCTCCCGCAGAGCGCTCGCCGATCTGTTCGGGGCGGGTCGCAGGCGGTCGGGTGGTATCTCCCGCGGCGAGCGACGGGCTGCGGATCGCGCAGGGGGCGCTCGCCCGCGCGGTCGGGGTGGCGCGCGGCCACCCGGCGGCCTGCGCCGGCGCGAACGGCGGGCTGGAGATCGCAGCGGGGGTCAGCGGCGCGGCGAGCGTCGACGGGCGATGAGCAAGACCCAGAGCCCGAGGACTGGTAGCCAGCGAAGACGGAGACCGTAGCCCCCGGCCGCGGCCTCGCAGCCGACGACCTCGGCCGGTGCGGCCCCAGCGTCCGTTGGCTCCGCGCCCTGCTCGAACCAGGGCGCCCCGGCGTCCCGGGCTTCGCCCGTCGCGCCGCCGTCGGCCGGCGGGCTCGGAGCCGTCGAGTAGATGCACGTGGCCCGCCCCGCGGCCGTCGTGCAGCGTTGTCCCGTCGGGCAGTGGTGTCCTGTACAGGGGTCGAGGCCGCAGAAGCCCTCGAGGCAGATGAAGGGCGAGTCGCAGACGACGCCGAGGCAGGGATCTGGGTGGCACTGGCCATCGCCGCCACACACCTGACCCTCCGGGCATTCGACGCACGGCTTGGCGACACAGAGGCCGCCGAGGCACGCTTCATCGGCCGGGCAGGCGATATCGGCGCAGCTCGGCCTGCACTCGAGGCGATCGCAGCTCTCGACGCAGACGTCCCCGGGGCGGCAGCTGTCGCTGGCGCAGGCGACGGCGCAGTCGGCCCGCGACTCAGGGACGCAGCGATCGACATCGGCGCGGCAGACGAAGCCGTCGTCGCAGCCGCCGCCGCACCGGGGCTGGCAGCGGCCGGCTGTGCAGATCTCCATCGGGTCTTCGCAGCCCAAGACCTCGCAGCGCGGAACGCAGAGCTCCGAGGCCGCGTCGCAGATCCCATCGCCGGTGCACTCCCCGCTTTGGCAAGGCTCTGCGCAGGCCGGGTCTTCGTCGGCGCGGCCGTCGCAGTCGTTGTCGACGGCGTCGCAGGCCTCTGGAACGGCGCCACCGCATGCCCCGCAGCCGTTGCGCAGGCCCTCGTCGATGCGGCCGTCGCAGTCGTTGTCGACGGCGTCGCAGGCTTCGTCCAGGGCGTTCTCCAGTGCGACGCAGGCCACGGCGCCGGCCACGCAGCTCAGCTCGCCGACGCCGCAGATCCCAGGGGCGCCCGTCGCGCAGCTGCCGGAGAGGTCGACGTCTTCGTCGATCGGGCCATCGCAGTCGTTGTCGACCCCGTCACAGACCTCGGTGGTCGCCGGCACCCGGTCGGAGCAGTCGAGAACGCCGTCCGCGCAGACGCGGACGCCCAGGCTGCAGGCACCCGGCCAGCCCGTATCGCAGGGCAGGCCGGCGCCCTCGGGGCTCTCGTCGACCGCGCCGTCGCAGTCGTCGTCGACGCCGTTGCACAGCTCGCCGCCTGCGGGCAGCTCGCGGCCGAGGGCGAGCAGCACATCCTCGAGATCGTCCTGACGATCAGCTTGGTAGACGGCCGCGCCGGGGCCCCGGCCAGCCTGCGCGATGGCCAGGAGCTGCTGCCCGTCCACGCCCGTGCCATAGCCGACGACGAACGTCTCGATGCCGGCTTGCAGAGCCTGCGCGGCGGCCTGCGCCGCCCGGTGGCAGCTGTCTTCGCCGTCGGTGATCAGCACGATCGCCCGCTGGCCTTCGAGCGGCCCGAGCGCGGCGCTCGCTTCGCGGATGGCGCCCTCGATCGATGTGCCGCCGCTGGCGCGGGTGCGGCCGATCTCGGCGATGATCGCGTCGCGCGCATCGGGCGCGACGGGCACCACGAGTCGGCCAGAGCCGTTACACTGGCCGGCGTCGAATACGAGCAAGCCGAAGTCGATCGCCGGGTCGGCGGCGCGCAGCAGCGCCGCGATGGCTTCGCGCGCGGTTGCCAGCTTGTTGCGCATGCTGCTGCTCTTGTCCAAGACCAGCAGCACCTTCGCGGATCGGTCACATTGGCCGGCGCTTTGCGATGGCGCGACGAGCAGCGCCACGCCCGCGATGAGCGCCAGACAGCTCGGGGCGAGGCGGCGAGCCCACGCTGTGGCTCGCGCTCGGAGTGATGCCCATGCACCGGTCGCATGACACGCCCAGGCGATGAGCCCGCGGATCAGGCGCAGCAGGCGCAGCTCTCCCGTTCGATCGAGCACGTTCGACCTCCTATCGTCAGCGGATTTTTCGGACCGTCTGTGGGCGGGTGCCGTTGGCCACCGGCGTCACCCGCGCGATGTGAGACCAGCTTACGTGCGTGAGATCGGGCCGGCTGGACCGACATGCCGAAAAAGTTCGCCTTCTCCAGTGATGACACTGGCATGCCGTCAGGTGCAGCCAGGTTTTGTGTTTCACATTTATTATCAGAGGTTTATGGTGCGTCTTCAGACTGCTGTCTGCAGACGCGTTGGAGTTCGACAGTGAGCCACATGGACGAGGGGCTGAAGGGCCGGGAGAGGGCACTTGCGGCGTTTCTCAACCGCACGCGGGACGAGTGGGGGCGACGGGCGGCGCTGGAGGGGTTGGCGGGGCCCAAGAAGACCAGCGTCGAGTTTGCGACAGAGCGACTCGGAATCGCCGACCGAACCCACTACTACAAGAAGCGCGACGGCGAGCGTCCGTGGGAAGCCGAGGAAATCCTCGCCCTGGCGGCGGTGTCCTATCGTCGTGAGTCGGGCTGCTTCTCGATGGCAGAGATGTTTGACCAGCTCCTGCCGCCCGACGAGTTCGAGGCGGCTGAGGATCCCAAGAAGCCCAAGCGTCCGAAGAGGGACGTCCACTGGCGGATGGGTGTCCCGACCCGAGGTCGGATGAACGTCCGCCCGGGGCAGCTCGCGACCGATGGCGCCCTGCGTGGCCTGGCGGTGGACGACGTGCTCGAGGAGGCCGTGGTCGGTATGCGCGACTTCCGCCGCAGGGACGAGTTCCTGATGCCGAACGAGGCGGCTGCATCGCGGCGTGCGGCCGCGCTGAAGCTTGTGCACGGCGCGCTCGACTTCGGGCTGGTCGAGCTGCTGCCGGTCGAGCGCGAGGGCGGGGGCTTCGCCGCCGAGGACGATGCGCTCGCCGGTGAGCTCTGTGAGCGTCTGACGGCCGACCTCGCTCCGCGCGGTATCGATTGCCCCGAGATCCGCGTCGTCCGGCGCATGGCGCACTCTTCGTTCGGGCCGACCGACCCGTTGACGGCGCGGCTCATCGCGCTGCTGGCACACAAGGAGGTGGCCGGCTACCTCGGGCGGCACAGCGACGCGAGCAGCCTCGGCGTGATGGGCGGCTTCATGTGCGCCCAGTTCTGCCGGGCGGTCGGCGAGAGCTCGCCGTTCCCCGATGCGAGCGTGCTCGACGCCCGCCGCTACCACCTCTTCCCGCTGACCGTCGAGCCCTTCGAAGAGCAGGAGAACCTGGCCAACAGCCTCGTCGGCGAGCTCACCGCCCGGGCCCGGGCTCTGCTCGGGCTCAGGCGGGTCGTCGGGCATTCGGTCTCTGGCTTCGACCTGCTGATCGACCGCCAGATCTCCACCGGGGTGCGCCCCGGCGTTCAGCTCCGGCGGCAGTTTCAGGGCCTCGACGTTGCGCTCATCGGCTGCGGCGCGCTGCGGCGGGGCGACTGGCTCGATCGGGCGATGTTGCAGCTCACCGGTGGAGAGCGGCCCGCCGAGGCCATCGCCGACGTCGGCCTCAACCTGCTCGACATCGATGGCAACCCGGTCCCCCTGCCCAGCCCCGACCAACGCCGCTGGGAGCTCTTGGGCATCTCGGTGCCGGAGCTGCGCCTGCTCGTGCAGCAGCGGCGCAAGGTGGTGCTGATGACCCACGGCCGGGTCAAGGGGCTGTCGCTGGTCGCCGCCGCCCGCGCCGGGGTCTGTTCGACGATCATCACCGACGCCGACTGCGCCGACGCGGCCATCGAGGTCCTCGATCTGCTTCGACAGAAGAAGACGATGACCGACATCAACGCCGAGTTGGACCGATGGCATCATGAGGCTGACGAGCCTGACGCGGTCGTGGCCCGGATGACTCAGGGCGCGGCGAAGCCGTAAAGATCGGCCACCGTGGCCTCGATCGCTTCGCGCAGCGCATCGTCGGGGTCGGCTTGCATCTTGGCGGCCTGCTCGGCCAACGCTGCCCAGCGCGGATCCTCGGGCGGCGCCGGCGGCAGCGGCAGGCCGCGCAGCTCGCCCACTTTCAGCTGTGGGAAGTGCGCCTGATGGGTCTGGTGGCGGGTGCGGATCAGCGCGGCGATCAGGCGGCTGTTGACGCAGGCGAGCAGGGCGTGCGCCGGGTAGGGGCAGTCGGGCGCGACGCGGGCGATGTAGACCGATTGATCGCAGTAGGCGGCGTGCTCGACGTAGACCCCGTGCAGCGTCTCGCCGAGGATCTTGCGCACCAGCAGGCGCGGGCCCTCGAAGAAGCGCGGGGCGCGGGGCTCCTTGAGCCAGGGGCCGTAGTGGATCCAGTGGGTGCCCTTCCAGTCGAGGCGGTAGGGGCCGGGCAGGTCGCGGCCGCGCAGCTCGGGGGACCAGTCGGCGGCGACCTGATGGTCGGCGTGGTGCACCCGGGCTTTGATCTGGGCCCGTGTATGGGTCGTGTGGTGGTAGGGGTTGATGCCGCGGTTGATCTCGCTGACGTCGCCCAGGGTGGTGGTCCAGCGGCGCGAGGCGGCGAGCAGCGCGGCGGCCCGGGGGCTGCGGGTGAGCGGCAGCGGGGCGTCGAGGCGCTCGGGGTCGGGGTGCAGCGATCCGATGGGTTCGCCGGCGAGGTCGAGCAGCGGCACGGGGTGTGCGGTGGGGCCTTGTCCGACTTCGAAGATGGGCACCGCGGTCTCGACGGCGGCGTCGAAGGTCTCGATGGGCACCTCGACCACCGCGCGCAGCCGGTGCTCGCCGAGCAGGTAGCGCCGCAGCTTGCGCCCGCGGTGGTTGCTCATCCAGGTGGTCGGCACCAGCAGCGCCATGCGGTCGCGGGCGAGGCGGGCGGCCTGTTCGAGAAACAGCACATACGGGTCGACCTGGTACTCGGCGGTGGGGAAGAGCCGCTGTACGTCGGCCCGGTCGAGGCCGGCGAGGCGGCCGGCGCGGAAGGGCGGGTTGCCGACGACGACGTCGAAGCGCTCGATATAGGCCCAGGGCACGGTGCCGGGCAGGACCGCGGGTGTCGTCAGATCGGGCGAGCAGGCGAGGGCGTCGCCGCACATCAGCCGGCTCGCGAGGGTCGGGTCGGGGCCGGCGAAGTCTTCGAGGATGCCCCGGGCGAGGGCCAGCGCGCCGGGGTCGAGGTCGGCGCCGTGCACGCAGCCCAGCGCCGTACGGCGAGCGGCGGGCGGCGTGAGGCCGAGGGCGATGAGCCGCTGGCTGACGCGGCGGGCGGCGCCGAGCAGGAAGCGGCCGGCGCCGGCGGCCGGGTCGACGATGCGCAGCGTCGCGACGCGCGCCGGGTCGGTCTCGCGGGTCAGGATCGGGTCGAGGGCGTGGTCGAGCACGGCGTCGACGACGGCGCTCGGGGTGTACCAGCTGCCGCGGCGCTTGCGGGCCTGGCGGTCGGGCTCGAGGCGGACGCGGCCGTCATCCACGACGGGTATGTGCCCGGTGAGGGCCTCGTAGGCGGTGCACCAGGCGTCGGGTCCGGCGGCGCGCAGGCCGTCGAGGGCCGGCAGGGGCGCGAGGTCGGACGGCGCGACGCCCGAGAGCAGCCAGCGCACGGCGGCGACGCGGATCGGGCCGAAGGCGTCGTCTCCGCGCGGGGCGGCGGGCGCGGCGTCGGCGATGGCCTCGATGGCGGCGACCAGCGGGTTGGCAGATCTCAAGCGGGCGGATCCTTCGCGCGGTGGATCAGAATCGTGGCCAGCGCGGCGTAGAGGGCGAAGAGCGTCCAGTCGGTGAGCCGCAGGCCGCCGCGCACGACCAGCGAGGCGCCGTGGTAGACGGCCATGGCCTGCAGCAGACCCACCAGCCAGCGGGTGCGCCCGGCGGCGTCGGGCGGGGCGCGCAGGCGGCGGATCTGCAGGCCGACGAAGCCGAGCAGGCACAGCAGCGCCGGCACGCCGGTCGAGGCGGCGACGCCGAGGTAGAAGTTGTGCGATCCGCGGCCGGCCTGGTTGGTGACCCCGACGACGCGGTCGAGCTCGCGGAACTGGCCGAAGCCGACACCGAGCAGCGGGCGCTCGATGACGACCCGGCCGGCGTTGCGGGCGACGACGCCGCGGTTGACGACGCTGGAGTCGTCGAAGTCGAGCCGCTGCTGGATGCGCGCGGCGCGCTCTTCGGCGAAGCGCTCGATGCCCACGGCGGTGGCGGCGGCGGCGAGGGCGACGACGAGCGCGAGGCGCGGGCTCTTGCGCATCCACCAGACGAAGGCGACGGCCAGGGCGAGGTAGGTGCCGCGGCTGATGGTCAGGGCGATGGCGATGAGCATCAGCGCGAGCGCGGCGGCCCAGCCGAGGCGCGCGGGGCCCTGGCTGCGCTGCATCAAGGCGGCGGCGGGCAGCGCGCCGAGGGCGACGCGCACCCCGAGGATGTTCGGCTGGTCGGCGAGGCCCATCAGCCGCCGCGAGTCGCCGGGGTCGAGCAGGCTGATGGCGGCGTGGGCCAGCCCGCAGAGGGCCATGAGCCGCACGATGTTCTCGAGGGCGTCTTCGGTGCGTACGAGGTCGACGACGGCGAGCAGCGCGGCGGCGTAGGTCAGCAGGCGGGCGTAGTTGCCCCGGGCGGTCGAGGGGGCGACGCCGAACATGAGGCTGACGAAGGCCAGGGTCAGGTAGGCCCACAAGAGCGGGTGGCCGCCGGGCAGGCGCAGGTCGCGCGGGGCGAGCAGGCGGCGGGCGAGCCAGGCGGGGATGAGGCCGAAGGCGGCGAGGTCGGCGGTGCCCAGAAGGGCGATGGGGGTCGGCACGTAGAGCTCGTCGAAGAAGGTGCCGACGACGAGGGCGTAGACGCCGAGCAGCGGCCAGCGGACGAGCACCAGCGCGGCGATGAGGCCCAGCGCGGCGGCGAGCGGCCAGGGGCCGAAGCGCACGACGAGCAGGCCGATCAGCGGGGCCGCCAGCAGGCCGGCGAGGGCGACGACGCGGGCCGGGGTGTCCATCGCGGCCGGGCGCGGGGTGTTCACCGTCGGGTCGCCTGCATCACGAACATCGCGTTGGTGGCCAGGCTCATCCAGCGGTGGCGGCCGACGGCAGCGGGCAGGAAAGCCAGCCGGCGGGGGGTGACGCCGCGGATTCGGATATCGCCGAAGCCGGCCTCGCGGGCCAGCCGGGCCCAGGTCTCGGGGGTCTGGTGCAAGTCGTAGTCGATCTCGCGGGTGAAGAGCCGCGGCAGGCCGAGCTGGCTGGTGTAGCGCTCGAGGCAGACGCGGTGCAGCTCGTTGATCAGCAGCGCGCCGCCGGGCGCGAGCCAGTCGTGCAGCCGGGCGAAGGCGTGGCGGTAGGCGTCGAGCGCGGCGGGGTGGCGGTCGAGCGGGGCCCGGGTCTCGTGCAGGTGGTTGATCGAGTTGAGCAGCACCACCGCGTCGAAGGGCGCGGCGGGCGCGTAGGCCTGAAACGTCTGCTGCACCGGGCGCACCCGGCCGTCGTCGGCGGCGTCGAGGCGGGCCCGCATGCGCGGCATGATGTCGGCGTGTCCGCCGGTGCCCGCCGAGGGTTCGAGGGCCACCGCCTCGGCGGCGTCGAGCACCCGGGTCAGATAGAGCGAATAGGTGCCGATGCCGGCGCCGACGTCGAGCACCCGCCGGCCGGCGACGGCGAGCCCGTCGAAGACCTCCCGCGCGCGGTGGCGCACCGGCGACCACTGCTCGGGGGTGCGCCCGAGGGCGATCCGCAGGGCCTCCTCCCGCTGGCGGTGCGCGCGGTCGAGGGCCACCTCAGCGCACCAGCTCGAGGGCGAAGTTGCCGAAGAGGCGGGCGAGGCCCAGGCGGCGCAGGACGGCCCGCTCGGCCTTGAAGAGGCGCCCGGCCCAGTGCGGGCTGGGCGACAGGCCCATGGTGCGCGACGAGAGCACGACCCCGTAGCGCAGCGGGCCGCCCGACGCGTGCACGTCGACGGCGGAGAAGTGGGCCTCGGCCAGCGCGGTCAGCGCGTCGAGGTCGAGCGGGTGGTCGTGGGTGCCCTCTTCGTCGCCGCAGAAGCGGGCCCGGCGGCCCATGAGGCGCGTCCAGGCGTCGTAGATCGGGTTCTGCAGCGGGTCGACGAAGGCCGCCCGGCCGCCGGGGGCGAGCACCCGGGCCAGCTGGGGCACGCTGTGCTCGATGGCGGTGTGGTGCAGGCAGCCGCCGCCGTAGATGCGGTCCATGGCGCCGTCGGCCAGCGGGATGAGCTCGCCGATGGCCACGACGCCGAAGAAGCGGTCGCCGACGCCGACGCTGTGGGCCAGCGCGCGGCCGAGGCGCACCTCTTCGAATGACGGGCTGAGCACGCCGGCGCAGTCGGCCCCGGCCAGCAGCGCCTTGACCGCGTGGGAGCCCGACCCGCCGAGCTGCAGGAAGCGGGCGCCGGCCAGCGGGGCGATGTGGCGATAGGCGGCTTCCTGGGTATCGGCGCTGCCCACCGAGTCGACCCAGACCGCCGGCGGGTCGGGGAAGGGGCCGGGCAGCGTGCCGCGGCGGGCGAGGTCGTCGAGGGTGCGCCCGAGCAGCCGGCGGCGGGCGTGGTCGAGGCGCTCGCGGTCCTTGGCGGCCAGGGTGTCGTAGATGTCGACCTCTTCGCGGATGTCTTCGTGGCGATGGGCCTCGACCGGCGAGGGCGGCGCGGCGCCCCGGGCGTGCTCGACGGTGATCAGCGGGATGCCGTCGATGACCGGATAGCCCACCGGGTCGTCGCCGTCGGTGATCAGCAGCGCGTCGGCGGCGGCGGGCCAGTCGGCGGGCAGCGCCGCGATGGGGGCTGGTGTCAGAGGCCGCCCGGTCAGCGGGCAGGCCCAGGGCAGGTCGGTCAACATGTCGTCAGGGTGGCCGAGTGGCCGGTGGCGGTCAACCGGCGGGGTGAGGCTACTTGTGGTCGAGTACTTCGACGTAGCGTCCGAGCTGGGACCCATTGAACCGGGCGATCCACTCCCACGACCACACGTTGTCTTCGCCGCGCGCGCCATCACCCGTCGAATTCGTGGTCTCGTTCCCCGTGTAGCGGCTGGTGCCCTTCAAAGCGCCATATGGATCATCGATGCGCAGACCCTCGGCCTCGACCCACTCCAGTCGAACGATGTGTCCGTTCGGGGTGTCCTTGGTCACGATGCTCAGGACGGCGGTCTGGCCCTGTTCGAGCAGCGGTTGGACCTTCTCGGTGTAGAAGCGCTTCGCACCCGTCGCGTCGGTGAAGTCGGTCCAGATGCGCTTCAGGCTGGCCCCGTGCGCATTGGCCGCCGCGCGATGTCCGCTCTCGTTGAGGTAGCCTCCGCCCTTTTGAGCGATCGGCAGGAGCTGGTCTTCGAACTGGGCGTTGCTCTCGTCTGCAGTGATGCCCAAGCCGTTGAGCGCCATGGCGATCGAGGTCACCCCGCACATCCAGTCGGCTGGGACGTTGCTGGTCCCCACGTTGTCCCGCTGCGAGCGGTAGCTCACCTTCGAGGCCAGCTGTTGGTACAGCGCCCCCTGCTGCTCGGCGGGCATCTCGGCGATCATCGCCCGGATCTCGGCGATCGCCGCCGGCGAGAGCATGCCCTCGGCCCCCAGCCGCTGGGTCACGTCGGCCGGTTCGAGCAGCACCTCGGCGTCGGGGCATTGCTCGGCGGGCGCGACGGGCCCCGGCGACTCCAACGCTTCGAAGATGTACTGCGCGTGGCCCCACGGCAGCGGATCGTGCGGGCGGAAGAAGTTGTTGTTGCCCTTGATGACCCCGTTGCGGCGGGCGGCGTGGGCCGCGCCGAAGAACCAGGCCGACTCGGGCACGTCGAGGAAGTAGGCCACCTCGCCTTCGGGCAGGGCCTCGTCGTAGCCGTGATAGCGCTGGGCGAGGGTGACCGCTTCGGCCCGGCTCACCGGCTTGTCGGGGTTCTTCAACTTCGCCGCGGTGCCCGGCTCGCCGCCGGCGAGGATGTTCATCGCCTCGGCGAAGGCCTGTCGGGGGACGTGAGCGTCGTCGGCGCCCATGTCGACGTCGGCGAGGCGCTCGTCGTAGGAGGTGACGCGGCGCATGAACCATCGGCCCAGGCCCGTCTGCTTCAACTCGCCGGCCCAGGCCCCGAGCGCCGACAGCGGCCCCGACTGGCCGTTGAGCTCGGCGGATTGCGCCCGCTGGGACAGGTCGCTGCCCGGGCCGGTCTTCTGGGGTTCGACGGCGAGCGCGTCGCCGCTGCCCGCCGCGCGCTGGGCGGATTCCTGATCTCTCACGGCTGCCTCCACATGGTCGGCTCACCGTAGCCCGGGTCGTACCGGGTCGATCACCGCCTCACGGGCAACCGTGGAGGGACACCGTCGCGGGCTCAATTACTGTTGCGTTGCACCCGGCGGTAGGGCTCGAGGAAGTTGGCCAGCGCCGGCGCGTTGCGGGTCTGCACGAAGACGGTGCCCTGGCCGCGGAACTCGGCGATGAGCCCCTCGCCGGAGAAGAAGAGCCCCTTGAACCCGCCGAACTTGCGGATGTTGAAGTCGAGCCCTTCGGTGAAGGCGACGATGTGCCCCGTATCGACGGTGTAGCCCTCGGGGCCGACCTCGACGGCGTGCAGCGCGCCGTAGCTGTTGAAGAACAGCTCGCCGGGGCCGGTGCACTTGAGCATGAAGAAGCCGACCCCGCCGAAGAACGACTTGGCGCCGCCCCACTTGGTATCGAGCTGCATGTCGCCGGTGTGGGCCAGGTAGTTCCCGCTCTGCAGGAACATCACGTCGCCCTTGGGGATGGTGGCGTGGGTCAGGTCGCCCTCGGGCCCCGGCGCGAGCAGGACGTGCTGCCCGGGCCCGGTCGCGGTGAAGGTGTTCTGGAACATGCTCTCGCCGCCCAGCACCCGCCGCTTGAGCGCCGCGCCGAGGCCGCCGCGCATGTTGGTGGTCATCTCCACCTCGGCGCTGCGCGAGACCATCGCCCCCGCCTCGGCCACGACGTGCTCGCCGGCCGCCTCGAAGGTCACCCGCAACAGCCCGAAGTCGGGCGCGTCGAGAATCTCGTATTGCATGGCTCTACTCCTGGCGCGGCGGCAGCTTGGGGCCGACCGCCGAGCCGTATTCCGAGGGGTTGCGGGTCTGCAGGTAGAGCCGGCCGGTGCCGCGCATGCGCAGCACGAAGCCCTCGCCGCTGAGGTAGCTCGAGATCCAGCCCGAGCCGGCCTTGCTGACCTCGTATTGCAGGCCGTCGGTGAAGGCGACGAGGTGGCCGGTGTCGACGATCAGCTCGCCGTCGAGGTCGACGATGTCGATGGCCCCGAAGGCGTTGATGATCACCGGGCCGTGGCCGGTGGCCTCGAGGAAGAACAGGCTCTCCCCGCTGAAGAAGCCCTTCATGCCCTGCCACTTGGTATTGAGGTGCACGCTGTCGGGCGCGGCGACGAAGCTCGAGCCCTGGATGTAGAGCTTCTCGCGGCCGTCGAGCGCGTGGATCGCCATGTCGCCGCACAACGTCGGCGCCAGGGTCACCTCGCCGGGCGTATGCGCCGCCTCGAAGGTATTGGTGAAGAAGGTCTCACCGCCGAGGAAGGCCCGGCCGAGGTTCTTGAGGAACCCGCCGCGCTTCTTGCTCATCGGCCCGTCGGTGGTGAGGTTGAGCCCCGTCGACATGCTCACCATCGCCGACGACTCGGCGGTGATGCTCTCTCCGGGGGCCAGCTTCACGACGGCCAGGCTGTGCGCCGGCCGGTACTCGATGTCGATGTCCATCTGCCCGCCTCCTCAGCGCAGGTAGGGGCTGAGCCAGCTGACCAGCCCGCCGACGTTACGCGATTGCACGTAGACCGTGCCCCGCCCCTTGAAGGTGCAGACGAGGCCTTCGCCGCTGAGAAACAGCGCCTTGAAGCCCTTGCCCGCGCTGCTGATGTCGAAGTCGAGGGTCTCGTCGAAGGCGACGATGTGCCCCGTATCGACCACGTAGCTGCCCTCGACCTCGACCGCGGTGATGCCGCCGTAGCTGTTGAGGAAGAGGTCGCCGGGCCCGGTGCAGTGCACGAAGAAGAGCCCTTCGCCGCCGAAGAGCCCGCGCAGGCCGGCCCACTTGAGCTTCGTGCCCACCTGCTCGGAGCTTGCGAGGTAGCTGCCGCTCTGCACCAGGATGCCCTGGCCGGTGGCGAGCGCCCGGTGTTCGATGTGCCCCGACAGCCCCGGCGCGAGCACCAGCTCGCCGCCCTGCGGGCCCTTGAAGTCGTTGACGAACATCGTCTCGCCGCCGGCGAACTTGCGCACGAGCGCGACGAAGAAGGCGATGAACTTCTGGAAGAAGCCCGCCCGCTTGCCGGCGTTGAGCCGGGTCTCCATCTCGAGCCCCGGGCTGCGGGTGACCATGGCCCCCGCCTCGGCTTCGATCTCCTCGCCCGGATCGAGTTGGATGCGCAGCCAGGCGAACGCCGGGCCGTATTCGATGCTGTGTTTCACGCGCGTCCCCACGGATTGATTTCGGCGGGCCGATGACAGCCGATTGCGCGGCCGTTGGCAACCGCCGATCATCTGCACCAGCCTGGATCGCAGTTTTTTCGGAGCCGCCCGTGAGCCCCCGCGACCCCAAGAACGAGTCCCGCAGCTTCAAGAGCGCCGATCCGTCGGCCAGCCTGCCGCCCCACGCCCCGAGAGCCGGCGCGCCCATCGGGCCGCCGCCGCAGGGCTTCGGTCACTCCAGAAAGCGCATGGCCCTCGAGATCGGCGGCGTGCTGCTGGTGCTGGTGCTGCTCGTCTGGGGCGGCATCGCGCTGGTCGGCGGGGTGGCGAGCATGGTCGTCGGGCTGATGCCGATCAGCGTCGACCAGACCATCGGCGAGGCCACCTGGAACCAGATGGTGCCCGCCGAGAAGCGCTGCACCGACCCCGCGGCGCTGGCGTACGTGCAGGCCGTCGCCGCGCCGCTGGTCGAGGCCTACGAGGGCGAGCATACGTTCACCTTCGCGGTGATCGACGCCCCCGAGGTCAACGCGTTCGCGCTGCCGGGCGGCTTCATCGCGGTGCACAGCGGGCTCTTGGAGAAAGCCGAGAGCGGCGAGGAGGTCGCCGCGGTGCTGGCCCACGAGATCCACCACGTCACCGAGCGCCACGGGCTGCGGCGCATCGCCGGCCAGCTGGGGCTCTTCGCGGCCATCGGCGCGGTGCTCGGCGCGGTCGACCTGGGCTCGATGACCGGCATCGCGGTGAGCCTGGCGGGCAACGCCTACAGCCGCGATCAGGAGTCGGAGGCCGACGCGCTGGGGCACGCGCTGCTGGTGAAGGCCAATATCGACCCGGCGGGCATGGCGACGTTCTTCGATCGGCTGGCGGCGTCGAGCCCCGGCGTGCCGGCGATGCTGTCGACCCATCCGGGCAGCGACGAGCGGGCGACGCTGGCCCGCGAGCGCGGCGGGCTGGACGGCGCGCCGCGTACGCTGCCGACGCCGGACGGCGTGCGCTGCCGCTGATGGGCTGCGGCTGAGGCGCGGCGGCCTTGAAATCGAGGCCGGCGACGACCGACGCTGGGCGCCTCATCACCGGGAGTCCTCATGAAGCGGCGACTGACCACCCTCGCACTCGGCATCGGCCTGAGCGGCTGCCCGACCGATTCGTGCTTCGCCGCCGGCACCCGCGTCGAGACGCCCGACGGCCCGCGGCCGATCGAGCAGCTGGCCGTCGGCGATGCTGTCTGGGCCGTCGACCCGCAGACCGGCGAGCGCTTTCGCACCGCGGTGGTCGCCATCGCCCGCGCCCGGCGGGAGGTCGGCGCGTTGAGCGTCGGCGGGCGACGGCTGCGGCTCACGTCGGACCACCCGCTCTACTGCCCCGAGCGCGCGGTCTTCGCCCCCGCCGGGCAGTGGCTGCTCGGCGCGCGCACCACGCTGGCCGTCGTCGAGCCCGAGGGGCTCGCTGTGCGCTCGGTCGACGAGGCGGCGGTCTTCGACGGGCTGGCCGATGTCTTCGACATCACCGTCGCCCATCCGCTGCACACCCTGATCGCCGAGGGGGTGGTGGCGCACAACAAGACCTACCCCAGCGAGTGGGTGTGCCCGGACGGCGTGAGCGTCTACGACTACGAGCAGTGCCCCGACGCCGCGCTGCCCGAGCCCGACATGCAGCCCGACGCCGCGGTCGATCCCGACCTGGGGGTGGCCGAGGCGGACATGCAGCCCGACGCCGCGCCGGTCTACACCTCGACCCTCGAGTTCCCGGTGGACGGCGCGGGGCCCTTCGCGGTCGGGCATCGCACCTGGCCGGTGGATTATGTCGTGCCCGGCACCGGCGAGGTGCGCACGATCGTCGTCAACGCGTGGTACCCCGCGCGCCGGGTCGACGGGCCGCGTCCGCGGTTCGAGAACGCCTTCGACGACCCCGACAGCGTGATCGACGCGCCGGCCCGGCCGCCGGCCGGCGAGTCTTACCCGGTGCTGGTGCACAGCCACGGCGACCGCGGCTTCGCCGGCAACAGCGCCTACCTGATGGCTCACTTCGCCTCCCACGGCTGGGTGGCGGTGGCGCCGGACCACGCGGGCAATACGCTCACCGACAACCCGCGCGGCGAGCTGGTGGCGCACTTCGTCGAGCGGCCGGCGGACATCAGCGCGACCCTCGACGCGCTGGCGGCGCTGCCGGCGGACGATGCGCTCGCGGCGGCCGATACCGAGCGGGTGATCCTCTCGGGGCACAGCCGCGGCACGTATACGGTGTGGGCCGGTCTGGGCGCGGCGTTCGATCTCGCGGTCATCGCCGCCGAGAACCCCGAGTTGAGCGACGGCGAGCGGGCGGCGTTCGAAGGCGGCCTGGCCGACGGGCGGGTGGTGGCGGGCATCGCCATGGACGGCGGCTATCGCGAGGGCTGGTTCGGCCCCGACGGCTGGCGGGCGGTGCAGCTGCCGCTGCAGATGCAGTCGGTGCCCGGCGCGGAGAAGCCCGATGTGCAGGCGATCTTCGACCGGGCCGAGGGGCTCGATCTGGTGTGGGTCGAGGTGGCCGGCGCCTGCCACCAGACGTTCGGTCTGGGGCTGTGCGGCACGCTGGAGAAAGAGCGCGGCTTCCGCATCTCGGAGGTCTATGCGCTGGCCTTCGCCCGGCGCCATCTCCTGGGGGACGACGACCCGCAGACGGTGGGCATCGTCGAGGGCGAGGTCGCGGTGGACGCGGCGGCGACGGTCACCCGCCGCTGACGCGCCGCCTCAGCGATACCAGGTGATGCCGCCGCCGCCGATGCTGATGACGTGCAGCCCGCCGTCGGGGGCCAGCGCGAGCTGACACTTGGCGTGGAAGCCGTCGGCCACCTCGTCGGGCCGCCAATCCTGACCGTCTTCGAAGAAGACGAAGAGCCCGAGCTGCGTGCCCGCGCAGATGATCAGCCCGCCGTCGACCCCGCGGATCATGTCCAGCCCCTCTTCGGTCTGGTAGCCCCGCAGGATCTGGCGGGTATCCCACGCGCGGCCGTCGAAGCGGGTGAGGTAGAGGTCGCCGTTGAAGTCCTCGCGATGCAGGATGGCCGGCAGGCCGTCGCCGTCGAGCGCGACGTCGGGCTGGGCCTCGCCGAGGCGGCCATTGTCCGGGTCGATGTCCGAGAGCACGCCGTCGGGCCCGCGCTGCGCGTAGAGCAGGCCGCTGCCGATCTGCCGTTCGCCGACGACGTGCAGGGTCCCGTCGGCGCCGAGCGCGACATCGGCTTCATCGCCGTCGAGGACCAACTCGGGCCGCCACGGGACATCCCGCGGGTCGACGAGCTGCTGGCCCTGCTGGTCCCAGATCAGCCACACCGCGTCGTCCCGCGCCGCCAACAGCGGATCGAAGACCAGGCCTTCGTCGGCGAGCGTATGCGCTTCGGCCCAGCGGCCGTCGGCGTAGCGGTGGTGGCCGAGCAGGAACTGCCCGTCGACGGGCGCGCTGTTGACCGCGTAGGCCAGGTGCACGACGCCATTGGAGGCGGCGAGCGCGACGCGCGTCGACGAGCGGCCGGCCCGCTCGAACTCGGCGACCACGACGTCGTTCCATCGCCCTTCGACCCACCGCCGGGCGAAGACCCGCTCCGGTTCGCCGATGGCGAAGTGCATGGCGCCCTCCGCCGCGACCATCGCGAAGTCGTTGGGGCTCTGCCCGACGAGCAGCGGCCGCCAGGGGCAGCAGCCTTCGCTGCACGGGTGGGTCCCCCGGGCGCACTCGGCGGCGACGCAGCGATCGCCGAGGCACAGCGTGCGCTCGGCCTGGGGCGGGCAGGCGGCGCAGAGGCCATCGCAGACCCGGAAGCCGTCGGCGCAGGTGTCGGCGACGCAGCGGCGGCCGTCGCAGCCCGTTCGGATCACCCCGTCGACGGGGCAGGGGGCGCAGACGAGGTCGTCGGGGTCGCACAGCTGATGGTCCGGCGCGCACTGGATCTGGCAGCGGCCGCGCACGCAGGCCCCCTCGCCGTCGGCGATGCCCGGGCACGCACGATCGCAGCCGCCGCAGTTCTCCGGGTCGTTCTGGGTGTCGACGCAGCGCCCGTCGTCGCAGCGGATCTGGTCTTCGCCGGGGCATGCGCAGGCCCGGTCGACGCACTCGGTCTCGCAGGCGGCGTCGCAGGCCCCGCAGTGCGCCTGCGAGTCGAGCGAGACGCAGACCCCGTCGCAGGCCGCGCCTCCATTGTCACGACAGTGCAGGGTCAGCTCGAGCCGGGCCTCGGTGCGGTTGCCGGCCTGGTCGAAGAACGCGGCGACGATCTCGCGGGTGGCCTCGCCGTCGAACGTGATCGGGTCGATCGCGTGCAGGGCGGCCCAGGTGAGCGTGAAGCCGTAGGTGCCGACGTCTCCGGCGGCCTCGAACGGGCCGAAGGGCGCGCCGGACGGGTCTTCGAGCACGCCGCCGAGCAGATCGGCGCCGCCGTCGGGGTCGGTGACCACCGCCGAGAGCCGGATCTCGCCGCCTTCGGTGAGCGCGCGCACGTTGGCGTCGAAGGTGAGCACCCGCGGGGCGGCTCCGCAGTCGACGCAGGCGTCGGGCGCCGGCTCGCCGTCGGCGGGCTGTCCGTCCGCGGGCTGCCCATCCGCGGGCTGTCCGTCCGCGGGCTGTCCATCCGCAGCCTGCCCGTCCGAACCGGGGCCTGCGTCGGTCGGCGCGCCGTCCGCCTCGGCGTCGTCGGCCGGGCGGGCGTCCGCCTCGTCCCCGCCGCCACCGGTCGGCGTGCAGCCGGCCAGGGCGACGATCAGCAGTGGCGCGAGAGATCTCTGGATGGCACGGCGCATCGCTCCTCCTCCGTCGGTCGGATCATGCCGCGGGGCCGGCGGCCCGTCGACGCCGATCGGCGCCGAGACAGATTCAGAAGAGCGTGACCTGCTCGACCTGCCCCAGGCGCTGCAAGAGCAGGGTGCGCGCCTCGGGCGGCAGGTCGGGGCGACCGAGCATCCAGCGCAGGTAGCCCTCGTCGGCCTCGTCGAGCGGCGTGCCGATGTGCTTGCCGAGGCCGAGCTTGTACGCCCCGTCGTGGCGGTCGACATAGAGGAAGCGCCCGAAGCGTGCCATCTCGGCCTTCAGGTGGGCCTGGATCAAACGCTGCTCGCGAAACGCCTGCTCGACGTCGTCGGGGATGACCCCCTCCTGCACCATCTTGGTGAGCAACAGCCCGGTGGCGTAGGCGTCGGCGTCGGCGGTGTGGGCCCGGTTCTCGGGCAGCTCGACCCCGTAGCGCTCGCAGGTGGGCCCCAGCTTGCGGCTCGACTCGCCGCGGTCGTGCCAATAGGCCCACAAGAACGGATCGAGCGGCTCGGGCACCTGCCAGTCGACGCCGACCCGCGCGTTCTCGGCGTCGATGAGCGGCTTGTCGAAGCCGAAGATGTTGTAGCCGACCACCACCGGACCGGCGGCGAAGTGCTGCTCGAGGCGCGGGGCGACCTCGGCCCACTTGGGCGCGCCGTCGACGTCTTCGGTGCGGATGCCGTGCACCGCCGTCGCGCCGGCGGGGATGTACTTCTCCGGGTCGACCATCGTGCGCAGGATCGGGCCGATCTGCTCCCCCGCCTGCAGATAGGCCCCGCCGAGCTCGACGATGCGGTCTTCGAGCGGCTTGGGGCCGGTGGTCTCGGCGTCGAGGGTCAAGAGCAGGGCGTGGGTCAGCTTCACCGCGCTTGATTAGCATGGACGTCGGGTGGCGTCCAGGTGACGTCGCGTGTCAGGAGGGCGCGCCCGATGGTCGTTTTTGGACGTCATTTGGGGCCCGCGGTCCGTGATCGGTGTCAGCAGTCCGCCGGGTTTCTCTCGCCGCGATCCGCTGGGGTAGACTGCCGCCATGGCCCGAACCCCCGATCGCCGCGGCGGGCCCTCGACCCGAGGGCTCGACGACTACGGCCGCAGCTACGCCGCCGGCAAGCGCCTGACCCGCTGGCCGGTGGGCACCGTCTACGCCGGCACGGTCAAGCCGAGCGGCGCCCCGTGCACCATCGTCTTCCCCGACGTGCTGCCCAACGAGATCGAGACCTTCGTGCGCGGCTTCGCCGACGAGGTGGCCCGCAACCGGCTGCTGGTCGGGCTGCCGGTGCTGGGGGCGACCCACGTCGGGGTGAACCTCGACCGGCGGGTGTTTCTGGTGCTGCCCTCGCTGGCCGAGGCGGAGAGCGTCGAGCAGCGGGTGCGCACCAAGGGTCCGCTCGCGCCGCTGGTGGCGCTGCAGATCGCGGTGATGCTGGCCGACGCGCTGGGGCGGCTGCACTACCGGGTGCGGGCGGTGGGCGAGATCCGGCCGTGGCAGGTGCTCCTGCCCGCCAACCGGCGCGAGACGCTGCGCATGTTCGACCTGGGCATCCCCCGCGGGCTGTGGAATCACACCATCACCCCGCCGCGGGTCGACGCCCAATACACCTCGCCGGCGGTGCGCGCGGGCCACGCGCCGACCGCCCCCGACGACGTCTACGCGGTGGGCGCGATCCTGCACTTCATGCTGTCGGGGGAGCCGCCGCCGCTGACCGCCAACCCGTTCCCGCCGAATCGAGGGCACCTGGGGCCGTTCGCGTCGTTCATCGACGGGCTGTTGATGCAGGCGATCACCCCCGACCCCGACCGCGGCGCGGCGCCCTTCGAAGACATGCACGCCTTCGCCCGGGCCCTGCGCGGCCTGCGCGACCTGCATCGGCTCTCGCCCGCGGCCCGGCAGACGTTGATCGGGGCGCAGGGGCTGGGGCGCGAGGGCTTCGAGCGGGCCGACCGCATCCCGACCGGCGCGCTGGGCTTCATCGAGAGCGACGGCCCGGCGTTCTTGACCCAGGCCGAGCTCGAGGCGATCGAGGACTACGGCCCGTCCTGATCGCCCCGAGCGCCCGAACCCGGCTTGCCCGCGATGGCGGCGCCGGCCTATGTTGCGCCGCCCCATGAGCCGCCCCATCGAACACCGCTATCGCGACCCGCTCGACGTGATCTGGCTGGGCGTCGCCCGCCGCATCGGCTGGCGGGTCGAGCGCTCGGCGGAGGTCTACGCCTCGTGGGATGGCGACCGCACGCTGACGCTGTCCGACGCCGCCGGCTTCGACGCCGACGACTGCCTGGCGCAGATGATCCTGCACGAGATCTGCCACGCGCTGGTGCAGGGGCCGGCGCGGCTGAGCGCCGTCGACTGGGGCCTGTGCAACTTCGACGATCGCGACGCCATCGCCGAGCACGCCTGCCACCGCTTGCAGGCGGCGCTGGCCGATACGGTGGGGCTGCGCGGGTTCTTCGCGGTGACCACCGACTGGCGGCCCTATTGGGACGCGCTGCCGGCCGATCCGCTGGCGGCGGGTGACGACCCGGCGATCGCGCTGGCCCGCGCCGCGTGGCCCGCGGCGACCCGCGGGCCGTGGTCGGCGGCGATCGCCGACGGGCTGGCGGCGACGGCGGTCATCGCCCGGGCGGTGCAGCCGTTCACCCGGCGGGGCATGCTCTGGCGGCGGGTGGCCGAGCGCCAGCATCCGCTCGGTGGGGGCCTGGGGCCCGACGACGCGACCTGCGCCGGCTGCGCGTGGCGCTTCCGCGGCGGACCGGGCCGGGCGGTCGATCGCTGTCGCCGGCATCGCCCCGACGGCGGCACCGCGCCGCGCATCGACCCGGCGTGGCCCGCCTGCGTGGCCTTCGAGCCGCCGCTGGCCGCCCAGGACTGCCTCGGCTGCGGCGCCTGCTGCCGCCACGGCTTCGATCTGGTCCAGGTCGGCCCGCGCGAGCCGCTGGTCACCGCCGGCTCGCCCTTGGTGGTGCGCGACGGGGCCGGCTGGCACATCCCCCGTCCGGGCGGTCTCTGCGCGGCGCTGGCGCCCGACGGCGGGCAGTGGCCGTGCACCGTCTACGGCGATCGCCCGCGATCGTGCCGCGACTTCGCGGTGGGCGGCGAGGCCTGCCTCGAGGCGCGGCGGCGGGTGGGGCTGAGCCGATGAGCGCTGGGCCGATGAACGCTGGGCTGATGAGCGCTGCGCTGATGAAGGCTGCGCCGATGAGCGCCGCGATCGGGCTGATGACGCTGCTCGTCTTGAGCCCCGCCTGGGGGCAGCAGAGCGAAGAAGAGGCCTCGCTGACCCAGCCGCTTCTGGCGATCGGCGCGTTCGGCCTGGGCGCGGTCGACGCCGCCTGCCTCGCCCCCAGCCTGCTGACCATCGGGCATGTGGCCGGCGCCGAGCCGGCGCCCGAGGGGCCGGTGATCGTCAGTTATGTCTGCGGCGCGGTGCAGATCAGCGGCGGCCTGGCCTATGCCTTGCGCGACGGGCCGTCGTGGCAGCGCACGATGGGGGTCATCACCGTCTCGGCGGGCGTCTTCAGCCTCACCGCGGCCATCCTGGGCACCTGGGATCCGCTGGTCGCGGTCGCCGGGCTCGACCTGCGCGTGGCGCCGTGGGCCGACGGCCACGCGGCCGGACTGAGCGTCGATCTGCGCTGACAGCCTTGCAGTCGACCGCGGCTCATGGTCCAACCGCCCCCATGAGCGCCGATACCGACACCGAGACCGACGAACTCAGCCGCACCGCCCGCCGTCAGGCCGAGCGCGACCTGCTCGACGAGCGCCGGGCGCTGCTCGACGCCGTCGCCGCGTTGCCGCCCGAGGCCTGGGACGCGCTGCCGGTGGACCACGAGCTGCGCGCGGCCATCGCCCAGCTGGCCGAGATGAAGGCCGACAGCGCCCGCCGCCGCGTCATCCGCCACTTCGCCCGGCGCACGCCGAAGAGCGTCTGGCCCGAGCTGCGGGCGGCCTACGAGGCCCTGTCGCAGATGGCGCCGGAAGAGATCGTGACCCCGGCGGACGAGGCGGCGCAGGCGTGGGCCGAGCGCCTGATCGCCGAGGGGGACGCGGCGCTGGCGGAGTTTCTCGACCGCTACTGGCAGCTCGATCGCAACCACCTGCGCCGGCTGCTGCGCAACGCGATGAACCGCGAGGGCAACGCCGCCGAGCGGGCGCGGGATGCGCTGACGGCCGAGATCAAGGCGATCCGCGCGGCGCACGACGAAGACTGATCGGGGCCTGCGATCAGGCGGGCTCGACGGGCCGGATCATCTCGATCGCGGTGCAGATGCACGGCCGCACACGGCAGCCGGAGCACAGGTAGTCGACCTCGGCCCAGTAGTGCGGGTGCTCGGCCACCGGCGTGAAGCCCAGCCGCTGCAGATAGCGCATCGACGAGTTGTGCGGCGACTCCTTCCACGAGTGGGCCACCGCGAGCCGGGCGCCGCAGCGCCGCAGATCGTCGAGCGCCCGCTGGCCCAGCCGGCGGCCGATGCCCTGCCCGCTCAGCGCCGGATCGACGAAGCACGATTGGAAGTAGCCCGCCTGCTCGATGGGCGCCGGCCAGCGCGCCGGGGTCAGCCCGCAGCCGCGCCCCGACGACCAGCGGCCGGGCGGAAACGTCAGGCGGAAGGCCACCAGCCCGTCGGCGCCCTCGGCGACGTAGCACAGCGCGACGCCATCGACGGTGGAGCGGGCGAGGTCGGCTTCGACCTGGGCGGTGGGGTAGTAGTCGAGGCCGATGAGGCGGTCGGCGAGGGCCGCGACCGCCGGGGCGTCGGCGGGCAGCATCCGGCGGATGCGCGCCTCGGCCATCTGCTCAGCCGCCCGTCTTGAGCTGCCGGGCGAGGTAGTTCTGCAGGCCGACCTGCTCGATCAGCGTCAGCTGGGTCTCGAGCCAGTCGACGTGCTCCTCTTCGCTGACGAGGATCTTCTCGAGCAGGACCCGGGTGCCGTGGTCGTCCTTCTCGGTGGCCAGCTCGATGGCCCGCTTGAGGCGCGGGATGGCCTGATACTCGAGCTGAAGGTCGAGCTCGAACTGCTCCTTGACCGTCTCGCCGATGTTGACCTTGCCCAGCCGCTGCACGTTGGGCACGCCGTTGAGGAAGAGGATGCGCTCGATGATCCACTCGGCGTGGCGCATCTCGTCGATCGACTCGGCGCGCACGAACGCGTGCAGCTCTTCGAAGCCCCAGTCCCCGCACATCTTCGCGTGCAGGAAGTACTGGTTGATCGCGGTCAACTCGCCGGTGAGGATCTCGTTGAGCGCCTTGATGATCGCCTTGTCGGGGGTACGGTCCACGGGGCCTCCGTCGAGAGCGCCCGGGATCGTCGGGCGCGGCTTAACTGGTCGGTGGGGTGCGGGTCGTCGACCGATGCTCGCGCAGCATGCGCGCGAGATCGGGGCGACACTGACCACAGTCGCCGCCTGCGCCGCAGCTGCGGGTCAGCGCCGACAGCTTGACCACCCCACGACGCGCGGCGTCGCGCACGTCTCGGTCGGTCACCCCTTCGCATATACAGATGATCATCGCAACGATCCCTCGCCACTGAGAACGCTTTGCACCGTAGCGACAAATGACATTCGCTTTCAACAAGAGATCCGAAAAAAGTCGCGGCGAGCGCCCTGCGGGGCCCGGCGGGCCGCCCGACGTGATATGAGAGGCCCGATTCGACGGAGGTGATCGATGGCGGCGGAGCGGCTGCAAGACCTGTTCATCGGAATCGCGGGCCTGATCGGGGCCGGCAAGACGACCCTGGCCACCTCGCTGGGGGCCCACCTCGACCTGCCGGTGTACTACGAGCCGGTTCAGGACAACGAGTACCTCGCCGACTTCTATCGCGACCCGAAGACCTACGCCTTCGCCACCCAGATCTACCTGCTCAACCGGCGCTTCCAGCAGCATCAGGAGGTCATCTGGCGCGGCGGCGGCGGGGTGCAGGATCGCACGATCTACGAGGACGCGGTCTTCGCCAAGACCCTCGTCAACCAGGGCCTGCTCGACGAGCGCGACTACCGCACCTACCTCGACCTCTTCCGCCACATGAGCAACTTCATGTGCCGGCCCAACGTGATCGTCTACCTCGACTTGAGCCCGGCGTCGTCGATGGCGCGCATCAAGCAGCGCTCGCGAGACGTCGAGTCGGGCATCTCGATGGACTACCTCTCGGCCCTGCGCGACGAGTACGAGAGCTTCATCCAGGACATCAGCCGCACCGTGCCGGTCATCCGGGTGTCGTGGGAGGAGTATCGCGACGTCGAGGAGATGGCCGGGGTCATCGAGCGCGAGTATCTGCAGGGCAGCTTCCTGCGCAACGTTCAGTGGACGCCCAACCGCTGACGCCCGCCGACGCCCGCTCAGGTGCGGACGCGGTCGATCCGGGCGGCGAGCACGAAGTCGGCCTCGTGCAGCCCGTCGATCTTGTGGGTCCACAGGGTGATGACCACCCGCCCCCAGCCCAGCTCGAAGTCCGGGTGATGCCCCATCTCCTCGGCGAGCGCGCCCACCGCGTTGACGAAGCCGAGCGCGCCGACGAAGTCGTCGAAGGCGTACTCTTTGTGCAGGTGGTGGCCGTCGACCACCGTCCAGCCGGCGGACAGCTCGGCGGCGAAGGGCTCGATCTCGGCGGGCTTCAGCGGCGGAATACCGCCGCGGCAGGGCTCACAGGTGCGGTCGGCCAGATCGCAGGTGCTCATCGCGGGCTCCATCGTATCGGGGTGCGCCAGCACAGATGTGCCGCGGCCCGCCGCGGTCGCGGCGGTCGCGGCGGTCAGCGCAGGGTGACCGCCCGCACGTCGGCCGGTACCCGTACGTGGGTGAAGCGGCCGTCGACCACCACGCCCTGCTCGACGCTGTCGAGGGCCTCGGTGGTCGGCAGGGCCGGCAGTGGCACCCCGTCGGCTTCGACCGCGGCCACCGCGCGACCCAACAGCTCGAGCTGCCAGCCGCCGTCGAACTCGGCGCCCGGGGTGAGCCGCACCGTATCGCCGTCGATCTCGATGCGCGCGCCGTCGAAGAGCGCCCGCGCCCCGTCGACGCCCAGGCCGATGCGCACGTAGAGCCGGCCCGGATCGGTGGCGTAGCTGTCGACCCGCTCGGGCTCGTCGGTCGGCGCCAGCGTATCGATCGTGGGCCGCAGGAGCGGCACGATGCCGCCCGCCCGCAAGAACAGGGGCAGCGTCTGCAGCGGCGCATCGATGATGATGTGCTCGTCGCCGGCGTACGCCTCGCCGGTGAACCAGTCGAACCAGGTGCCCGGCGGGAAGGGCACCTCCTTCGACCGGGCGTCGCGCTCGACGACCGGCGCGACGAGCAGGTCGTCGCCGAAGAAGTAGACGTCCCACGGGTGCTCGCCCGACTCGGGGTGCTGCAGGCCATAAGGCCGCTGCAGCGGCCGGCCGGTGGTCGCCAGCTCGGTGGCCAGGGTCCAGGCGTAGGGCCACAGGCGCAGGTGCAGCCGGGTGAAGACGCGGTAGAGGTCGAGCACCTCGGCGTCGAAGCCGTTGCCCGCGGTGGGCTGCCAGGCGACGTCGTTGCAGCTCGTGCCCACCTGCATCACCGACGACAGCGCCGTCTGCTGGAACCAGCGGACGAAGGTCTCCTTGTCGGGCGGGCAGTGGCGGTAGCCGCCGGTATCGCTGCCGTAGAACGCATAACCCGACGGCCCCAGGCTCAGCCCGGCCACCATCGAGGCCGGCAGCCCGCCCACCGCGATGTAGGTGTCGCCGTCGCGATCGACGCCTTCTTCGCGGTGGCGCAGCATGTTCGCGTCGAGGTCGCCGGGCCAGATGATGTTGCCGTTGACCTGACCGCCCCAGGTGCCGGTCCGGGTGAGCAGAAAACCGCCGTCCTCGGGCAACAGCTCGGCGAAGGCGCGGTGGTAGAGCGTCTGAAACAGCTTGTGCATCGTGCGCTCGGTGGAGCCGTCGGCGAAGACCCAGACGTTGCGCGCCCGGAAGAGGCCCACGATGACGTCTTCCATGTAGTCGAGCTTGAAGCCCTCGACCCCCATGGCGGTGTAGCGCCGCACCAGATCCTGCCACCAAGCGTAGGCCGCGGGGTTGGTGTAGTCCACCGGCCGGCCCCAGTTGTTGGCGACGACGCCCGTCTGCGGCGGGTAGTAGCCGTTGGCCTCCGCCGCGGCGTGGAACTCGGCGGTGGCCGGCTGATCTTCGCCCACGTAGCCGGTGTGCCACAGCGCGAAGCGGAAGCCGAGCCGGTGGGCCTTGTCGATCATCGCCTGCGGGTCGGGGAACTGCGTCGGCTCGAAGTCGAAGCTGTGCACCCCGCTCGAGTAGGGCCGGTCGACCCAGATGCCGGTGTGGGCCAGGTCGAGGTCGCGCATGGCGTCGAGGTCGTCCTCCACCTCGGCCTGATCCTGGTTCTCGTCGCGCCACAGCCAGGGCCCCAGCGCCCAGCGGGCCGGCAGCCGGGGGAAGCCGGTCACCTCGAAGTAGTCCTTGGTGATGTCCAGCGGGTGGTCGGCGGTGAAGAGGTGCAGCGCGAGCCCCTGCGCCGAGTCGACGCCCGTGCCCACGCCCAGGTCGACCAGATCCGGCCGCTCGACGGCCACCGCGAATGCGCCGGGGTGGTAGCTCTCGACGAAGAGCCCCCAGCCGGTGGTGCCGATCAACAGCGGCACCGGCACGTGGGCTTCGTTGTTGCTGCTCTCGATCTGCGCGTCGAGCTCGAGCTGCATCGCCCGGATGCGCCCGCGGTGATTGGGGTGGTCGAAGACCTCGCCCAGCCCGTAGAAGCCCTCCTCGGCGTCCGCGTCGGCCCGCAGCCGGAAATAGGCCGCCGGCGCGCCGTCCGGCGGGGTCCAGCGGGCGGCGATGCGGTCGTCGTCGGCGGTGAAGCGGATCGCGCCGCTGCCCGCGGCGCCGTAGTCCAGCGCGACATTCAGCGCCGCGCCGTCGAGGGCCGGCGCCAGGCGGGCCGCGCCGGCCCAGGCCAGCCCGTTCGGCAAGGCGCCGGGGGCCTCGGTGTACACGTAGAACGGGTCGTAATTCGTGGCCGGGTTCACCGCGGGCACGAGGCCCAGCTGCAGCCCGTCGGCGGGGATGCGCAGCCGCACCGCGTCGCCGTGGCGCAGCTCGATGGCCCGGTCGGTGACCCACAGCGCGGTGCCGTCCGCCGCCGCCAGCACGACGGGATCGATGGGCGGCGTCGCGTCGGGCGGCCCATCGGTGGCGGTATCGGTCGCCGCGTCCCGTGCTGCGTCGTCGGCTGCGTCCTCGCCGACGTCGGCGGGCGCGGCGTCGGGCGGAGGCTCAGCGGCGGCCGGTTCATCGTCGTCGCAGCCCGCCAGCAGCCCCACGGCACCGCACAGTATGCCGAGCCGGCCCAGCACCCCGATCCGGCACAGCAGCCCGATCCCCCACGGCCCTCGCCTCACGACGGCCCCCCGGCCATCGCCGCCGCCAGCAGGATGCCCGCGCTGACCGAGACGTTGAGGCTCTCCACCGCGTCGGTGCCGCCGATGCGCACCGTGGCGGTGCACGCCTTGCGCACGTCGTTCGACAGCCCGTGGGCCTCGTTGCCCAGCACCAGACACACCGGGCGCGGCAGCGGCTGCTCGAAGAGCCGGCGCTCGGCGTTCTGGTCGGCCCCGACGACCGCCACGCCGCGCTCCGCCAGCCGGCGCAGGGCGCCCGCCAGGTTGCGCGTCGCCGCCACCGGCGCCAGCTCGGCCCCGCCCTGGGCCACCCGCACCGCCGCCGGGTTGAGCGGCCCGTCGACGCCGCCGAGCAGCACGCCCGCGCCGAACCACGCCGCCGAGCGGATGATCGCGCCGTGGTTGTGCGGGTTGTCGACGTCGTCGAGGGCCAGCAGAACCCCGTCGTCGGGCATGCCGTCGAGCATGTCGGTCGCGTCGAGCAGCGGCAGCGGGTCGGCGACGACGACCACCCCCTCGTGGTGCACCGTGCCCGCGATGCGGGCCAGCTCGTCGGCCTCGACCTCACGATAGGGCCGGCGCGCCGCGGCGGTCGCCTTGAGCAGCGGGCTCACCGCCTTGCGCCGTCGCGGGTCGTGGAAGACCCGCCTGATCGCGTCGGGCCGATGACGCCCCACCGCCAGGGCCGCCCGCAGCCCGAAGATCATCGCCTCGTCTCGCGCCATGTCCGCCTCGCCATCCCGACGGGTCGTCCGTCGGCGGCCGCAGTAGAGCGCATCGCAGCCGCCGGGAGCAACGGCCGGGGTTGCGGCCCTTTCCAACCGAGGCCGCGGTTGGGATATGGTGCGGCCGGGCGCCCGTGCCCCGATACGAGGAGACGCGATGACTTCGAAGCGCGGTACGTTCGCACTGGCGCTGGGGGTGGCCGCCGCCACTCTGCTGACAGCCTGCGTCAGCGGCGACGAGATCCCCCGCCTCGAGGAGAACCCGTTCTGGGTGGTCGATACCGAGCCGCCGCCCATCGCCGAGATGGGCCTGCCGGTCGACATGGGCCCGGAGGTCGACGGCGGGCTCAAGGACTTCCGCGAGCGCTGCAACGACAATACCGAGTGCATCGACGGCTGGTGCGTGAGCAACAACGACGTCGACATCTGCACCCGGCGCTGCCTGGCGGGCGGCTGCCCGGTGGGCTGGAACTGCCTCGTCGTGAGCAATACCGAGCCCGACGCGGTCTCGGTCTGCGTGCCGCCCGACGGGCGCCTGTGTCGGCCGTGCGAGGCCTCCGCCGACTGCCCCGAGGGCGTCTGCTATGGCATCGAGGGCGAGGGCGGGGTCTGCGGCATCGACTGCGACCCCGACGCCGAAGAGGCCGACAACCCCTGTCCGCCGGGTTATGGCTGCGGCACCGTCGACGACATCGACGGCCTCAGCGTCACCCAGTGCGTGCCGCTGACCGGCAGTTGCAGCTGCAACGCCAACTCCGAGAACGCCGGCGCGGTGCGGTTCTGCGAGGTGCGCAACGCCTTCGGCAGCTGCCGCGGGCGCCAGGAGTGCGACCCCGACGAGGGCTGGGGCACCTGCCCCGCGCCCACGCCCGTCGAAGAGATCTGCGACGGCGCCGACAACGACTGCGACGGCTACGCCGACGACGTCGAGGGGCTCGGCGAGCGGTGCACCGCGGAGGCCGAGGTCGGCGACGACCTGCGGGTGTGCGCCGGGGTCAACATCTGCGACGTCGAGACCAAGCGGCTGGTCTGCAGCGCCGATCGGCCGGTCGCCGAGCTGTGCGACGCTCGGGACAACGACTGCGACGGCCTGGTCGACGAGGGCTTCGGGCTCGACACCGTCTGCCGGGTGGGCATCGGCGCCTGCGCCCGCTCGGGGCTCAACGTCTGCGCCGACGACGGCAGCGCGGCGAAGTGCGGCGTCCAGCCGGGCATGCCCATCGAAGAGCTGTGCAACGGGGTCGACGACGACTGCGACGCCAAGACCGACGAGACGTTCCCCAGCCTGTCGACCGCCTGCACGGTCGGGGTGGGCGCCTGTCAGCGCGCGGGGCTCGAGGTCTGCGCCGCCGACGGCGAGGCCGCGGTCTGCAGCGCGCGCCCCGGCCAGCCGGAGGACGAGGCCTGCAACGGGGTCGACGACGACTGCGACGGCGTGGTCGACGAGACGTTCGCCGGCCTGCGCACCCCCTGCGCGGTGGGCGTCGGCCTGTGTCAGCGGCAGGGCATCAACGTCTGCCGGCCCGACGGCGCGGGCGTGCAATGCGACGCCGAGGCGGGCGCGCCGGCCGACGAGGTCTGCGACGCCCGGGACAACGACTGCGACGGGCAGACCGACGAGACCTACCCCGACCTGGGGGTCGTCTGCGCGACCGGCGTCGGCTCGTGCCTGCGGCAGGGGGTCTTCATCTGCGCCGCCGGCGGCGACGCCACCGAGTGCAACGCGGTGGCCGGCATGCCCGGTGAAGAGATCTGCAACGGCCTCGACGACGACTGCGACGGGGTCGCCGACGAGGCCTTCCCCGCCCGCAACCGGCCGTGCGACGTGGGCATCGGCCGCTGCCGGCGCACCGGGGTGCAGGTCTGCACCGACGACGGCCTGGGCCTGCGCTGCGACGCCGTGCCCGGCGACCCCGAGGCGGAGACCTGCAACGGCGTCGACGACGACTGCAACGGCGCGACCGACGAGGACTGGCCCGATCTGGGCCAGGCCTGCGAGCGCGGCGACGGGCTGTGCCGGCGCACCGGGGTGCGGGTCTGCGATCCCGCCGATCGCAGCCAGGCCATCTGCGACGCCGAGGCGGTGGAGGGCGCCGCCGACGATACCTGCGACTACCAGGACGACGACTGCGACGGCCTGGTCGACGAGGGCTTCGTCGACGGCGGCGGCCGCTACACCACCCTCGACCACTGCGGCGCGTGCGGCACCGCCTGCCGCGGCCTGTGGAACCCCGACCCCGAGACCTACGGCGTCGTGCCCCGCTGCGCCGTCGTCGGCAACGGCGCGCAGTGCAGCTTCGACTGCGTCGACGGCCGGCGCGACGCCGACGGCGTGCCCAGCAACGGCTGCGAGCTGATCATCGACCCCGACGCGATCTACGTCAGCACCCCGGCCAACGGCGGCGATGATGCCGACGACTGCGGCTCGATCGACCGGCCGTGCGCCCGCATCGGCTTCGGCCTCGACCGGGCCGAAGCCGAGGGTCGCCTGCGGGTGCGGGTCGCCGAGGGGCTCTACCGCGAGAGCGTCGACCTGCGTGAGGGCATCGACCTGCTCGGCGGGCACCAGCGGCTGACCTGGGCCCGCAACCCGGCGCTCAACATCTCGATCATCAACGGCCGAACGCCGGCCGGTCAGACCGACCGCTGGGTGGTGCGCGCGCGCGGCATCGAGCGGGACACCGCCTTCGACGGCTTCACCCTCAACGGCGAGTCGCCGCTGCTCGAAGGCAACGCCTACGGGATCTACGTGCTCGACAGCGGGCCCGGGTTGACGGTGCGCGACAACCGCATCTTCGGCGGCGACGGCGGCCGGGGCGTCGACGGTGACTCGGGCGACAGCGGCGATCCGGGCGAGCCCGGCGGCGACGGGCTCGACTCCCGCGAGACCCCCGATCCCAGCCCGTGCGAGGGCGTCGAGTTCGGCGACCCGGCCGAGGGCCTGCCGGGCCAGCTCGGCGGCGCCGCCGGGCGCCTGAGCTGCGGCGGCGTGGCCGTCGACGGCGGCCGCGGCGGCTACGCCAGCTGCCCGACGCAGGAGCGCCAGGAGGGCTCGGGGCAGGTGGGCAGCGGCGCGATGGGCGGCGGCGGCGGCGACGGCGGCTGGGGGCTGCTGTCGAATAACGACCGCTTCTGTGATCCGTCCGACGCCGGCCCGGCCGACCCCGGCTCGGGGGTCAACGGCCTGCGCGGCGACGACGGCGAAGGCGGCGACGGCGGCGACGGCGGGGCCTTCGTCGAGGGCCACTGGCGCGGCGCGACCGGCGGCGATGGCGCCGCGGGCAGCCCGGGCAGCGGCGGCGGCGGCGGCGGCGCGTCGGGCGGCACCCTGGTCTTGTGGGCCGACTACTTCGGCGCGGCCGACTTCGGCGCGACCGGCGGCGGCGGCGGCAGCGGCGGCTGCGCGGGCGACGCCGGCGGCGGCGGCGGGGCCGGCGGCGGGGCCTTCGGCATCTTCGTGGCCTACACCGGCGACGCGCCGGGCCCCGACGGGCTGCCGACCATCGTCGACAACCGCATCGCCCGCGGCATCGGCGGCAGCGGCGGCGTCGGCGGCAACGGCGGCGGCGGCGGCGAGGGCGGGGCCGGCGGGGGCGGCGGCCGGCGGGGCGCGGTGCTGATGGACTTCTGCTCGTTCGCCGGCGGCGAAGGCGGCCAGGGCGGGCGCGGCGGCCACGGCGGCGGCGGCGGCGGCGGGCGCGGCGGCCCCAGCTTCGACATCTTCGTGGCCGTCGACGGCGCGCTGCCCGACTACGCCGCCGACAACAGCTTCGAGTTGGCCGACGACGTGCCGACCTACGGCCCTGGCGGCCGCGGGGGCAACTCCAGCAATACCGCCGTCGGCCCGGGCGACGATGGCGCCGACGCCCGCAGCGGCAACATCGGCCAGCCGTGAGCCCCAGGTGGCCCGACGCGCCGGACGACGACCCGTCGCCAGCGCGCTTCTGGTCCGGCCATCAGATCGTCTGGCTGCTCCTCGCCAGCATCCTCACGGTCGTGGCCGCCGTATACACCGCGCATTTCATCGCCGAGCAGGCTGGCTTCGACCCGCGACGCAGCTTCGTCCTCGGGGCCTATGCGCTCGGGTTCGCCACCCTCGGCCCGGTGGCGCTGCTGGTGCTGCCTCACCCCGCGCGCCGGGCGGCGGTCGGGCTCGTGCCCACCACCCTGCGCCACTTGAGCTGGGCCCCGCTGGCCCTGATCGCGCTGCTGCCGCTGAATCTGGTCTTCAGCCTGGCGCTCGAAGCGCTGACGGGCATGGAGGAGCACCCCCAGGCGTTCATGCTGCTCGATCAGATGTCGCCGGTGCAGCTCGCCGCGGTGGCGTTGATGACCGTCGTGACCGTGCCCTTCGCCGAAGAGCTGATCTTCCGCGGGGTCCTGCTGTCGTTCCTGCTCGAGCGCGGCCCGGCCGACCCCACCCGCCGAAAGTGGACGGCGGTGATCGTCTCTTCGCTGATCTTCGGCGTATTCCACATGGACCCGCAGCTCATCCCGGCGACCACCGCGCTGGGAATCGCCGCCGCGTGGCTGCGGTTGCGCTCGGGGTCGCTGTGGCCCGCCGTCGCCCTGCACCAGATCAACAACGCGCTGGCGACCGTCGTGCTGGCCAGCGGCGCCGCCTGAACCGGGAGCCGCCCATGAACCGCGCATCGATTCTGCTCGCCCTGATCTTCGCCGCCAGCGCCGCCGTGACCGGCTGCAAGGGCGACATGGTGCGCGACGAAGGCGGCGGGCAGGGGGACGGCGGCACGCCCGGCCGCGAGGTGGACGACGCCGAGCTCGACGGGCGCACGGCCTTCGACGGTGAGCCCGGCGATAGCGATCCGGGCGACGCCGGCGTCGGCGACGGCGGGCTCTGCGCCGACGGCGGCGACGCGGGTGACGCCGGCTGCGCGGTCGACGGCGGCTGACCCTCCCCCGCCGCATACGCATTTGCACGTAAATCGGGCGAATCATGAAAGACCGCTGGGGTGGATTGCGAACTGTATGGGTGTAGACCGCAGACACCGGAGACACATCATGCGCTGGGTCGCTGCCATCACCGCCTCGTTGCTCCTCGGCCTCATCGGCGCCGGCTTCAGCGTCGCCGCGCCGACCGCCATCGGCTCGATCGACGCCGAGGTCGAGGCCACCCTCGACCGCATCACCGACGCCGACCTGGATCGCTGATCCGCCCCTCGCCCGTTCGCGGTCCACCCCGCGACAGGCTGCGCTGGCCCAACGGGCAGCGAGGCCGTATCCTGCGGCCGTGAGCGATACCGACCCCGACCCGCAAGACGGCGCTCAGCGCACCGCTTCGATCCAGCTCGCCCGCCCCGGCGACCGGTTGCCCGGTACGCCGTATCGGCTCGTCGCGAAGCTCGGCGGCGGCGGCATGGGCCAGGTCTTCCGCGCCGAGCACGTCGAGCTCGGCCGCGAAGTGGCGGTCAAGCTGCTGGCCCCGATGCTGGCCCACGACCCCAAGGCCATGGAGCGCCTGCGCCGCGAGGCCCGCGCCGCCGCCCGGCTGGGCAACCCGCACATCATCGACGTCTACGACCTCGGCATCACCGAAGACGGTCGGCCGTACGTGGTGATGAAGCTGATCAACGGCCGCGACCTCAAAGCGCTCGGCGACGCCGAGTCGCCGCTCGATCCGGCCCGGGTCGTGAGCATGGTGCGCCAGATCGGCGACGCGCTGCGGGCGGCCCACGCGGCCGGGGTCGTGCACCGCGACCTCAAGCCGGAGAACGTGCTCGTCGAGCAGCGCACCGACGGCGAGGTGTTGACGGTGCTCGACTTCGGCATCGCCCAGAGCATCCAGGACACCGATACCCGGCTCACCCGCGACGGCCAGATGATCGGCACCCCGGGCTACATGGCCCCCGAGCAGGCGCTGGCCAGGCCGCTCGACGGGCGGGCCGACCAGTACGCCCTCGCGGTGATGACCTACGAGCTGCTGTCGGGCCGCTCGCCGTTCGACCGGCTCTCGCCGCTGCAGCTCATCGCCGCCCAGCTCACCGAAGAGCCCGCGCCGCTCGGCGACGTGGTCGATCCGGCGCGGGTTCCGCGGAAGATGGTCGACGTCGTGATGCGCGGCATGGCCCGCGACCCCGACGCGCGCTTCGCCGAGATCTCCGACTTCGTCGAGTCGCTGGCCGCCGCCGCCCGCGAGTCGGCCGCCGCGGCGCCGCCTGCGCCGGCCAAGGGGCGCAGCCCGCTGCTGGCCGCGGTGATCGTCGCGATCCTCGGCGCGGCGGTGGGCGTCTTCGCGGTGGTCGGCGCCGGCGATCCGCCGCCCTCGCCGACCCCCGATCAGCCGCCGGTGGCCAGCAAAGCCATCGAGACCCGCGCGAACGTGCCGCCCACGGCCCCCGACGGCGCCCAGGCGCCCGATACGGCCCCGGCGAAGGCCGAAGGCGCGGCCGACACCGATGTGGCCGCAGCGCCCGCGCCAGAGGCCCCGGTGGCCGACGCCGCGCCGGCTGTCGAGACCCCGAAGCGGGCCGAGCCCGCGCCGAAGCCCGCCGCGCCGAAGCCGGCGCCGAAGCCCGCCGCGCCGAAGCCCGCCCCCAGACCTGCTGCGAAGCCCGCCGCGCCCGAGCCTGCGCCGGAGCCCGAGGCGCCCCGGCCGCCCGAGCCGGTCGCCGAGCCCGAGCCTGCGCCCGAGCCGGCACCCGAGCCCGCGCCCGTCGCGGTCGCCCCCGCCGCCGCCGTGGCCCCCCCCGCCGAGCCCGCGCCGCCGCCGCCTCCGCCGGAGCCGGTCGGCCCACCCGAGCTGGTCTTCGGCCGCCTCGACGTCGTCGGCGGCGCCAGCACCCGTCAGATCCGGCGCACCGTCTCCGGCGGCTTCGGCGACATCCGGTCGTGCGTCGAGGGCAAGAGCGGGCTGAAGGCCGGCCGGCGGGCCACGGTGCGCTTCGTCATCGACGCCGACGGCTTCTTCGGCGGCTTCGGCGGCGACGGCGAGCCGGCGCTCGTCGACTGCGGCACCCGGGTCCTGCGCCGCATCAACCGGCTCACCCGCCGCCCGGACACCGGCGACATCCGGGTGAGCCTGCCCCTGCGATTGGAGGCCCCGTGACGGGCTTTGTCGGCGGCCTCGTCGCCGCCTGCGCGCTGCTCGCGCTGGGGGTCGGCTGCGGCGAGCTGGACCCGGAGGTCGGCCCCGACCGCATCCCCGTGCCCGGCTTCGAGCCGATCGTGCCCGACGGCGGCGGCGACGGCGAGCCGGGCGAGACCTGCGACCTCGTCGACAGCGACCCCGAGACCGACGTCACCTTCGCCGAGGTGACCGGCACCGTGCTGCGCGGCTTCTGCAGCTGCCACGTCGACGAGGGCGGCGCGGGCATGACCATCGGCGGCCTCGACCTGCGCACCGTCGAGTCGGCCCTGCTCGGCGGCCGCCGCGGCGGCAGCGACGACATCGTGCCCGGCGACCCCTGCGCCAGCCTGCTGGTGGGCAAGATCAGCGACGACCCGCCGTTCGGCTCGCGCATGCCGTTCTCGCGCTCGCCGCTGACCGCCGAGAACAAGCAGATCATCATCGACTGGATCGCCGAAGGGGCCCGCCCATGATGCGCGCCGCGCTGTTCTTCGTGGCCCTCGCGGCGGCCGCGCTCGCCGCCTGCGCCGGGGCGCCCAATACCCTCGACGTCTCGGGCTATCCGTCCGAGATGCAGGCGAAGTACGAGATCTTCGAGACCCGCTGCAGCCGCTGCCACGGCCTCGAGCGCCCGATCCAGGCCCGGGTGGCCGACGGCGGCTGGAAGGCCTACGTGCGGCGCATGGCGCGCCACCCGGGGGCCGGCATCGACGCGGCCGACCAGCGGGCGATCGCCGAGTTCCTCGAGTACCACCATCGGCGGGAGGCGCAGCGATGATCGGTCTCCTGCTCGTCGCCGGGCTGCTCGGCGACGTCAACGTCGCCGGCAGCGTCTACCTGCACCACCCGACGCTCTTCGCCGCCAACGAGGAAGAAGAAGCCGCGCTGGGGGCCACCATGAAGGGCCTCAACGCCGAGGCGGCCCTCAAGGTGGTCGCCGACGTCGGCGACAGCGTCAGCGCCAGCGCCAAGATCTGCTACGGCTGCCACGACTTCACCGCCGACATGGCCTACGTCGACTGGTTCGTCGACGACGCGTTCAACGTGCGCTTCGGGCGCTTCCCGGTGCCCTTCGGCGAGTTCTACCTGCGCCACGACGCCGCCAACCACCGCTCGGCGACCAAGCCGCTGCCCTACGAGATGGGCCGCATGCTGCGCCGGGCCGAGTTCAACCTGGCCATCGTGCCCGAGCCGTATCCCGACAACGGCGTCGAGCTCTTCGGCACGTTTCGCGGCGAGAAGGTCGAGCTGGCCTACAACGCCTACGCCGTCTCGGGGCTCAAGGGCAGCGCGGCGGTGGCCGACCTCGACTTCGTGCAGAGCCGGCAGGTCTTCTACGCCGACAACAACCAGAGCCCCACCGTCGGCGGGCGGCTGACCCTGGCGTTCCCCCGGCTGCCCATTCAGGCCTGGCGCTGGCTCTCGCTGGGCGCGAGCGCGATGTGGGGCTTCTACGACGAGGCCGAAGAGCTCGACTTCCTGATGGTCGGCGTCGACCTCTACACCCGCGTCGGCCGGCTCAACGTGCGCGGCGAGGCGATGTTCCGCCGCACGGCCATCCCCGACGCGCCCGAGCAGTTCCAGCAGCGCCTCAGAGACCTGTTCGTGCAGCGGGAGGGCTTCTACCTGCAGGTGGATGGCCCGCTGTCGGGCATCGTGGAGTGGCTCGCCCGCTTCGACGGCTTCCGCCGGGCGGGCCCGCTGCTGCTCGGCGCCGCGCTGCCCTCGACCGACTCCACGATATTGCGGGGCACGGCCGGGCTGAATCTCGTGCCGACCACCGGCATCAAGATGAAGCTGAACTACGAGTACTGGCGATTCTCGGACTTCCCCGACGCCCATATGCTGCACACCGGGCTGGTGGGCACCTTCTAGACGCGGGCGACGCCGCGACCGCGAGCCAGACCGAGGCATCGGAAGACATCGCCGGGCCCGGAGGACGATCACTTTGAGTGACGACGACAAGAAGCCGCCCCGCAAGGGCACCCGCCGCGATGGTCAGACCCAGCTGTTGACCCGTCGCCGCACCAAGCGCCCGCCGCTCTATCGGGTGATCTTCCACAACGACGACTACACCACCCGCGACTTCGTGGTGATGGTGCTGATGCGCTACTTCCACAAGAGCCACACCGAGGCCAATACCCTGATGCTGCACATCCACACCAAGGGCAAAGGCATCGCAGGGGTGTACACCTACGACGTGGCCCGCACCAAGCAGACCCAGGTCGAAGGCCTCGCGCGGCAATACGAGATGCCGCTCAAGCTGACCATCGAGCCCGAAGACGGGGGCCGGGAAGGGGACGAGTAATCATGGTGGAGCTGACCGCCGAGCTGAAGATCGCCCTGGAGACCGCGGTGGACAACGCCCGCCATCGGCTGCACGAGTTCGCCAATACCGAGCACCTGCTGCTCGCCCTGCTCGAAGACAAGGTCACCGTGCGCGCCGTGCGCCGCTGCGGCGGCGACGTCGCCCGGCTCAAGAAAGAGCTCGACGCCTTCCTCGAAGAGTACGTCGAGACCGTGCCCGAGCAGTACGAGACCATGCCCATGCCCACCGTCGGCTTCCAGGAGGCCGTGCGGCGAGCGGTGATCAACGCCCAGACCAGCGAGCGGGAGACCGTCGCCGGCCCGCACGTGCTCATCGCCATGTTCAACCTGCGCGACTGCCACGCGGTCTACCTGCTGCAGGAAGAGGGCATCGACAAGCTCAAGCTGATGGAATACGTCAGCCACTACGGGCTCGACGACGAGGACTTCGACCTCGACGACGACGACGACGAGGGCTACGACGACGACGGCGCGCTGGCCGACGGCGACCGCGAAGAGGGCGACGCCAACCCCAAGAAGGCGCTCGACAAGTTCACCGTCAACCTCAACGTCGAGGCCGCCGAGGGCCGCATCGACCCGATGGTCGGCCGCTCGACCGAGCTGACCCGCACGATCCACATCCTGTGTCGGCGGCGGAAGAACAACCCGGTCTTCGTCGGCGAGGCGGGGGTCGGCAAGACGGCCATCGTCGAGGGGCTCGCGCTCGCGATCCACGAAGAGAAGGTGCCCGGCCCGCTGCGCGACGCGGTGGTCTACGCCCTCGACGTGGGCCAGCTCGTCGCCGGCACCCGCTATCGCGGCGACTTCGAAGAGCGGCTCAAGGCGGTGGTCAAGCAGCTCGAGCGCATGCCGCAGGCGATCCTGTTCATCGACGAGATCCACACCCTCATCGGGGCCGGCGCAGCCAGCGGCGGGGCGCTCGACGCCTCGTCGATCCTCAAGCCGCTGCTGGCGCGGGGCAAGATCCGCTGCATCGGCGCGACCACCTGGAAGGAGTACCGCGGCATCTTCGAGCGCGATCAGGCGCTCTCGCGGCGGTTCCAGCGGGTGGTGGTCGACGAGCCCAGCGTCGAGGAGACCATCGACATCCTGATGGGGCTCAAGCCGCGCTACGAGGAGTTCCACGGCATCGAGTACACCGGCGAGGCCATCGAAGAGGCGGCGCGCACCTCGGCGCGCTTCCTCAACGACCGCTTCCTGCCCGACAAGGCGATCGACGTCATCGACGAGGCGGCGGCCGAGGTGAAGCTGGCCGAGCGCCCGACGGTGGAGGTCGAGGACATCGACCGCACCCTGGCCCGCATGGCCGGCGTGCCGCCCAAGCAGGTCACCCGCGACGACCGCAGCCGGCTGCGCGACCTCGAGCCCGAGCTGCAGTCGGTGATCTTCGGTCAGGACGAGGCCATCGAGCAGCTGGCCACGGCCATCAAGCTCAGCCGCTCGGGCCTGGGGCACCCGGACAAGCCCATCGGCTCGTTCCTCTTCACCGGCCCCACCGGCGTCGGCAAGACCGAGGTCTGTCGCCAGCTGGCGCGCATCCTGGGCCTCGAGCTGCTGCGCTACGACATGTCGGAGTACATGGAGCGGCACACCGTCAGCCGGCTCATCGGCGCGCCGCCGGGTTATGTGGGCTTCGATCAGGGCGGACAGCTCACCGAGGCGGTTTCGAAGAACCCGCACGCGGTGGTGCTGCTCGACGAGATCGAGAAGGCCCACCCCGACGTCTTCAACCTGCTGCTGCAGGTGATGGACCACGGCACGCTGACCGACAACAACGGCAAGAAGGCCGACTTCCGCAACGTCATCCTCATCATGACGAGCAACATCGGCGCCCGCGACCTGCAGCGCAATCGGCCGGGCTTCTTCGCCGGCGACGCCGACCGCTCGGGGGACGACGACGAGGCGTTCAAGAAGCGGTTCAGCCCCGAGTTTCGAAACCGGCTCGACGCGCGCATCAAGTTCGCGCCGCTGCCCACCGCGGTGATGCTCAAGGTGGCCGACAAGTTCGTCGGCCTGCTCGCCGCGCAGCTCGCCGACCGCGGGGTGACCGTCGAGGTGACCGAGGCCGCCCGGGCGGTGCTCGCGCGGCTGGGCTACGACCCGCAGAACGGCGCCCGGCCGATGGATCGGGTCATCCGCGACAAGATCCGCCGACCGCTGGCCGACGATCTGCTCTTCGGGCGGCTCGCCGACGGCGGCGCGCTGGTGGTCGACGCCGCCGACGCCGACGCCGACGGGTTCACCTTCGCGTTCCCCGACGCCGCGGACGATGGCGATCCGGGGGCCGTGATGAAGGCCGACGGCGTGGCCCTCGCCAAGGCGGACGACGGCAGCGACGACGCCGGCGACGACGGCGAGGCGCAGGCCCCCGCGGACGGCCCCGCCGAGGGCGGTCCGGCCCAGGCCGCCGCCGCGGTCGATCCCGAGGCCGACGAATAAGTCGAACCGCGCCCCGTCGGCCGGCCCGACCGACAGGATTGACACCCCGCAGGGCCCTGCCCACCATGGGTGCCCCGTCTTCACCGGATTCGACGAAGGAGCTCGCCATGCGCGGCCTCGAATTGTTCGCTGTCCTCGCCCTCTCGCTGGCCCTCGCCGCGCCCGCCGGCGCCAAGCCGGCGCCGGTCCCGCTGTCGCAGCCGGCCGCCGCCGCCGTGGTCCAGACCGCCGACGCCCTCGCCGCCAGGGTGACCAACGGGCGGTTCCCCGGCCCCGACGAACGCAACGCGGCCAACGGCCCGGCGTTTTTGCACCTGGCCGCCAACCACCCCGATCCGGTCGTCGTCGCCGCGGCGCTGCGAGCGATGAGCTATACGTGGCGCTCTTCGCCGCGCAAGGGCAGCAAGCGCACGGTGATGAACGACGACTACGTGGCGGTCGTCCGGGTCCGGCTGACCGACGCCGACGGCCCGGTGCGCGGGGCGGCGCTGCGGGCGGCCCGGCTGCCCCTGGGCACCAAGAACCCCGATCCGGCTGTGGTCGATACGCTGCTGAAGCTCTTCGAGAGCGCCAACCCCGGCGACCAGATCGCCGCCTTGGGCGCGGTGACCAACATCCGGGCCTACAGCCGCGCGCGGGCCACCAAGGGGCCGCTCAAGGCGCGGGTGATCGACGCGATCATGCCGCTGCTCAAGTCGAAGGAGCCGGCGGTCATCGCCAGCGCGCTGTTCCGCCTCAACCGCTCGGCCTATGCCAGCATGCCCAAGGCCAAGGAACTCGCGCGGGAGACCGCCCGGCTGGCCAAGCACCCCGAGCCGGCGGTGCGCGGCGAGGCGCTGCGGCTGGCGACGACCCTCTCGGGCAAGAAGCCCGACGCCCGGCTGCTCGGCCAGCTCAACATGGCGCTCGGCGACGCCGAACCCTACGTGCGGGCCACCGCCGCCGAGCTGCTCGGCGAGCTGAAGCAGCGGGCCGCGGTGCACGGGCTGATGAAGCTGCTCGACGACGACGGCTCGGCCCTGCGCAAGGTGGGCGGCTATCGTGACCTGAGCGGGCGGCCGGGCAAGGCCCGCTTCCGCGCGGAGACCGGCGGCCGGGTGGACGACGTGGCGCTGCAGGCGATCGACGGGCTCACCGACGGCATCGGCGCGCCGCTCGAGTGCAAGGTGCAGGGCCGCGATCGCAAGGCGTCGCGCGCCGCGGGCAAGGCCGCCGCCAAGGCGTGGTACGGCAAGCACAAGGGCAAGCTGCCGGCGGCGAAGTGAGTCACCGCGCAGTGAGCCGCGGCTTCAGGTGAAGCGACGCGCGGCGTCCTCGGCTTCGGCCTCTTCGGTGAGCTGGAGAAACACCGCCTCCAGCCGCTGCCCGCCCGCCCGCAGCTCATCGGGCGGGCCCACCGCGACCCGCCGCCCGCGATGGATGACCGTCACCCGGTCGCAGACCTCCTCGGCCACCTCGAGGGTGTGGGTCGACAACAGCACCGCCAAGCCGTTCTCCCGGGCCTGCCGCCTAAGGACGTCCTTGAGCAGCCGGGCCCCACGCGGGTCGAGGCCCACCATCGGCTCGTCGACGATCATCAGCCGCGGGCGGTGCAGCAGCACCGAGGCCATGACCAGCCGCTGCTTCATGCCGTGGCTGAAGCTCTCGACGAGGTGGTCGATCTTCTCGCCGAGGCCGAAGAGCGCCAGCAGCTCGTGGCTGCGGGTGATGGTCTCCTGGCGCGGCAGGTCGTAGAGCCCCGCGATGAAATAGCAGTACTCCAGCGCGGTGAGCCGCTCGTAGAGGTGCGGCCGGTCGGGCACGTAGCCTATGCGGGCCTTGACCGCCAGCGGGTCGCGGGTGACGTCGATGCCGTCGACGGTGATGCGGCCGGCGCTGGGCCGGATCAGCCCGCAGACCATCTTCATCGTGGTCGTCTTGCCGGCGCCGTTGGGCCCGAGGAAGCCGTGGATCTCGCCCGCGTCGACGGTCAGGTCGAGCCCGTCGACCGCGGTGAACCCGCCATAGCGCTTGACCACCTGCTCGATGCGCAGCATCAGCGGCCCTCGGCGGCCAGCAGCGGCGGCAGGGCCCGGGCGAGGGCCTTGAGCTCGTCGGCGGTGGTATACGGCGCCACCGAGACGCGTACGAGGCGCTGCGGATGGCGCGGCCAGGGCACGATCGGCACCTCGACGTGATGCTGTGTCTCGAGGACCGCCTGCAGCGGGCTGGTATACAGCGGCGAGCTCGGCGGCCCGTGCTTCGCCGGCGGCAGCGGCAGCGCGGCCATGTGCCCGATCAGATCGTCGGTGCACGGCGCCGCGACCCCCAGGGCGTCGGCCAGGCGGTCGCGGCCCCACAGCGCCAGCGCCCGATTGCGGGCGTACCAGCCGGGCCAGCCGTCGGGATGCAGCGCGCCGACCTGCGCGATGGCCCGCGGCGCGCAGAGCCAGGGCGAGACGTCGGCGGTGCCGGTCCAGTCGAACTCGAGGTGGAAGCGGGAGCGGCCGGCGGCGTACTCCAGCGGGAAGCGGTGCCCATGGCTGATGATCGCCGGGTGCAGCCCAGTACGGCGGTCGGCCCGCACCGCCAGGAAGCCGGCGCCTTTGGGCGCGCAGCACCACTTGTGCAGGTTGGCCACGTAATACGCCGCGTCGATCTCGCGCACGCTCACCGGCAGCATGCCCGGCCCGTGGGCCCCGTCGACCAGCGTATCGACCCCCTTCTCAGCCAGCGCGGCGACGATGCGCGCGATGGGCAGCACCAGCGCGGTGGGGCTGGTGATGTGGTCGACGAGCGCCAGCCGGGTGCGCGGGGTCACCGCCGATACGATCGCCTGCACGATCCCGTCGGGCGTCGCACCGGGGAACGGCAGCGCCGCGGTGACCAGCCGCCCGCCGGCCCGCTCGATCACGTAGCGCGCGGCGTGGGTGCATGCCCCGTAGCCGTGATCGGTGACCAGGATCTCAGCGCCCGGTTCGAAGCGCAGCGACCGCAGGACCGCGTTGACCCCTTCGCTGGCGTTGCGCACGAAGGCGAAGCCCGCCGGATCGGCGTCGACGAACGCGGCGACGGCCTGCCGGGCGTCGTCGATGCGCGGCATGAGCCGGCGCACGAAGTAGCGCACCGGCTGGCCTTCCATCTCGGCGCGCAGCTCGGCCTGCAAGGCGAGCACGTCCCGGGGGCAGGCGCCGAACGACCCGTGGTTGAGGAAGCGCCCCGGCTCGAGGGCCCAGACGTCGCGGGGGGCGGGGTCGAGACCCGGCGGGGACCGCATCAGCTCTCGATGTCGACGATCAGCACGATCTCGTCGCTGAGCGTATCGCAGGTCGGGCGCACGGCGACGTGCCAGACGCCGGGCATGATGAAGTTGAGCGGGCGCATCTCGTAGCGCCCCTCACCCAGCTCGGTCGCGCTCGGGTTGGGGTTGGTGCCGTGGCCGTGGGAGGGCATCGTCGGCTCGATCTCGAAGGTGCAGCCGGTCATCGGCTCGCCGTCGCGGGTCAGGCTGAACGACCACGCGTTGACGTCGCCCCGGATCGGCGGGTCGGGGATCGCGTCGTCGATGGTCAGGGCGAAGACCTCGCCCGACGAGCCGGCGCCGACGACGGAGGTCAGCGGCGCGTCCTCGACGGCGGGCTCTTCTTCACCGCAGGCGGGCAGCAGGAGCCCGGCGAGGGCGCAGAGGGCGAGTGCGTGCTTCATGGCGGCTCCTCGGAGGGGCACAGGATGGCCGGACGGGCGGCGCCGACGCAAGCGTCGGTCGCCGCGCGTATTCGAGGGATGCCGTGCGGGGGGCGGGCGTCGCCGATCGCGCACGATCGGCGCGGGCGGCGGCCGTCAGTCGGCGTCGCCCTCGTCGGGCTCGTCGGCGACGTTCTCGGCGGGCGGGGTGGCCTTGTCGGCCTCGTCGAGGAAGGCCTTGGCCTCGGCGGCGAGCTTCTCGGCCTCGGCGGCGGCGGCGGCGGCTTCGGCTTCGGCTTCGGCGGCTTCGGCTTCGGCGGCCTCGGCGGCGGCTTCGGCTTCGGCGGCCTTGGCCTCGGCGGCGGCGACGGCCGGCGCCGGCTCGGCGGGCGCGTCGGCGGCCGGGGCGTCGGCGGCCGGAGCGTCAGCGGCGGGCGCGGCGGCGGCCGGGGCGTCGGCGGCGGGCGCGGCCTCACCCTTGGTGATGGCGATGGTGGCCGCCGCGGCGACCCGCACCTGCTCGGTCAGGTGAACCGCGACCTTGTACTTGCCCGAGCGCAGCGCCGAGCGGGCGGCCTTCTGGTTGACGATGGCCTCGCGCAGCTCGGTCTGGCCCTTGCCCGACGCCTTCACCGCCTTGCGGGCCTCGGCGAGCACCATGTTGGTCTCTCGCAGCGCCTTCTTGGCGTCCTTGGCGGTCGCCGCCTTCTTGCGAACCACCCGCTTGCGGGGTTTGGCCTTGGCCTTGGCCTTGCTCTTCGAAGCGCTGCTCTTGGTCTTCGAAGCGCTGCTCTTGGTCTTCGACTTGCCGCCCGGATCGGCGACCGCCGCGGTCAAAGGCAGGCCGCACAGGCCCAGCATCATGGCACCCACGATCATCTTGCGCAGGAACATCGATCATCCTCCCCGACGCGTCGCGACGACGCGCCGCAATTGTCCCGCCGGCAGTATGCCCCCGAGGGCGACGAAGCGCTACAACCGACGGGCGCCGGCGGGGCCGTGTCAGTTGCGCGGGCCCGCCGACGGGGCCGGGGCGTCGATCTTCATTCGCTGACGGGCGGCGGCGAAGAGCGGCGCGCGCAGCGCCCGGGCGGCGTCGGAGACCGCGTGCGTCAGCAGGTGGCGGCCGTCGGGCAGCGGGTGGGCCACCACCCCGGGCAGCGGGGTCGGGGTCTCCGGGGCCGGCGCCTGCGGGGCCGGGGCTTGGGGTGTGAGGCAGAGGGTCGAGAGGCCGTCGGTCCAGGCGGTGGCGCAGGGCGGGATGGGCACGCCGGGCGTCCAGCCCGCCGGCACCGCGAGGCCGTCGCGCTCGACCCAGCGGGTGGGCACGGCGTCGGCGGTGACCGCGTGATGCACGACCCCGATCAGCCCGGCGAGGGCCGCCGCGGCGACGAGACCGCCGACGATCCGGGCCGGCCGGCCGGCGAGCGGCACGAGCACCAGCAGCGCGCCGCCCAGCAATCCGCCCATGTGGGCCGCCTTGTCCGCCGGCACCGCCCACCACAGCGAGCCCGCCAGCAGCGCCAGCCAGATCGCCCCCCGCCGCCGGTCGCGCAGCAGCTGCACCGTGAGCGCGCCCAGCAGTCCAAAAACCGCGCCAGAGGCCCCAGCGGCCCATCCCTGGGCCGACAGCGCCGAGGCGGTACATCCGATCCACGCGGAGAAGACGGCCAGCAGCGCGGCGCGTAGCGGCCCCAGGCGGGCCGCGCTCGCGGCGCCCAGAATGATCAGCAGGATGCCGTTGACCGCCAGATGCGCCGCGTCGAGGTGCAGCAGCGGCGCGGTGACCAGCCGCCAGGGCTCGGCGAGCATGCGCCCGGGCACCACGCCGCCCGCCAGCCAGACCCGCAGCAGCGGATCGGCCGAGAGCCCGTGGGCGATGCCGGTGTAGAGCGCCGGCAGCGTCGCCGCGAGCAGCCCCACGAGCAGCGCGCGGGCCGGCGGCGTCGTCGGCGTCGGGTCGGCGCTCACGGGCGTACTCGACGCTGGCCGGCCCGTTCGGGCATCCTGCGGCGATGGCCGACGACCACCCGCCCGCCGCGCAGAGCCCTGCGCCGGTCGACAACCGCGATACGCTCTCGCAGCGCATCATCCGCCGCATCGGACCGCGCGGCATCGAGGGGCTGTTCGGCTGGACGTTCTTCGACCCGGCCAACCTGGTGTGCGTGACGCTGCTGTCGGTGGCCGCGACGCTGGTCGTCGTCGCGATGCGCGGCCGCGGCGCGCCGGACTGGCAGATGCCCCTGGGGCTCTACCTCTGCCTGGCGGTCTTCCTGCGGGGCTATTTCTTCAACTACTACCACGGCCGCTCGCTGGGTCGGGTGGTGGTGCTGCTGGTGCTGCTGCTGGGGCTGGGTATCTCGGCGACCCTGTGGGAAGACCGGGCGCAGGCCCACGAGGTGCTGCGGCGGGGCGAGGTGCTGCGGGTGCCCGCATCCGAAGGCTTCCACGTCGCGGCGCTGCTGCATCTGGCCAGCGCGATCACCCTCTTCGTGCACGCGTTGATGCCGCGCCGCTGGTTGATCAGAGCCACCGATGAGCTGGCCGATCGCGGCGGGGCCGATACCGCGCCCGACGCGCCGCTGGAGACGATCTCCGACCCGCTCGAGCGGGCGCGGCGCACCGGTCAGCTGCCGGCGGCGGACGACGAAGACGGCTGACGGGGGCCGATCCGTCACGGTACGCCCGCGTCGGGCGGCGCGGGCGGCGGCGGCGCGTCGAGTCGCGACAGCCGGCGCCAGCCGCGCATGTCGTCGATGGGCAGCCGGTGGCCGTCGATCTGCCGGGCCGCGTGCTCGGCGCCGGCGGTCGGCGGGTGGGCGGCGATGAACAGCGGGCCCAGCAGCATCAGCCCGACGGCCAGCCGACGCCCGGTGCGGGTCGTCTCGGTGCTGGTCCACAGCGTCGACGCGGCCCCGATCAGGATCAGACCGCCGGTGAGCAGCGCAGCGAAACGCAGCGGCGCGGGGTGCACGGCGGTGGCGGCGGCCCACAACGCCACGCCGGCCGCCGCCGCGGGCAGGCCGACGGGCAACCCGGCTACGAGCGCGGCGGTCCAGCGATCGAGGCGGCCCTGCACGTCGGCCAGCCCGGCGGCGAGCCCGAGACCCGCCAGGGCCCAGGCCGCGCCGTGCACGCCGAGCGCGGTGCCGCTGAGGGCCCCGAGCAGCGCCGCCCCGGCGGGCCCGGCCGCCACCGCGAGCCGCCCCCGCGCGCCGATCGCCAGCGCGGCCAGCGCCGGCCCGGCCCACAGCAGATAGGGGCTCGTCAGGCGCCACCCGTCGGGCCACGCGACCGCGGCGTGGCGGCAGAGGCAGAAGAGGCCGACCGCCGCGGCGACGGCGGCCGCCCGCCGGGCGACGAGGTTGGCGTGCGGGGCCGGCGTGAAGCCGAGCGCGAGCACCGCCAGCAGCCCGCCGCCGCCGGCCAGCGCCAGCAGCCGCAGCTGCAGCAGCACGCTCGCCGGGCCGTCCGGATCGAGCGCGACCGCCGCCCCCAGGGCCACGCCGCCCAGCAGGGCCGCCGCGCCGACGGGGCGCGCGCAGCCCGCCGCGCCGATGACCAGCAGCGCGGCGGCGCCGATCAGCTGAGCCGGCAGCGCCGAGCCGCCGAGCACCAGCGCGCCGGCCAGACACAGCGCGAGGTCGACGCCGCCGACCGGGCGCAGGGCGAAGCCGAGGCTCAGGCCGCCGAGCACCGGCAGGGCCAGCGGATCGACGAGGCCGCCGAGCGCGAGGGGCAGGGCGATGAGCAGCGGCGCGAGGCAGGCCGCGCGGTTGCGCAGTGCGGGATCCATCCGGGGACGCTCGCAGAATCCGGCGGGGATGACCAGCCGTACGTCCGCGCGCTACGGCCGTACGCAGCGGGTCTCGCGGGTGATGAACCGGAAGCGGGTGTGATCGCCCTCTTCGGGGTGGGTGGGGAAGGCGATGCCCAGGTCGTAGCGCGAGATGTCGAAGAACTGATCATCGAGCCCATAGGTGCCCTGCGTCGCGAACCAGGCGGCGATGGGGCCTTGCAGCGTGAAGACCGGCTCGGTGCTCCACAGGTCGTACTGCCCGCCGTCGCCGACCACGTTGACCGCCCACCACCCGGTGGCCTCGGCGTGGGCCTCGTCGGGCTCGACGGCGGCCGAGGCGAAGAGGCGGAAGCGCCGCGGCGAGAAGACGATGCGCTCGGGCGAAGGCCCCAGCAGCGCGTCGCGCCAGACGGTCACCTCGTTGCCGCGGGCGTCCTGCTCCTCGAAGGCCAGCCGGGCGCGCGGTCCGCTGCGGATCTGGATCGGCGCGCGGCCGTCGACCGGGTGGCGGTGGATGGGCGCGGCGGCGTCGGTGGGCCCGATACCCGAGAGCTGGGCCGGCACCCGCCCCGGCTGCGGCGGGTCGGCGACCGCGCCGTCGAAGTCGAAGACCCGCACCGCCCACAGGCCCTCGCCGGGCACCGGATAGCCGACCATCACCTCCAGCTCGGCCTCCCCTTGGCGGGCGATGGTGGCCCACTGCGCCGGCGGCACCCCGAAGCCGGCGAAGGGGTAGACCTCGTCGAGCTCGCCGTCGACGGCGTAGATCCGCAGCATCTTGTCGGGGCAGACCACCACCAGCTGCTCGCCGGTGCCGTCGCCGAGGGCGTTCTGCGGCGCGGTATGCACCAGCGCGTCGACCGCCAGCACCTCGTCGCAGTCGAGCGGCACCACCGCCCGCGGCGGCCGGTCGGCCGGCAGGCGTCGGGTCGGGTGCGCCATGAAGACCGACCAGCCGCCGACGCCGCCGTCCTCGTCGACCGGCCGGGCCACCAGCGCGGTGATGCCGCCCAGCGAGACCAGGAAGCGCCCGTCGCGCGCGCCTTCGAAGCGGATGCCCAGGTTGCCCGGCACCCCCGACGGGTCCTGGCGCAGGTTGATCGTCTTGCCGGTCCACTCGTCGCTGTCGGCGTAGCGATACAGCAGGCGATAGGCGTTATTGGACTGCACGTCGGCCAGCAGCATGTCGTAGGTCAGCCGGCCGTTCTCCTCGCGGTGGGCGATGGGCCGCAGGGTGACCCAGCGATAGCTGATGTTGGCCGTCGACAGGCAGCACTGGCCGTCGTCGACCAGCCCGTCGCAGTCCTGGTCGAGCAGATCGCAATACTCCACCTGCGGCACGCAGCCGGCGGGGCTCCGGATGCCGAATGGCGGCTGGCCCACCGCCCGCCGCGCCATGGGATAGCGCCGCACCCGCGGCCGCCCGTCGGCGCGGAAGTCGAGGGCCAGCATGTGCTCGGCGGGCACGCCGCCGGCGCAGGCCCCGATGGCGCAGTCCCCGTCGACGAAGCAGGCCGCCCCGTCGTCACATTGCCCCTCGACCGCCAGATCCGGCAGGGTGCGCCGGGTCATCGCCCGGATGCGGTCGAAGGGCCACTCGGTGATGTCGGCCCACGTCTCGACGGTCTCCCAGACGCCGCCCGGCTCGATCACCGAGGCCACCAGCCGGCGCACGCCGTCGTAGATCCGGGCCGAGACCACCGCCCGCCGCGCGCCCTCCGCCTGAAACCGGGTGCCCGTCGACACCTCGTAGAAGCCCACCCGATAGTCGTCCTCCCGGGCGTAGAGCGGCCGGACCCCGACGCTCTGGTCGTTGCCGAAGGTGTAGACCCGGCTCGTGAAGGCCTGCTGGCCGTCGCTGAGGATCTGCATCTGCCCGCCGGGGCAGAGGAAGTTGCCCGAGGGGCGCCAGTCGCCGTCGTCGATCTGCACGCACTGGCCGGGCCCGTCGTAGGCCAGCACCACGCCCGCCGGCACGCCCGCGGCGGCGTCGGGCAGCGGCAGGCCGAGCCCGTCGACATAGGGCGCCTCGATCGTCAGGTCGTTATCGACCCGCTGCCAGCTCAGCGCGCCCTCGCCCGTGCGGCCGATCACCAGCACCCCGTCGCCGGCGGCGGCGAGCAGCGGCGGACCGCGCAGCCCGTCGAGCACCTGCCGCGTGCGCCGGGGCAGATCGACCTGAAACAGCACGATCGAGCTCTCTTCGGCCCCGTAGGCCACCCAGGGGTAGCCGTCCACGTCGAGGGCCAGCACCCGCTCGGGGCGAACCCCGGGGGTCTCGACCACCTCGGCCGGGCCCACCCGCCCATCGCCGTCGACCCGCAGGCGCAGCAGGTCGCCCTCGGCGCCGACCCAGACGAACCACGTCTCGTCGGCCCGGCGCACCACGGTCACCAGGCGGTGGTCCGGCGGCTCGACAGCGGGCCCGATCGGCCCCAGATCGACGGCCGCGTCGGGCGGGGCCATATCGATCGGCGGCGGCGCGGCGTCGGGCGGCTGCGCGTCGACGGCGCGGTCGAAGGGCAGGGTGAAATCGTCGGGCAGCTCGCCGTCGGGCGGCTCGGCGCCGCGGTCGGTGCCGCCGTCGACGAGGCCGCCGTCGGGGATCGCCGGGTTGGGCAGCGGGTCGGCCTGGCAGGCGAGCGCGCCGAGGGCGAGCGGCACGAGCCAGCGGGCGGGGTGGAGGGGGCGCGCCATGGTGATGCTCCGGAGGCCACAGACGGCCCGAGGGTAGCGGAGCCCCGCTCCCCGATGCACCGTCCGCCGGCGCGGCGGCTCAGCGCGGTGTGCGGTGTGCGCGGAAGCGGCCGGCCCGCCAGCGGGCGACGCGCTCGACGAGGCCCGGCACCAGCCGGCCCAGGCGCCACTCGAGGGCGACCTCGGCGCCCACCAGGATCAACCCCCGGTTGCGGGCGACCCCGGCCAGGGTGCGCCGGGCGCACTCGGCGGCCGAGATCGGCCGGATCGGGATCGACGCCCGCAGCCCGTCGCCGTCGAGCCCCACGAAGCGGGTGCGATCCATGATGCCGGTGTCGATATAGCCGGGGCAGACCGCGCTGACCCGTACGCCCAGCCCCGCCGCTTCGGCGCGCAGCGACTGCGAGAGGCTGACCACCGCCGACTTGGCGGCGGCGTAGGGTGCCATGCCCGGCCGCGGGGCCAGCGCGGCGCCCGACGCGATGTTGACGATGTGCCCCGACCCGCGGGCGACCATGCCCGGATAGACCGCGTGCACCCCGTTGACGGTGCCCTCGAGGTTGACCGCCAGGACCCGCCGCCAGTCGGCGGGCGTCAGGTCGCGCAGCTCGCCGGCCAGCCCGACCCCGGCGTTGTTGAACAGGAGATCGATCGGCCGCTCGGCGTCGATGCGCGCGACCAGCGCCGCGAAGGCGTCGAAGTCGGTGACGTCCAGCGCGCCGTGGGCCAGCCGGGCGTCGGGGTGACGCGCGCCGATGTCGGCGGCGGTGGCGGCGACCGCCTCGCCGTGGATGTCGGTCAGCCAGACCCGCGCCCCGCGGGCGGCGAGCGCCTCGGCCAGCGCCGCGCCGATGCCCGAGGCGGCGCCGGTCACCAGCGCGACCCGATCGTCGAATGCAAAGCCCATCGGAGATCTCGCCCGGCCGTCAGCCGCGCGGCACGTGGGTCTGGATCGCGCGCAGCACGTCGCGGCGGCTGATCTGACCCACGAGGACCCCGTCTTCGACCACCGGATAGCGGCGATAGGGGTGCTTGAGGAAGAGCCCGGCGAGGTAGTAGAGGTCCATCGTCGGCGGCACGGTGTGCACGTCGCGCACCATGAAGTCGCCCACGGTGCCGCTCGGCACGTCGTCGTCGGCGTCCCCCTTGGTCAGCAGCCGCAGGCAGTCGTGCTCGCTGAGCACGCCGACGAGGCGCCCCTCGCGCACCACCGACGCGCCGGAGATGCGGCGCTCGACGAGCATGTCGAGGGCGTCGAAGATGTCCACCTCGGGGGTCAGGGTGTGCAGACGGGTCACCATGTAGTCGCGGACGATGGGCAGCCGGATCACGATGCGCCTCCAGGGTCGATGGCCGACGGTTCGGTCGGCGAACGCCCATCGAGGGTAGCAGATACCGCGCGCGGCGCGGACGTCCGCGGTCGGTTGATGATATGCAGGGGATGCATCCGCACCGGGAGGAGGGCCCATGGTCCGCGCGTTCTTGATCGCGACGCTGCTCGTCGGCGCCGGGCTCGTCGGGGTCTGGGGCTGTAAGGGGTCGCCGCCGGCCGCGGGCGACGCGGCGGCCGACGCGGCCCCCAAGGCGGACGCCGCGGCGCGCAATCCGCTGGAGGGCATCGAAGAGCAGCTGGGGCTCGAGCGCCTGGACGGCGCCGAGAAGCCGGGGCCGGCGCCGAAGGTCGAAGCGGCGCAGAACGCCGACGAGGCGAAGGCCGAAGCCGAGCAGACGCCCGCCGAGCCCCCCGCGGGCACAGCGGCGGGCGCCGAGCCGGAGGCCACCGCCGACAAACCCGCCGACCGCGCCGGCGCCGTGGGGCCGGGCAGCGTGACCGGGCTCGATGATCCGCTGAAGGGCTATCGCGGCAAGCGCCATGTGGTCGCCCCGATCGGAGGCGACTTCCCCAACATCGCCGCGGCCCTCGCCGCCGCGGCCGCCGGCGACGTGATCGAGGTCCGCCCGGGCACCTATCGCGACCCGCTGAAGCTGACCCGGCCGGTGGCCATCGTGGGCCAGGGCCCGCGGGACGCCGTGGTGCTCGAGGTCGGCGGGGCCAACGTCGTCGTCTCCGACGCGGTGCGCGCGCTGCTCAAAGGGATCACGCTGCGCCAGACCGGCGGCGAGCCGGCGCGCTACGCGGTCGACGTGCGCGACGGTCGCCTCGAGCTGCGCGATTGCGCGGTGCAGAGCGCCAGCCTCGCGGCGGTGGCGGTGCACGGCAAGGGCACGGTGGCCCTCGTCGACAGCCGGGTGCACGACAGCCGGCAGAGCGCGGTCTTCGCCTACGACGGCGGCAAGGCCGAGGTCATCGCCAGCGACATCGCCGGCAACGGCGCGGCGGGGGTCGAGGTCAAGGGCAACGGGCGGGCGACGATCACCGCGAGCCACCTGCACGACGGCGGCGCGAGCGGCCTCTTCGTGCACGCCGGCGCCCGGGCGACCCTCGAACGCAGCGTCGTCACCCGCAACCGGCTGGCGGGGGTCGAGATCAAGAGCGGGGCCCGGGCGACGATCCGCGACAACCGCATCGTCGACGGCGAGCAGAGCGGCCTCTTCGTCAACGAGGGCGGCGGCGGGCTCATCGAGGGCAACGTCGTGCGCGGCAACGGGCTGGCCGGCCTCGAGCTGAAGTCGGGCGCGGCGCCCACGGTGCGCGGCAATACCTTCGAGGCGGGCAAGCAGAGCGGCATCTTCGTCAACGAGGGCGCGCTGGGCACCATCGAGAACAACCGCGTCGTCGGCAACGGGCTGGCCGGCATCGAGGTCAAGGGCGGCACGCCGACGCTGCGCGGGAACACCGTCGAGGGCAACGTGCAGAGCGGGATCTACATCCACCGCGGCGGCGGCGGCACGCTGGTCGGCAATACGGTGCGCAAGAACGGCAAGGCCGGCATCGAGATCAACGGCGGCGCCCGGCCGACGGTCAGCGACAACCGGTTGGCGGGCAATGCCTACTACGGCGTGTGGGTGCTGCCCGAGGGCGGCGGCACCTTCCGCGGCAACGTCTTCGAGGGCAACGCCCGCGGCGCGGTGCGCGCCGAGCCCGGCGCGGCGGGGCAGGTGCAGGGCGACCTGCCGCCGTCGGTGAAGGCGCCGCCTCCGCCGAAGGCCGCGCCGGCGAGCGCGCCCCCGAAGCTGAGCCCCTACGATCCCAAGGTCGAGCCGCCGCGGTAGCCGCCGGCGCGATCTACGCCGCGCGCCGACCGAAGGCCCACGCCGCGCCCGGCAGCGCCCAGAGCACCGCGAAGCCCAGGCTGACCACCTGGGTGAACAGCCCCGAGACCACCGCATCGGGCAGCGCCATGCCGACCCAGGCGAAGCCGGCGACCCAGCCGGTCTCGTGGGTGCCCACGCTGCCCACGCTCATCACCGGCAGCGCGCCCGAGACCTGCGAGGCGGCCACGCCGACCACCACCTGAGCCGGCTCGAGGTGTATGCCGAGCGCCGCGAGCAAGAACCCGAACATCACGAAGTTGAGCCCCATCACCGCCGCCGACAGCCCAAAGACCGCCGCCCGGCGCGCCGGGCCCAGCCGGCCGGCGTCGGCCACCGCCGCGTCGACCCGATCGAGGATGGTCGGCAGCGCCGCCACCGTGCGCAGCGGCGTGCGCGCGACCGCCGCCCGGGCGAAGCGCACCGCCAGCCGCACCAGGTGGCGGAAGGCGAAGAGCGAGAGGGTCAGCCCGCCGAGCACCAGCGCCCCGGTCAGCGACGAGACGCCCTCGCCCTCGCCGAACCACAGCGCGATGGCCACCGCCGAGGCGGCGAGCAGCACCCACAGCTCGATCAGCCGGATGAGCAGCAGCCGCACCAATATCGGCACCGGCGGCTCGCCGGACGCGCGATGCATCAGCCACGGCAGGCTCAGCTCGCCCAGGCGCATCGGCGCGAGCCGGTTGGCGGCCACCTGCAGCGCGGTCGCGGCGGCGACGTCGGGCACGGCGGTGCGGGTGGCGATGGTGTGATAGCGCGCGGTGCGGCACAGCCAGATGGCGAACGAGACCGCCAGCGCCCAGCCGAGCGGCCCGGCGTCGGCCCCCTTCACCCGGGCCCAGGCCTCGGTCGGGTTCACCTGAGACAACAGCGCGGCGACGAGCAGGCCCGAGATGGCGAACGCCAGCAGCACCTTGCGCCCGCGCCGTGGTGGGCGGGCGGCCGCCTCGGCGGGGCCGTCGGCGCTCATCGGTCAGACCAGCGCGTCGGAGGGCGCCTCTGCGGCCGCGCCAGGGGCCTCTGCGGGCCCGGCGTCGCCCGAGCGGGCCTCGGCGATACCCGAGCCCTTCGCGGAGGGCGTCTCGACCGCGGTGGGCCGCTCGGCGGCCTCTGCGAGCCCCTCGGCGGGGCGGCTGCCTTCGCCGACGATGCGGGTGCGCACGGTATAGGGCTTCTTGTCTTGGGACTCGTGGTAGGTGCGGGCCATCAGGTCGGCGAGCAGGCCCATCGAGACCAGCTGCACCCCGACGATGATCAGGAGCACCCCGAGCAGGAGCAGCGGCCGATCGCCGATGCTGGCGCCGGTGAAGAGCTTCTGCAGCGCGAGCCAGAAGCACAGCAGGAAGCCCAGCCCGCCGCTGACCAGCCCCGCGAGCCCGAAGACCTGCACCGGCTTGACCAGATAGCGCTGGATGAACAGCACCACCAAGAGGTCGAGCACCACCCGCACGGTGCGCCCGATGCCGTACTTGGTCACCCCGAACTGGCGGGCCCGGTGGTTGACCTTCACCTCGAGGATGCGCGCGCCCGACCAGTCGGCGATGGCCGGGATGAACCGGTGCATCTCGCCGTAGAGCCGCAGCCCCTTGGCCACCTCGCGGGTCATGACCTTGAGCGAGCAGCCGTAGTCGTGCAGCTCGACGCCGGTGGTGCGGCTGATGAGCCGGTTGGCGATCATCGAGGGCAGCTTGCGGTTGACGAAGGCGTCCTGCCGGCGGTGGCGCCAGCCGGCGATGAGGTCGTAGCCCTCGGCGAGCTTGCCCATCATCATCGGGATGTCGGCCGGGTCGTTCTGCAGGTCGGCGTCCATCAGCGCGACCACGTCGCCCCGGGCCTGGTCGAGGCCGGCCTGCATCGCCGCGGTCTGGCCGAAGTTGCGCCGGAAGCGGATCGCGACCACCGCCGGGTCGTCGGCGGCGAGCGCTTCGAGCACCGCGAAGCTGCGATCCTTCGAGCCGTCGTCGACGAGCACGATCTCGTAGCGCATGCCGGTGGGCCCGAGGGCGTCGTGGATCTCCTGCACCAGCCGGGGCAGGCTCTCCTCTTCGTTGTAGATCGGGGCGATGACGGACAGATCCACGGCAGGCGGCTCCTGGCGGGCATGGGCGCGAGGCGGCGAAAGATAGCGCACGGGGTGGCTTGACACAACGTGGCACTCCCCCGTACCCCCACCCGATGAGCGACGCTGCGCCCACCCCGTCCACCGCCCGCCGCGACTGGCTGCTGCACGTCGTCGTGCTCGGCGCCCTGGCCGCGCTGAGCCTGTACCTGCGCTGGTCGGGGCTGTTCACGGACGCCTTCCACAACGAGGACGTCGCCGGCATCACCTACAACGCCGACGTGCTGCGGGCCGGCGGGCTGCCCTACAAGGACGACCTCGAGTGGAAGGCGCCGGGCAGCTTCTACATGGTCTGGGGCGTCTGGGAGGCCTTCGGCCGCAGCCTCATCCCGGTGCAGCGCTTCATGGCGTTCTGGTCGGTGGTCGCCGCGGCGGGCATCTACGCCGGCGGGCTCTTGCTCTACGGCCGGCGGGTGGGCGTGCTCGCGGCGCTGATCTACACCTTCAACTCACCGATCACCGACAGCATCGACGCCAACTACGGCGCGTGGATGATCCCGGCCTACATCTGGGCGACGGTCTTCGCGGTGGCGGCGCTCAAGCGGGGCACCGCCCGCTGGTGGCTCGCGGCGGGCGCGACGCTGGCGTTTGCGGGCCTGCTCAAGCGGCAGGCGGCGGTGCTGTTTCCGCTGTTCGCGCTGCTCATCGTCGCCTGGCCCTGGCTGCGCGCGCCGGAGGGCTGGAAGGGGCCCGAGGGCCGGTTGCGGGCGCTGGTGGCCTTCGGCGGCGGGCTGGCCCTGGGCTTCGCGCCGCTGTTGATCCACGGCGCGCTGCACGGCGGGCTCGAAGAGGTGGTGCGGCATTACTTCTTCAGCGAGAGCGGCTGGCGCTACGTCGCCAAGAGCGAGCTGACCACCGAGGACAAGCTGCTGCGGGTCGGCGACGGCTTCTGGGGCTTCTTCGAGTACATGGCCGGGCCGACGGTGCTGGTGATCCTGACGGGCCTGTCGACGCTGATCTCGGGCGAGTCGCGCCGGCTCGGGGTGCGCGGGATGCTGCTGGCAGGGCATTTTGCGCTGAGCTTCGTCGGCGCCGGCCTCGGCCTTCGCTTCTTCAAGGGCTACTACCTGCAGCTGCTGCCGGCGGCGGTCTGGCTGGCGGCCCATCCGCGGGGGCCGCTGTTGGGCTGGTGGCCGCTGATCCGCGGCCGCGCCGAGCGCACGTGGCGCCTGTGGCTGGCGGTCGCGCTGGGTGTGGCGGTGGTGCTCGCGGCGCTGATCCCGGCGGTGCGCCACGATCTCTCGGGGTTGGAGAGCATCCGCAAGCGGCGGGCGGTGCCGCGGGACGCCGAGTCGGCGCAGATCGGGCGGGTGATCCGCGAGAACAGCGCGCCGGCGGACTCGATCTGGGTCTGGGGTCGCTGGGCGTGGCCGGTCTACTACCACGCCGATCGCCGCGCGCCGGGCAGGTTCTACAAGGTGCTCGGCGTATTGACGAACAACCTGACCAATACCTGGCGCCGGCCGACGAAGAAGACCGAGTTCACCCTCGACAGCCCGTGGGAGGAGGTCACCGCCGAGCTCGAGGCGGGTGATCCGGTCTTCATCGTGGTCTCGCGCAACGAGGGCTATCGCGATTGGAAGGCGTTCAAGGCGCTGCTGCGCCGTGAGTACCAGCGGGTGCGCGGGGTCGGCGGCCGGGGCATGCACCTCTACAAGCGCAAGGACCACCCGTGGACCAAGGCGCCGCCCGCCCCGAAGCGCAAGCCGCGCAAGGCCCGCAAGACGCCGCGGCGCACGCCGCCGAAGGCGAAGCCCGTCCGGCCGAAGCCCGGTGATCCGCCCGTCGCGCCGCGGGCCGCGCCGGCCGCGCCTTCGAAGGCCGCGCCGGCAGACGCCCCGAAGGCCGCGCCGAAGAGCACGCCCACGGGCCGCCCATGATCCGGCGGGCGCTCTTCTTGACCACCAGCTTCCCGCGGCACGCAGACGACTGGGCCGGGCGCTTCGTCGCCGACTTCGCCGCCGATCTGACCGCCCGCGGCTGCGGCGTGCGGGTCCTCGCGCCGGGGGCGGGCTGGGCGCCGCCGGGCGTGCAGCGGCTGGGCTGGCGGGCGCCCGGCGGCCTCTTCGACGGGCACGGCGCGCCCGAAGCGCTGCGCCGGCGGCCGCTGCGGGCCAGCGCCCGGGCGGCGGCGGCTCAGGGCGCCCTGACGGTGGCCGCCCGGCGCCACGCCCGCCCCGACGAGCTGATCGTGGGTCATTGGCTGCTGCCGTCGGGCCCGGCGGCGCTGGCCGCGGCGCGGCGGGTCGGGGCGCCGGTGCACCTCGTGGCCCACGGCAGCGACGTGGCGCTGCTCGAGCGGCTGCCGCGCCTCACCGCCCACCTGCTCGATGGGGCCCGCGGCATCACCTTCGTCAGCGAAGACCTCGCCGCGCGCTTCGAGGCCCGCCTCGGCCGCGGCATGCGGGCGCGGCGCCACGTCATCCCGATGGGCATCGCGCCGAGCCGGCCCTGCGCGGCGACGGCCGCGCGGCTGCGCGCCCTGGCCGGCGGTCGGCGCGTCATCGCGACCATCGGGCGCATGGTGCCGGTGAAGGGCTTCGACGTGCTGCTCGCCGCGCTCGATCGGCTGCGCACGGCGCGCGGCCTGAGCGATGTGGTGTGGATGGCGGCCGGCGACGGGCCGCAGCGGGGCTGGCTGATCGAGCGGGCCGCGGCCCGGGGCATCGCCTTCGAGGCGCTGGGCGGCGTCACCCCCGCCGAGCGGGACGCGCTGCTCGCCGAGTCGGCGGTGTGCGTGGTGCCCAGCCGACCGGTGGGCCGGCGGCGCGAGGGTACGCCGCTGGTCGTGCTCGAGGCCCTGGCCGCCGGGGCGCCGCTGGTGGCCAGCGCCGTGGGCGGCATCCCGCCAGCGGCCGGCCCGGCGGGCGCCGTCCTGGTCGCGCCGGGCGATCCGGCGGCCCTGGCGGCGGCGCTGCGGCGGGTCCTGGACGATGCGGCGCTGAGCGCGGCGATGACCGACCGGCATCGGGCGGCCGGCGCCGGGTTCCGCTGGTCGGCCATCGGTCCGCGTCACGCGGCGGCCATGGGGCTGGTCGAGGGGTAGGCGTCGGCCTCAGGCGGCGAAGACGGCCTCGATCTCTTCGGCGATCTCGACCTCGCCCTTGCGGGTGGCGAGCGAGAGCTCCTTGATCAGCAGGCCGCGGGCCTGTTCGAGCATCTGCCGCTCGCCGAAGCTGAGGTCCTTGTCGTCCTGCAGGCGATACAGGTCACGGGTCACCTGGGCCAGGTCTTCGACCGAACCGCTGCGCAGCTTCTCGCTGTAGGCGCGATAGCGGCGGTTCCAGGTCTTGTCGACCGGGCGGTCGGCGTCGGCCTTGAGGATGCCGTAGATCATCGGCACGTCGTCGGCCCCGATGGGGCTGCGCAGCCCGACGTCGTCGGCCTTGTGGGTCGGCACCCGGACGATGGTGCCGCTGTCCATGTGCACGGTGTAGAACTCGAGGGAAGATCCGGCGACCTCCATGGTGCTGATCTCGGTGATCCGACCGATGCCCTGTCCCTGGTACACCGCGATGTCGCCGACCGCGAAATGAGCCATGTAGCCCTCCATATTCGAAACGGAGAAAAGGCGGCCACAGGGACCGCCCAGGGCAACATTCTTTCATGACCGCCCGACGACGACAACCCCGGGATGCCCCGCAGCCGCCCCGCTGCTGACGCCGAACACGACGGCCGCCGACGGGCGATTGTACTTTCGCCGCGGACTGCTATGATTCTCGCGCCGAGCCGGCGGCAGGGGGAATCGTCGGCCCGAGCCCCCGACGGCCGAGGTCGTGCATGGTCCCCGACGATGAGCTGGCCCGCACCCTCGCCGCGCTGCCGATCCCGGCCGAGGCGGGCCCGGCACGCGACGCGCTGCTCGAGGGCGACCCGGCCGGCGCGCTGACGCTGCTCGACGCGGTCGGCGCGCTGCCGCCGGTCAGCCTGCACCTCAAGGGGCTCGCCCACCTGCTGCGCGGCGATCTCTACCGCGCCGCCGATACCTTCGCCGTGGTGACCGACGCCGATCCGGGGCTCTTCGACCCGCTGTATCGCCTGGGCCGCATCGAAGCGCTGCGCGAGGAGCACGATCGGGCGGCCGAGCACCTGCAGGCGGCCCTGGCCCTGCAGCCGGATAACAGCGAAGCGATCGCGGCCCTCGCCGACTGCCACAACGCCCGCGGCGCGGCGACCGAGGCGGAGAACGTCGCCCGCCGGGGGCTGGTCTTCGCCCCCGACGACCCGGCGCTGCTGACGGCGCTCGGCAGCAGCCTGCGGCGGCAGGGGCGCCACGCCGACGCCGCGCCGGTCTTGCTGCAGGCGCTCGCGCTGCGGGCGGACGACGGCCGTATTCGGGTCTCGCTGGGGCGCTCGCTGCTGGCGCTCAACCGGCCGGCGGAGGCCCGGCCGCACTTCGAGGCCGTGCTGCGCCGCCACACCGACGAGGTCGGCGCGCTGGCGGGCATGGCCGAAGCGCTCGAGATGGAGGGGCGCCTCGCCGACGCGCAGGGCTATGTGCTGCGGGCCGTCGCCGTCGCGCCCGACCGCCCGGCGCTGCATCTGCTGCTCGCCCGCCTCGGCCTGCGCGCGGGCCGCTTCGACGAGGCCGAGGCCGCCGCGGGCACCGCGTCGACGCTCGATCCGCACAGCGTAGACGCCCTGCGCATCGCGCTGCGCGCCGCCCATGGGGCGGGCCATGTGCGGCGGGCTGCGGGTCACGCCGAGGCGCTGCGCCGGCTGCGCCCGACCGACGCCGAGGCGTTGGCCACCACGGCGATCTCGCGGGTGCTCGACGGCGGGCTCGACGACGCCCGCACGCTGATGGCCCGGGCGGCGGAGCCGGCGAGTTCGCCCTCTGCCCAGCGGGCGCTGGGCTGCATCGAGCTGGCCGCCGGGCGGGCCCAGGCCGCGGCCGGGCACTTCACCGAAGCGCTGCGCATGCGCGGCGACGACGACCTGGCGCAGGCGCTGCTCGAGCTGGCGTGGGAGGCGGTCGCCGAGCCCGACATGGACGGCGCCGCGGCGATGCGGGCGCTGATCGACGCCCGGCCGGAGCCGCCCGACGAGAGCGGTGACGCGCACGAGCGCATGCCCTCGCGGCGCCCGTCGCTCACCGGGCCCATCGCGCCGCTGGTGCAGGCCGAGGTCAATCGGCTGCTCGCCGGGCCGCCCGCGCCCGAGCCGCGCTCGCTCGAGCCGCACCCCCAGGCCGCGCGGCGCAATGAGGTGACCACGGCCCCGCACAGCGCCGAGCCGCCGGTCGACCTCGACGAGCCGCCCGATACCCACCCCAATACCGCCCGCCCGCCCGGCGAGAGCCCCGACGGGGTGCTCACCCGCCTGCATCGGCTGCGCCACCTGCTGCGGGCCGAGTCGAGCCTGGGCGACCTGCTCGGTCAGGTCACCGAGCTCATCGAGGGGCACGACAGCCCGCTGCTGCTGGCGGTCTTCGGTCCGCGCGGCGCGGGCAAGACCGCGTTCGTCAACGCGCTCATCGGCGAGGCGGTGATCCCCGAAGACACCGCGCTGCCCCACCTGGTGCGCTACGGCCGCCGCCCCGCGGGGCGGGTGGTGCACCGCGACGGCCGGGTCGAGGCGTGCGGCCTCACCGCCCTGCGGACCGGCCTCGAAGAGGGGCGCATCGGCCCGCCCGACGTGCGCTGGGTCGAGATCCTGCTGCCGGTCGAAGAGCTGGTGCGGGCCAGCATCCTCGACGCGCCCGACCCGCTCGACGCCTCGGCCGACGAAGGGTTGACCCGCCGGGCCGACGCCGTCCTGTGGCTGGTGGGCGCCGATCAAGACGAGGTCCGCTGGCACGAGGCGGCCCGCTGGCTCGCCGAGCAGCCGATGGCGGCGATGGGCGTGCTGACCCGCTGCGACCTCGCTGACCCGTCCACCGTCGAGGCCCGGCTGAAGGCCGCCGGCGACATCCTCGGCGAGCGGGTCCTGGGGCTGGTGCCGGTGAGCGCGCAGACCGGCCTCGAGGCCCTGCGCAAGCGCGACGTGGCGGCGCTGCGGGCCAGCGGCTTCGCCCGCCTGCACCGCATGATGCAGGACGCCTTCTTCTCCCAGGCGAGTCAGATCCGGCGGGCCAATACGCTGCACCGGCTGGCCGAGATCGTCGACCGGGCCGAGATCCGGGTCGCCGAGCGGCTCATCGGCATGGACGAGCAGGCCCGCGCCATCGCCGACCTCGCCGAGCGGGTGGAGCACGACCGCGAGACCTTCAGCGGCGCCGAGGAGGTGCGCGCCGCCCGGGCCCTCGAGGCGGCCATCGGCGCAGCCATGCGCCACGCGGCGGCCGAGGTGGCCGCGCTGCATCGGGATCATGGCGGCGCGTTCACCCGTGAGCAGCTCGTCGCGACCCTGCGCGACCAGCTGCGCACCGCGCTCGGCGAGGCGGTCGAGCGGGTTCGGGGCACGATCGATACCCGGCTCGACGGCTTGATCAGGGGCTATTTCGACGCGTTCGACCGGGTCTTCCCCGCCATCGAGCAGAGCGCCGAGGCGGCGCGGGTCGCGGGCTTGCAGGGCATCCTCGACGGCTATCGCCTGCTGATGCTCGAAGAGACGTGCGGCCGCCATCGGGCCTATCTCGAAGGCTGGGTCGACCAGGCGCCCTTGACGGCGCTCTTCGAGCCCGGCCGGGCGCTGGCGGTCGCCGGGCGCGGTGGGCTCTTCGACCCGGACGCGCTGGTCACCGACCTGCGGCGCCACGGGCTGCGGCTCGACCACGCGCGCAGCCCGCAGTTCACCGGCCTGGGGCGCCCGCTCTTCGACGGCATGGCCGAATTCGTCGAAGACACCGCCACCGAATTGCGGCTGGCGCGCATCGCGCTGGTCAAGCGCCTCGAAGAGCCGCTGGCCCGCCTCGGCCGCCTCGACGAGCGCCGCGAGCCGGCGCCGCTCGCCGACTGAGCGCCGCCCGAAGCGTCCCCGTCGCGTCGCGTTTCACCTGCGCTCTCCGACTGGTTCGATCACAGATGGTTCGATCTGCTGCCATGACCCGGACGGCCGGATCTGGATTATTCAAACTTTTTTTTCGCGCTCAAGTATTCGAAATCAAAAGGTAAATCTTGCGGATGACGGTTTCGTCATTTTGCGTTTTCGAATTCAGCCGCTATATTGGTGAACGTCGGTGCCGAGAGGTACCGCGGGGTGAGTGACGATTGGGTCGCAATGTCCCCTGGAAGCTCCAACGAGGTCTCCCCACGATGCCGCCCGCATCGTTCTTCGATGGAGTCGGATGCTCCGACCACCCCCGGAGCTGGAGCATCCACGCCGCTCCAGGGGACTTTGGGGCGCAATCGCCCACCAGACGCCCGAGCCTGCGCTCGGGCGTTTCTCTTTTCGAAACCGGTTGCAGCGGGGCGGCGCCGACGGGCGCACGAGCGGCCTGTTCTCAGACGGACCGGGCAGTCGCCGAACGACCGAAGATGAGCATCACCGCGACCATCGTGACCAGCCCCAGGCCGTAGGCGGCGAGCAGCGGCAGGCCGCCGGCGACGCCGAGATAGCCCCAGGCCCCGGCTGCGAGCATGGCCAGGGTCGCGTAGGGCAGCTGGGTGCGCACGTGGGCCAGGTGCGGACAGCCCGACGCGGTCGACGAGAGCACGGTGGTGTCGGAGATCGGCGAGCAGTGGTCACCCCAGATCGCGCCGTCGAGCACGGCCCCGAGGCTGGCGAGCACGATCAGCGGCTCGCCGGACAACGTCGCCGACAGCGGGGCGGCGATGGGCAGCACCAGGGCCATGGTGCCCCACGAGGTGCCGGTGCTGAACGCGATGACCCCCGACATCAAGAAGACCGTCAGCGGGATCCAGAGCGGCGGCAGGCCGTCGCCGATGAGCGCGACGATGGTCAGGCCGGTGCTCAGGCCGTCGCAGACCGACTTGATCGCCCACGCCGCGATGAGCACGGCAGCGGCCTCGGCGAGCGTCTTCATGCCGTCGGTATAGGCCGAGACCGCCTCGCGCCCCGAGAGCAGCCGCTGGCCGAGGGCCAGGGTGAAGGCCACCGCCGAGCCCACCAGCGCCGCGGCGAGCAGGATCAGCGCGATGTCGCCGCCGGCGTTGTCGAAGACCACCTTCCAGTCGCCGAGCGACAGCGGCGAGAAGCTGGCCATCGGGCCGGTGCCGGCGCCGAGGATGAAGCCGACGGTCACCAGCAGCACCGCGCCGATGGGCAGGATGGCGTTGCCCGCTCGGGCGGGCACTCCGGCCTTGGTCACCGAGACGGGCTCCTTCTCGACCGAGCCGTCCGGCGCGAGCGGGCCGCCGCTGCGGGCGCGGCGCTCGGCGGCGAGCATCGGGCCCAGGTCGCGGCCGGTGAACGCGCCGATGAAGACCAGCGCGAGCGCGAAGAGGCAGTAGAAGCGCAGCGGCAGCACCGCGAAGAACATCTCGTAGCCGCTGCCGGGCATGTCGGGCACGGCGCTGAGGGTCGAGAGCAGGTCGTCGAAGAGGCCGACCTCGTAGCCGATCCAGGTCGAGACGATGGCGATGCCGGCCACCGGCGCGCTGGTGGAGTCGACGATATAGGCCAGCTTCTCGCGGCTGAGGCGGTGCTTGTCGGTCAGCGTGCGGGCGGTGGTGCCGATGACGACGGTGTTGGCGTAGTCGTCGAAGAAGACCGCGGTGCCCATGCTGGCGGTCACCGCCTGCGCGCTGCGCGGGCCGCGGGCGAGCGGGGCGAGCGCGTCGACCAGCCCCCGGGTGCCGCCCATGCGGCTGACCACCGCCACCAGCCCCACCAGGGCGAAGGTGAAGCCGAGGATCTGCAGGTTGAAGCTGTCGGCGACGACCCCGGCCAGATAGCCCTCGGTGGGCGCCGAGCCGATGCCGAAGGCGCCGGCCAGCGCGCCGAACAGCCCGCGGATCTCGACCCATGCGGCCCACAGCGGGTTGCCGCCGTGCAGCAGCGTCGCCCCGACGAAGACGGCGATGTAGAGCGCCGGCACGACCCGCCTGAGCCCCACGGCGAGCACCAGCGCCACCAGCGGCGGCAGCAGCGAGGTCCAATCGGCCCAGTACGCCGTGCGTTTCGCGCTCTGGCCGTCGGTGAACCTCGCCGAGACCTCCAGCCGGCTGCCGCTCGTATGCCGCGCCTGCAGGTGCAGCACGGGCGCGTCGGCCTTCTCGGTGATCTGGAAGCGGGGGACCGACCCGGCGGCGGTGTCGACGGTCGCCGCGCGCAAGACGCCGTTGAGCCGGGCGGCGGTGTCCGCATTCGTTTCGAACCACGAGAGCCGAACCGGGCCGATGGGGCCGTCGGCGGGCTCGAGCTCGGCGATGACCTCGGGGAAGAGCCCGTCCACCTGGTGGTCGAAGACGGCGCCGCGATCGATGGGCAGGACGCTGGCCCCGATGATCAGCAGCAAGCCGATGACGAGCGCCGGGTAGGACGGCTTGATCTCCATCGGTGTGCTGTAACATCCCGATGACGGGCTGTCACCTGGGTTGCCAGCGCGTCGGCAGGGCCGCCCGCAGGCCGGCGGTGGCATGCACCGCGCCGTCGGGGGTGAGCACCGCCGCTTCGACCTTCGGGTGGCGCGCGGCGAGCGCGAGGCCGTCCCGGCTGCCGAGCACGAAGATCGCCGTCGCCAGCGCATCGGCCGTGGTCGCGTCGGGCGCGCGCACCGTCACCGCGACGCTGCGCTCGGCGGGCTGGCCGGTGCGCAGGTCGATGATGTGGTGGTAGCGCCGGCCGCCCAGTTCGAAGAAGCGCTCGTAGTCGCCGCTGCTGACCACCGCCGCGTCGGTCACCGGCAGCTCGGCCAGCAGCCGGCCGGCGTCCCGCGGGTGGCGGATGCCGATCGTCCACGGGGTGCCGGGCGCCTTGAGCCCCGCGACGAAGAGGTCGCCGCCGCCGTCGACGATGAACCGCCGAAGGCCCCGCGCGCGCAGGACCTGCGCCGCGCGATCGATGCCGTAGCCCTTGGCGATGCCGCCGAGCCCCAGCGCCATATCGGCCTGCCCGAGGCGCACGGCCTCGCCTTCGATGTGCACCTTCTGGTGGTCGACCCGGGAGAGCGCGGCCATCAGCGCGCTCTTCTGCGGCAGCCGCGGGCGCTCGTCGTCGCGCCAGTCGAAGCGCCAGATGCCGCGCAGCGCGGCCCAGGTGGGGTCGAAGGCGCCCTGGCTCGATCGGGCGAGGTCCAGCGCGTGGCCCAGCACGGCGCGGGTCTCGGCGGAGACCTTCACCGGCGCGGGGGCCGCAGCGTTGATGCGGCTGATCTCCGAGTCGGGGCGCCACTCGCTCAGCAAGGCCTCGACCCGGGCGACCTCGGCGAATGCGGCGTCGGCCGCGGCCCGGGCCTCCGCCGGCGGGATGTCGCCGGCGATGCTCAGGCCGAAGGGGGTGCCCATCAGCTCGGCGCGGAAGGTGTGCGGCGGGGGGCGGGTCGCCGCGGGGGCTTCGGACGGCGCGGACTCGGCGGGGCGGGCGGCCTCGGTGGGCCGCTCGGCGGGGCCGGGTCTCTCGGCGCGGCAGGCGCTCAGCGCGAGCGTCGCGGCCAGCGCCAGCGCCAGCGGCGCCCTCACACCGACGGCGCGAGCTGCCGGGCGCGGTAGTGCTCGGCCAGCTCGCCTTCGTCGAGGTCGGTGAGGAAGTTCACGAAGCTGTTCTGGATCGCCAGCGCGTGCTCCACCGCGCCGAGCCCGAGCAGGTAGCGGGTCAGCGCCTCGTAGAAGCCGCGCACCTCGGGCAGCCGGATCACCCGCCCGCCGCCGTCGGTGTCGTATTGCAGGTGCTCTTCGAAGAGGTAGAGCAGCTCGCCGACGTGCCCCACCGCGAAGGCCAGCTCGCGGCTCTCGGCGCGGGTGCGCAGGTAGTCGTCGAGCGCGCCGAGGCCCAGCAGGTCGTCGAAGAGCTCGTGATACTCCTCGAAGACCCGGTGGAAGTTGCCCAGCCCGCGGTTGATCGAGGCCGCGATGCGCACCGCCTCGAGCGAGCGGCGCAGCCAGTCGGAGAAGCCGGCCTCGGTCTGGGCTTCGTCGGCCCGTCGGCGGCAGATCTTGCTGATCTCGACGAAGCACTCGTCGATGCGGGTGGTGCCGTCGGGCATGCGCCCGAAGAGCTGCACGCAGCGCTCGACCATGTGGATCGCCCGCTCGTCGTCCGACTCCTGCCGGGCGAGGTTGAGCAGGTGCTCGATGCGCAGCTCGAGGCCCAGCGGGTCGACGCCCGGCGAGCGGAACTCCAGCGGGCGGAAGCGCTCGCGCAGCGCCCGATAGCGGCCGAAGTCGCCCTGCTTGCGGTACAGCTCGCGCAGGATCTCGCCCACCGCCTGCACGTGCTCGACGTCGCCGACCCGGTCGTAGAGCCGGATGGCCCGCTCGAGGTGGCCGATGGCGGTGTCGCTCTCGCCGGTGCGGTCGAGGAAGAGCTCGCCATAGCGCAGGTGCACGAAGGCCCGCTGCTCCGGGTTGAGCTGCTCCTCGTGGGCCTCGAAGGCGCTCAGCCCTTCGTCGAGGGCCTCGCTGGGGTCGAGCCCGCGGCGCTCGAGGTGGCGCACCCGCACCAGGGCCAGGGTGATGAGGCCGTAGACGTCGCCCACCGTCGAGTAGGCCGCCCGCGCCTGCGGGAAGAGCCGGTCGCTCTGGCGCAGGGCCATCGGCAGGTCGCGGTCGAGCGCCTCGTAGAGCGTATCGGCCACCACCTGCTGCAGCTCGAGGTCGGTGGCCAGCTCGACGGTGCGCCGGGTCAGGCCCTCGACCCGCTCGACCGAGAAGAAGCCGCGCTCGAGGGCATCGACCAGCTCCAGCAGGCGCACCGGGCGGTCTTCGCCGTGCAGCGGCATCCAGCGGTCGAGCAGCTGCGCGAAGCGCTCGCGGGTCTCGTAGACCACGCCGAGGGTCGTCGTCATCACCCGCAGCAGGCTGATGCGGCTGTCGGTCTCGCCGACCAGATCGGCGGCGCCCTGCATCAGCGCGATGGGCCGCTGCAGCCGCTCGCCGAGGGTCAGCGCCGCCGGGCCGAGGCCCTCGCCGAAGAGGTCGGGCGGGTAGAACTCGCCGCTGAGCAGGTCGAAGTGCGCGTCGACCCGGCTCTGGATCAGCTCGGCGGCGTAGCGGGCGAGCTGCTCGGCGACATAGGGGGTCTCGCCGACCGCCGTCGCCTCGGCCACCAGCTCTTCGGCCAGCCGCTCGGGGCCTTCGGGGTCGTCGCCTTCGACGTTGGCCGACATCCACTCCAGCCGCGCGCGCAGGGCCTCGCGGTGGGCGCCCAGCGCGCGCAGGCGCTCGATGATGTAGGGGAAGAGCCGCCCGTGCAGCCCGCTCCACTCCCAGCGGCCGAGGGCCTCGACCAGCCAGGTGTAGATGCGCACCGCGCCGGCCTTGGGCGCGCGGGACAGCGCGCCCATCAGCTGCACCATCACCTCGCGGGCGGCGTTGGCGTCGCCGGCGGCGTAGCACACCTCGAGCCGCACCCGCATCGCCTCGAGCCGCACCCGCGGGTCGGGCAGGTGCCGGGCCAGCTCGACCGCGGCGTCGGCGTGGTGCCGGGCCTCGGCGAAGTCGCCGAGCACCTCCTTGAAGCGGGCCCGCACCGTCGACAGCCGCACGTGGATCGACAGCCGCTCCAGATCGGGGGTGGCCCCGTCCGGCTCGGGCCGCACCCGCTCGAGGCGGGCGGAGGCCTCGGTCAGCGCGGCGTAGATCCGATGGCGCCGTTCGCGGTCGGCGCGGCGGCCGAAGCGGCCGGCCAGATAGGGGTGGCCGCCGCTGGTCTCGAAGAGCCGCTCGACGAGGGTCACCCCGGCCTCGGCGGCGGCGATGTGTCGCCCGGCGGCGCCGAAGTGGGCCGCCGCCGCGGCGAGGAACTCCAACTCTTCGCGCACCCGCCGGTCTCGGCGGCGGGTCTCGGACCACGTCTCGGTGACGTCGAGGTAGGGCCGCGGTCCGTCCGCCGGTCCGCCGGCCATCGAGCGGGCCATCGCCCGCAGCAGCGTCGCGACCCGCACGTGCATCGTCGCCCGCTGCTCCGGCGGCAGCGTATCGGCGAAGTGCGCCGCCAGCTCGGCGGAGACGAAGCTGAAGCGGTCGCCTTCGGCGGCCACCAGCCCGGTATGGCACAGCGCGTCGATGCGCAGCCCGGCGGCGTCTTCGGGCACCGACCACAGCCGGGCGAGCAGGGCGGTGTCGAACCGCGGGCCGACGACGGCTGCGGCCTGCATGTCGGCGCGCACGTTGGCCGCCAGCGGCGGCAGCTCACCGGCCGCCAGATTGCGCAGGCCCTCGAAGCCCGGGCGTTTGGCCAGCGCGGGGTCGGCGGCCCGCCCCTTGGCGAACGCGCCGGCTCGCTCGGAGAGCTGCACCAGCGCGTCGACCACCAGGGGGTTGCCGCCGCCCGCGGCCAGCACCTGCTCGAGATAGGCCGGGTCGACCTCGCCGTAGCGGGCGAGGCGCCCGCGCACGAGATCGGCGAGCACATCGGCCGTCAACCGCTCGACCTCGACGACGGCCTGCGGCGCCGGGCGCCACGGACCGCGCGGCGAGCCGGCCAGCGGCGTGGACGAGGCCATCACCAGCAGCAGCCGGGCGTCGGGCGCGGCCACCAGGGCGTCAGTCAGCGCTTCGACCAGCGCCCGGGACTCGTCGTCGGCGCGGTGCACGTCGTCGAGCACCAGCATCACCGGCCGCAGCCGCGAGACGTCGATCAACAGCCCGGCGTGGATCGCCGCCCGGGACGGCGGCGCCGGTCCGTCTTCGGCCCGCGGCAGCGACGCGATCTCGGTGGCCGCGGTGACGAAGTCGGCCCCCGGCAGCAGCCAGGGCACCTCCTCTTGCGGCTCGTCGTCGTCCTCCGGCGCCCCCTCGATGGCCCGGACCCCCTCGGCGACGCGCAGCACGAGGTCTTCGACGACGCCGCGCCCGCCCGGGCGCAGGCGATCGCGCTCGCCGCAGCGGGCCGAGACCACCGCCACCCGCTCGCTCGGCCCGCCCACCTCGTCGAGGAAGTGCCCGAGGATCGTCGACTTGCCCCGGCCCACCGGCGCTTCGAGGTGCACCACGCCGCCCGCGCCCCCACGGGCCGCCTGCCACGCCCGGCGCAGGCGGTCGATCTGGCTGTCCTGCTGCATCGATCTCTACTTTCGCTCGGCGCCCGTGGAGCCCTCCGGCCCGGCCGGATCGGCGACGCAACGGAAGCCGAGGTCGTTGCGCGCGGTGTCGAGGGCGGTCGGTTCGCGGCGGGTGACCCTGAGTTCGAAGGGGGCTTCGCGCCACCCGCCGCCCATGGTCACCCCCTCGCCGTCGACCTCGGTGGTGGTCCACTCCCGCACGTTGCCCGCCATGTTGCGGGCCCCGAACGGGCTCTCGCCGCCCTCGATCCCGTCGACCGGCGCGGCGTACTTGTTGCGATCGGCCCGATCGGGCAGGCCGCCCTTGTGCGTGAAACGCCCGTAGTTGGCCCGCGCCTCGCGCCCGCCCCCCGGGGGCGCGTCGCCCCACGGATACAGCCGGCCATCGCCGCCGCGGGCCACGTAGAGCCACTCGTCGGCGGTGGGCAGCCGGGCGCCGCGCCAGGTGCAGAAGGCGGCGGCCATGTCGCGGGTGGCCCCCGTGGCCGGCTGCTCGGGCAGATCCCAATGCAGCTTGAGCGCCTCGCAGGCGCCGGCGTCGACGCAGCGGCGATACTCGGCCTGCGAGACCTCGAGCCGATCGGCGAAGAGCGGCCCCACCGGACGGGGCGGGCCGGCGGGTTCGACCGCGTCGGCCAGCCGCTCGGCGCACCACGCGCGGGGATAGTCCTCGAGGTCGATCAGGCACTGCGCCCGCGCCGTCGACCGGGCGGCGTCCGACAGCCCGGGGTGCACCAGGCCGGCGGGGATCGCGAGCATGCCATCGGGTGCTGGCCCCGGCTCGGCGCCGTCGCGCACGTCCACCGGTTCGAAGGTCTCGACCGGATCCCAGCCGTCGTCGGCCCCTGCGTTCGGCGCGGGCTCGCTCCCGGCGGGCGCGGGGTTGGCCTCGGCGGGCGGCGTCGGGGTGACCGGCGCCGCGCTCTTCTCGACCGCCGACCGCGCGGGGACGGCGGCTGCGGGCTTCTCGACGGGCTTCTCGATGACCGGCGTATCGGGCACGGGCGCGACGTTGCCCGTCTGTACGGTCGGCGCCTCGGCGGGGGTCGGGGTCTGGCCGTCGGTGCCCGCCAGCAGCCACGCGGCCCCCAGGACGCCCAGGATCACCGCCACCGCGAGGGGGCCCACCAACGAGCTGCTGCCGCTCGGCGCGTCGTCGTCCAGCGGCGCCCGGATCGGCGGCTCGTCGAGCGCCGGCTCCGCCTGTGCCTCCCGCTCCCGCTCGTCGAGCGTCGGGGCCGACGCGGTATCCGCCGGCGCGATGGGCTCCGGGTCGATGGCCGGGCGGCTGCCGCTGTCGCGATCGAGCGCCGGCATGCGCTCCGACGGCCGCTCCACCCGCTCGATGCGACTGACCCGGTCGAGCCCTCGGCGATCGTAGCCCGGTTCGAAGACCGGCGCCGGGTCGGCGTCGAGCCCGGCCGGCGGCGCCGACCAGCCGCGCCGCGGATCGAAGTCGAGGAAGCGGTCGGGCAGCCGCGCCGCCGGCCGCGCCGCCTGACCGGCGAGCAGGCCCATCTCGGTCTCGAGGCTCTGCAGCGCCGTCACCCGCTGCCGCAGCTGGTCCAGCTCGGCGTCGCAGCGCTCGATGCGCCGCGCGTGGTCGTGCAGCCACTCGCGCACCGCCCGTTGCCGGGCCTCCAGCTCACGCAGCCGCGCCCGCTGCCGCTCGACCTCCGACATGAAGGCCCGATCGGCGTCCAGATCGCGGGCGGCGTGCTCGAGGTCGGCCTCGACCTTGCTTCTGAAATGGGGCAGCAGCGCGTCGATGAACGCGGGCACGTCGGCGTAGCGCCCGCTGTCGGCCAGGGCATCCAGCGCCGGCCGCCCCAGCCCGCCGAGGTCGCGCTCGACGTCGACCCAGTCCATCAAGATGTCGTCGAACGCGCCGCCGCCGCCCTCGAGGCCGTCGACCTCCAGCCGCTGGCTCGACGGCGGCGCGACGCCGGTCAGCGCCACGTAGAGCAGGCTGCCGAGGGCCTTGAGGTCGGCCCGGGCCAGCTCCTCGAACGTATGGGCCACCCGCGGCGGCGTCCAGCCGACCACCGCGACGCCGTCCAGCCCGCCGGGGCGATCGACGAGCACGATCGAGCGGGGGTCGATCTCGCCGTGGGCCACGCCGACCCGATGGGCCGCGCGGACCGCCGCGGCGGCCTGCAGCACCACCGACAGCGCGTCGAGCTCGGGCAGCCCCTCGCCGCGCAGCGCCAGCCGCGCCTCGAGGTTGGGCCCGTCGATGTAGGTGAACGCCACGAACGCCGGCTGCAGGGCGTCTTCGACCCGCAGCACCCGCGGCACGCCCTGATGGTCGAGCGCGGCCAGGGTGCGGCCCCAGGCGGCGAAGCGATCGTGATCGATGAGCGAGGTGTCTTCGAGCAGCAGCGCCACGGTCTCGCCGCCGCCCAGCCGGGCCTTGAAGCGCCCCGCACCCAGGCCTTCGCCCAACTTCTCGACGAACTCCACGTCATCGAGTGAGGGCAGCGCGCCGAGGTCGAGGGAGGAGCCGGGCATGACGGCCGACGATATGCCAGCCCGGGGCCCGAAGCAACCGCGCCGGCGGGGGCCGTGGGATGGACCCCACGGGGCCGTGGGGATCGACCCGCGCCAGCGTCGCAGGACGCCGTTTGGGCAGGGCTTTTTGCGTAGCCGGCCGCGAGGGGAGTGCAGAAATCCAAAAACAACAGAATCTCTGCTGGAGGTATTCGAGGCATGTATGCGGGTGAATGAGAGCTTGTCGGCTTATGTGGGCCTCTGGCACGCCGCTCGCAATCTCATCGGGGGCCCGGCACATGCGCCGGATACACGGCTGGCCCGGCAGGGGCCCGCCACCATCGCCCACATCTCCCATCGACGGCGCCCGCGTGGCGCCGAGCTGCGGCCAACGCCGCGAGGACGCTCTTCGTATGCTTCGGACCCCGATCCGTCTCGCCCTGCGCCTGATCACCACCACCTCCGTCGTCGCCGGCCTCGCCGCGCCGGCCGTCGCCGGGCTGTTCGACGCCCCCGAGCGCGCGATGCACATCGTGCAGGTCGAGCCCGCGCTGCTCGCCGGCGGCGGCATCTCGGCGGCCACCGCCGGTCTGCTCGGCGCCGTCGGTGCGCCGGCGGCGGTCTTCGAGTACGACACGGTGCTGACCGGCTTCGCCGCCCCGCTGACCGCCGCAGAGGCCGCCGCGCTGGCCCGGCTTCCCGGGGTGCGCGCCGTCGAGCGCGATCGACCGGTATCCACCGGCGCCACGCAGAAGGCGGCCAGCTGGGGCCTCGATCGGATCGACCAGGATGACCTGCCGCTCGACGGGTTCTACACCGCGCCCGATCACGGCGGTGAAGGGGTCAACGTCTACATCATCGACACCGGCATCAACCCGGACCACGTCGACTTCGGCGGACGGGTCGCCGGCGGGCAGAACTTCGTGATCGACGGCCCGCTGGGGCTCGGCGGCATGCTGCCGCTCGATGTCTTCGGCATCCTGGGCTACGGCGAGGTCGATCCGGAGGCCTGGCAGGACTGCAACGGCCACGGCACCCATGTGGCGGGCACCGCCGCCGGCACCGAGTACGGCGTCGCCCGCAACGCGACCCTGCACGCCATCCGGGTGCTCAACTGCGGCGGCTCGGGCTCGGCCTCGGGGGTCATCGCCGGCATGGAGTGGGTCGCGGAGAACGCACAATATCCGGCCGTGGTGAACATGAGCCTCGGCGGCGGGGCGAGCGACGCCGAAGACGCGGCGATCCAGGCCCTCTTCGACCGCGACATCCTGCCGGTCGTCGCCGCGGGCAACGACGACGCCGACGCCTGCGGCACCTCGCCCGCCCGCGCGCCCGCCGCGCTGACGGTGGGCTCGAGCGACATCGCCGACCGCGAGTCCTCGTTCAGCAATCACGGGGTCTGCGTCGACATCTTCGCGCCCGGCACCGCCATCGTCTCGGCCGATCACAGCGACGTCGACGGGGTCACCACGCTCAGCGGCACCTCGATGGCCTCGCCTCACGTGGCCGGCGCCGCGGCGCTGCTGCTCGGCGCCGAGCCGGGGTTGTCCGCCGGTGAGGTGGCCGGCCGGCTCGTCGACGAGGGCGTCGCCTTCCGCCTCGACCTCAGCCCGGCCGACGCCGGCAGCCCCAACGTGCTGCTGCGGGCGCGCTGAGGCCGCGCCCGATCGGGGGCGACGGGTGAATGCGTGGCTTGTCCGCGCGTGGGGTGCATGGTAGGTCGCTCGCCGACCGGCTGACCCATGATTCACCCCGGGAGATCCCCATGAAGCCCGTATACCGTACCGCCGCTCTGCTGCTCTTCGCGCTCGGCGCGCTCACCATGCTCGGCTGCGGCGCCCTGCGCGCCGCCAGCGCCCGCCAGGCGCACATCAACGAGCAGATGCAGAACTACACCTACGAGAAGTCGCTGGACCAGATCTGGCCCGAGGCGCGCGCGCTGCTCTTCGAGGCGGGCTATCAGGTGCGCGATACCGGCGAGGGCAGCACCACCCTCGAGACTGAGTGGTCACGCAGCGAGGGCGGCAGCGTCGTGCGCTACCTGGTGCAGGGCATCGAGCTCGACGGCGGCAAGGCGCAGGTCCGGTTCAACAGCCAGGCCAAGACCAAGGACGGCTCGGCGGGCGGCGGCCGCGACTACAGCATGGAGTGGCGGCTGGTGCAGCGGGTCGAGCCCACCCGGGCCGCCAGGATCGAAGGCGACGCCGACGCCGCCGGCGAGGCCGCCCGCGGGGACTGAACGCCGCGGGCCCTCGGGCAAAAAAACGGGAACCGTAGATCGGAACCGCCGGTCGGACGAACCATGCGTCCGATACCGCCGGAGGAACCGATGATCCGCAGCCTGCTCACCCCCGCCCGCGCCATCGCCCTCGGCGCGCTCACCGCCCTGGCCACGCTCACCGCGCCGGCCCTCGCCGCGGGCCCCGAACCCATCGAGCACGAGCTCTTCGAGTCATGGGTCGGCCGCTACAGCGACATGACCCGACAACAGCTCTTCGCCCGCCACGGGGTCGAGGCGCCGTCCACCCGCCGGCTGCCCTTCGACGTCTCGCGGGCGAAGTTCTACCGCGAGGTGGTCGATGGCCTCAGCCTCGACCGCGCCGCGCAGAAGACCCTCGCCCGGCACGGGGTGCTGCTCGTCGACCCGCCGCGGCGCTACTCGATGGCCGCCGCCTACTGGGAGCTCTTCACCAGCGACCTGCCGCTGCTCGTCACCACCGACAGCATCCTCGACGCGATGCACCGCAGCTTCGACAGCATGCTCGCCGAGCTCGAGGCCGAGGTCTTCAGCCCGATGATCCGCGAGGTCTTGAGCCAGACCCGCGACGCCGCGGTGGCCCTCGCGGCGACCGAGCCGGCGCTGGGCGAGGCGGCGGACGACGTCGACCTCTACCTCACCGTGGCCCTCAACCTGCTCGAGGCCGACCCGGGCGCCACCGGGCTGAGGTTCGCGCCGAAGCGGGTCGCCGAGGCGACCGTGCTCGAGCTGCTGAGCAAGGTCGGCGCGCTGCAGCTGGAGAACCCCGGCGTGCACGGCACGGGCCCCACGGTGATCTACGGCGCGCCGCGGGCGGTCGACTGGTCGCAGTTCAAGCCCCGCGGGCACTACACCAGGCAGCCCGAGCTGCAGCGCTACTTCCGGGCGATGATGTGGCTCGGCCGGGCCGATACCGGCTTCGAGCCCGCCCGGCCCCGCCAGCTGCGGGCGGCGGCGCTCATCAGCCACGCGGCCCGGACCAGCGGGGCGCTGGCCACGCTGGGCAAGGTCAAGTCGGCCATCGACCTCTTCGTCGGTCGCTCCGACGAGCTGACGCCCTTCCAGCTCGCCGAGCTCATGCAGCGCATGAAGCTGACCCCCGCCGACCTCACCACCGACGCCGCGCTCGCGCCGCTCGCCGAGCAGCTCGCCGCCAGCGGGATGGGCGCCCAGCGCATCCGCAGCCAGCTGGTGGTCTCCGACCCCGAGAGCCCGCAGAAGGCGGTGCTGCCGCCGCTGTTCCAGCTCTTCGGCCAGCGCTTCGTCATCGACAGCTTCGTGATGTCGAAGGTGGTCTACGACGACATCGTCTTCGAGGGGCAGAAGATGCGCCGGCGCATGCCCACCGGCCTCGACGTGATGGCCGCCCTGGGCAACGACCTCGCGCTGTGGCTCTCGAAGGACGAGCTCGACCGCTGGCAGTACGGCGCCAACATGACGACCCTGCGCGACATCATCGGGGCCTACACCGACGACCACTGGAGCGACAGCCTCTACATGCTGTGGCTCGACGTGCTGCGCAGCCTCGACGATACCCCCGAGGGCCACCTGCCGGCGGTCATGAAGCGCGGGGCCTGGGGCCGCAAGATGCTGCAGACCCAGCTCGCCAGCTGGTCGCAGCTGCGGCACAACACCATCCTCTACGCCAAGCAGAGCTATACGGTGAGCGTCGGCTGCCTCTACCCGGCGGGCTACGTCGAGCCCTACCCGCTGTTCTACGCCCGCCTCGAACGCTTCGCCCGCGCCGCCTCGCAGCGGCTCGGCGCGCTGCGCGGCTTCGGCGAGCACGGGCAGCTGATCCAGCGCCATACGCAGTACTTCGACGGCTTCGCCGGGCACATGCAGACCCTCGAGACGCTGGCCCGCAAGCAGCTGAAGGCCCAGCGGTTCTCCAAGGACGAAGAGGCCTTTTTGCGCAATACCATCGAGATGAAGCTGGTCGGCGGCTACGACCCGACGCCGCAGTGGAACGGCTGGTACATGGACCTCATCTACATCCCCCGCGGCGGTGACGTGGAAGACGCCACAAAGTGGGAGCCGACCATCGCCGACGTGCACACCGACCCGGATGCCGGGCGGGCGCTCGAGGTGGGCACCGGCGACGTGCACTTCGTCGTCGCCGCCATCGACAACGACGGCGACACCGCGCTGCACGTCGGCCCGAGCTTCACCTACTACAGCTTCACCGAGCCCGTCTCGAACCGGCTGACCGACCAGCAGTGGCAGCAGCGGCTGGCCTCGGACAACGCCCCGCCGCGACCGGCCTGGATCCGCGATCTGGTCGTCGAGGGCACGCCCCAGCCGCCGAAGCGGTGAGGTCCGCCGAGACCCGCGCTCAGCGCGCGCTCTCGCAGACCACGTCGTAGGCCACCGGCATCGCGCAGCCCGGCGCCCAGGCGTCGTCGAGCACCGCGGGCGCCGGATCGAAGAGGTCGCAGTCCAGCCCCGCCTCGGCGTCGCACAGCCCCTCGCGCCAGCTCACCGGCGGGCCGTGATCGAAGTGCGCGCAGGCCGCCCGGGCGCAGCCCGCCGCGTCGACGCAGCCGTTGAAGTCGCCGCACAGCCCGTGATGCCCGAAGCCGCGGGACGGGCCGAGGGCCACCTGGGCCCGGGTGAAGATCAGCCGCTGCCAGTCCCGGCTCTCGTTGAGCCGCACCGCCGCGCCGCAGCGCCAGCCGCCGCGGAAGGCGTCCCCCGCGGTATGCCAGCACATGCGCTCGGGGCTCTCTTGGTCCTGCACGTCGCACGTATTGCGCACCACCCCCGCGCCCGCCGGCGCAAAGCCCCACGAGGCGGCCCGGCTGAAGTAGAAGTCGACCCCGTTGTGCGGGGTGACCGCGCCCTCGCCGTCGCCCACGTCGGCGGTGACCTGATCGAACGCGCCCTCGGCGGCCAGGGTCAGCCGGTCGTCGCCCACCCGGGCGCAGCCGATGAGCAGGTGGGTGCCCCCGCAGCCGGCGAGCACCTCGTCGAGCGGCGTGCCGCCGTCGCCGTAGAGGCTGATGTGGCACGGCCGCCAGCCGCGGTCGGCGAGCGCGTCGAGCGGCACGTCGCGCTGGATGCCGGCGATCAGGCCCGCGCCCTCCACCGAGCAGTCCGCCGCGCAGCCGTCGCCGCCGATCCGATTGCCGTCGTCGCAGCCCTCGCCCGGCCCGACCCGTCCGTCGCCGCAGCCCGCGCAGCCCTCGTCGACCCGCCCGTCGCAGTCCCGATCGGCCCCGTCGCAGGCCTCGCCCACCGGCACCACCGCGTCGGCGCAGACCTCGGCGCCCGCCACGCAGGCGGTGCGCCCGGCGCGGCAGGCCCCCGCGTCGGCGGTGCCCGGCGGGCCGGGATAGCACGCCCGCTCGGTCTGGCCCTCGTCGGTCTCGCCGTCGCAGTCGTCGTCGACGCCGTTGCACACCTCGTCGCCGGCGGGCCCCGGCTCGCCGACGCAGCGGGCGCGGCCGTCGGCGCAGGCGACGACCCCCGGCGCGGCGCAGGCGCCCCGGCCCACCGCGCACGGCGCGCCCACCGCGAAGCCCTCGTCGACCCGGCCGTCGCCGTCCTCGTCGATGCCGTCGCAGGTCTCGCCGCCGATCGGACCCGCGTCGGGCCCGGTATCGATCGACGCGTCGGGCTGCGCGCCATCTGCGCCGCCATCGGGCGGGCCGCGGTCGATGATGCGCTCGAAGGCATCGGGCCGGGCGTCTACCGCCGCGTCCACCATGGCGTCGGCGGTCGCCACATCCGGCGCCGCGTCGGGCGTGGGGTCATCGCCGCCGGTCGTCGACGGCTCGCAGCCGGTCAGCACCCCGGACAATACGCAACCGGACAGAACGCAACGGGCCAACGCGACCCGCACGGCCCACCGACGCCTACGCCGCCACAGTTCGAACCGGCCCATCACGGCGCCTCCAGCGCGAGCCCGTCCAGCGGACCCTCCACCAGCTCGCCGCGCCAGTTGCCCTGCAGGAAGAGCCCCTGCCCGCCGCGCGGCCCCTGCGCGCGCGCCCGGAACGCCGGCACATCGGCCACCACGTACAGCTGCCCGCCCGCCGGGATGACCGTGCCGCCGCGGAAGACGTGCTCGATGCCGCGCCCCGAGAGCCGCCAGCCCGAGATGTCCACCGCGAAGGCCTCGCTATTGCGCAGCGCCACGAAGCTCTCGGCGCCGGCCGCCTCGTCCGCTTCGAACGTTACGTCCACCTCCGCCGGTTGCGCTGGCGGCAGCGGCCCGTCGCCCACCGCCGGCAGGCCGTCGACCAGCGCCGGCTGCAGCAGGAAGTCGCTCGAGTCGGCGCCCGCGTTGACCAGCCGGATGGCCAGCACGTGCCGGCCCGGCGCGAGCACCAGCCCGTCGAGCGGCAGATCTTCGAAGCGCACCGCGGCCCCGTCGTCGTGCACCGCCGCGCTGTCGTTCCAGCTCACCGGCCCCGGGGACAGGTTGCGCCGGGCCACCTCGACCCCGTCGATGTACGCCACGTAGCCGTCGTCGTACTTCATGCGCAGCACCGGCAGATCGGCCGGCGCGTCGAGTTCGAACTCGATCCGCACCAACACGGTGGTCGCCGCCGGGTTCACCGCCGCCGGCCGCACCTCGCTGGCGATGAGCGCCTGGTAGCCATTGCCGTTCTCGTAGCCGATGCCCAGGGGCCCCGCGTCCCAGCCGCCGTCATTGAAGTCCGGCGCGGTCCACGCCTCGCCCAGCCCGTCGTCCACCGGCACGAACCAGCGCCCGCGGGTGGCCCCCGTCGCCCCGTCGATCAGCGTCGTCACCGGCCCGCCGCCGTCCCGCTGCGCGAGCTGCCCGTAGATATAGGCCCGCCGGCCGGGCAGCCACTCGGTCTTCATGATCTCGACCGCCTCGGCCATCGTCTGCGGCTGCCCCCAGGTGTCCCACGCCGCGTTGTCCAGCGCCGCGTCGGCGCCGATGATCGCCTGCCAGCGATCGGCCTCGTTCTCCAGGTAGCGCTCTTCATACGGCGTCGCGCTGCTCTGCATCTGCTCGTCGGCCAGCGTGCGCACCCGCCGGTGGTACATCTCGAGGAACTCCGGCAGCGCGTAGAGCGACCCGATCAGCCGGTTCTCCTGCCCCTCGTACAGCGGGTTCTCGGGGAACATCCGGTCGTCGAAGTAGCTGCCGGTCCAGTTGCGCCCCAGGCTCAGGTCGATGTCCCACGGCAGGTACCACCACATGTCGGTCGAGTGGTCGCGATAGGCGTAGTAGTTCTTGGTGCAGCAGTCGCGGCCCGAGGTGATGAACAGCATCGCCGCGAAGTTGGCCATGCCCGCCAGGTCGACGTGGTCGTAGATGAAGCGCCGCCGCGCGTCCCCCGGCTGCCCCAGCCCGTCGATGAGCGCCTGCAGGTCGGCGGTGCCGTCCTCCTCGAAGGTCTTCTTCTCGCTGCCGTTCACGCTCGCCAGCGTATCGTAGCACTTGTAGACCGAGCCCAATGGCTCGGGGTAGCCCATGCGCCGCAGCCAGCGCTCGTCGGGATCCTCGACGAACTCGTAGACCGCGAAGAACTCGCCGTTGAGGTGCAGCCGCACCGGAAAAACCAGGTGATACGCGTGGCCCGCGTCCCGGAACATGCCGTACGACAAGGTATTTCGCATCTTCGACTTGTCGGCGTAGTTGGTCAGCAGGTCGAAGTCCTTGACCCGCTCGAGGTCGTCGCGCACCCGGAAGCGGTGATCGCGATTGAAGTCGAAGTTGTAGCTCTTCTTGGGAAACCGCGTCGTCGCCTGCCCGTGCAGGTCGATCTCGATGTTGTCGTACAGCTCGCCGTCGTACCACAGCACCCCGCGGGTGCCCGCCTCGGTGCCCGCCGCCGCCAGATCTTCGACGAACCAGTGGTAGACCGGCAGGTTGGTCTCGATGCGCTGATGCACCACCGTGCCGACGTACTCTTCGCTGTCGAGCGGATCGAGGAAAGGCGGCTCGCGGGCCGTGCGCCCCTCGAGATCGACCGCCTCGACCCGCCAGCGGATCATCTGCCCCGGCGCGACGCGGGCGGTGTCCAGCTCGGCCAGCCAGCGCCCGTCGTCCACCCGCAGCATCTCGGTCGTCTGCTCCGGGCCGAACATCACCCGGTGATGCAGCCGCACGGCGGCCACCGGCGCGTCGGTCTCGATCACCCGGGCGCCGATGCGCAGCGGCTGGCCTTCGAGCAGCGGCTGATGCCGATCGAGGTCGACCACGATCGGCCCCAGCCCGCGGGCGTCGATCAGGTTCGGCGCGCCCGGCGTCGGCGTCGGCAGGTGGCGCGCCGCGTCGGCGATGACGACGCCCGGCCGCACCACCCGGGCCGCGGCGAAGAACAGCCCGTCGGCCGCCGCCGCGTCCACCGCGCGCAGCGTGATCGCGCCCGGCCCCGCCGCCCGCTCGGGCAGCGGGATGCGCACCCGCCCCAGCGCCCGCGAGTCCGGCCGATCGGTGGTCGCGCCCAGCACGTCGTTGTCCCGATGGGCCAGCTCGCCGTCGACCCACGCGGTGAGGCCGTCGTCGTAGGTCAGCTCCAGCTCGAGGTCGGCGCCGTCGTCGCCATCGGGCACCGCGAACGGAATCCGCAGCCAGAAGACGTCGGCCAGCCCCAGCTGCGGGCCCAGATCGTAGATACCCGCGGGCCGCGGCTCGCCCGGACCGCGGGCGACCACGCCCGCCCCCTGGGTCACCGGCAGCCAGTCGCCATCGTCGAAGTCGGGCCGCTCGGCCCCTTCGGGATCGGGCCCGATCCAGGCCCGCGCCGGGCTGCCGGTGTCGAGCAGCGCCGTCCGGCCGATCCGCATCGGGTAGCCATAGCTGACGCCCGTCGCCTGGCCCGGCCAGTCCTCGATGGCGTGGATCACATCGCCGGCGGGGCCGGTCAGCGCGACGGTCTCGCCGTCGGCGTCCAGGCGGAAGTCGGTGTGCAGCGGGGCGTCGGGGTCGCGGCGGTCGTCCCCCGAGGCGAAGACGATCAGATAACCCTGCGGCGGCAGCTCGACGGCCGGAAACCGCCAGCGGGTGGGCGCGTCGAGGTCGTCGGTGAGGTGATGGCCGTCGAGGTCGTAGGGCGTATTGCCCGGGTTGTGCAGCTCGATCCAGTCGGGGCTGCCGCCGGTCTCGTCGAGCAGCGTATCGCGGTTGCTGGCCATGAACTCGGAGATGATCGGCGCGCTGCGCGGGGCGGGCGCCGCGTCCGGCGGGCTCATGTCGAGCGGCGCCATGTCGAGCGGCGCCATGTCGAGCGGCGTCATGTCCGGCCCGGCCATGTCGCGCGCAGCGTCCTCCGGCCCCACGTCCTCGGTGCCGGCGTCCTCTGCGCCGACGTCCTCTGCGCCGATGTCCTCTGCGCCGACGTCCGCTGGGCCGGCGTCCGCCGCGCCGACGTCCACCGCGACGCCGCGATCGACCGCGGCGCCGTCGGTCTCCGGCGACGCGCCGCCGCCCGGATCACAGCCGCAGAGCAGCAGCAGCCCCAGCACGGGCAAGAGATGACGGTCGGGTGACGGCATGACGACCTCCGCGAGAGACCGCACTGTAGTGGGTCACCCGGGGGGCCTGCAGGATTTTTGGTGCGGGTCGCCGACGAGCGGGCGCTGGTCGACGAGACGTCGTCGGGCGCGGACGAAGTTGGAAGGGGGGTCGAACGGAGGGGCCGCGGGTGGACGGCGCGGCGGGCTCAGGCCGCCTTGCGGGCCGCGAGCTGAGCGGCGAGGTAGGCCGACAGGCTGCCGATGGTATCGGTGCCGGTATTGCTCGCGCGGATGAACCAGCCCGAGAGCTCCACCTGGCCCAGCTCCGTCTTGACCATGCCGAAGAGCGAGGTCAGGCACAGGCTGTCGAGGCCCAGGTCACCGGTGATCGACGCGTCGAGGTCGGGCCGGCCCAGCTCCGGGCAGACCTCGGCGATCTCGGTCACCAGCATCTCGGCGATACGTTCGGCGGTGAAGGTCATCGGTCATCCCCAGAGTCTGCTCCCGCTGCGATAGCTATGCGAAGCCTGTGCCAGAACCCCGACACGGGCGCCCGATCCGGCCGATCGGGCCGCCCCTGCACGGGATCGTTGGCTACCCACTCGGGGGTCGATTTCGCAGGCTGGCCGGTGGTTTGAGTCGTTGTGTGCCAACATGGGCGAGTTGTGCCAGATGGATCAGGATCTGGCACACCGACCGCCGCCGAGGCGGGGAAATCCGATCAGGTTGGGCTTTTCCAGCCGTGACGGTATCCTGTGACGAACTGTGTCAGCGCCCGGCGGTGTGATGAACATTCGGCTCTTGACGGCGTATCGCCGCCCTGAGCACGCTGAAGCTGTCTTTCGGCGTATACCGCCACTTGCCGTCCGCGAGGTCCATGATGTCGCTGCCCCGAATCCTGCTGTTCGCCTCCGCCGCCCTGCTGTCCGCCACCGCCGTCGCCGCCGCGGACTCCGCCGCCGAGGGCCTGGCCATCGCCAAGCGCTGCGACGCGGCCAACAGCGGCTTCGGCAGCGAAGAGGCCGAGCTCGAGATGGTGCTGATCAACGCCAGCGGCGACCGGGTCAAACGCAAGCTGGCGATGAAGAGCATTGAGGTCGAGGACGAGGGCGACCGCTCGATGCTGACCTTCCTCTGGCCGCCGGACATCAAGGGCACCAAGCTGCTCACCCACGGGCGGGTGGGCAAGAGCGACAAGCAGTGGCTGTACCTCTCGGCCATGCGCCGGGTGAAGCGCATCAGCAGCCGCAACCAGTCGGGCGCGTTCATGGGCTCGGAGTTCGCCTTCGAAGACCTCGGCGGACAGGAGGTGTCGAAGTACACCTGGAACCTCGACGGTGAGGAGACCCTCGAGGGGCGGGCGGCGTGGAAGCTGACCCGGGTGCCGACCAGCCGCCGCTCGGGCTACTCCAAGCAGATCGTCTGGATGGACAAGGAGTATCAGCAGCCGCTGCGCATCGACTTCTACGATCGCAAGCAGGCGCTGCTCAAGACGCTGACCGCCAAGGGCTTCGCCCGCCACGGCAAGTGGTGGCGCCCCAAGACCCTCGAGGTGGTCAACCACCAGACCCACAAGAAGTCGATCCTCGAGTGGACCGAGCGCGAGCTCGAGGCCGACCTGGACGAGGACGAGTTCGACAAGGACGCGCTCGAAGATTGACGATCGGGGCCCCGACCGCGCAGGTTGGGGGGACTCGGACACGAGGGGGAGCATGAGCGGCAGGTGGCTCGGGTGGCGTTCGGCGCTGGCGGCTGCGGCGGGTCTGTGCCTGCTGGCGGTGCCCGCCGAGGGCAAGAAGCTCAAGGTCAAGAGTCAGGGTCAGCTGTCGATCGAAGGGCGGGTCTTTCAACCCGACGACATCGACCGCACCCAGGATACCGGCCTGGGGCTTGCCGGCCGGCTCGAGGCCAACGCTCGCTACAAGCCGTTCGACGGGCAGCTGCGGCTGTTCTCCCGGGTCGACGCGCTCGACGATACCCGCAACCTGGTCGCCATCGAGGAGCTGTATCTGGGCTTCAAGATGAAGCCGGTGCGGGTGCGGGTGGGCTATCAGCTGCTCAACTGGAGCGCCACCGAGGCGTTCCACCCCGCCGACATGCTCAACGCGCGCAATTACGACTCGCGGCTCGAGAACCCCGACAAGCTCGGCGAGCCGATGGTCGAGGTGCAGGTGCGCTTCTGGGAGGGCAACGTCTCGGCGTACTACATGCCGGTGCGCCGGGCGCCGATCCTGCCCCGGGCCGCCTCGCGGCTCTCACCCTTCCCCAAGCGGCTCGACGTGCCGCTCGGCGACCCGCTGTTCAGCGGCCGCGACCGCCAGATCGGCGACGACTGGCTCGAACACCAGTGGGCGCTGCGCATCGAGCAGACGCTGGGCGACGCCGACCTGAGCCTGCACGTCTTCCAGCACGTCGACCGCAGCCAGCCGACCCAGGTGGTCGACCTGTTCACCGGCGACATCCGGCCGCTGTTCCACTTCGTGACCCAGGTCGGCGGCACCTGGCAGCAGGTGTTCGGGCCGGTGGTGGGCAAGCTCGAGGTGGGGCACCGCGAGTTCGGCTATCCCGACCCCAGCCCGCGCTATCGGCTGACCCACCGCGAGATGCTCGACCACACCCAGATCGCCGCCGGGCTCGAGTTCGGCTGGGGCATCGGCCAGGGGGAGGGCACGCTCATCCTCGAGGGTCAGGCGATGATCACCTACGACGAGCCCAAGCTGGCCACGCCCGATCTGGGGCCCTATCAGCGCGACGCGCTGCTGGGCTATCGCCACGCCTTCAACGACACGTCGAGCACCCGGCTGCAGGCGGGGGTCATCGTCGACCTCGAAGATCCGAGCGAGTGGATGATCGCCGCCCGCTTCGAGCGCCGGCTGGGCGACGTCTGGTCGCTGGAGGCCAACCTGCGGGCGATCATGGCCGAGCCCGACGACGCCGGGGCGGGGCCCGAGCTCGGCGAGCTGATCGCGGTGGGCCTCGAGCGCTGGAACAACGCCAACGAGCTCAACCTGACGCTCTCGCGCTTCTTCTGAAGCCGCGCCCGGACGGCCGGTTCCGCCGCGCGCGGGCGGCGAGTATTTCCTTGCCCGGCGGTACGGGGTATACCGGTCCGGCACACGCGTGACGGGAGTGGAGATGGCCGAAGGCGGCACCCGGATCGGCCGGCTGTGGGTCGAGTTCATCGTCCGCCAGCCGTGGATCGCGATCCTGTTCGGGTTGCTGCTCGTCGCCGCGCTCGGTCCGGGGGTCGGGCACCTGCGGGCCGAGTTCATCTATCGGGTGTGGTTCGAAGAGGGCGACCCGCTGCTGCAGGCGTTCGACGACTTCGAGCGCACCTTCGGCAACGATCAATCGGTCATCGTGATCGTCAACAGCCCCTCGGGCATCTTCGACGTCGAGTCGGCGACGCTGCTGCGCGAGCTGACCGACCGCATGTGGACCGCGCCGGACGTCATCCGGGTCGACTCCCTGGCCAACTTCAACTGGGTGCACAGCGAGAAGGTCCAGGACGACGAGGACGATGAGGAGGACGAGGAGGACGAGGAGGACGAGGAAGTCGAACGGCTCGTCGTCGACCCGCTCATCCCCGACGAGGGCGAGCTGACCCCGGAGATCCTGGCCCACCGCAAGAAGGTGGCCCTGGAGCACGAGCTGGTGCCGGGCTACCTGGTGGGCACCTCGGCGACGACGGCGGTGCTCTACGCCCGGCTGCAGCCCAAGCTGGACGGGGTGGCCGACTTCACCGCGCTCATCGACGGGGTCGACGGGATCCTCGATGAGTTCCGCGGGCGCGGCGACCACCGCTTCTACATCACCGGCTCGCCGATGGTGGCCTACAGCTTCCGCGCCGCGGCCCAGAGCGACGCCCGCACGCTGCTGCCGATCGTGGGCGGGCTGGTGCTGTTCTGCCTGATACTGGCCATGCGGCGGGTCAGCGGGGTGTTGATGACGGTGCTGGTGCTGGCGGGCACGGCGGGGGCCACCCTGGGCGCCGCCGGCTGGCTCGACCGCCCGATCAACAACCTCACCGCGTCGGTCCCGCAGTTCCTCATCGCGATCGCCGTCGCGACGGGGCTGCACGTGCTCAAGCGCTTCGACCAGTTCTACGCGCCGGGCGTCGAGCGGGCCGACGCGGTGCGCCGCTCGCTGCGCGCCAACCTGCAGCCGACGCTGCTGACCGCGGTGACCACCGCCATCGGCTTCTTCAGCTTCTCGGGCGCGTCGGTGGTGCCGGTGCGCGATCTGGGCGTGATCTCGGGCATCGGCACGCTGGCCTCGTGGGCGCTGACCTATACGCTCACCGGCGGCCTGCTGACGCTGCTGCCGCTCAAACCGCGGCGCGTCGCCCGCCGCCACTGGACCTGGGGCGCCGGCGCGGCCCGGGTCATCGCCCGGCGCAAGGGCTGGATCATCGCGGGCTTCTTGACGGTGACCGTCTGCGCCGTCGGTATCGCGACCCAGCTGCGCATCGACTCCGACCTCTTCGCCTATTTCGCCGACGACGCGCCACTCAACGTGGCCACCCAGCGCCTCGAGACCGACGTGGGCGGCGGGCTGGCGGTGGAGATGGTGATCAAGACCGGCGAGAAGGGCGGGATGAAGGATCCCGAGTTCTTGCGCCGGGTCGATACCTTCGCCGACTGGCTGCGCACCCAGGATTACGTCACGAGCGCGGTCTCGGTGGTTGATCTGATCAAGGCGGCCCACCGCTCGATCTACGCCGACGATCCCAAGCAGTACCGCATCCCCGATACCCGCGAGGAGGTGGCCGCGACCTACCTCACGTACACCTTCAACCTGCCCCAGGGCATGGATCTCAACGATCGGGTGAGCATCGACGAGTCGTCGATCCGGCTGACGTCGCTGTGGCGCATGCACAACTCGCTGTCGGTGCTGCCCGAGCTGGAGCGCATCGAAGCCGAGGGGCAACGGCTGGGGCTCGACGTGGTCTCGACGGGCAAGAACCTGCTGCTGCTGCAGATGAACCCCTACGTGGTCGATACGTTCATGACCTCGGTGCTGCTCGCGATGGTCACCGTCAGCCTGCTGCTGATGGTCGTGCTGCGCTCGCTCAAGCTGGGGCTGATGGCGATGATCCCCAATATGATCCCGCTGCTGTTCGGCGGGGCGCTCATCGCGGCGCTGGGGTACAACCTCGACATCGGCACCATCGTGGCGTTCGGCGTGTGTCTGGGCATCGCGGTGGACGATACGGTGCACTTCCTCTCGCACTACGACGAGTCCCGCAAGCAGGGCCACAGCCCGCTGGATTCGGTGGCCCGCATCTTCGACCACACCATGCCGGCGCTGGTGGCCACCACGGTGACCCTGGTGATCGCGTTCGGCGTCTTCGCGTTTTCGTCCTTCGTGCCCAACCGGCTGTTCGGCATGCTGGTGGCCTTCATTTTGATCGTGGCCCTGACCACCGACGCGTTCCTGTTGCCCGCGCTGCTGCTGCGCCGCGACGCGGGCCGGACGCCCGACCCCGAGAGCGAAACCACCCGATGATCGACCCGCTGACCCTCGACGAGCTGCGTGAGCAGTACGGCTCCACCCCCCGCCGCATCGACACCCGCCTGCTGCCCCTGACCCGGGTGGCATCCGGACCGGCGCGGCCGTTTCCCACCCTCCCGCTGATCTTGATGTCGGTGGCGGTCTTCGGCGCGGCCATCGGGCTGTGCATCGCCGTCGAAGAGCGCCCCGAGCTGGGGCTGATGCTGGCCTCGCCGATCTGGATGGGCATCGGCATCGCGATGGTCCGCGGGGCCTCGCCCTCGGCGCGCACCGCGAAGCTCTTGCAGACGGCGACCCTGGTCGAGGGGCGCGCGGTCAAGGCCCACGGGCGGCTGTATCAGCCGGGCGACGAGCCGGAGTGGGCGACGGTGGTCTTCAGCGTCGATGAGGACAAGCGCTTCGACCGGCTGTATCTGCGCGACGTGGCCAAGAAGGTGCGCTCGGCGTCCGAGGGCGAGACGCCGGCCGACATGGCCGAGGCGGTCGACCGGCTCGAGAACGAGGGCCCGCCGGTGAAGCTGCCCGCCTCGGTGACCGACGGCGACGTCTGGATCGCCCGGGTGACGGTCGACCCGCGGCGGCTGCCGCAGGAGAAGCTCGTCGACCACGCCGTGCCGCTGCTCGTCGCCCCCGCCGACGGCCTCGCGGCCCATATCTGATGCCGTCGGTCGCCGATCTGCCCGGCCCCCGCGGCGGCCTGCGCGGGCTGATGGCGTTCGACCGTGACCCGATCGGCAGCCTCGCCCGCTGGCACGCCGAGTTCGGCGACATGTTCGCGCTGAAGGTGCTCGGCCGCTGGCTGGTCTCGGTGCGCGACGCGGCCGGCGTGGCCGAGGTGCTGCTCGACCGGCAGCGGGTCTTTCAGAAGGACGAGTTCACCGCCGAGCTGTCGCGCCTGCTGGGGCAGGGGCTGTTGACCAGCGAAGGCGACCACTGGCGCGGGCGGCGCAAGCTGGTGGCGCCGACCCTGCGCCGCGGGCACATCCGCCACTACGCCGACATCTTCGTGGCCCACGCCCGCCGCTGGGTTGAGCAGGCCGCCGCCCGGGGCGGCGAGTACGATCTGCACCACGAGATGATGGAGCTGACCCTGGGCATCGTCGCCGAGGCGCTCTTCGCCGTCGACGAGGTGCAGGGGGTCGATCGCATCGGGCACGTGATCGAAGAGGCGATGGCGGCCCATATCCAGGTCGAGCGCAGCGTGCAGCGCTTCGTGCCGCAGTTCGTGCCCTACTCGGCCAAGTGGCGCATCGACCGCGCGGCGCGCACGGTCACCGAAGAGGTCGACCGGCTGATCGCGATCCGCCGCAGCCGACCGGCGGGGGACGACCTGCTGTGGCGGCTGCTCGAAGCCCGCGACGAGGACGGCACCGGGCTCGATACGACCGGGCTGCGCGACGAGGCGGTGACGCTCTTCCTCGCCGGCCACGAGACCACCGCCCTGGCCCTGACCTTCGCGATGCATCTGCTGGGCCGCCACCCCGCCGCCGAGGCGCGGCTGCGGGCGGAGCTGGCGCCTTATGGAGACCGGCCGCTGACCGCCGAGGACTTCCCCGAGCTGCGCTGGACGACCGCGGTGGTCGAGGAGACCATGCGCGTCTTCCCGCCGGCGTGGCTGATCGGGCGGTCGCCGACCCGCGACGTCGAGGTGGGCGGTTGCCGGCTGCCGGCGGGCACGACGGTGATGGTGCCGATCATCACGATGCATCACGATCCGGTGCGCTTCGCCGCGCCCGAGGCCTTCCGGCCCGAGCGCTGGCTCGACGGCCGACCCGGCCGCTGGGACTACCTGCCGTTCGGCGGCGGCGCGCGGGTCTGCGTGGGCAACCACTTCGCCCTGATGGAGGCGGTGCTGGTGCTGGCGTCGCTGTATCAGCGGGCGCGCTTCGAACTGCTGCGCCCGGGCCGACCCGCCCTGCTGCCCTCGATCACCCTGCGCCCGGCCGAGCCGGTGCCGGTGCGGGTCGCGCCCGCCTGACGCCCGCTCACGGCGGATCGCCCACCCGCCGCGGACGCAGCCGGGCGATGATCAGCTCGGCGTGGGCCGCGGGCGTATCGCACCACGCGGCGTGATGCAGCGCGGTGTAGCCCTCGGTGCCCGTCGCGCAGCCCTCGATGCCCTCGCGGGCGAGGAACTCGTCGAGGTGGCGCCGGAAGTGCTCGGCGGTGCCCGCCGCCTGTCCGCCGGTGAAGTCCCAGTAGTAGCGCTGCACGCGGCCTCCGCGGTCCGTGGGGTCTGTGGGGTCGGTGCGCCAGATCGGCGCAGCCGGGCCATCATGGGGCACCGCACGCGATCAGTGAAGGGGCGGCTGCGCCGAGATGGCGCGCAGCGGCGCCGATCGCGGCAGGCGGACGGGTCGGCACGGCGGTTGCGATACGGCGGGGCGCAGCGCCGGGACGGATACCCGGTCGAGGAGGCACCGATGGACAACCGCCGCGAACGTGAGCTCGTGCTCGCCCCCAACGAATACGCCTATGTGCTCGACACCACCAAGGGCCACATCAACTGCTACGTGGGCCCCAACAAGACCAGCCTGGCCCAGACCGACCAGCCGGTGGTCTTCAACAGCGGCTCGAAGCGCTTCGAGCCGGCGGTGCTCGAAGAGGCGGTGCGGCTCTTCGCCACCGCGCCGGCCAACTGGTACATCGCGCTGAAGAACCCCGCTCGGGAGGGGGCTCACCCCAACCCGGGGGTGGCCAGCGTCGCGCCCGAGCTGCTCGTGGGGCTCAAGCACAACGTGCCCGGTCCGGCGGCTTTCGCCTTGTGGCCGGGTCAGATGGCGCGGGTGATCGAGGGCCATCGGCTGCGGGCCGACGAGTACCTCTACGTGCGCATCTACGACGCCGCCGCCGCCGCCGAGGCCGGCTGGCGCGCGCTGGGTCTGCCCGCCGATCACGCCGAGCAGCCGCCGCGCTTCGCCGTCGGCGCTGGCTTCGTGATCAAGGGCACCGACACCCGCTTCTACATCCCGCCGACGGGCGTCGAGGTGGTGGCCGACGACAATGGGCGGCTGGTGCGCTCGGCGGTGCGGCTGCAGCGGCTGGAGTATTGCGTGCTGGTGGGCGAGCACGGGCAGCGGCGTACGATCCGCGGCGAGGCGATCGTCTTCCCCGGCCCCGACGAGCGCTTCGTGGTGCGCGGCGGGCGGCGCAAGTTCGAAGCGATCGAGCTCAGCGAGACCACCGGGCTGCACGTCAAGGTCACCGCGCCCTACACCGAGGCGGACGGCACCGCCCGCCGCGAGGGCGAGGAGCTCTTCATCACCGGCAGCGGGGTGATCTACTTCCCGCGGGACGACCACGCGATCATCCGTCAGGACGGCCGCGAGCTGCACCAGGCGGTGGCGGTGCCCCGCGGTGAGGGGCGCTACGTGCTCGACCGGCACAGCGGCGAGGTCAGCCTCAAGCGCGGGCCGGCGATGTTCCTGCCCGACCCGCGCCACGAGGTGATCATCCGCCGGGTGCTGAGCGCGCGCGAGCAGGCGCTGCTCTTCCCCGACGCGCCCACCGATCCGGGCCCGATCCGCCGGGCCGAGGGGCCGACGATCGAGCAGGCGAAGAAGAAGCGCGGCCGGGATGACGACGCGGCGCTCGAGGTGCAGCGGCCGGCCTATGTCGGGCCGCGCACGATCACCCTCGACCGGGGCCGCGGCGCGGTGCGCATCGAGGTCCGCGCCGGTCGGGCGGTGCAGGTCGTCGACCAGAGCGGCGCCCGGCGCGTCGAGCAGGGGCCGACCGCGCTGCTGTTGGGCTACGACGAGATGCTGCAGCCGCTCAAGCTGTCGACCGGCACCCCCAAGAGCGACGGACGGCGACTCGAGACCGCCTATCTGCAGACCGCCGGCAACAAGGTCAGCGATACGCTGCTGCTCGTCACCCGCGACCAGGTGCGCGCCGAGCTGAGCCTGACCTATCGGGTCGACTTCGAGGGCGATCCCGAGCAGTGGTTCGCCGTCGAGGACTACGTCAAGCTGCTGTGCGACCACGCCGGCTCGATGATCAAGGCCCGGGCGCGCAAGCTCGACGTCGTCGCGCTGCAGCAGGACCTCACCCCGATCGTGCGCGACCTCATCCTCGGCGAGCGGGGCGAAGACGGGCAGCGCCCGGGGCGGACGTTCACCGAGAACGGCATGCGCATCTTCGACGTGGAGGTGCTCTCACTCGAGGTGGTCGACGACGAGGTGCGCGCGCTGCTCGACGAGGCCCGGGTCGACAGCATGCAGCAGGCGCTGGCGCTCGGCGCCCGCCAGGCCGAGGTGCAGCGGCGGCAGCAGCTCGAAGACGCCGAGCGCGCCCTCGACCGCGCGCTGCACGAGACCGCGGCGCTGCGCGCGGTCCTGGCCGCCGAGCAGACCGAGCGGGCCCACGGCGAGGCGGTGATCGAGCGCGAGCGGCGCCTGGCCCTGGCCCGGATGGAGGCCGAGCGGGCCCGGGTCGAGCTGGAGAATAGCCTGGCCCTGCGCGAGCGCCAGCGGGCGACGGAGCAGGCCGATCACGAGGCCCGGCTGGCCCGGCGGCAGCGGGAGCAGGCCCTCGAGCTCGAGGCGCTCGCCGCCCGGGTCGAGGGCGCGGTGCGCGCCGCGCAGGCCTTCGATCCGCACGTCGTGCACGCCATCAACCGCCTGGGTGATCAGCAGCTCGCCGGGGCCCTCGCGGAGAACTTCGGCGAGCTGGCGGCGGTCGAGGGCCGCGGGCTGTTGGAGACCGCCCGCAAGTTCCTCGACTTCGTGCCCGGCAGCTTGATGCCGCGCCTCGCGCCCGTCGACGGCCCGACCAGCGCCGACTGATCCGCCGGCCGCCATCGCGCCGAGCCCGCGCGCCGCGGCGGGCCGCGCACGACCTCGCAAAGATCGACAAACTAACAATTGGTGTCCGGGACACCTCATTCGGTACATTCCGCATATGGCGTTCTCGGGGGCGGCCCGAACGTCGACGGATGGAGCGGGGAGCGTGTTCGAGGCGGTGCGAGACCACCGGTATGTCCTGACGACGTGGGCCATCTGTCTGCTGGTCTGCGCCGGCTGCGGCGATCCGCAGACCGAGCCCCCTCAGCCGATCGACATGAGCGTCGACGTCGGCGCCGACAGCGGCCCCGAGATGATGGTGGGCTGCGAGCCGGGCTTCGAACCCGGCGGCAGCGGCTGCGTCGACATCGACGAGTGTCGGGTCGACGCGCCCTGCGATCCGCTCGTCATCTGCACCAACCTCACCGGCGGCTTCACCTGCGGCGCCTGCCCCGACGGCTACGCGGGCACCGGGCTCGAAGGCTGCACCTTGAGCTGCGAGCCCGGGTTCCACGACGGCGGCGACGGGCAATGCGTGCCGACCGGCGGCTGCAGCCCCGGCTTCGTGCTCGGTGAGGACGGGTCGTGCGGCGTATTCGACTGCCCCGACGGCCAGCACTTCGACGGGGTCGGCGCCTGCGTGCCCGAGGGCGAATGCGCCGAGGGCTTCGTGATCGACGACGCGGGTCATTGCGTGCCGCGGCGCTGCCCGCCCGGGCAACACGACGACGGCACCGGCGCCTGCGCGCCCGAGGGGACCTGCGCCCCGGGCCATGTGCTCGACGATGACGACTGCGTGCGGCTGTCATGCCCCGCCGACGACGCCAACGAGCCCGACGACGACCTCGAGCCCGATCGCACGCTGCCCGCCGACGGCCTGGAGGGCATCGCCTGCGCGGGCGACGCCGACGTCTTCGCGCTCGATCCGGGCGACGCGTGCCGCGCCATCGTGCAGCTGACGATCATCGACGGCGCGCCGACCGTGACGCTGCGCGACGCCGGCGGCGGCGTATTGGCCGAGGGCGCGCCCGTCGACGACGGCCTCGAAGCCCGCAGCGACCTGGACGGACTGACCTATGTCGACGTCGGCGGCGCCGGCATCTACCGGCTCTCGGTCGAATACGCCGGGCACGACGGCGGCGACGGCGCGTGCGTCGACCGCGGACGCTGCTCACCGGGCTGGGCCCTCGACGACGACGCGGCCTGCACCCGCTGCGCCGATGATTTCCACGACGGCGGCGACGGCGGCTGCCTGCCCGAGGGTGAATGCGCGCCCGGCTTCGCGCTCGGCGGCGGCGGCGTCTGCGTGCCCCGAGGCGAGTGCGCCGCCGGCTTCCGCGACGACGGCACCGGCGCCTGCGCGTCGATCGACGCCGGCTGCGCGGCGGGCTTCTCCGACGACGGCGCCGGCCGCTGCACCCCGCCGACGGTCTGCGCCGAGGGCTTCGCGATCGATCGGCTCGACGTCTGCCGAGAGCTGCGCGACTGCGGCGACGAGGTCGACAACCGCGCCAACGACTGCCAGAGCACCTGCTCGGCCGGCTATCAGCGGGGCGGCGGAGACCCCTGGATCTGCCTGCCCCTCGGCGACTGTCAGCCGGGCGCGCTGGACCGGGGCGACGGCGTCTGCGCGGGGCAATGCCTGCGCGACTTCGTACAAGCCGGCGACGCCTGCGTGATGGACTACGCCTGCCCGGCGGACGACCCCATCGAGGCCGAGGAGCGCGACGCGCCGGCCGAGCTGGTCGACGGCGTCGCCCGCCATGGCATCGCCTGTCCGGGTGACGTCGATCACTTCAAGCTCGACCCGCCGAGCGGTTGCAGCGCCCGGGTCGTGCTGCGCTTCGACCCGACCGAAGGCGCCCTGACGTTGGAGGCCGGCCCCGAGGGCGAGTCGGTCCCGGCGGTGGACGCGCCCGGCGGGCAGCGGCTGGTCCTCGAAGGCCTGGACGAGTCGATGATCTTGCGGGTGCGCGGCGACGATCCGGTGCGCTACGCGCTGCGCATCGACATCGACGGCCACGACGGCGGCGACGGCGTCTGCCGCCCGCTGGCCGAGTGCTCGGTCGGCTGGGCCACCGACGGCGATGGCGCATGCAGCGTCTGCGCCGAAGGCTATGTCGACGACGGGCAGGGGGTCTGTGTGCTGCGCGGACAGTGCGCCGACGAGTTCCACGACGGCGGCGACGGGGTCTGCGTGCCCGAGAACGAGTGCTCGCCGGGCTATGCCGACGGCAACGGCGCGACGCCCGGCGTGATCTGCGTCGCCGAGGGCCAGTGCGCCGGGGGCTTTCACGACGGCAACGGGCCGGCCGACGGCGTGCCCTGCGTGCCGGTCGACGCGTGCAGCGCCGGCTTCCACGACGGCAACGGCCCCGCGGGGCCGGGCGTGGTCTGCCTGCCGGTCGATGCGTGCAGCGCCGGCTTCCACGACGGCGGCGACGGGGTCTGCGTAGCCCTCGACGACTGCAGCCCGGGTTTTCACGACGGCAACGGCGCCGAGCCGGGCAACCCGTGCCTGCCCGAAGGCGAGTGCGGCCGCGGCCTGCACGACGGCGGCGACGGGATCTGCGTCGGGCGCGCGGTCTGCAGCCCGGGCTATCTCGACCGGGGCGACGGCATGTGCACCGAGAACGCCGCGCTGCAGACCGACTGCCTCGCGGGGCGGGAGTTCGTCTTCGTCGAAGGCGGGCGCTGCGCGTGTCGCTTCGGCACCCGCGACGGCGGCGACGGGGTCTGCGTCGACCTCGACGACAGCTGCTCGCCGGGCTTCCGGCTGGCCTCGGCCGACGGACATTGTGTGCCGGTGGCCGATTGCGACCCGGATCATCACGCCACCCCGTGGGGCGAGTGCCGGCCCACCGCCGACTGCGATGGCATGCGGGACGACGGCATCGGCGGCTGCGTCGCGCTCGACGGGCGCTGCGCCGAGGGCTTCTTCGATCGCGGCGGCATCTGCGCGGCGCCGCCCTACTGCGCGCCGGGATACCACGACGGCGGCGACGGCCGGTGCGTGCCCGAGGCCGGCTGCGCCCCCGGCTTCGTGCGCGCGGCGGCGGGCTGCGTGCCCGACGCCGACGACGCAGACGCATGCGCCGGCTTCGACTTCGACCGCGCTCGCCCGCTCGAGGACGGCCCGCCGGCCAGCGGCGCGGTCTGCGATCGTGTGCCCGATACCCTGCGCTTCGAACTCGACCACCGCTGCGGCTTCGACATCCGCCTCGTGGCCGACGACCGCGATCGGGTGGTCGACCTCGCGCTGTTCGACGACGCGCGTAACCCGATCGCGGTGACCGAGGCCGTCGCCGGCCGCGCCCGGATCCGGGTCGATGAGCGGGGCCCGCGGGCCGGCTTCGTGCAGGTGGTGCCCGTCGAGCCGGGCGCGGCGCGGGCTGCGGGGTATCGCGTCGACCTCGTCCGCGACCCGCTGCGCTGCGCCCCCTGCCCCGACGGCAGCACCTCGGACGGCGCGGGCCGCTGCATCCCGCCCGCCAACCGCTGCGCGCCGGGCTATCGGGACGGCGGATCGGGCGCCTGTGTGCCGGTCGATCGCTGCTCGCCCGGCTTCCGCGACGGCGGCGACGGCCGCTGCGTGCCGTTCGATACCTGCGGCGCGGGCCACGCGCTCAACGCGGTGCTCGCCTGCGTGCCCCAGGCCATGTGCGCCGACGGCCTGCGCGACGACGGCACCGGCATGTGCCGGGCCAGCTGCGCCGACGGCTTCGGCTATCGCGACGGCGGCGACGGGACCTGCGTGGCGGCGCCCTATTGCTCGGCGGGCTTCGACGACGATGGCGCCGGCCGCTGCATCGAGCGCCTGCCGGGCGCCGCCTGCGCGCCGACCCACGCCGCCGACCCCAGCGGGCTGTGCCTCGCCGTCGGCTGCCCCGATGGGGGCGACGCGAGCAGCGGTGTGGCCGATGCCCAGCGCCTCGCCGTCGACCTCGACGGGGTCGAGCGGCTGCACGCCTCGCTGTGCCCCGGCGATACGGGCGATTGGTACGAGGTGCAGCTCGACGGCACCCCGCTGCGGGCCCGGCTGCGCTTCCACCACGGCAGCAATGACATGGCGCTGCGCATCCTCGACCTCCAGGGCGACGTGCTCGCCGAGGCCGACAGCGACGACGACGACGAGGTGACCGGCATCCCCGGCACCGGCGGATCGGTGCTCGTCGAGGTCACCGGCGACGGGCGCAACGCCGGCTACCGCCTCGACCTCGTCCGCCAGTAGCCCGACCCCGTCAGGGGTTTGGCGGCAGCGCCCCGACCCCGGCCCCGCTCTCGACCACCTCGCACTCGGCCGCCAGGTTGAACGGCGTATGCACGAACGCCATCTGGCACATCTCGTCCTCGGCGGTGAAGCCCCAGTTGACGGTGCGATCGGTCGGGTTGCGATAGTGGCAGCGGAACTCGAAGCCGGTGCCCGTCGCGATGGGCATCGGCGGGTCGACCTGCATCAGCTCGGGGGCGTGCCAGTCGTCGTTGGCGTAGAGCAGCTCGCCGGTGCGCTCGCCGTCGAAGCGGAAGATCTCGATGCGCTCGGCCAGCTCGTGGGTATGGCTCGACAGCAGGATCATCTCCACGTCGCGGTTGAGCAGGCAGCGGGTCCACTCGACCCAGCCCTCGATGCCCGGCTCGAGGTTGATGTCGACGTCGCGCACCGCGCTGCCCCAGATCGAGTCTTCGACCGTCTCGGGCGCCATCGTATAGGCGTTGATGCGCGACCACACCGGCACCGCGCTCGGCGTCGGGTTGACGTAGTGGATCTCGACCATGACCCGCAGCCCGCCGGGCAGGTTGGCCGCCACGCCCTCGGGCAGCTCGAGGATCTCTTCTTCGTTCTGGGTGGCGAAGATGAAGATGCCCTCCTCCATCATCTCGGGGTACGTCTCGTAGAGTTCGTCGCAGTCGTACATGCCCGGCTCGATGGTCACCCCCTGCAGCAGGCCCAGCGCCATCACGTCCATGTGGTGCACCCCCGGGCTCTGCAGCGCGTGCACCCGGTTGACCGGGGTGAACGGTCCCGGCGGCGTCGGCAGATCGGCCACCGCACACTTCCAGATCTCGCCGCCGGCGGGCGCGGTGGTATCGATGCCCATCTGGAAGCCCTCCTCCGGCGCGGGTGGAGGCAGCTCGTCGGGCGAGCGGCTGCCGGTCACCGAGGCGCCGCCGTCGGGGGCCATGACATCGCCCGGATCCCAGTCGCCGCCGCGCAGGGCGCCCGCCGCGATCCAGTCGCGCACCCGCTGGATCTGCCCGCCCGACAGCGCGAAGCCCGGTGGCATCTGGCGCACGTCGCCCACCGCGTCGGCCAGCACCTGCACCAGCAGGCTGCCGTCGGGATCTCCGGGCACGACCCGGGTGCCGGCGGTCATCGAGGCCGGGATGTCGACGAGGTGGGCGTAGGCCGCGTCGGCGGACGACAGGTCGAGGCCGGCCTTGGGGTTGGGTCCGGCGTGGCACGCCTCGAAGGCGCACGAGACGGCGAAGACCTCGGCGTGCACCTGCCCCAACCCCGGGCCGGCGGGCGCGGGCTCGGCGGCCTCGTCGTCGCAGCCGGCGGTGGTCAGCGTGAAGGCGGCGATCAAGGCCGCGGCGAGCGGGAGCGGGCGGTGCAGCAGGCGAGACATGAGACCTCCGGGGCCGCGCTGGACGGAATCTACCCGAATCGGGGCTGCGAAGGGGCGTCTGGATGCCCGCCAGGGCCGCTACAGCGCCGCGGGCGGGCCGATACGTCAATGGGCGAGGGCGTGGGCGCCGCCGCGGTCGAGGCGGCCCGGGCGGGGCTCGGAGTGGCCCCCGGTGTCAATCCGCGGCAGGCGGCGTGCTGCTCCGCGGAACGGTCCACAAGGACTTCAGCGGGATCGAGAGCCCGGGGAATGTCTTCGGCTCGAAGAGCGCGTCCTCCGCTGGCCGGGCGGCGAGGCGATAGTGCCCGTCTTCCAGCACGAACTGCTCGAGCAAGCGGCTGTCGGGGTCGATCAACCAGTACTCGGGGCACGCGATCGCGGCGTAGCCGTTGAACTTGGTCACCCGGTCGTGCCGCCCGCTGCTCGGCGAGATGATCTCCACCACCAGATCCGGCGCGCCGTCGGACAGCCCCTGATCGTGCTCGGGCCCCGCGATCGTCTCCGGAGAGCGAAAGAGCTGGATGTCCGGCATGAACGCGCTGCCTCGGGCCGGGCTGCGGTCGATCCGGACCTTGTAGCCCGAGGCGAAGACGATACCGCCGTGGTCCCGACTCCACAGCTTCAAGGCGAACAACAGCTCGGCGACGATCCACTCGTGCAACTTCGTCGGCACTTCCACCTCGACCAGGACCCCGTCGATCAGCTCGCGCAGGTCGTCCTCGGGCAGAGCGATATACTCTTCCCAGGTGACGGGCGCGGGCGGCTGCGATGGGGATTCGGCGTGCAACATGCCGGGACCATGACTGCTCGAATGTTCGGTGTCAATACCTTGGCGATCGTCGATCATCGCTCCTCCAACGCGCGGTCGATCAGGTAGCTGCCGGCCCGGTGGGCCAGGAACCGGCGATCGAGCCGGGCCCACAGCATAGCGAAGACCCCCGCCACACCGGGAATCATGATCAGCAGCACCACCCGCATCACCAGCCGATCGGTCGGATCGGCCAGCGGGCTCGGCACCCGCCACAGCAGCAGGACCGCCGCCAGCAGCAGCCCGCTGACCGTCGCCGCGACGGCGCCGATCCGGCGGATGCGCTCGAGCGACGTCAGCCGGGCGACCACCGCGTGCGGCACCGACTCGGCGGCGACGTGCTCCGAGAGCGCGCGCAGGCAGCGGTCGAGCAGCGGCGCAGCGGCGCCGGCCAGCATCGGCGGGATGGGCGTGCGATCGAGGGCCAGCACCGCCAGCCGATCGCCGGTCAGCGAGGCGGTCTCGCCCCGCAGGCGCTCGATGCGCGGCAGGCCGGCGGCGGCGGCGCTCCAGAACAGCACCACCCGCTGCACCGCGGCCCCGTCGATGGGCTCGGAGACCTGCGCCAGCCAGTCGTCATCGGGCCCCGGCGCCAGGATACGCAGAGCGACCTGCGTGCTGCCCACCAGCTCGAGCAGCGGCGCGAGCGTCTGCCGATCGGCCGGCGCGAGCACCAGACACAGCCCCCGCCCGGCGAGCGGGGTCGGATCGGGGGCGGGCAGGCTCATGGATCAGGCGCCCGGCTCGGGCTCGTCGTCCGGCTCGTCCGGCTCGTCGTCCGGCTCGTCGTCCTCGGGCACCGCGAACGACGACGTCGTCTGCTCGGCCCAGCCTTCGAGGCCGTCGGCCCACAGCGCGAAGCTGTCGGTGGCCACGAACGCGACCACCATCGGCTCGACCAGCGCCGCCAGCTCGTCGCGCAGCGCCTCGACGTGCTCGGCGGGCAGGAAGCTGCGGATCGGCCGCTCGCCTTCGGCCGCGACCCAGCGGGTGACCTCGGCCCGCAGGATCTCGCGCACCTCGGGGCGGTCGAGGTTGTGGGCGATGAGCCCGGGCAGCGCCTCGAGCAGATCCTCGAGGGCCGGCTCGTCGGCCGCCCGGTCGAAGATCTCCACCGTCTCGCTGGCCATCGCCCGCTCATAGGTCGACAGCCGCAGCCGGCCGAGCTGCCGCTGGGTCTCGGGCTGCATGAGGATGTCCACCATCCGGTCGACCATCAGCCCCATCGAGCCGCCGACGAAGCTGCTCACCGCGCCGCGCAGCAGGTCTTCGAACTGCCCGCCGAGGCCGCCGAGCAGCCCCCGCCCGGCGCGGCTGGCGAAGCCGATCGTGCGCCGGCCGACCGCGCCGACGAGCCCGCCGCCGCTGCCGCCCGGCTTGACGGTGTCGACGAAGCGGTCGAGCGTCTCGCGCACGATCGACTGCAGGATCGAGCGCACCGCGTCCTGATCGACCCAGCGTTTGATCATCTCGCGCTCGAAGACCACCGGCCGCGCGGCGAACGCCCGCAGCTCGGCCTGGGCTTCGGCGGAGACCCAGTCGCGCACCGTATCGCCGCGGGCTTTGGCTCGGGCCTGCTCCCGCTCGACGAAGCCCTGCACGTGGGCCTCGACGGCGGCGTGGGCCGCGCCCTCGTCGAAGGCGTGGTCCAGCCAGAAGTCGACCCGCGCGGGGTTGATGAAGGCGGCCACGGGGCGGTCGAGCACGAAGTCGGCGGCCAGCCGGCACAGGCCGGCAGCGTCGGCGTCGAGGCGCGCTTGCAGGGCGTTTCGCAGGGACATCACGGGCTCCGGGGGTTGCTCGGCGGCAGAGGATACACGAGCCGGCGACAGGATGCGGCGCAGGTCGACGTCAGCCGCCGCGCATTGCGTCGAGGAATCGGCGGGCCCAAGGCAGCGCGTCGAGCTTGGTCGGATCGACATGGGCCAGCACCTTGAAGCTGTGAGTGCCTTTGCCGTAAGGGCCGCTCTTCGTGCCTGCCGTGGCTCGCTTCAGATCGTCTTCGACCCGATCTCTGGGGCGCCCTTCGAGGCTCGCCGGGTTCTTCGGCAACCGACCGCGATCGAGCGCGGCACCGAATACCTTCTCGAGAGCGTCGGGATCGGCGACCAGCCACGTCTCCATGACGACCGACATGAAGTGCAGGTGCTCATCGGTGGCGTGCGCGGGGCAGGTCCACTTGTCTTCCTCGCGGGCGGCGACGTGCCTCCAGGGCGTCACCCCCTCCGCGATCGGGCTCTCCGCGTCGACGAGCAGCCAGGGATCGTGGTCGCCTCGCGTCAGGGCCACGCAGAACCGGCGGAAGGCCAGACTGCGCGGTCCGCACGGGACGACGCCCGGTGGACGGCGGATGCCCGCCGATCGGAAGAGCTTGGCGAAAGCCTCTCGACACGCGCGGTCGAGATCCCTGTCGCCGCCGCCCTCGACGTACAGCTTGCTCTTTCGGCGCTTCACCAGCGCGTGCCCCCGAACTGGCCCGAGATCCAGAGCTGACCCAGCGAGCCGAATTCACGCCACGCGTCGACCTCCTCGCGGGTCAGACGCCGCAGCTCGGTGCTGCCCTCGGGCTTCTCGCAGACGACGATGGCCTCGGGGTGCTCGGTGAAGGCGTCGACCAGCATCGTCGAGTGGGTCGTGATGATGATCTGGGCGGTCTCGCTGGCCTCGACGAGCAGATCGCGCAGGGTGCCGAGCATGTCGGGATGCAGCCCCAACTCGGGCTCTTCGATGATGATCACCCCGCCCTCGGGTGGGTCGAGCAGGATGGCGAGCAGGCACAGATAGCGCAACGTGCCGTCGGAGAGCCGCTGGGCCGAGATGTTGTTGTCGCCTTCGGTCAGGTAGAGGTGCAGCGTCCCACCTTCGGGGAAGACCTCGAAGTCGTCGAAGCCGGGTGCCAGATCGCTCAGCAACGCCTGGAGTCGCCGTTTCAAGGCAGGCATGCGTCGCAGAGCCTGAAGGCGCATCGGCAGGTTGGAGAAGTCTTCCTCCAGCCGGTCCTGACGTACGTCGGACGGGCAAGCGCCGCGGGTTGGTGCATTGGGACCCAGCGCCCATGACCGGAAGATCTGGATCGACTCCATGAGTCTGCTGATCCGGGCCAGCTGGGGGTAGGCCATTTCGTCTTTGACCTGAGCCAGGACCGACGTTGCGTCGTCCACTTTGACGTCGCGCTCGTTGTCCCCGCCCCACCCCCGGCCCATGATCCTGGCCGGCCCATACAGCTCGCGCTCCAAGAAGAACTCGTCGGGCGTCGAGTAGGGCTGGCCGGGCAGTACAGACTCGCTGCGAACCTGCGCGCTCCCCCACTCGGACTCGGTCAGCTCGATGTGATAGCGAAGCGACGACGTACCGCCAGCAGTGAGCAAACCGAGTGCCGGGACAGCCTCACCGGATGCGCCGTTGAAGACCCATCGGCCGAACCCCCCGCCGCGCCGAAACGGCCGCAGCACGTCCTTCGGCACGGCCCGCAGCACCTCGAACGCCTCGATCAAGTTGGTCTTGCCCGACCCATTCGGGCCGATGAGCACGTTGAGCGCCTTCAGGTCGAAGGTGTACTCGCCCGGCCCATAAGACAAAAAGTCCTTCAGCATGATCTGCGAGATCGGGAGCCGCGGCGGCTCGCTCTCTTCGCGCTCTTCCTCGGACACCACGACCTCCCGCGTGGCCGATACAGCCACCGCAACGCACCCTAGCGCACCGTCTCGGCGGGGACCACATCGAGCGGGGTAGACGGCCCCTTGACGTGCGTGACCGACAGGTTCAGTCTCGATCCGCCGACGACCCGAACGATACCCGCGGAGCCCATGCCCGAGCTGCTCGCCGCTGCCCTTGCCTTCCCCACGGTGGTCTACACCATCCTGCTGGTGGTGATCGTGGTGTACTGGCTGTTCGTCGTGCTCGGCGCCCTCGACATCGACATGCTCGACATCGGCGACGCCGACGGGCTGCTGGAGGGCGGCACCGAGGGCGGCGCCGAGGCCTTGGCCGAAGGGGCGGTCGAGGGGTTGGCCGACGGCGCCTTCGAAGGGGCCGGCGAGGCGCTGGACGGCGCGCTCGACGGAGCCCTGGACGGCGCGGCGGACGGCGTGGCCGATGGGGCCGCCGAGGCGCTGGACGGCGCCTTCGACGGGGCGGCCGACGGGCTGGCCGACGGGGCGGCGGACGGGCTGGCCGATGGGGCCGCCGATGGCATCGCAGACGGGGCCGCCGACGGCGATGGCCTGGCGGGCAAGCTGGCTGGCGGCAGCGGGCTGGCGCAGCTGCTCAGCGCGCTCAAGCTGCGCTCGGCGCCGATGACGGTGGTCATCAGCTCGATCGTGCTGACCGGCTGGGCGCTGTCGATGCTGGGCATGTACTACCTCGGCGGCACGCTGCCGAACATCGCGCTGGTGCCGCTGGTGGGCCTGGGCGCCTTCGTGGTCGCCGTGCCGTTCACCTCGATCATCATCCGGCCGCTGGCGCCGGTCTTCGTGGGCAGCACCGGCCGCACCCGGGCCGACGTGGTGGGCAATACCGCGGTGGTCACCACCGGCAAGGTCACCGAGCGCTTCGGGCTGGCCGACTGCAAGGTGGGCGGCGACTTCCTGCGCATCGAGGTGCGCGCCAAGCCCGAGAAGGGCATCGGCCGCGGCGACACGGTGCTGGTCATCGACTTCGACCGGGAGCGGGAGGCCTACGTGGTCGAGCCGCTCGACGTTTGATTCGTTTGTAGAGATCCGACTGCAGACGGCCGGCTCGCGCGCCGGCCGAGGGGGAAATCGCGATGCCGCTTCAAGTGATGCTCATCGTCGCCGCGCTGGTCATCCTGTTCATCATCGGGGTGCTGGTCATCATCTCGAAGTTCTACCGCAAGGTGGATCAGGGCAAGGCGCTCATCATCAACAAGATGAAGCAGGACCCGGAGGTGACCTTCACCGGCGGCATCGTCTACCCGATCATCCATCGCTGCGAGACGATGGACATCTCGGTGAAGACCATCGAGCTCGAGCGGCGGGCCCACGAGGGTCTCATCTGCAAAGACAACGTGCGGGCCGACATCAAGGTGACCTTCTTCGTGCGGGTCAACAAGACCGCCGACGACGTGCTCAAGGTGGCCCAGAGCATCGGCTGCGCCCGCGCCAGCGACCAGAAGACGCTCGAAGAGCTCTTCGTCGCCAAGTTCTCCGAGGCCTTGAAGACGGTCGGCAAGCGGCTCGAGTTCGAGCAGCTCTACACCCAGCGGGACGACTTCAAGGATCAGATCATCGAGGTCATCGGCAAGGACCTCAACGGCTACGTGCTCGATGACGCCGCGATCGACTTCCTCGAGCAGACGCCCATCGAGCACCTCGACAAGCAGAACATCCTCGACGCCCAGGGTATCCGCAAGATCACCGAGCTGACCGCCGGTCAGAACATCAAGACCAACGAAGTCCGCCAGAAGGAGCGGATGGAGATGGGCTCGCAGGACCTCAAGGCCGACGAGGCGATCTACCGCTTCGACCAGCAGCGGGCCGACGCGGTCGCCAAGAAGGAGAAGGAGATCGCGATGGCCCAGAGCCGCGAGAGCAACGAGGCTCTGCGGGTCCAGGCCGAGGAGGAGAAGAAGACCGCGCTCATCCGCCAGAAGGCCGAGGAGGAGGTCTCGAAGGGCGAGCAGGGCAAGCTGCGGGCGATCGAGGTCGCCATGAAGGCCCGCGAGCGCGAGGTGGCCGTCGAGTCGGTGCGGGTCAAGAAGGCCGCCGACGTCGAGGAGATCGGCCGCGAGCGTGAGGTCGAGCTGCAGCGCATCGACAAGGAGAAGGAGCTCGAGAAGCAGCGCAAGGAGATCGCCGACGTCATCCGCCAGCGCATCGCGGTGGAGAAGACGGTCGCCGAGGAAGAGGAGCGCATCAAGGATCTGCGGGCCCACGCCGAGGCCGAGCGGCAGAAGAAGGTCAAGATCGTCGCCGCCGAGGCCGACGCCCAGGAGGCGCTCGTCAAGAACATCAAGGCCGCCGAGGCCCAGGAAGAGGTGGCCAAGTTCCAGGCCCGGGAGAAGCTGACCATCGCCGAGGCCGACCTGGAGGCCAGCGACAAGCAGGCCCGGGCCAAGATGCGCATGGCCGAGGGCGTTCAGGCCGAGGAGGCCGCCTCGGGGCTGGCCCAGGTGCGGGTCAAGGAGGCCGAGGCCGCCGCGATCGAGAAGCAGGGCAAGGCCCACGCGACGGTGACCCTCGACAAGATGGCCGCCGAGGCCCAGGGCGAGGAGAAGAAGGGGCTGGCCAAGGTCAAGGTGCGCCAGGCGATGGCCCAGGCGACGCTGCAGGAGGGCCAGGCCGAGGCCGACGTCATCAAGTCGAAGAAGCTGGCCGAGGCCGCCGGCGAAGAGGAGAAGGGGCTGGCTCAGGCGCGGGTGCGCGAGGCCGAAGCCGCCGCGATCGAGAAGCGCGGGCTGGCCGAGGCCACCGCGGTCAAGGAGAAGCTGGCCGCCGAGGCCTCGGGTCTGGCCGAGAAGGCCGCGGCGATGAAGGCCCTCGACGGGGTCGGCCGCGAGCACGAGGAGTTCCGCCTGCAGCTTGAGATGCAGAAGCAGGTGGCGCTGGAGAAGGTGGGCGCGCAGGTGCAGATCGCCGAGCATCAGGCGCGGGTGCTGGCGGCGGCGTTCCAGCAGGCCGACATCAACATCGTCGGCGGCGACGGGCAGTTCTTCGACAAGTTCGTCAACGCCGTCAGCCTGGGCAAGAGCCTCGACGGGCTGGTGGAGAGCTCGGACGTGGCCAGCACGACGATGCAGCCCTACCTCTCGGGTCAGCGCAGCCTGCCCGACGACGTCAAGGACATCCTCGCCGGCCGGCTGACCGCCGAGAACGTCAAGAACCTGGGCATCGCCGGCCTCATCGCGCGGCTGGCCACCGAGGCCGACGGCGAGACGAAGCAGAAGCTCGAGCAGCTCGCCGCTCAGGCCCGCAAGCTGGGGCTGCAGGCCTGATCGCCGCCTGACAGTGGGCCCGACCCGCCGCGCGGGCCCGGGCGACCGCGACCCCAGCCGCCCGCCCGGCTCCGCCCGGGGGAGAGTGCCCGATGGCCGAAGAGACACAGGACGTCGCCCTCGAATCCGGCGAAGACGCCGCGCTCGCCGGGGGCAACTACGCCGTCATCCGCCGCCGGCTCGAGGCGCAGGGCAAGACCCTGCGCGAGAAGGCCGAGGCCCTCAACGAGCGCCGCAAAGAGACCTTCGGCGGCACCGAGCTGGCGGTGCTGGCCAACGGCCGGGTGCGCACCGAGCACAACTGCGTCACCCGCGACGTGGTCAACGTCGGCGGCCAGCTGCTGGTGGGCTATCAGCTGACGCTGGGGCTCAAGCAGGAGACCAAGGTCGAGGACGTCTTCGGGCTGTATCGCTTCGAAGAGGCGGCGGACGGCTACGACTTCAGCCGGGTGCCCGACGGCGACGTGGGCTTCTTGCAGAACACCGACTTCCGAAAGGACTTCGGCGACCTCTTCCGCTACTACCGCGACTGCGAGCTGATGCTGCTGCGCAGCACCGACACCCGCTTGATGTCGGTCTTTCGCATCGGCGCGAGCGCCGACGACATCAAGGTCTGCCGCTGGCGGGTCGACCCGGGCGGCGGGCTGACCTACATCGACAACCGCGGCGATCGGGACCATACCTTCCCCGCCAGCCACGACTTCGAGTGGACCCCGACCGGCCGTGAGCAGCAGGTGGCCGGGCGCCATCCGCACGTCAACATCCTCGACAAGGTCTTCGTCGAGACCGTCGGCGGCGACCTCACCGTCAAGATCGAAGACAATACCGAAGACGGGCAGGGCATCTATCGCGAGCCCGTCGAGGACGCCAACCAGACCCTCGACGACGGCGAGATCCACTACGCCGAGCTGGGGCCGCTGATCCTGCTGCGGATCAAGCCCTATCGCGAGCCCGACTATCGCTACCTGGTGTTCAATACCCGCACCCGCAGCGTGGTGCGCATCGACGCCATCGGCCGGGCCTGCGTGCAGCTGCCCGAAGACCACGGGATCATCTTCCCCGGCGGCTACTACCTCGAGAGCGGCGACTACAAGGTCTTCGACACCCCGCTCGACGGGCTGCGCTTCAAGCGGGTCATCAAGTCGCCCAACGGCGAGGACGTGCTCTACATCTTCCACCGCCGCGAGGAGGGGGAGTACGTGCTCTTGCCGTACAACCTCATCCGCAAGGCGGTGCAGAGCCCGATCACCTGCAACGGCTACAGCCTGTTCGAAGACGGGCGCATGGTGGTCTTCAAGGCCGCCATCGAGCCGAGCCGGGTGCACCCGATGCAGGTCTGGCGCACGCCCTTCGTCTCGGCCGAGTTCGCCGCGGCGGCGCCGACCGACGGCTCCTTCCTCTCGAAGGTGGGCAACGCCGAGCTGGTGCGCGGCATCAGCGACGCCTTCTCGATCGACCGGCTCATCGGCCGCGCCGAGCCCGATCGGCGGACCTACGAAGACCTGATCGCCGCCATCACCCGCATGCGGGACAGCTACTACTGGCTCGACCACGCCGAGGTCGCCTTCAAGGCGGCCCTCGATACGCTCGCCCGCACCGCCGAGCTCATCGTCGACGAGTTCGAGAAGGTGCTCATCCTGCGCAAGCAGGCGGCCGACGCGCTGGCCGAGACCGAGGCCAACCAGCAGCAGATCCTCACCGAGGTGCGCAGCCATACGCTCAACTCGGTCGACGGCTACATGAAGGCGATGACGGCGCTGCGGCAGCAGCGGGGGCACCTGATCACGATCCGCGAGGTGCGCTTCATCGACCAGGCCCGGCTCGACGCCCTCGAAGCCGAGGCGGTCGAGCAGTTCGACTCACTGACCCGCGACTGCGTGCAGTTCCTGCTGCGCGACGAGGCGCTCGGGCCGCTCAAGCGCGACCTGGAGAAGGTGCTCGCCGACTCGGGCAAGGTCGAGAAGGTCACCGAGATCGAGCCGCTGCGCGCCCGTCTGGTCGAGCTGAGCGAGGGCCTCGATCTGCTGACCGAGGTCATCGCGGGCCTTCAGATTGACGACGCCACCCAGCGCACGACCATCCTGGAGGGCATCGGCGAGGTCTTCGGCCACCTCAACCGGGTGCGGGCCACCGTCGAAGGGCGGCGCAAGTCGTTGCTCGGCAGAGAGGGCCGCGCCGAGTTCGGGGCGCAGTTCAAGCTCTTCGGCCAGAGCGTGCAGAGCGCGCTGGCGATGTGCGACAGCCCCGAGCGCTGCGACGAAGAGCTCTCGCGGCTGATGGTGCTGCTCGAAGAGCTCGAGGCCCGCTTCAGCGAGTTCGACGAGTTCCTCGGCGACCTGGCCGCCAAGCGGGACGAGGTCTACGAGGCGTTCAATACCCGCAAGCAGACGCTGCTCGACGAGCGCAACCGGCGGGTGCAGAACATCATGGGCGCCGCCGACCGCATCCTCGAGGGCGTCGCCCGGCGCACCCGCAACTTCAAGGACGAAGACGCGCTCAACGCCTACTTCGCCGCCGACGGCATGGTGCAGAAGCTGCGCGCGTTCTCCGAGCAGCTGACCAAGCTGGGCGACGGGGTGCGCGGCGACGAGCTGGCCGGGCGGCTCAAGCAGGCCCGCCAGGACGCCCTGCGCGGGCTGCGCGACAAGCTCGAGCTCTTCGAGGAGGGCGCCGACCTCATCCGCTTCGGGCGGCACCTGTTCAACGTCAATACCCAGACCCTCGAGCTGACGATGGTGCCCCGCGGCGAGGGCATGGCGCTGCACCTGACCGGCACCGACTTCTACGAGCCGGTCGAAGACGAGGGCTTCCTCGCCAGCAAGCCCTACTGGTCGCAGACCGTCGTCTCGGAGAACAAGCAGGTCTACCGCGCCGAGTATCTGGCTGCGACGCTGCTCTTCGCCGCCGAGCGCGGCGACGGCGGGCTGTCCATTCAACGCCTGCTCGACGCTCAGCGGGAGGACGGCGGGCTGCTCGAGCTGGTCTCGGAGATCGCCCGCGAGCGCTACGAGGAGGGCTACGAGCGCGGGCTGCACGACAGCGACGCGGCGCTCATCCTCGAGAAGCTCTTGCACATGCACACCGCGGCCGGGCTCTTGCGCTTCGGGCCGGCCCCGCGGGCGGTGGCGGCGCTCTTCTGGGGGTCATACGGCGACCGCGAGGCCAAGGGCCGCTGGCAGCGTAAAGGCATGAACCTGGGTCGGCTGCGGCAGAGCTTCGGGCGCACGCCGGCGGCCATGGGCGCGCTGGCCGAAGAGCTGGCCGGCGAGATCCGCGCCTTCGCCGAGCTGGCCGGCCTGCCGACGCTGGCGGGGCACGGGACGCTCGCGGGGCGCTATCTGGTCGAAGAGCTGGGCGCCGAGCCGCCGCGCTTCACCACCAGCCGCGAGGCGGTCGAGCTGACCGAGCGGCTGTGGCAGCACCTCGACGAGACCAATACCCGGCGCGACTTCGAGGCCGACCTGCGCGCGCTCGACGGCGACCTGGCCGGGCGCATCGCGGTGGCGCGGGCCTGGATCGAGGCGCTGGTGGAGGGCACCGCCCTCGACCCCGAAGACCCGCTGGTGCTCGAAGCGGCGGTGATCATCGGCGGGCCCAAGCTCGACCGCGAGACGAGCAGCGCGGTGACCCGCACCGAGGTCCGCGGGCTGTTGGGGCAGCACCCGCGCATCAGCGATCAGGTCATGCAGCTGGCGCTGGATACCTTCCTCGACCGCCTGACCCGCTTCATCGAGGTGACGGTGCCCGGCTATCGGGCCTATCGCAAGCAGCGGGCCGCGGTCATCGAGGACGGCAAGCGGCGGCTGCGGCTCAACGAGTTCCAGCCGCGGGTGATGAGCAGCTTCGTGCGCAACAAGCTCATCAACGACGTCTACCTGCACCTCATCGGCGACAACCTCGCCAAGCAGATGGGCGCGGCGGGCAACGACAAACGCACCGATCTGATGGGCCTGTTGCTGCTCATCTCGCCGCCCGGTTACGGCAAGACGACCCTGATGGAGTACGTCGCCAATCGGCTGGGGCTGGTCTTCGTCAAGGTCAACGGGCCCTCGCTGGGCCACGGCGTCGTCAGCCTCGATCCGGGCGAGGCGCCCAACGCGACCGCGCGCCAGGAGGTCGAGAAGGTCAACCTGGGCTTCGAGATGGGCAATAACGTCATGCTCTATCTCGACGACGTGCAGCACCTCGATCCCGAGTTCTTGCAGAAGTTCATCTCGCTGTGTGACGGGCAGCGCAAGATCGAGGGCGTCTGGCGCGGGCGCACGCGCACCTACGACATGCGGGGCAAGAAGTTCTGCGTGATCATGGCCGGCAACCCGTACACCGAGACGGGGGCCAAGTTCGTCATCCCCGACATGCTGGCCAACCGCGCCGACACCTACAACCTGGGCGACATCCTCGACGGCAAGGAAGACGTCTTCTCGCTGTCGTACATCGAGAACGCGCTCACCTCGAACCCGGTGCTCGCGCCGCTGGCCACCCGCAGCCAGGACGACGTCTACAAGCTCATCCGCATGAGCCGGGGCGAGGAGATCCCGACCACCGACCTCAAGCACGGGTACTCGGGGGTCGAGATCGGCGAGATCACCGCCGTATTGCAGCGTTTGACCCAGATCCAGGAGGTCGTGCTGCGGGTCAACATGCAGTACATCCTCAGCGCCGCGACCGACGACGCTTTTCGCACCGAGCCGTCGTTCAAGCTGCAGGGCAGCTACCGCAACATGAACAAGATGGCCGAGAAGGTCATGGCGGCGATGACGCCCGACGAGGTGGAGTCGCTCATCGACGACCACTACACCGGCGAGTCGCAGACGCTGACGAGCGGCGCGGAGAACAACCTGCTCAAGCTGGCGCAGCTGCGCGGGCGCATGACCCCCGAGCAGAAGGCGCGCTACGCCGAGGTCTGCCGCAGCTTCAAGCGCATCCAGACGATGGGCGGCGACGAGGACGACCCGGTGGCCCGGGTCACCGGCACGCTGGGCGGGCTGGGCGAAGAGCTGGGGGCCATCCGCGCCGCGTTGACCGGCGCGGGGCAGACCGAGCAGGCCATCGCCGGGCTCGGCGGGCGGCTGGACGCCATCGGCGAGGCGCTCAGGAGCGGCGCGCAGCCGGGCACCGAGAAGGCGCTGGCCTCGATCGCCCAGAGCCTGGGCGGGCTGCGCAGCGCGCTGGGGCAGAGCACGGAGACCACCACGAAGCTCGACGCGCTCGGCGGGCGACTCGACGGCATCAAGGGGGCCATCGAGGCCGCCGCCGAGCAGGCCGCGTCGGCGAAGAAGCTCGCGGCGAGCCCGCTGGGCAACCTGCCGCCGCTGGGCCGCAAGCCGGGCCAGCCGCCGCCGATCCCCAGCGCGGCCGATCCGGGGCTGTCGACGGCGCTGACCGAGCTGAGCAAGGCGCTGCAGACCATGCAGCAGCCCAAGGTCGAGGTCGAGGTGCTCAACCAGCCGCCGCCGGGGGTCGAAGAGCTGCTGGCCCAGCAGGTCCAGCTCATCGAGCGCACGCTGGTGCCGCTGGTGCGGGCCAGCGCCGACAACCTCAACGACGCTCAGGCCATCGGGGCCAAGGTCGACGAGCTGCTGGCGCTCTTGCGGCAGGTGGACGCCGGCCTGCGCGGCTGACGGCCCGGGGGCTCTTCGCGAGCCTTTCAGGGCGCGTGCAACGCCCGAATCGCGAACATCAGCGGCCAGCGTTTCCCGGTCACGATCAGCCGCTGATTCGGCGCGTCCCAGGCGATGCCGTTGAGCACGTCGCCCTGGCGATTGGCCTCCTGTGGCCGCAAGCCCGCCAGATCGAGCCAGCCGATGACCCGACCCGTCGTCGGGTCGATGCGCGCGATGCGATCGGTCTGCCACACGTTGGCCAGCACCTCGCCGTCGATATACTCCAGCTCGTTGAGCTGGCGGATTGCCCGCCCCGCGTCGGTCACACGGACCGCGCCCAGCTCGGCGAACGTCTCGCGGTCGAAGAAGCGCAGGCGATCGGTGCCATCGGACAGGATCAGCCGCCGGCCGTCGTCGGTCAGGCCCCAGCCCTCGCCGACGTAGGCGTGCTGCCCGCGCGGCTCGAGCGTCGCCCGGTCGTAGACGAACGCCACCTGCGACCGCCACGTCAGCTGGATGAGCCGATCGTCGATGGCGACCAGCCCCTCGCCAAAGTAGCGGTCCGCCAGATCGCGCCGCCGCTGCACGGCGCCCGTGGCCAGATCGACGATCCGCACCGACGATTGCCCGTTGAGCCCGGTCGACTCGTAGAGCGTACCGTCGACCATCAGCAGGCCCTGGGTGAACGCCCGCGGGTCGTGAGGGAAGCGCTCGACGACCGAGACCTGCCACACCGGCGCGGGCTCGCCGGCCGGCGGCGGGGCGAGCGCTGGCAGCGGGTGATCGGGCCCCCGCGGGGCCGCGGCATCCGGGCGGGCGGCGTCCGGGCGGGCGGCATCCGACCGCGGTGCGGCGTCCGGCAGGCGCGCGCCATCGGGGCGCGCGTCAACCGGCGGCGTATCGGGCGTGGCGTCCAACGACCGGACGTCGGGCCGCGCGTCACCGCCGAGCACGTCCGGCGACCGATCGCTGTCCGCGGCCGTGCAGCCGCCCGACGCCAGCGCCGCCGTCGCGATGATGAGGGCCAGATGCCGCATCATCCGAAGATACTGCATTCGCCGATATTGTCACCGGTTCCGGGTACCCGGGGGGGACCAACCGTCTCTGCCCTGCCTCTGACGGGGTCGCAGCCGACTTTTTTTGAGGCAAGATGCATTTTGTCAGGGGTCGTCTGTGGGTGAGATCCGTCAGGATGTCCGCATCAGGCGCAGTGGGCGTTTCGTCGGACAGACACCCGAAAGCAGAATCTGCGAAGATGTCAGGGAGTGCTTCGGGCGAATCCCGAAATCGGTATTCGGGCCCCTGCGTCGGCCGTTAGAGTCACTCACATGAAGCATCCTGAATCTCTGACGCGCCGGGTCTCCTTCTGGGTCCGGCATCTCGCTGGCAAGAAGGGCATGGCCCTGGCTCATCTCGCCGATCATGCCGGCATCGGTCGAACCACCATGTGGCGTCTGCTCGACGTCAACGACAAGGGCGCCAGCGATCCGCGGCTGAGCACGGTCAACGCGCTGGCCGAGGCGCTCGAGATCGCCCCGCAGCAGCTCATCGAGCCGACCCCCGACGAGGTCGACGCCGAGGTCGAAGACGCCAAGGTCGGCACCGCGCGCTGAGCACCAGCAGCGCCAGCCACCACGGCGGCGCCGATCCCGGCCGCTGGGCGCACCCGTCGCTCGCCGGATGCGCCGGGATCACGGTGACGTCGGGCGCGTAGATCGGCGGCTCGCCATCGGGCGGCGGTGGATACGGTACGGTCGAGTCCAAACCCGCGGCGCCCGTATCGGGCGATCCGCGGTCCGGTACGCGACCGTCGAGCATCCCCGCGTCCGTCGGCTCGCTGTCGACTGACGGGCCCCGATCGCGACGCGCCCCGTCCGGCAGCGCGTCCGGCTCTGTGACGTCCGACGCCGTGGCATCCACCGCTGAAGCGTCCAGGGCTGCGGCATCCGAGCCGCGGTCGACCCCGTCGTCCGCCGGGCCGCCGTCGAGCGGCGCGGCGTCCACCCCGCCATCCACCTCGAAGCCGGGCAGCGGCCCGGGTGGTGGATCCAGCGCCGACGCGCACGCGCCGCCCTCGTCGGGCACCTGCCCCACGCACATCGCGTCGATCGGCTGCCCCGGGCAGAGCGTCTCGCAGCATGTGCGGGCCGGGCTCGGCGGCGGGCAATCCCAGCGTGCGTCGACGTCTTCGAACCGCACCAGAACCGGGGCCCACGTCCGGCCGAAGTCATCGCTGACGCCCAGGGCGAACGGCCCGCCGAAGAACAAGCCGGTGCTGCCCCACAAGCGCCCGTCGGGCGCCCGGCCGATGCGCTGCAGGCGCTCGACCGGCAGCGGCGCGGCATCACCCCAGGTCGCGCCGCCGTCCGCGGTGCGCCGCAGCCCGTCGAACGCGGTCAGCAGCAGACCCTCGCGGCCGTCGCCGTCGAAGACGAGCTGCGCCTCGAAGTCGTCGACCCGTACCGCCTCGCGCCAGGTGCGGCCGGCGTCGTCGCTGCGCACCACGACCAGCCCGGCCGGACGCTCGATGCCCAGATAGATCCGCTCGGGCGCGCCGGGCGGGGCGGCGAGCAGGGTCACCGCCGAGGGCAAGGCCGCGAGCTCGGGCGGCCCGAGCGCGATCGGCTGCCAGCGGCGGCCGCCGTCGCCGCTGGTATAGGCGCCGCGATCGTGCAGCGCGTACAGCCGCTCGGGGTCGGCTTCGCTGCGCAGCAGACCGGTGAATCGCCCGCGCAGGCCGAGGCCGACCGCGCGCCATGTGCCGCCGCCGTCGGCGGTGAGCCAGACGTCGTTCTCGGCGGCGAAGGTCTCGGTGACCGCCACCGCCTCGGCCGGGTCGAGCGGGTGGCCCGACAGCGCGGCCACCTGTTGATCGGCCAGCGCGACCGGCGCGCCGCCGAACGTGCAGCCGCCGTCGTCCGAGGTGAACACACCATCGTCGGTCAGGATGAGCCACCGCTGCCCGTCGCCCAGCGCCACGATGTCGTCGATGCCGGCGGCCGGCGCCACGGCGTCTTCGCACAGCCACGCCGTCGTATCGCCCCGCGCGGCGTAGAGCCCCTGGTTGTCGGTGATCGCCCAGACCTCGCCCGGGCGCTGGCTCGGAAACCGCAGGCCGGTGACGCTCGGCTCACCGCCGTGTCCCCCCGCCGTCGACGGGAGCAGCAGCAGCGCAGCGATGATCGGGCTCCAGCGCATCGGCGCATGGTCGACCGATACATCTGCCCGGACCAGTGACGTTTTTTGCCCCCCGTGACCCTTGACAGCGGTCGATCGGTCGGCGATGACCGGCTGCCGTATCTGCACCAGCCCCCGGAGGATCGGATGCCGCGTCTGGCCGTCGCCCTGCTCACCGTACTCGGCACCGCGCTCATCGCCCGAGCCGCGGCGTTCTATCGGGGAGAGGACGCGCTGGCGCTGGTGGTCCTCGGCGGCATCACCCTCGGGCTGTGGGTCGGCGCGGTCGAGCTGTGGCGTCGGGCCAGCGCCGCCGGCCGGCTGCTCGACGAGATCCCGACGTTGCCCGCCCGCGACGCCGACGACTTCGAGACCCGCCTCGACGACGCCTCGCCCGCCGTGCGCGCGCTCGTGGCCGCCGTGCGCGCCGGCCAGACCCCGCCCGGGGCGCCGGTCGGCTTCACGCCCTATCTGGTGGGCTTGTTGGTGATGCTGGGGCTCTTCGGCACCTTCCTCGGGCTGGTCGAGACGCTGTCCGGCGCCCGCGGCGCGATGCTGGGCGCCGCCGACGTCACCGCGCTGCGCCAGGGGCTGGCCGGCCCCATCGACGGGCTCACCCGGGCGTTCGGCACCTCGGTCGCCGGCGTCGCCGCCTCGGCGGCCCTGGGGCTGGCGGCGGTCTGGGTCCGGCGGGCCGAGCGCCGCGCCCGACGGCGGCTGGCCTCATGGGCCGGCGCGAACCTGGAGGCCACGACCCCCGCCGGGCGTCAGCTGGCGGTCCTCGAAGCGTTGGTGCGCCAGGGCGAGGCGCTGCCTGCCGCCGCCGAGGCGCTCGGCCGGGCCGTGGCGCGCATCGAGCAGCTCGAGTCGAGCCTCGTCGACGCCCAGACGGCGGTCGGCGAGCGGGCCGTCGGCGCGCAGGAGAAAGCCGCCGAGGCCGCGGCGGCGGCGTTCGGCCGGGCTGCGGCCGACATCCGCGAGGCGCTGTCGGCGGGCTTCGCGGCGAGCGTCGAGCAGACGTCGACCGCGGTCGCGGCGTTGGCCGGGCAGGCCGCCGAGCGGGCCGAGGCCGCGGTGGGGCGCCACGCCGCCGAGTGGACCGAGATGTTGTCGGCCGACGCCGACGCCCGCCGCGCCGCCGAAGAGGCCGGCCGGCAGGCGACCCGCGAGGAGGTGCAGCGGCTGACCGCGGCCCTGACCGCCGAGGAGGCCCGCCGACGGGACGCGCTGGGCGCCGGCTTCGACCGGGTGCTGTCGGCGGTGACCGAATCCGAAGAGACCCGCGCCGCCGCCGAGGCGCTGCGGGCCGAGGCGCTCGAAGCGCACATCGGCGGGCTCGCCGATACGCTGGCCGCGTCCGAGGCGTCGCGCATCGCCGCGTTGGACGCACGCCACGTCGCGCTGACCGACGCCCTCGCCGCCCGCGACGCCGACCGCGCGGCGGCCGACGCCGAGCGCCACGCCGCCCTGCTCGACCGGCTCAACGACGCCGCCCGCCAGCGGGCCGAAGCCGACGGCATGCTGGTGGCCCACGTCGAGGCGATGCTGAGCACCGTCGAGGCCGCCGAGAGCCGCCGGGCGGAGCACGCCACCGCGCGCGATGCCGCGGCGCACGGACGCCACGCCGACCTGCTCGACCGGCTCGACGGGCTGGTGCGGCGGCAGGCCGAGGCCGACACCTCGCTGCGGGCCCACGTCGAGGCGGCCCACGCGGCGCTGCTCGAACAGCTCGAAGGCGCCGAGCAGGCGCGGGCCGTGTCCCGGGCCGCCGAGTGGTCGCAGACCGTGCGGCGCGTCGAAGAGGCCGACGCCCGCCGTCAGGCCGAGGCCGAGGCCGCGGCCGCCCGTCAGAGCGCGGCGCTCGAAGCGCTGGCGACGCGCATCGACGCTGCCGATACCCGCCGCGCCGACGCGCTGATCGAGGCCGCCGAGACCCAGCGGGCGGCGATCGAGGGGCTCGCCGGGCGCATGATAGAGGCCGAAGACAAGCGGCGCGCCGCCGCCGATACCCGCGGCGCGGCGCAGGCGGCGCGCATCGAGGCGGCGGTGGACGCGCAGCAGGCCGCGCTCGGGGCGCTGGCCAGCCGACTCGAGGCGGCCGAGCAGGCGCGCGCCGAGCGTCAGGCGCAGCTCTCGGCCGACGATCGCGCTGCGCTCGCCGCGTTGGGTGAGCGCATCGCGACCGCGGCGGCCGAAGCCGACGGCGCCCAGCGAGACGCCCTCGACGCGCTGATCGGGCGGCTCGAAGCGCTGGACGTCGAGCGCGGGTCCCGCACCCAGGCGGCCGTCGACGCCCAGCGGGCGGCGCTGGCGGCGCTGGCCGAGCAGCTCGCGGAGAGCGAGCGCACCCGCCGGTCGCAGGCCGACGCGCTCGCCGAGCGCCAGCGGTCGGCCTTCGAAGGGCTCGCGGCGCGGTTCGAGGCGCTCGACGGGCAGCGCCGGGCGCACGCCGCCGAGGTCGACGCGGCGCGGGAATCGGCGCTGGAGGCCCTGGCGGGCCGCCTGGAGGCCGCGGCCCACGCGCGGCTGGAGGGGGTGCTGGTTCGGCTCGATCGGGCCGTGGACGCGACCCGGGACGGCCTGCAGGCCATCGGCGCGCCGCTGACGGCGCTGGTGGCTGACGTGCAGACAGCGGTGACCGGGCTGACCGAGGCCGAGCAGGCGCGCGCCGAGGCGCTGTCGGCCCGGCTCGACGATCTGGTGGGCCGCGTCGAGGCCCGCCTGCTGGGCACCGCCGAGGCCGACGCCGCCCGGCTGCACGCGTTCGGCGAGGCGGTCGACGCCGCCCGCCTGCACCTGGAGGCGGCGGCGGTCGAGGGCGCCCGTCAGTCGGCGAGCATCGGGGCCCGCTTCGAGGCGGTGCAGGCGGCGCTGGCCGATCTGGACGTGCAGACCGCCGAGCGGCTCGAGGCGACCACCGTGCGCCTGGGCGCCGCGCTGGCCGAGCAGGCCGAGGCCTTCGCCGCCGCGCAGACCGCCCGGGCCACCGAAGCCGCCGCGGTGCTCGGCCGCCTCGACCACGCCCTCGAAGAGCACCTCGGCGCGATGGGCGAGCGCCTGACCGCGCCGCTCGAAGCGGTCGCCCGCACCGCCGCCGAGGCGCCGGCCGCCGCGGCGAAGCTGGTCGAGCAGGCCGGGGCGCAGCTCGCGGCCCGCACCGCCGTTGACGCGGCCCGCGACGCGCGCCTCGACGCGCTGCTCGCCGGCATGTCGCAGACCGTCGAGCGCATGGACGCCGCCACCGAGGCCCGCTTCGCCGCCGCCGAGGCCAGCGAGGAGGCCGCCGGCGCCCGGCTCGCGGCCTTGGCGGGCAAGGTCGAAGAGGCGCTCGACCGGCAGACCGAGCGGCTGGCGGTGTTCGAGGGGCGCATGGCCGAGGCCCGCTCCCAGAGCCACGCCGCCCTGGCCGACACGCTGTCGACCCACGTCGAGGCGCTGACCGCCCGGCTGACCGAGGTCGGCCTGGGCGTGCGCGCGGGCGGCGATCTGCTCACCGCCGGCGGCGCCGAGCTGTCGGCGGTGGCCCAGATGCTCGCCGAGGCGGTGGACGGCTACCGCGAGGCCAACGAGCGCTGGATGACCACGCTCGCCGAGCTGGAGGGCAGCCTGGGCAATACCGGCGAGGAGCAGGCGGGGCGCCTCGTCGGCGAGTACCTCGACCAGACCCGCGAGGTCTTCGGCGACGCGCTGCGCTTCCAGCGGGAGCTGTTCACCGAGCTGCGCGCCCTGCGCGGTGAGGGCGCGGCGGGGGTCGCCGGATGATGCTCGACGAGCGCGAGGTGTCCGGCGAGACCGGCCATGTCTGGCTGGTCTTCGGCGACCTGATGGCCGGGCTGATGGGCCTGTTCGTGCTCTTCTTCGTCGTCGCGGTGTGGTTCCAGGTCGACCTGGCCGCCTCGCTCGAAGCCGAGCAGGAGGCCCGGGTCGAGGCGCAGACGGCCCGCGAGGCGGCCGACGAGCGGCTCGCGGCGCTGGAGGCGGCCCTGGCGGCGCCCCTGGCCGCGGGGCGCATCACTCTGGAAGACGGCCGCATCGCCATCGCCGGCAGCGTGCTCTTCGACCTGTACTCCGCCGACCTGCGCCCCGAGGGCGCCGCGCTGCTCGCCGAGATCGGCCCGCCGCTGGCCCGGTGGTTGACCGAGCAGCAGCAGATGGTGATGGTGGGAGGGTTCACCGACGATCTGGTGATCCACGGCGATCGGCCACGCTTCGCCGACAACTGGCAGCTCTCCACCGAGCGGGCGCTGACGGTGGTCCGCGGGCTGTTGAGCCACGAGGTGCCCCCGCAGCGGCTCTTCGCCGCCGGCTTCGGATCGCATCACCCGGCGGCCCCCAATACCGACGAGGCCGGCCGGGCCCGCAATCGGCGGGTGGAGATCGTGCCGGTGCCCCAGAGCGGCATGCGGGCGCCGACCCTGCCGCCGCCGACGCAAGGAGGCAGCCCTTGAAGCGCAGGCTCGAGACATTGCGCGCCGGTGGAGCGGAGGTCTTCGACGGGCCCGGTTTTCGCTTCATCGAGGCGCTGCTCGAGCGGGCCGAGGGGCTCGACGGCGTGGCCGGCGACCACCTGCGTCGACGGGCCGCCGAGCGGCTGTCGGGCTTCGAAGCGGCGTTCGCCTCGGCCCGGGCGGAGGCGCGGGCGACCCTGGCCACCCTCGACGCGGCCGACGCCGATCCCGACGGTGACTTCGCCCGGGCGTTCGCCAGCGGAGACTACGGCTTCGTGCGCCGCGAGGCCCCGCGGGCGCTGCGGCGGGCGCGCACCGACGACGCCGACGCCGCCCGGGCCCGGGTGGTGCGGTTGGCGCGACAGGCCCGCAGCCGCGGCCTCACCCTTCAGCCGGCGCTGCGGGCCCGGGTGCACGCCGCCACCGCGACCGCCGAAGCCGCAGCCGACCTGCCCGAGCTGCGCACCGTGGGCGATCAGCTCGCCCGGGCGCTGTTCCGCGAGGCGGCGGATCACGCCCGCAGCGCGCTGGTCGTCGCGCGGGCCAGCGATCGGGTCGCCGACGACGTCGGCCCGTACAACCCCGAGGCGCTCGCCGCCCGCACCCTGGCGCTGGTCGAGACGCTGTCGCCGGGTTATCTGCGGGCGACGCTCGCCGGCCTGGAGGATCTGGCGGCCCTGCGCCGGCTGCCCGAGGCCAAACGCCGACGCCGTCGCCGCTGAGCGGGCTGCCCGGTCAGCGGCGAGAGGCCCCGATCGCTCTGGGGATCGGCCCGCCGCTTGAAACGATGGCAGCAGGTGGTCATCATTCGAAACCGCGCCATACGCGCCCGCCCCGGGAGACATCCATGATCATCGCCGCTGCCACCGCCGTCGCTGCCGCCGGAACCGTCGCCGGGGCCATGGCCATCGGCGCGCGCCGTCGCCGGGACGCGGCGGTCTCGAGCGCGCGACGCCAGGGTCGGATCGAGCTCGAAGCGATCGGCGGCGAAGCCGAGGTGGCCCGCGAGGCGGCCCTCGAACGGGCCGAGCGGCTGCGCGATCGGCTGCAGCGCCAGCTCGCGAGCGAGACCGAGCAGCTCGCCGAAGACGAGGCCCGCCTTCAGCAGATGGAGGCCGCGGCCGGTCGACGCAATGACAGCGCCGAGGCCCGCGATCGGGCGCTGGGCGAGCGGGCCGCCGAGATGAAGACGCGCCGGCAACACCTCAACGCGCTGCGCGACGAGATCGACGGGCTCGAGCAGCGCATCGTCGAGCGCATCGAAGAGGTCGCCGGGGAGAGCCGGGACGCGATGAGCGAGCGCATCGGCGACGCGCTCACCGGCGAGGCCCGCGTCGCCGCCGAGAAGGCCGCCCGGGCCTACGAGGAGCGGGTGCAGAGCCGGGCCGAGGTCGAGGCGCGCCGGCTGATGGACCTCGCGATGTACCGCTACGGGGTGGCCAAGCCCGCCGACCGGCTCATCGCGACGGTCGATCTGCCGCGCAACAAGGCCGCCCGCGAGCGGTTTCTGGCCGATGGTCGGGCGATCCTCGCCGGCATCGCCGAGTTCAGCGAGGTGGAGTTCGTGCCCCAGGAGGGCAAGGACGGCTTCTACATGCAGGCGCCCGACCCCTACACCCGGGAGATCGGCCGCCTGGCGTACGAGCGGCTGGCGCGACGCAAGGACCCGTCGATCGATCTGGTCGAGCAGTACGTCGAGAAAGCCCGGGTCGACCTGGAGAAGATCTGCCGCGACGCCGGCAAGCGGGCCACCCGGATCCTCAAGCTGCGCAACGTGCACGGCGAGATCCAGTTCCTGGTGGGCAAGCTGCTCTACCGCACCAGCTACACCCAGAATCAGTGGCAGCACGCCATCGAGACCGCGCACCTGTGCGGCATGATGGCCAGCGACATGGGGCTCGACATCCGCACCGCGCATCGGGCGGCGCTGATGCACGACATCGGCAAGGTGCTGTGGGCCGAGACCGAGGCGGTGGGCAGCCACGCGGTGAGCGGCGCCGCTTTTGCGACGGCGCACGGCGAGGCCCCCGAGATCGTGCACCCCATCGCGGCGCACCACAACGACGAGAAGCCGTCGTCGCCGCTGGCCCATCTGGTGGCGGCGGCCGACGCGCTCAGCGGCGCCCGGCCCGGCGCGCGCCGCGAGACGGTGGAGTCGTACTCGCAGCGGGTCGAAGACGTGCAGACCATCTGCGCCGACTTCAAGCCGCGGGGCATTCGCAATACTTACGTGATCTCGGGCGGGCGCGAGGTGCGGGTGGTGGTCGACCCCCGCCGGGTGGACGATCTGGCCGCGGCCCGGCTGGCCAACGACATCGCCTATCGCATCGAAGACGAGTGCATCTATCCGGGGCAGATCAAGGTGATGGTCATCCGCGAGACCCAGGCCAGCGCCACCGCGCGCCGCTGAGCCGGGCCCCCTTCGAAAGACGAACGCCGCCGACGGCCGGGGCCATCGACGGCGTTGATGCGGACGGGCGGGTCAGATCTCTTCGCCGCCGCCCCAGCCGCGCTTGCCGCGCTTGCCGCGCTTACCGCGGCGCTCGGCCCGCTTCTCCTGGATGGCCGCCTTCTGCTCCGGGGTCAGCAGCGCCTTGACGTCGAGCATCACCGAGAGCCGGTGCTGGGCGGCGGCCTGCTTGGCGGCGCCGACCTCGGACTGCAGGGCGAGCACCGCCTGCTTGTCGGGGCTGTCGGCCTGCATCGCCTCCCGCAGCGCTTGGCGGGCGGCCTTCACATCTGCCCGCAGCGACTCTGCCTCGGCCTTGTTGGCGTCGAGCACGCCCTTGATCTGGTCCAGCGTGGCCTGCTCGATGCCCAGCGCGTCGGCGTTCTTCTCGAGCATGCGCACCATCTTGCCGGGTCCGGGTCCGCGCTTGCCCATCTTGCCGCCGGGGCCGCCGCCGCAGGCGAAGGCGATACCGGGCACGGCCAGGCCGAGGGTGAGCAGGAGGGCGCCGAGGGTCTTGGTCAGCGAAGTCATCTTTCTTCTCCATCGGTTGTCCCGAGGTCTCTCTCGGGGGTTGCGATGGGTCTGACCCGGGTCGCCTGGATCGGGTTTACGGGCGCGTCGATTTTTTCTCGGCGCGGGACGCCGCGCCCTGCTCGCCCAGCGCCAGCAGGTCGCGAGCGGGCGACGGCACCCGCTGCTCCAGCGCGATCCCGACGTCGCCGGTGGCGCGCCGCAGCGCGACATAGCGCCGCGCGGCCGCTGAGCCGTCGAGCCCTCGCCGCATACCTCGGATCAGGGTGTTCTTGGGCGTATGCGCCGTGCCCACGAACTCCAGCGCGGTCGTATCGTAGCCCGCGGCTCGGATGAGCAGCGTGCGGAAGGTATCGGTCAGCGTCGCGGCGCTCTTCCGGCGCAGGTGCGGCATGGACCACAGCGGCTCGAAGGCGCCGGTGGCGCCCGCCCGGTTCAGGCCGAGCCACTTGTCGGCCAGCTCGGCCTGACAGCACGGGGCCACGGCCAGCATCTCGACCTGCTCGGCCAGGCCCAGCGCGATGGCGTCGTCGGTGGCGGTGTCGCACGCGTGCAGCGAGATCACGCCGTGCAGCTGGGGCGGCCGGGTATCGCCGAAGGCCCGGCGCCAGACCTCGGCGACGTCCACCTCGGACAGCGCGCCCGTCGCGTATGCGAGCACGCCGTCGAGGCCCGTCAGCGCCGTGCGCCGCCGGCACTCATCGATGAGGGCCTCGCTGCGATCGATCCCGAGGATCCTGACCGGGTGGGCGTAGGTGTGCACGAACACCCACGCCAGCAGCATCGTCAGATAGGAGCGGCCACACCCCGCGTCGAGCAGGTGCACCACCTCGAACCGGTCGCGCAGCTCGCGCAGGGACGGCCCCAGCACGGCGATCATGTGGTTGATCTGGCGGTACTTGCGCACCTGCTTGGGCGGCATCGAGCCGTCGCGGTGCAGCAGCCCGATCGAGCGCAGCAGCACCGGCGCCTCCCGCGGCAGGATCGCCATGTGGTTGCCGCCGGTGACCTGCCGCGTGCGCGCGTCGGTCCAGAACGCCTCGGCGGTCCGGGTGAACGCCGCGGCCCATTCTTCGCGCATGGCGCCTCCCCGGTGCTGCCCGGCCGGTCTGTGGCCGGGGCCCGGCGCCCGGCTCGGGCTCAGCAGACGTCGATCAGAGGTCGAGGTCGTCGTCGATGCGCTCGGCGAGGCGCTCGATGCGCTCGGCGATGCTCAGCCGGCGCTGGTTCTCGACGTCGGGGGCCTCGACGAAGGCCAGCGCCTCGCCCTCCGACAAGCCGGGCGGCAGCAGCTCGGGGCGCAGGCCGAGGGTGCTGCCGTCGGGCAGGGCGATGACCACCCCGGCTTCGTCGACCTTCTTGAGCCGGGCGATGCCCGCCTCGGGGACCCGCGCGAGGCGCAGGGTCGCGCCCTCGGCCAGCGTCTCGGGCAGCCACGCCAGCGGACAGTCGAACGGCGGCCCGCCGGCCACCGGCGAGAGCACCGCGGTCTCGCCTTCGATGCGATCGACCACCACCACCTGGCTCATCGGATCTCCCTCACGCGCCGGCCGGGCGCACGTAGATGTTGAGCGCCTTCGGGCTCTGCAAGACGTCGCGGAAGCTGCCCCGGATGTCGACGAGCCCCACCATCTCGGTGCGCGCGCCCGGCTCGAGGTACAGCGTCAGGCTGTTGAGGCTCTGGAAGAGGAAGTACAGCCCCAGCCCGGCCCCGCCCGCCTTGTCGTCGATCTGGTCGTTGCCTCGACGCAAGCCCTTGGCGATGTAGCGCTTGAGGATGTCGGGGGTCAGCCCGCCGAACGGATCGCTGATGCTCAGCGCGAAGACCTTGCCGTCGCTGCCGTAGCTGAAGACCGGGCGGCTGCCCGGCGGCAGGTCGACCCGGGTCGTGCGCGGCAGGGCGGCGTAGATGTGCTCGCCGGTCGCCCGATCGGTCGGCGCGTCGTAGACCGCGTTCATCAGCATCTCGTCGGCCACGTCGTGCAGCCGCCGCACCAGCCGCCCGCGCACGCCGATGTCGGCCATGTACGACTCGATCCGATCGAAGAGCGCCGCCTTCTGCGCGCTCGAGGTCACCGTGGTCGACAGCACCCGCGATCCCCACGGCAGGTGGCGATGTAGCCCGAAGAGGGCCTCGCCGCTGAGCCGGGCGAGGGTGGCCCCCATCTCCTCCATGAACCACGGGCTCTCGAGCCCGAGCAGATGCCCGAACCACGGCTTGCCGAGCAGCGCCTCGATCTGATCGGGCGGCGACGGGTGGCAGACGATGACCATCTGGCCGCCGGGCGACGCGTCGGCGACCTGCTGCGCCAGGCTCAGCGCCGCGGGGCCGGCGTGGTCGAGGTCGAAGACGACGATGTGCGGGTCGAAGCCCGCCGCCCGCGCCACGACGCGGCCGGGGTCTTCTTCGAGCGTCACCTGCCCGCCGAAGCAGACCGCGACCCGGCGGGTGGCGCGCAGGCGCAGCTCTTCGCCGAAGAGCAGGATGCGGGGGGTATGTGCGCTCAAGCAGAGCCCCTCAATACAGATCGGGCGGCGGGTCGGTGGTGGGCAGCTCGCCGGCGACCGGCGGCAGCTGCGGCGGCGTATCGCCCACGACGAGCGCCGCGGCGATGCGCGGCAGGTCGAGACCCCCGCGGCTGAGCACCGGGCGGTTGCCCGGGCCGCGGGGCTTGGCCCGCAGCGCGCCGCGCAGCCCCTTGTGGATGTCGGCCCGATAGGCGCTGAAGCCGCGCACGACACGGCTGGGCACCGTCAGGCCGAGCACCGCTTGACGCACCTTCTGCTCGACGCCGGCCGGCACGGTGGCGGTGCGCACGAAGACCGGCAGCGGCACCGGGCGGCTGGTGAAGATGCCCGGCGCGATGCCCTTGTAGACGAACGCGCCGTCGGCCTTGCCCAGCTTGACCAGCGAGAGCGCGCCCTGCACGTCGCGCACGGTGCGGGCCTGACCGAAGAAGTCGGGCTCGACCTGATTCTGCAGCAGGAAGTTGACGATGAAGCCCTCGTCGCCGCGGCCGAGCTTGACCCGGGCGAGGCCCTTGCCGGCCAGATCGGCCACGCTCGAACCCGAGCCGGCCACCAGCACCATCGGCAGGGTCGGCCGCCCGTTGAACGTGCCTTGCGCCAGGGCCTCGTAGCCCCGCTCGATCTGATGCTGCGCGTCGACGAGCGCGAAGTGCAGCTGGCCTGCGGCGACCTGATTGGCGAACTCGCCCTGGGTGCTGAAGCCGCGACCGCGGAAGCTCAGACCGGTGACCCGGCCCAGGCCGGCGGCGAGCTGCTCGGCGTACTCGCTGCGGGCGATGGAGTTGGCGAAGTACATGTGCGGGGCGTAGACCCCGACCACCAGGGTCTGGCCGTCGTCGGCGGTCTGCGCCGCCGCCGGCGGGGCCCACAGCGTACCCAGCGCGCACGCGGCGCAGAGCCACGCGACGCAGAGCCACCGGGCGATCATCGGGCGCAGCCTGCTCACTCGCCGCCTCCGAAGCCGAAGACCCGGCGCTTGGCGTCGGCGATCTCGGCGGCCTTCTGCGCCTGCGGACCGCCGGCCTCCGCCGCCTGCACGAACGCTCGCCAGGCCTCTTCGTGACGCCCGGCGGCCTCGAGGGCCACCGCGTGGTTGAAGCGCGCCGCGCGCACCTTGCGGGCCAGCCCGCGCCAGACGTCGAGCTGCGCGCCGCGGCGCCCGCTCAGCCAGTCGAGCACGGCCAGATCGTTGCGCAGCGCGTCGGTCTCGCCCAGGGCCCGGGCCGCGTCGAAGTGCTTGCGCGCCGCCTTGATGTCGCCCTTGATCACCGCCTGCCGGCCCAGGCGGTGCTGCACGATGCGCATCAGCTGGCCGGCCTCGGTGCGGCCACGGCGCGACTCGCGCAGGCTGTCGAGCACCTTGCGCGCCCGATCGTCGTTCTTCTGCAGCACGTTGACGTAGGCGGTCAGCAGGTCGACGTGGCGCCGGCCCAGCTTGCGGTCGAAGACCTCGGCGCCGTCGGGCGCCTCGCGCAGCGCGCGGGTCATCAGGGTCAGCTGGGCCTCGGCGTCGCGGGCGCTGCCCCGGCGCAAGGCCACGACCAACGCCGCGTAGTGCGCCCGCGCAGCGTCCGCCGGCGGCAGATGTTCGGCGTTGCCCACCGCCCGCCGCACGCTCTCGGTGCCGTCGACCCGCGCGCCGAGTTTGCGCAGGTGGGCCAGCGCCTGATTGCGACGGACCTCGGGGGCCGGCTGCTTGGCCTCGTCGGCGAGGGCGCGGGCCCGATCGAGCTGCTCGACCGCCGCGTCGATCTGCGTCGGATCGTCGATCGCGGCGCCGAGCAGCGCAGCGCCCGCGCCGGCGGCGGCGATGGCCGGGTCGTCCACCTCGGCGTAGGCCCGGGCGGCCTCGGCGTATTGACCCGCGCCGAAGCGGGCCCGCGCGGTGGCGGCCTTCACCGCGGCCAGATCACGCTGGGCGATCGACTGCACCCGCTTCAGGGCGTCCTGCGGCTTGCCGGCGGCCGCGTCGAGCGCGGCGAGGCCGGCGCGCAGCGTCGGATCGTCGGGGGCGAGGGCCAGCGCCCGGCGCCAGTCCTCGCGGGCGCGCTCGAGGTCGCCCGCTTCGGCGCTGCGCCGCGCGAGCCGGGTCAGGACCGCGCGCGCCGACTGCGCGACCCACGGGTCGTCGGCGCCGCCGTCGAGGGCGGCGGCGATCGTCTTGCGCGCGAGATCGAGCTGGCCGGCGGCCTCGGCGGTGCGGGCGAGCGTCGCGTGCAGCCGGGCCATGCGCGCGCCCTTCTCGAAGGTCGAGGCCTGCTCGACCGCCTGCTGGTGCAGGGCCAGCGCCTCGGGCAGGCGCCCCTGCTGCCGCTCGGCGGTGCCCAGCGCCGAGAGCACCCACGGGTTCTGCGGCTTGATCGCCTCGGCGGCCTTCAGCGCCGTGCGGGCGGCGTCGGTGCGGCCGTTGCGCAGGTGGATGATGCCGATCTTGTAGTGCGGCTGGGCCACGTCGGGGCGCAGCTCGGCGGCCCGGGTCAGCTCGGGCAGCGCGGCGTCGTCGTCGCCGAGGGCCATCAGCGCCGAGCCGCCGAAGTAGCGGCCGTTGAAGCTGTCGGGGCTCTTGGAGACGAAGCGGGCGAAGTGCGGCTTTGCCTCGGCGTGGCGCGCGGCGGCGAAGTGGGCATAGGCCAGCCCGAAGCGCGCGCTCTCCCGATCGCCGTCCCGCTCCAGCGCCGCTTCGAGGGTCTTCGCCGCGGCGTCGTAGCGGGCCAGCCGCAGGTGCGCGGTGCCGATGTTGACCAGCACCGCCACGTTGTCCGGGTCGGCCTCGCGCACCCGCTCGAAGGCGGTCAACGCCTCTTCGAAGCGCTCCTGGCGCACGAGGGCGTTGCCCAGCCGCGCGCGGGCCTGGATGGCGTCGGGGCGCTCTTCGAGGTAGCGCCCGTAGGCGGCGCTCGATCGGTCGAAGCGCCCCTTGTCGTAGTAGTGATTGCCGAGGACGAGGTGCACCTCGGGGAACCGGTCGCTGCCGCTCGCGACGCCCTCGAGCAGCGTGATCGCCTCGGAGACCCGACCGCGGGCGGCCTCGTCGGCGTTCGCGGCCTGCGCCGCCCGCAGCAGGTGCTGGCCCAGCCAGAACTTGATCTCCTCGCTGTCGGCGGCGCGGGCGAGGCCCGCTTCGAGCACCGGGATGGCGGCGGCCGGGCGGTCGAGGTCGTAGAGCACCCGGCCCAGGCGGGCGTAGGCGTCGACGTAATCCGGGTCGACGTCGATGGCCTTCTCGAAGGCGTCGATCGCGTCGCCGAAGTGGCCGCGGGCCTCGGCGTCGTCGCCGTCCTCGCGGGCCTCTTCGGCTTCGGCCAGGGCCTGCTCGCCGTCCTGGAAGTGCCGCTGGGCGGCGCCCTGGGCCTGGTATCGCCCTTGGGCGTATACCGGTGCCGGGTCGAACACGATCGGCCCGCAGAGGGCCGCCCCGAGGCCCAGAGAGGCGATCGCGGTCGGTACACGTCGCAGATGGGGGCGGAGGCGCGTCGGCATAGGGCGACTCTACCCCCTGCGGCCGGGCACTGCCAGCCCGTGGGCGCCCGCGCCGACCGGGTGAACAGCTGGCGCGGGTGGCGACATCGGGTAGCGAGACGAGGAGGTGAGCATGGGCCGGGCGAAAACCCTGTGGATCGCGCTGCTGCTGGCGGCGAGCGGATGCGACGCTGGAGCGGGCGACGACGCTCCGCCGCAGGTCGACATGGCGTCGGGCGCCGCGCCGGCCGATGCGGACGCGCCGGACATCGAGCCGGACGGCGCCGTTGTGGACGGTGCTGTGGTCGACGCGGTTGTGGACGGCGCCGCGCCGATGTGCGGCGACGGGCCGCCGTGCGTCGACCCCGAGGTCTGTCGCGACGGGCGCTGTGCGCCGCCCGACGGGTGCGTGATGGACACCGACTGCGACGACGGCGCGATCTGCCGCGACGGGCGCTGCCTGCGCTCGGGCTGTCGGGTGGACGCCGACTGCCCCGACGCGCTCGTCTGCCGGGCGCAGCGCTGTGTCGATCCGCCCGAGTGCGGCCCCGATACGCCGTGTCCCGGCGCGGCGCTCTGTCGCGATGGGGCGTGCGTCGAGCCGGGCTGCGTCGACGACGTCGAGTGCCCCGACGGTACGATCTGCCGCGATGGGGCGTGCGGTGCGCCGGATTGCCTCGACGACGCCGGCTGCCCGGTGGGCGAGGTGTGCGCCGCGGGCGCCTGCGAGCCGGCGGCGTGCGCCGCGGACGTCGACTGCCCGCCGGGCGAGCTCTGCGAGGATGGGCGCTGCGTACCCGATCCGGGCCCGCAGGCGTGTATCGATCCGCGGCCGATGCCGGCGTTCGGTGTATATCGCGGCACGACCCGCGGCGCGGCGGACGAGGTCGGCGCGCGCTGCGCGGACGGGGCCGACGCGCCCGAGGTGGCCCTGCGCTTCGAGCTGGACCGCGACGCCGACGTCTGCCTGAGCACCATGGGCTCGGCCTATGACAGCGTGCTGCACGTGCGCACCGCATGCGCCGATCCGGCGTCGGAGGTGGTCTGCCGGGACGACGGCTTCGGCCGCGACCCGTTCCAGGCCCAGGTGCGGGTGATGGCCGCGGCGGGGGTGACCTACTTCGTCTTCGTCGACGGCTTCCGGGGCGACGCGGGGGATTGGGTGCTCGAGTTCGTCGACGGGCCGTGCCCCGCGATGCCGCCGCCGTCCGAGTGCGTCGTCGACGACGACTGTGGGGCGAGCGGACGCTGTGAAGCGGGCGTCTGCGTGCCGGTCATGCCAGGGCGTTGAGGCCGGTTGCGCGTCTTCAGCCGGTGAAGCGGCCCACGACGAGGGTGATGTCGTCCTCGGGGTGCGCGAAGTCGGCGAAGTAGGCCTCGGCGTCGCCCAGGATCTTGTCGAGGATCTGGTCGGCGGGGCGGTCGAGGGCCGAGCGGATGCTGCGCCGGAAGCGCTTCTCGCCGTACTCGTCGCCGGTCTTGCCCAGGCCCTCGGTGATGCCGTCGGTGTACCAGACGATGACGTCGTCCTTGCCGTAGGGCACGGTGCGCTCGAGGAAGCGGCTGTCCATCACGTCGCCCAGCCGGTTGCCGCGGGTGATGAGCGGCACGATGGCCGGCTCGCCGTCGGCGGGGTTGGCCCGGAAGAGCAGCGGGAAGTTGTGGCCGGCGTTGCTGAAGGTCAGCGTGCGCTCGGCGGGGTCGATGATGGTGGCGAAGAAGGTCATCACGAAGCGGCGGTTGGCGGCCTCGTAGATGGTCTTGTTGAGCTCTTCGAGCAGGAAGGTGACCGTCAGCTCGCCTTCGGTGACGTGGCGCAGGGTATCGCAGCACGACTTGGCGGCGGCGGTGATCATCGCCGACGAGACGCCGTGGCCGGTCACGTCGCCGATGAGCAGCAAGAGCCGGCCGTCGCTGATCTCGGCGAAGTTCCACCAGTCGCCGCCGCAGATGCTCGCGCTCTTGAAGAAGCCGGCGAACTGGAAGTCGCCGCGGGTGATCAGCCGGTTGGGCGGCAGCAGCGACTCCTGGATGATGCGGGCGACCTCCATCTCCTTCTCGTAGGTCGCCCGCTCTTCGGTCTCTTTGATGAGGATGCCGAGCCGCTCGGCCATGTAGTTGAAGTTGCGCCCGAGCACGCCGATCTCGTCGGTGCTGTCGACCACCGCCCGCTCGCCGAGGTCGCCGTGGGCGATGCGCTCGACGCTGTCGGTCAGCTCGCGGATGGGCCGGCTGATGCGCAGGGCCTGCAGGATGTTGAGCACCACCCCGAGCAGGATGATCATGCCGCCGACGAACAGCGCGTTGATGGTCGCCGCCTTGCGGCTCTTGGCGGTGGCCTCGCGGATGCGCGCGTTGTGCTCGTTGATCTCGGCGATCGAGCGGCCGATCTCCACCTTGCCCTCGGCGCCTTCGAAGGGCACCTCGACCCGCACCATGTGCAGCTCGCCGTCGCGGGTGAGCACCTCGACGCCTTTGGTGGTCTCGACCCGGGCGTCGGCGAAGCGCTGGGTATTGGCCAGCGCCTTGTCGGGGTCGCCCTGGGTGGCCACCGGGGTGTCGCCGTCGTACACCCGGGCGTAGACCAGCCGCGGGTCGTCTTCGGTGAGGGTGTCGAGCAGGTTCTGGATGTCGCCGTAGGCGGTCGCGGCGATGAACGAGCGGGCGGAGAACGCGAGCAGGGTGGTGACGTTGCGCGCGCTCTGGGTCGCCGCCTGCAGGGTCAGCTCCTCCTGGTCGCGGCGGGAGTCGTCGTAGGCCGCGCCCAGGTTCTGCACGTTCATCGCGCCATAGAGGCCCACGGTGAAGAGCAGGAGCAGCGTCGTGGTGATCATCAGCTTGAAGCTGATGGGCAGGCTGTTGAGCGACTTGAGCATCAGCCGAAGAGCCCCTTCTTGAACCGCATCAGCTCTTTCTGGGTGCGGTTGAGCTCCATGTTGGTGTCGACGAGCTCTTTGGTCTTGCGGCCGATCTCGTCCTGCAGGCGCTCTTTCTCCTTGGTCTCGCGGTCGAGCATCGTCTTGTATTTGCGCTGCACGGCGGCGGCGTCGGAGACGTCGCGCAGCAGCAGCAGCACGTGGCCGCTGCCGACGGGCGCGGCGCTGATGATGAACGGCCGGGCGGCCTCTTCGCCTTCGATGGTGACCTGGATCTCGTCGTAGCGCACCGGCTTGCCCTCTTCGAGGCACTGCGCGACGGGGTCGACGGGCAGGTCGAGGTGCACGTAGGTCGACAGCGGGCTGCCCTGCAGCTTGCGGGCGTTCTGTCGGTTGTGCAGGGCCCGGAAGTGCGGGTTGAAGTCGACCACCTCGCCGCTGCGGTCGACGGCGACCCAGGGGTCGATGAACACCGCGCCCACGTCGCGGATGCGGTCGAGCGTATCGTCGGCCACCTCAGCCCCCCCCGATGAAGAATACGACGTAGGCGATGAGCCCGCCGACGAGCAGCAGCGCCGCGGCGGTCAGGATCACGCCCAGGCTGCTGCGGGTGCGCACCTGCTCGGTCTGCGCTTCGGGCGCCTCGTCGGCCGGCGCGCCGCCTTTGTTGATGCTCAGCTGGGTCCGGGTGACGGTCAGCGGGCTGTACATGCCGCTGATGGGCGTCTTCTCCGGGTCGGCGTTCTGCTGCACGCTGTCGAGCCGCTTGATGCGGTCGCGGATCGAAGGGCTGAGGTCGTCGAGCAGGCTCTTGAGGCCGGTGTCGACCACCTGGCCGGTATTGCGCGGCAGGAAGGCGAAGTAGGCCGCCTCGAGGTCGTCGAACTCCATCTCGCAGCGGGCCTGCTGACAGCCGTCGCCGCGCACGTCGGGGGCCCGCGGGCGGTCCATACCGGCGAAGTCTTCGACCTGCAGGAGCTTGAGCTGCTCGGTGTCGCAGCGCGGGCAGAAGTAGGGGGCGAAGAAGCTCTTCACCCGGCCGCGCCCGACGAAGTTGTTGACCAGGTTGACCTGATTGACGATGCACGGGCTGCAGCGCACCAGCACGACCCGCTTGCCCTTGGCGTCGAGGTCGTTGAGCCAGTTGACCCAGTCGCGCACCCCGCAGCTGTTGATGCGCTCGACCCCGCTGAGGTCGATGACCACGGTGCGGCCGTCGATCTTCTTGAGGCTCTTGGCGAGGGTGTTGTCCTCGTCGACGACGCCGCTGACCTTGAGGAAGGTGACGTCTTCGACCGTATTGGCACCCAGGGAGAACTTCTTGGACATACCGCTCGCCGGTCTGTGGGTCCGTGTACCGATTGCGCCTACGAGATCCCGAGGCCCGCTTCGGCGCGGAGCTCGGTGAACGCGTCGGAGAGAGCATACTTGACCAGGTCGCGCAGCCGCGACCCGCTGCGCACCGCCCAGCCGAGGTCGTCGCCGCGCTCGATGGTCTCGCCGACCCCCGCGTGGCGGGTGAGCATCTCGACGGCGGCCCGCAAGGACCCGCTCGCCAGCAGGCCCGCGCGGTCGGCGGTGCACGCGACGCCGGTCAACGCCTGCTCGCCGGTGTAGAGCGGCGGCAGGGTGTGCTCACCCACCCGCTGCACCAGCTCGGCGATGGTGTCGATGGCGCGGTCGGGCAGGCCGGCGAGCAGCGGGTCGGTGCGGCGATCGAGGTCGGCCCGGCGGCTGACGAGGCCGCCGACCCGGGCGATGCGGTCGAGGGCCTGCTCGGGGCCGGCGTCGTGCAGTCGAGTCAGCCCGGCTTTGCCGTAGAACGCCGCCCGGCCCACCAGAAACCGGCGCTCGGCGGTGGTGCAGCGGTCGCCGAGCGCCGGCGCGCCGAGCACCATCAACGGCGGCTCGGCGGGCCACAGCGCCACCAGCTCGGGGTGGTCGCCGATGAAGTAGAGGTCGAAGTCGCGATAGCCGAGCAGGCTCTGCACCGCCTCGAGCTCGAGGGTGAAGGTGTGCCGCTGGCCGTTGACCCGCTCGGCGCGGCGCAGCGTGGGCGGCGGCCGGATGGGGCGGTCGTCGGCGCACAACGCCATCAGCGTGACCAGCGGGCTCTTGAACGACGGGTGCAGCATCACCCGCTCCAAGACGCCGTCGGCGAGGGTGTGGCCCCCGCGGTCGCGCTGCTTGCGGTTGCGGTCGCGCAGGGTGCCCCACGTCACCCGCTCGTCGGGGTTCAGCGCGCCGTAGAGCTCGAGCACCGACAGCACCCACAGCGCGCGCTCGTCGTCGCCCTGGCGCATGCGCAGCCCGGCGAGGGCCCGCAGCGCGGCGATGTCGCAGACGTCGTCGGCCAGGGTCCGCTCGAGCTGGGCGGCGGCGGCGTCGAACCCGCCGCGGCTCTCGTGCACCCGGGCGAGGCAGAAGCGGGCGTCGCGGGCGCCGGCGGTGATGCCCTGGGCCAGCGGCGTGAGCAGGCGCAAGGCCACGTCGCTCTGCCCGTGGCGGTGCCAGACGCCGGCGGCGAAGGTCTTGAGCGCCGCCAGGTCGGGGTCGCCGTCGTCGGGGGCCTCGATGAGGGCCTGATGCTCGCGCAGCAGGTCGACGACGCCGTCGGTCTCGTCGGCGTCGAGCAGGCTGCGGCCGAGGGCGATGAGCGCCCGGGCGCAGTGGCGGTCGACCTGCAGCGCCTCGGCGTAGAGCGCGCGGGCGGCGCCCTCGTCGTGCAGCCCGACCTGCTCGATACGCCCCCGATAGAAGGTGTAGCGCGCCCGCTCGCCGGCGGGCAGCCCGCCGTGGGTCAGCAGCTCGTCGACGATCTCGGCGGCTTCGTCGAAGACGCCCATCAGGTAGTGGCACTGCGCGGTGCGGTAGCGGGCCTCGCGGTTGTCGGGGTCGACGGCGAGCACCGCGGCGTAGCAGGCGATGGCCCGGGCCGGGTCGACGGCCATGTCGGACCAGATCTCGCCCTCCCAGAAGGTGGCGTCGACCCAGGCGGCCCGCGCGTCGGCCCGGTCGAGGGCGGCGTCGAAGAAGCGGTCGGCGAAGGTGCGCAGCGCGGCGGTGGCGTCGCTCCACAGGCGGCGCTTGAGCAGCAGCTCGATCAGCGGCCGCAGCACGTCGGGGTCGTCGGGGCGGGCCTCGCAGGCGCGGCGGTAGGCGTCCTCCGCGTCGTCGAGGCGCAGCTGATGCTCGGCGGCGAGCCCCGAGAGCACGTCGATGCGGGCCACCTCGTCCATGCGCCCGGCTTCGACGTGGGTCGCGCGGTTCTCGGCGAGCTGCTTGAGCAGCGCCGAGAGCCCGTCGTCGTCGGTCCCCTGGCCGGCGTAGGTCTCGACCAGCGCGTGCAGCGCCTCGGCGTTGCTGCCGTCGAACTCCAGCGCGAGCTTGAGGCTCTCGATGGCCTCGAGCTGCCGGCCCAGGTTGCGGGCGACGACGCCGCGCCGATAGAAGAGCTTGCTCGACGTCGAGCGGGGCAGCTTGTCGAGGTTCTGGTTGGTGAGCACCTGCAGGTGCGGCGCGGCGGCCTCCCAGTCGCCGGCCTGCCACGCGCGGCGGGCGAGGGCCCGGGCGGCGGGGATGCAGCCGGCGTGGGTATCGAGCGCCCGGGCGTAGTGGGCGTCGGCCTCGGCGGTGTCGTCGAGCTGGCGCTCGTAGATCTCGCCGATGCGCGAGAGCACCGCCGCGCGCTCCTTGGGTTCGTCCCACAGCTCGAGCTCGCGGCCGAGGTGGGCGACCACCGTCGGCCAGTCGCCGGCGTTGGCCGCCAGCTCGCGCAGGCCGTGCAGCGCCGGGAAGCAGCGCGGGTCGAGCTCCAGCGCGCGGTGGTACGCCGCGCCGGCCGCCGCGTGATCGCCGAGCTGCGACTCGTGCAGGCTGCCCATGCGGAAGTGGATGAACGCCTTCTGCCGCGGCTTGTCGGTCAGCGCCAGCTCGCGGGTGCTGATCTCGAGCAGCTCGTCCCAGCGCTTCTGGCCTTCGAGCAGTCGGGCGAGCGCCTTGAGGGTGGTCGTATCGTCGGGCTGCTCGGCGAAGAGCGTCTGGTAGACCTCGGTGGCCCGGGGCAGGTCGCGCAGGCCGACCTCGTACGCTCGCGCCAGCCGCCGCAGCTGGCGCCCCCGGATCTGGGGGTCGCCGGTGGTGTCGAGGGCCTGGTGGTACATCTGCACCAGCTCGTCCCAGCGGCCGGCCTTCTGGTAGACCCGCTCGAGCGCGGCGAGCACTTCGCCGTCGTTCGGCATGCGCGCCCGCAGCTCTTCGAGCACTTCGGCGGCCGCGTCGAGCCGGCCTTCGGCCTCGTGGGCCGCCACCAGCCGCAGCGACATCGTCAGCCGCTCTTTGAGGCTGCGCTCGCCGCCGTCGAGCCAGGCGGCGTAGAGCCGCGCCTGCAGCGCCGGGTCGGGGTGCTTGCGCAGGATGCCCTCGACGAGCCGGAAGACGCCTTCGTCGGCCGGGTCGAGCACGTAGGCTTCGACGAAGGCGGTGGCGGCCTCTCGCGGGCGCTCGAGGCGCTTGAGCAGCAGCTGGCCCTGGCGGATGGCGATCGGGCGCACCTCTTCGGGGTCGCCGCCGCGGGCCTCTTCGAGGTTGCGCTCGAGCACGGCGGCGAGGGTGTGCCAGTCCTCGGCGGCGGTGGCCAGGTGGTCGACGCGGTCGAGTACCGCCGGGTCGGACAGCCCCTCGGCCAGCGCGTCGCGGTAGACGTGCAAGGCGCCCCGGCTGTCGGCGGCGTGCTCTTCGTACAGTCGGGCGAGGCGCAGGCGCAGCACGTTGCGCGCGTCGGGGCCGAGGTCGACGGCCGCCTGGATCGCCCGGGTCAAGAGCGCCACCGCCCGGTCGACCTCGCCCAGGCCCGCCCGGGCTTCGGCCAGGTCGGCGGCGATGTCGACCCGCTCGGGCAGCGCCCGCGCCGCGGTGACGAGGTAGGGCACCGCCCGCGCCGGGTCGCTGAGCTCGTAGAGGTGGACCCGGCCGAGGTCGATGGCGCCCTCGGGGCTCATGTGCGCCGGGTCGTCGAGGCCGGCCCGGGCCAGCGCGTCGACGTAGGCCGGCCAGCGCTTGACCGCGCGCACCGCGCCGGCGAGCTCGGCGATGGTCTCGCGGTCGACGACGCCCAGGTCGAGGGCTTCGAGGAAGTGGTTGACCGCGGCCCCGGCGTCTTCCAGCGCCCGCCATTCGAGCCGGGCGACCTCCAAGAGCAGCGCCTGCCGCCGGGCCCGGTCGCCGGTGCGGGTGGCCTCGCCGGCCAATATCTCCACCAGCCCGCGCCAGTCTTCGGTGCTGCGGTAGAGCTGCTCGAGGTGGCGGATGGCCTCGCCGTCACCGGCCCGGAAGCCGAGCACGGTGCGCCACGCGCGGATGGCTTCGAGCGGTCGGCCGGCGGCCTCGTAGCGCCGGGCCAGCTCGGCGACGGCCCGCAGCCGGGTATCGAAGTCTTCGGCGGCGCCGTACATCTCGACCGCTTCGACCAGCGACGGCTCGCCGAAGTCGGCGAACTCGTCGGTGGGCTGCTTGTTGCGGCTGCGGCGCAGCTTGCGGGCGATGACCGCCCGGCTGCGGTCGCGCTTGCCCTCGCCGGCGCGCTCGGCGCCGAGGAAGCCGGTCGTGCGGTCGGTGATGGGCGCCGGCGGCGGCGGGCCGGCCTCGGCGAGGTCTTCGGGCGAGAGCTCGACCGAGCCGTTCAGCTCGGCGTCGTCTTCGTCCACCTCGAATTCGAAGAACTCGATCTCGTCGTCGACGTCGAGCGGCGGCGGCACCGCGGCCCGGCCCGAGTCGAGCAGGCCGGTGCGCCCCGAGGGTCGATCGGCCGGCCGCACGGCGTCGGCGGCGCGGACCTCGTCGGTGGGCAGCGGGCTGCGGATCTTGCTGTCGACCTCGGTGGGCGCCATCGGCAGCAGCGGCGGCAGCGGCGGCGGCGCGATCTCGCCCGGATCGGACTCGGCCCGGGGGTCGGAGACCACCGTCAGCAGCTCGTCGATGTCGGCCTCGCCGAAGTCGAAGTCCATCGAGGAGCGCTCGAGGGCTTCGATCTCGACGGTGTTGAGCGCCGGCAGGCTGCCGGAGAGCCCACCGGCGGCGGCGGCTTCGGTCTGCAGCATCTCCAGCCGCGAGCGCAGCGGGCCGTCGGGGGTATCGGGCATGACCCGGTCGTAGAGCCGCAGCGCGGCCACCGCGTCGTCGAACTGCTCGACGAGCAGCGGGCCGAAGCGCACCGCGACCGAGGCCCGCGCCTCGGGGCCGTCGGCGCTGCGCAGCATCTGCTCGTAGAGGCCCTTGAGGTCGTCGTGGCGCCGGGCGTGGCGATAGAGCCGCTCGAGGTCGGCCTGGGTGCTGGCGTCGGTCGGCTCTTCGGCGAGCGCGGCCCGGTAGAGGTCGACGAGGGTATCGGTCGGCGCGCCCGCGGCGGCCTGGATCTCGGCCAGCTCACGGCGCAGCGGGAAGCGGTCGGCGGGGCGGTCGAGCAGCTCGACGGTCTGGTCGAGCGCCTTCACCAGCGGACCTTGGCGGCCGGTCTGGCGGCAGCAGTGCTCGATGATGCGCAGCACGGTGAGGTTCTTCGGGTCGCGATCGAGGGCCCAGAAGAGGTAGGTCAGCGCCTTCTCGTGCTGCGCCGTATGGGCCAGATAGAAGCGGGCGATGCGCAGGTACAGCTCGGCCCGTCGGTCGCTGGCGTCGAGCAGGTTGGCCTCGTATTGCCACGCCCGCACCCGGGCCTCGGCTTCGCGCAGGTCGTCGCCGGCCACGAGGTGCTGCGAGAGCCGCTGCCGCGTGCGCAGGTGCAGCAGCTCGGGGGCCTCGCTGGTCGCCGATCCGAGCGCGCCGAGGGCGCTGGCCGGCTCCTGCACGGCGTGCTCGAGGATGGCCGCCCGCAGCAGCCGGGCGATGTCGCCGCCGGCGGCGCGGTTGATGAGGGCCCGCAGGTCGTGCCACTCGGCGGCCTGCCAGACGATGCGTTCGACCAGATGGCGCGCGCGGTCGTCCTCCGGCCAGCGCTCGAGCGCCGCGCCGGCCGCGTCGCGCGCCCTCGCGCTGTCGTTGGCCACCGCGGCGAGCTGGGCCGCGCGCAGGTAGAGCACCGCCTCGAGGCGCGCGTCGCCGATGCTGTCGGCCTGCTCGGCCAGGCTGGCCGACATGCCGAGCGGGTCGTCGGAGAACTGGCGGGCGTCGCTGACGATCTGCTTGAGCGCGATGGCCGCCCGCAGGCCGCCGCCGGTGACCTGCGCGTAGAGCGCTTCGGCCTTGTCGACCTGGCCCAGCACCAGCTCCCAGATCTCGGCGGCGAGGAATCGCAGGATGGCCGCCCCGACCCCTTCGCAGAGGCCCGCGAGGGTCTCGAGCGCCCGGGCCAACGCGCTGGGTTCGCCCATGACCAGCGCCTGCTCGACGCGATACCAGCCGGCGACAGGGTCGGCCCCGGCGGCCTCGGCGAGCAGCTGCCAGCCCTCGGCGGCCACGTCGGGGTCGTCGACGAGGTGCCGGCCGAGCTCGGCGAGCAGCGCGGCGCGCTCGGGCCCTTCGAGTCGCTCGGCGCGCGCCCGCCACCGGGTCACCTGCCCGGCGCCGTCGAGGCACAGGTGCAGCAGCCGCTCGGCCAGCCCCAGCGGATCGCCCACCGCCTCGAGCCGCAGCAGCGCGTGGGCGGCGCGGTCGGCGTCGGGCCAGCGGAAGAGCCAGATCAGCCCGAAGAAGGCCGCGAGCTCGGCGATGTCCCGCCGGTCGACGTCTTCGCTGTCGGCCAGCGCCGGCAGGTGCACGTCGGCCAGGGTCTCGGCGAGGCTGCGGGCGTCGCTCTCCAGGGCCCGATCGCGCAGGGCGAGCAGCGCGGGCAGATAACCCGGCTGGGCCACGAGCGCCGCCTTCCACGCCTCTTCGGCCGCCGCGCGGTCATCGAGCATCTCGTCGAGCACATACGCCCGCTGCCCGTGGAGCCGCGCCTGCTCGACCGACGCCCGCATGCCCGCCGCCCGCCGCTGCAGCTGCGCGCAGTGCTGCACCCAGAAGCGCGCGTCGGGCGGATCGATCCGCGACGGCTCACCGAGTCGCAGGGTCATCGTATCGCGGGGTGTGGGCATGCGATCCGAGCGGGTCATGGCCGACGCTCCGCGCCATTTCGGAGCGGCGCATCGACCGTCGGGTGAGCGGTTTCAGAGTCGTCGGGATCGAGGCCCCGGACGGGCTCGACGGCAGCATATACCATGGGCGGCCAGCGGCAAAAAGGGAAGGTGCTCCATGTGCCTCGCGCTGCGCCGGTCGACCCGGTGTCGATGGGCATCGCGGGCGCACCACGCGCGCCGGCGAGTGCGGACGTCTGTCGAAAGACTGCGGGCGTCTGTCGAAGAGGGGAGGAGAAAAGGGGACCCGGGTCCGGTCTGGCTCGGGAGGGGGAGAGAGCAGTGAGACCGGACCCGGGCGGGGTGATTCGGCCTGACCGCGTCGGGGGAGCAACGGGGTCGGGCCGGGTGTGAATCACCCGTGAGACTGCGGAGCGGGGGAGTTGCTGGGGGAAGGAGGTGCTCCGTCGTCTCGGTGGGTGAAACGAGGCGCCGCCCGATTTAGTTCCCCGGTCGGAGAAAAAATCTCGTCGAAGAATCAACTGCGCGAAAGCAAAGCGGAAATACGCTCCAGAAAATCACGCCTGCCCCTCGGCGTCGCGGCGCCAGGGCCGGGCGCGCAGCGTCTCGGCGAGGTGGTCGACGAACAGCCGGACCTTGGCCGAGAGGTGGCGGTTGTGGGGGTAGAGCGCGGCCACCGGCACCTCGCGGGTGGTCCAGTCGTCGAGGGCGGTGCGCAGCGCGCCCGAGGCGACGTCTTCGCCGACGAAGAAGTCGGGCATGTAGGCCAGCCCGAGGCCCGCGCAGGCGGCGACGAGCAGCGCGTCGCCGTTGTCGGCGAGCAGCGGCCCGTCGATACGCACGGTGCGCTCGCCGTCGGGGCCCCAAAGGGTCCAGCCGTGTCCGCTGAGCTGATGCGCGTAGCGCAGGCAGGCGTGGTCGGCGAGCGCATCGGGGGTCTCGGGTGCGCCATGGCGGTCGAAGTAGGCCGGGCTGCCGACGATGTGGGCCCGGGTGCGGGCCAGCCGGCGCACGATGAGGCTCGAGTCGGCGAGCTGGCCGATGCGCACCACGACGTCGAAGCCGTCGCCGATGACGTCCACCCGCTCGTCGCTGTAGGACGCCTCGACCCGCAGCTCGGGCCAGCGGCTCATGAAGGACGCCACCGCGGGGGCCACGTAGCGCAGCCCGAACGAGACCGGCGCCCCGACGCGCAGGACCCCCCGCGGCTCGCTCTGCAGGTCGCGCACCGCCCGCTCGGCCTCGTCGAGCTCTGCGAGCACCTTCAGCGCCCGGGTATTGAACTCGAGCCCGGCGTCCGTGGGCCGCACGGTGCGGGTCGTGCGGTCGAGCAGCCGGGCGCCGAGGCGGTCTTCGAGGGCCTGTATCTGGCGGCTGACGTGGGACTTGCTGACGCCCAGGCGCCGCGCGGCGGCGGTGAAGCTGCCGTCGGCCACGATGGCGACGAAGATCTCGATGTCGGAGATGCGGTTCATCGGGCTCCAGCGGGCGCGGCGTCGTATCGGCGGGTGACAATCTACCATGGGGCGCGCTGCGGTCGGGCCCCTTGCCACCGCCGGGGCGGGGCCACCACAATGCCGGCATTCGCTTCACCTCACGGGGGTCCCGATGTTCCTCGCCGCCTGCGTCCAGCTCCGTTGCACCACCGACATCCAGCGCAACCTGGAGACCGCCGAGCATCAGATCCGGCGCGCGGCCCGGCTCGGCGCGGCGTTCGTCGCCACCCCGGAGAACACCGCGTTCCTCGGCCCGCAGTTTCACAAGGTCGACCTCGCCGAGGGCATCGACGGGCCCATCGCCCGGCGGTTCGCGGCCCTGGCCGATGAGCTGTCGATCCACCTGCTGGTGGGCAGCCTCGCCGAGCGGCGCATCCTGCCCGGCGGTGAGATCGACAAGACGCGCTGCCACAATACGAGCATCCTCTTCGGCCCCGATGGGCAGCGCCTCGCGGCCTACCGCAAGATGCACCTCTTCGACGTCGACGTGCCCGGCGGGTTGACCATCCGCGAGTCGGACACCATCGCGCCCGGCGACGAGGTCGTCGTCGCCGAGACGGCGCTGGGCAACATCGGCCTGTCGATCTGCTACGACCTGCGCTTCCCCGAGCTGTACCGGGCCCTGGTCGACAAAGGCGCCGACATCATCTGCATCCCGTCGGCGTTCACCCTGACCACCGGCAAGGACCACTGGCACGCGCTGCTGCGGGCCCGGGCCATCGAGACCGAGTGCCACGTGCTGGCGCCGGCGCAGTGGGGGACCCACGACGCGGAGGGCAAGCGGCGCAGCTACGGGCACAGCGTCATCATCGACCCGTGGGGCGTGGTGCTCGCCGATCGCGGGCATGGCGAGGGGCTGTGTCTGGCGGAGATCGACCCCGAGCGCACCGCCGCGGTGCGCCGCTCGATCCCGCTGCGCGACCACCGCCGGATCTGAAGAGTCCATCCGGCCGTGGAGCGGGCCGGATTCGCGATTGATGCGATCCGGCACGATCCCGGTTAGGATCCCCCCCGGAGTGGGGCCCGATTCCGGGCGAGCGCCGGCGGTTGACCGTCCGCCGCCCGAAGGCCCCGCGGCGCGAATGCTCGGAGGACCGTGGTGACGCCGCCGGACGACCCCAACGTCGAAAGCGATCCGCTCATCGGGCGGGCCCTGGGCGGGCGCTATATCATCCAGGCCCCCCTGGCCAAGGGCACGTTCGGCGCGGTCTATCGCGCCCGCATCGCCGACCGCGAGGTGGCGGTGAAGGTGCTGCACCCGCAGCTGACCGACGCCGAGAGCGCCGAGGCCAGCCGGGCGCGCTTCATGCGCGAAGCCCGGGTCATGGCCCAGATGGACACCCCCTACGCGGTGCGGCTGCTCGACTGCGGCGAAGAGCCCGACGGCATCGTCTTCATCGTGCAGGAGCTCATCCACGGGCGCTCGCTGCAGCAGCTGCTCGACGGCGAGGGCGCGGTGACGGTGGCTCGGGCCATCGAGCTGTGCACCCAGATATTGCAGGCGCTGCAGGACGCCCACGGCCGCGGCATCGTGCACCGCGACATCAACCCGTCGAACATCATGCTCGTGCTCGGCCCCGACGGCCGCGAGACGGTGCGGGTGCTCGACTTCGGCATCGCCCGCATCCTCGAGGAGGACGCCCAGGGCAAGCGCATCACCCGCATGGGCCTGACCCTGGGCACGCCGACGTACATGGCGCCCGAGCAGATCGACCAGAAGGAGATCGGCCCGGCGACCGACATCTACGCGGTGGGCGTGCTGCTCTTCCGTTTGATCCAGGGTCGGCTGCCGTTCACCGGCAAGAGCGCCATCGCGATCATGCAGCAGCACCGCGACGCGACCCCGCCCGACGCCGACGTGGCGCCCGAGGGGCTGCAGGCGGTGATCCACAAGTCGCTGGCCAAGAAACCCTCCGATCGCTACGTGCACGCGGGCGCCATGCGGGCGGCGATCGCGCCGTTCAGCGGCGCGGTCAGCGCGCCGATCGTGCGGCGGCCCGGCGGCGACGATACGCCGGTCTTCGCCACCGCGATCATCAGCCACGGCACCGAAGAAGAAGCGCCGCCGCCGATGAGCCAGGAGCAGCGCACCAACTGGCTGCTCTTCGGGGTGGTGGGCGTGCTGCTCGCCGGCTGCCTCGGCGCGCTGTATGCGATGTTCGTGCGCGCCCCCGAGCCGGTGCCGGCCCCGAGCGTCGCGCCCGAGACCGCCGCGCCCGGGCCCCAGCCCACCGCGCCGCCCGCAGCGCCCGCGCCCGCCGGCCCGCTCGAGCTGACCATGGGCTGGACGACCGACCGCGGCATCCTCGAGACCTACCCCGCGACCGACAGCGCCTCCTCGATGGTCATCGACCTCGTCGTCGAGCGGCTGGTTCGCATCAAGCCCGACGGCAACCCGGCCCCCGGCGCGGTGGGCCGCTGGACGGCGGCCCCCGACGGCACCCGGGTGCAGGTCTCGCTGGCCGAGGGCGTGCACTTTCACGATCACCCCTGCGTCGAAGGCGGCCGCCCGGCCGCCGACGCCGATCTGGCGTGGTCGATCGAGTACGCCCGCCGCTTCACCACCGGCCTCGCCGACGATGGGGTGCGGTCGGTCACCGCGCTGCCCACCGGCGGCGTCGAGGTGGTCTATACCCGGCCGAGGGCCTACGCGGTGCACCCGCTCGGCGCGGTGCGGCTGCTGCCCGCCGGCATCGACGAGTGCGACGACCCGCGGCGCTTCAATCGCCCGGTGGGCAGCGGCGCCTTCCGCTTCGAATCGGCGCCGCACGACGGCGAATACCGCCTCGTCCGCGCCGCCGAGGGTCGCTGGAAGAACACCGCCGGCCCGGCCGTGCTCAACATCGACCGCGTCGAGAGCGCCGCGGCGGCGCTGGCGGCGGTGAGCGCCGAACGCCTCGATCTGGCCCGGGTGCCGCTGGCGGCCGAGGTGTTCGCCGATCCGCGCGCGATGCAGCCGGCGCTGAAGGCGGCGTCCGATCGGGTGCGGGCGGCGCCGCTGGTCGACGCCGGCGCCATGGCTCACTACGGCTTGCTCTTCCTCGGCGATGGACCCCAGAGCGACGCCCGCGTCCGCCGCGCCATCGCGCTGGCCCTCGATCGGGCGAAGCTGGCCGGCGCGCTGGCCCGGGCGGTCGAGCCCCAGCACCGCATCCTCGAAGCGGGCCAGCTCGGCTTCGCTGCCGATGCCGACGCCCTGGCCTACGACCTCGATCGGGCCCGGGCGCTGATGGCCGAGGTGGACTCCACCGCGCCGCTGCTGCTCGGCACCATCGAAGGCGACCAGGCGGTGGCCGGGGTGCTCGCCTCGCAGCTGCGGGCGATCGGGCTCAAGGTCGTGCTCAGCATCATCAGCCGCGACCAGCTGCGCTCGACGCTGGCCGATCGGCAGCTCGACGCGGTCTTCGTGCAGGTGGCCGATGGCCGCATCGGCGGCGATCCGCTGCCCTTCCTGCGCACGCTGGCCCGGCTCGTCGAGCGTGGCCCGGGCGTCGACGGCACCGAGATCACCGCATGGATCGGCGAGGCGTCCGCCACGACCGACGCCACGGCGCGGGGCGCGCTCTACGGCAAGATCGAAGAGGCGCTGCTCGAGGCGCTGCCCTACGTGCCGGTGGCCCGGGTGCCGGTCGATGGCCCGACCGCTGGCCTGCTGCTCGGCCCGCGGGTGCAGCCGCTGGTCGCCGCCGACGGCCGGCTGCCGCCCGATCTGACCCGCGCGCTGTCGACCTACCAGCCGGGCGAGTAGCCCGACCCGCCGCGGCGCTCAGCGTCGCCGCGCCCCGAGCACCATGCGCAGCAGCCCGAAGGCCGCCAGCAGCGCGGTCAGCAGCAGCACCACCGAGATGATCGCGTAGGGCCAGCGGTCGGCGGGATCGTCGGTGGCGTCGAAGATGCGCAGCGGCTGGTCGCTGCCCAGCGAGAACTTCAGGCGCAGGGTGCGGGCAGTATCGGCGTAGCCTTCGACCGCGTCGGGGTCGAACAAGCGGCCGACGGCGTCGATCTCGTAGCCCACCAGCCCTTCGTTGCGCAGGCGATAGCCGATGACCTCGCGGTCGGCGGGCAGGACGGCGAAGACCCGATCGCCGAAGAGCTTCACGTAGATCTTGCGCCCGGCGTTCTTCTCGTAGGGGTCTTCGGTATCTTCCCGCGGCTCGCCGGTGGCCAGGTTGCCCCGGGACTGCGAGACCCCCTTGAGCCGGCACAGGCCGTCGGTGGGCAGCTCGGGCAGGGTCTCGGGCGTGCTCTGCCGCAGGTGCGGCCGCTGGGAGATGTCGCCGCACTCGATCGGCTCGGCGATCATGTAGGCGGTGCGGGGCCAGCTCTCGACGAAGAGGAAGACCGCCACCCCCAAGACCGCGAGCAACATCAGCGGGTGGCGCATCGTCACCCCCCGGCGGGGCGGCGGCGCGGCGTCTTCGCCGTCTTCGGTGAGCCACGCGTCGAGGTCGATCTCGTCACCGGGCTGGGGGGCTTGTCGAGCCATGGGGGGTCCCCTCTCCTGGGGTGGGTGGGGCGTCATACCGCCGATTCGAGGCTGAGGACAACCAACGGCCGGGGAAGTTTTCTGCCGCGGTGCCCGCGCGGCGCCGGCCCGTCTACTCGGCGGGCAGCTTCTCGGCGTCTTCCAGCTCGCGCACCGCGACCACCCCGCCGAGCACCGCGACCGGCAGACCGAAGAGGTTCACCAGCGGGATCGACATCAACGCCATGCCGGTCAGGCCGACGCTGATGCCGGTGAGCGGGCGCCCGGTCACCGCCCGCAGCTTGCGGCGGAAGCGGAACTTCCGCCGGGCGAGCACCGGATCGTAGAGGTCGAAGCACAGGAAGATCGGGGTCCAGACGAAGGTCACGAAGGGGGTGGTGACCAGCCCGACCACCGGGATGAGGCCCATGAGGAAGAAGAGGATGGCCCCCACCAGCCCCAGCGCGGTCATGCCCGCCGTCGAGCGCAGGCTGGCGACGATGTCGCCCCAGAAGCCGCCGTCGGAGGGCATGCCGCCGAGCAGCTCGTCGGCTTTCTCCGCGAGCGGACCGCACAGCGGCAGCCCGACCAGCATCACCAGCCACGGGGTGATGATCAGCGCGCCGATGGCGGCGGCGATCTGGGTCAGCGTGCCGCCGATCCACCACAGCGCGTAGAGCAGCCAGTTCTCCGGCGCGTCGGGCCAGATGGCCGCGGTGACGTCGCCGAAGCGGAAGGCGGCCCAGATGCCGACGAAGGAGAGGACGCACGCCACCCCGGCCGGCAGCAGCGCGAGCGGCACGAGGCTCTTGTGTTCGAGCAGCAGCTTTGCGCCGCGTACCGCGGCGGTCGGACCGGTGAGAATGCCCATGCGACCTCCTGCGGCCGAGGGGGGACCTCCGCCGCGACCTGCCGTTGACGCGCCCGCCCGCGCGCCGTGCGGGCGTCGCTCAGGCGAAGATGTACCGGATGTTGAGGATGAGCGACAGGTACTGCTGCTTGCGGGTCGAGCGGCCGGCGAAGCGCACCTGCGAGACGAGCGCGATCTCGTCGTCGGTGATGCCCATCTGCTCGCAGAGCTCCGCGTCGTCGATCAACGCCTGCAGCCCGTCGGGCAGGTCGTCGTTGTGCACCTCGTTCTGGTCGTTGACGTCGAGGAACTCGCGGATCTGAGGGTTCGCTGCGAGGTACATCTCACCGCGGTCGAGGCCGAGGGCGTCGGCCACCTTTCGAACGGTGCGGTCACTCGGGCGCCGCTCGCCCTTCTCGAGATAGACGATGTAGTTGGGCTGGACCCCGATCTTGCGGGCGAGCTGGCTCTGGGTCATGCGCAGCTCCTTGCGCCGACGGAACAGGATCTGTCCGAAGGTCTCGTACTGCACGATCGCGCGGCCGGGGGCGACGGGATGCGACATCTGGCGCCGGCGGGTGCGCGGGCTGCGAGGCGGGAGCGGCTTTTCGGCGGGCATGGGGTCCTCCTGGTTGAGGTGCGCCGGTCGGGGCAGCGGCCGGCGGATAGCGGAGATTTGCAAGTAACAGATGGTTATAGAGCCAAACCACGGGGGCTTGATCTTAGGTAGAGACGCGGACGGTCGGATACGTTCTGAACCTGACCGTCGGTGACCCCTTCTGCCACGAAACGTAGGTACTACGGGGTTGTCGCTACGTGGCTTCGCGTGGTTTCCGGTCGGAGGAAGCGGTCAGCCCGGTCAGCCGGGATAGAGGCCGTCGATGACAGCGCGGTACTTCTCGTCGACCACCCGCCGCTTGACCTTCTGCGTCGGGGTCAATTCGCCCCCATCGACGGTGAACTCGCCGGGCAGCAGCGCGAAGCGCTTGACCTGCGCGTAGCGCGGCTCGTCGTGGTTGATCGCGTCGACGGCGGCCTGTACGTGGGCGTGGAAACCCTCGTGGCGCGACAGCGCGGCGATGTCGGTCGGCCAGCCGCGGCCGCCAGCGAGCCGGGCGGCGCCCTCCGGCTCGAGGGTCATCACCGCCGCGAGGTACTTGCGTCGATCGCCGATCACCACCGCGTGGGCGATGCCGTCGATGGCCTTGAGCGCCGACTCGATGGCCCCGGGCCCGACGTTCTTGCCGCCGGCGGTGATGATGAGGTCCTTCTTGCGGCCGGTGATCCGCAGGAAGCCGTCGGCGTCGAGCGCGCCGAGGTCGCCGCTGTGCAGCCAGCCGTCGATCAGCGTCGCGGCGGTGGCCTCGGGGTCGTCGAGGTAGCCGGCGAAGACATTGCCCCCGCGCACGCAGATCTCGCCGTCGTCGGCGATGCGCACCTCGACGCCGGCGATGGGTTTGCCCACGGTGCCGAAGCGCCGCTCGCCGGGCACGTTGCGGGCGAAGCTGGTCGGCCCGCTGGCCTCGGATTGCCCGTAGACCTCGTGCAGCACGATGCCCAGCCCCAGGAAGAAGCGGGCGACGTCGTCGCCGAGCGGCGCGGCGCCGGTGATGGCCATGCGCAGTCGATCGAGGCCGAGCCGCGCCCGCAGCGGGCCGAAGAAGATCCGCGCGGCGACGCGGTGGCGCAGCCCGAGCCAGCCGCTCGGCGGGCCCTCGTCGAGGATGACCGGGCCCGCCTGCGCGCCCACCGCCAGCGCCCACTGCGCGATGAGGCCCTTGGCGCCGGTCAGCTCACCCAGCCGCCCCTCGAGGGCCGCCTTGAACTTCTCCCAGACCCGGGGCACGCCCATGAAGATCGTCGGCCGGGCCACCGGCAGCACCTCGCGCAGGTGCTCGAGGCGGGCGCAGATCCAGATCGGGAAGCCCCAGGTGACGGCGACGTGCACCGAGAGCATCTGCTCGGCGATGTGGCTCAGCGGCAGATACGAGACCATCACGTCGTCGGGTCCGGGCGCCGGGTCGATCATGTGCGGGGCCCGGCCGGCGGTCCACGCCAGGTTGTGGTGGGTCAGCACGACGCCCTTGGGGGTGCCGGTGGTGCCGCTGGTGTAGATCAGCGTCGCCCGGTCGTCGGGCTTCAACGCGGCGGTGCGGGCGGCCACCTCGTCGTCCCGCCCGGCCCCCTCGTCGAGCAGCGTCGAGAAGGGCACGACCCGCCCTGATTCGAGGTCCGCCGACGGCAGCCCGTCGGCGTCGATGACCGCCCCGCGCAGGCCCGCGTCGAGCTTCGCGCCGTCGACCGCCGCGGTGATCTTGGCCCACTGCTCGGCGTCTTCGACCACCACCAGCCGGGCGCGGCAATGGCCCAGCACGTAGGCCACCTGCTCCGAGAGCAGCGTCGGATAGATGCCGACGGGCACCGCGCCCGCCGCCAGCGCGCCCAGCGCCGCGATCAGCCACTCGACCCGGTTGTTGGCCAGGATGCCCACCGCCTGCCCCGGCTCGACGCCGCGGGCGATCAACGCCCCGCCGAACGCGCGGGCGCGGGCGGCGTAGTCGGCCCAGTTCAGCGCGCGCCACTCGCCGTCGGGGCCCTGATGATGCACCGCGGGGCGGTCGCCGAAGCGGCGGGCGTTGGCCATCAGGCGCGCGGGGATGGTCGGCTGCACGGGGCACCTCCTGTCGACGGTCCGGTCCAGTGCATACCAACGGCGGGGCCTCGCGGCCAGATGCAGTCGGCCTGCTGACACGGACCGAGGCCGATTGATAAGGTGCCGCCGCCGCAACCGACCCGGAGACGTCGATGGCCCCCGCCCGCGCTGCCCTGTCCACCGCGCTGTCCACCACCCTGTTCACCGCGCTGTGCGCTCTGCCCCTCGTGCTCGTCGGCTGTGACGACGAGGCCGCCGCCGACGACGCCGGCGCCTCGCTCGACGCCGCGATCATCGTCGACGCCGAGGCCGACATGATGCTGACCCTGCTCGACGGCGCGCCGCTTGCGGGCGACGAGGGCCTGCCCCAGCTCGACGCCGAGGTCGACGACCCCGACGCGGTGCCGACGCCGGTGCCCATGGGCGACGTGGTGATCGTCGACGGCCCCGAAGACGCGCCCGAGCGCTTCGCCGCGGCCCCCGAGGGCGAGTGCGCCGACCCGCCGGTGGTGATCTACCCCGAGGCGAACACCGCGCTGCCGCGCAACATCGAAGGCGTCGACTTCCAGTGGGATCCGGGCCGCCGCCAGGGGGACCTGCTCTTCGAGGTGGTGATGCAGACCGCCGACGCCAGCGTGCGCTGGTATACCGCCGCCGACCACCTCGTGCCCGCCGAGGCCCCCTGGACGCTGCTCAAGGAGGCCGCCGCGCGCACCGACGACGGCCTGCTCGAGGTCACCGTGCGCGAGTACCGCGGCCCCGACCAGCCGGTCTGCGAGGCGACGGTGCTGCCCCTCGAGATCGACGAAGGCCAGCTCAAGGGCGCGGTGTACTACTTCGATACGGGCATGGGCGGCATCGCCCGGCTGCCGGTCAACGACCGCGAGGCCGAGCGCTTCCTGACCCCCGACCGGGTGCCGGGCGCCTTCTGCTACGGCTGCCACGCCGTCAGCCGCGACGGCACCCGCATGGCGTATACCCGCTCCTTCGGATTCCCCGCCGGCAACCTCGAGGCGGTGGCCATCGACGCGCCGAGCGTGCCGTTCTATCCGGGCGGCGAGCGGATCGGCGTCTTCCCCAGCTTCGCGCCCGACGGCATCCAGCTCGTGGCCACCTCGGGCGGCCGGCTGCAGCTCAGCTCCGCCGAGACCGGGGCGCTGCTCGACGCGCTGCCGGGCAACGGGCCGCCCGACGGCGAAGACCCGGTCGACCCGCTGCCCTCGCACCCCGACCTGCCCGCGGCCGGTGCGCCCGACTGGTCGTGGCAGGGCGAGCACATCGTCGGCGTCATCGGCGGCTTCGCGGTGCCCGTCGCCGAGCAGATCCCGCTGGGCAGCATCGGCAAGTGGACGATGGACCGCGGCGCGTGGCCCACGCCGCCCGAGCTGCTCGTCGAGCGCACCGACGACCGCAGCTGGGATCGGCCGGCCTTCTCGCCCGACGGCCGCTGGATCGCCTACAACGGCGTCGGCGACGACCCGGGCAACGGCGGCATGGACGGCGAGCGCATCAACCCCAACCTCGACCTGTGGCTCATCGACGCCGAGGGGGCCATGCCGCCGATCCGGCTCGACCGGGCCAACATGGCCGAGCTGATGGGCAACAGCTGGCCCAAGTGGGCGCCGATCCAGGGCGCGGGCCGGGTCTGGCTGGCGTTCACCAGCCTGCGGGCCTATGGCCGGGTGGTGCCCAACGACCCGCTCGACCAGGACACCGAGCCGCGGCCCCAGATCTGGGTCACCGGCATCGACCCGCTCGCCGAGGATGGCGACCCGTCGGCCCCCGCGTTCTGGATGCCGGGCCAGAACACCCAGGGCGGCAACCACGCCCCCTACTGGGCGCCCTACGAGAAGGAGTAGCCGGTCAGCCCTTCTGCGCGGCCGGCGGCGCCGCGGTGTCGTAGAAGCGGGCCAGATCGGCCCGCATCTGCTTCAGCGAGGGCGGGTGGAAGTACATCATGTGCCCCGCCTCGTAGTAGGCCAGCTCGATGTTCGCCCGCTGCTCGGGCTCGAGCCGCAGGTGATCGACGGTGTACTCCGCGGCGAAGAACGGCGTCGCCAGGTCATACAGCCCGTTGAGGATGATCACCTTGAGGTGCGGGTTGGCCACCAGCGTGCGCCGCAGATCGTCGGCCAGGCTCGGGTGCCCCATGCGGCTCTTCTCGGCCCAGCTCCACGCCCGGTTGACCTCCATCGACAGCACCGTATAGCCCGCCTCGGGGGCCTCGTAGCGCAGCACCCGCCGCAGATAGTCGTTGATCAGCGCGGTGTAGGCCCCCAGCGGCGCGTCGTAGCTCGGGTCGCGCTGCAGCTGCGGGTGGTGCGGGTCGAGGTCGGGCCCCGTATAACGCGCGTCGAGCCGGCCCACCGTATGCCCCACCCGGTCGAGCAGCCCCTTGGCGAAGCGCAGATAGTCCACCCGCAGATCGAGCCGATCGACGGTCTCGGCGTCGAGGCCGGTATAGCGGGCGAGCTTGTCGACGACCGCCGCGCGCCGCTCGGGGTCGAGCCGGGCGCCGTGCATCAGCGCGGGGGCGTACTCGTCGTAGGCGAAGGCTCGCACCTCGTCGAGGAACGCCGTCAGATCGGCCGGCTGCTCGGCGAGCTGCCCGTGATAGGCGGCGACCGCGGCGTAGCTCGGCAGATACAGCACGTAGGGCAGCTCGTTGCCCGCCTCGAAGAGGAACGTCTGGAAGTCGAGGGCCAGGCTCAACAGCACCAGCCCGTTGAGCACGATGCCCCGCTCCTGCAGGCGCCGGGCGAGGCCCGCCGCGCGGGTCGTGCCATAGCTCTCGCCCGCCAGGAACCGCGGGCTGTTCCAGCGCTGATTCTGCGTGATGTAGCGCCAGACGAACTCGACCACCGCGTCGACGTCGCCCTCGATGTTGAAGAAGTCCTGCTCCCGCCCCTCGGCCGCCCGGCTGAAGCCCGTCGCCACCGGGTCGATGAACACCAGATCGGTCTTGTCGAGCACCCCGAAGGCGTTGTCCACCAGCCGATAGGGCGGCGGCGGCGGAGCCACGGTATCGGGCAGGTCGACCCGCCGCGGGCCGAGGGCGCCGAGCTGCAGCCACACCGACGACGATCCGGGGCCGCCGTTGAAGGCGAAGGTGATCGGCCGCTCGCTGAGGTCGTCGACCCCGTCGGCGGTGAAGGCCACGTAGAACATATCGGCCCGCGGCGTACCGTCCTTTCGGCTCAGGCGCACGGTGCCGGCGGTGGCAGTGTAGGCGATCGTGCGACCGCCGATGGTCGTACGGTGGCGGGTGGTGGCGGCCGGCTCGGGCTCGGGCATCGTCGGCGAATCGCTCATCGGCTGGCTCCGCGGGGGGCAGGGGGCATGGGCGGCGCAGCATCGCACACCGTCCGAGGCGGGGCCAATCGCGGCGCGCGGCCGGGCGGCAGCGCGCCGTCAGCGGACGATCGGATTGATCCTTGCAACCGTCTGCGGGTGATCGCTATCCAAACGGTCCGGCCTCGGCCGGTCGTCCGGCAGACAATCGAAGAGGACACGATGAAGCGAACTGCGCTCTGGGGATTGACGCTCGCGGCGCTGGCCGCATGGGGCTGCGCGCCCGCCGATGACGGCGGCGGCGACGACGATCCGATCGTCATCACGCCCGGCGACCAGGAGCCCGAGGCGATGCCCGAACCGGAGGCGATGCCCGAGCCGGAGGCGATGCCCGAGCCGGAGGCCGATCCCGAACCGGAGCCCGAGCCCGAGCCCGCCGGGCTGGCGATCCTCGGCAACGGCGGCCACAGCGTCTCGAACGTGCGCATGCGCACGATGGTCCAGCGGCGCCCCGACGGCCTCGCCGTGCCCCGCGACCTGGCGTTCAACCCGCACAGCGAGACCCCCGAGCTGTGGATCGTCAACCGCTTCGACGACTCGACGACCATCGTCTGGGATCCGGGCACGCCCGAGCAGGACTCGGTGCACCTCATCGACCCCTTCGCGCTGCACTTCATGGAGGAGGTCTCGTCGATCGACTTCGGCGCGCCGGGCACGTTCGGCACCTGCCAGGAGTCGCGCAACACCTACAACGGCCAGGGTGAGCCCAACGACTTCATGGGCCCGTCGCTGTGGCCCTCGGACCTCGACGTCTACGCCCGCACCAACCCCGACGCGGTGGCGTTCGTTGGCGACGACCTCGGCTCGCACCTCGACATGCTGCACGAGTCGCCGCTGTGCATGGGCATCGCCTGGGAGCGGGACAACATCTACTGGGTCTTCGAGGGGCTGACCGGCTCCATCGCCCGCAACGACTTCCGCATCGACCACGGGCCCGGCTTCGACGACCACTCCGACGGCATCATCACCCGCTACGCCGTCGGCGAGGTGCAGCGCACCCCCGACGTGCCCTCGCACATGGTCTTCGACCACGACGAGAAGATGCTCTACATCGCCGACACCGGCAACGCCCGGGTCGCGATCTTCGACACCACCCTCGGCTCCGAAGAGCGGCGGCTGCCCTCCATCGAGCCGGGCACCGTGCTCAACCTCGTCACCGACCACGCGCCGATGATGACCCTCTTCGAACACCCCGAGCTGCTCGCGCCCAGCGGCCTGGCGCAAGACGGCGACGTGCTCTTCGTCGGCGACAACGCCACCGGCCGCATCTGGGGCATCTCCATCAGCACCGGCGAGGTCCTCGACTACCTCGACACCGGCCTCGAAGAGGGCGCGCTGATGGGCATCGAGGTCGGCCCCGAGGGCAACCTGTGGATCGCCGACGCCTGGAACCATCAGGTGCTGCGCATCACGCCCCGCGACTGACGACCGCGCCGATCGACGGCGCCCCGCGCGGCGTTCGACTTTCTTGCACCGGCACCCGAATTGCGGTGTGCTGCCCCCGTGGACAGAGGACGCGAGACCGCCGACTTCGGCGGGGTGACGCTCGACGGTCGCTATCGACTCGGCGACCGCAGGGCCGATGGATCGCACGAGGCGGTGTATCTGCCCACCGGGCGCCGGGTGATCGTGCATCAGGCGCCGGGCGGCACCGCCGAGGCCATGCGCCTCAAGCGCACCCTGCAGCGGGTCGTCGGCTTCGACCACCCCGCGGTGGTGCCGGTGCTCGACGCCGGCGCGGGCGAGACGGGGCTCTATCTCGTCGAGAGCCGCGTCGAAGGCGAGCCGCTCAGCGCGCTGATGGGCCAGGCCCAGCCGCCCGACCGGGTCGCCGACATCCTGCGCCAGCTCACGCGGGTGCTCGCCGAAGCCCACGGACGCGGCCTCTTTCACGGCGGCCTGCGACCCGAATGCATCCTGCTGCAGCAGACGACCGGCCGCGCCGACTACGTGCGGCTCGCGGGCGTCGGGCTGGCCGAGACCCCCTTCGCCTACGGCACGAGCCCCTGGGCCGCGCCCGAGCAGCGTGACGCCGCGCCGGTCGAGGCGCGCACCGATCTGTACGCGCTGGGCGTGATCGGCCGGGCGCTGCTCGGCGGCCTGTCGCCCACCGAGGCCGCCCATCGGCCCCTGCCCGGCGTGCCGCTGCCGCTGCTCGAGGTGCTCGACGGGCTCTGCCGTCGCTCGCCCGGCCAGCGCCCGCCCTCGGCGGTCGCGGTGCTCGGTCCGATCGAGCGCGCGGTCTCGATCGGGCTCACCCCCAGCGGGCGGCCGATGTCGGACACCATGGTCAGCACCGGCCCGCTGCCGCGCATGGACGGCCCGCCGCCGCCCAGCGCGCGGCCGGCGATCGACGCGCCGCTCGAGCCGCCGCCCGCCCGCCCGACGCCGTGGCCCTGGATCGCCGCGGTGGCGGCGTTGGCGATCGTCGTCGTCTTCCTGCTGCTGCGCGACGGCGCGCCGGCGACGACCGCGCCGCCGCCCGCGGACCCGTTGACCGCCGCGGTGCAGCCCGCCGCCCAGCCCGCCGCCGCCGCGCCCGACGCGGCCGTACCCGACGCCGCCGCGCCCGACGCGGCGCCCGCGCCCGTCGACGCAGCGGCGCCCGATGCGAAGCCCGACGCCGCCCGCCCCCTGCGCCCGCGCAAGACGACGACGCCCGCTGCCCGCCCGCCCGCCGAGCGCCCGGTGCGACCCCGCCCGAGGCGCCCGGTAAGACCCCGGGACGCGCGCCCCGTCGAGCGCCCGGCGCCGGCCGACGAGCCGGCCGACTACGAGAAGCTCTGACCCCGTTCGGCGCGGCGCCGCGCGCCCTCGCGTCCGTCACCGACCCGTCGTTTGACTCGCATCGCGCCGTCACCACATCATCCGCGCGTGAATCGACCAATACGACGCGAACCACCGAGACGCGAACGAGGGGGACGGATGCAGCGCAGAGCGTGGGTGGCCCTGGCGACCATCGGATTGATGATGGTCGCCGCCGGCTGCGACGACGGCGATGGGACCGCGGCCGATACCGGCCCGGTCGTCGACATGGAGACCGACGGTACGCCGGAGCCCGAGCCCGACGTCACCCCCGGACCCGAGCCGGACATGGACCCCGGCCCCGAACCCGACGTCGGGCCGCCGCCCTGCACCGAAGACGTGCAATGCGCCGTCGACGCCGTCTGCGGCGAGGGCCGCTGCGTCGAGGGCGAGTGCGTCGTCGAGCCGATCGAAGGCTGCTGCACCGACGACGCCGAGTGCGACGACGGCGAGACCTGCGACCTCGACAACAATACCTGTGTCGCCGACGTCGACCTCTGCGCCGACGTGGTCTGCGACAGCCCGCCGGGCCCCGCGTGCAATGAGAACGGCGAGGTGGTCACATTCGGCGACGACGGCACCTGCGAGGTGGTCGACGGCAGCGCCGAGTGCCGCTACGAGGGCAGCGCGCAGGCCTGCCCGGCCCGCCAGACCTGCCAGGATGGCGGCTGCGTGGCCGACGTCGTCGCCGACGCCTGCATCTTCGCCGGCCCGGCGGAGATCGAGGTCTTCGCCGGCAGCCCGGTGACCCTCGCCGGCCGCGTCTTCGAGGCCGGCCTGACCGACCTGACCGACGGCGTCGACGCCGACCTCGACCTCGTCGCCGAAGCCGGCTGGATGGCCGAAGGCGCCGACGCCCCCATGTGGGCCCGCGCCGAGGCCGACCCCGCCTGGAGCGCCGAAGAGGCCGGCGCCCCCGGCTTCGACCAGTACCTCGCCACCGTCGACGCGCCGGCCCCCGGGGTCTACGCGCTGAGCTACCGCTTCAGCCTCGACGGCGGGGCGAGCTGGCTGCGCTGCGACCTCGACGGCTCGGAGAACGGCTTCCAGGACGAGCAGACCGGCACCCTGACCGCGCTGGCCGGCGCCTGCGACGACGACCCCTGCGCCGAGGCGCCGCCGGCCGCCTGTGAGGGCGACGACGCGGTGACCTACGCCCCCGCCGGCGCCTGCGAAGCCGTCGACGGCGAAGCGCAGTGCACCCACGACGAAGAGAGCCGCCAGGACTGCGCCGCCGCCGGCGGCCGCTGCGAGCAGGGCGCCTGCGTCGACCTCGCCCCCAACCCGGGCGAAGGCGAAGTGATCATCACCGAGATCCTCTACGACGCCGTCGACCCGCTCTCCGACGGCGACGCCGAGTGGGTCGAGCTGCTCAACCTCGCCGACGGCCCGCGCTATCTGGGCGGCTGCGAGGTCTACGACGACGGCAACGTCGAGGTGCTCGCGGGCGGGCTCATCCCCGCCGGCGGGCGCATCGTGCTCGGCCACAGCGCCGACCGCGAGGTCAACGGCGGCGTCGACGTCGCCGCCACCTTCGAATTCCGCCTCGGCAACGACGGCGACCTGTTCGGCATCCGCTGCAACGGCCTCGACGTCGACGAGGTCGACTACACCCAGAACGGCTTCGTGCCGGTCTCGGGCGCCTCGCTGAGCCTCGACCCGTCGGTGCGCGACGCCGGCGCCAACGACGACGGGCCCGGCTGGTGCCCGGCCGCCGACGGCGACGTCTACTTCGGCGAGCCGGGCGAAGCCGGCGCCCACCGCGGCACGCCCGGCGCGGCCAACCCCGCCTGCCCGCCGCCGAGCATCGACTACTGCCGGCTGCAGTTCCCCGAGGCGGTGCGCGCCGAAGAAGGCACCACCTTCGAGGTCTTCGGCGTGCTCTACGAAGCCACCTGGACCGATGACACGCCCGAGGTCGACTTCATCCCCGGGCTGATCGCCGAGGCGGGCCATGGCCCCGACGGCTCCGACCCGGCGGGCAACGCCGACTGGCAGTGGGTCGCCGGCGCCGGCAACCCCGAGTGGGACGGCGCCGCCCGCGGCGAGCCCGACAACGACGAGTACGTCGCCGAGCTGACCGTGCCCGCGCCGGGTGATTACGACTACGCGTGGCGGGTCAGCCTCGACCGCGGCGAGACCTGGACCTACTGCGACCTCGGCGCCGGATCGGAGGACGGCTACCAGCCGCGCAACGCCGGCCAGCTCGAGGCCATCCCCGTCGGCGGCGACCTGTGCGACGGCTTCGTCTGCCCGCCGCCGCCCGCGCCGCGCTGCGCCGACGACGGCGTCACCATCATCAGCCCCCGCGACCCCGGCGTCTGCGAGGCGGTCGACGGTCAGGCGCAGTGCAATTGGCCCGAAGACCGGCTCGAATGCCCGCCCGGCGCCCGCTGCATCGACGGCGAGTGCTTCGTGCCCGCCGCGCCGCCCGCGGTGGGCGAGGCGGTGATCACCGAGTTCCTCTACGACGCCACCGGCGACCTCGCCGACGCCGACGGCGAGTGGATCGAGCTGTACAACGCCAGCGACCGCGAGGTGGGCCTCGACGGGTGCACCATCGGCGACGACGCCGGCAATACCTCGGCCCTCGGCGCGATCAACGTCGCGCCCGGCGGCTACGTGCTGCTCGCCCGCAACGGCGACCCGGCGGCCAACGGCGGGCTGCAGGCCCAGGGCACCTTCGACTTCGGCCTGGGCAACGAGGGCGACCGCATCGCGCTGACCTGCGATGGCGTCGAGATCGACGCGGTGGCCTACGACGTCGGCGGCAACTTCCCCGCGGCGACCGCCTACAGCGTCTCCCTCGACCCCGACCAGACCGGCGCGTTCACCAACGACATCGGCGCCAACTGGTGCCGCACCCTGCCGGTCTACTTCGACGCGCCCGGCGGCGACCACCACGGCACGCCCGGCGGGCCCAACCCGAGCTGCCCCACGCTGACGATCTGCACCCTGCTCAGCCCCGACGAGGCCAACGTCGCGCTCGGCGAAGACGTCGAGAGCACCGCGCTGCTCGTCGCCGCCGGCATCACCGACCGCAGCCGCGGCGTCGACGCCGACGTGCGGCTGCGCGGCGGCGTGGGCTACGGCCCGGCGGGCAGCGACCCCACCCAGGACCGCACCTGGGTCTGGATGGTCGGCCAGGGCGACCCGGAGAACGACGCCGCCAACGCCGACACCTACCGCGCGACCCTCGCCGACCTGCCGCCCGGCCGCTACGACGTCGCCTGGCGCTTCAGCGCCGACGACGGCCGCAGCTACGCCTTCTGCGACCGCGAGCCGGGCTCGATCAACGGCTACCAGCCCGCCGACGCCGGCCACGTCGTCGTCGGCGACCCGGCCGACCCCTGCCTGCCCAACCCGTGCGACGAGCCGCCGCCGTCCGAGTGCCGCGACGCCGACACCGAGGTGGCCTACGCCGCCGTCGGCGCCTGCGCCGACGAAGGCGGGCTGCCGGTCTGCGAGTACGCCGAAGAGATCACGGCCTGCCCGCTCGGCTGCGCCGACGGGGCCTGCGTGCGCGGCGAGGTGCGCGACCCGCTGCCCGGCGATCTGGTCATCACCGAGATCCTCTACGACCCGCACGACGGCCTCGAAGACAACACCGCCGAGTACTTCGAGCTGTACAACGCCAGCGACGCGCCGCTGTCGATGCGCACCTGCGTCTTCGCCGACGCCAACAACGAGAGCCCGGCCGACGACGTCGAGATCGAGGTCGGCGAGTACGCCGTCTTCGCCCGCAGCGCCGACCCGGCGGTCAACGGCGGCCTGGAGAACGTGCGCGGCGTCTTCGACTTCGGCCTCAACAATACCGACGACAGCCTCACCGTCTCGTGCGGCGGCATCATCGTCGACACGGTGACCTACGACGAGCGCGGCGGCTTCCCGCCGGTGCGCGGGTTCTCGATCCAGCTGCGCGACGGCGCCGTCGACCCCGCGCTCAACGACGACCCGGCCAGCTGGTGCCCCTCGCGCACCCGCTACTCGGTCGACCCGGCGCAGTGGGGCTCGCCCGGCGCGCCCAACCCGCCGTGCGACAGCGAGGTCGACTTCTGCCGGCTGCAGTTCCCCAGCGAGCTGCAGGCCGAGTTCGAGACCGTGCAGATCGTCTACGGCCGGATCTACGAAGAGGGCATCACCGACCTCAGCCCGCTCAACGACGGCACCGGGCTCATCCTGGCCGCGGTGGGCTACGGCCCCGACGGCTCGCTGCCCATGGACAACCCCGAGTGGGTCTGGACCCCCGGCTTCCCCAACGCCGACTACGACGGCGCCGGCGGGCTCGGCGAGCCCAATAACGACGAGTACCGCGCCGACGTGGTCATGCCGATCCCCGGCGAGTACGACCTCGCCTTCCGCTTCAGCGTCGACGGCGGCCGCACCTGGCAGGTCTGCGACAGCGGCGACGCCGGCTCGTCGGACGGCTACCGGGTCGAAGACGCCGGGCGGCTGGTGGTCGACCCGCCGGCCAACCCCTGCGCGCCCAACCCCTGCGTGAACCCGCCGGTCAGCGTCTGCGACGGCAACACCGCCGTGACCTACCCCGACGTGGGCGTCTGCGGCGTCGACGCCATCGGCCTCGCCACCTGCGACTACCCCGAGCAGCGCGAAGACTGCGTCGACGCGCAGTGCGTCAACGGCGCCTGCGGCGGGGCGCGGCTCCCCGCGCCGGGCGAGGTCATCGTCAGCGAGATCCTCTACGACCCGCACAACGGGCTCGACGAGAACTTCGCCGAGTGGATCGAGCTGTACAACACCACCGACACCCCGCTCAGCCTCGACGGCTGCGAGATCGCCGACTCGGCGAGCGGCACCCCCATCGCCGGCGTCGAGATCGCCGCGCGGGGCTACGCGCTCTTCGCCCGGGTCGACGACCCGATCCTCAACGGCGGCCTGCAAGAGGTCGACGGCACCTTCGACTTCTCGCTGACCAACGGCGGCGACGAGGTCAACCTGCGCTGCGACGGCGCGCTGATCGACACCGTCAACTACGACGACGGCGGCGCCTTCCCCGACGCGCGGGCGGCCTCGATCAACCTCTCGAGCAACCGGCTCGACGCCCAGCAGAACGACCTCGGCCGCAACTGGTGCCTCGCCGAAGACCCCTACATCTTCGACCCCGAGCACCTCGGCACCCCGCGGCTGCCCAACCGCGAGTGCCCGGCGGGCGACCCCTGCGACCCCAACCCCTGCGCCGACGCGCCCGCCGCCTTCTGCGAGGGCGACGTCGCCGTCAGCTACGGGGTCACCGCGTGCGAAGCGGTCGACGGCGAGCCGGTGTGCATCCCGCCCGAAGAGATCCGCGAAGACTGCGGGGCCGCCGGCTGCGTCGACGGCCTCTGCGACGCCGCCGGCGCCCGGGCCCCCGAGCCGGGCGACATCGTCGTCAACGAGATCCAGCGCAATACCGAAGGTGAGATCGACGAGCAGGCCGGCGAGTGGTTCGAGCTGATCAACGTCAGCGGCGAGCTGCTCGACCTCGCCGGGTGCGAGGTGCGCGACCGCGCCAACGGGCTCGCGGTGGGCGACCTGCTCGTGCCCGCCGACGCGATCCTGCTCTTCGCCCGCTCGCTCAACCCGGCGGCCAACGGCGGCATCGCGCCCGACGGCATCTTCAACTTCAGCCTCAACAACGGCGGCGACATCGTCGAGCTGCGCTGCGGGCAGACCACCATCGACGCGGTCGACTACGCGCTCGCCGGCTTCCCGGGCAACATCCCCGCGGTGGCCTACCAGCTCGACCCCGACTTCGTCGACGCCGAGCTCAACGACCTCGGCGAGGCGTGGTGCAACGCCACCGGGGCCTACTTCGACGGCGACCCGCCGCACTTCGGCACCCCCGGGCAGCCCAACCCCTCGTGCGGCGACAACCTCGGGGCCTGCGACCCCAACCCGTGCGTCGACGTGCCCGAAGACGAGTGCCTCGACGCCACCACCGTCGCCGCCTACCACGCGCTCGGCACGTGCAACATCGTCGACGACGCCGCGACCTGTGATTACGACTTCGACCTCGTCGACTGCGGCGCGATCGGACAGGCCTGCGCCGCGGGGCGCTGCGTATCGCCCGACGCCATCGCCGGCGAGGGCGACGTGGTCTTCAGCGAGATGCTCTACGACCCCCAGGGCGTGCTCGCCGAGAACCAGGCCGAGTGGATCGAGCTGACCAATACCACCGACCGCGACCTCGTGCTCGACGGCTGCACCATGGGCCTCGAAGGCGGCGCCTCGACCCGGCTGACGATCAACCTCGCCGCCGGCGGCGTCGCGCTGCTCGCCCGCTCCGCCGACCCCGAAGTCAACGGCGGGCTGCAGGTCGCGCAGACCTTCGACTTCGCCCTGCCCAACGCCGCCGGCCGGCTCAACCTGTACTGCGGCGCGGCGCTCGTCGACACCTTCGGCTACGACGACGGCTTCACCTTCCCCGACGCCTCGGCGGCCTCGATCAGCCTCGACCCCGACGCCTACGACTTCGACGCCAACGACGAGGGCATCAACTGGTGCCTCGGCGAGGTGGTCTACTTCGCCGACCCCGGCGGCGACGCCGCGCTCGACCACCTCGGCACCCCCGGCCTGCCCAACCCGCAGTGCCCCGAGGTCGACGTCACCGTCGACGACTGCCGCTTCAACTTCCCCGTCGTGCCCACCGAGTGGCAGGCCGGCGGCTTCAACCCGCCGCTCGAAGTCACCGGCCTGGTCTTCGAGGCCGGCATCACCGACCGCTCCCCGCTCGTCGACCTCGACGGCCTGCTCGTCGCCGAGGGCGGCTACGGGCCGCGCGGATCGGACCCCGCCGGCAACCTCGACTGGAGCTGGACCCCGGCCATCGACACCCCCGGCTACAACGGCGACGACCGCGGCACGCCCGCCTACGACGAGTACACCGCCTCGTTCGACCCCGGCCAGCCGGTGAGCGGGGCCTACGACATGGCCTTCCGCTTCAGCGTCGACGGCGGGCGCACCTGGGCCTATTGCGACAGCGACGGGCTCGAGAACGGCTACTCCGCCGAGGCGGCCATCGACCTCGACATCGTGCGCGACCCCTGCGCCGACGTCTTCTGCTTCGACCCGCCGCCGGCCTTCTGCCAGGACCCCACCACCGTCGCCTTCTACGGCGGCGACGGGCAGTGCGTCGTCGGCGACGACGGCCAGCCCACCTGCGAGTACCGGGTCAACTTCACCGACAACTGCGCCGACTTCGACTTCGTCTGCGTCGATGACGAGTTCGGCGCGTTCTGCGGCGAGCCGATGTAAGGGCTTGTCAGCAAATTACTCGGGCTGCGGCCGCGATCTCGACCCCCATTCGCCGCTTGCCTCCTCGCCGACTCCTCGCCGTACCTCTGGTACGACTGCGTCGCCGGCTGCGGGGGCGCTGGCGACTGGGGGCCGAGCTCACGCCCTCGCGGGTCCGAGTAATTTCCTTCCAAGCCCTAATCGGCGGGCCGGTTGAACAAATCGGCCCCCGCCGCTGATTCTATGGGCGACCCCACACCGCGGGAGCCGCCCATGGACATCGCCCACCCCCGCCAACTCACCGCCTCCCGCGGCGCCGCCGCCCTCGTCGGCGGCTGGACCCGCTTCATCCCCCTGCTCGCCGCCGTCGCCGGCACCGCCGGGCTCTTCTTCGCCGTCGACGCGCTCGCCCCCGAGACCCGGCTGCATACGCTGCTTTGGGATCGCGGCTTCAGCCAGCCGCTGACCGTCGGCCTCTTCTTCTGGGGCGTGGGCCACATCCTGCGCCGCCTCGTGGTGCACGCCGGCGAGCGCCGGGCCCTCGACGCCTGCCGCGAGCTGCGGCACGGCGCCGTCGATCGCAGCGAGCTGCCCGGCCGCCTCGAGGTGCTCACCCGCCTGCGCGACACCCTCGCCGGTGATGTGCTCTACGCCGTCCTCAGCTACTTCCGCAGCCAGCGCCCCACCCGCGACGAGCTGCTCGAAGCCGCCACCCAGGCCGTCGACCGGGCCCACGCCCGGGTCGAGGACGACTACCGCCCGCTCACCGCCGCCATGTGGCTGCTGCCGCTGTCGGGCTTCCTGGGCACCGTCGTCGGCATGGCCGGGGCCATCGCCAGCTTCGACGGGGTCATCACCGGCGTCGGCGACGACCTCGCCGCGCTCATCCCCGCGGTGACCGGGCTCGCGGTCGCCTTCGACACCACCCTGCTCGCCCTGGCGCTCGTCGTGCCGCTCAAGCTGCTCGAAGTGGGCCTCGAAGGCCGCGACAAGCGCCTGCTCGAGCGCATCGAGCGCGACCTGGGCGCCGGCTACGTGCAGCGCCTCGACCTGGCCGGCCTCGCCCAGCAGACCCCCGCCGAGGCCGCCCTCGACCGCCAGGCCGAGACCGTCGCCCGCATCGAGCGCAGCATGCAGGCCATCGACACCGCGCTCGCCGCCGTCGCCCGCCGCCTCGAAGCCCTGCCGCCCATCGACGGCGCCGTCACCGAGCTGGTGCAGGCCGCCCGCGAGACCCGCGCCGCGCTGCCCCGGCTGCAGCACGAGCTCGGCGCCCTGCGCCGCCAGGGCGAGCAGCCGCTCATCGTGCGCCGCGAAGGCGCGCCGGCCCGCCCCCGCCAGCCGACCCGGGGCTACGCCGTCGGCCCCTCGACCCGGCTCGACCTGCCCGAAGGCGAGACCTCGACCCCCTACACCATGGGCGACGGCGACCTCGAAAGCGACGACGGCCCCTTCGGGCCCGAGCGATGAGCCGCCGCCGCCGCGACGGCCGCCGAGGCGCCGAGGTCTTCGGCACCTCGCTGGCCGACATCCTGACCACCGCGCTCGGCTGCGTGCTGCTGCTCTTCCTCGTCGCGGTGATGCACATCCGCACCTCGCTCACCGACGCCCGCGACTCGCTGGTGGCCGAGGCCGAGGCCCGGGCCCGAGCCGAATCGGCGCGTATCGCCGCCCTCGACCGCAAGCGGATCGCCGAGGCCGCCGCCCGCCGGGCCAGCGGCGCCGCCAGCGAAGCCAGCGTGGCCCTCGCCGCCCTGCAGGCCGATCGCGACCGCCTGCTCGCCGAGCGCGACGGCCTCATCGCCGACAAAGAGGCCCTCACCGCCGCCCTGGCCACCAGCGAGCAGCGGGCGCAGCAGGCCAGCGGACGCGCCGCCGCACTCGACCAGAGCGTGCGCGCCGTGCTCGGCGAGCTCGACCCGCTGACCGCCCGCCCCGTCGACGTCATGCTCGTCATCGACGGCACCGCGTCCATGGCCGCCGGCCTCGACGCCACCCGGCGCAACCTGCGGGCCACCGTCGACACCCTGCGCGTCGTCAGCCCCACCGCCCGGGTCGGCGCCATCGTCTTCCGCGACCGCCGCGAGGCCCCCGGCATGCGCCTCGAACAGCACCCGCTGACCGCCGACGCCGCCGAGCTCGCCGACTTCCTCGCCGGCATCGAGGCCACCAGCACCGGCGTCGACGACGACCGCCCCGAGTGGCTCTGCGGCGGCCTCGGCGCCGCGGAGAAGGCCCGCTGGCGACCCGGCGCCATCAAGCTGATTCTCACCACCAGCGACGCCGCCGCCGACGACCCCGGCGCGGGCCCCTGCCTCGACACCGCCCGCCGCTTCGCCGCCGCCGGCGGCCGGATCTACATGCTCTCGACCCCGCCGCCGGGCTACGGCCGCCGCCGGGGCATCACCCGCGAGCACGACCGCCTCGTGCGCCCCCAGCATCGGGCCATCGCCGCCGCCGGCAACGGGGCGCACGTCGACGCCGAGCAGGCCGACGGCTTGTCCGCCGAGGTGCTGCGCGCCGCCTTCCGCGCCCGCACCGTCGACCCGCTGCAGCAGCTGCGTAATGCCGTCGACCGGGCCGAACCGCCGCCCGCGGCGCCCGCGGAGCCACCCGCAGCGCCCGGCGACCCCTCGACCGCGCCCGAAGATGCCCCGCCCGCGACCCCCGATGCCCCGCCCGCGCTCGATCCGATACCGGCGCAGCCCGAGGCCGCGCCGTACGACGAAGACGCCCCCTGAACGCCCCCGGCGGCCCTGGCGGGCCACCTGTTCAGCGGCGTAGCGCTGGTCTACGCTGTTCCGACGCCTCGGGGAGAGCCATGACCCGCGCGACCAGAGCCATCGCCAAGCGGCCGGGCGAGACCGGCGCCCGGCGCGCCAACGCCGAACATGGCGCCGGGCATGACGCCGGGCGCGGCATGGGCAACCGCAGCGTCGGCGCCCTGCTGCGGCGGATGCGGGCCGCCGCGACCCCCGCCACCGACCCCGGCCTCACCGTACGCCCGGCCGACGATCGGTTCGAAGACGCGGCCCATCGCGCCGCCGAGCGCACCGCGCCCGACCGCCCTCAGCCCGCGGGCGGCCGCGCGCCGCCGCCGGCCCGCGGACCGCGGCCCCGTGGCGGCGCGCCCGTCGACGCCGAGACCGGCGCCGCCATCCGCCGCGGCTTCGAGCGTGGCCGCCCGCTCTCGGCGCACCTGCGCCGCAGCCTCGAACCCCGCTTCGGCGTCGACCTGAGCGGCATCCGGCTGCACAGCGACCGCCGCGCCGCCGAGGTCACCCGCGGGCTCGGCGCCACCGCGGCCACCGTCGGCCGGACCATCTGGCTCGACCCCGCCCGCTGCGCCGTCGAGACCCGCAGCGGGCAGGCGGTGCTGCGCCACGAGATCGCCCACGCGGTGCAGCAGTCCGGGGTGCGCCGGCCCGGCCGGCCGCCGACGTTGGGCCGGCCGAGCGCGCCGGTGGTGCAATGCCTGATCACCGTCGACGACATGCGGGCCTACGGCGGCGCCCCGTCGTCGCGGGGCAAGTACAAAGCGCTGCTCGGCCTCGTCGAACAGTGGCACGCGATCGCCGGGGACGCAGCCGACGCGGCGACCCGGCGGCAGGTGCTGCACAACGCCATCGAGGCCCAGGCGCGCAAATACATTGCGGCCAACGAGGGCGCCGGCGGCCGCGACAAGCAGCGCAAGGTCGCCGCGGCGCGCGCGCTGATCGAGAGCGTCGACTGGGACCGCGGGCGGCTGCAGCGCAAGCCCGATCGGGTCGCGCGGTTCGATGCCTGGCGCGACGCGGTGCGCGCCCTGCCCGAAGACGCCGCCGACGACATGACCTATGTCTTCAACATCCACGCCGTCACCGGGCATGAGCGCTACGACACCTTCGCGATCAAGCGGTCCCGCATGAAGGCGATGCAGTGGTTCACCCGTAAGACGGGCGGCGAGATCAAGGACGAGGCGGCCCGAGAGGTGGCCGACGAGTTCACCGAGGACTGGCAGCCGGCCCCGCCGGGCACGGACGATACGCCGCGGGCCCGCAAGGAACGCAAAGAGGACTACGTCGCGGGGCTGATGGCGGCCGGCGTGGGCCACACCTGGGTCAGCTTCCACACCGAGACGAGCACCGGGCAGACCGCCGACGCGCGCAGCTTCGGCCTGTACCCCGGCGCCACGGGAGACAGCCCCTTCGACGCGGTGCCCGGCCGCGTCTCGCACCCCGAGACCCACAGCGCGACCGAAGACATGGCCCGCAGCCGGCGCGTCCCGGTGCCTTTCGACCGCTGGAAGACCGGCCTGAAGTTCGCCTACGACCAGTACCGCAGCCCCAAGGACTACAGCCTGCTCGAGTACAACTGCACCAGGTTCGCCAAGGACGTCGCCGACCACACCGGCGTACCGTTCCCCGCGGCGACCTGGCTCACGCCCACCCGCAAAGACATCTGGAGCCCGACGGTGCTGCGGCGCAACCTCTGATGGAACCAGCGAGCGCACGCAGTTCACGAGAGCCGTCGTCGGCGGGGCCCCCTTCCGGAACGATGCTTCGTCAGATCGCCGTCGACGGGACCTCCGAGGGAACGCAGCTCATCAGAACCGCCGTCGACGGGACCCCCGCCTGGGACGGCGCTCGGCCGGATCGCTGCCGACGGGACCATCGAGCGAACTGACTTCATGGCGAACGCCGTCGACGGGACCCCCGTCTGGGACAGCGCTCGCCCGGATCGCCGCCGACGGGACCATCGAGCGACCTGACTTCATCGCGAACGCCGTCGACGGGACCCCCGTCTGGGACGGCACTCGCCCGGATCGCCGCCGACGGGACCATCGAGCGAAGTGACTTCATGGCGAACGCCGTCGACGGGACCCCCGTCTGGGACAGCGCTCGCCCGGATCGCCGCCGACGGGGCCATCGAGCGAACTCACTTCATGGCGAACGCCGTCGACGGGACCCCCGTCTGGGACGGCACTCGCCCGGATCGCCGCCGACGGGACCATCGAGCGAACTCACTTCATGGCGAACGCCGTCGACGGGACCCCCGCCTGGGACAGCGCTCGCCCGGATCGCCGCCGACGGGGCCTCCGAGGGAACGCAGTGCATCACAACCGCCGTCGACGGGACCCCCGCCTGGGACAGCGCTCGCCGAGATCGCCGCCGACGGGACCATCGAGCGAACTCACTTCATCGCGAACGCCGTCGACGGGACCCCCGTCTGGGACAGCGCTCGCCGAGATCGCCGCCGACGGGACCATCGAGCGAAGTGACTTCATGGCGAACGCCGTCGACGGGACCCCCGTCTGGGACAGCGCTCACCCGGATCGCCGCCGACGGGACCATCGAGCGAAGTGACTTCATGGCGAACGCCGTCGACGGGACCCCCGCCTGGGACAGCACTCGCCGAGATCGCCGCCGACGGGACCAACGAGCCCGCTCGGTTGATCAACACCGCC
>JAUHXC010000010.1 GCA_030427205.1 bacterium | reverse complement strand
GGCCGAATCCACGCGCCCGCCACCGACCACGGAGAATGGTCATGGCGGTCAAGAAGTGGAGAGGAAAGTGGGTCGTCGACTTCATCGTCGACGGCAAGCGGATTCGGCGGGTCAGCCCGGTGCAGACAAAGCGCGGGGCGAAGGCGTACGAGGTCGAGCTTCGGCTCGAGTTGACCTCCACGACGCTCGAGCTTCGCGCGGTGCCTGCGGCAGCGGTGCCGACCCTGGCCGAATTCGCGCCCGAGTGGATGCGCACCTCGGTGCAGGTCCACAACAAGCCGAGCGAGCAGGACCGCAAGAGTCGCACCTTGCGCAACCACCTCGTTCCGTTCTTTGGCAAGCGGCGGCTGGACCGGATCACGCAGCGGGACGTGGAGACGTTCCGCGCGCAGCAACTGAGCCAGGGGCTGGCGGTGAACACCGTCAACCGGCACCTGGCGGCCCTCGCCCGACTGATGCGCTGCGCGGTCAATTGGGGCGTGATCCGCGAGATGCCGACCATCAGGATGATGCGCAAGCAGATCAAGCCGACCGAGTGGCTGCGCCCCGGTGAGTCGGAGCGGCTGCTCGACGCGACGAAGACCATGAACCTGCGGTGGTTCACGTTCTTCTACATCGCGCTGCGGACCGGGCTGCGCAAGGGCGAGATCTTCGGCTTGCACTGGTCGGAGATCGACCTCGAACGGCGACGGCTCACGGTCCGCTACACGGTCTGGATGGGGCAGCTCGGCACACCGAAGAACGGCAAGAGCCGTGAGGTGCCCATCGCGGCCGACCTCGTCGACGTGCTCTCCGCGTGGCGCGAGCGCACGCCCGGCGAGCTGGTCTTCCCGAGTCGGAAAGGGCAGCCGGTGTACGGGCAGGCCATCGCCAATCAGGCGCTGGACCGTGCCCTGAAGCGCGCCGGCCTGCGGCGCATCCGGTTCCACGACCTGCGGCATACGTTCGCGTCGCAGCTCGTGCTGCGGGGCTGCTCGCTCAAGGTCGTGCAGCAGTTGATGGGGCACCACTCGGTGACGATGACCGAGCGCTACGCCCATGTCGGCGACGACCAGCTCGTCGACGCGGTCGAAGCGCTGGTGGTCGACAAGGGCGACGACGAGCCGAGCTGAACCGAAAGTGGAACGGATTCGGAACATCGGGCTGGGGATAGTTCAGCGGTGGAACGCCACCTATCCGAAAAGCTCTTTCAGCGCAGTGCCTTGTGGTGGTTCGTGGTTCCGGTTGGAACGACGACAGTAGAGTTACCAGACATTGAATCTGACCGTGCTCGCTTGCCCGATTCGCCGATGGCGGCGTTGCTCGACTTGCCGTTGCCCCCAGCAGCGTCTGCGTCTCGCGCCTTGCCCTCGGCGAATCGGTCTGCGCGATCCCTGGTCAACTTCAATGTCCGGTCGCTGTACGCTTCAGCTCGTGCAGCATCAGCCCGTTGCCCTCGGGGTCGGTCAGGATCGACATCCGGCAGACGGGCGACGGGATGAGGCGCGCCTTGAACTCGACGCCTTTCGCCTCGAGCGTCGCGATCCAGCCGTCGAGATCGGTGACCTCGATGGCCACCATGCTGCCGGCGTTGGCGCTGGGCGTCGCGTTGCCGCTCGGATCGCGGAAGAGCGCGATGCAGCCGCCCTCGGGCAGGTCGTACTCGGTCCACATGCCGTCCCCCGCCGTCAGCCCCGGCTCGAGGCCGAGCAGGCCCTCGTAGAAGGCGCGGGCGCGGTCGGTATCGCGGACGGGGATGAGCGTGAACGCGACTTTTCGGATCTTCATGGTCTGCCTCCCTCGGCGTGCGCGGCACTCTACGCCATGCCCGAGCGGTCGGGTATCTGCATTCGGGCGAGCGCTACGAGGGATCGATGGGCCCGCCGGCCTCGCCCTCGACGATCCGCGGCCCCGTATCGCTCCACTCGACGACCATCGCCGGGTGGGTATCGTAGTTCTGCGCCGCGTTGACGAAGAGCGTCTCGCCGATCTGCCACCAGCCGCGGTCTTCGTGGATGTGGCCGAAGACGTGCAGCCGCGGCTTCAGCGCGCGCACCCGGTCGAGCAGAGCCCGACAGCCCACCCGCCGACCGTCGTGGCAGCGGTCGCCGATGCCGTAGGGCGGCCCGTGGGTCACGAGCACGTCGACGTCGTCGGGTACGCGCGCCCACTTCTCGGCCAGCGCCGCACCCCGCTTCAGGTTGAACGCCCAGTCGAAGAACCACGGCTGCCACGGGCTGCCCCAGACTTTCAGCCCGGCGGCGTCGGCGGCGGTGTCTTCGAGGTAGGTGACGCCGGTCATCAGCGCCCGCGCCGCGGGCGGATCGTTCTCGAAGAGGAAGTCGTGATTGCCCGCGATGACCAGCTTGTGGCGATGGGGCAGCGCGCCGAGCCCCGCGTTCACCGCCGCGATCTCCCGCGCCCGGCCCACGTCGGTCAGATCGCCCGCGTGCAGCAGGATATCGCCGTCGGGCACCGGATGAGCCCCCTCGCGGCCGTGGGTATCCGACATCAGGATCAGCCGCAGCGGGCGGGCGTTCGTCATCTCAGATGTCCTTGAAGACCTTGGCCATGCTCTCCCCGTAGACGTCGAGCTGCCAGCCGCAGAACCAGCCGAACGGGGTCTCGGCGACGGTGTAGCCGGTCGTGCGCAGCCGCTCGGCGAGCCGCGCGACGAAGGCCCGGGCGAAGGCCGGCTCGGCGTTCTCGCCGCCCAGGTGGGCGAAGACGTGCAGCGCGATGGTCTTCAGCTGCCGCTTGTTGGCCACCCACTTGATATGCTTCAGCGTCTTCTTGAACGCCCGGGCCTCGTCGGCGGCGTCCCGCGCCTCGACGTGCAGCCAGGCGACCACCGCCTCGTCGACCGCGCCCGGCTCGGGATCGACGGCGACGAGGGCCGCGTGATCCGGCGGCAGCCCGACCGAGTGGGGGGTCCATGCGAATCGGCGCGCCTGGAAGGTCAGCAGCTTCATGCGCTCTATGGTGCCTGCTCGCCGTCGGCGCCGCGAGGGCTCAGCCGCCCGACGCCCCGTGTAGCGCGGTCGAGGGGCTCGATCCGGCGCGGGTGGCCGCGCTGCCGCGAGGCGCCCTGTGCCGCATGGCCCCCGACGCGCGCCAGTGCATGGCCGGGCTGACCCTCGCCGTCGACGTGAAGGGCGAGCGCGACCTCTGCCTCAGCCGCGACGGCCGCCCGGTGCAGCGCCCGCGCTGCGCGGCGCGCTTTCGCAAGACCTACCGTCAGGCGCTGCACGGGCGGCTGCGGGGCGTGCGCGAGCCCCAGGGCACGCCGACGATCGTGGTGGTCCAACACGGGGACGTGATCCGCGAAGAGACGCTGGTGCAGGTCGAGCCGGTGGTCGGCCCGGGCCCCGACGGCTGTCCGTTCGCCCGCACGCTGCGCATGGACTTCCACCCGCCGCGCACCAAGGGTGTACCGCCGATCAGCGCGGAGCGGCTGCGAGAAGCGCGGGACGCGCTGCCCGGCACCCTGCCGTGAGCCCCGCTCTTCGCGCGCCGGTCACTCCTCCGGCGCGAAGCCCCGCCGCAGCGTATTCTCGGTGACCGTGCGCGGGTCGAGGAAGCTCAACAGATAGTCCGGCCCGCCGGCCTTGGTGCCGCCGCCGCTCATGCGCGAGCCGCCGAAGGGCTGACGGCCGACCACCGCGCCGGTGATGCCGCGGTTGATGTAGAGATTGCCCACGTCCAGCGCCTCGCGGGCTCGGGCGATGCGCGCCGGCGAGCGGCTGAAGAGCCCGCCGGTCAGCGCGTAGTCGGTGCCGTTGGCGATGTCGATCGCCTGCTCGAAGTCGTCGGCGCGGATGATCGCCAGCACCGGCCCAAAGAGCTCGTCGCGAGCCAGCGGATCGTCGGGCGCGACGTCGACGAAGACCGTCGGCGGCACGTAGAACCCCGCCCGCCGCACCGGCTCGCCGCCGACCAGCGCCCGGTTGCCGCGGGCGATCGCCGCATCGATGGCGCCCATCAGCCGCCGCTGGCTCTCGGCGTCGATCACCGGCCCCAGCGCGCTGGCCGGGTCGTCCGCCGGCCCCAGGACGATGCTGCGGGTGGCCTCGCTCAGCCGCTCGACGAAGGCGTCGTACTGCTCGGCGAGCACGATGACCCGGCTGCAGGCGCTGCACTTCTGGCCGGCGAAGCCGAAGGCGCTGTGCAGCACGCCGGTCACCGCCTCGTCCAGATCGGCGTCGCTGTCGACGATCACCGCGTTCTTGCCGCCCATCTCGCAGACCACCCGCTTGAGCCGCGCCTGCCCCGGATCGGTCTGCCCCGCCGCCTGCCAGATGGCCAGCCCGACCGCCTTCGAACCGGTGAAGGCGATGGTCGAGACCGCCCGATGGGCCACCAGGTACGCGCCGACCTCCTCGCCGACGCCGGGCACGAACTGCAGCGCGCCCGGGGGCACGCCGGCGGCGTAGGCCAGCTCGACGAAGCGGGCGGCGATGAGCATCGACTGCTCGGCGGGCTTGGCGACGACGCAGTTGCCGGCGACGAGCGGCGCGGTCACCAGCCCGGTGAAGATGGCCAGCGGGAAGTTCCACGGGGCGATGGCGACGCATACCCCGCGGCCGCGATAGCTGAGGTGGTTGGTCTCGCCGGGCAGCCGCTGCATCAGCCGGGGCACGTCCAGCCGCAGCATCTCGCGGCCGTAGTACTCGCAGAAGTCGATCGCCTCGGCGACGTCGGCGTCGGCCTCGCGCCACGGCTTGCCCACCTCGCGCACCATCAGCGCCGCGAGCCCGTCGCGCTCGGCGCGCATCTTCGCCGCCAGGTCGAAGAGCACCTGCACCCGCTGGCGAACCGGCGTATCGCGCCACGTCGGCCAGAAGACCCGCGCCGCCTCCACCGCCCGATCGGCCTCGGCGACCCGGGCCAGGTGCACCTCGGCGATGGGCCGCCCGTCGCTGGGGTCGACGCTGGCCAGGGTCTTGCCGGTCTGCAGCGTCTTGCCGTCGATCACCGGCCCGTAGCCCCGGCCGATCTGCTTGTCGACCCGGGCGACCGCCTTGGCGAAGCTCGCCCGCACGTCGGGATCGACGAAGTCGCGCAGCGGCTCGTTGACGAAAGGCGCCGGATCGTCCGCCGACGAGCGGGCGCCGGGCACCGCGCGCAGCATCGCGCCGCGGCCCTTCGCCACAGGCGCGGCGAGCAGCTCGTCCTGCGAGCGCCCCTCGGCGAAGCCCTGGCGCAGCCAGCTCTCGTTGCTCGTATTCTCCAACAGCCGCCGCACCAGATAGGCCATGCCCGGGATCAGCTCGCCGATGGGCGCATAGACCCGCACCCGATGCCCGCGCTCGACGCAGGCGGCCTTGATCGGCTCGGCCATGCCGAAGAGGCACTGGATCTCGTAGCCCTCGATGGGCACCCGGTTCTTCTCGGCGCTGGCGATGGCGTAGGCCAGGCTGCGCACGTTGTGGCTGCCGATGGCCGCGCGCACGTACTTGTGATTGCTCAGCATCAGCGCCGCGCAGCGCTCGAAGCAGGCGTCGCTGTCGGCCTTGTCGAGCCAGACCGGCGACGGCCAGCCCTCCTGAGCCGCGCGGACCGTCTCGTAGTCCCAATACGCGCCCTTGACCAACCGGATCGTGATGCGCCGCTTCTGCTTCTTCGCCCACTTGATCAGCCGCGCCAGATCGGCCTCGGCGTCGCGGTGATAAGCCTGGATCACCACCCCCGCGTCCGACCAGCGGGCCGGCTGGGCCTCGACCACCCGCTCGAAGAGCGCCAGGGTCAGATCCTTGAGCGCGTGCTGCTCCATGTCGAGGTTGAGGAAGACGCCCTCGGCCCGGGCCAGATCGAAGAGCGGCGCCATGCGCCGGGCCGCCGCCGCGACGCTGCCCTCGAAGTCGAGCGGGTCGAACTGCGAGTACATCGCGCTGGCCTTGATCGAGACGTTGACCCGCGGGATCGCGCCGGCGTCGTCCCGATCGAGCAGCGGGTCGGGCGTCCAGGCCGCGCAGCGCTCGGCGAGCCCACCGATCAGGTCGCGATAGCGGGCGGCGTAGGCGTCGGCCTCGGCCTCGCTGACGGTGGCCTCGCCGAGCAGGTCGACGGTGAAGGCCAGCCGCTGCGCGCGCATCGTCTGCAGCGCCTCGAAGGCGTCCGACGCCTCGGTGCCGGCGATGAAGTTCTTCGCCATGCCGGTCATGTTCTTGGCGATCTGCCCCGCGGCGACCTTCATCGCCAGCCGCCCCAGGTTGGCCCCCTTGAGCGCCATCTTGATGACCGTCGGCGGGTTGATGCCCGGCCGCAGCAGATACTCCTGGATGTGGCGCCCGATCTCCTCGGGCCCGTCGAGCACCGGGAAGACGTCGACGAAGCGGAACATCTCGGTCTTGAACGCGGGGTCCTTCATGGCCCACTCGAGCACCTGCCCGCTCCACCAGGCTTTGTCGAAGACCCCGGGGGTATTGCCCTGCATGCGGGCGAAGAGATCTTCGCCGATGGCCCTCACGCGATCCTCGAACGCCATGGTGATCCTCCAGCCGGCCGCGCGGCGCGCAGGGTCGATGGTACACCCGGCCCGGCCCGCCGATCACCGGTTGCCGCGCCCGAGCGGATCGCGCGCCATTGAATCGACGGCCGCCCGGGACGTATGGGCGGGGTCGGCGTGGTTGACTTCGACCGGCGCCGCATTGATGCTGACGCCCCGCGAATACCCGCTATCGGGAGAAGGAACGCCCCTCATGCGCAATCGAAATCCGCTCGTGGCCCTGCTCGCCCTGTTCGCCCTGCTCGTCGCCGGGCAGAGCCAGGCGGCCGATCTCGCCGACCTCAAGATGCTGCCCGCCGAGGCCGACATCGTGGTGCAGATCGACGTCAAGGATCTGGTGGCCACCGCCCTCGTCACCGACCTGCTCAAGCAGGCCAAGATGAACCCGCAGACCCAGCAGGCGCTCGCCGAGATGAAGTCGAAGTTCGGCGTCGACGCCGAGAAGGACCTCGAGCGGCTGACCATCATGTTCCCCGCCAAGTCGAAGACCGGCGAGGCGCTGATGGTGATCAATACCAAGACCCCCTACAAGACGGTGCTCGCCGGCCTGCAGAAGGAGCAGGCGGACCTCGGCAACAAGAAGGGCATGGCCGAGAAGAGCCACGCCGGCACCACCTACCACGTCGCCGACGGCGTCGGCATCGCCCAGCTCGGCGGTCGGCTCGTCGTCGGCGACGAGGGGCTGCTCAAGAAGGCGCTGGCGGGCAAGGGCAAGACCGGGCTCAACGGCAACAAGGGCATGATGACCCTCATCGACAAGGCGGCCAAGGGCGGAGGTCAGCTGTGGTTCGCCGCCCAGCTGCCCGACGCGGTCAAGAAGGACATGGCCGCCCAGAACCCGGAGATGAAGGACATCCAGACCGTTCAGGGCAGCCTCGATCTGGCCAAGGGCCTCAAGCTGCGCCTCGACCTCGGCGCCAACAAGGCCGCCGCCGCCAAGATGGTCGCCAAGTTCAACGAGCAGATCGCGAAGGCCAAGAAGGAGCAAGCGGGCAACCCGATGGCCGGCGCGATGGGCCTCGGCGCCATCATCGACGGCGTCAAGGCCAAGGCCGTCGGCGACAACGTCGAAGTCGCGCTCGACCTGAGCGAGGCCCAGGTCAACCAGCTCAAGGCCATGGCCATGATGATGGTCGGCATGGCCGCCGCCCAGCAGAAGGCGGCCCCGCCCAGCCCGGCCATGCCCCCGCCGCAGAAGACCAAGTGAGCCGCGGCGGGCCCCGCGCCCGCCGGCCCGTGCGCACCATCTCCCCCACCATTTGCGCCGATCGGCCGATCGGCGTGACACTCGCCGCCGTCTTCGCCTCAGCGGAGGGTGCGTGACCGACATCGACCGCCGAATCGAGCCCGATGACCTCGACTTCGCCCGGCGTCTCGCCGACGGCGAGGCCGACGCCGTCCTCGGCTTCGAGGCCCGATACCGGCCGGTGGTGCGCCACGCGCTCGGCTGTGCGCTGCGGCGATGGAAGCCGGAGCGGCCGGTCGAGCCCGACGATCTGGTGCAGGACTTCGTGGGATTTCTCATCGGAGACGGGGGCCGCCGACTGCGGTCGTACAAGGGGCACGCGGCCTTCGGGTCGTGGCTCTACACCGTCGCGCTGCGCTTCTTCCAGCGCAGCCTGGCCCGGGTCGCCCGCGACCGCCGGGCCGATGTATCCCAGCTCGCCCGGCTGCCCGATACGGCGCGCAACAACCCCGAGGCGCTCGCCGCGCTCGCCGAAGAGGCCGGCCGCCTGCGGGCTGCGGTGCACGGGCTCAACCCCACCGAGCAGCTCTACATCCGGCTCTTCTTCGTCGAGGGGCTCAACGCCAGCGAGGTGGCCCGTACGCTGGGCAAGGGCGCGTCCGCCGTGCGCATGCGCAAGATGCGCATCCTCGAGAAGCTGCGCAAGACGCTGTCCCTCGACCCGCCGCCCGCCGCCGAGCCGGACGATCGGCAGCGCCGGGGAGGGCGCCGATGAACCCGTCGAACCTCGAAGACCGCCTGCGGCGGCTCGACCTGCGGCTCGACGACGCGGGTCGGCACATCGGCGACGAGCGCATCGCCGAGCTGGGCGCCGGCGCCGACCCCAGCGACGCCGAGGCGGCCCACCTCGCCGGCTGCGACGACTGCGTCGAGCTGCTCGTGGCGCTCGGCGAGGGCCTCGAAGCGCTCGCGGTGGACGAGCCGGCGCTCGGCGCGCTGATGGCCGAGCCGCCCCGCCCCGCCGGTCGGCCCGGACGGCGCTTCACGCCGCTGATGATCATCGCGCTGGCCGGCGCGGCCGCCGCCGCCGGCTGGTTCGCCCGCCGCGCCCCGGAGCCGCCCCCCGCTCCCGCGGCGCCCGCCCGCCCGGCGCCGGCCGACGAGGCCCGCTTCGAGGGGCCCGACGAGGTGCCCATCCTGCCGGCGGATCAGGTCATCGGCCTCGGCGCGGCGGATCGTGTCGCGCCGCCGCCCGCCCCGCCCACGGTCGACCCGCCGGCGCCGCCGGCCACCCCGGCCGACGTCGCTGCGAACGAGGGCGCGGCCATCGCGCCGCCGGCCCCGCCGAGCCGGCCTGCGCGCCGACCCGAGGCCCCGCCGCCGCGAACGCTGCAGCCCCCCGCCGGCCTGGGCACGCTCGCGCGCCCGGACGGACCGCGCCCGCTCGAACGACGCCCGGTGGACGGCCCGCCCCGTGGCTTCGGTCAGCTGCAGCTCAATACCCGGCCGCCGGCGCGGGTCTTCATCGACGGCAAACCCCGCGGCTGGACGCCGATCATCGATCTGCGGCTGCCCGAGGGCCCGCACGACGTACGCCTCGTCTTCGACAGCCCGCTGGCGGCCGAGCCCGAGCAGCGGTTTCGGGTGCTCATCGAGCCCGACCGGATCTGGCGCATGACCCGGGACAACGTCAAACAGGTGCCCTGAGCCGGCGTCAGCCCCCGGGCACCCGCTCGACGCAGACCGCTTCGAGGGCCTCGCCGGTGCTCACCAGCGGGTCGTCGACCCCGGCGAGCGGCACCTTGCGATAGCCGTCGGGGCACGTATCGCTCAGGTTGGTGGCGAGCTGGCAGCGGGAGTCGCCGTCGATGCGGGCGCACAACAAACCCGCCTGACACCCCCGCTCGCCGTCGCAGAGATCGCCGATGGCGCCGGCGCCCGCCGGGACGCAGACCGGGATCGGCGCCTGGGGGTCGACGCCGCACACCGCGCCTTCGGGGCAGTCTTCGGGGAACGCCGCGCAGACCCCCGGCTGAATGCAGCCGGCGACGCGATCGGTGCGGCACGGCAGGACGCAGAGGCCGATCTCGGGCCGATCGGGCAGCACGCCGACGCAGCGCGCCGCCTGCCGCAGCCGCCGCTGACCGTCGCCGACCATGATCGGCGCCGGCTCTCCGCTGCTGCACGGGCGATCGGCGGCGCAGAAGCGCATGCAGCGCGAGACCCCCGAGACCCGGACGCAGCCGAGATCCTCGGCGCAGTGCACCGCCGGCTCGAGGTCGGCGGGATCAGCGGCGAGCCGGCACAGGGCGCCCTCTTCGGCGGCGCCCGGCGCGATGCAGACCGGCGTGCCCGCCTGATCGATGGCGCAGGTCTGCCCCGCCTCGCACAGCCCGGCGCGGCCCGGCTCACACGCCTGCTGCAGCTCGTCGTCGCACGCCGCGCACAGCCCGCCGAGCAGCACGAGCAACGCCATCAGACACGACCGGATCGGTGGTGGGCTCATGCCGCCGAGCATACCCCATCCCGCGCCGGCCGCTGGGCACGGAAGACGCCTTCGGCTGGATGGAATCGAGACCAGGATCGGGGTCGATATTCGATTTCATTGAATATGGAATTCATCTGCGTAGAATAGGCGCCGCGGACGGCGCTCGCTCGACGCCCGCGACGCTCGGCCGGCGGTCGAGCGCCCATTCATATCGTCCGGGAGAGACTCCATGCCCTCGAGCCGCGCGCTGCGCATCGCCCTGTCCGTCTCGCTGCTGACCATGGCGGCGGGCTGCGAGACCGACGACGAGCCGATCATCCCCGAAGAGGCCGGCGCCGCGCTTTCGACCTATGCCGACCTCGTGCACGCCAACTACGCCGACAGCCTCTCGGCGGCGATGGAGCTCGACACCGCCATCGACGCCTTCCTCGCCGCGCCCGACGCCACCGGCCTCGACGCGGCCCGCGACGCCTGGCTCGCCGCCCGCGAGCCGTACCTGCAGACCGAGGTCTTCCGCTTTTACGGCGGCCCCATCGACGACGAAGACGACGGCCCCGAAGGCCTGATCAACGCCTGGCCGCTCGACGAGGCCTATATCGACGCGGTGGCCGATGACCCGATGGCAGGCATCGTCAACGACCCTTCGGTGACCCTGTCGGCTGACGGGCTGATGAGCCTCAACGAGCAGGGCGGCGAAGAGAACATCGCCACCGGCTTCCACGCGATCGAGTTCCTGCTGTGGGGCCAGGACCTGTCGACCGACGGCCCCGGCGACCGGCCGCACACCGACTTCGTCGACGGCGAGGCGCCCAACGCCGACCGCCGCCGGGCATACCTGGCCATCGTCTCGGACCTGCTCGTCGAGCACCTCGCCGGGCTGACCGCCGAATGGGATCCCGCCGACGGGGTCTATCGCGGCGCCTTTCTGACCGGCACCACCGAAGACGGGCTGCGCAAGGTGCTGACCGGCATGATCGTGCTCGCCGGGTTCGAGACCGGCGGTGAGCGGCTGCAGACGGCCCTCGACTCGGGCGACCAGGAGGACGAGCACTCGTGCTTCTCGGACAATACCCACCGGGACATGGTGCAGGACGTGCGCGGCATCCAGAACGTCTGGCGCGGCCGCTACGGGTCGGTGCAGGGCACCGGCATCAAGGCGGTCGTCGAGGCCCGTGACGCCGATCTGGCGGGGCGGATCGACGCGCGCGTCGACGAGAGCCTCGCGCTCGCCGAGGCGCTGCAGCCGCCCTTCGACCGCGAGATCGCGGCCGGCAATACCGAGGGCAACGCCCGGGTGCAGGCCTTGATCGAGTCGCTGCGCGCCCTCGAAGGCGAGCTGGAGGCGGCGTTCCGTTTCTTCGAGTTGAGCATCCCGCTGGTCGAGTAGCTGGAGGATCCGTGCCCGCCCCGAACGCTGCCCCTACGCGGCGCCGCGCGGCGCTGCTCGCCGCCCTGCTCGCCCCGGCCCTGCTGACCGCCTGCGGTGAAACCGACGCCGGCCCGGGCCTCGAGCCGGGCGAGCTGCTGCCCGGCGGCGCGACGACCAATACCCTGCTCGGCGGCCGCAACGCCTTCATCCGGCCAGCGGAGAACATCACCGTCGAGCACGAGCCGGCGTTCTACACCGGCAACAGCTTCTTCAATCAGGCGTGGGTCGAGGCGCCGGCGAGCACCGGCCGCCGCGACGGGCTGGGGCCCCTCTTCAACGCCCGCTCGTGCGCCGCCTGCCACCTGCGCGACGGCCGCGGACGCCCGCCGGAGAGCCCCGACGAGCCCTTTCTCGGGCTGCTGCTGCGGCTGAGCGTACCCGGCGAAGACGCGGTGGGCGGGCCGCTGGCCGACCCCAGCTACGGCGGCCAGCTGCAGCCGTTCGCCATCAACGACGTCGCGCCCGAGGCCGACGCGTCGCTGACCTATGTCGCGGTCGAGGGCACCTACGGCGACGGGTCGACCTACACCCTGCTCGAGCCGACCTACCACATCGACGCGCCGGCCTACGGCCCGCTGCCGGCCGATTTGATGGTCTCGCCGCGGGTCGCGCCGGCGGTCATCGGGCTGGGCCTGCTCGAAGCGATCCCGGCCGATGCGCTCGAGGCCGCCGCCGATCCCGACGACGCCGACGGCGACGGCATCAGCGGGCGGGTCAACCGGGTCTGGGACGCCACCGCCGAGGCCCACGTCATCGGCCGCTTCGGCTGGAAGGGCGACGCGCCTTCGGTGCGGCAGCAGGTGGCCGGCGCCTTCCTCGGCGACATGGGCATCACGACCCCGCTGTTCACCGGGCAGAACTGCACCGAGGCCCAGACCGACTGCCTCGGCGCCCGCGACGGCGGTGAGGGCGGGCCGGAGATCGACGTCGAGACCTTCGAGAAGGTCGTGATCTACACCAGCCTGCTCGCGGTGCCCGCCCGCCGCGAGGCCGACGCCGCCGAGGTCGTGCGGGGCAAAGCGCTCTTCGGTGAGATGGGCTGCGCCGCCTGCCACACCCCGAGCCATCGGACCGGCGCCCACCCGCTGCCCGAGGTCGAAGACCAGCTCATCTGGCCCTATACCGACCTGCTGCTGCACGACATGGGCCCCGCGCTGGCCGACGATCGGCCGGTCTTCGAGGCCAGCGGGCAGGAGTGGCGCACGCCGCCGCTGTGGGGCATCGGGCTGCTGCCGGCGGTCAACGACCACCAGCGGCTGCTGCACGACGGCCGCGCCCGCGGGGTCGCCGAGGCCATCCTGTGGCACGGCGGCGAGGCCGAGGCGTCGCGGGAGGCCTTCCGCGCCGCGCCCGCCGCCGACCGCGACGCCGTGGTGCGCTTCGTGGAGTCGCTATGAGCCGGACGCTCTCACGCCCGCTCGCCGCGCTGGCCCTCGCCGGCCTGGCGGGCGCGCTGTCCAACGCCTGCGAGCCGGCGAAGGACGACGCGGTCGCCGTTTCGAAGGGCGCGGTGGTCGCCACCTGGGTCGATGCCATCGCGGTGCCGGGCCATCGGGCGTTCGCCGACGCCGCAGCGACCCTGGCCGGATCGGCCGAGGCGGCCTGCGCCGATCCGAGCGACGGCGCCTTCGACGGCGTGCGCGACGACTGGCGTATCGCCCGCGACCGCTGGCAGGGGCTTCAGGTCTTCGCCTTCGGTCCCTACGACGCCTACCCCGCGCGGCTGGGCCCGCACATCGACTTCCGCCCGCTGCGCGTCGAGCGGATCGAAGAGCGGCTGGCCGATCCGCCCACCGCCGAGACGATCGACGATACGAGCGCCGCCCAACGCGGGCTGCCGGCGATCGAGTACCTGCTGTGGGCCGCCGAGGCGCCCTGGGTCGGCGCCCGCTGCCAGTACCTCGTCGCCGCCACCGCCGATACCGCGCGGCAGGCCGAGGCGCTGTACGACGCCTGGGCCGACGGCTTCGCCGCCGCGCTGACCGCGCCCGAGGGCGACCCCTACGCCGACACGGCCGCTGTCTTCGCCGCGCTGCTCAACCGCATGGGCGATCAGGTCCTGGTGCTGCGGGACGACAAGCTCGGCCGACCCCTGGGCAACCGGGCCGGCGGCGTGCCGCAGCCCGAGCGGGTCAGCTCGCCGTTCAGCGGCCGGGCCCTCGACGACATCCGGGTGGTGCTCGACAGCCTGTGGCCCCTCTACGAAGGCGTCGACGGCCGACCCGGGCTGGCCGGGCTGCCGGCGATCAGCGAGCGGCGGAGCGACGCGGCGGAGGGCGGCGACCCGGACGACGTCGACGCCGCCTTCCGCGCGGCCTACGCCGAGGCCCGCGCCGCCATCGACGCCATCCCGGCCCCGCTTGCGGTGGCGGTGGTCGAGCACCGCGCGGCGGTCGAACAGGCCATCGCGGCCCTCGGGCGCCTGCAGACGCTCCTTCAGGCCGACATCTATGGGTTGCTGGGCGTCGAGCTGGCCTTCGGCAGCGGCGACGGCGACTGAGCACGATGGCCGACGACGCTGCCGGTCCGCTGCGCGTGGCGCTCGGGCGGACCGTCGACGGCGCCGGCCTGCGGGTCTTCCGCGGGCTCTTCGGCGGGCTCATGGCCATCGCCGGCGTGCGCTACTGGGCCAACGGCTGGATCGACAGCCAGCTCGTCGACCCGGCGGTGCGCTTTCCCTGGCCGGGCCTCGAGTGGATCACGCCGCTGCCCGGCGCGGGTACCCACGCCCTCTTCGCGGTGATGGTGCTCGCCGCGCTGGCCCTCGCCGCCGACCGCTGGCCGCGTCGCGCCGCGGCCGTCTTCTGCCTGTGCTTCACCTGGGTCGAGCTGATCGACCGGGCGAACTACCTCAACCACTACTATCTCGTCAGCCTGATCGCCGCGCTGCTGGCGGTCTTGCCGACGGGCCGGCGGGTGCCGCTGGGCGCATATGTGCTGCTGCGGGTGCAGCTCGGGCTGGTCTGGGTCTTCGCCGGGCTGGCCAAGCTCGACGCCGACTGGCTGCTGCGGGCCGAGCCGCTGACGACGTGGCTGCGCACGGCCGCCGACTGGCCGCTGGTCGGCGGGCTGCTGGCGACGCCAGCGGCCGCGTTCGCCTTCGCCTGGGCCGCCGCGGCCTTCGACCTGACGATCCCCTTCTGGCTGACGTGGCGTCGCAGCCGGCGCATCGCGTTCGCCATCGCGGTGGCCTTCCACGTGGCGGTCTGGGCGCTCTTCCCCATCGGCATCTTCTCACCGCTGATGATCGCCGGCTGCACCCTCTTCTTCGCGCCCGACTGGCCGCGACGGCGCCACGCCGCGCCGCCCGCCACGACGCCGGGATCCGTCGGCCGGCCGGCGCTGTTGGCGGCGGCGCTGTGGCTGACGGTGCAGGTGGCGGCGCCGCTGCGCTGCGCGCTGTACCCCGGCCCGGTGAATTGGACCGAAGAGGGCCTCCGCTTCGCCTGGCGGGTGATGCTGATCAACAAGGCCGGACAGGCGGAGTTCCACATCACCGCCCACGACCCGCCGGGCCGCTACGTGCTGCGCCGGGCCGACGACCTGACCCCGCTGCAGGCGCGCATGATGGTCACCCGGCCCGATCTGATCCACGCCTACGCGCTGCACCTCGCCGAGCGCTATCGGGCGCGCGGGCACCGCCGGGTCGAGGTGCGCGCGGTGACCCGGGTGGCCTTCAACGGGCGCCGCGCCGCGCCGCTGATCGACCCCGCCTTCGACCTGGCGTCGCGGCCCGAGTCGTGGCGGCCGCAGCCGTTCATCCTGCCCCTGCCGCCCGATTGACGGCGCGGCGCAGCCCGAGCAGCAGGAGGCCGACCCCCGGCCAGAGCGGCGTCGCCCCGGATGGTGGCGCCGCCCGGCAGCCGCCGCTGCTGCTGTCCCCGGCGGCCTCCCCGCCGGGCAGGCCGCCGTCGGCGCCGTCTCCCGCCGGCTCGGGCTCTGGCTGAGGCGTCGGCTCGGGCTCGGGCTCTGGCGGGGGCTCGGGCTCTGGCGGGGGCTCGGGCTCTGGCGGGGGCTCGGGCTGGGGCTCTGCCTCTGGCTCGGGCTCCGGCTCCGGCTCCGGCTCCGGCTCTGGCTCCGGCTCCGGCGGATCTTCGCCGGGCGCCTCGGCCACCAGCCGCACCTCGGCCACGTCGAACCACGGATCGCCCGCGCCGTTGCTCAAGACCGGCCACAGCCGCAGCCGGGTCACCGTGCCGGCCCATTCGGGCGCCAGATGCAGCGCCTCGAAGGCCCCGCCGCCCGCCGTCTCGAAGATCACCTGCCGCGACCGATCGAAGCTGGGCTCGGCCGCCGTCTGCCAGCCGATGACGCCCGTGCGCGGCCCCTGATGCTGGCGGACCCGCAGCCGCAGCCCGCGCAGTTCGGCGACATCGACCGCGATCGGCGGGCTCTCGATGCACGGGCGATCGCCGGTCACCTCGACGGCCAGCGCCTGCGCGCTCGTATTCAGCTGCAGCCGGCCCACGTCGTCGCCGCAGCGGCGCCAGCCCTCGATGGCGCCCGCGTCCGCCGAGTCGAAGAGAAACCGCCGCGGATCGAACAGCCCGACCCGCTGCCCCACCCGCAGGTCGCCGCCGTTGAAGGTCTGGCCGCGGTTGGTCTCGACCGGATCGTCCCAGCCGGTCTTCTCGCCATAGTGATCGCGCAGGTGCCGAACCCAGGCCCGCAGCTCGACCCCGTCCACCGCCCGCTCGACCGCGCGCAGCGTGAAGACGACCCGCTTGGCCTCGCCGGCGCTGTAGCGGTTGAGCCGCAGGATGCCCGCGGCGGGCGGCGCGTCGGCGGGCGGGTTGGCCGGGTTGTCCATCGCGTCGTTGCGCACCCACGTCGTCCGATCGTAGGCCGGGTGGTCGGTCTCGATGACATAGTCGGCGACCGCGAAGCCCGGCGGCACGGCATAGGCCAGCTCCACCGCGGCGTCGTCCGGCGACTCGTCGGCGGTCCCGCCCGCGCCGCGGTTGTGCACCACCACCACCCAGCGCAGCGTCTCGCCGACCCAGGCGTCGGGCACGCCGCCGCTGCTGCCGTCGCGGATGGCGTCGGCGCAGTCTTCGAAGTCGCAGGCCCGCGGCGGCAGCTCGAGCCCGATCGACAGGTGCATATCGGGCCCCGCAGGCGGCTCCGGCTCGGGCTCGGGCTCGGGCTCGGGACCGTCGGCGCATACATCGCCCGGCAGCCCGCGGTAGCCGCCCTGCTCGACCCAATAGCTCACCGGACCGCCACACGGCCCGGCGTATGGATCGTCGGCGGCAGCGGCCACCCCGCCCGGGCGCACCTCGAAGTGCAGGTGGGGCCCGGTGCTGAAGCCGCTCGAGCCCACTTGACCGATGACCTGGCCGCACGCCACCCGGTCGCCGATCTGAACCCGCACCGAGTCGCGCCGCAGGTGCGCATACCAGGTCACCATGCCGTCGGCGTGCTCGAGGGCGACGTGATTGCCGAATCCGCCGCCGCCGGCGCAGTCGCCGCTCTCGCAGCGGTCGAACTCGCCGTCGTGGCGGCGCACGACGACCCCCGCCGCGGCGGCGACCACGTCCCGCCCGGCGTCCTGGGCGGCGAAGCGGCCGATGATGCCCAGATCGGTGCCCCGGTGGTTGGTATAGGTGTGGCCGTTGCACTGATAGTCCCGCCGGCCACCGGCGTCTTTGTAGGCGGTGACGACCACGTCCCCGATGACCGGCTGGCGGAACTCCTCGGCGGCCGCGGGCGGCGTCGAAAGCGTCGACAGCGCCGGCAGCGCCAGCAGCGCCAGCAGAATCCGGCGCATCATCGCCGACCCCCGCGGCCGCGGGCCGGATCGAGCCACCACTCGCCCTCGCCGGCGTCGTAGATCAAGACCCCGTCGACCCAGCGGTGCCGGTCGGCATAGGCCGGCGGCGGCAGCGCCTCGGCGCCGGCGAGCGGCGCGCCGTCGAGCATCCAGCGGGCCCGCCCGGCGACCGACGCGATGTGCAGCAGCCCGCCGTCCGGCGTCGCGATCGGGCGGTCGGAGGTGCCGTCCGCGGTCAGCCGGATCGGGTCAGCCCCCGGCGAGACCCGCCACAGATCACGCTCGGGGGGCCGGACCTGCGCGGTGAAGACCACGCCGCCCTCGGGCAGCACCGCCAGCGGCGGCAGCGCGTGCTCGGCGACGATACGCCCGTCGAGGCGCAGCCGATGCTCCAGATCGATGCGGGCCCGGCCGTCGGCGCTGATCGCCAGCGCGCGCCCGTCCGCCGTCCAGCCATCGGGTCCCGCGCGCCAGACGGTATGCCGCGGCGGCGCTTCGAGCGGCGGCGGGCCCGGATCGCGGACCAGCCGCACGGGCGCGGACTCGGCGGCGACCGTCGGCGCCGGCTCGGCGGGCTCGACCGGCGCGCAGGCGGTCGCGCACCCGGCGATCAAGAACATGAAGAGCGGGCGGATGATCCGATGCATGAGCCGAGCATGCGAAGGGGCTCGAGGCGCTGTCAATCGGGCCCGACCGCCCCCGGGTACGGATCCGGGCGCTTTTCCGTCGGCGAACATTGATTTGTCGCGCGCGGTGGACCATCTTTCTGGCGCGCCGTTCGGCGAGTCGACCGGGCGGCTGGCAACCCAGACAGGAGAATTCGAGTCATGTCGCACAAGCTGATCGCCGCCGCCGTGGCCCTCGCTGCCCTCGCCCTGCCCGCCACCGCCTGGAGCTTCAAGCTGCAGAAGCCGGAGATGACGAACGCCGGCACCTTCACCTTCGGCGGGGGGCTGAACATCAGCTCGCTGACCATCACCGACAAGCTCGAGGTCGCGGGCATGGACGTCGAGGCCGAGTCGAGCTCGACCACCATCGGCATCGCGCCCAGCATCGGCTACTTCGTGATGGACAGCCTCGAGATCGGCGTGCTGCTCGACTACCACAGCTCGAGCGTCGAGCCCGAGGAGGGCGACGCCGTCGAGTCGTCGGGCTTCGGCATCGGGGCCTACGGCGCCTACTACTTCCCGTGGCTCAAGGGCAACGCGATGTTCCCCTACATCGGCGCCTCGTTCCGCTACCTCTCGGAGACCCCGGGTGAGGACACCGAGGTCAGCGGCTACGACATCCGCCCCGGCGTGGGCCTCATGCTCGCCATCGGCAGCCGCACCGGCGGCTGGATGAAGCTGGCGGTCGACTACCAGATCATGAGCACCACCACCGAGCTCGACGGTGACGAGGCCGGCACCCGCGACACCTCGGGCCTGGTCGTCGGCGCCGGCTTCGGTCTCTACCTGCAGTGAGGCCCGCGGCGCCGCGCGGCGCCGCCCTCTCCCCTGCCCCACGCGGGCTCAGCGCCCGATCCAGCCCCGCTCGTAGCTGCCGTCCGACCGGACATCCTCCGGCGCCATGCGGTAGTAGCGGTCGATGAACCCGCCGATCTCGTCGGGCTGCACGCACTCGGCCGAATAGACCCACTCCCAGGCCACCACCGCGATCGCCGACGGCAGATCGGGGTACGGGGTGAGCACCCAGCGGAACGCGCCGCCGTCGTCTTCGGGGCGCGCGCGGGCCAGTTCGCGCAGCGCGTCGACCACCTCGTCTTCGACGCACGGGTGGTAGAGGAACGCGATGCCGCCGTGCTCGAGGTTGTGCAGATAGCGCTGCGGCGGCAGGTAGCTGTACTCGCCCCACTTGCCCCAGCGGCTGCGGTGCGGGCCAGTGGCCGGCGGCACCTCGGCGTACTCGATGGGCTCTTCTTCGGCGATGTGCGCGGCGCCGGCGTTCTCCTGGCGGCGCCCCTCGCCGGGCGCGCACATGCCCGCCATCCACTCGGGATCGTCGCAGCCGACCCCCTCGATCCAGTCGTGGTCGACGCCCCCGTCGGGCAGCGGGTCGACCATGTGCCGCGCGTCGGCCCCACCGTCGCCCGGGCCCAGATCATCCGGCCCCGAGTCGTCGGGTGGGCCCAGATCGTCGAGCGGCCCCAGATCGGGCTCGACCGCGTCGGGCGCGCCGTCCGGCGCCGCGTCGAGCGGGCTCATGTCGAGCGCCGGCGCCATGTCCGGCGACGGATCGGGCGCCATGTCGAGCGGCGGCGCGACGTCGATCAGGGCGTCGGGCGTGGCATCGGGCGCCGCGTCGAGCGGGGTCAGCGGCTCGGCGTCGCAGCCGGCGAGCGCCGCGAACAGGCACGGCGCGGAGAGGTATCGAATCCAGACTTTGCGCATGCGGGCAACATGCCTCGATCGCGGTGGGCGATGCAAAGCCCGACGGCGCCGAGCGGGCGACGCCCGGGCACGGTCATTGACCGGCGCACCGACGCGGCGCGACCATCGAGGAACCACAAGGAGGGGATATGCGCACGATCCGTCTCACCGCCCGCCGAAAATCGGGCCTCGCCCGCGCCGCGCTGCTCGCGCTGCTCGCCGCTCTGCTCGCCGCCCCCGGCGCGGCCGACGCCAACGACAACTCGCTGTGGCAGAACTCGACCCTCAAGCAGATCCTCACCCGGGGCGAGCTGCGGGTGGGTCTGGAGCCGGGCTACGTGCCCTTCGAGATGCTCGACGACAAGCAGCAGGTCATCGGCTTCGACGTCGACGTCGCCCGGGAGATGGCCCAGGCGATGGGCGTCAAGCTGCGCATCGTGCAGCTCGACTGGAACGGCATCCTGCCGGCCCTGCTCGCCGATCAGTTCGACATCATCATGTCGGGCATGACCATCACCCCCGAGCGCAACCTGTGGGTGAACTTCGCCGACTCGTACATGACCGTCGGCCAGACGATCCTGCTGCGCAAGGCGCTCGCCGACAAGGTCGAGAGCTACAAGGACCTCGACGACAAGGCGTTCACCGTGGTGACCAAGCCGGGCACGACCGCCCAGGAGGCGGTCAAGAAGTTCATGCCCAACGCGCGGATGCAGCTCTTCGAGAGCGAGGCGGCGGCGGTCAACGAGGTCACCGCCGGCCGGGCCGACGCCTTCGTCTACGACCTGCCGTTCAACGCCATCTACTACGCCCGCAACAAAGACAAGCTCGTCTTCCTCGATACGCCCTTCACCCACGAGCGCCTCGGCTGGGGCGTGCGCAAGGGCGACCCCGACTTTCTCAACTGGCTCAACAACTTCCTGGCCCAGATGAAAGGCGACGGACGCTACGCCGAGATCTACGAGCGCTGGTTCAAGGACGGCGCCTGGCTGGGCAAGACGAAGTAGCCGGTCAACCCGCCAGCGGCACCGCGCGGCGCGAGACCAGGTGCAGGCCGCCGGATACACCGGACGACGGCCTCGCCGGCGCGCCGCGCCCGGCGGCGAGCGCCGCGCGCACCGCCGGCAGCTCACTGCCCGCCAACAGCTCGGCGGTGCAGCGGCGGGTATCCTCGATCAGCCGCGGCAGCTGCGCGTCGGTCGCCCCGAACAAGCCGATGGGCGGCGTATCGGGCCGCGCGTGCAGCCAGTGCCGCGGCGGATGGCGCAGGGTCTGCTCCTGGCTGCGCAGGCTCGCCAGACAGGCCGTGCGGAACAGCACCTCGGGCATGATCGGGTAGCGCTGCCGCCGGCCGAAGGGCCACAGCCGGCGCAGGAGCAACCGCCAGCCGGACAGCTCGGCGCCGTAGGGCGCCATGTCGCTGAAGCCCTCCGGATCCTGGCTGAGATCGCCGAGCAGCACGAAGCCGTTACGGCAGCAGCCGTCGAGCGCGCCCACCGGCAGGTTGTCGAGCACGCCGCCGTCGACGAGCACCTGCCCGTCGACCACCACCGGCGGGAAGTAGGCCGGCAGCGAGGTCGAGGCGCGCACCGCACGCCAGACGGGGCCGGTGCGCATCTCCACCAGCGCGAGGCTGCTCAGGTCGACCGCGGTGAGCACGCAGGGCACGATCAGGTCTTCGAGCCGCACGTCCCCGAAGGTCCTGGCGAGGAAGCGGCTGATCTGACGGCCGGTCATCAGCGCGACGAGCGGCAGGGTCAGGGTGCGGCGGTTGGGCCGCATGGTCGCGAAGCCGGCGCGGTAGGCCTCGGCGGTGCGGGCGCTGTCGAAGCCCATGGCGAGGCAGGCGGCGGCCATCGAGCCGGAGCTGTTGCCGGTGACGATGTCGGGGGCCAGCGCCAGCTCTTCGAGGGCCTGCAGCACGCCGCTGTAGCCCATGCCGCGGCTCGACGCGCCGGCCAGGGCCAGCCCGCGCCCGCGGCCGGTGACCAGTCGCATGCAGCGGGCCACGTCGCCCCGGTTGCCGTCGCGCACGTGCAGGTGCATCGCCGGCCGGCGGTCGCGCAGCCAGCGGGCGGTCTCGGTGGCGTGCGCGACATCGGCCGGCTGCAGCAGCACGAGGGTGTGCGGGGCGCGGGCCTGGCGGGCCGCCAGATCGACGGCGGTCAGCCGGGCGTCGCCCGCGGCGTCGGCCACGACGAGCACCCGGTCGGCTTGCCGCAGGACCTGCGCGGTCCAGGTGCGGTCGGCGCGGTCGGCGACGTAGACCGCGTAGTCGCACGCGCGCTCGACGGCCTCCATCTCGGCCACGCCGGGCGTCTCGGGAAAGTCGGCGCAGGTCCGCAGGGTCCAGCGCTCGTCGGCGTCGGCGCCGGCGGCGACGAGGCGCCGCGCGAACCCCAGGGCGACGTCCGGATCGTCGGCGATGACCGTCAGGTTCATGCCCTGCGGTCGGCGCACCTCGCGCCCCAGGGCCCGGCGGGCCATGACCTGGGCGATCCAGCGGTAGATCAAGAGGCCGGCCCGCGGGTCGTCGAGGGTGCCGAGCGCCGCCGCGTCGACCTCGGCCACGACGGTATCGCGCACCGCGCCGACGGTGGCCGTCCGCCGCTCCCCGGCCACGGCGCTCATCTCGCCGATGAGGGCGCCGCGCTCGAGCCAGCCCAGGGTGCGCTCGGGCTCGTCGGGGGTCCACACCCGGCAGCGCCCGGCGAGCACCAACCCGACCCGATCGGACTCCTCGCCGGCGGACATGACGGCGTAGCCCGCCAGGTAGCGGGTGAAGCGGGTCACCTTTTCGAGCACCGCGAAGGCCTCGTCGGCGGCGGGGTCGTCGACCCAGGCGTGCTCGGCGAGCAGCGCGCGGTACCCGGCGATCTCGGCGGGATCGGTGATGGCGGCCCGGCCGATGCCGTCGACGGCCGGCGGAAAATCAACGGTGAGGTCGGTCTTCATGACGGGGCTGGCCTCGTTCGTTTGTCGGGCGCGCGCCCAGAGAGCGGGTCTTGCGTTCCCCGCATAACATGCGCGGCAACGCCGGTTCGAGTCCGCAAGCCGGCCCAGAATCCCGCGGACGTCGGGCAGACAGGCCCGCCAGGACCCCCGGATGCCCCGCGGTGACGTGATCGCCGGTGATGGAAGGGTCCGGCCAGCGGTCGACCGCCGCGGCCCGCCGGCGGCCCCCTGTGGCCGCAGAGAAGATGGCCCAACCCGTCGGCGAACGCTGGCGGGGCGTGACCGGATGGTCTACGGTGACAGGCGCAACATCCGAGGGGGGACCAACCGATGAAGGCGAGCAACGACGAGACCACGCTCTTCGGCGACGACGACGGCAGCCCGCGCGAGCTGAACTGGTCGTACACCACCGACGAGATCGCCCGCTGGAACCAGATCTGGCCCCAGGCGGTGTCGATGGCCTGGACCGACGACGGGTTCAAGAAGGCCTTGATCGAAGACGCCCGCGGCGCGCTCGAACGGCGCCTGGGCTATACCTTCCCCGCCGAGATCACCCTCGAGGTCAAGGACGCCACCGGCTTCGTCGGCACCACCTCGAGCGGCGAGAAGGCCACCGCGGGTTATCAGCCCACCGACGACGGCGCGGGCATCGGCCACTGGCTGGTGCCGGCGACCAACGTGACCCTGTGGCTGCCGCCGGCCCCCGAAGACATGGACCTGCAGGCGGTGGCCCTCGCCGCCTACGGCACCCGGGGGCACATCTACCCCTTCACCTGCTGCATCTGACGCCCGCGCCTCAGCCGAGGCCGAGCAGCCGGGCCGGGTTCTTGCGCAAGATGCGATCGAGCGCGTCCTCGCCGATCGCCGGCGCGAGCGCCTTCATCTGCCCCAGCGCGTCGGCGTCGTGGTCGAGGTGCGGAAAGTCGCTGCCGAAGAGCAGGCTGTCGGCGCCCAGCGCGCGCACGATCGCGGCCGGCTCGGGCTCGTCGGGCTCCATCGACACCATGCACTGATCGCGGAAGCAGGCCGACGGCGCCCGCGCGCCGGCGGTCGAGCCCCAGTGGCCCACCTCGTGGTCCAGCCGCCGCAGCCAGTAGGGCACCCAGCCCGCCCCCGACTCGAGGAAGGCCACCCGCAGCCGGGGGAAGCGCTCGAAGACCCGCCCCTCGTACAGCGAGAGGAAGGCCATCATCGCCTCCATCGGGTGCGAGCAGGCGTGGCGGCCGAGGCTGCTGGCGAAGCGGTCGTCGCCGAGGCCGGTATTCCACCCGTGGATGCCGTCGTGGATGCACAGCGCCATGGCGTAGCGTTCGCAGGCGGCCCACAGCCCGTGCAGGATCGGATCGGCGAGGGTCCGGCCGCCGAACGGGTTGGGCCGGACGACCACCGCGCGGAAACCCCACGCGGCGAATCGCTCGACCTGCGCGGCGAAGCGCTCGGGGGGTGTGCGGGCAGATCAAGCCCGCGCCGAAGAGGCGGTCGGGCGCGGCCCGGCAGAAGTCGCGCAGCCAGCGGTTGTAGGCGTCGACCACCGCCGCCATCAGCGCCGGCTCGACGTCGGCCATGCTGACCATGCACAGGGTATGGGTCGGGAAGAGCAGCGAGCCGACGGTGCCCGCGCGGTCCTGCTGGTCGAGGTAGGTCTGCGGCCGATCGAGGCCGACGAGCTCATCCATGCGCTCGAGCGCCCGGCCGACCTGATCGAGCAGCTCGGCTTCGCCCACATCGCGCATGACGGGCCGCCCGGCGAAGCGGCCCTCGGGGGGCAGCGGCCACAGCGCGCGGTCGCCGAGGCGGGCGATGCGCGCGTCGAGGCGCTCGGCGGGCAGACGCGGCGCGAGGCGCGGGGCGCGGTCGGCGAACGCCGGATCGAGGTGGGTCTGCCACAAGGCGTAGGGCTCGATGATGTGGCAGTCGACGTCGATGATGCCGGGCACGGCGGGCCTCCGCGGGGTCGCGATCACAAGAACAGGTGCACCGGGTTGAGGTCGGCCTCGGCGAACGGCGCGCGCCAGCCCTGCTCGACCGGCACCCGGTAGAGCCGCTCGGGCGCGAAGCGCGGCCAGAAGTGGCACAGGCCGGGGGTGATGACCTTGGCCACCGACAGCGGGATGTCGGGGCGGGTCTGGTCGATGACCAGCGTATCGACGCCGACCGCCGCGAGGCGCGCGACGCAGGTCTTGACGTCGGCGGCGAGGTCGCCCGAGGCCAGGTCGTCGAGCTCGGCGGGCGTGATCGGCGGCCCGTCGGCCGGCTCGAGATAGTCGGTCTCGGGCAGCGCGGCGTGGTCCCACGGGTCGGGCAGGCGCACCGGATCGAAGAGCTGGTTGAGCTCGGTCAGCGCGCGCTGCGCGGCCCGCCGGCCGTCGAGGTGGCAGCCGAAGCCGATGGCGTGCTGCACCGCGCCGGCGCGCACCCGGCGGGCGATGGCGGTGGCGGCGGGGATGCCCAGGTCGGTGGTCAGGTCGAGCACCCAGACGCGGAAGCCGAGCGCGGCGTAGTGGGCCCGGACCGCGGCGAACCACGGGTCGCCGAGCGCGTCGAGGTCGACCGCCCGCCGGCGGCAGCGGGCGTACCACCACAGGCTGACCGCGTCGCGCTCGACCCGCTCGAGCAGCCCCTGCAAGACGGCCTCTTCGAGGCAGTTGCCCGCCGCGTGGCCGTTGGGGTTGAAGACCAGCCCCGCCTCGGCGGGGTCGACGGGGCGGAACGGGTAGCACAGCGCGGTCGGCACCCAGCGTCGCCCGCCGTCGTTCAGGCTCCAGGCGGGGCTCCAGTCGATGGCGGCGCGGTCGTCGAACGGCGGCGGGACCTGCTTGCGCACGTCGTCGACCTGCGCGTTGAGGCGCTCCCGCTCGGCGTATTGCCGGCGGCTGTAGAGCTGCAGGGCGTCGGGGTGGATCGCCCCGTCGAGGTCGGCGAAGCGGGCGCGCATGGCGGGCTCGTCGCCCTGCCACATCGTGCTGTAGCGTTCGAGGGCCTCGCACAAGGCGCCGACCCGGGCTTGCGCGTCGGTGCGCCCTTTGCCCAGCGCCGGGCGGTCGAAGTCGTCGAAGGTCGGCTCGCGGTCCAGGGGGCAGATGCGCCAGGCGGCCGAGTAGACCCGGCGCAGCGCGTGGTGCCGCTCGGCGACCGGCTCGAGGCGGGCGAGCACGCCGGTCAGCGGATCGACGAGGGGCAGGAGCCGCGCGAGCGTCTCCTCGGGGGTGCAGATCCGGTGGCCGCCGTCGGCGGTGGCGGCCACCGGGCGGGGCATGAGGCGAATCGCACGCTCGGCGCGGCGGGCGATACGCGCGGGATCTCCGCAGCCGGGGCATTGCGGCCGCCGACGCACCGGGTGCCAGGTGATCTCACCGCCGTCGAAGCGACCGACGGCGCCCCACAGCGGGTGCGTCGGGTCCTTCAGAGCGGCGTCGAGGGCGGCGGAGAAGGCCTTCGCCGCCGCGTCGACCGTCGGCGGATCGATGGGCCGCGGGCCGGGCGCCACGGGCTCGCCGCGGTGATAGGCCAGGAAGCGCTCGACGGGCCGGTTGTGCATCAGGGCGTGGCGCAGGCAGGCGGGGCACGGGCCGGTCCCGCCGGTCGAAAAGAGGGGGCCGAAGACCGGTCGCCGCCCGGCGAGCACCATCGGCAGCCACGGCCGACCGGCGCCGCGGGTCTTCTCCCGGGTATCGAGCAGCGCCGGATCGGCCAGATCGGCCGCGCCGTGCAGCGTCACGGCCGGCGCGGCCGCCGCCAGCCGCTCGAGCGCCCGCTCGACGATCGCCGGATCGGGCGCACTCACCGCCTCGGCGAGCGCGATGTGCCCCGCCGCGCGCAGCCGGCCGATGGCGTAGAGCACGACCGCCGGCGCCACACCCTGGAGGTCTTCGACGATCGCGCCGACGGGTCGCTGGCCGTCGATCCGGGCCAGCACCCGGGCGAAGACCTCGCCGGTCAGCATCACCGGGGCGTCTTCGGTGAGCAGGAAGACGAGCCGACCGTGCGGCTCGACGCGCACGGTCGGCGCGATGGCGAAGATCTGGTCGTACATCGGCCTCCGGTCGCGGCGCCGGGCGCCGGTTCGGGCGAAGATTCAGGCGCCGAGCAGAGCCTCGGCGTGGGCGCGGCGGGCCGGCCCCGGGTCGGGGCAGGCGGCGAGCGCGGCCTTCAGCTCGGCGCGGTGCGCCGCGTCGGGCCGCCACTGCGCGCCGACCAGCGCGCCGTCGAGCCGGGTCATCGCGGTGCCGAAGCGCGCGGTCAGGTCGCGCAGCGCGGCGAGGTGCCCTTCGACGAGCGCGGCGTCGGCCCCGGCGGCGATGGCGGCGCGCGCGCCGACGAGGTGCAGGCGATCGGTGTAATACGGCTCGGGCATCTCGGCGGCGCGGGCGAGCGCGTCGTCCAGCCGATCGAGCGCGGCCGCCGGCGCGCCCGCCTCCAACTCGGCCTCGGCCAGCACGCCGATGTAATAGGTCAGCCCCAGCTCGCAGCCGAAGAACATCAGCCCCTGCACCGCCTGCTCCGCCGCCGCCGGCGCGCTGTCGGCCCAGCCGCCGAGCACCGCGGCGTAGGTCACGTGGGCCGGCAGCCCGTGCCGGTCGGCCAGGGCCACCACCCGATCGCGCCAGCCCCGCGCGCCGGCGTGGTCGCCCTCGTAGTGGCACATGCCGGCCATGAAGAGCAGCGCCAGCGCCTCGCTGGCGGCGTGGCGCAGGGTGCGGGCGTGGGCCACCATCTCTTCGGCCAGAGCGAGGCCCCGCGCGCGGTGGCCGGTGAGGTAGAGCAGCGCGGCGTAGGTCCCGCCGGCCCAGACCCGGGTGTCCTGACCGTAGATCAGCCCATGGTGCCCGTCGCGCGCGGCGTCGTAGCCGGCGAGCGCCGCTTCGAAGTGGCCGGTCGCCTCGGCGTATTCGGCGTCGACCCACAGGCAGTTGGCCACCGCGCAGTGGGCGGCGACGGTGCTGCTCTCGTCGTGGGCCAGCGCCAGCAGTCGCCGGGCGAGGCTCAACGCCGTCGCCCGATCGCGGCCGCCCAGGTGGGCATAGGTCATCAAGACCCAGATCACCCGCGCCAGATCGGGCCCCGACTCGGCGGCGTCGAGCAGGGCCAACGAGCGCTCGGCGACCGCCTTGATGCGCGGCGCGGTCCAGCCGCTCGAGGCCATCAGCGAGGGGCAGATGATGCCGTTGAGGTCGAGCTCGGCCCGGGCGCGGGCGGCGGGATCGTCGATGCGCTCGACCCAGGTCAGCGCCTCGTCGGCGTGGCCGATGGCCTCGGTGGTCGCCGAGCGCATCAGCGCGCCGCCGGCGGCCCGCAGGCTCCACTGCACCGCCTCCTGCGGGCGGCCGGCGCCGGCCAGATGGCGGGCGACGACCTCGGGGCGGGCCGCGGCCCGCTCGGGGAAGGCCTCGATCAGCGCCGCCGCCGCCCGGCCGTGCACCGCCCGGCGCTGCGCGTCGGTCATCGAGCCGTAGGCCGCGTCGCGGATGAGGGCGTGGCGGAAGCTCCAGCGGGTGCCGTCGATGCGCCACGTGCGCCGCAGGATGCCCTCGGCGGCGATGGCGTCGAGCGCGTCGCGCAGCGCCAGCGGCCCGCGGGGATCGACCCGCTCGAGCAGCGCCTCGTCCAGCTCGCGGCCCAACACCGCCGCCACGCAGGCGGTCTCGCGGGCGTCGCCCAGCCGGTGCAGCCGCGCCACCAGCAGCGCTTCGAGGGACTCGGGCACGGTGAAGGCGTCCGAGCGGCGCTCGAGCCCGCCGTCGGCCAGCGCGCCGGCGTCGCGCATGGCACGCACCAGCTCTTCGACGAACAGCGGGATGCCGTCGCTGCGCTCGAAGATCAAGTCGACCACGGCCGGCGCGAGCCCGTCGACCCCGGCGATATGGGCCGCGAGCCGCCCGGTGCATGGGCGATCGAGCGGCCCGACGTCGATGACCGCCGGCGCGCCCTCGACCTCGGGCCCGCCGGGCCGCCGGGTGAGCACCGCCAGCATGGGAGAGCCCTTGGCCGCCTCGGCCAGCATCGCCAGCAGCGCCAGCGTCGTCGCGTCGGCCCAGTGCACGTCCTCGACGGTCAGCACCAGCGGGCGGTCGGCGGACAGCCGCTGGAAGATGCGCACGAGCAGGTCGAGCACCAGCGCCCGCCGGCGGGCGGGCGAGACGTCGAGGGTCTCGCCGCGCCAGGGCAGATCGAGCAGCGGCCCGAGCAGCGCCGGACCGCTCGGCCCCAGGTCGAGGCGCTCGACGAAGCCTTCGAGGACCGCCTCGGGCGCGCTGCCCAGCGTCGGCTCGCCCACGAGGCGATGCAGCGCGGCCAGGACCGGCCCCAACACCGCGTGCACCCCGTCGGGCGAGCAGCGCAGCGTGAGCCGGCGATGCGGGCCGCGATCGGTCGCCTGCTCGACGAAGGCGGCGAGCAGCCGGCTCTTGCCGATACCCGCCTCGCCGTGCAGCACCACCAGCTGCCCCGCGCCTTTGCCGGCGGCGTGCCAGCGCCGCGCCAGATCGTCGAGCAGCGCGCCGCGCCCGACGAGCGGGGCGGTCGACGCCTCGGCGACGTCGCACTCGCCGACCAGCGCGAAGACCGGCTGCGCCGCGCCGGCCACCCGGTGGTCCTCGCCGCGGTCTTCGAGCGCGAAGCGGCGCCGCACCCGCCGCCGGGCGTCGGCCGAGATGCGCACGCCGTCGGTCGGGGTCTGGCGGGCCATGGCCGCCGCGATCCGTGGCGCCTCGCCGACCAGCGCGTCCCGCTCGCCACCCGCGCGGGCGATGAGGCTGCCGCAGTGCAGGCTCACCGCGACGCCGACCGGATCCTGATCGTCTGCGCCCGCCGCGCGCCGCCGCTCGAGGCTGTCGGTCGCGATGGCCAGCGCCGCCCGCGCCGCGCGGATGGGGTCGTCCTCGGCCACCCGCGGGTCGCCGAAGACCAGGTGCACCTCGTCGCCGAAGCTGGCGCCGACCCGACCGCCGAAGCGCCGGCCGACCTCGGCGATGACCGCCAGCTGGGCCCGCAGCGCGGCGTCGGTCGCCGTCGCCCGCGGCCGCAGGACGCAGCTGACGAGGCTCAGCGGGCGCTTCTCTTCCACCAGCGTGGCCGAGAGCGCATCGGATGCCGCGCCGTCGGCGGTCTGCAGCGTGGCGGCGGTGGCGCCCATGGTCAGCGTCGGGCCCGCCACGGTGCCGGCGGTCGGCGCGGGCGCCGCGGCGGGGCCGGCGGTCGGCGCGAACGACGCCTGCAGGTCGGAGACGTCGACCGCTTCGAGCTCGGTCAACAGCTCGCCCGCGGTGACGTCCCGCGCCGCCGGATCTTTGACCAGCGCCCGGGCGAGCAGGCGGGCCAGCGGGCGGTCGGCGAGCTCGAGCGGCAGCTCGATGGGGCTCGGCGAGACTTGACGCATCAGCACGTCGGCGATCGACCGCCCGCGCACGACCCGCTGGCCGGTCAGGCACTCGACGAAGGTCAGCGCCCAGGCGTAGATGTCGCTGCGCACCGTCGGCGGCAGCCCGCGCAGCTGCTCCGGCGCGGCGTAGGCCGGCGTGCCCAGCGGCTCGGCGGTGGCGGTGATGCGGGTCAGGTCGAGCCCTTGATGCTCTTCGATCAGCGCGCCGATGCCGAAGTCGAGCACCAGCGCGTTGCGCCGGGCGCCAGTGGGCACGATCATGATGTTGGCCGGCTTGAGGTCGCGGTGCACGATGCCCCGGGCGTGCGCCGCGGCGAGCGCGTCGAGCACCTGCCCCATCAAGCGCACCGTCTCCGCCGGCGAGAGGCGCCCCTCGGCGGCGAGCACCGAGGCGAGGTCGCGCCCCGGCACCAGTTCGAAGACCAGCCAGGCGTTGCTCTCGCTGTGGTGGGCGTCGATGAGCCGCACGATGTGCGGGTGGTGGATCTCGGCGCACAGCCGCGCCTCGCGGGCGAAGCGGGCCCGGCGGCGGCCCTGGCGCCCCGCGGCCTTGATCAGCTTGACGGCGACCGCCTGACCGGTGGCCTTCTGCCGCGCGCGCCAGACCTCGCCGAAGCTGCCTTCGCCGATCAGCGCCTCGAGGGTGTAGCGTTCTCTCAGGGCATCGTCGGCCCCTTGCTGCACGTCCACACGACCTCCATCGGCTGATGCGCCGGGCCGCGGCAGAGCGTGACGGTCGGGTCCGGCTTCGTGACCATCGTGTGTCAGGGGGTATCGGCCTGTCGATGCGGCATACCCCGAAGGCATGCCCCCGCTCAGCCGATGGACTCCGGCGGGTTGGTGGGCGCGATGCCGGCGTTGACCTCGTCGGTGCCCCGCCGCCACTGGCGCCACGCCGCGCCCGCCGCCCGCCGCAGGTCGGGCAGCGGGTCGCGCGGGTCGAGGTCGATCACGTCGGGCCACAAGGCCGCGCGCGCCCGCCAGAGCCGCCCCCAGCCGAAGCGCCGCCCGAGCTGGGCCACCGCCTGGGTCGACTGGGGGAAGAGGAACCCATAGCGCAGCCCGACCCGATAGGGCCGATCGCGGGCCACCGGCCGCCCGAGCACCAGATCGCGGATGATGCCGGGAAAATCGACGCCGGCGGCGATGGACAGCGGCAGCGTGCCCCACAGCTTGGGGTTGATCTCGATGAGCTTGAAGGCCCGGTCGCGGGGGTCGTACTTGAACTCGACCTGCGCCGGGCCGTGCCAGTCGAGCGACTCGAGGACGCGCCGGGCCAGCGCGCGCAGCGGCGGCGAGTCGGTGGTGCGGTTGATCGCGCCCACGCCGCCGTAGATCGGCGACATCACCTGGCGCACCTGGGTCAGCACGGTGACCACCTCGCCGCGCCAGCTCACGGTGCAGGCGTCGTGGATGTGCCCCGGCACGAACTCCTGGATCAAAGGCGCCGAGAAGTCGCGCACCCCGGCCCGGCCCGAGCGCTCGACCATCGCCCCGTACAGCCGGCGCAGCGCCTCGGCGTCGGCGGCGTAGCGCAGCGCATCGGCCACCCCCGAGCCGCTGCGGGCCTTGATCACGACCGGGAAGCGCGCCGCCCGGCAGACGGCGTCGAGGTCGACCGCGTGCACGTCGGAGAAGACCCGGGGCACCGCCACGCCGATGGCCGCGCAGTGGCGGGCGGTGGCCAGCTTGTCGTTGGCGACGGCGAAGCGATCGTAGGCCGGCGCGGCGAAGGCGACGTGCGGGGCGATGCGATCGGCGTACTTCGCCACCGCGTGGCACGCGTCGAGGCCGAAGGGCAGCACGAGGTCGTAATCAGCGGCCGCCGCCAGCGCGCAGACGCCGTCGACGAAGCCCGCGGGGTCGTCGATGGCCGACGGCACCGGATGCCACGCGGCGAGGGCCCGGCTCATGGCCAGCCCGTCGAGCGGGCCGCGGGGCCAGGCCAGCTCGACCCGGTCGCCGGCCCGGGCCAGCGCCCGCGCTCCGGCGATGACCTGCCCGCCGGGATAGTCGGCGATGAGCACCCGGGCCGCGCTGCGGGCGCCGCTCAATACATCATCTCGGGGTCGGGGTAGTGCTTGAACTCGAGCAGGTTGTTGCTCGGGTCGCGCAGCAGGAAGCTCGAGTGGGCCTCGCGCCGCCCGCGGAAGCGGGTGAACGGCTGCTTGAAGAACGCCAGCCCCCGCTCGCGGGCCCGGGCCAGCACGGCGGCGTAGTCGGCCTCGGCGCGGAAGGTCACCCCGAAGTGGCGCGGGTACATCTTCGGGTCGGGGTCGCAGCCCTCGGGGTCGAGGTGGCAGACGACCTGATCGCCGAAGAAGTCCATGGTGATGCGGTCGGCATAGCGCCGGGCGACCCGGCAGCCGAGGGCGGTGTAGAAGGCCGACGCCGCGTCGAGGTCGTGGGTCGGGATCGCCAGATGGAAGACGTCGCGCGGCGTCCGCATCGGCCGCTCCTCAGATCGCCGACTGCAGCAGCGCCTTGGTGCGCGCGGCGATGTCACCGCCTTCGAGGATCTCCCCGTGGGCCGGCACCACCACCGCCGGCGGGTAGGCCTCGACGTCCTGCAGCATCAGCTTCAGGGCCGCCTTGGGCTTCTTGACCATGAACCGCAGCGCCAGCCCGAAGACCCGATAACCCGGCGCGCTCTTCGTCAGCTTGAAGAGCGTACGCACGACGAGGTTGCCCGGGATGCCCTGCATGTTGGCCAGCACGTCGGAGGTGTACCAGGCGTAGCCCCCGGCGACCTGGGCCCAGAACCAGGTCTCGCCGCACTTGCTGTCGGGCACGTCGCGGAAGCCCACCGACGCGCCGAGCAGCGGCGCGAGCGCCGAGATGGGCTCGAAGTCGAGCGGGTACCGGCTCTTCCTGGCGATGCGCTCGATGGCCTTCTCGGGCGCGAAGCGGCGCGCGTCGGGGAAGCGCTCGCGCCACGCCTTCTGACCCATGTAGTGGAAGCCGTTGTTGGCCACGAGCGCGCCGACCTCGCCGTACTCGGCCAGCTCGTCGAAGAGCGCGTCGGCCGGCTTGGTGGGCGGGCTGACGACCATCAGCGTACCGTCGGCCATGGGGGCCACGAAGCAGGTCGACGTGGCCTCACCGGCGAAGGTGTAGGTATGGGCCAGCACCCGGGCAGCGCGGTCGACGATGATCCATCCGGCGGGGGTGGTCTGCACGGGGCCTCCGGGCGGCGATGACGAACGCCGCAGGCGCTATGTAGGCCAGCCCCGGCGGTTGTGCAAGTCCGTCCGGCGCGGGCCCGGCTCAGGGGGCGGGCCGCAGGCCGCAGACGACCGGCCGATGGTCGAAGAAGCGGGCGGCGCTGACCGGCGGATGGCCCGCGAGGCCGGCGATATGGCAGTCGCCGACCAGCCCGCGGGCGACCTGGTGATCGATGTCGAAGACGCCGCCATAGCCGCCGGGCGCGTCGTGGCCGATGGGGCTGATCCAGTCGAAGGGATGCCCGGCGCCGACGAACTCGAGCCAGCGGGCGGCGCTGCGATCGACCGGCGCGACCCGCCCCGGGTCGGTATTGAAGTCGCCCAGGATCAAGACCGGCGTCTCGGCGCCGTCGGCGCGGGCGAGCGGCGGGTGCTCGACCCCGTCGGCGCGCTGCCCGACGAAGATCTGCTCGATCTGGGCGACGCGGCAGGCCTGCTCCTCGGCGTCGAAGCCCGAGGTGCCGTGCACCGAGACCACCACCAGCCGCCCGCCGTCGGCCCGCGTGATCTCTGCCCGCGCGACCCGGGCCCCGCTGCCGCAGCCGTCGACCCGCCGCCCTTCGAGGCCGTCGAGGCACAGCGAGCGCTCACAGCCGACGATGCGCCCCAAGCGGGCGTGCACCGCCAGGCACTTGTCGGGGCGCTCGGGGTGACAGGCCACCTGCCAGCGCGGGTCGTTGTCGGCGCCGAGCACCCGCTGCGCGACGGTGGGGTCGCCCGGCTGCCAGCCGTCGCAGACGAAGCCGGCGCGGGCCTCGGGCGGCACGTCGGGGCACGCGCCGGGGTGGAAGATCTCCTGGAAGGCCACCAGATCGGGCGCGAGCCCGGCGAACCACGCGCGGGTCTCGCCGACGAAGGGCGCCCAGGCGAGGCCGTTGCCGTACCACATGTCGGTCAGATCGGCCTCGGCCTGGCCGTAGCCATCATCGGGCGGCCCGTCGTGATCGGCCTCGGGGCCCGAGCCGGTATTGAAGGTCACCGCCGTGAACCACGGCGGCTGCGCGTCGAAGGCATCCACGATGGCATCCGAGGCATCCACGATGGCATCCGAGGCATCCACCATGGCATCCGAGGCATCCACCATGGCATCCACCATGGCATCCGAGTCATCCGGAATGGCATCCGAGGCATCGGGCATGCCATCGGCGGTGCCCGCATCACAGCCGGCCACGAGCCCCAGCAGCAGCCACGCGGCCCTCACCGCGTGTCTGGCGGCACGTCGACCGCCGCCGCCGGCGAGGGCGCGGTGCGCGCCTGGGGCGCGAGGCCCACGAGGGTATAGCGGTGCCGACCCGGGCCGGGGCGCTCGCTCCACAAGGCCGCCGCGGCCGGCGCGCGGGCGACGGCGCGGCCGTCGCGCTGGATCTCGACCTCGGTGACCGGCGCCTCGGGCGGCAGCCACGAGAGCTGGACCTGCCCGGTGCCGTCGACAAAAGCCAGCGGCGCCTCGGGGGCCGGCGGCGGCGCGCTCCAGGTGATCGTCAGCGGCGCGGAGGGTTCGCCCACGCGGCCCGATCGCACCGCGACCACCCGCAGCGGCCCGCCCAGCGCGTGGGTGGGCACCCGCAGCCCGTCCGCGGTGCCCCGGGCCAGCGGCGGGCCGGCGCAGTCTTCGGCGCGCGCCGCGCGATAGGCCCACAGCTCTAGCGCGCCCGGCTCGGCCACCGGTTGGTCGTCGAGGTCGCGTACGGGCGCGGCGAGGGTGAGCAGCACCCCGTCGGGGGTATGGGTCGGCGCGGCGAGCAGCGGCGCGGCGGGCGGCGTCGGGCCCGGCGGCAGCGGTCGACCGGCGACGCCGCAGCCCGCGAGCAGCGCCAGGCTCAATGGCAGGCTCAGCGGCAGGCTCAGCGGCAGGCCGCGGGCGAAGTGGGTCGACGGGGTCGACGCGCGCGGGCTCATCGACCCTTGGGCGCGGCGTCGGCCTTTGCGGGCGCAGCGTCGGCCTTTGCGGGCGCGCCGAAGCGCTTCATATAGGCCACGAGCGCGTCCAGATCGGCGGGCGACAGCTGGCCGCCGTAGTTGGGCATCGCCGGCGGAAAGCCCACCGGCACATGCTTCATGGGGTCGGTGAGCGCGGCCCGCAGATAGGCGTCGTCGACCGCGACCTTCTGGCCGGTGGTGAGCGCGCGGGTCGAGCCGAAGAGCCCCTTGATGCTGGGGCCCACCATGCGCCGGCCGTCGACGCTGTGGCAGGCGACGCAGCCGGTCTCGACGAAGAGGGTCGCGCCCTTCTGCAGCGCGGCGTCGCCCTCGGCGGCGGCCGGATTCGGGGTCTGGGTCGGCTGGGCCGCGGCGGTGAGCGCGATGAGCAGGACAGCCGAAGCCGATGCGAGCGTCGTGCGGAGCAGCGTCGGGCGGGGCATCACAGCATCCTCGATGAGCGTGGGGTCGCGCGCAGAACGCGCCGCGCGGCCGGGGATTCATCACGACGCCGCTCGGGCGCCCGGTCGGCGCCGAGCCGACACAGAACTGATGCGGGTAGGGGGGCGGCGGTCGCCGCGGGCGGCGGCCTACTCGCCCTTCCCGTCGGCCGGCGGGGCGAAGGTGGCGCCGCGGGGGCGCTCGGGTTGGGCGGCGGGGGCGGGGGCGGGGGCCTCGACGGCGGGGGCCTCCTCGACGATGGGCGCGGGCGCGGCGGCGCGGCGGCCGGCGTCCATGATGAACCAGCAGCCGGCCATCACCGCGATGGCGACGACCACGAAGACCTCGACCGACATGCGCCAGCCGAAGGGCTGCGCCGCCGGATGGAAGTAGCGCCCGCCGCTGCGTCGGCGCACGCGGCGCTGCACCTTGCGCAGGAAGTCGCGGGGCACCGCCGGGCGCTGCAGCCCGCGCAGCAGATCCTGGCCTTCGCGGGCTTCGGCGAGCGCGTCGCGCAGCGCCCCGTCGTCGAGCAGCGCGTCGAGCTCGGCGGCGGCGGCGTCGTCGAGCTCGCCGTCGAGGTAGTCGGTCAGCCGGGCGGCGAGGCGGTCGTCCGCGTCCCGTCCGGGCTCGGTGTGCACGCTCATGGCTGTGCCTCCTGCGCGTCGTAGGCCCGCCGCAGCGCGGCCCGGGCGCGATGGAGCCGGGACTTCACCGTGCCCTCGGGCAACCCGGTGATGTCCATGATCTCCTGGTAGGTCAATCCCTCGATGTCCCGCAAGACCAACAGCTCGCGGAAGCTCTCGTCGACGGCGGCGAGCGCCTTCTGCACCCGCGACTCGGCCCGGTTGCCCTCGAGCACGTGGTCCGGCCGCGGCGCGGGCTCACCGACGGTGCGGGTGCCGCCCTGGTTGGGCTCGAAGGCCTGCTCGGGCACCCCGTCGAGCGCCTTCTTCGTCTTGTAGTGCCGCCGGCCGAGGTACTTCAGCCGGTTCTTGCAGAGGTTGATGGCGATCCGATAGAGCCACGTGCCCACCTGGCTGTCGCCGCGGAACCCGCCGATGGCCAGAAAGGCCTTCACGAAGACGTCCTGGGCGATGTCCTCCGCCTCGGCGGCGTTGCCGAGCATGCGAAAACACAGGCTGAAGATGCGCCCCTGGTTCTGGCGGACGAGCAGCGCGAACGCGGCTTCGTCTCCGCGTTTGAGGCGCTTGATCAGCCGCTTCTCGTCCACCGGTGGCCTCGCTCGCTGCTCAGAATGCGCGGTTCGGGCGCGGCTCTACCGACAGCCGCGGCGCGTGAGGGTTCCACCCTGCCCCCGATTCGGCGACATGTCCACGCTCGGGAAGCTCGGCGGCGTTCGAGGCGGTTGTATCGGGACGGTGTGAGATGTAGGTTCGTGTAGTTCAGCCCTCGTCGTCGTCGGAGTCCGCCCGTGAAGCCGCCCGCCCTGCGCGTCGCCCGCGCCGCCCGCATCCGCCCCGCCCTGCCGCTGGCCGCCGCCGCGCTCGGCGTCTGCCTGCTGCTGCTCGCCGCGCCCGCCGGCGCGTCGCCGCCGACGGTGGCGGTGGACGCCGATCTCGCGCCGATCTCGCTGGGCGAGCACGACGGTGTCGCCCGGGAGTACATCGTGCGCGGCAAGTGGCGCGAGGCGGCCAACACGATCACCGCCCGGGCCCCCGAGGCGCGCATGGTGCTCGGCTGGCTGCGCGAGAAGGCCGGCGACCCGCGCATGGCGATCGCGGCGCTGGAGGGCCTCGAGGCGCAGCTGCCGCTGTTGAGCGATCTGATCCGGCTGACCCGGGGGCGGGCGCTGCTCGATCTGGAGCGCTTCGCCGAGGCGGCGGCGGCGGTCGAGGGCGTCGATCCGACGACGCGCACCGGGCGCATGGCCCGTCGGATCCGGGCGCGGGCGCTGCGCGAAGGGGGGCAGACCGACGCGGCGCGGGCGCTGTATCAGCAGATGGTGGTCTCGGGCATCGACGACGAGGTGGCGGTGGGGCTGTTGGGCCAGGGGCGCATCCTGGTGGACGCGGGCGAGGCGGCGCGCGCGATCCCGCTCTTCCGGCGCATCGACGTCGAGTTCCCCGCCGACTGGACCGCGCGCCACGCGCGCCGCGAGGCCGAGGCGCTGGTCAAGGCCAACCGCAAGCTGAAGAAGGCCTGGAGCGGGCGCTCGGTGGAGGAGGAGATCGCCCGCGCCGAGCGGCTGCTGGCCCGCCACCAGAACCAGCGGGTGATCGACGCGCTGACGCCGCTGAACAAAGCGAAGCTGGAGGGCGAGCAGCTGTGCCGGCAGCGCTACGCCCTGGGTCGGGCGCTGCGCAAGCGGCGCAAGTGGAAGACCGCCCGCCCGCTGCTCGAAGAGGCGGTCAAGGCGTGCGACGCGGCGGGGCACGCGCTGGCGCCCTGGGCCCGGCACATAGCGGGCAAAGCCGCCGAGCGGCTGGCCTTCGAGGAGGAGGCGGCAGACCACTACCGGGTGCAGATGGAGAAGCACCCCGAGCATCGGCTGGCAGATGACGGCGGCTACTACGTGGTGCGCCACCTCGTCGACGATCAGAAGGACGTCGCCGCGGCGCGGGCTTTGCTCGGCGAGCTGGTCGAGCGCTTCCCGGCGGGCGACATGATGCCCGACGCGGTCTTCTTCGTGGCGCAGCAGTACATGCTGCAAGGCGAGTGGAAGGCGGCCGGCGAGGTGCTGACCCTCGACGATCGGCTCGATCCGCAGGGCTTCGATCATCGCTCGGCGGGGCGCACGCTGTACTGGCGCGCGCGCATCGCCCAGAAGACGGGCGATCGGGCGGCGGCCCTCGAGGGCTACCGCGCGACCCTGAGCACCTGGCCGCTGAGCTGGTACGCGATCCTGGCGTATTCGCGGCTGCGCGAGCTGGGGCGCAAGCGGGCCGATCGCTGGGCCCGCGAGGCGCTGTCGACGGTGGAGCCGGGGCCGTCGCTGCCGGCGGGCGAGAGCGAGCGGTGGGCGCTTGCGGTGCCGACCGACGCCATCGGGCCGGCCTGGGAGCGGGCGCGGCTGCTGGCCCGCATGGGCCTGGCCGACGAGGCGCGGGCGGCCTTCGCCGAGTCGGGGCTCGACGCGCGGCCCGACGGGCAGTGGCTCGAGGCGTGGGTGCTCGATCGGGCGGGGGCGTATACCTTCAGCCACGACATCCTGCGGCGGCGGCTGGCGTTCTTCCGCCGCTTCGCGCCGCACGGCACGCTGCTCAAGCACTGGAAGCTGGCCTTCCCCAACCCCTTCGAGCGGCTGGTCAAGGCGGCGGCGAAGGACGCGGGCATCGACCACCACTTCGTCTGGGGGGTCATCCGCGAGGAGAGCGGCTTCAACGCGCGGGTCTCGTCGTGGGCCAACGCGGTGGGGCTGATGCAGCTCATCCTGCCGACGGCGAAGCGCATGGCGAAGAAGAGCGAGGGGCGCATCACCAAGGCCCGGCTGACCGATCCCGACCTGAACGTGAAGCTCGGGGCGCGCTATCTGGCCCACGTGGGCGATACGAACCGGGCGGTGATGCCGCTGTGGCCGGCGGGCTACAACGCGGGCGGCGGCGCGCTCAAGCGCTGGCTGAAGGCCCGCGGGCACCTCGATCTCGACCTCTTCGTCGAGACGATCCCCTTCGAGGAGGCCCGCGGCTATACCAAGCGGGTGGTCTCGTCGTGGGCGACGTTCCGCCTGCTGTACGGCTCGCCCGAGAGCCCGCTGCCCTACATCGGGCAGAAGACGCGGGTGCCGAAGAAGATCAAGAAGAAGAAGTCGCGCAAGAAGAAGCGCCGCAAGGGCCGCAAGAAGACCTGAGCCGCGCTCAGCCCTCGACGGCGTCGACCAGCTCGATGCCGCGCTCGGCGGCGAGCGCTTCGAGCGGGGCCAGCGCGGCGGCGAGCGCGTCGGGGTCGGCGCCGCGGGCATGCTGGCGCACCGCGGCCAGCGCCGCCTCGATGGTGGAGACGTCTTCGGCCCGCTCGCGGTCGAGCTGATGGGCCAGCTGTTTGACCCGCTCGAAGAGCGCCTGGAACTCGTCGCCTTTGCGCAGCGGCCGGAAGCGCACCGGCTCGCTGTCGATGATGCGGCGCAGGTAGCGGTCGACGACGTAGAGCGGCCCCACGATGCGGTGGGTGACCAGGATGCCCAGGATGAAGAGCATCACCACCAACACCAGCCAGCAGATGACCAGCCGCCACATCAGCCGGCTGTCGCCGTCGGCCAGTCGCTTCTCGAGCTCGGCTTCGAACGCGCCCTGATCGCCCTCGACGCCGGGCTCGGCGACCGGCGCGGTGTCGTGGCCGATGACCTCGATGGGCTCGGCTTCGATCTCGACCCCTCCGCTGCTCGGCGCCGGCGCGGGGGGTTCGACGGCGGGCGCGCGCGGCGTCTTCGGCATGCCGCGGGCTTCGAGGTGGTCGAGCGCCGCCATCTCGGTGGTGACCCGCACCTGGGCGTAGAACAGCCCGCCCATCACCCCGAAGAGCGCGCCGCCGGTCAGCGCGATCAGCAGGGCGTATTTGAGCTGGAAGCGCGGGTCGAGCAGGAAGTTGCGCAGGCGGCGTTTGCGCACCGGCTGAGCCTCGGTCATCGGATCACCTCCTGCGGCGCGTGAGCGCTCATCGGCGGCTGCGGGCCAGAAAATCGGTCATGCCCCGGTGAACGACCGGCGCGAGGGCATCCATACACGCTGTGATCTGCGCCGTCACCACCGATTCGGGGGCTTTGCTGCCCAGGGTCAACGAGCCCTTCTGCGTCGCCGACCCCCGCAGGTTGCGCATGCGCAGGTCGAAGATCGACTGGGTGATGATGCAGCGCAGCTGCAGCGCGTCGGGGCCGCGCTCGACCTTGCGCTCGAGGCGCAGCTTGAGCTCGTAGCCCTTGAGCACGCCGTTGCTCACCGAGGGGGGCACCGCTTCGGTGAGGCGCACCTGCGGCTCGTCGGCGAACGTCTTCTCGAGCGCCTGGCGGACGTGGGCCTGCATCTCGGGGGTATCGCCGGTGATCTCGAGCCGCAGCCAGGCCGGGCAGCCGGCGGTGCCGCCGAAGCCCTTGAGCACCCGGGTGGCGGTGCGCCGCACGAAGGCGTCGCGGTCGCCGAGCAGCCCACACAGCGCGCCGATGCTGGCGCCGCTCGGGTGGCGCTTGAGGCTGTTGGCCGCCGCCGCCCGCACCAGCGCGTGCTCGTCGTCGACGGCGGCGAGCAGCGCGTTGCGCGCCGCGGGCCCCTTCAGGCGACCGAGTTTCTTGGCGGCCTTGATGCGGACTTTGTGGCTGGCGCTGCTCATCAGCGCGTCGATGGCCGGGTCGCCATCCTGCGCGAGGGCCACCCCGCCGAGCGTGACGAGCAGGCACGTGCCGACGGTGAGGATCAGGGCTCTCACGTACTCCACGATGGGGGCTCTCGGGGCCGATGGGAAGGAAAAAGCCGTCGCCGGCGGGCGCGACCGATTCCTCGAACGGCGGCCCGACGATGAAAGGCGCCGCGCATTCGCCGCGGGGGCGACACCCGTGGGACGGCCCAGGCCGCCCATCGGTCACGGCATCTCGGCCAGCGCGGCGAGCACGGCGTCGAGGTGGGTCCGCCACAGGCCCGTGACCGCCGGGCCGATGCTGTTGGTCTCTTCGTAGTGGTCGCCCTCGGCCTCGCCGAAGGCGGGCTTGTCGAAGTCGTAGTCGGGCACCATGTAGCCCATGAAGTCCATGCCGAGGCCGATGAAGAACGGCACCTCGCCCGGGATGAGCTCGTAGACGTAGGGCGGGTCGGGCGTCATGGCCCAGTCGGGCGGGTTGGTCTGGTTCGGACGCACGATGCACGGCTGGTCGCCGCCTTCGACGGGCAGCCCGTCGCTGCCGCAGATGTAGTCCACCCGGTGGCGGGCGACGTCGCCGATGACCGGCGTGCGCACCCCCGGCTTGCCGGGGAAGCCGCCGACGAGGGTCTCGGGGAAGATCTCACCCGGCGCGGTGAACCACGAGATCGGGCCCAGGCGCACCACCGCCACCTGCGAGAGCACATGCGGATCGCCCGGGATCTGACGGCCGCCGACGAGCCCGACGTTGTAGACGTCGCGCTGGATGAGGTCGAGCGAGACGGCGGCGAGGCGGAAGGTCTCGTTCTGCACCGGCACCAGGAACTGCCGGGTCGCGAAGCGCACGCCGTCGGTCTGCGCCGGCGCGATACGCCCGTCGAGCAGGCCGGCGAGCACGTGGCTGGCGAGGGTCTGACCGACCGCGTCGGCCGCCGCGAAGGAGTGCTCGTCGGGCGGCTCGAAGCCGCTGTAGTCCCGGGCGCCGCCCCGTCCGGGGTTGATCAGGCCGCCGACGCTGCCGGCGAACATCACCACCGGCCCGTCGGTGCCGGGCAGGGCCGCCTTGGGGTTGCCGTTTAGGTCGACGGTCGCGGCGAGGCCCTCGCGCACGTACTTGCGGGTGAAGTGGAAGAAGTCGCTGGTGATGTACGGGTTGCCCGACCACAGCACCTCGGCGTGGTTGCCGTAGCTGATGAGCGTCGCCAGCGTGCGCCCGTCGTCGGCGGCGCTGAGGTGCACCACCGGCAGGTCGTCGTTGAAGATGTACGGTGTACGGCTGTCGCTGATCGCCAGCCCGCGGGTGCCGGTGTCGATGATCCCGGCCTTCACCTCGGCCGGCACCAGCCCCTCGATCGCCTCGCGGATGCCGTCGACGGTCTGCTCTTCGATCTTGCTCATGAACGCCGCCTCGCGCCCGGTGCGCGTCGGCAGGCCCTGGCCGGGCCCCCACTGCCCCGCCGTATCGGGGGCCTCGTGGTTGTGGGTGGCGCCCATGACCAGCAGGTCGACGCCCAGGGGCTCGACCCGGGACCGGATGCGCTCGATGTCGCTGTGGAAGTAGCCGACGGTATCGACCACCGCGAAGGCCACGGTGACGCCGCGCTGCCGCACCACCGCGATCTGCACCATGATGTCGTCGTGGGCGAACTTCGAGACGCAGCACTCGGGGCGGTCGCAGCCGATCAGCTCTTCGGGGCAGTACTGCGCCGGGCGGCCGGTGGAGAAGCCGGCGAGCCACATGCCCTGCATCTCGCCGTCGCCCTCGCCGGTATCGGGGCCGTCGTAGCCGTCGTCGCCGGGGCACAGCCCGTCGAGCCCGCAGTCGTTCCACTGCCCGTCTTCGAAGGGCGGCGCGAAGCCGAGCTGGCTGCCGTCGAGGCCGGCGGGCGTGGGGGTCTCGAAGCCGTCGGGGGTCACGACGCGGCTGACGCCGGCGGCGTAGAGCTGCGGGTCGTCGTCGCCGGGGCAGCCCTCGCCGGGGCAGACCCGCAGCGGCGGCGGGGTGAAGATGCACACCTTGATCGGGGCCGCCTCGAACGCCGTGCAGGCCTCGCCGGCGCGGCAGTCGTCGTCGGTGATGCAGCGGCGGTCGTTGACCGGGTAGCAGCCGCAGCCGACCCGGTGCTCCCGCGGCTCACAGGTGGGCGGCTCGAGGCACGGCTCGGCGTCGGGCGCCGCGTCGGGGCCCGCGTCGAGCTCGGCGTCGGGCGTCGGGTCGGGCGGCGCCGCGTCGGGCGTCGCGTCGACGTCGGCGGCGTCGACCGGCGGCGCCATGTCGGGCGTCGGCTCGGCGGTGCCGCCGTCGCAGGCGCCGACGAGCAACGCGATCAGCGAGGCGAGCAGCAGCGGGCGGGGCGGCGGGGCGATCGGGGGCATGGGATCTCCATGGTTTCGGGTCGTCGGTCGGCCGACGGCGGCGAATCCTACCGTAGAGTCGAGGCCCAGACAGCCCGACGGGGGTAGACCGACGCAGACGGCCCTCGAATGGACGGCCGCGCCCCATGGGGTATCCTGCCGCCATGTTCGAGTGGCTGCGCACCAACATCGACCGCCTGGTGGCCCGCGCCGAGGAGGCGGGCCGCGAGGGGCTGGTCAACCTGCTGCGGATGCTCGAGGCCGGCGTGGAGACCGCCCGCCAGCTGTCGAGCCAGCAGGCCCTGCAGATCGCCGCCTCGCTCTCGTTCACCACGGTGCTGTCGATCGTGCCGCTGCTGGCGGTCTCGTTCGCCGTGCTGCGGGCCTTCGTGACCAGCGACGAGCTGGGGCTCAAGGTGCAGAACTGGCTCTTGTCGACGCTGCTCGCCGACAGCGTCACCGAGGTCACCACGGTCTTGATGGACTTCCTGTCCCGGGCCGACGGCGGCGCGCTCGGCGCGGTGGGCACCGTCTTCCTGCTGGTGACGGCGCTGTCGCTCTTCATGTCCATCGAGTCGTCGTTCAACAGCATCTGGCGGGTGCCGCTGAGCCGGCCGCTGCACCGGCGGCTGACGACGTTCTACGCGGTCATCACGCTCACGCCGGCGCTGATCGGGGTCGGCGTATGGTTCGCGGCCAAGGCCCAGGCCACCCTCGAGGACTACTCCTTCGGCCTGAGCGTCGGCGCGGGGGTGATGTCGTTTCTGATGACGGTGCTCGGGCTGACGCTGATGTACAAGCTGCTGCCCCACACCGCGGTGCGCTGGCGGGTGGCCATCGCCGGCGCGTTGGGCGCGGCGATCGCGCTGCAAGTCACCCGCGCCGGCTTCAACTACTACATCGGCGGCATCTACCAGGGCGGCGTGCAGTCGAAGATCTACGGCACCTTCTCGCTGGTGCCGGTCTTCTTCCTGTGGGTCTACCTGACCTGGATCATCGTGCTCGGCGGCAACATCCTGGCGTATACCGTGCAGCACCGCGATACGTTGACCCGGGCGGTGCTGCGCCGCCGCCGGCGTCAGGGCCAGCCGGCGCCGCCCAACGGCTACCTGGTGAGCCGGGTGTTCCTCATCGTCGCCCGCCACTTCCGCGAGCACGGCGGCGGCATCACCCCCGAGAAGGTCGCTGCCCGGCTGCAGATCGAGGCCAACGAGGTCAACCCGGCGCTGCAGGTGCTGCGCCACGCAGGGCTGGTGCTGCTCGTCAGCGGTCGCCAGAGCGAGCTGGTGCCGGCGCGGCCGCTGAGCACCATCACCCTGGCCGAGCTGTACCGGGTGACCGAGGACGACGGCTATCAGCCGGGGCAGCTGCCCGGGGCCACCTTCGGCGGGCTCGAGTGGCAGCTCGCCGCCGCCGAGCGGGCTCGATTCGAACTGCTGGCGACCACGGTGGACGAGGTGCTGCGCAACGGCGAGGCAGGCATCGACGAAGAGGCGGTGATCCGGGCGATGCAGGCGGCGACGCAGACCGAAGGCGTCAGCGATGCGGCCAGCGAAGAGCCGGAGAGCGTCGCCGACGCGGGCGACGGATCGGGCGACGCCGACGAAGGCGTATCGGACGATGGCCCGGACGACGCCGATTCGCCCGCGGCGCGCTGAGGCGACAGCACTTTTTCGATCGTTTTCCACCGACGGTGATCGGCGGGCCGCGCTGGGCACATTGGACCGGTGCCGGTCCCGGCCGCACACCAGGGGCCGGCGCTCCCCTCGCGGGCGGTCTCTCCTCCCCTGTGACCGCCCGTACCGGTCGACCGCCTCCGGTCTCCCCCCGGGGGCGGTCGACACCCTCTCCCGCTCAGCGCGGATTGATCCGCATGCCGCCGCGGCGCGGGCCGTCGTCTTCGCCCGAGTCGTCTTCGCGTGCGTCGTCTTCGCCTGCGTCATCCCGCCGGTCGTCGCGTCGCTCGTCGTCGCTCGGCGCCGCGGCCGCCGGCGCGCCGTCTCCCGGCGGCGGCGGCATCGGCGGCGCGGTCTGCGGCGCGTCCCGCAGCGCCAGCGGACGGGGATCGTCGGGCGGCTTCGGCGCGTCGTGATCGGCGGGCACCAGGGTCAACGCCGGGCGGATGTCCTCCAGCATCGGCGCCTCGCCGCTCTGCTCCTCGGCGGACGGGCCGGGGCGCAGCAGCGCCGGGTCGGGCTGCTCGATGATGCGCTTCTCGAGAATGGTCGGGCCGCAGGCGGCGAGCAGCAGCCCGCCGAGGCACCCGCACAGCAGCACGCGGTTCATCGGCGCTTCCTCCGGCGACGCTTCTTCTTCTCTTCGGGCGGCGGCGGCGCGGTCTTGCCCTCGGGGTCGGTCTTGGCGATCCACGCCTCGACCATCTCGCGGTCGGTATAGCCCGCCGCGAGCGCCTTGCGGAACTGCCGGGCGGCGCCGAGCGCGTCGCCGAGGCGGAAGAGCGTCGCGCCGCGGTTGTAGAAGATCCGCGCCGGCGCGCCCTCGATGCCGCTGGCGATGAGGAAGGCGCTCGAGGCCTGCTTGTACCGGCCGGCCCGATAGAGGGTGACCCCCAGGTTGTAGTGGGCGTCGAGCATCTCCGAGCGGGCCTCGATGGCCGAGCGGAAGTGCTTCTCGGCCCGCTCGAGGTCGCCCTCTTCGAAGGCCGAGACCCCCTGGTTGTACTTGAACTCGGCGTGCCGCGGGCTGAGCACCCGGTGGTCGAGGCCGGCCCGCTCGAGGATGAACTCGCTCTGCCGGGCCAGCAGCCGGGCGGCCTCGATGGCCGGCTCGAGATCCATGCGGCGCATCGTGCGCAGCCAGTCGGCGATGTCTTGAATGGTATATCCGGCGGTCACCGCGAAGATCGCCATGCGCACCGCATCGGGCGGCAGCTTGCCCACCGGCCGCCCGCCCGGCCCCTCGGTCCACTGCATCCAGCCGGCGACCCGCACGTCTTCGTTGCGCACGAAGGTCTTGACCGTGAAGCCGCCCGCCCCGTCCCGCTTCAGGTAGCGCCGCAGCCGGTCGACGTCCTCGGCCTCGATGCGCTGCACGGTGCGCAGCACCGCGAGCAGGGCCGGATCGGCGGTCATCGCCGCGGTGAGCGGGGTGCCCGGGCGGGGCACGGCCTGCTCGGGGCGCAGCGGCAGCAGGTCGACCACCGCCACCGACTTCGGCGGCGGCACGGCGATCTGCTGGTTGGGCACCGCCACCCAGGCCATGCCGTCGGGGGTGAAGAAGATCGCGCCGGCGTCCACGAGCAGCAGGCGCGGGCCGCCGTCGGGCACCTCGGCCACGAGCCGGGCGGGCACCGGCGACGGCACGCCGGCCGGCGGCGGCGGCACGACCTTGGTCGGCGCCTGCCGACCGCGCCCGCGATCGTCGGTGGTCGGCGGGGCCTTCGGCAGCAGGCCGTGGGTCTCGATCATCGCCGCGACGATGGTCATGCCGACCGGCGCGGCCGCCTCGGCGGGCGCCGCCCCGTCGTCCGACGCCGCCTCAGCGGCCGGCTCGGCGCCATCGGCGGGCGCGTCCCCCTCGGCGGGCGTCGCCGGCGCGGCGGGCGCCACGGCGGACAGCGGGTCGAACCCGTCGGGCACCGGGCCGGCGAGCCCCGCGCCGAGGTGCTCCGAGAGCCGGTCGACGAGCGGATTGCGCCCATCGGCGCCCGTCTTGGGGATCGCGTCGGCTTCGGCGGACGGGGCGTCGGCCGCGTCCTCTTCGCCCTGGGCCGCAGCCGGCCCGGCCAGCGATCCGATCAGCAGCAGCGCCGCGAGCGACGGCCCGGGCGCTGCGCGCAGTTTCTGCAAAATGGCCACCGCACCTTCCTCCTCGACCGGAGCGGACGGACCATCAAAGCCGCGCCGGCCGCGAAAAGCAACGCCGGGTCAGCGCGGTGCGGCCTCACCCCCGGCGAGACCCGGCGGCAGCGGCGGGTTCATCGGATCGACCTTGTAGGTCGGGCCGACGTTGGGCAGCGGCCCGGGATGCGGCGGCGGCGGGCGGCCGGCGACCCGCGCCTGCAGCGCCCGGCGGGTGTGGCCCATCTCGTGGTAGAGGAAGCGCAGCCCGCGGGCGGTCGGCGCCTCGCCCCACTGCTCGATATAGGCCGGGCGATGGGCCTCGAGCAGCGCCAGCGCCCGCTCGGCGTCGTCCAGCGTCGCCATGCGCCGCAGGATGAACCCCGTCGCGAAGCCGCTGCGGTGGATCCGGTCGAGCACCGTATCGAGCAGCGCGTAGTAGCGGTCGGTGGCGTAGTCGGCGTCGGCGTAGCGGTCGAGCAGCGCGAAGTCGTCGCGGAAGTCGTAAGACCGCCCGCTGTGGGTTCGCTCGTCGGCGTCCCGGGCGGTGACGTAGGGCAGGAGCCGTTCGAACGCCACCGGGGTCTGCATGCCCGCCAGCCCCTGGCGACAGGCCAGCGAGCGCATCAGGCGCTTCTCGCCGGCGCACCAGTCGCTCACCGCCGGCAGCTTCAGCGCCGCGCCGACGTCCACCAGCGAGGAGTGCACCGCCTCGTCCATCGTATGGCGGTAGATCGCCCGCAGCGCGCCCGGATCGGGGCGGCAGACGCCCGCCCAAGCGCACTTCGCCAGCGCCCCGAGGGCGTCGCGGCGGGCGGGCGGATGGGGGTCGTCGTGTCCGGCGGCCACCAGCACCGGCGTCATGCGATCGGTCGCGCCGAAGCCCAGCGTCTCGAAGATGTAGCGCCGCTCCTCGTTGGCGGCCTCCTCGTCGTCGGCCGCCGCCACCAGCCGGGCCAGCAGCGCGTCCCGCAGCGGCGCGTCGGCGGCCAGATCACCCTCGGCCTGCGCCCGCAGGTCGAGGGCCAGCTTGATGAACGCGATCGCCGCCGCCCGATCCCAGCGGTCGCCGCCCTCGACGAGCAGGGCCGCCGCGGCGCGCAGACGGCTGCTGCGCGTCGGGCTGTCGAACGCCTTCAGATCGGGCTCGGCCACCGCCTTCAGCTCGTCCCACAGCGGCGCGTGCACCACCCGGAAGGGCAGCCGCTGCTTGCGCCGGGTATGGGCCGCGATCTTGCGCAGCAGGTCGAGGGTCGCCAGCTGCGCCGCGTCGGGCATGCCGCCCGTCGCCAGCTTCGAGTCGGCGCCCTCGGCGCCCACCAGCAGCGCCTCGGCGGCGGCGCGGGCGGCGTCGAGGGCCTGCTGATCGGCCGGCGCCGGCCGCGGCAGATCCTGGGCGATCGTCTGCGGCGGCGCGTTGTCCAGCGGCGGCGGCTCGTCGGCGGACGGCGGCAGCGTGGGCGTGCTCGGCGGCGCGTCGAGGCCCGCGCCCGGATCGGGCGTCGCGGCGCTCGGCGCGGGCGCGCCGGGCGTGGTCTCCGACGGCTGGCACGCCACCAGGCAGACCAGCGCGAGCGGGGTGAGCCAGGGCTTTGCGGGCAGCGTCATCGGCAGCTCCATCGACGGGTCCGGACCGCGGTCGAGGGCAGCATACCCCCTCGCGCCGCCCGCCGGCATCGGTGGTTCCGCCGGGTCGGGCGGCGCGCCGCGCGGTCGGCGGTGACAGGAGGTGACGCAGAGTGGGCGGGGATGGTATTCAGCGGCGGAGAACCCGCGCAGACGAGCCCACGAGACGCCCATGAGCACCCGGCCCGACTTCCGCCCCGGCCAGCGGGTCGGCGGCCGCTACATCATCAAGAAGCCGGTCGGTCGCTGGCAGATCGGCACCGCCTACGCCGCCGTCGAGGGCCGGGCCGAGACCCCGCGGCTGGTGCTGGCCATGGACCTGCAGCGCGGCGCCTTGTCGCAGTACCTGCGCTGGGTGCGCACCGAGGCGGAGCAGGCGCGGGTGCTGCCCGACGACGTCTGGGTGCCGGTCGACGGCGGGCACATCTTCGGCGACCGGGCCTACATGGTGCTGCCCGAGCTGCGCGGCACCTCGCTGTCGCGCATCGTGCAGCAGGGCGGCTCGCTGGACGAAGAGCGGGCGACGCGTATCGCCGAGCGCCTGTGCCGGCTCTTGGGCAAGGCCCACGCCGAGGGGGTCTGCCTCGGCTGCCTGCGCCCGTCCAACGTCTTCCTGCTCGACGACGGCCCGCTGCCCCGCCCGGCGGTGTTCGACGTGGGCCTCGCCCGCGGGCTGAGCCGGCTGCTGGCCCGCGCGCCGCGCCCGTCGGTCAGCTTCACCCCCAGCGACGCGCGCCCCGACATGCCGGCGGCCTCCGACGACATCTTCGCCGTCGGCGCGCTCTTGTACTTCATGCTGACCGCGGTCAAGCCCGCGCCGCCCGACGGCAACGGCATGCGGGTGCCGAGCCCGCCCTCGTGGCGCCGCCGGGCGTCCGAACTGGCGGTCTACATCGATCCGGTGGCGATGAAGGCGATGGCCCCGCTGGCCCGCGACCGCTACGACTTCGCCGAAGAGTTCGCCGACGCGCTGCTCTCGTTGGTGGAGGTCTTCCGACTCTCCCCCGACGCCCGGGCGATGCTCGGTCTGCCCGACGCGCCGGCCGGCGCCGACCGCCCGGCGCGGCAGACCCACCCGCATTATCTGCACGACCTGCTCGGCCTGCCCGCCGAGCCGACCAGCGATATGCCGGTCATCGAAGATCCGCTCGACGACCTCGACTGAGGCGCTCGCCGCCGACCGGAGACCGCGCCCCGATGGCCGACCCCCGCACCGTGCTCAACGACCCGCCGAGTCGCTTCTTCGCCGCGCTCGGCGACGTCTGCGTGCGTCGCCGCAGCTGGGTCATCGCCGCCACGCTGCTGCTGCTCGCCGGCTCGGTCTTCGTCTCGCTCGCGCGCACCGAGATCGACACCAGCATCGAGAAGTTCGCCGACGAGGACGACGACGCCCACGCGGTGCTCGACGCCTACCGCGACGCCTTCGGGCGCGACGAGATGTTCTTCATCGTCGCGGTGGGCGACGTCTTCTCCCGGCCTTTCCTCGAGCGGCTCGCCGCGCTGCAGCGCGAGGCGGCGGCGCTCGACCTCGACCTCGACTCGCTGGGTCGGCGGGGCAAGCAGGGCGGGCTGGTGCGCGAGCGGCTGTTTGCGCTCGACTCGCCGATCAATACGTTCATCGCCCGGGTCGCCCCGCCCGCGGACGACGACGACGCCGACGACATACCCGACGACAGCCCCGCGCCCGCCGAACCGCCCGATGACGCGCCGGGCGACGACGGCTTCGGTGACTTCACCGGCGCGGGCGACGACGGCTTCGGCGACTTCGACGCGCCGGCGGCCGATACCGCCGACGCCTGGGGCGACGAGGCCGGCGGCAGCCTCGTCGAGCAGTCGATCTCGCTGATCAACGTGCGCCAGACCCGACCCGCCGGCGGCGGCATCGAGGTCGGCAAGCTGATGGACCCGCTGCCCGATGGCGCGGCGCTGCCGGCGCTCAAAGCCCGGGTGCTCGCCGACGAGACCCTCGTCGGCCAGGTGGTCGGCGCCGACGGCCGCCACGCCGCGATCGCGCTGCGCACCGCCTTCATGTCGGAGGGCGACTCGGCGCGGGTCTACGAGGCGCTGCTCGAGGTGGTCGACCGCCATCGGGCCGAGGGCTTCGAACTGCACGTCTCGGGGGTGCCCGCGCTCAACGCCGGGCTGACCGATACCCTCATGGCCGACCTCATCCGCCTGGTGCAGCTCTCGGCGGTGGCCATGTTCCTGATCATGGGCTACCTGTTCCGCCACCCGCTGGCGGTGATGGCGCCGCTCTTCCTGGTGGGGCTCTCGGCGGTGACCACCGCCGCCGCCATGGGCCTGTGGGGCATGCCCCTGACGATGATGAGCAACGTGCTGCCGGCCTTCCTCTTCTGCGTCGGCATCGGCCACTCGGTGCACATCATCTCGGTCTACCGCGACGCGCTGCGCTGGGGGCTGTCGAACGACGACGCGGTGCGCTACTCGATCGCCAGCACCGGCCGGCCGGTCCTGTTCACCTCGCTGACGACCATGGTCGGGCTGGCCAGCTTCATCTTCGCCAGCCTCGAGGTCATCGGCGAGATGGGCCTCTCGGGCGCCTTCGGCGTCTTCGTCGCGTTCGTGCTCTCGGTGACCTTCCTGCCCGCCTGCCTCACCCTCAACCGCCGGGGCCACATGATGGGCGCCAAGCCCATGGGCGAGCAGGACGGCATCGACCGCTTCCTGGCGTGGTGCCTCAGGCTGTCGGGTCGCTCCGACGACCCGGGCGTCGGCGTGGAGATCGCGGCCGATGGCCGCAAGCGGCGACGCAACCTGGTGGTCATGGTCATGCTCATCGGCGTCGCCCTCTTCGGCGGATCGCTGATGAAGCTGTACCACAACCCGCTGGTGTGGCTGCCCGAAGAGACCCCGATGCGGGTCGCCTTCGACCTGATGGACCAGAAGGTCGGCGGCACGGGCAACGTGCAGCTGCTCATCGAAGGCGGCGAGCAGGGGCTCAAAGACGTCGAGTTGATGCGCGGCCTCGAGGGGCTGAGGGCCCATATCAAGGCCTTCGAACACCCGGAGTACGGCCCGATCGTCGGCAACGCCGTGGGCATCCTCGACGTGATCAAGGAGACCCGCCGCGCGCTCAAGGGCGGCGCCGACGCCGAGTATCGCCTGCCCGAGACCGACCGCGGCGTCTCGGACATGCTCTTCCTCTTCGAGAGCAGCGGCCCCGACGAGCTCGAGCGCCTCGCCACCGCCGACCTGAAGCGCGCGCAGGAGACCATCCGCGTGCCCTGGCTCGAGGCGACCCGCTACCAGCCGCTCGTCGACCACATCGAGGCGGGCATCGCGGCCCATGTGCCCGAGGGCGCGCAGGTGCAGGCCACCGGCTCGATCTATACCCTGGTCAGCACGGTGGGCAACCTCATCCGCGACCTCGTCGCCAGCTTCGGCGCGGCGTTCGCGATCATCACGCTCATCATGATGCTGCTGCTCGGCAGCGTGCGCCTGGGGCTCATCGCGATGGTGCCCAACCTGATGCCCATCGTGATGATCGGCGGGGTGATGGGCTTCAGCGAAATCCCCATCGACATGAACAACCTGCTCATCGCGTCGATCAGCATCGGCGTGGCCGTCGACGATACCATCCACCTGCTGCACCATTGGCGGGTCAACATGCAGCGCAACGGCGGCAACGTCGAAGAGGCGCTGCGCCAGGCGATGCGCCACTCGGGGCGGGCGATGGTGAGCACGACGCTCATCCTGCTCATCGGCTTCTCGGTGTACCTCGGCGCGACGATGTACAACATCCAGCGCTTCGGGTTCCTCGTCGGGCTGACCGCGGTGATGGCGCTGCTCATCGACCTGATCTTCGCCCCGGCCCTGCTGCGCACGTTCTACGACCGGCCCTCGGCCGAAACGGAGGCATCGACATGAACCCCCGCAAATCGCTCGCCGCCCCGGCCCTCGCCGCGCTGCTCGCCGCCCTGCTCGCCGCGCCCGCGACGGCCGCCGAGGTCTCCCCCGACTCCACCGACGCCGGCGAGATCATGCAGGCGCTCGAGAACCGGGCCGAGGGCGACAACGTCAAGGGCCGGCTGGTGATGACCCTCATCGACAAGTCCGGCGCGCAGCGGCAGCGGGTCGTGCGCTCGTGGGTCAAGAACTTCGACGGCGGCACCAAGCAGCTGATGATCTTCGAGAGCCCGGCCGACGTGGCCAATACCGGCCTCTTGTCGGTGGACTACGACGACGGCGCCAAGCAGGACGACCAGCGGCTGTATCTGCCCAGCCTCAAGCAGGTCTCGCCCATCGCCAGCGGCGACAAGTCGGGCTCGTTCATGGGCACCGACCTCAGCTTCGCCGACATGACCCGCGCCGACCCGGCGCACTACGCCTACGAGATGGTCGACCCCAAGGCCAAGGTCGGCGGCGAGGACGCCTGGCTCATCGAGACCCGGCCGACCACCGACAAGGCCAAGGCCGAGACCGGCTACCTCAAGACCCACATCTGGGTCAGCAAGAGCAAGCTGGTGCCGCTGCAGATCCAGGCGTGGATCATCAAGGGCAAGCGGCTCAAGCAGATCCAGTTCAAGGACTACGAGAAGAAGGGCGAGGCCTGGGTGCCGCGCACGATCCAGGCGCGCACGCTCAAGGGCAAGACGGTGCAGTCGATGACCAAGCTCGAGTTCACCGAGCTGGTGCACGACGACCCCTCGGTGACCGACGACCTCTTCACCGAGCGTCGCCTCGAAGCGGGCCTGTGATCCGATGGGGCAGGCTGCATCGCTGAGTCGGGGTATCGCGCTCGGGCTGCTGCTCGCCGCGCCGGCCAGCGCGCAGCAGACCCCGCCCGCCCAGGAGACCCCAGCCGCCGCGGAGACCCCGCCCGCCGCAGACGACGACTGGGGCGAGACCGACGATGCGCCCGCCGACGACGGCTGGGGCGCCGAGCCCGGCTGGGGCGACGCCGGCTTCGAAGGCATGGACGACATCGAGACCGCGCCGCCCCCGCCGCCGCGCGACGCCTCGCTGACCGGCTTCGTGCGCTACGACCTCGGCCTCTGGGCCACCCGCACCGACAGCCGGGCCTTCGCCAAGGACCGCCTCAACCTCGACCTCGCGTTCCGCTATCGCAGCGACCGCTGGCGCATCGTCGCCGAGCTGCACGGCGAGTACGACGCCGCCTACCTCGCCGACCGCGACCGCTTCGACCAGCCGACCCTCGACGTCTACGAGGCGCGGGTGCTCAGCGGCGAGCAATACATCGCGCTCAGCCTCGACGACGTCGAGATCACCATCGGCCGCCAGATCGTGCCCTGGAACCGGGTCGACCTGCTCTCGGTGCTCGACGTCACCGGCCCCCGCGACCTGCGCGAGCCGGGGCTCGCCGACATCGAAGACCTGCGGCTCGGCGTGCTCGCGACCCGGATCGGCTGGTTCATCGGCGACCACCGCGTCGAGGCGATGGCGGTGCACGAGGCGTACTTCGACGAGCGCCCGCCGCCGCTGGGCGAGTTCAGCCCGCTGCGCGCCTTCGTGCTGTCGAACGAGACCGCCGCCACCCTGCTCGGCGAGCGCACCGTCGACTGGCACCACCGGCAGAGCCGCTTCGACCCGGCCGCCACCCAGGGTTTTCTGCGCTGGACCCATACCAGCCCGACGCTCGACAGCGGGCTCTACGCCGCCTGGGCCCTCGACCAGCAGGGCGTCGTCGAGCTGCCCGAGGGCCTGATCGCGACGATCGTGCAGCCCGACGCGCCCATCGACCTCGAGCTCGACCACGACCGCTACTGGCTGCTGGGCTACGCCGGCGGGCGCACGCTCGACGCCTGGATCATCGAGTGGGAGCTCGCCGCGACCCTCGGCAAGGCCTACAACACCGGCGACCCCGACGCCGGCCTGACCCCCGACGCCATCGGCCGCGACGACGGCGACCTCATCGCCGGCGCGGTCGGCGTGAGCTGGAGCGGCATCGCCGAGACCACCATCGGCCTCGAGCTGGCCGGCGGCCGCTTCGTCGAGCGCCCCGACGACCTGCTCTTCCCCGCCGACGCGCCGCGGCTCTCGCTGCGGGTCGTGCATCAGGCCATGCGCCAGAAGCTGCGCCTGCTGGCCACCGCCTCGGCCTTCGGCGCCACCGCCGAGCACGGCTGGCTCATGCGGGCCGAGGCCACGTACTCGGTCGCCGACGGCGCCGCGATCACCGCGGGCTACGTGCACTTCGGCCAGGGCGACGACGGCGAGTTCGGCCCGTTCTACGGCCTCGACGAGCACGATCGGGCGTTCCTGCGCGTCCGCTGGGACTTCGACCTGTACTGAGCGGGCACGGACCCGGGCGGCCACAGAGTCGGGCGGCCGCAGAGCGGGCCGCCGGCGGCGGGCGGCGATCCCACGGGCTCGACGCCGGGCCATCCGCGGGCGCCGACAGACCCGCGAAGCCCGACGCCGGGCCGTCCGCGAGCGCCAACAGACTTGCGAGGCCCGACGCCGGGCCGTCCGCGAGCGCCAACAGACTTGCGAGGCCCGACGCCGGGCCGTCCCCGGGCGTCGACAGACCTGCGAGGCCCGACCGCGGGCCCGCCGGTCGGTGCATCAAGCGCGCGCGGCCCGCCAGCGAGCCGCGCAAACCCGTGCGTCAGCGGTGGCCGGCCCGAACGCGGGCCGCGCAACCCCGTGCGTCAGCGGTGGTCGACCCCTCGAAGACGCATGATGCACGGGCTCGCGCGGCCCGACCGCGGGCTCTGCGACGCAGATGCACGGGTTTGCGCAGCCCGAACGCGGGCTCTGCGACGCAGATACACGGGTTTGAGCGGCCCGACATCGGGCCCTGCGACGCAGATGCACGGGCTCGCGCGGCCCGACATCGGGCCCTGCGACGCAGATGCACGGGTTTGCGCGGCCCGACATCGGGCCCTGCGACGCAGATACACGGGCCGTGAGGCCCGCGGTCGGGCCCGCGCCGCTGTGCGTCCGTCTGCGCGGCCCGCCGTCGGGGCGGCCGCCTCTGTCCGTCTCTCTGCGCGGCCCGCCGTCGGGGCGGCCACCTCTGTTCACCGGTCTGCGTGGCCCGCCGTCGGCCCCGCTGGGGCCGGCTGGGGTCGACAGACCCCGGCAGGCACGCGAACAGCGAATCCGCCCGGCCCGAGACCCGGCCGAAACCTGCACGCCGCACGCCACTCAGACCCACAGGCCGAGCGGGACCTGTGCGGCACATGTCCGAGACATCGACAGCACACCCCCATGGCGACAGCTCTCGAAGGCCACAGCGTGCGGTCTGCGGGGCGATGGCCACCGCCTGCAGTACGGCCGCCGCGAACAGGCGCTGCGGCGCTGAACCGAACGAGATGCCCAGCGGGCACTTTTCAGGAGGATGATTCGATGTTGGTGCGCAAGGCGATGCTCATGATGGTGGCGGGGCTGGTCGCGGTCGGCTGCGCCGACGACCCCGTCAGCCCCGAGGCCCAGCCCGAGAAGGCGCCGGCGGACGGGATCTTGGAGAAGATCGTCGGCGGGCAGCTCGAGAACGGCTACGAGGGCGTCGGCGTGCTCGTCGGCTCGGGGGTCTGCACCGGCACGCTCATCAGCGCGGAGTGGGTGCTCACCGCGGCGCACTGCCTGCCCGGCATGCAGTACTTCTACACCGGCGTCGACATCGACGACGCGACGCTCGGCAGCCCGCAGCTCTACGAGATCGCCCAGGAGGTCCGCCACGAGCGCTTCCGGGACAACGCCTTCGAGCAGTACGACATCGCGCTGGTGCGCCTCGCCCGGCCGGCGAGCGAGCGTACGTGGCCGCTCTACCGCAGCGCCGCCTCTCTCGCCGGTCAGATGGCGTGGTTCGTGGGCTACGGCATCACCGACTACCGGCGCAACGACTCGGGGCGCAAGCGCTCGGTGCAGTTCCCCATCGTCGGTGAGGATCCCAACACCGACACCTTCTTCTACAACACCGCCGGCAGCAATACGTGCAGCGGCGACTCGGGCGGCCCGGCGTTCGTCACCGTCGCCGGGGTGCAGTACCTCGCCGGGGTCACCAGCTACGGCGACGCCCGCTGCCTGGAGGGCGGCTACGACACCGACGTGAAGAAGTACATCGACTGGATCGAGAACATCACCGGCCCGCTCGGCGGCGCGGCGCCGCAGCCCGAGCCGCAGCCCGAGCCGCAGCCCGAGCCCCAGCCCGACCCGCAGGACCCGTGCCAGGGCATCGACTACAACGGCATCTGCGACGGTGACATCTCGCGGTGGTGCCAGGACGGCCAGCTCGTCCAGCGCGACTGCGCGACCGACGGGCTGGTCTGCGGCGACGCCGGCGCCCTGGGCAACTACTGCATCGACCCGCCGCCCGAGCCGCAGCCGGAGCCCCAGCCCGAGCCCCAGCCCGAGCCCCAGCCCGAGCCCGAGCCCGAGGACCCCTGCGGCGGCATCAGCTACGAGGGCCAGTGCAACGGCAACACCGCCGTGTGGTGCCAGGACGGCCAGATCTTCCAGCGCGACTGCGAGACCGGTGGCCAGATCTGCGGTGACGCCGGCGCCCTGGGCAACTACTGCATCGACCCGCCGCCTCAGGACAACTGCGGCGGCGTCACCTACCAGGGGCAGTGCGCCGACAGCCGCACCGTGATCTGGTGCGAGGACGGCGAGATCCAGCAGATGCGCTGCCGCCGCCGCGATCGGTGCCAGCTCAACAATACGGCCGGCTACTACGATTGCCTCTGAGCCGCGTCCGCCGGGGCGAAGAAATGATCGCCTGCGGCGCCCCCCGCCCCGCGCATAGGCTGGCTGCACACCACCGTGGAGCCCGCCCGTGCGCCGCCTCTTGCCCCTGCTCGCCCTGCCGCTGACCGTCGCCTGCGTACCCGCCGACGACGCGACCCCCGCCGACAGCCCCGACGCGCTCGACGCGCCCGATGGCCGTATGCCCGAGCCCGATCCGCCCCCACGGCAGCCGCCCCCGGCGCCCACCGACGGCGTCTCGCTGCGCTGGGGGGCCGAGAGCCTGCTGCTGACCCTCGACGGCGAGGTCGAGCCCGCCGCCGACATCAACAGCCCCGGCGACCGGATCGAGGTGACGCTGCTCGACGGCGCCGACGCCGTTGTCGAGATCCACGAGGCGCGGGTCGTGCTCTATCCGATCGCCGGCCCGTGGCACCGCCGGGCGTGGTGGCCGAGCGGCGCCGAAGCCGTCGCCGAGAGCGCGGTCGTGCGGCTGTATCGCGGCGACGCGCTCACGCTCGAGGTGGCGGTTCAGGCCATCGACGCGGTGCCGCTCGCCGACGGCCACTGCGACCCGCTGGGCTTCGTCGACCGCTGCGCCGAGGGCGCCTGCTTCGGCGCCGGCGCCTGGATGAGCCCGGCCGGCCAGGCCTTCGAGCCGCGGGGCGAGCCGGTCGGCGCCTGCGCGCCGGTCAGCCCGACCGCCTGGGTGCATGACGACGTCGTGCTGGTGGACGTGCGGGCCGACGACCCCGAGCAGGGCGCGCTGGCGCTGGTCGGCGCGCCCACCGCCGACGGCTTCGTCGCCGCCGACCTGCGCGGCGCGCACGGCGACGGCTGGCGTAACTTCGGCTTCGTGCGCATCACGCCGCCGCCGACGCTCGACCTCTATGTGGGCCCGCACCTCTTCGCCGCCGACCTGCCCGTCGAGGCCAAGCCGCAGCGGGCCGCGGGCGAGCCGTGCGACGGGCGGCGGCTGGTCGACGTCTGCGCCGACGGCACGGGCTGCGGACCCGAGGAGACCTGCCGCGCCATCTCGGCCCCCGAGATCGAGCAGGTGCGGGCCGTCGTCGACCCCGATGGCCTCGTGGCGCTGACCTTCGAGGGCCGCGACGCCCAAGGCGACGTCGATACGCTGCACCTGGAGGTGCGCGACGACGAGGGCCGCCCGATGCAGCGCTACGACCTGCGCTTCGCGTGGTCGGCGCGCCCCAATCGCTTCAACCCGTTCGCCGGCGAGGGGCACCTGATCCAGCAGGACGGCCGGCTGCGGGGCACATATACCGTGCGCGATACCCGCTGGCCGGACCGCGCGGCGTCGATCCGGGTGGCCCTCGAAGATACCGAGGGGCTGATCGGCGAGACCCTCGCCGTCGACCTCGGCGCGCCGCCGCCGCCCGTCGAGCGCGCGGTCGACGAACCCTGCGACCCGTTCGAGGTGCTCGACCGCTGCCCGGCGGGCACGCTCTGCGACCGCCCCGACGGGGCCGACGGCCCGATGACCTGCCTGCGCCCGCCGGCCGCCTGCGCCGCTGATCTGCCGCGACTCGAAGGTGCATACAGCGGAGACAACCGCGGCGCGCCCGACCGCACCGAGGCCAGCTGCACCTGGAGCCGAGGCAACATCGGCGACGAGCAGGGGCACGTCTTCACCGCGGCCCGCAGCGGCCCGCATCGCTTCATCGTGCGCGACGCCGAGCCGGACATCGCGCCGGGCTACGGGCTCGCGACGCTGTTCGTGCGCCGCCACTGCGCGCTGCCCCGGGCCGGCGACTCCGAGCTGGGCTGCGCGCACATCCAGGACGACGGCCAGGGCCCGGCCGCGCTGAGCCTGGAGGTCGAGCTGCAGGCCGGCGAGACGGTCTACGTCTTCGTCGAGGCCCCGTGGACCGGCGGCGCGCCCTATGCCCTCGACGTCGAGGCGCCCTGAGCGCGAGCCGATGGCAGCCGGCGGTCAATCGACCCGGACCACCTCGACGCCCGCGATGCCCACCCCGTCTTCGACCTCGACCACCAGGAAGTGCCGCCCGATGCCGTCGAGCCGCTCGGGCAGCGCGCCGCCGCCGCCGCTGATATAGCTCGGCACCCCGGCGAGGCTGAACGCGTAGTACGAGTGCACGTGGCCGAAGAGCACCAGGTCGACGTCCTGCCGCGCCAGCCGCACGAGCAGCTTGGCCGCCTCGTTGCGGCTGCGGAACTGCCCGCCGCGGGTGCCCACCGGATCCATGATCGGGATGTGCGTCGTGACCACGTGCACCCCGTCGCGCCCGGCCTCGAGCCAGCCGTCGAGCCAGTCGTAGACCGTCGGATCGAGGGTGCCGAAGCTGCTGTCGACGAAGCTGAAGCGCGCGCCGCGCCAGCGGAACGAGTGGTTGGCCCGCCCGAAGGCCCGGGTCCAGTTCGCCGCGTCGGCCCCGCGCTCGTGGTTGCCCGGCGTGCCGTAGAACGGGACCGACAGCGCGCGGAAGGTCTCGGTGAAGCGGCGGTACTCGTCGACCTCGCCCTGCTCGGTCAGGTCGCCCGCGCTGACCATGAAGTCGACGTCGCCGCGGGCCTCGAGCAGGCGGATGATCTTCGGCGCCCCGTCGATGGCGTCCTGCACGTCGCTGAGCACCGCGAAGCGCCAGCGGTCGCCGGTCGGCGGCGGCGCGACCAGCCGCAGATCGTGGGCGCCCGGGTCGAGCTCGACGGTGTAGATCGCCTCGGTGGGCGCCGGGCGCTCGGCGGCTTCGAGGGCGACCCCGTCGAGGGTGAGGATCGCGTCGGGGCGCACGTTGCGCAGGGTCAGCGTCCAGCTGCGCTGCGCCACCGGATCGAGGGTCAAGCGGCCCTCGAAGGTCGGCGCCGAGGCCCACAGCGTGGCCGCGCCGTCCACCAGCCCCTGGACCGCCGCCCGGCCCTCGACGATCGTGATCGCCGCCAGCCCGATATCGCGCAGGCCGACGCTCTCGTCGAGCTCGACCTGCTCCTCCGCCGGCCGCAGGCAGCCGGAGAGCGCGGTGGTCGCCAGCAAGAGACCCAGCAGCCACAGCAGCTTGCGCAGGCCGCGCACGGGCGGCGGCTTCGTCGGCCGCTCGGCGGTGCGCATCCACGGGGGGACCGGCGGGCGGCGGTCGGTGAGCCGGGGGGCGGGGCGATCGGCGCTCATCGGCCTGCTCCGTAGCGATAGCGGACCCCGAGGCCGACGATCCACGCCGAGCCGCGGCGCACGTCGAGGTCGAGGGCCCAGGTGTCGTCGAGCGCGTAGTCGGCGGCGAGGCCCACATAGCCCGGGATGCCGCCGCCGAGGCCCGTGGCGGAGAAGCCGCCGGCGTGGTCGTCCTTGCGGTGGTCGTAATACAGCGCCACCGACCCCCGCGCGTCGAACCAGAAGCCCCAGCCGAAGCGGATGAGCAGCTGCTCGGCCACGTCTTCGCCGAACGCCAGCCCGGGCACGTCGTAATCGTAGAGCTCGAGCGCGTAGCCCACCCGCCAGTCGGCGAACGAGCCCCGCAGGCTGCGCGACAGCCGCCCGAGCGGATAGCGCACCTCGCCGGCGGCCTCGACCGACAGCCGCGAGAAGCCGTCGGTGCCGAAGCGATGCCACGTCAGCGCGGTGTCGAGGTCGATCCAGCCGTCGTGGCTGCCCTGCGCGGCGGCCTCGCCCCACAGCCGCCAGTCGAGCGTCTGCCGCAGCCGCTGGTTGTCGTCGTCGGCGGCGATCCAGGCGCTGCCGTCGAGCACGAAGTCGCCCAGGCGCAGGTCGTAGCCCGCGGTGGCGAAGTGGGTGTAGGCGAACTGTGGATCGTAGATCCAGGCGTAGCCCAGCCGCGCGGTCAGCGGCACCGGCGCCGGCGCGCGGGCGTCGCGGCCGCCGGTCAGCGCGCCGTAGACGTCGGGCAGCATCGGCCCGAACAGCAGCCCGACCCCGGTGATGGCGATGGCGCTGGCCGGGCCGATGATCTTGCGCGACGCCCCGGTCGCCGCCAGCGGCACGCCGGCCACCGCGATGAGGCCCAGGCCCACGCCCTGCGCGCCGAGCAGCGCCCAGCCGGTGTCGCTGTCGCCGGCGACGAAGTGCCCCACGCCGTGCACCAGCGCGCCGGGCACTACCGCGGCCAGCGCCGGGAAGACGCCAGGCTCGATGTCGCCGTCCGGATCGGGCTCCGGCTCCGGCGCCTGCGCGGGCGGGGGCGCCGGCTCGGGCGGCCCGTCGACGGCCAGTACCGGGGACGCGCCGATGGCGAGCGCGAGGGCCAGCGCGAGGGCCCCAGCCCCTGCCCGAACCGCGAGATGCCGTTGAATCATGACCCGATGATTCACACCCGGGGGTCGGGGATTCACCCGCCGGCCGGGATCGATGTTTCGAGATGTGAAGCGCCGTCGAGACGGGCGATGTCGGCGGTGATCCCGCTCCGGCTGTCGAGACCCGCCCGTCACCGACGTCGGCACGGCGCGGCCGCGGTCGCCCGGACGGCGCTGCACCCCGCGTGCGCCCGTGTGCGGCGCCACCTATCGCCGACCCGATCGGCGGGCTATGATGCCGCGGTCGTGGCGAACAGGTGTCAGGAGCCCCCATGCCCTCACTGGAGAAGCCCGCTTCATCCGGCCGCGCGCTCGTCCCCGAGCTGACGCTGCGGGTCATCGTGCTCGGCGTGCTGCTCTCGGTGGTGATGGGCGCGGCCAACGTCTACCTCGGCCTGCGGGTCGGCATGACCGTCTCGGCGTCGATCCCGGCGGCGGTGGTGGCGATGCTCATCCTGCGCGGGCTGTTCCGCAACGGCAGCGTGCTCGAGGCCAACCAGGTGCAGACGGCGGCCTCGGCGGGCGAGTCGCTGGCGGCGGGCATCATCTTCACGATGCCGGCGCTGGTGCTCATCGGCGTCTGGACCGAGTTCGACTGGCTCTTGACCACCGCCATCGCGTTCGCCGGCGGGCTGTTGGGCATCTTGTTCATGATCCCCATGCGGCGGGTCTTCGTGACCGCCGAAGACAGCGAGCTGAAGTTCCCCGAGGGGCTGGCCTGCGCCGCGGTGCTCGAAGCCGGCGACGACGAAGACGACGGCGGCGCCTCGGCGGGGCCGATCATCCGCGGCGCGCTGTGGGGCATCGCCTTCGCGCTGGGGGTGAAGTTCTTCGCGGTGTTCAAGGCGGCGCTGGCCTACGCCACCGCCGCCGGCGGGCGCATCCTCTACTTCGGCGGCGACGTCTCGCCGGCCCTGATCGCGGTGGGCTTCATCGTGCGGCTCAACGTGGCGGTGCTCATCTTCATCGGCGGCGCGCTCGGCTGGCTGGTGGGCATCCCGCTGCTCGAGGCCAGCGCCGAGCAGCTGGCTCACCCCGAAGACGGCGCCTTCGACCTGTGGTCGACCCAGATCCGGTACGTGGGCGTCGGCGCGATGGTCGTCGGCGGCCTCGACGCCATCTTCAAGGTGCGCCACGGCCTGCTGCGCGCCGTCGCCGAGCTGCGCAAGCGGGGCAACAGCTCGGCGGACACCGACGTCAAGGAGCGCGACCTGCCCTCGGGCGTGATCACCGGCGTCTCGCTGGTGGCGACCGCCGTCGTCGCCGCGGTCTACTACCACCTGACCGGCAGCGTCGGCATGACCGTGCTGACCACCGTCGTCATGCTGGTGATGTCGTTCTTCTTCACCGCGGTCGCCAGCTATATCGTCGGCCTCGTCGGCAACAGCAACAGCCCCGTCTCGGGCATGACCATCACCGCGGTGCTCTTCACCGGCGGCATGCTCTACCTCTTCGGCTACAGCGGCGTCGAGGGCATGGCCGCCACCCTGGGCGTCGCCGCCATCGTCTGCTGCGCCGCCTGCACCTCGGGCGACGTCTGCAACGACCTCAAGACCGGCCAGCTCGTCGGCGCGACCCCCTACCGCCAGCAGATCATGCAGATCATCGGCGTGGCCACCGCCTGCGTGGTCATGGCGCCGGTGCTGCAGCTCTTGCACGAGCACGGCGGCGGCATCGGCAGCAAGGCGCTGCCCGCGCCGCAGGCCGGCCTCTTCGCCAGCCTCGCCGAGGGCTTCTTCGGCGACGGCCACCTGCCGTGGGACATGGTGGGCTGGGGCTGCGCCCTCGGGGTCGTGGTGCTGATCGTCGACCAGATCCTCAAAGCGCGGGGCTCGACGTTCCGGGCGCACCTGATGCCCATCGCCGTCGGCATCTACCTGCCGTTCGAGCTGGCGACCCCGATCCTGGTCGGCGGGCTGGTGGCCCACGTGCTCAGCCGGGGCATGAGCGAGCACGAGGCCGACGTGGCCTTGCGGCCGGGCGTGCTCTTCGCCTCGGGGGCCATCGCCGGCGAGTCGCTGACCGGCATCGCGCTGGCCATCCTGGCCTCGCTCAACATCGGCGCGCCCGCGCTGGGCCTCGACACCGGCGTGGTGACCACCCTCACCGCGGTGGCCACGCTGGTGACGATCTTCCTCTTCTACCGCTACGGCCGGCGCGCGGGCTGAATCGATCCGCCCGATGCCTGCACCCGCGCCCCATGCCCTCGGCCTCGACGACCTCGTCGACCTCGAGGCGCGCATCGCCGAAGACGCCGCCGCCGAGCCCGAGGCGCTGCGCGATCGCGACGGGCGCATCGCTCAGACCCTGGCCGCAGGCCCCGACGACCGCCCGGCGCTGATCGGGGGCTGGCTCGCCGCGCTGCGGGCGGCCGGACCGACCCCCGGCGCTCGGATCGCCCGCGCGATCCGGCTCGGCCGCGCGGCGCTGGTGGTGGCCGGGCTGGTCATCGGCTGGGGCACCGGCGCGTGGCTGATGGCCTACGACGGCCGGACGCCGGTGAACGTGATCCACGCCCTCGCGGTGCTCGTCGGGCTGCAGCTGGGCCTGCTGTTGCTGCTGCTGCTCGGGCTCGCCGCCCGCCGCCTGCTGAATCGCGACCGCATGCCGCTGCTGGGCGACCTCGAAGCGGTGGCGCGCGCGATCATCCAGCTCGCCGACCGCCTGCTGATGCGCGGCGACGCGGCGTTTCGGGCCCACGACCCCGACCGGCGGGCGGCGTGGCGCGCCGGCTGGCATCGGCTGCGGGCCCGGCGCTCGCTCTATCGCGAGGTCGAGCGCTGGCACGCCCTCGGCGCGCTGCAGGGCTTCGGCGTGGCGTTCAACATCGCCGCGCTGGGCGCGATCATGGTCGCGGTGGGCACCAGCGACCTCGCGTTCGCCTGGGCCACCACGCTGGAGGTCGATCCGGCGGGCTTTTCGGCGCTGATCCGGGCGCTGGCGGCCCCCTGGGCCTGGCTGTGGCCCGAGGCGGCGCCGGACGTAGCATTGGTCGAGGCCACCCGCTACAGCCGCCTGGAGGCCGCCTACGTGGCCGCGGGCGACGGGCGGGCCCCGGACGGCGTCGCCATCGGCGGCTGGTGGCGCTTCCTGGTGATGGCCACCGCGGTCTACGGGCTGCTGCCGCGGGTCGCCGCGTGGCTGTGGGCGCAGCGCAGGGCCCGGCGCGCCCTGGCGACGCTGCCGCTGGATACCCCCGACGTCGACCGCATCGTGCGTCGGCTCACCGCGCACCGGATCCGCACCCGCGCCCCCGAGCCGGAGCAGGTCGAGCACCCGCCGGCCCGCGCGCTCGAGCCGCAGTACAGCCCGCCGACCCCCAAAGACCCGTGGGTGTTGATCGCGTGGCGCGACTTCCCCGTCGATCGGGCGAAGCTGCGGGCGCTGGTGGCCGATCACTACGACGGCGAGCTGGTCGACGTGCTCGAGGTGGCCGACTTCCGCGCCGAGAAGACGGCGCTGGCGGCGCTGGGCGACGGCGCGGCGCAGGGCCGGCTGCTGGTGCTGGTGGAGACCTTCGAGTCCCCCGACAAAGCGGTGCGCCGCTTCCTCGCCGGTGTCCGCGAGGCGGTCGGCCCGCGGCGACCGGTCGTGGTGGCCCTGGTCGCCGAGGCCGGCGGCGGCTGGCGCGGGGTCGACGGCGAGACGCTGGCGCTGTGGCGGCAGCACCTGGCCACCAATGAAGACCCCTACCTGGGCGTCGAGGCCCTGGGCCAAAGCTGACCGATGGCGCTCAGCGCGCGTACGCCGGCGGGATGCGGCTGAGGGTCATGAAGCCGCGCAGCGCCGCCTCGAGGCGCGCCTGATCGGGCACGCCGGTGCCGTATATATCGTGCTGCTCGTCGAAGTCCGCTTCGAGGTCGTAGAGCTCGCTGTGCCCCACGGTCAGGTCGGTGATGAGGTGGTAGCGCTGGCCCACCACCGCCCGGGTATGCCGCTTGGGCCGGGCGAAGCTGTTCTCCTGATAGATGAGCCGCTGCATGTCGGGCTGGCCGCCCTGCAAGACCGACAGCAGGCTGCGACCGCTCGCGCTGGGTCCCGGATCGCGCCGGGCGAGCTCGAGCATGGTCGGGTGCAGATCGACGAGCGAGACCGGCGCCTCTATGCGGCGCGGCACGACGCCGGGGCCCCAGACCAGCAGCGGCACGTGGGTCACCGGGCGATACAGGCTGCGGGCATGGGGCGCGGTGCCGTGGCTGCCGAAGTTCTCCCCGTGGTCGGCGGTGAGGAAGATCCACGGCTCGCCCGGCTGGGCCCGGATGTGGTCGATCAGCTCGCCGAGCTGGCGATCGGTATAGGCGATCTCTTCGTCGTAGCGCCGCACCCGATCGGGCAGCTCGTCTTCGCCGGGCAGCTGGATGCCGTCATGCTCGATATACGGCGTGTGTGGGTCGTAATAGTGCACCCACAGGAAGTTCGGCGCGGTGCCGCCGCGCCGGCCGCGCAGCTTGCGATGGCGTTCGAGCCGCTGGCGGGCGCGCTCGGTGATGCGCGCGCCCAAGGCGCCCGGATCGGCGCCGCACAGCTCGATGTAGCTGGTCATGCCCTGGCGGATGCCCGAGACGCGGCGGAAGACCCGCCCGCAGAGGATCGCCTCGGCCCGATAGCCGGCGCGCACCAGCCGATTGGCCAGCGAGAGCTGCCCCCGCGCGAACCGCGGCGGCCAGCCCCGCGACGGGTTCAGCCGGGCCTCGAACGGCGCGGTGCCCGCCATCAGCGACCACAGGCTGGGGCCGGTGCCCGAGTCGACCGCCCACGCCCGCTCGAAGATGGCCGCGTCGGCGGCGAGGCGCTCGAGTTCGGGCGTCGTCGGGCGCCCGTAGCCGTAGATCGAGAGGTGATCGGCCCGCAGCGAGTCGACGGTGATCAGGATGATGTCGGCCGGCGTGCGCGGCAGCTTTCCGGGCATCGGCACCAGCGTCCGTGCCGCCGGCCCGCCGTCGGCGCCGTCGCAGTTCTGGTCGATACCATCCCCCGGCAGATCGGCGGCGAACGGGTGCACGTCCGGATCAAAAGGCGCGCAGTCGCGCAGGTCGGGCAGGCTCGGCACGCCGTCCCGATCGAAGTCCGACGCGGTGATCAACGGCAGCACGACCTCGCGGGCGGTCGGCGCCTGCCGCGCCACCGCGTAGCGGCTCTGGGCGTCCTGCAGCGCGACGCCGGCCAGCAGCGGCGCGGCGAGCAGGAGCCCGATCGCCGCGCGATGGCCGGCGATGCGGCGGCTGGCCCACAGCGTCAGCGGCGCGGCGATGGCCGCCAGCGTCGGCCCGAGGCCCGCCGAGGGCACCCGCTTGAGCACCGTCGCGTACAGCACGCCCAGCCCGGCCAGCCCGACGATCAGCATCGCCGCCGCCGCCCGGCGCAGCGTCAGCCGCCCCCGCCGCCGGATGGCGTGGGCCACGCCGAAGCCGACGAAGCCCGCCACCGCGATCAGCGCCAGCTGGGCGCCCATGAAGGCCGCGGCGATGAGCACCGGCGTATTGAAGGCGTCGATGAACCCCGTCAGCAGCCCCAGGCCGCCGCCGAGCCACAGCCCGATCGCGACGACCCACCCGACCAGCCGGGCGGCGGCGGGTGCGCTGTCGGTGTCGGTGCCCCCGCGCACGGCGGCGAGGCCCGCCCGCAGCCGCTCGGAGACCCGCAGCGCGCCGAAGGTCGCCTGCGCCGGCCCCGAGAGCGGCAGCACGAGCAGGGCCAGCGTGCCCCAGACGCCGAGCAGCGCCGGCAAGGCGCCGATCGACGCGCCGGCAGCCAGCGCGACGCCGCAGTCGATCGCCGCCACGACCCCGGCGCACAGCGCGAGCCGCGTCGCCCGTGCGCGCCAGGTGCGGTGGGCGGCGGCCGGCGTGCGTTTGGTATTCGCCGTCGTCACCGCGGCGTCACTGCAGACTCACGATCCATGTCGCTGCGATAGCATCGTTCGGCCTGCGGCGCGAGGCATGCGCGATATCGCACCGTTGTCGGCTCAGCGGGGCTCAGGCCTCATGCAGACATTGACCGGAATGCCACCGAAGTTCGTCGGTGAGCAGTTCCACCCCTCGATGCAGTTCTCGTCGACGGCGCAACCTTGGGTGCAGTAGAAGTCCTCCTGCGCCAGATCGGGCCATTCCCAGCAAATGCCGTGCGCACACGGGAGGCCGCTGCCGTCGCAATGAGACCCGGCAGGCTGATTGTCGGTGTTGGGCAGATCGCATGCCCCGAGGTACCGACTTCGGTCGGCCAAGGCCCGGTGCCGGCAGATCAGCGGGCCCGGATCGACGCCGGGTCCATCCGGGGTGCGGGCAGGGCAATCAGCGTCACCGTCGCATGCGATCGCGCAGATCGGGCTCTCCTCGTAGGCGAACAACAACTCGACGCAGCGGGTGCCCGCCGGGCAGTCCTCGGCGCGGCAGCACAGCCCGATGCAGCGGCCCGTTCGCCGCATGCACAAACCGACGGCGCACTGCCCGTCGAGTCGATGGTCACACTCGGCGCCGATGGGCAGACCCCCAGGACGCGGAGGCCGGCACGCAGTGGCGACGCCGGGGCGGTTGATCACCTCGGTGCATCGGGTACCGTCCTCGCACTGACAGTCGTTGGCGCAGGGCTCGAACGCCTGAACGCAAACATCCCGCCCGCCGACTTCGACGCAGACGCCGGCCTCACCGCAATCGCCCGGCGCGTCACACGCCCGGCTGCAATAGCGCAGCCCATCGTCGTCGAGGCAGATGCCGCCAGCGCAGTCGGCGTCGACCGCGCATTCGACGCCGAGGTCATCGACGCAGCCCCCCGGCGGGCACGGCAGGCAGTCGCCGTCGATGCACAGCATGGGCTCGGCGTGACGCAAGGCGCAGTCGGCGTCGGCCGCGCAGGGCCCGCACACGCCATCGACGCACAGCGCGGTCGGCGGACAGGGCGCGTGCGATACCGGATCGCAGCCGGTGCAGCGGCCGCCGACGCAGCTCGGAGCCCCCGCGTCGAGAGCAGCACATTCGTCCGAGTCGACGCACGGCCGACAGACCGCGCCGTCCGCCGACACCGCACAGATCGGCGCTTCGCCGGCCGGATCGCAGCCGAGGCCCGGTGGACTGCAACTCTCACAACGGCCGTCGACGCAGCGATCGCGCTCGCCGGGGCGCAATACGCACTGTGCGTCGAGCTCGCACGGCCGGCAGCGCTGAGTCTCCAGATCGCAGATGGGGGCGTCGCCGTCCTCGGCGCAGCCGGCGTGATCTGTCGGATCGCACGCGACGCACTCGGTGCCGAGGCACTGCGCGCGCCCGATGCCGGCCCAGGCCGGGTTACCGGCGCAGAACGCATCGTCGTCGTCGCGGCAGTTTCGGCATTGTCCGTCTACGCAGGCCCGATCGCCCACACGGGCCGCGCAGTCGATGTCTGCCGCGCACTCGGCGCACGTCGCGTCTTCTGGTGCGCAGCCGGGGGCACCGGGGCGGTCGGCGCATCGAGCAGGCAGCGCGCAGATCGCGCGGTCGTCTTCGCACGGGTCGCCGTCTCCGCAGGCGCAGGCGCGCTCGAGACAGCTGTTCGCCACGCCAACCGGACACGGCGTATCGCACGCGGCGCACTCGATCGCCGGATCGGTCTGCCGGCAGACGCCGTCGCAACACAGACGATCGGCGCCGCAGTCTGCGTGGCGACCGCAGCCGACGCACTGCCCGCCGGCGCAGACCGGTCGCTCGGCCTCGAGACACGGCGCGCCGAAGCCGCAGGTGCAACGTCGGCCCTGGCAGGTGTCGGCGCCTTGACACGCTACGCCGCAGGCGGCGCATTGTCCGTCCGGCCCGCTGTCGGTCGGCTCACACCGCGCCACGAAGCCCGGTGACCCCGGCTCGCCGACCGCGCAGCACAGCTCGTCGAGGCCGCAACCGGCATGATCGGCCGGATCGCACGGCGCACAGACGCCCGCGGCCCCGTCGTCTGCGCCGAGGCACTGCGAGCCGTCGCGGCTGAGGGCGCAGTCGCGGTCCCGCTCACAGGATGTGCAGCCGAGGCCTTCGTCGACGGCGCCATCGCAGTCGTCGTCCTGCCCGTCGCAGCACGACGCGTCGTTCGCCGGGCAACTCTCGTCGACCGCGGGCTCGCCGGGCTCCGCCGAGCAGCGCTCGACACGGGCCCGCGCATCGCAGACGTTGACCCCCTCGCGCGCGCAAGCGCCCCGACCGACCCGGCAGAGCGATCCGGTGGCGCGGGTCTCTTCGTCGATCACGCCATCGCAGTCGTCGTCGGTGCCATCGCACGCCTCCTTGTCTCGGGTCAGCGCCTGCCCCTGCCCGTACCGGCAGGCACCGCCCTCGGCGAAATCGAGCGCGCTCTCGGGGTCGATTCGCACCGGCGGTCGGCGCAAGGTGAGCAGGCAGACCGGGTCGTCGGCGCACGTCAGGTCGAAGTCCACTGCGCTGCAGTGGCCCACGTCGGCGCCGGCGGTGCGCAGCAGCACCAGCATCGCTTCGACTTCGACGCCCGGCGGGATCGAGATGCTCGCGCCCGAGTCGGCCATCGACAGCGTGCCGTCGGACCAGTGCAGCGGCAGCCGCTGAATCGGCGCGTCGGGCAGCGTGCGGCGGATCAGAAAGCAGCCGTTGACCGGGCCGTCGCCAGCGGCGTCGTTCAACCGCCCGGCGCAGCCCGATCTGTCCGGCAGGCACGGGGCGACGCGGGCGAAGAGGTCGAGATCGACGACGACCGCCTCCGGCTCCTGACAGGCGGCGGCGAACACGAGCGCGCCGAGCGCCATCGGCCAGAACGCCGAGCGACGCAGCCCGCGGCGATGATTGAGAGCAGCCCAGGTCATGTCTCGGCGATCACTCCAGCCGGATCCACACGCGGTACTCGGTCTCGGGCGCGTCGGGCATCAAGGCGACGACGCCGAGGGTCACCGCGGCGGCCACCCCGACGCCGAGCGCGGCCCAGCCGAGCGGGAAGCCGTCGTCGGGCGGCTCGGCCGTCGGCGGCTCGGCGGCCGGCGCGGGCGTGACCTCGGGCCGGGCACACAACGGCTCGAGCGCGACGATCCCGGCGTTGGCGGCGTCGACGATGCGCCGGCGGTCACCGAGGCGATGCGCGGCGCGATAGGCGTCGAGCGCGCGGCACGACCACTCCGGCTCACCCGTGCGCTGCGCCTCGCGGCGATAGGCTTCGCCCGCGCTGATGAAGAGTCGCCCGCGGGCCGGCAGGCAGGCGGCGTGCCCCGCGCTGGCCTCGAACGCCTCGCCGGCCGCACCGAACGCCTCATCGGCATAGGCCGCGTTGCCCGGGCCATAGCAATCGTAACCCGGCGCGGGGCTCGCGAGCAGGATCCACAGCCAGAGCGCGATCATCGGCCGAGCTTCTCGAGGCAGTTATTGGGCAGTCGGGCGCGACACTCGTCTTCGTAACGCGCGGCGAGCGGTCGAGCCGTCGCCGGCTCGAGCCCTCTCAGGCGTCCCAACAAGGGGGCGACGTCATCGCAGCGGCAGGCGAGCAGGTGGCGCTCGATGATGCCGACGAGCACGTGCGGACGCAGCTCGGTCGGCGGCGCGTCGGCCTCGACGGCCGCGCGCACAGAGGGCTTCTTCTTCGCCGGGCGGGCCCGCCGCCGCCGGGTGCGCGCACGCTCGGCGGTCGGTGGCCGCGCGCCCGCTGTCTTCCGACTCGGCCCTGCGGCAGGTGGCGCCGCCGCGGCGTCGGCCTCGTCCACCACCGCCGCGTCGACCCGCGGGCCGGCGTCCGCAGCGATGGGCACGACCCCCACCTCGAAGACCAGCGCCGGCGCCTCCTCGACGAGGGCCGTGGCGGCCGCGGCCGCCGGGCGGGCCGGCTCGGGCGGCTCGGGGGCGTCCGGCGCCAGGAACGCGCCGCCGATGCCGAGCAGCAGCACCAGCGCGCCGACGATCAGCGGCCCCCAGCGCCCCCGCGGAGACTCCGTCCACCGCCACTGCTCGCCGTGGGCCGAGATCGTCTCGCTGGCCTGATGCAGCAAGCCGGTGGGCAGCGACTCGAACGTCCGGTCGACCTCGACCGCGTCGAGATCGGCGATGCCGGCCAGCGCGGCGCGCATGTCGCCGGCGGTGGCGAAGCGCGCGGCGGGGGCCTTGGCCATGGCCTTGGCGATGACGCGGTCGAGCGCCGGCGCGGCGAAAGGCAGCCGCGGCGGCGGCGCTTCGAGGTGCATGCGCAGCACGTCGAACGCGACCTCGCCCACGAAGGGCCCGTAGCCGGCGCAGAGCCGGTAGAGCATGGCGCCGATGGCGTAGATGTCGGTGCCCGGCCCGATCGGCCCGCGGCGGATCTGCTCGGGGGCCATGAACGACGGGGTGCCGAGGGTCGCGCCAGTGCGGGTCAGGTCGACGCCGTCATCGCGGCTGTCGTCGATGATCTTGGCGATGCCGAAGTCGAGCACCCGCACGTGCTCGTGGCCGTCGTCGCCCAGCGTGAGCATCACGTTGCCCGGCTTGAGGTCGCGGTGCACGATGCCCAGCCGATGCGCGGTGTCGGCGAGCTCGAGCACATCGCAGACGATGGCCACCGCCCGCCGGGCCGGCATGGGCCCCTCGCGCTCCAGGATCTCCGACAGCGTCCGGCCGACGACGAACTCCTGCACCATGTAGAAGACGCCGTCGTCTTCGCCGAAGTCGAGCAGCGTGACGCAGCTGGGGTGGCGCAGCGCCGACTGGATCTGCGCCTCGCGCACGAAGCGCGCGTGCAGATCGCGGCGGCCGTCGAACAGGCAGATCTTGACCGCGACGGTCCGCCCGAGCGGCTCGTGGGTCGCGCGGTAGACCGCGCCGAAGCCGCCGCGTCCGACGAGCGCCTCGAGGCGGTACTTTCCGGCGAGCAGTCGCCCGATGTGGTCTTCTGCGTTCACCACATACTCCGAAGGGAGCGTGATGATAGGCAGGCTCTGCCGCCGCCCGATTATCGGATACGGGCCGGGCCGTCGATTTGTCGGTCGCCGCGCGATGGTCCCCGGCCACGGGTTCTGGCACCGTCGATCGCGAGGGGGGTGCGATGACGCGAGAGACCGAGCAGGCGCAAAGCTGGCGTGAGCCCGACCCGCTGCCCGCCGCCGCGACGGGCGCGGCCACGGGCGGGGCGACGGATGTCATGTCGGCGCTGGCCAGCCAGGGGCAGTCGGCCGAGCTGCTCGCGTCGATGCAGCAACCGACGGCGACCCCCGTCGGCGGCGCCGGTGATCGCAGCCCGCAGGGCCGGGCGGCAGAAGCATGGCGACACTGGGGGCAGTCGGCGGGCGAGGCGACCGACGAGGCGACCGGCACGCACTGCCTGGGCCTGTCGGCGTTCGCGGTGGCCTTCAACGACACCTTCGGCTCGATCCTGCACGCGTTCGCCGCGGGCGGCGGCGGCGCGGGTGATCCGGCGACGTCGACCCCCGGCGACTTCGACTCCACGAAGACGCAGGCGCCGGGCAGCCGCTCGGGGGACGACCTCGACGATGCCCGCCTCGCGCAGCTCTTCACCGAGGCCCAGCGGGCGGCGCTGCTGGCCTATTGCCTCACCGGCGCGATCCCCGAGCGGCTGTTCAACGGCGACGAGCTCGGCGGCACCACCGCCCAGCAACGCATCTTGCTGGCGTCGCACATCCTGGCCCACGGCCACTACCGCCCCGACAGCGACAGCCAGAAGGTGCACGCCAAGATGTGCTTCCACTGGGCCCACCTCGTGCACCACTACGCCGGGGTCACCCAGGGCGGGCTCTTGACCGACGGGGTGATGGGCAGCACCGACCACAGCGGGCAGATCATCTTCGGCGGCGACCGCTCGGCCTCGACGAAGCGCGGCGCCCGGCGGGACGCGCCCGAGCGCGAGGCGCGGCGCCAGCAGGCCCTCGAGGCGGCGCAGGCGGCCTACGACGCGGCGGTGGCCTCGGGCGAAGCGACGCCGAACCAGCTGCGCCGGCTGCAGTCGGCGGTGCGCGACGCCGGGCGCAAGGCGAACCTCGACTTCTTCCGCCATCAGCCGCTCGACGCCGAAGAGTTCCGCGGGCTGCAGGCGGGGGATTGGATCTACTACCACAACGACAACAGCTCGCGGTCGGGCGACCACAGCGTGATCTTCTCCCGCTGGCTGACCGGCGAGAAGAGCGCCGGCGGCCCCGAAGAGGACGCCACCGAGGACGGCGAGCCGGTGCTGTATCGCCAGGCCGAGGTCTTCAGCCAGGGCCGCCCCGACAGCGGCGGCCGCCAGCACACCGCGTGGCTCGGCACCCGCTACACGACGGTCGGCGACATCCGGGTCAACCCGGTGACCCGCCGCAGCCGGCTGCCGGCGGACGCCCGCCCGGCGCGCACCGTCGAAGAGCTGCTGCCGCTGCCGGGCCACCTGCGCCACCCGCCCGGCGAGGGTGCCAGCGCGCGCAAGGTGGCGGCCTACGAGAAGCGGCTGGCGCGCTATGCGAACGGCATCGACCAGAAGAACGGCCAGACGATGAAGCGCGCGCTGCGCGGCCAGAGCTACGACGAGGCGCAGCTCGGCGAGGCGATCCGGGTCTGGCTGCGCGGACAGAATCGGGGGCTCATCGACGGTCTGGCCAGCCGGCTGACCGACGGGCAGCGGGCGCTGCTGCTCGAGGCCAACGGCGCCCAGCAGCCGCTGACGACGGTGATCCGGCTCAACGAGCGCCTGCGCGGGCTGGGCACCAACGTCGTGATCACCGTCCGCAACGAGGTCGGTGAGGCGGAGGATTACGAAGACGAGGTGGCCAAGGGCGCCGAGAAGTGGCGCGCGGCGGCGCACAAGGCGCTCGACGGGCTCGAGAAGCGGGCGGTCGACGCCCATGGGGCGCTCGCCGCGCTGGACGATGACCTGGGCGACCACGCGCTGCCCACGACCCGCGGGCTGATCGACGGCGACGCCATCGGCGAGCTGCTCGGCGACATCGGCCGGATGCGCCAATGCGATCCGAGCTGGACGCTGGACGACGAAGCGGCGCTGCTCGGGGAGATCGTCGGCGCCGCCGGAGAGCTGCGCGGCGCGCTCGGCGACGCCCGCACCGAGCTGCGCAAGGTGCGTCGGCGACCGGCGTCGTTCAAGGCCGCCGACCGCCCGCTGCGCTACCTGTCGATGCGGGTGCCGGCCTTCGAGCGGGCGGTGCGCGACGCTCAGAAGAAAACGCCGTATGTCACCGCCCACGGGGGCAGCAACCGCGGCGGCGCGAAGAGCAAGACCACCGGGCTGCTGGCCAACGTGCCCGACATCCCGTGGGCCGAGCTGGCCCGCCGGAGCGACGCCGACGGCTGAGCGCCGAGCGCGCCGGTTGCGGCCCGCGGCCGGCGGGGGCAGACTGCCGGACATGCCGCCGCGCACCCGCCATCGTATCCCGCGCCCCGCCCATGGTTGAGCCGCCGCGCTTCGCGGTCGTCGGCCGGGTCAACAAGGGCAAGTCGAGCATCGTCGCCACGCTCGCCGAGGACCCGTCGGTCGCGATCCACGCCCGCCCGGGCACGACCCGCATCTGCACCCGCTTCCCGGTCGAGGTCGACGGCGAGGTGCTCTTCGAACTGGTCGACACCCCCGGCTTCGAAGAGGCCGACCGGGCGCTGGACTGGCTCGAGAACGAGGCCGGCGGCGAGCGGCCGGCGCGGGTGCGGGCGCTCTTGCGCCACTTCGTGGGCACCGACGACTTCATCGAAGAGCGCACGCTGCTGGCGCCGATCATGGACGGCGCGGCCATCCTCTACGTGGTCGACGGGGCTCACCCCTTCCGCTCGAACCACAAGGCCGAGATGGAGATCCTGCGCTGGACCGGCCGCCCGGGCATGGCGCTGGTCAACCGCATCGGGCCCGGCGATCACACCGCCGCCTGGCTCGACGCGCTGCGCAGCCGCTTCGACGTGGTGCGGGTCTTCGACGCGCACACCGCCGACTTCACCGACAGAATCGAGCTGCTGCAGAGCTTCCGCACCATCGACCCCGCCGCCGCGCCCGCCATCGACCGGGCGCTGGACGCGATGCACGGCGAGCGCCGCCGCCGGCGGGCCGAGGCGAGCCTGATCGTCACCGACCTGCTCGTCGACGCGCTGACGCTGACGCTGACCGAAGCCGCCTTGGACGCCGAGGCCATCGAGCAGCGGCGGGCGGCGCTCGAGGAGCGCTTTCACGACGCGCTGCGCACCCGGGAGCAGGACGCCCGGCGGCGCGTCGAGCGGCTGTACAACCACGTCGTCGCCTGGGCCGAGGGCGAGCTCGACCGGCCGGTGCTCGACGCCGACCTCTTCGCCGAGCGCACCTGGGACAGCCTGGGCCTGAGCGATGGGCAGGTGATCGCGGTGACCACCGGCGCCGGCGCGGTGACCGGCGGCGCCATCGACGCGGCGGTGGGCGGCGCGTCTTTCCTCGCGGGCACCGCCATCGGGGCGGCGGTCGGGCTCATCGGCGGATTGACCCGGCTCGGCCGGCGCTACGCCACCGCCGGGCCGACGGAGAAGCTCGGCGCGCTCGGGCGCGCGGTGGGCGTCGGTGATACGGGCAAGCCGTGGCGCATCGGCCCGCACCAGAACCCCAACTTCGGCTTCGTGCTGCTCGATCGGGCGCTGCTGCACTACCGCTCGGTGGCCGGCCGCGCCCATGCGCGGCAGGACCACCCGACCCTCGACGCCGCCGACCGCATCAGCGCCGGGCTGCCCGCCGAGCTGCGTCGGGCGCTCGGCGGGCTCTTCGAGCGGCTGCGCCGGGAGCACGCCGACGTCGACCGCGAGACCCGCCAGCGGCTGAATACGCGGATCAGCGGGCTGATCGACGCGCTCGATCCCGCCGGCCCGGGAGAGCTGCCGGGCGCGGCCAGCGACGGCGAACCCGGCGTGTAACCGATTGGTCATGGAAACCGGGGCCGCCGCTCTGGCAACATACTGACACACAGGCCCCGGGAGCCCCGATGTCGACGACCCTGCCGATCCCGCGCCGCCGCCCGCTGGTCGGCCTGGTCTGTATCGCGCTGATGACTGGGGCCTGCGCCGATCCGCCCCAGCCGTCGCTGCGCAGCCCCATCGGCGATCCGGCGCGCCAGATCAGCGACGCTCAGCCCCTCGATCGTGACATTCCTGCCAGCGACAGCGGCGCCAAGCAGCGCGCCGACCAGGGCCTGCCCGACCGGGCCGTGCCTCCGGAAGACCGGCCCCCCGAGGACCTGCCCGAGTTCGTGCCCGACGCCCGACCCGGCGACGGTGGACCCGACGCAGGACCGCCAGAGCCACCCGCAGAGCCACCCGAGGAGCCACCCGAGGAGCCCGAAGGCCCGCCCCCGGCCGAGCCGGGCGAGCTGGACCCCGAGCCGGGCCTCACCGCCGGCTGGATCGGCGGCCCCTGCGCCGATGACGCCGACTGCGACTACGCCGAGGCGGTCTGCCTGCACGAGGACGAGGGCTATCCGCGGGGCCACTGCTCGCTCGGCTGTGAGCGCTTCTGCCCCGACCGTGACGGCATGCCGGTCACCTTCTGCGTCGACGACGTCTTCGCCGATACCGGCGCCTGCGCCCAGCGCTGCGACTTCGACCTCTTCGGCGCCACCGGCTGCCGGCCGGGCTATCGCTGCGAGCTGCAGGAGCGGTTCAACGCGCCCGAGCTCGCCCGCGGCGTCTGCCTGCCCGGCGCGGCCGAGATCACCCCGATCGACGCCTGCTTCGCCGAGTTGGAAGGCCGGGCGATGAGCTACGACCGCCGCGAGCCCCGGCTGGACCACCCCGCCGACCACCCCGAGCTGGAGTGCCTCGTCGACGGCCCGCTGTGGCTCGACAGCCCGGTCGAGGGGGTCAGCTTCCGCTACGTGACCCACGACGCGTCGCGGCCGGTCTTCGCCTCGTGCCACCTGGCCAACGGCCTCGCCCGGCTGGCCGCCGTGCTGCGGGAATACGACATCGTCGAGGTGGGCCACATCGGCACCTACAACTGCCGCACCATCGCCGGCACCGACCGCCTGAGCCAGCACAGCCACGGGCTGGCCATCGACATCCGCTGGTTCGTGACCAGCGACGGCACCATGTACGACGTCGTCGAGCACTGGGAGCACGGGCTCATCGACTTCGAGACCGGCGAGATGGGCCCCTTCCGCACCGAGGCGGGGCGCATCCTGGCCGAGATCGGCTGGCGCATGCACAGCCAGCGCATCTTCAATACCGTGCTGACGCCCGACTACAACGCGGGGCACGACAACCACTTCCACGTCGATCTCTACCCCGGGCGGCAGTTCATCGGCGCCGACGGCGGTTGGTCGGGGCACATCGGACCCAATACCCACGGGGACTGAGCATTTGAACGATCGAGGTGCCCTGCCCCGCCGCCGCCGGGGCGGCGGGCTGTATCCGCTGTGGCTCGGCGCGCTGGCGCTGGTCGGCCTCACGGCGCTGTGGATGAGCGACGAGGCGCCCCCGCCCGCGGCGGCCGACGACGCCGGGCTCGACGCGGCCCCCGTCGCGCAGGAGGCGTCCGAGCCCGAGCCGACCCGCCTCACCTGGATCGTCGCGCCGCGCCCGCCCCTGGATGCGGCGGTGCTCGAAGACTGCATGGCCCGCGGCGGCTACGGGCGCGCGGCGGCGGTCGGGGCCGAGCCGGTGCTGGTGACCCACCCCGGGCGCATCCGCCCGATGCGCCTGCAGCCGACCACCCACGACGGGCAGCCGGCGGTCGAGCTGTCGACGCCGGTGGAGGCCGACGCCCGGCTCGCGGCGGCGCTGCACGTCGCCGCCGCCGCCTGTCTGTATCGACCCGAGGCGACCGTGCACGACCCGGCGCTCGACCGGCGGATGACCGGCGCCGACTGGCCGCAGCTCGGCGAGTCGGGCGGGCTGCCGGTGCGCTATCTGATCGCCGTCGATCGTGTGCCCGGTGGCTGGGCGACCCGCGGCCTGACCCGCCTCGGCCGCGCCGAGCTGGCCGTGGCGGCCGAGCGCGACGAAGACGCCGCCGCCGCCCAGCGCTTCGTCAAAGCCTTCGCCGGCGCCGCGGTCGTCGCCGAGGCCGGCGCCGAGCGCCTCGAGCGCAGCGCAGACAATACCGCCCGGTTGGTCGACGAGGCGGCGGCCCGGCAGGCGGGCTGGTGGACGGCCCCGCCCGATCCGAAAGGCCCGCGGCGGGTGCTGACCCGCGACGTCGACGGCCCGCCGCAGCCGCTGGCGCTGCCCCGCGCCCGCAGCGAGCGGCCCGCCCGCCCGCGCAGGCCGCCCGAAAAAGCAACGCCGAAGCGCCCGCGCGCCGCCGAGAAGCCAGCCGCGAAACCGAGCGAGAAGCCGGCCGAGAAGCCAAAGGAGAAGCCGGCCAGACCGCGCCCCGCCGAGAAGCCGAGCGCGCCGGTGCCCTTCAGCCCGGCCTATCGCTGAGCCGACCCCCTGCGCTACGCTCGGACGTCCGCGCGCATTCCCCGAGAGGTCCATGGCCCGCATCTACGACGACATCACCGGTCTGGTGGGGCGCACCCCGCTGGTGCGGCTCAACCGCATCGCCGAGGGCCGCGGCGCCACCGTGCTGGCCAAGCTCGAGTTCATGAACCCGCTGTCGAGCATCAAGGATCGCACCGGCCTGGCCATGATCGAGGCCGCCGAGCGCGACGGCCACCTCGGCCCCGACAGCGTCATCGTCGAGCCGACGAGCGGCAATACCGGCATCGCCCTGGCCTTCGTCGCCGCGGTGAAGGGCTATCGGCTCATCCTGACCATGCCCGAGTCGATGTCCGTCGAGCGGCGGGCCCTGCTGCGCGGGCTGGGCGCCGAGCTCGAGCTGACCGACCCCGCCGACGCGATGCAGGGGGCCGTCGACCGGGCCTACGCATTGGCGCGAGACATCCCCGGGGCCGTCGTGCTGCAGCAGTTCGAGAACCCGGCCAACCCCGCGATCCACGAGCAGACCACCGCCGAAGAGATCTGGGCCGATACCGACGGCGCGGTGGACGTGGTCGTCGGCGGCGTCGGCACCGGCGGCTCGCTGACCGGCATCGCCCGGGCGCTCAAGCCGCGCAAGCCCACGCTCAAGGTCATCGCCGTCGAGCCGGCCAGGAGCCCGGTGCTCAGCGGCGGGCGCCCCGGGGCCCACGACATCCAGGGCATCGGCGCCGGCTTCGTGCCCAAGAACCTCGACAAGCAGCAGCTCGACGCGGTGATCCGGGTCGAGGACGCCGCCGCCTTCGAGACGGCGCGCAAGCTGGCCCGGCTCGAAGGCATCCCCGCCGGCATCTCGTCGGGCGCCACCGGCTGGGCCGCGCTGCAGATCGCCGGCCGCCCGGAGTTCGCCGGGCAGACCATCGTCTTCATCTGCGCGTCGGCCGCCGAGCGCTATCTCTCGACGCCGCTGTACCGCGACCTGATCTGACGGCCCGCCGAGCCCGCCCGCCGGTATCGGGGCCGACGACGGCGGTGTAGCATCGCGCCATGGCCGAGACCGCCCGCCACCCCGCCACCGAGCGCCCGCGCCCGCCGTCGAGCCACGGCCCGCTGGCGCTGCTGCTCGTCGCCGCGCCGCTGGCGCTGGGCGGCACCCGGCCGGCGATCCAGGCGATATTGGCCGGGCTCGCCGCGCTGGCGGCGCTGTGGGCCACCCGCAAGGCGCCGCGGCCGCCGATCTGGCTGCTCATCCCGCTGGCGGTGGCCGGCTGGGGCCTCGCGCAGTGCGCGCCGCTGCCGCCCTTCGCCCGCCCGCTGGCCGAATGGCAGACGGGCTGGGCCCCGATCTCGCTCGACGTGCCGGCGACCCTGCTGGCGACGTTGCATCAAGCGGCCTTCGCCCTGGTGGCCATCGCCGCCTGGAGCGCCGGGCGCCGCGGCCGCCGGGTGCTCGTCCGGGCGCTGGTGCGCGGCGCGGGGCTGGTGGCGGCGCTGGGGCTGGTGCACTGGCTGGCCGGCGCCGAGCGTATCTTCGGCCTGATCGCGCCGCTCGATCGGCCGGCGCTGGCGGGCTACTTCTCGGTCTTCGTCAACCCCAATACCATGGCCGGCTACCTGGTCCTCGGGGCCACCGTCGCCCTGGGTCGGTTCGCCGGCGCCCGGGGCGAGGCTGGGCGGCGGCGGGCGGCGGCCCTGGGCGCCCTGGCTGCCGGCGGCGCGGTGCTGACCGGATCGCGCGGCGGGCAGGCGGCGCTGGTGCTCGCCGCGCTGGTCTTCGGCGCGCTGGCCCATACCCACCGGGCGCGGGTCGGCGAAGAGTCCGCCCGCCGGGCGCGGGCCATCGCCACCGGGGCGACCATCGGCGCGCTGACGGCGATCACCGCCGCGGTGCTGCTGCTGCCCGACTGGGGCGCCGACCCGCGGCTCGACGGGCGCCTGGGCACCTGGCGCGCCTGCCTGCCCTTGCTGGCCGACGTCTGGCCGACGGGCATCGGCCGCGGCGCGTTCGCGACGGTCTTCCCGCTGGCGCAAGAGGTGCCGCTGGACGGCACGGTGACCCACCCCGAGACCATCGGGCTGCAGCTCGCCGTGGAGTGGGGCGGGCCGGTGGCCCTGCTGGCGCTGGTCGGCGGGATCGGCGGCTGGTGGGTGGCGCTGGGCCGGGCCCGCCGGCAGTTCGACCCGCTGCGCTGGGGGCTGGTGGCCGGGCTGGCGGCGGTCGGCGCGCAGCAGCTCGTCGACTTCGGCTTCGAAGCGATGGGGCTCTCGCTGCCCGTCGCCGCGGCCCTGGGGCTGGCGCTGGGGCCGGCGCCGTCCGCCGAAGCCCCCGATATGCGCCGCAGCCGGATCGCGCCGCTGGTGGCCGCCGGCTGCCTCCTGGGGGCTATTCTGGGCGGTCCCTGGGCCGTCGCGCACCGCGCCGACGCCGACGGGGCGCGCATCGCGGCGGCGACCGACCTGCCGGCGGTGATCGCCGCCGCCGACGAGGCGCTGCTGCGCCACCCGACCGACGCCCTCGGGCCGCTGATCGCCGCCGCCCGCATGGTCGAGCTGGGGGCCGAGCCGACGGCGGTGCTGGCCCGGCTCAACCAGGCGATGCGCCGGGCGCCGCTGGACCACCGCCCGCACCTGCTCGCCGCCCGGCTGCTGCGCGGCGACCGCCCGGCGCAGGCGGCCATCGAGTATCGGCTGGCCATCGAGCGCGCGCCGTGGCACGCCCTGCGGCTCGTGCGCGAGGCGGCGACCCTGGTCGATCCGCTCGATCTGGCGCAGGCGGTGCCGCCGGACCAGCGGCGGCGGCTGGGCGAGGTCTTGCTGCAGGCGGGGCGCGCGGCGGACGCCCGGGCGGCGATGGAGACGGTCGCGCTGCTCGAGCCGGGCGACGTCGCCGCGCGCCGCATCATCGGGCGGGCGTGCCTCGCGCTGGGCGATCGGGCCTGCGTGGCGGCGGCGGCGCGCTGGCTGCTCGGCGCGGGTGAGAGCGCGGCGGGCCACGGCCTGCGGGCGCGGCTGGCCCTGGCCGACGACGATCGGGACGCGGCGGCGCAGGCGGCGGCGGCGGCGTTGCAGAGCGCGCCGCGCGATCCGGCGGCGCAGCGGCTGGCGGCCCGGGTCGCCGGCGCCCGCGGCGATCTGGACGGGGCGCGGCGGCACTACGGCGCGCTCTTCCGGCTGGTGGGCGCGGAGTCGGCGGCGGCGGCGGCGGTCCTGGCGGAGTGGGGTCGCCTGGAGCGGCGGCGGGGTGATCCGATCCGCGGCCGGCGCATGCTGCGGCAGGCGGCGGCGCTGGATCCGCAGTTCAATGACGAGGCGGCGGCGGCGGAGATGCCGTCGGCGCCCGACGCGGGCGGGGCCGAACCACCGGCGGGCGACGCGGCACCGCGCTGAGCGGCCCCGAGCAGGCCGCCCGAGCAGGCGTCAGCCGGACGGCTCGTAGTAGGTGCCGCGCTTGCGGCCGCGCTTGATCAGCTTGCCGCTGTCGACCATCTCCCGCAGCCAGCCGCGGGCCCGATCGGCGCTCCACCCGGTGGTCTTGCGCACCCGGGCGTTGGTGATGCGCCCGCCGCGGGCGATCAGCTCGACCGGATCATCCACCGGCGGCTCGCGCCCGCCCTGGGGCGGCGGCGGCGGCGCGGACGCCGCGCTCAGGTCGAGGGGCAGGTCGTCGAAGTCGCCGACGTCGCCGAGCTGGTCGAGCGCGAGCAGCGGCGCCGCCTCGGGGTCGTCGGACCGCAGCACCGCCTCGAGGTCTTCCCGGGTGAGCTGGTCGACCCGATAGCGGCCCTGGTCGACGGTGGCGTCGAACAGCGCGCGCTTGCGGGCCTGCAGCGCGAGCACCTTCTCTTCGACGGTGTCGCGGGCGACGAGCTTGTAGGCCACCACCGGCCGGGTCTGGCCGATGCGGTGGGCCCGGTCGGTGGCCTGGTCTTCGACGGCCGGGTTCCACCACGGGTCGAGGTGGATGACGTGGTCGGCGCCGACGAGGTTGAGCCCCGCGCCGCCCGCCTTGAGGCTGACGAGGAAGACCGGCGGCCCCTCGGGGTCGTTCCAGCGGCCGACGAGCTCGTGGCGGTTGCGGGTGCTGCCGTCGAGGTAGAGGTACGACCAGCCGCGGGCGTCGAGCCGCGGCGCGACCCGCTTGAGCAGCGAGGTCCACTGGCTGAAGACCAGCGTGCGGTGGCCGGCGTCGATGGTCTCTTCGAGGGTCTCTTCGAGCAGCTGCAGCTTGGCCGACTCGCCGACCTCGCGGGCCTCGGGAAAAGGCAACAGCCCCGGGTCGCAGCACGCCTGCCGCAGCCGCATCAGCGCTTCGAGCACCGGCAGCGTCGAGCGGGCGAGGCCCACCTGGTCGACCCGGCGCAGCACCGCCTCGCGGTAGGTGGCCTTGACCCGCTCGTAGAGGCGCCGCTGGTCTTCGCCCAGCTCGCAGTAGAGGATCTGCTCCTGCCGCGGCGGCAGCTCCTGGGCCACCTCGCTCTTGAGCCGACGCAGCACGAAGGGCTTGAGCCGGGCCCGCAGACCCGCGAGCGCCGCGTCGTCGCGGTCGCGCTCGATGGGCAGGGCGTAGCGCCGCTGGAAGACGGTGCGGGTGCCGAAGAAGCCCGGCATCAGGCACTCGAAGATGCTCCACAGCTCGAGCAGGTGGTTCTCGAGCGGCGTGCCGGTCAGCGCGAAGCGGTGGCGCGCGTCGATCTCGCGGGCGGCGCGGGCGACGTTGCTGCGCGGGTTCTTGATGCGCTGCGCCTCGTCGAGGATCAGCGTGCGCCACGGCCGGTCGAAGGCCGCCTCGTCGGCCCGCAGCAGGGCGTACGAGGTGATGACCAGATCGGCGTCCTCCGGCGGCGCCGCCGGCCGCTGCGGGCCGTGGTGCACGTGCACCGTCAGCGCCGGGGTGAAGCGGGCGGCCTCGTCGGCCCAGTTGTAGATCACCGAGGTCGGCGCGACGACCAGCGAGGGCGCGCCGGGCTCGCCGTGGGTATCGAGCAGCAGCGCGAGGGCCTGCACCGTCTTGCCCAGGCCCATGTCGTCGGCGAGCACCCCGCCCAGGCCCAGGTCGCGCAGCCAGCGCAGCCAGCGGTAGCCGCCCTTCTGGTAGTCGCGCAGGGTCGCGTGCAGGCCGCTGGGCGGCTCGCACTCGGGGATCGAGTCCACCGCGTCGAGCCGGGCCTTGATGCGGGTCCAGCGCTCGCGGTCGCCCTCGGCCTGATCGAGCAGCTCGGCCACCAGCGGCGCGGCGTGGGCCTGCAGCCGACCGCCGCCGGCCTTGCGCAGCGCCTCGATCTCGTCGCCGATCGCCCCGTGGCGCGAGAGCCACTGGTCGGGCAGCCGGGCCAGCGCCCCGTCGGGCAGTCGGTGGAACCGCTGCCCCGCCCGCCAGCTCTTGAGCACGTCGGCGGCGGCGATCTGCTGGTCGCCGACGGTGAAGTCGACCTTGAGGTCGAGCCAGTCGATGCCGGTGGGCACGCTGACCCGCGGCGCGAGCCGGCCGGCGACCCGGTAGCTCTGCAGGGCCTCGCTGCCCTCGATGGCCCACCGCGCCGGCAGCCGGGGCAAGCCGTCGAGCAGCACCGCCAACGCGGCGTCGTCGCTGAGCTGCACCGGCAGGGCGTGGCCGATCGCCGCGCTGGCCTCGGCCATCAGCCGGGCCTCGGCGGCCCGATCGCGGCGCAGCAGCCGCCCGGCCTCGCCGATGGGCTTCTGCGGGGTCGGGTCGTCGGCTTCGACCCGCAGCTCGGCCCCGTCGGCGGCGTAGAGCACCCGGGCGTCGATGGCCAGGGCGCCGTCCACCTCGTCGAGCAGCAGCCGGCCTTCGATGCGCTCGGGATCGATGGTCGCCGGCAGGTGCTGGCTGTCGAGATGCATCGCCACGCCGCTCTCGAGCACGAAGCGGCGCACGAAGTCCTCGGCGTCGGCGGCGGGCACCACCGGCAGCGGCGCGAGCAGCAGCTCGGGGGTGCGGGCGAGGTGGGTCGGGCCGAGCGGCCGCAGAACGCCGTCGGCGAGCACATAGCCCGGCCCGGCCTGCCAGGTGGCCTGGACCGGCGTCTGCCAGCGCAGCGCGATGCCGCCGTCGGGGTGATCGCCGGCTTCGAGCACCGGGCTGTGCATCGCGCCGGCGGTGATCGGGCTGTCGCCGTGCCACAGATCGTCGACCTCGAGCAGCAGGGCGAAGGCGCGGGCGGTGAGCCGGTCGCGGGCCTCGCGGACCTGCTCGGCCGACGTGGTCAGCGGCGGGCGCTCGAGCGCGCGCAGCGCCTCGTGCACGTCGTGGAACAGCCGGTCGGCCTCGCTCAGCCCTTCGATCTGCTGCTCCACCTCGGTCAGATCGTCGGGCATCATACGCGGCTTGAGCGGCTGGCCGTCCCGCCGCGACAGGCGGATGAGCCGCCGCTTGACCGGCAGCACGCCCGGGTGGTCGTCGGCGGGCAGCAGCACGTAGCGGATCCAGCCGCGGCGGCGCTCCGGCGGCTCTTCCTGGGCGGTCGGGCGCATCAGATCGAGCAGATCGAGCGACCAGCTCGGCACGTCGAAGAGCGGGCGCAGGTCGGGGCGATTCCAGCAGTGCACCAGGATCGCGGCGGCGACCTGCCAGCAGCGCCCCTCCGAGCGCGGGTCGCGGTCGCACGTCCAGCGGCCGCCGGCGGGGAACTCCTCGGGCGTGCCGTGGTAGGTGACCATCGCCTCTTCGCCGACCCACCAGTCCCGCGGGTTGCGCGGGCTCAGCGGGACGACGGGCGGCAGCCGACGGGGCACGTAGCCCGGCTCGGCGGCCCAGTCGAGGCCCAGGTGGCGCAGGACCGCCGCCGCCTTCTTCGGCGTGACGATCTCAGGATCCGGTTGCCGCAGGACGCCCGCCATGCCGCTCCATCGCCGCGTGGTGCAAAGGGCGATCTCTAACCGATCGCCCGGCGCGGCGCAAACGACGTCTCTGTGAGTATCGGGGCCCCGCCGGCGCGCCGGCCCTCGCGCCGGGCGACGAAGCGGTGTATCGAAGGGCATGGCCCTGCCGCTGCCCCGATCGCTGCGCGCCCGGATGTTGTTGTCGGTGCTCGTGCCGGCGCTGCTCTTCGTCGGCGCCATCGTCGGGCTGGCCAGCTTCGCCGCCCGCTCGGCCCTCGAGGACGAGATCGGCATGCGGCTGCAAGACACGGCCGCCACCGCCGCCGCCACGCTGCCCACCGGCCTCGTCGCCCGCTTCAGCCCCGACAAGACCCGGACCCAGCAGAACCTGCGCGCCCGGCTGGCCCGGGTGGCCGAGGTCAGCGCAGCGCGGCGGGTCTTTCTGGTGACGCCCGACGGGCGCTCCATCGCCGATACCGCCGCCGACGCCCCGCCGCCCGGCGAGCCCGACCGCGAGCTGGCCCAGGACCGCTTCGAACTGGATCGGGTCGCGAAGGGCGAGACGGCGGCGTCGGTGCTCTACACCGGCCTCGACGGGGTGCGCTACAAGCGGGGCTACGCGCCCGTGGTGCACGAGGGCGCGGTGGTCGCGGTGCTCGGCGTCGAGGGGCGGGCGGCGAACTACGCGGCGCTCGACGCGCTGCAGCGCTATCTGGTGGCCCTCGGCGCGCTGGCGCTGGCCGCCCTGGCGGCGCTGGTGATCCTCTTCAGCCGGGCGCTGACCGCGCCGCTGGCTCGGCTGGCCAAGGCCTCGGCCCGCATCGGCGCCGGCGACCTGGACGCGCCGATCGCGGTGCGCGGCGGCGCGGTCGAGATCGGGCAGCTCGCCCGCACCATGGACGAGATGCGCGACGCGCTGCTGCGCCGCGCCCGCGAGATGCAGCTGATGCTGGGCGGCATCGCCCACGAGGTGCGCAACCCGCTGGGCGGCATGAAGCTCTTCGTGGGCCTGCTGGCCGAAGATCTGGCCGAGCGGCCCGACGAGGCGGAGATGCTCGGCCGCATCCAGCGCGAGCTCGATACCCTCGAACGGGTCGTCGAGGAGTTCCTGGCCTACGCCCGTCAGGCGCCGCTGGATACCGGCCCCGTCGCGCTGGCCGAGCTGTGCGGCGAGGTGGCGGGGCTGGTCGAGCTGAGTATCGAAGCCCCGCCGGCCAATGCGCCACCGCTGCGCGCCGATCGCGAGCAGCTGCGCCGGCTGCTGTTGAACCTGGCCCGCAACGCGCAGCAGGCCGGCGCGTCGACGGTGACCGTCGCCCGCACCGCCGAGGGCTTCACCGTCGCCGACGACGGCCCGGGCCTGCCGCCCGACGTCGCCGAGCGCGCCTTCGAGGCCTTCTACACCACCCGCGAGAAAGGCACCGGGCTGGGGCTGGCCCTGTGCCGCAAGATCGCCGAGGCCCACGGCGGCCGCATCGCCCTGGCCGACGCGCCGGCCGGCGCGCGCTTCGTGATCAGTCTGCCGGGCTGAGCCGAGGCTGTCGTCGCGCCGTGCGTCGTCTCGGCGGTTCGGGCTACGATGCGCCGATGTCGCGCCGGTCGGTCTTTCTGCTGCTCCTCACGCCGCTCTGCGGGGCCCTTGGCTGCGACGCGCCCGCCGATGGGCTGCCGGCCGACGCCGGGCCGGTCGACCGCGGGCCCGTGCCCGACAGCGCGCCGCCGCCGCCGCGCAAGGGCCCCGGCGAGCCGTGCGTCGCCGATCAATGCGCCCGCGGGTCGTGCGTCGACGGGGTCTGCTCGGCCCTGTGCGCCCGGGACGAGGACTGCCAGCCGGAGACCCCCCTATGCGTCGGGCGGAGCGGCGCCGGGCGCTGTTCGGCGACGTGCCGCTCGACCGCTGACTGCGCCGCGGGGCTGATCTGCGCGGTGGTCGCCGTCGACACCGGCATCTGCGTCGCGCCGGGCCCGGGGGTCGACGGCGAGGCCTGCGCCGCCCGGGAAGACTGCGCGAGCTGGTTCTGCGGCGACGGGCGCTGCCGGGCGGCCTGCGACGCGCAGCGGCCGTGCGCCGCCGGCGAGCGCTGCCTGCCGCTGCATACCCAGGCGGTCTGCGCGCCCATCGGACCCGGCGAGCGGGAGAGCCCGTGCACCACCGGCGCGGAGTGCGCCTCGGGCGTCTGCCGCGGCGGGCGGTGCAGCGACGTCTGCCCCGACGGCGCCTGCGCCGACGAGCGGGTCTGCCTGCGCTATCCGGCGGCCAACCTCTGCGAGCAGCGCTGCGCCGACAGCGGCGACTGCGGCGAGGGCGGCCTGTGCCTGCTCGTCGGCAGCCAGCGGCTCTGCGTGACCCGCGGGCTCGGGGCGCCCGGGGAGCGCTGCGTCGCGGCGGCGGACTGCGCCTCGGGCCGCTGCGATCTGGGCCAGTGCGCGACGCCCTGCCCGCCGGAGGGCTGCCCGGCGGGCACCGCCTGCGTGCGCGACATCACCGGCGCCGCCTGCCGGCCGGCGGGACCGGCGGCGCCCGGCGCCCGCTGCGCCCAGGGCAGCGTCTGCGCGAGCGGGGTCTGCGGCGGCGGGATCTGCACCGCCGACTGCGCCGCCGACCCCTGCCCCGAGGGCACCCGCTGCGTCGACTTCGCGGACGGCGCGTTCTGCTTCCCCGGCTGCGCCGAGGACGGCGACTGCGCCTCGCCCGCGTTCTGTGATCCGCGGTTCGAACCGGGCCCGATCTGCTTCTGGCGCGGCGCGGCGGGCGTCGGCGAGGCCTGCGCCGACCATCGGGACTGCGCGTCGGGGCGCTGCGTCGACGGCGCCTGCCTCGGCGCGTGCACCGCGGAGTGTCCGGCGGGGCTGGGCTGCGTCTCGGTGGGCACCGGGCGCTTCTGCGTCGCGCCGCCGCTGCCGCTCGAGGCGGCGTGCGACGCGCCCGACGCCTGCGCCGAGGGGCTGGCCTGTATCGCCGGCCGCTGCCTGCCCGACTGCGCCGGCGGCTGCCCGCCCTCGGCCATCTGCCGCGCGAATGCCTGCCATCCGCGCTGCGGCGACGACCTCGACTGCCGGGCGGGCCGGATCTGCGATCGGCTGCTCGGGGCCTGCATCGAGCCGGGGCCGGGCGCCGCCGACGCCCTGTGCGCCGACGCCGCCGACTGCGCCGCGGGCCTGTGCCTCGACGGCCGCTGCCGGGCGCGCTGCGCGGCGGGCTGCGGCGCCGACGTCTGCGTCGAGCTGGGCCGCGACGGGCTTTGCCTCACCCCGGGCCCGGCGGCGGCCGGCGCGCCCTGCGACCGCCACGACGCCTGCGCGACCGGGCTGTGCCTCGGGCGGCGCTGCGCCCGCCGGTGCGACGAGACCGCCTGCCCGCCGGGCACCGCCTGCGCGCCCGTCGCCGGCGACGCGTGGTGCGTCGGTCGCTGCGCGGCGGCCGCCGACTGCGAGGCCGACGAGGTCTGCGCCGTCGGGTCCGATGGCGCCGGGGTCTGCGTCGTGGCCCCCGATCCGCCGACCGTGGGTGAGCCCTGCGCCGACGACGGGGCGTGCGGGGCCGACGCGGCCGCCTGCGTCGCGGGGCCCGATGGCCAGCGGTGCCGCGCCCCGTGCCGGCAGACCGCCGACTGCCCCGCCGATCGGGTCTGCGCGCCGCGGGCGGCGGCCGACGGGCTCGGCGCCTGCGTGCCACCGGGCCCGGGCGATCCGCTCGCCCCGTGCGACGCGGGCGCCGACTGCGCCTCGGGCTGGTGCATCGCCGACTACCTCGACGGACGCTGCGGCGCGCCGTGCGTCGCTGATGCCGACTGCGCCGGCGCCTGCGTCGACCTCGCCCGCGATCCGGCGGCCCCGTCGAGGGTCTGCGCCGCGCGCTGTGCGGCCGATGACGACTGCCCGGCGCCGCTGCGCTGTCGCCGGGCGCGGGACGGGGATGGGGCGTGCTATTGACCGGCCACTCGTGGCAAGAAGTCACCGACGGTTCCACCCCTGGGGAGAGGGCGCGACGCGCCGAAAGAAGGGCCTCATGCAGCGAACGATGATCCGCGCGGCGGCGTTGATCGGGCTCCTGGTCACGCTCGGCCTGGGCTGCGACGACAATACCGGCGCCAATACGAACGCCGACCTCGACCTGCCCGATGTCGGCGACGGCAGCATCGGCGGCAACCGCACCGACGCCCGGCCCGACTTCCGGCCGGCGGACGCGCGGCCCGACGAGGCGCCCGAGCCCGAGCCCGACGTCGACGTGCCCGAGCCCGAGCCCGACGCGGGCCCCGACGCCGCCGGCGACATGCTGCCCGACGGCCCGCCGCCGCCGCCGTGCCGCGGCGAGGGCGGGGTCTGCGTCGACGAGTGCCCCGACGGCACGCAGTGCGACCCGCTGTGCAACGGCTGCATCGAGGCGCCCGGCTGCGCGATCGACGACGTGGGGGCCTGCATCGACACCTGCCTCGAAGGCGAGCGCTGCAACCCGTTCTGCGACGGCTGCGAGCCGATCCCCGACTGGCCCTGCCGCCGCATCGACGGCGACCAGGACGGCGAGTGGGAGCTGTGCATCGACAGCTGCCCCGGGGTCTTGATCTGCGACCCGGCCTGCCGCGGCTGCGTGCCGCCGCCGCCCAACGGCTGCGGCTTCTCCCTCGACTCGCCGCTGTGCTTCGAGGCCTGCCCGCCGGCCCAGAGCTGCAACGAAGAGTGCGATGGCTGCGATGTCGTCGCCTGCGAGCCGGCCGACCCCGACCTGCTGATGTGCATCGACCCCTGCCCCCAGGGCTCGACCTGCGACGAGGACTGCACCGAGTGCATCCCCGAGGAAGGCGGACCCGGCTCGCCCGACGGGGGCTGCGTGCGCTCGGGCAACCGCTGCTACGACGAGTGCCCGCCGGGCTTCCAGTGCACCGAAGACTGCTTCCTCTGCGAGATTCGCGACGACCTGTGCGTGCAGGACGACGCGGGCGTCTGCGAGGACGGCTGCCCCGACGGCTACGAGTGCAACGAGGCGTGCGACGCCTGCCAGGAGATCGTGGTGCCCTGCGCCCGGGACGACGACGGCCTGTGCGTCGACAACTGCCCGCTCGGCGCGGTCTGCGACCAGGACTGCCTCGTCTGCGAGCCGGTGCCCTGCGACCTCGAGGGCGAGGGCGACGACGGCGTCTGCCTCGACCGCTGCCCCGAGGGCGCGGTCTGCGATCGCTTCTGCGGCGAGTGCATCCCCGAGCCGATCTCGTGCGTGCCGCTCGACGAGGCCAACGATCTGGGCCTGCTGTGCGACGACAGCTGCCCGCCGGGGCTGGCCTGCAACGAAGACTGCAGCGCGTGTCAGCCGGCGGCGTGCAACGTGCGCGAGGGCGTCTGCTACGACGAGTGCCCCGACGGCCAGGAGTGCGACGATCAGTGCCGCCAGTGCGTGCCCGCCGGCGCGCCCTGTGAACGCATCCAGCTCGGCGGCCCCGACGAGTTCCTGTGCATCGACGGCTGCCCCGCGGGCAGCGCCTGCGACCCCGAGACCTGCTCGGTGTGCCAGCCGATCTCGCCGGCCCCCTGCACCCGGGACGGCGGCGGGGCCTGCGTGGACGAATGCCCGGCGGACATGATGTGCGACGGCGAGTGCGGCGGGTGCGTGCCGCGGCCGTGCTACCTCGACCCCAACGACAACGTCTGCCGCGACGACTGCCCCGAGGGCCAGATTTGCGACGGCGACTGCAACACCTGCGTGCCCGAGCCGGTGGCGTGCAGCCGCGACGAGGCCGGCGTCTGCGTCGACAACTGCCCGCTGGGCACCGTCTGCGACGCCGCGTGCGCCGTCTGCCTCATCCCCGACTGCAGCCGCGACCCGGAGGGGGTCTGCATCGACCGCTGCGACGGCGACCTGCGCTGCGACGCCGACTGCACGCGCTGCGTCTTCCCGCCCGAGGAGCCGGGCGACGTCGCCCCCTGACAGCGGGCGTCAGCGCCGGACCGGCGTGGTGTACAGGCCGCCGGCGTAGAGGAAGGGCTCGGTGCCGGCGGCGGGCTGGGCGACGAAGCAGTTGGCCCCGTCGTAGCTGCCGACCGGGCAGCTCGGGGTGCGGACGGGGGTCGTGTACAGCGCGCCGGCGTGGATGAACGGCGCGGTGCCGGCCGCCGGCGTATGCACGAAGCAGTTCGCGCCGTCGAAGCTGCCGATGGGGCACGTCGGGGTGTAGACCGGCGTGGTGTACAAGCCGCCGACGTAGATGAAGGGCGAGGTGCCCGCCTCGGGCGTGGCCACGTAGCAGTTGGCGCCGTCGAACCAGCCGATCGGGCAGTGGCCGCCCGGCTGCGGGGTCGTGTAGAGGCTGCCCGCGTAGATGAACGGCGAGGTGCCGCCGGGCACGCGGGCGATGAAGCAGTTGGCCCCGTCGAAGCTGCCGTTGGGGCAGCTCGGGCCGCGATACGGGGTGGTGTACAGCGAGCCGGCGTGCATGAACGGCGACGTGCCCGCCGCCGGCCGGGCGATGACACAGTTGGCCCCGTCGAAGTCGCCATCGGGGCAGCTGGGGTTCATGCGCGGGGTCGTATACAGCCCGCCGGCGTGGATGAAGCCCTGGGTGCCGGCCGGCACGTACTCGACGAAGCAGTTCGACCCGTCGAAGTCGCCCAGCGGGCACAGCGCGGCGCCGGCGACCCGGCTCAGGAAGCTCTTGGTCGTGGCCAGATCACCGAAGATCGCCGCCTTGTCGATCGCCAGGAGGCGATCGCGCTCGGCGTTGGCCTCGGCGTAGGCCGGTCGGCTGTCGGTCATGCGGCTGCCGCCGACCCACCACGTACTGGAGAACGCCGAGGGGCTGCACCACTCGCCGCTCGGCCCGTCGAGGCAGACCCGCATCGAGGCCCCGCCGTCGCGGTAGTTGCCCCAGCGGCTGATGACCTTCTGGCGCACCGTATAGCGCCCCGAGGCGATGCCGCTCCACACGATCTCCATGTCGCGCAGGTGGACCAGGGCGGCGTGAGCGGTGACGCTGCGGTCCATGCGATAGCGGTCGGCCGTGACCGGGTCGCTGCCGTCGAAGATCAGGGCGATGTCTTCGAGGAAGCGCATCTCGAGCGCCGTCGACAGCTGATAGCTCGGCACCCCCTGCAGGCCGAAGCCTTCCATGGCGATGGAGACCCGCTCGGCGTCGTCGACGATGGCGATGCCGCGGTCGAGGTCGCCGTCGTGGCGCCCGGCGCGGTTGACGACGCTCTCGAACTCGACCTTCCAGTCGGCGAAGCGCCCCGCCTCGACGGCGTGGGTCACCAGCGAGCCGATGCGTTGGAAGGCCTGCTCCGAGAGGTCGACCGGCCCGCTGCCGACGACGCTGCCCAGGGCCTGGCTGACAGCGAAGCCGAGCGCCTTGTCGGCGACCTTGTGGGCGATGGTGCCGACGAGAGCCCCCGGGCTGGCGGCGGCCTGCCCGGCGGTGAGCGTGGCGGCGGCGAGCGTGGCGGAGGCGACGAGAGCGGCGGCGATGCGAGTCTTCATGGTGGGCTCCGAGTGTGAATTCGGTGGTGGAACCCGCCAGCGCGCGGCATGGGCAACCGCGCGTTCATTTTCTTGCCGACGCTCTCCCGCGCGCAGTCAGACCCCCACGACCCCCGGCGCGGTGGCCAGCTGCCAGCGCAGCACCACCGCCGCCCGGCCATTGGCCGGCACGGTGCGCTCCACCGACCACATGCCGTCGCGATCGGCCGGCTGCGGCGCCTCGTCGCCGGGCCGCGCCGGCCCTTCGAGCACCGCCACCTTCACCTGCTCGACCTCGGAGACCGGCAAACGCTCGGTGATGCGCAGCGTGCGATCCTCGCCGCCGAGGTTGCTGAGATACAGCCGCACCCGCACCGTGCGCCGGGTCCACTTGTCGACGGCGTCGGTCTCTTCGTCGACGTCCACCGCGCGCACCGCCCGCAGCGCGTCGTCGGGGCCGAAGCCCAGCTCGATCGCGCCGCCCGGCGCCACGTACAACGTCTCGGTCCAGCCGACGGTGCCGCTGTCGCGCACCAGCTCCACCGGCCCGGCCAGCACCGGCTGACGGCCCCCGTGGCGGCTCTGCACCCGCAGGTGCACCGTGGGGTCGACCTCGGCCATCAGCACCCGATCGCGGCGGGCCGGGGCCTCGAAGGCGAAGAGGTCGACGAAGACCGGCCGCCCGTCCCCCGGGATGGTCACCGGTCGATCGGCCACCAGGTGGCGCACCTCGCCGCCGTCGTCGACCCCCGGCAGCTCCACGGCAGACGATGCCGGCTGTGGCTTGCCTCCGCCATCGGGGCCCAGCCGCTGCACCTTCACCTCACGGGCGGCGAGGGTCACCGCCTGCTCCTCCCGGCGGCGGGCGGTGAGCAGGTCGTCGGTCAACAACGGCGCCGTCGTGCCCAGCGAGGTGCGCGCGGTCGAGGCGGCGAAGCGCACGCCGCTCCAGTCTTCGCCGGTGCGCTGCCACACCGCCGCCCGGCTCTCGAAGCGCAGGGTATCGCCGTCGAGCCGGGCCCGATGCACCGGCCGCCAGAGCGCGTTGGGCACGGTGTAGACGATGCTCACCGGGGCCTCCAGCGGCCCGTCTGCGACCAGATCGAGCTCGACGAAGGCCTCGACATGGTGATCGAGCCGATCGGCCGCCCGGGCCCGCTCCGCGGCCTCCCGGGCCTCGCGCAGGGCATCGTCGGCGGCGAATCGGCGCTCGATGGCCTCGTGGGCCGCGTCGCGGCCGCGCTCGAAGAGCGCCTCGTAGGTCTCGACCCAGCGGTCGCGATCGGCCATGCCCCAGGCCACGTCGGCGGGCAGCTCGGCCATGCCGCGGGCCAGGATCTCGCCCACCCGGCCGTGCACCGCGGCGGCCCGCTCGGCGCCGCGCACCTCGGCGGTGACCCGGGCGTTGGCCGCCCGCACCGCCGCCGCCAGCGCCGCGACCGCTTCGGGCTTGTCGGCCCGCTCGATGCGCAGCCCGCGGCGCAGGCGGGCGTCGGCGACCCGGGCCGCGCCGTCCACCTCGGCCCGCAACGACAGGTCCTGGGCGATGGGCGAGACCCCGCGCAGCACCAGCCGATTGCGCCCGGCGACCAGCTTCACCACACCCCGCCGGGTGACCTGCGCCCGATCTTCGAGCAGCACCACCTCGACCACCGGCGCGTCGAACGCCGCCCGATCGGCGGCGGGCCCTTCCAACCAGCTCACGTGGCCCATCTCACGCCTCCCTGCGGTTGCCGCCGACCAGCTCGTTGGCGGCGTAGATCTTGACCACGTAGGTCGCTTCGAGGGTCTCGGTGGCCCCCGGCTCGACGGTCAGGCGCCAGCGGCGGCCGCCGACGATGGGCCGGCCGCGCTCGATCTGGTCGTAGCCCTGCCAGATCGGGTTCACGTTCAGCTCCTCGATGACCACCTCGGCCCCCTCGGCGGGCTGCGGCACCCGCTCCCGCACTTCGATATCGGCCGGCCGGCCCAGGCCGTTGCGCAGCTCGATGCTCAGGTGGTGGCGCAGCTCGGCCATCGCGACCACCCGGGCGTCGGAGCGCGCCTCTTCGTAGCGGGCGTTGCGCGCGCAGCGGATGGCCTGCTCGACGCCCAGGCCCAGTTCGAAGCGGCCGCCGGAGGGCACGTGATTCAGCGCCGTCGAGAGCACGTAGGCCCCGTCGACGTAGAGCTCGGCGGGCCCGGCCAGCAGCGGCGCGCGGTCGACGTTGTGCAGCGTCGCCAGCCGGAAGACGTGGGCGTCCTCCCGGGGCACGGTCACGTAGCGCAGCGCGCACGGCAGCTCGCGGATACCCACCGGCACCGAGTGCCAGCCGCCGTCGGCGGGCACGTCCACCGCGGCGTCGGTGGTCCAGACGTGGTCGAAGTGGCCCTGCCCGACCGGGCGGGTGCCCGCCGGCGCCGGCGTGTGGGTGACGGCGCGGGCCTCGCGCTCGGCGGCCTCGGCCAGCGCGACCGGATCGGCGTCGAGCCGGCGGCCGTCAGCGGTCAGCGACGCGCGCCAGCGGGCGCCGCGATCCTCGGGTTCGAGCTTGCCCCGGGTGCGCCCGTCGGGCGGCGGCAGGCGCAGGCCGGCGAACAGCACCGCCGCGCGCACGGCGGACGGCGGCCCGCCCGGCGCGCCGCCCACGGCCGGTGGCCCGCCGCCGCCGCGGCCTTTGGGCGCGCCGCGGCTGGCCATGCGCTTGCGCATCGGGCGGGGGGCGGCCGGCGCGGGCGGCGGAGGCATCGCCGAGGCCATGGCCGGCATCGGCGCCGACCGCTCCATCGGGGCCTCGTCGAGCTCTTCGGCCGCGAAGTCGGCCATGGCCGCCCCGCCGAAGCCGTCGACGGCGCCGGTCTGCGGCAGCTCGGGCGCGAGCTGTTCGAGATCCCACACCGGCCAGTCGGGCAGCCGCTGGCTCGCCGGGCCGGGCAGCGCGCTGCCGGTCGGCGCCCGCGGCGCGAGGGCCTTGCGGGCCCGATCGAAGTCGCCGAAGAGCGCGTCGGCCCCGGCCGGCGGCGGGCGGAAGCCGCGGGTGGCCGGCGGCGTATCCTGGGCCTTGCCGATGCGGATCGAGTCCAGCTCGGGCAGCGCGGAGAAGCGCAGCGGCTCGGCGGTCGACAGCCGCAGCGGCACGCCGCGCCAGTCCTCGCCGGTGCGCTGCACCACGTGGGCCCGCATCTCGATGCTCGCCCGCGCCCCGTCGCCCGCCAGCCGCACCTGCCACGCGGGCACCCAGCGGGCGCCGGGCACGAAGTAGCTCAGCGTCAGCCGGACCGCCGTCGGCGCGCTCTGCACGTCGAGCGGCACGTCGACCCGCCCGGTGATCGCCGCGGCGCGGATGACCTGGGCCGAGGTGGCCCGGGTGAACCGATCGCGGGCGGCGGCGAGGGCTTCGCGGGCCTCGGCCAGCGCCGCTTCGGCCTCGGCGCGCGCGGTATGGCGGCGGGCGGTCAGGTCGTCGGTGAAGCCCACCAGCGCCAGCCGCGCGGCCATCGGCGACGGCGGCGGCGCCTTGCCCGGCTGGGCCGCCGGCCGCGGCTGGATATCGGCCATGGCCACGAGCGCGAGCTCTGCGTCGAGCCCGGCGATGCGCTGCTCGAGGCGCTGCACGGCCTGCCTGGCGGCGAGGAGCTCGGCCTGCTCGGGCGGCTCGATGGTCTCCGCCGGCGGGCGGGCCCAGACCCCCATGCGCGGGTCGCCGGCCAGCGCGGCGCCGTCGCCGTCGACCTGCACGCTGACCCGCAGCGTCGGCGCGCGGATGGCCAGCGGCAGCCCGACGACGGCCAGGCCCGCGGGCCAGCCGTCGCCCGGCTCGACCACCACCCGGCGGGTGACGGTGGCCCCCTGACGGTGAACGGTGACCCCGACGATCGGGGCCTCGTGCATGATGCGGATCTCGGCGGCGCCCATCGCTCCCCCTCTGCGGTCTCGCGCGTCGTGTGCTGCGTCCCGCGGGCAGTGTGCGTCAGACGGCATCCCCGCGAAACCCCCAGCCGCGGGCCACCCGGAGATCGGCCCGCGCCGGCCTGCACCGGATCGGCACAGTCTCGCCGCGGGCTCTCCACCGCCTCGCCCGGCCGGTCGCAAGGGCGCCGGGCACACTGCTGATCGTGCCCGCACCGCACCCCAGCCGCCAGGAGCTCCCATGTCGACCGCAGCCCTCGATACGCCCGCAGCCCGACCCGTCAACCCCGCCGTGCTCGCCGCCTGGGCCCTGGGCGGGCCGGCGCTGATGGGCCTCGTCTTCACCCTCACCTTCGAGCCGGGCAAAGGGCTCGTCGGCCCCGAGGCGGGCTTCGTGCTCGCCTGGCCGGCGGCCATCGTCGGGGTGACCCTGCTGTGCGCGCCGACCCTGTACATCGCCGCGGCGTTCGCCGGGGTCGCGCCCGACCCCCAGCGCACCGCCCGCGGCTTCGCCGAGGCCCTCGGCGGCATCGGCCGGCTGCTGGTGGGCTGCCTGCCGGCCACGGCTTTCCTCGCGGCGACCAACCCCGGCCCGCTCGTCGTGCTGCTCGGCGCGTGCGTCATGTTCGGCGCGGCGCTGGTCTTCCTGCGCGGCCTGTACCGCCGGGTCTTCGCCGACGACGACCGCCCGCGGGCCCGGCTGCTGTACGCGGCCTGGTCGGTCGTCTTCCTGGCCATCGGCCTCTACGCCTACGTCTCGCTCGTCCTCAACTGAGCCGCCCATCGCCCCTCGGAGAACGTCATGACCGCCCGCACCGCCACCGCGCTCGACCTGCTCGCCGCCGACGTCGCCGCCCCCGACCCCTCCGCCGCCGGCCGCCGCGCCGCCGCCCGCGAGGCCCTGGCAGGCGCCGACGGCGACGGGGCGCCGCGGACCGATCAACCGCAGACCGCTGCGCCCGAACCAACACCCGATCCGAAGCCCGAGCCGACCCCCGAGGCAACGGCCGAGCCATCCGCCGGCCGGCCCACGCCGCAGCCGGTGGCCGGGGTCACCAGCGCCGCCCGATCGGCGCCCGCCCGCGAGCCGCAGCCGCCGCTGATGGGCGTGGCCCTCGTCGACGGCCTGCTGCGCGACCAGCCGCGGGTGCTCGACCGCATCGACCGCGGCGAGGCCCTCGGCGATCTGGTGCGCACCTGCGTGATCACCATCGCCACCGCCGCGGCGGTGCTCGGCGCCGCCATCGGCTGGCAGCGCGGCGGCCTGCAGGTCGTCTTCGCCGCCATCAAGCTGCCCCTCGTGCTGCTGTTGACCGCCGGCCTGGTGACCCCGGCCCTCGGCGCGCTCGACCAGGCCGTCGGCGGACGCAGCGATCTGCGCCGTGACCTGGCGGGCGTACTGGCGGCGCTGGCCCTCGCCGCGCTGCTCATGGCGGCCACCGCGCCGCTCGTGCTGCTCGGCGGGGCGATGCTCGGCTACCACGGCAGCATCCTGCTGATCGTGGCCTGCTGCGGGGTCGGCGGGCTGGGCGGGCTGCTGTTCTTCGGCCGGGCGCTCCTGCGGCGCGGCGGGCGGCGGCGCATGACCGGGCTGGCGTTTCTCGCGCTGAGCGCCATCGTCGGCAGCCAGATGGCCTGGACGCTGCGCCCGTGGGTCGTGCGCCCCCAGAGCCCCGACGTGGTCTTCGTGCGCAGCCTCGAGGGCAACTTCCTGCAGGCGGTCGGCGGCTCGTACAACTCGGCGCGCGGGGTCTACTATCGCGACGGCGCGCCGCTGCCCGGCGCGGAGCCCGGTCGATGAAGGTCATGACCCTCGCCGGGCTGTATCTGGCGGTGGGCGTGGCGCTGGCCGGCGGCCTCACCGCCCGCCGCGGCCTCGATCGGCGCACGGCCCTCGACGGCGCGCTGCTGCTGGTCTGCTGGCCGCTGTGCGCCCCCTTCGTCTTCGGGCGCTCGACGGCGCGCTCGCCGCTGCTCGACGCCCTCGCCGCCCTGCGCGACGGCCCGCTGGCGGCGCTGCTGCCCGACCCCGCGGCCCTCGATCGCCTCGCCGAGCGGCTGGCCCGGGCCACCGCCCGCGCCGCCGAGCTCGAGGCCTTGACCCGGCGGCCGGAGTTCGACCCGGCCGCGGCAGACGCCCGGGCGACCCGGCTCGAAGCCGCCGGACGCCGGGGCGCGGCCGACGCCGCCCGCCGCACCGCGGCCCACCTGCGGCGGCTGGCGGCGCTGCGCGACCGGGCCGACGCCGAGCTGGCCGAGGTCGAAGAGCGGCTGCACCAGCTGCGGGCCCAGGCGGAGGTCATGCGGCTGAGCGGACAGTCGGGGGACGCCGCCCGGCTGGTGGGCGCGCTGACCGAGCGTATCGAGGCGCTCGACGAGGCGCTGCTCGACCCGGTGCTCTGCCCCGACGGCGCGGCGGGCGGCCCGCCCGACGCGCCGACGATCGACGCGGCCGCTTGACCGCATTCGGTTGAGGCGCGTGGAGGGTACGCCAGAGACCGCCCGCGCCCGCCTCACCCGGCGGCGCATCGACAGAGACGCGCAGCCCTGTTACATTCCGCCGCGATGAGCCGCGCAGCCCCCGATACACTGACCGAGCCGGCGCTCGACCCGGGCCCGATCCGGGTCCTGCTGGTGGACGACGACCCGCGCATCCACCTGCTGGTGCGGACCTACCTCGCCCGCCTCGGCGACCGCTACGTCCTCGAGACCCGCGATCACTACGACGCCGGCCGCGCCGCGCTCGTCGACGGCGAGCACGACGTCTGCCTGCTCGACTACGCGCTCGGCGACCGCTTCGGGCCCGATCTGATCCGCGACGTGCGCGCGGCCGACTGCCGGGTGCCGATCGTCATGCTCACCGGGCGCACCGACGAGGCGTCGGACCGCGACGCCATGGACGCCGGCGCCGAGGACTATCTGGTCAAGGGCACCATCGACGCCGACAGCCTCGACCGGACCCTGCGCTACACCCTCGAGCAGGTCCGGGTGCGCGAGCAGCTGCGCGAGAGCCAGAGCCGGCTCGCCGAGAGCGTCGCCCAGCTCGCCCGCAGCCGGGGCGACCTGCGCACGCTGCTCGACCACCTGCGCATGGGCGCGGCCTTCGTCGACGGCGACGGGCGGGTATCGTTTCTGAGCGCGCCGGCCGCCCGGCTCTTCGGCCGCACCCGCGACGCGGTGATCGGCAAGCGCCTCGCCGACCTCGGCCGGCTCGAGCCCGACGCGGTCGCGGCCCTCGAAGAGATGGCCGCCCGCGACCCCGGCGAACGCCACAAGCTGGCGGTGACCCTCTCGGCCACCCGCGGCGCGCAGTACCACGTCGAGATCGACATCGTCGACGACCCGCGGGACGCCACCCGGCGGATGTACTTCTTCTACGACGTCACCGAGGTGCACACCCTGCGGCGTCAGCTCGACGACAAGCCGCGCTTCCACGACATCGTCGGCCGCTCGGCGCCGATGAGCGCGCTCTTCGAGCACATCCGCGAGGTGGCGATCTTCGACTCGACGGTGCTCGTCGAGGGCGAGACCGGCTCGGGCAAAGAGCTCGTGGGCCGGGCGCTGCACGCGGCGAGCAACCGCGCGGCGGGGCCCTACATCCCGGTGAACTCGGCGGGGCTGACCGACTCGCTGCTCGGCAGCCAGCTCTTCGGCCACAAGAAGGGCGCCTTCACCGGGGCCCACGACGACCACGTCGGCTTCTTCGAAGCGGCCGACGGCGGCACGCTCTTCCTCGACGAGATCGGCGACATCCCGATGTCGGTGCAGACCCGGCTGCTGCGGGTGCTGCAGGAGCGCGAGATCACCCGCCTCGGCGAGTCCAAGCCGCGCAAGGTCGACGTGCGGGTCATCGCCGCGACCCACCGCGACCTGGCCGCCGAGGTGGCCGCCGGCCGGTTCCGCATGGACCTGCTGTATCGCATCCGGGTGGCGCGGCTGCGCATCCCGCCGCTGCGCGAGCGGCTCGACGACCTGCCGCTGCTCGTCGATACCTTCCTCGCCGAGCTGCGCCAGCGCACCGGCAAGCAGGTGACCCACGTCAGCCACGAGGCGATGGGCAAGCTGCTCAAGCACGACTGGCCGGGCAACGTGCGCGAGCTGCGCGGCGCGGTCGAGGCGGCGTTCATCCGGACCCGCGGCGCGACCCTCGAGGCCGAGCACCTGCCCGAAGAGCTGATGGCCCGGCCGCAGAAGCCCAGCTCGGGGCCAGCGCTGCTCGGCGACGAGCCGACCCGCATCCGCGCGGCCCTCGAGGCCACCGGCGGTCGCCGGGCCGAGGCGGCCAAGCTGCTCGGCATCAGCCGGGCGACGTTCTACCGCCGGCTGGCGCAGTACGAGATCGATCCGGACGGCTGACCCGCGCCGGGCGTCCCGCGTCCGGCCCGACCCGTCGGCAGTACCCGACCCGGGCGAACCGCCACCCCGACCGCTGCTATCATGCCCGCACGCCATCGACGACGGCCGGGGAGGGCCATCCAGCGATGCGGACCGCGTTCTCGATCTGGTCGTGGGCCTGGATCAGCATCATCCTGATCGTCGGGTTCTTCGTCTGCCTGCTCAGCTACCTGCTGACCCGGCCGTTCGACCCCGCGCAGCGGCTCACCGGCCGGCTGTTCCGGCTCAGCTCGGTGCTGGCGACCAAGGTCAACCCGATGTGGACCTTCCGCATCCATGGCGCCACGCCGCGGCACCCGGGCGGGGCGGTGATGGTCAGCAATCATCGCTCCCAGGCCGACGTCTTCCTCATCTCGCACCTGCCGTGGGAGATGAAGTGGCTGTCGAAGGCCTACAACTTCAAGCTGCCCTTCCTCGGCTGGACGATGCGGCTGGCGGGCGACATCCGAGTCGATCGCGGGGTCAAGGACTCGGCCCGCGCGGCGATGGCCCACTGCGGCGTCTATCTGCGCCGGGGCGTGCCGGTGATGATCTTCCCCGAGGGCACCCGCTCGAAGACCGAGGATCTGCTGCCGTTCAAGGACGGCGCCTTCCGGCTGGCCATCGAGCACGGGGCGCCGATCCTGCCGGTCGCGGTGGCCGGCACCGGCCGCGCGCTGCGCAAACACGACTGGCGCTTCGGCCGCTCGCGGGCCCTGGTGGCCGTCGGCGAGCCCATCCCGACGGCGGGGTTGACCGCCGATGACGTCGAGCGGGTCAAACAGACGGCCCGGTCGCGTATCGCCGCGCTGCTGGAACAGATTCGCCCGCTCGCCGGGCGTTCGAACGACGACGGTTGACTCGGATGTGATTCCATCTCTACTGTGATTTTCGACTCCGGGTTCGCGCCGGAGTGAGGGCCCGTACTTGGGAGGAGGCCGATGAGACGTTTGCTGTGGCTGCCTGCGCTGGCGCTGTGCGCGTGCGAGGCGACCGATCTGGAGCCGAGCGTCGACGCCAGCGCGGCCGACGCGCTGGCGGGGGACGTCTTCGTTCCGCCACCCGACCCCGACATGGGTCCCCTGGGCAACCTGGGTGACGCCTGCGGCAGCGCGTCGGACTGCGCGTCGGGCTATTGCGTGCCCGACGCCGACGGGCAGGGGCGCTGCACGATCGGCTGCGTCGAGGGCGAGGCCAACGCCTGCCCCGACGGCTGGTACTGCGAACAGAGCGTCGAGTTCGGTCGGGCGGTGTGTCGCCCGGCGGCCCGGCTGCCGCTGTGCTCGCCGTGCGAAGAAGACCGCCAGTGCGGCGGCCCGCGCGACCTGTGCCTGCCGCTGCTCGGGCAGCCGGGCAACCTCGCCTGCGCCCGCGACTGCACCAACAGCGCCTGCCCGGCGGGCTTCACCTGCCAGGATCTGGGCAACGGCACGCTGCAGTGCATCGACGACGACGGCCTGTGCGACCCGCCGCCCGACGACGATCGCGACCGCGACGGGGTGCCCGACGCCGACGACGCCTGCCCCGACATGTACGGCGAAGGCCTCGACGGCTGCCCCGAGCGGCCCCTCGATCGGGACGGCGACGGCGTGCCCGACGCCGAGGACGACTGCCCCGACGTGGCCGGCAACGGGCCCAACGGCTGCCCGCCCGAAGAGGGCGACCTCGACGGCGACGGCGTGCCCGATGACGAGGACGTCTGTCCCCAGCAGGCCGGCAGCCTGCCCAACGGCTGCCCCGTCGGCACCATGAACGGTCAATTCATCTCCGGAGGCGGCGTCATCGAAGCCTTCGGTCGCGGCATCCAGGGCCTGCTCGGGGCCCAGCCTGCCAACTCTTCCATGTCGTCTCCCGGCTATCGAATCCGGCCCATCAGCTTCGGGGTGAACCCATGATCCGCGCCCGGCACTCACTGTTCTTCGCGTTGTTCTCGCTGCTGTGCGCCGGCTCGGCGCTGGCCCAGGCCCCCGAGGTCCTGCCCTATCAGGGCTATCTGACCGACGCCAACGGCGACGCGGTCGACGGCAACGTGGCGATGACCTTCCGCATGTACGAGACCAGCGACGCGGGCCAGGCGAGCTGGACCGAGACCTGGGACAACGTGCCCGTCGCCGACGGCATGTTCGTCGTCTATCTCGGGCAGTACGTACCCATCGTCGACGGGGTGATGAACACCGCCACCCGCTACCTCGGCATCGAGATCGGCAACGACGGCGAGGCGCAGCCCCGCCAGCGGGTGGGCGCGGTGGCCTACTCGATCTACGCCCGCGACGCCTACTACTTCCGCGGCTACGACCCGGATTACTTCGTCACCGACGAGGAGCTGGCCAACTACAACTACGTCGACGCCGACGAGGTGCGGGTGCTCATCGCCGAAGAGGGCGGCGGCGGCGAGATCGACCTCGACGGCTACGTCACCGACGAAGAGCTCGCCGCGGCCCTCGCCGGCCTGGGCGACACCTACGTGACCATCGAAGACATCGACGCCCGCAACTACGTCAACGAGGGCGACCTCGAGAACTACGTCACCAACAACCAGCTCGACGCGCGGCTCGAGAACTACATCGACGGCGACGAGCTCGCCGCCGCCATCGCCGAGTTCATCACCGAGGCCGATCTGGCGGTCTACCTCGAGAACAACAACTTCGTGCAGGACGCCGACCTCGACGCGCTGCGCGACCGCATCGCGGCCAACGAGGACGGCGTCGCGGCCAACGCCGAGGGCGTCGCCGGCAACGCCGCCGACATCGCCGACCTGCGCGACCGCATCGACGCCCTCGAGGCGCAGATCGCGGCGGTGGCCGACGCGACGCAGCCCTACGTGCTCGGCCGCAGCAATACGACCAGCGCCGGGCAGTTCGCCCACGGCGGCCTGACCGGCATCCGGGCGGCCAACGCGATGTGCGTCGACAGCTTCCCCAACGAGCCGACCGCGCACCTCTGCGCCACCGGCGAGGTGCAGCAGGCGATCAGCATGAACCGCTACAACGCCGACAACGCCGCCGCCTTCGACGGCCAGCAGACCTGGACCCAGGCCCCGATCGCGCGCAGCAACGCCCGCGGCAGCAACGACTCGCTCGAGATCTCGTGCCTCAACTTCCTCTACCGCACCGGCCACCGGGCCAACGGCGTGACCCTTGAGGTCGACCTCAACCACCAGACCCCCGACGGTCAGCAGGGCGACGTGGTGCGGCTGCGCCAGGACATCGGCTGCGGCCAGAACCTGCCGGTGCTCTGCTGCCGGTGACTTGATCGGCCGGCCGATGCCCCTCACCCTGCCCGCCCGCCGCCTGTCGGTCGCGCTGGCCGCGCTGGCGGCCTCGGTCCTTCCCCCTCCCGCCAACGGTCAACCCCTGCCGGTCGACGTGCGCGCCGCGCTCGCAGACGCCGTCGACTTCTACCGCGGGGTGCGCGCCGAGCAGTTCTTCCTCGCCCTCGAGCCCAACGAGCGCTACGAGGTGCTCGTCGGCGACGCGGTCTTCGGGTTTGGCGACGACGCGTACCTCTTCGCGATCGGCGACGAGGCCTTCGAAGCGGAGTTCGCCCGGTCGGGCGGCGTCGGCGCCGGCCCCGGCTGGGGTCCGCCGCCGCTGCCGGCCCGCAACCAGCGGCTGCACGACGGCGAGCTCGGCGGGCTGGACGGCTCGTCGTGCCGCACGTGCCACTTCGTCGGCGGGCCCGACGGCAGCGGCGCGCCGAGCCAGGTGGCGCTGCTGCGCGGGGACGGGCGCCGGCTCGATACCGCCACGGTGCGCGACGCGCCCCACGTCATGGGCCTGGGCTACATCGAGGTGGCCGCGCGGCGCATCGAACGCAGGCTGCAGGAGCGCGCGCGCATCGCGCTGTCGCAAGCGGCGGATCTGGGCCTGCCGATCCCGGTGCAGCTCGCGGTGGACGGCATCGAGTTCGGCGAGGTGGTCGCCGAGCCCGACGGCGGGCTCGATACCGCCGGGCTCTACGGGATCTCGCCGGATCTGATCGTGCGGCCGTTCGGTCACAAGGGGCGCCACGCCACGCTGGTGGCCCTCAACGACGAGGCGCTGCAGATCCACCACGGCATCCAGACCGAGAGCCGGCGGCTGACCCGGGCCGACGACCCGGCGACCTGGCTGGGCGACGGCGGCGAGTTCGACCCCGATGACGACGGCGTCGAGCGGGAGGCGACGGCGGCGCAGGCGGTCCTGCTCGCCAGCTACCTGTCGATGCTGGGCGTGCCGCGGATCGCGCCGCCCACCGACCCCGAGATGGCCCTGACCTGGGCCCGGGGCCGGGCCCTCTTCGAAGAGGTCGGCTGCGCCGGGTGCCATCGGCCCTCCCTGCGCCTGCCCGACCGCGAGGTGACCCATACCGCGCGCGGGCCCGAGCCGTTCTCCCATAGCCTCGACCTCGACGAGGCCGGCCAGGATCCGATCCCGCGGCGGCTGGCGTTCGTGCCCGACGACGACGGCTTCGTCGACGCGGCGGTGCCGCTCTTCGCCTTCACCGACCTGCGGCGCCACGACATGGGCCCGGGGCTCGCCGAGCCGTGGCCCGAGGTCCTGCCCGACGGCGGCGGCGAGGTGCCCGGCTCGGTCTGGCTGACCCGCTCGCTGTGGGGGCTGGCGGATACCGCGCCCTATCTGCACGACGGCCGGGCGCCGACGGTGCACGACGCGATCGAGTGGCACGGCGGCGCGGCCGCCGAGAGTCGAGCGGCCTACCGCGCGCTGCCCGAAGCCGAGCAGGGGGCCCTGCGTGTCTTCCTGTTGTCGTTGACCCGCACCCCCGTGCTGTTGGTGGAGTGATCGTGAATCGAGCCTCCTGCGGCGTTCTGCTGGCCCGGGTGGGCATTCTGGGGGTGTTCTGCGCCCTCGGGGCCGCCTGCGACGGCCCGGTGGGTCCGCCCGGACCGGTGGGCCCTGCCGGAGAGGCCGGCGTGCCCGGTCCGCCGGGGCCCGCGGGCGAGGCCGGCGTGCCCGGTCAGCCCGGTGAAGCGGGTCGCCCTGGCCCGCCGGGAGAGGCGGGGCCGCCCGGTCCGCCCGGAGAAGCGGGGCCGCCCGGCGCGCCGGCGGACGCGGGGCTGGCGCGGGACGCGGCCCCCACGTTGGACGCTGCGTTCGAGCCCGACGCTGCCCCCACGCTGGACGCTGCCCCCACGCTGGACGCCGCGCTCGAGCCCGACGCCGCGCCCGCGCCCTGCCCCCCGTGGACCCGCCCGCCGGGCCTCGGCGGCGTGGCCCACGCCATCGTCGACGAGGCCGAAGCCCGCCGCTGGCTCGACTTCCGCGCGGCCCGCGAGACAGAGCGGCTGCGCGAGGCGCTCGACCCGGCCGCGGTCGCCGCCCGCTATCGCATCGAGCAGGCCGACATCGAGCGCGGCTGCGTGCCGCTGCCCGATCTGGTCGACCTGGGCCGGGGGCTCTTCATGCGCCGCTTCAGCCTGGGCGAAGGCTTTGGCAACGGCCTCGCCGGCGTGCCGGGCACCGCGGCCGGCGACCGCCCGCCGCCGAACCTGCGCCGCTTCCAGAAGGGGCACTTCGGCGGGCCCGACGCCGCCCGCTGCACCGACTGCCACTGGAAGGGCGGCTTCGCCGGCGGCGGCGATCGGGTCGACAACAGCTTCCTCTACGGCGACGGGGTCGACATCGAGACCCACGACGCGCGCAACCCGCCGGCCTTGTGGGGCGCGGGCTGGACCGAGCGCATCGCCCGCGAGATGACCGAAGATCTGGCGGCGATCGTCGCCGACGCCCACGCCGACGCCGCCGATCGCGGCGCGCCGGTCGTGGCGGTCCTGCAGACGCAGGGGGTCTCGTTCGGCCGGATCAGCGTGACCCCCGACGGCGCGGTCGATACGGCGCAGGTCGCGGGCATCGACCCCGATCTGGTCGTCAAGCCCTTCGGCTGGAAGGGCGTCTTCGGCAGCCTGCGCGAATTCGTGCCCCACAGCCTGCACATCCACTTCAACCTGCAGGTCGAGTCCCTCGTCGACGCGCCGGGCGATCTGAACCTGGGCGAAGGCCCCGACCCCGACGATCCCGACGCCGACGGGGTCGTGCGCGAGTTCACCGAGGGCCAGCTGACGGCGATGGTGGCCTTCCTCGCGACCCTCGATACGCCGCGCATCGAGGTGCCGGTCGAAGGCGGCTTCGTCGATCCGTTCGCCGCCGAGCTGCCGGTGATCGTCGACGCCCCCGAGTTCGCGCTGCGCTGGGCCGAAGGCGCGGAGGCCTTCACCGATCTGGGCTGCGCGAGCTGCCATGTGCCATTCATGGAGGTGCGCGACCCGCTGCTCGACATCGGCGGGGTGACGATCGACCTCGCCGCCGACGGCGCGCTGCCCCGGCCGGGCTTCGACGGCGCCGTCTGGCGGGTGCCGGTCTTCAGCGACTTCAAGCGCCACGACATGGGGCCGCTGCTCGCCGCGCGGCATGTGGAGCGCGGCGTTCCGCCCGAGCAGTGGATGACCCGCCGCCTGTGGGGCGTGGGCCAGACCGGCCCCTATTTGCACGACGGCTCGGCGGTGATCGTCGACGAGGCCATCGCGCGCCACGGCGGTGAGGCGGCCTTCGCCGCCGAGGCGTGGATGGCCGCGCCGGAGCGGGTGCGGGCGGCGACCCGGGTCTTCCTCGCCGCGCTGCGCCGGGCGCCGATCATCCGCGTGCGCTGAGCGACGGCGGCTGGGCACCCGCCTTCCGTAGACCGTCTGGGGACGGTATGTTCGATGTCTCCGTGTGTGACGCGGCGGTGAAGTCATGAGCGAGAACACCGCGCAGGCCCTGTGGCTCGACCGGTTCGAGCGGCCGACGCCGTTGCGGCGCACCGGTCGCTTCTTCATGTACCGCGCCCTGGCGAGCGGCGCGCCGCGGGTGGTGGCCGTCGCGCGCCCGGAGCTCGATCCGGCGGACGCCGAGCAGCTGATCGAGCAGGCGATCGCGATCCACGGGCTGCTCGACCACCCGGCGGTGCCGCGGGTCGCGGCGCACGGCACCCATCGGGACACCGTCTGGCTGGCCTTCGACTGCGACGCGGTGTGTGACCTCGAAGGCCTGCTGGCCAACCTGGGCGACCCGCTGCCGCGGCACCTGCCGGTCGACGCGTCGGCGGAGATCTTGCGCATGGCCGCCGGTGTACTCGAGGCCCTGGGCGACGCCGGTCACATCGCCGGTCGACTCAGCACCGCGCAGATCATCATCGGGCCCGCCGGCCAGCTCAGCCTGATCGGGCCGGGCTGCGAGTTCATGGCCCACCAGGGGCCCGCCGTCGCCCGCCGCTTCGAAAGCCCGGAGTACGCCGCGATGCGCGACGGCCGGCGCCGGCTCGACGGGGTGGCCGACGTGTATCTGGTCGGGGCCCTGGCCCGGGCGCTGGTGGCGGTGGAGGCCCCGCGGCGGGAGATGACCCGGCTGCGGCTCGCCGAGGCCGACGCCGACCGCGCCGCGCTGGCCGACTGGCGCGCGCTGACCGCCCGCGACCCCGACGAGCGCGCCCCGGACGGCGCCGCGGCCGCCGACATCATCGAGCGGCTGTGGCCCGAGCCCACCGGCGGCTCGGGCCTGCGGGCGCTGGTGCAGCCGCTGACCCCGGCGACCGCGACGGCGGGCGCGGTGATCGCCGGGCGCTATCGGCTCGAGCGGCGGCTGGGCTTCGGCCGCCGCGGGGCGTGGTTCGTCGGCTGGGACGGGCACCTCGAGCAGCCGGTGGCGATCAAGTGGCTCGACGACGGCGGCACCGAGGCCGAGCGGGCGCGCATCCTGCGCGAGGTCAACCTGCTGCGCAGCCTGCGCCACCCCAACGTGATGGCCGGCTTCGACGTCCTGATCGGCAACGGGCGCATCGGCGCGGTGGTCGAGTACGTGCCCGGCGATCCGCTGGGCGAGATGCTGCGCTCGGAGGTCGCCCGCCACCCGCTGGCAGCCTCGCTGGTGGGCATCGCCGACGCGCTGGACTACCTCGGTCGGCGCGGCGTGGTGCACCGGGACGTCAAGCCGGGCAACATCATCTGCCACGAGGAGCGCGAGGCGGTGCTCGTCGACCTGGGGCTGGCCCGCACCACCGGCGGCGGCGGCCGGCCGGTGACCCACCCCGACGAGCGGCTGGGCACCTACCGCTACATGGCCCCCGAGGCGCTCACCGGCCCGGCGGTCGGCCCGTCGGCGGACGTCTACAGCTTCTGCATGGTGCTGATGGACGTGCTGGTGCAGCCGCCGGTCGAGAACCACCCGACGCCGGCCGAGGCCCTCGCCCGGCTGGAGGCCGCCGAGGTGCCCCAGCTGCTCGCCCGCCTCATCGCCGACGGGGTCTCGTCCGATCCGACCGAGCGCCCGGCGCCGGGGCGGCTCGCCGCCGGCCTGCGTGCGCTCGAGCCGCCCTCGGGGGTCGGCGCCCTGGTCATGGCCGCCGACGGCCGCTGGTTCAGCATCGACGGGCGGGTGGTCGACCTGCGGCGGCGGGGCTCGCTGCGGCGCATCCTGGCCGTCCTGGGCCGGGCCCATCGCCAGCGCAACCTGGAGGTGCTCGACCTGCAGCACGCCGGCTGGCCCGACGAGCGCATGCAGCCGCAGTCGGGCGCGGCCCGGGTCTACACCGCCGTCTCGACCCTGCGCCGGGAGGGGCTCAAAGGCCTGCTCGAGCGGGTCGACGACGGCTATCGGCTGGCGCCGACGCTGGTGGTCCGCCGGGTCGACGTCGACACCGCCCCGCCCCGCCCGGGGCGGTAGGAGATCGGAGCCGAGATGCGGCCGCTGCGCGCCTTCTATCGCTATGTCGCCTTCCCGCTGTGCTTCTTCGGCGGCGTCTGGCTGGCCCACGGGCTGATGGCGCGGGGGCACGCGCCGGGGCTGGTCGTCTCGGGGCTCGCGGTGGTCACCGCGGTGGTCGTGATCATCGGCGAGCAGGTGCTGCCCTACGCCGCCGCCTGGAACCGCAGCCACCGGGATACGCTCACCGATCTGCTGCACTCGACGCTGAGCAACGGCGGCGTCAGCGCGCTCGTCCGGCCGGCGATCCTGGGTCTGGCCGCGTGGCTGGCGACGGCGGTCGAGGTGCCGTGGAGCATCTGGCCCACCGGCTGGCCCTGGCCCCTGCAGCTGGCCCTCGCGCTCACCGCCGCCGAGTTCGCCCACTATTGGATCCACCGCGGCATGCACACCGTCGGCTGGCTGTGGAAGCTGCACGCGATCCACCACAGCGCGCCGCGGCTCTACTGGCTCAACGCCGGCCGCTCGCACCCGCTGGCGGTGACGGTGATCCTGCTCTTCGACCTGCCGGCGATGCTGCTGCTCGGCGCGCCCGACGCGGCGCTGGCGATGTACCTCGTGGCCACGGCGATCCACGGGCTGTTCCAGCACTGCAACATCGACCTGCGCCTGGGGCCGCTCAACCACGTCTTCTCGATGGCCGAGCTGCACCGCTGGCACCACGCGCGCACCGGGCCGGGCGCGTTCGCCAACTACGGCGGCAACCTGATCATCTGGGACACCGTCTTCGGCACCCGCTACCTGCCCGACGCGGGCATCGCCCCCGACGCGATCGGCTTCGAGGGCGACGAGGCCTACCCCACCGGGTTCCTGGGGCAGCTCGCTGCGCCGTTCCAGGGCGACCCCAACGCCTTCGGCCAGCGCGCGGCGGCGCCGGTCGAGCGCGCGCCGACGGGCCCCTGACGGCCGCGCACTTCTCTTCGCCCCTGCACTTGATCCATCATGGCGCCCGCTTCAGCCGAGGAGTGCCCCGATGCTGCGTATCGCCGATACCTTCGTGGTCGAGCGGCCCAAGACGGTCGACGCGGCCCTCGCCCTGCTCGACGCCCACGGCGACGCGGCCCGGCTGGTGGCCGGCGGCACCGACATCCTGGTCAACATCAAGCACGGGCTGCACGCGCCCGAGGTGCTCGTCGACCTCAAGGCCATCGACGGGCTGCGCGCCATCGACCTCGACGGCGACGTCTTCGAGATCGGCGCGCTGGTGGGCCTGCACACGCTCGCCCGCCACCCGGGCATCCAGGCGGCCCTGCCCTCGCTGGCCCGGGCCGCGGGGCTCATCGCCGGTCCGCAGCTGCGGCGCATGGGCACCATCGGCGGCAACGTCTGCCTCGATACCCGCTGCGTCTACATCAACCAGACCCACTTCTGGCGCGAGGCGCTGGGCTACTGCATCAAGAAGGACGGCACCGTCTGCCACGTCACCAAGGTCGGCAAGAAGTGCGTCGCGGCGGCGAGCAACGACACCGCGCCGGTGCTGTGGACGTTGGGCGCCTCGGTGCGGCTGGCCTCGCCCCGCGGGGTGCGCGAGCTGACGCTGGAAGAGTTCTACGTCAACGACGGCGAGAAGAACTCGGTGATCGAGCCCGACGAGATCCTGACCCACATCCGGGTGCCGCGGCCGGCGCCGACCCGGCGCATGGCCTACCAGAAGCTGCGGGTGCGCGACTCGATCGACTTCCCGATGTTGAATATGGCGCTGGCTTTCGACTTCGACGGCGCGGCGGTCACAAACCCCGACGTCGTCGTCAGCGCGGTGGCCGCCCGTCCCCGGCGCATCAAGCGCCTGCCCGAGGGGCCGCTGAACGACGCGCTGATCGAAGAGGCCGGCATGGTCGCGTTCAAGCAGGTGCGCCCGCTCACCAACATCAACGGAGACGTGGTCTGGCGCCGGGAGATGGTGCCGGTCATGCTGCGCCGGGCCTTCGAGGAGGCGCTCGCCGGGGAGCCCGCGGCGTGATCCGCCGCCGCCTCCTGTGGGCGCTGGCCCTGGGCCTCGGGCTGGGGTTCTGCCTGCCCTCGGGGCTCGCGAAGCCCCGCAAGAAATACAAGATCAAGCGCTATCACCTGAGCATGCGCCATGTGAACACCAAGGAGCGCTTCGACAACCTGTGGGTCATCCGGGTCGACCCCAAGAACAAGAACAAGCAGTGGGTCGGCAACCGGGCCCACAAGCGGCTCAACCACTTCCTGCGCGACTGGCGCACCGGCAAGAGCAAGCGCATCCCCAAGCGGCTGCTGTGGAACCTCTACCTCGTCGGTCAGCGCTTCGACGCGCCGATCGAGGTGGTCAGCGCCTATCGCCACAAAGAGCGTAAGTCGAGCCGGCACAAGCAGGGCAAGGCGGTCGACTTCCGGGTGGTCGGCGTCTCGAACCGCGAGGTGTGGAACTACTGCAAGCGCTTCGACAACGTCGGGCTGGGGCTCTATCCCAACTCGAACTTCGTGCACATGGACGTGCGCGACCGCAGCTACTACTGGATCGACGACTCGGGGCCCGGCGAGGAGTCGGAGTATCGGGACGGCGTCACCCAGCGCAAGCAGAAGAAGCGGCGGCGCAAGAAGGCGAAGTCGCGCAAGAAGAAGCCCAAGAAGACCGCCCGCCGCTCGGCGAAGAAGAAGGGCGCGAAGAAGGCGCCCACCCCCGAGAAGAAGGCGCCCGAGAAGAAGACGGCGCCCGAGAAGAAGGCCGACAGCGCCCCGAAAGCGCCGGCCGAGCCCGCCGCGCCCGCGCCGCCCGCCGCCCCCGAAAAGCCCGTCGCGCCCGCCGCACCATGACCGCGGCCGACCAGCGGCCCCGCCTCAGCGGTTCTGCTCGGCGCTGATCGGCAGCGTGCCCACGTTGCCCCAGGCGTCCTCGACGAACACGGTGTAGTTGCCGGTGCCGGGCAGCTCGACCTCGACCATGTGCGCCGGCCAGTCGGGCACCACCGTCGTCTCTTCGGCGCCGTCGCCGGCGCGGCCGGTCACCAGGATCCGATCGACGGTCGTCGGCTGCGCATCGACGGCGTAGGGCCCCGCGCCGCCGGCGACGGTGATGGTCACCGCGGGGTCGGCCACCGGCTGGCCGAGGATGAACGACCACGCGCGCTGGCGCCCGTCGAGCTCCCAGAACGGGTCGACCCGCAGCAGGTGGCCCATGGGCCGCAGCCCGTCGAAGATGTTGCGCCCGGTGTCGTTGGTCGGGCCGTCGGGCAGGGTGAAGACGAGGCGCACGGTGTGATCGACCACCGCCCACTCGTGCACGGCGAGGCGGGCCGGCACCAGCTCGAACGGGCGGCTGCTGTTGTCGTAGGGGTTGACCTGCGGCCCTTGCAGCGCTTTGCCCACGACCCGCAGCCGGTAGACCCCCAGGGGGAAGTCGAACGGCAACTCCCAGCGGCTCGACCAGCGGTTCACCCGGCCGTAGTTGCCGCTGTAGACGGTCAGCGCCTCGAAGCCCTTGTGGTCGAAGATGACACCCGGGCTGCGCTCCACCGGCTGGAAGCCGCCGCGTTCGTTGAGCCGCTCGAGCACCACCCACGGCAGGTCGACCGCCGGGTGCCCGCCGGTCCACTGCACGTCGAGCAGCTGACCGCGGGCGAGCCGGGCCGGGGCGTCGACCGCGAACTGGCCGAGCACCTCCAGCGTCGGGGTCGGGTCGACCGTATCGTCCTGCAGCCGGGGGAACCACGTCGGCTGCATGCCGTTCTCATTCGACTCGCGCTCGGCGGTGAAGAGCTGGCGGGCGAGCAGCCGCGCCTCGCCGGCGATGTACTCGCCGAGGGCCCAGCCGAACCAGTTCTGGCTGGCCTCGTAGCCCCCGCGGAACCAGTCCTCGCGGGTCAGCAGGTAGAGCTGGTGGTCCTGGGCGTAGCCGAAGTTCAGCGCGCGCACCAGGGGCAGGCCGGCGTTGCGCGCGTCGTCTTCGACCCAGCCGGCGAGCAGCATGCCCAGCTCGCTCGTCGGCTCGCCGGGCAGCGTGGTCACCACCAGATCGTCGATGCGGAACGCGCCGATGGCGGTCTTGTGCACCTGCATCGCCGGGTGCCCCAGGAAAGAGCCCAGGTCGATGCGGCAGCCGAGCATGCCGTCCTGGTAGAGGTCGTCCTCGCCGCGGCCCTCGGGCACGCACGAGAAGCCGCCGTAGGTGTACGGGTCGCCCAGCTCGCTGCGGAAGTCGGGCACCGTGCGGTCGTAGCCCAGCCGGTCGTAGCTGATCGGGATGCGCCGGGTGACGACCTCGAGCTGCGCGGTCTCCCGGGGCTCGGCCTCCTGCCAGGCCGCGCGGAAGACGGGCCAGACCATGTGCCCCATCGCCTGGATCTGCCCCCAGGACACGCTGGTCGAGCGATCGGCCTTGGGGGTGGCGTTGCCCGCGTTGCCGTTGAGGAACATCACCGGCACCGGCCGGCCCGCCTCGGCCGAGAGGCGGTCGGTGAGGACCCGCTCCATGCCGCCGGCCACGTCGCCGGTGATCCAGGTCTCCTGCATGTGGGTGGCGTGCACCGCGAAGTTGATCGCGCCCATCAGCGGGTTGCCGTCGCGGTCTTCGATGCGCCAGACCATCAGCCGGTCGTCGAGGAAGGGCGGGTTCTCGCCGCGGCGGTCGGCGTGCAGGCGCCGCTCGGGGTCGAAGTCGTCGATGATGGTGTAGCCGAAGCGGGCCGGCTGCAGGTCGTCGAGGGCCCGCTTGACCGCGGCGGCGAACGAGCGGCTGTAGCGGTCGATCATCTCGGGGGAGAACTCCCCGTGGCCGAAGACGCCCAGGCCGGTGCGCGGCAGCACGTTCCAGAAGCGGCCGGGCCCGCTGTGGGAGTGGGTCGCGACGGTGAAGAGCTTGTCGAGCACGTTGATGCCCTCGGGGTGCTCGACGCTGCGGGTCAGCCGCTGCACCTCGGTGGCGACGCGGGTGCGCAGGTAGTCGGTCGACCAGCCCAGCGGCAGCCGCAGCACGATGAGCGTATCGTCGCCGGTCGACAGCGCCAGCGCGCGGACGTCCTGGTGGTCGAAGACCCGGTCGCTGCCGCCGAGCACGACGTTGTACGGGGTCTGCGGCCCCTCCCGGCCGCCGTAGCCGGCCATCGAGACGCCGATGGGATAGTCGAGCGACGCCATGCCGACCCCGGCCAGCAGCGACTGCCCCTGCCCCAGCCCGGCGAGCGGTGTGCCGCCGAGGATGTCGGGGAAGGCCATGCACTCGCCGTCGACGCAGTGCCCGCCCGCGGCGCAGTCGGTATCGACCGTGCAGTCGTTGATGCACCGCCCGGCCTTGCAGTTGGTGCCCGGCGCGCACTGGCGTTTGTTCTCGCAGGGCCGCGGCCGCTGGGGGCAGGTGCCGTCGAGCTCACAGGGCAGCGCGCAGTAGAAGCGGGTCTGACCGCCGCCGCAGACCTCGCCTTCGGGGCACGGGGCGTCGTCGAGGCAGCGGTCGAGCACCACCGGCGTGCACAGCCCCTCGATGCAGTCCCCATCGGGGCAATCCCCCGGCCATACGCAGGCGCGGGGCGGCGGGCCGGCGTCGGGCGGCGCCGCGTCGATCGGGGCGGCGGCGTCGGGCACGGGCTCGTCGGCGTCCACCGCGGTATCGGGCAGCGGGTCTTCATCGGCCACCGGCTCGGCGTCGCAGCCGGTGAACAGGGCCAGCAGGCCCAGCAGGCCCAGCAGGGGCAGAAGGATCGGCCCGCCCGAGGGCGAGAGCGGGCTGTTTTGCGCGGACATGGCGTTCTCCGTCGGGGCGCACATCATACCGATCCGCCCCGACCGGGACAGTTCGGGGGCAGTTCCGGCGCAGTTGCGGGCCAAACGGCGGGCCCGGCGCGCCCGTGCGGCGCCCGCTGCGCGGTCCGAGCGACGTCATCGTACAAACCGCAGCGGCCGGAACATGTGGGGCCGGCAGCGCGATTGACCCGGGGCCGGCGGCGTGCTACCCGGTCCGCTCGCGCCGACCCCTCGGCGCCGGCCCACAGGAGATGGAGGCCCATCCGTGAACCGTGCGGTGACGATCCTCGCGCTCGCCCTGAGCGCGCCCCTGGCCCTGGCGGCGCCGTCCGCGGCCCAGCCCGCCGACGCCCCCGCCGAGGGGGCCGAGGCCGGCGAGACGAGCAAGGCCGGCGAGAAGACGAAGGCCGGCCAGAAGACCAAGGCCGGCAAGAAGACCAAGGGCGCGCAGGCCGACGGCGAGCAGGCCGCGGCGCCCGGCGTCGAGGCCGCCGAGAAGCCGGCGGTCCCGCCCGCCGACGGGCCGGCCCCCGGCACGGTGCCCGCCGACAGCCCGGCGGCCGCCCCCACCGCGACCCCCGAGCCGGCCAACCCGCTGGTGCCGACGCCCACGCCGAGCCCGGCGCCGCCCAAGCCGGCGGCCGACGGCTTCGGTGATCTGCCCTCGTTCGACGACATCGGCGCCGCCGACGACATCGGCGACCTCGGCGGCGACCTGCAGGCCAACTGGGACGCCGCCGCCGGCCCCGAGGCCCAGGTCAGCTTCCCCTGGGTCGAGCACCACGGCTATTTCCGCCTGCGGGCCGACCTGCACTACAACCTCGACCTCGACACCTTCGTCGAGGGCGGCCGTCAGAGCTCGGCCTATCGCCCGCCGCTGACCGAGACGGTGACCAACAGCCGCAACGAGACCTCCTTCGCCCAGGAGGCCGAGTCGCTGGCCGGCGCCAACATGCGGTTCCGCTATCAGCCCACGCTGCACATCAGCGAGGGGCTGCGCATCCGCTCGACCTTCGACATCCTCGACAACCTGGTGCTCGGCAGCACCGCCGACGGCTACCCGCGCAGCAGCCTGAGCCGCCCCGACGTCGAGCTGGGCTTCTTCAGCGACGGCCAGCGCACCCCCGACAGCGGCATCGACTCGTGGCGCGACTCGATCCGGGTCAAGCACCTGTGGGGCGAGTGGCATACCCCGCTGGGCCTGCTCAGCTTCGGCCGCACCCAGGCCCACTGGGGCCTCGGCATGCTGGTCAACAGCGGCACCTGCCTCGACTGCGACTACGGCGACAGCATCGACCGCATCATGGCCACCACCCAGCTCTTCGACACCTACCTCTCGGTGAGCTGGGACTTCCCCGTCGAGGGCGTCGTCGGCCTGCCGGGCAACGCCGGCCAGCCGGCCGAAGACGGCGGCCAGCCCTATGATCTCGACCAGCGCGACGACGTCAACCAGTGGACGGTGGCCATCTTCAAGAAGCCGCACTCCCTCGAAGAGAAGGAGAAGCGGGCCCGGTCGCTCGACGAGCTGCGCGAGCCCACCTTCGACGCCGGGCTCTACACCATCTTCCGCAATCAGGCCATCGCCAGCGACGTGGCCAACGCGCTGACCGGCGAAGGCATCGAGCTCGCGCGCACCAACGCGTGGAGCGTCACCCCCGACATCTGGTTCGACCTGCAGTACCGCCCCAACGCCGACGCCGGCATCCGGCTGCAGGGTGAAGCGGCGCTGGTCGTCGGCGAGATCGGCCGGCTGCCGATGCACGCCGACACCCCGCCCGCCGGCTGCGCCGAGGTCGACCCGTCCGACGAGACGGGCGTCTGCGCCGCGCCGGTCAACAGCGCCCGGGACATCCTGCGCTTCGGCTACGCCCTCGAGTTCGACGGGCACTACAAGTCGCTGCGCTACGGGGTGCACCACGGCATGGCCAGCGGCGACGAGCGGCAGGGCTTCGGGGTCACCGACAACGCCCGGCTCGCCGACCTGCGCACCGAAGACATCGACGATCCCGCGCCGCTGAGCCTCTTCCGCTTCGACCGCGACTACCACGTCGACCAGATCCTCTTCCGCGAGGTCATCGGCGCGGTGGCCAACGCCGGCTACGTCAAGCCCTACGTCGGCTACAACCTCGTCGACGAGTCCGACGAGGCCTGGGGCTTCGAGCTGTCGGCCATGGGCGCCTTCGCCATGGAGCAGGCCGCCACCCCCGGCGACGACGCGTGGCTCGGGCTCGAGTTCGACGTGAAGATCTTCATCCACGAGTACGACCGGTTCCGCTGGACGCTCGACTACGCCGTGCTCTTCGCCGGCGAGGCCTTCGGGGTCAGCGTGCCCGGCGGCGAGCGCCTCTCGCCGGGCGTCGCGCAGTCGGTGCAGATGTTCCTCGGCATGGAGTTCTGAGGTGGCCGGCGACGGCCACGACCCGAAGCCGGACGCCGAGAGCGGCCAGAACACCTGGGGCGGGCGCTTCAGCGAGCCCACCGACGCCTTCGTCGCCCGGCTCAACGCCTCGGTCGGCTTCGACCAGCGCCTCTACCGCGAAGACATCGACGGCTCGAAGGCCCACGCCGCCATGCTGGCGCAGCAGGGCATCATCTCGGCCGAAGACGCCGCCACCATCCGCGCTGGCCTCGACGCCGTACGGGCCGAGATCGACGCCGGCGACTTCGCCTGGAGCGACGCCCTCGAAGACGTGCACATGAACGTCGAGCACCGGCTGACGGCGCGCATCGGCGCCGCCGGCGGCCGGCTGCACACCGCGCGCAGCCGCAACGACCAGGTCGCCACCGACCTGCGGCTGTGGGTGCTGCGGCGCATCGACGGCGACCTCGTGCCGCGCATCGACCGGCTGCAGACCGCGCTGCTCGACGTCGCCGAGGCCCACACCGACACCGTGCTGCCGGGCTATACCCACCTGCAGCGGGCCCAGCCGGTGCTGCTCGCCCACCACCTGCTGGCCTACGTCGAGATGCTCGATCGCGACCGCGGCCGGCTGCTCGACTGCCGCAAACGCGCCGCCGAGAGCCCGCTGGGCTGCGCCGCGCTGGCCGGCACGCCGTTCCCGCTCGACCGGGTGATGACCGCCACCGCGCTCGGCTTCACCCGTCCGATGGCCAACAGCCTCGACGCCGTGGGCGACCGCGACTTCGCCGTCGAGCTGTGCGCCGCCGCCTCGCTGATCATGGTGCACCTCAGCCGGCTGGCCGAAGAGATGGTCGTCTGGTCGAGCCAGGAGTTCGGCTTCATCGAGCTGGGCGACGCGTTCGCCACCGGCTCGTCGATCATGCCCCAGAAGAAGAACCCCGACATCCCCGAGCTGGTGCGGGGCAAGACCGGGCGGGTCTTTGGCGATCTGGTCGCGCTGCTGACGGTGCTCAAGGGCCTGCCGCTGGCCTACAACAAAGACCTGCAAGAAGACAAAGAGGCGCTCTTCGACGCCGTCGACACCGTCACCGACTGCCTCGAAGCCACCGCCCGGCTGCTGCCGACGACCACCTGGCGCGCCGACCGCATGCGCGCCGCCTGCGACGCCGGCTTCGTCACCGCCACCGACGTCGCCGACTACCTCGCCGCGAAGGGCGTGCCCTTCCGCGACGCGCACCACGTCGTCGGCCGGCTGGTGGGCTGGTGCATCGCCGAGCAGCGCACGCTGCCCTCGCTGAGCCTCGCCGAGTTCCGCCGGTTCAGCGACGCCTTCGACGACGACATCCGCCGCGCGGTGACCGTCGAGGCCAGTGTCGCCGCGCGCACCAGCCGGGGCGGCACCGCGCCGAAGCGGGTCGCCGAGGCCCTCGCCGCCGCCCGCGCGCGCCTCGCCGAGCGCCGCTGACATGGCGAGCTACGCCGACCTGCCCGTCGCCGACGCGCTGCTCGCCGAGCCCGAGCGCCGCCTCGACCTGGGCCACGCGACCCTGCCCTATTGGATCATCGGCCAGGGCCCCGACCTGGTGCTGGTGCACGGCTGGCCCGTCGACGGCCGCACGTGGCGCCGCATCGTGCCGGCGCTCGCCGACCGCTTCACCTGCCACGTCATCGACCTGCCCGGCGCCGGCCGCAGCACCTGGACCGAGCAGACCCCGCGCCGCTGCGCCGGCATGAGCACCTCGCTGGCCCAGGCCATCGAGCGCATGGACCTCGCCGAGCGCTTCGGCTTCGTGGCCTTCGACAGCGGCGGCGGCTTCGCGCGCAACGTCGCCGCGACCATGCCCGAGCGCATCGTCGGCCTCGCCCTGGGCAATACCGAGATCCCCAAGGACTACTCCGGCCTCTTCAAGGCGGCGCTGCGCAACGGCCGGAAGTGGTACACCAAGCCGACCATGCGCCTGGCGATGAAGCTGCCCTGGGCCCGCCGCAAAGCGTGGGAGACCAGCGTCAGCGACCCGGCCCTCGCCCGGGAGATGGCCGACATCTTCCTCAAGCCGATGGCCCGCGACCGCCGCTGCTTCGACGGCGCCTTCGTGCTCGCCGACGGCCTGCAGGCCACCGACTTCGACCCGGTGGCCGAGGCCCACACCCGCATCACCGCGCCGGTCAAGCTCATCTGGGGCACCGACGGCCCGTGGTTCCCGCTGAAGTCGGCCCGCAAGATGGTCGACACCTTCGCCGGCCCCGCCGAGCTCGTCGAGATCGAGGGCGGCAAGCTCTACGTGCACGAGGAGTTCCCCGCCCGCTTCGCCGCCGAGGTGCGCAGCCACTTCGAGGCGGCGTTCGGCGCCACCGCCGGTTGATCCACGCGCGCGAGGGCGCGGGCCACGCTTCGATGGACGAATGTCGTTGTAGTGGGTAGGGTTTGCGCGGCGGCAATCGACGCAGCGGGGGGATCATGCCACTTACTGTAAACGCTACGCGCCGCGCCGAGCTGATCGCCGAGCTCGCGCAGCAGCAGGCCGCGACGGCCAACAAGCCGGCCAAGCATCGCCGCGACTTCACCGAGGAAGCCGTCGTGCGGGTCTGGCGCGACCACAACGCCGTCACCACGGGGCACTACGGGCACGCCGCGATGACGATCCGCGGTCCGAGCATCTACCACAACCGCGATCGCGGCACGTACATCAGCTGGTGGCCGGACGATGGCGCGGGCATCATGCAGGGGGTCGCCTCGGTCTTCGGCGCGCGCCAGACCGGCACCCGCGGGTCGAGCTACAAGGACGACAAGGACGACGAGCTGGGGGAGAGCGCCAAGCGCAACCTCGCGCACGGCATCTACACGCCTCAGGCCGGTCAGCGCCTCATGGAGGTCGGTCACCTCTACGACGACCCCGACGACGCCGACGAAGGCGTCCGGCTCGACGATGGGGTCTACGGCTACGTGAAGAGCGCGGAGGCCAAGGTCCGGCTGCCCGGCGTCAACGCCGATCGGGTGCACTTCGGCCTCGACGTGGACCAGATCGCGGTGTTCTGGACGCACTTCCTCACCAACAACCCCTACTACCAGCTCGCCAGCCACACCAACAGCTGCGCCGGCGTGGTCCGCCAGGCGCTCAAGGCGGGCGGGGCCAAGGCCTATGCCATCTCCAAGCGCGACGGGCTGTTCACCACGCCCAGCGAGATGGAGAGCTGGGCCGAGGCGCTGCGCCTGGTGCTCGACGACCTCAACCGCGACGCGGCGAACTTCATGCTGGTGACCCGCGACGATCGCGCCGAGTTCTCCTGGCGCAACGGCGGCGCGGTCCAGGTGCCGACGCTCGACGAGTGGCGCCGCCTCAGCAAGCGTCCGCGCGGCGGGCGGGGGCACAACGTCACCGAGATCGACGCGCACCTGCGCGACTACCACCGGGGCATGGCCACCCACAAGGATACGGGTCGCCGGCACAAGGCGCGGGTGAAGATCTTCAAGATCGTGCAGCGCGCCATCGGCCGCCAGCGCAACGACTACGACCGGGCGATGCTGATCGCCATCGGCGAGGCCATCCTCGAGAACCCCTGAGCCGCGGCCCGCGCCGGCCCCGTCGCGCCGCCGCGGGCCGGATTTACATCAGCTTTACCCACCACCGACGCCGCCTGTGGTCTCATGGCCCCCATGAGCGGTGAGAAACCCGAGATCCTGATCGTCGAAGACGAAGCCCCCATCCGCGAGGGGCTGTGTGATGTGCTGGTCTACCACGGCTATCGGCCCACCGGCGTCGGCACCGGGGACGGCGGGCTGACCGAAGCGCTGACCGGGCGCTACGCCCTGGTGGTGCTCGACGTCATGCTGCCGGGCATGGACGGCTTCGAGATCTGCCGCCGGCTGCGGGCCGCGCGGCCGTTTCAGCCGATCGTGATGCTGACGGCCAAAGGCGCCGAAGACGACATCGTGCGCGGCTTTCGCGAGGGCGCCGACGACTACGTGCCCAAGCCGTTCTCCATCCGCGAGCTGATGGTGCGCATCGAGGCCGTGCTGCGCCGGGCGGGGCGGGCGCCGCTGGACGAGCGACAGTCCTTCGAAGTGGGCCGCTGGCGCATCGAACCCGGCGAGCGGCGGGCGGTCGCGGGCACCACGCTCGTCGAGCTGACCCCGCGCGAGCTGGAGGTCCTGGCGCTGCTGGCCCGCGAGCGCGGGCGCACCGTCAGCCGCGACCGGCTGCTGCAGGAGGTCTGGGGCTTCGGCAACGTCGAGCACATCCACACCCGCACCGTCGACATGCACATCGCCAAGCTGCGCAAGAAGCTGGGCGGCGAGGCGATCCAGACCGTGCGCGGCCAGGGCTATCGGCTCGACGAATGAGCGTCGACGTCGACTCCCCCGCCCCCGAGGGCGGCCGCCTGCGCCGGCTGAAGCGGCGCTTTCGCTGGGCGGCGGTGATCTTGCTGGTGCCGCTGGTGCTGCTCGTCGGGCGCGCGGTCTGGGGCGTCGAGATCGAATACGGCGCGCACCACGAGGCGGTGGCCCGGCGCCTCTTCGACGAGATGGAGCGCGGGCTGACGGAGATCCTGCGCACCCAGGAGCGGCGGCCGGTGGCGGCCTACGCCGGGCGGATCGAGCCGGCGCCGTACGTGCTGGGCTACTTCGAATTCGACGACGGGCATCGGGTCCTGCCCGGCTCGGACGCGGCGGCGACGCTGGCCGTATTGGAGCGGCACCCGCGACGCCCCGAGGCGCTGGGCGACGTCGCCTGGCTGGCGCCTTCGCAGCCCGCCGAGAACCTGGTCTGGCTGGCCCCGGGCAGCACGGTGGCCCACAACGCGGTGCCCAACGTCAGCAAGCTCAGCCTCAGCTCGCTCAACCGCAGCGGCAGCGATCGGCGCGTCGGCCGCTTCGCCGGCTCAGTGGGTGAGCCGGACGGTTGGCCCCGCGCGGCGAGCACGCGCAACAGCGCCGGCGCGGGCGCCGACGAACAGGGTGCGGGCGGGCAGAACAGCGCCCGCCCCGACGTCTACAGCGGCCGGCTGCGGGTCTCGTTGATGCGCGCCACCCGGCTCGATACCGAGCACCTCGTGCTCGAGCGCATGGTCTCCGAGGGCGAGCGCACCCGGATTCAAGGGCTGGTCATCTCGGTGCCGCGCCTGGGCCGTATGCTCGCCGAGCGCACGCTGCTGGGCTCGCCGGTGGCCGACTTCGCCGCGCTGAAGGTCTCCGACGACCCGCAGATCCCCGACGGCGCGGCCCACGGCTTCACCCACCGCTTCGCCGAGCCGTTCGACGCCCTCGGCGCCTCGCTGGCCCTCGCGCCGCTGCCCGACGCCGTCGACCGGGGCTGGGTCTACGGCCTCGGGCTGGGGCTGCTGGCGCTCGCGCCGCTGGGGCTGTTTGCGCTCTACCGCATGAGCGCGGTCACCGTGCGCTTCGCCGAGCGGCAGAGCGACTTCGTCTCGGCGGTGACCCACGAGCTCAAGACGCCGCTGACGTCGATCCGGATGTACGGTGAGATGCTGCGCGACGGGGTCGTGCCCGATCCGGCGAAGCAGCAGCGCTACTACACCCACATCACCGCCGAGGCCGAGCGCCTGTCGCGCCTGATCGGCAACGTGCTCGAGCTCGCCCGCCTCGAGAAGGGGCGGCGGCCGATGAACCCGACGGTGGGCGACGCCGGCGACGCGCTGCGGGCGGTCGCCGAGCTCTTCGGCCCCCAGGCGCGGGCGGCGGGCTTCGAACTGGTCGTCGAAGCGCCCGCCGGTCTGCCGGCGGTCGAGGTCGACCGCGATGCGCTGGTGCAGGTCATCTTCAACCTCGTCGACAACGCGGTGAAGTACGCCCGCGACGCCGAAGATCGGCGCGTCGTGCTGCGGGCCGAGGCCGTGGGCGATCGCGGGGTGGCGCTCGTCGTGCGCGACCACGGCCCGGGGGTGCCCGCGCGCCAGCTGCGCCACGTCTTCGAGCCGTTCTTCCGCGGCGAGCGCGAGCTGACCCGCAGCGCCAAAGGCACCGGCATCGGGCTGGCCCTGGTGCGCGGGCTCATCGACGGCATGGGCGGCGGCGTGACCGCGCGCAACGCCAGCGGCGGCGGCCTCGAGGTGCGCATCACCCTGCCCGTCGCCGGATAGCGTCCCGGGATGGCCCGCGGAGGCCTCGAAGCCTGCCTCGACGTGCCCACAGCGGCCACCCGGACGCCCCCAGCGGCCCGAACGGCGCGCGATGACCCATGATATGGCCAGCGGACCCGATCGGACCCCCGCGGGGCCGCCGGGCGCGTCCTGCGCGATGCGTTTGCGTCGGATCTCAACCCCGCTCGACCCACCACGCGGCGACGAGCAGGGCGAGGCCCAGCGCCATCAGCCCCAGCGCCGCCCAGCGGACGCGGTCGACGGCCGGCGGCCGCGGCGGCGCCCGCACCTCGCAGACCGTATCGCCGATGAAGATCAGATCGCCGGTGGTCAAGCGGCCGTCGGTCATCGGCCGCCCGCGAACCCGCACCGGCGCCCGGGCGCTCAGGCGCAGCCCGCCGTCGGCCTCGACGCGCACGGTGAAGTGGCCCGGCTCGACCCGGGCGTCGGGCAGGATCAACCCATCGTCGGGGCCCGAACCGCAGGTCACCCCGCCCGCGTCGACCGGCACCGCCAGCCCGGCCGCCGCGCCGCGCAGGACCCACAGCGACGGGCCGTCGGCGTCGCGCACCCGCCGCTCGGCCGCCTGGGCCCGCTGCAGGCGGCCCGCGTCGTGGCGATCGGTCGTCGGCGCCGGGTCGCGCTCGATGGCGACCTCGATCAGCCGGTCGCCCAGCTCGACGGCGTCGGCCGTCTGCACCGGCTGGGCCTGCCCGGGGCGCAGCCGGTGGCCGTTGTGGGTGGCCTCGTCGGCCGCGCGGACCACGTAGCCGTCGGCGGTGCGCTCGAAGACGAGGTGCACCTCGGCGATGCCCGGCCCTTCGAGGCAGAGGTCGCCGGACGCGCCGACGGTGAACCGGGCCCCGGCGAAGCGGTAGAGGTGGCCCCGGCCCGGCGGACGGCGCACCAGCAGGACCAGCTCGGCGTCGGGTGCGTCTGTGCTCATCGATGGGGCCTCCTGACAGTCTGCTTCTCGCGCATATCGGCCCCGCGCAGGGCCGCCGTGCGCCACCGCGACAGCCGACAGCCGGCGGGCGGCAGCCTGCGGCGTGCCCGGCGATGGGCGCCGATGGACCCGACGTCGAGGTCGAGCGTCACCCGCCCGTCGCGGTCGGTGCGGTGGTTGTCGATGTCGGCCGCGGCGTAGCGGGCGAGCACCGCGGGGTGGGGCAGCCCGAAGCGGTTGTGGCGCCCCACGGTGTGCACCACCGCCGCCGGGCACAGCCGGTCGAGCAGCGCGGGGCCGCTGCTGGTCCGGCTGCCGTGGTGTGGCGCCTTGAGCACCGTCACCGGCCGGGGCGCCTCGGCCAGCAGCCGAGCCTCGCCCGCGGCTTCGAGATCGCCGGTGAGCAGCACCGACGCCGCCGGGCCGTCCACCCGCAAGACCAGCGAGGCGTCGTTCTCCGACAGCGGCTCGGATGGGCGCGGCCCGCCGACGAGCACCGAGACGGCGAGCCCGCCGACCGAGAAGCGACCCGGTCGGGCGCGGCGCAGCGGCACCCCGCGGGCGGTCAGCCGCCGGGCCATCGCCTGCCAGCTGCGCCCGCCCCGGCGACCGTTGAACCACACCGCGCCGATGTCGACGCGATCGACCAGCGCCGACAGCCCGGCGAAGTGGTCCGGGTGGGCGTGGCTGACGAAGACCGCGTCGAGCCGGTCGATGCCCGCCCGGCGCAAGGCGCCCAGCAGCCGGAAGCCGGTGGGGTCGGGGCCGGCGTCGACCAGCATCGCGTGGCCCGCCGAGCGGACGAGCACCGCGTCCCCCTGCCCCACCGGCAGGAAGTCGACCGCGCCGCCGGCGGGTCGAGCGATCGCGGCGATACCGGCCAGCAGCAGCGCGCCGGCCGACGCCGCCCGCGGCCGGCCCATGCGCAGGAGCACGAGCACCGCCAGCGGGATCGCCGCCGCCGGCGCCATGGCCCGCCCCACGATCCACGAGCCGCCCCATCCGGCGAAGACCTCGGCCAGGGCCGTGAGCCCTTCGGCGCCCGCGGCGGCGACATCGAGCGGCAGCCCGGTCAGCGGCGCCAGCGCCAGCCCGACGAGCCCCAGCGGCACGAGGACCATCGCCGCGAGGGGGCACAGCAGCAGGTTGGCCAGCGGCGCCAGCGGCGCGACGGTGCCGAAGTGCCAGGCCTCGACGGGCGCGGTGGCGGCGGCGGCGATCACGGCGGTGCTCGTCGCCAGCCGCAGCCGGCGGGCCGCCCGGGAGATCCCGTCGGCGGGGGCCGCGCCCGCCGACGCGGGGCCGGTGGCGAGCCAGAGCAGCGCGCCCACCGCGCCGAAGGAGAGCTGAAAACCAGCGCCGGCGGCGCCCGCCGGGCCGTCGGCCAGCAGGATCACCGCGGCCCAGCCCAGCAGGATGACCCCGTCGGGCCGCCGACCGAGGCCGCGGCCGACCAGATAGAGCCCGACCATGAGCCCCGCCCGACAGGCGCTCAGCGGGAACTGGGCCAGGGTCACGAAGCCGAGGACCGCCGGCGCGGCCAGGGCGGCGGCCCAGCGGTGGGTATGCACCGCCGGCCAGCGCCGGGCGAGGGCCAGCCCGAAGCCGCCGACGACCAAGGCCAGGCCGCCGACGTGCAGGCCGCTGACCGCGAGCAGGTGGCCGGTGCCGGTGGCCTGCAGCGCGTCGCGGGCGCTCTCGGGCACCGCGGCCCGATCGCCGAGCAGCAACCCGGTGAGCAGCGCGGCGCCATAGGGCCGTCGGCTGGCGGCGAGGCGGCGGCGGGCGGCCTCCCGCGCCCGGATCGACCACGCGGCGTAGCCCGGCGCCGGGGTCACGACGTCGAGGGCGCCCCGGGCCCGCCAGGCGACGCCATCCCGAGCGCCGCGGGCCGCCGCGTCCCAGCCGCCGGGTTCGTCGGCGGGCGCGAGCGGTCGCCAGCGGCCCACCGCCCTGACCCGGGCCCCCGGGGCGAGGCCTGCCGGTCGCCGGGCGAGGCGCAGCGTGGCCCCATGGGCCGGCGCGCCGTCGGGCGCGAGCCGCACGTCCACCGTCCCGCCCGCGAGGCTCACGGCGCGCACGGTGGCGTAGGTCGGCGTCGGCGGCGGCTCGACGGGCAGCGCGTCGCGCCAGTGGTGCTCGCCGATCCCACACAGCACACCGCCCGCCGCGGCGGCGAGCAATACACCCGGCGGACCGCGCCATACACCGGCCACGAGCAGCGCGCCGAGCGCGATGTACAGCGCCCCGGGCGTCGGGCCGAGGGCGGCGCCGAGCCAGAAGGCGAGCGGCAGGCAGATGGCCACGAGGCGGGACACGGCGCTCCGTCGATCGGGCGTGGGCATTCACGCATGGGGTTCATCGATCAGCGGCGCGCCGTGTTGCGCAGAAAGTGCATCGGCCCGAAAAAAAGTCGCCGGGGGCGGGCTCGGCGGCGCCGTACTCATCGACACGGGCGTCGGTGCGTTGAACAACGGTGGCGCGCCGTGCTACCCCCGCCCAAACCGTCCGACCGGGGGAGTCCGGGTGCGCACATCGGTGATCCTGTTCGTGGTGGGTCTGATCGTCTTCTCGGCGTTCGCCAACCGGCGGCTGCTGATCCACAGCCCGGACAACCACTTCGTCTACCTGGCCGACTCGTTCCTGCAGGGGCAGCTCGACCTCACCCGCAACCCGCCGCACCAGAACGACTGGGCGAGCTATCAGGAGCTCGAGCTGAAGGGCGCGTCGGCCGAGGCCCACGGGCCGCTGGTCAAGGGCTTCTTCACCCGGCGCAAGGGCAAGGGCAATCAGTTCCAGACCCTGTCGGGCGCGCTGCTCGAGATCCCCCGCCGCGATCGGGGGCAGGCCAAGACGCGCTACTTCGTCTCGTTTCCACCCGGTCCGGCGGTCTTGATGCTGCCCTGGGTGGCGGCGGTGGGCTACGGGGCCAACGACGTCATCTTCACGGTGGTCTTCGCCGGGCTCAACGTGGTGCTGATCTTCGCTTTTCTGCAGCTGCTGACCCGGCTGGGGCACTCGCTGCGCACCGAGAAGGAGAACCTGTGGCTGACGGCGCTCTTCGCCTTCGGCACGGCCCATCTGTGGTGCAGCGTCCTGGGGCGGGTGTGGTTCACCGCGTTGATCGTGGGGGTCACCTTCCACCTGCTCTATCTGTACTTCGCCGTCGACGCCCGCAGACCACTGCTGGCGGGGGCGGCGCTGGCCATGGCCTTCGCCACCCGGGCCTCGCTGGTCTTCGCCGCGGTGTTCTTCTACTGGCAGCTCTTCCTCTCGGAGAAGGGCCGGGCCCTCGATTCGAAGGAGCGCTGGCGGCGCTTCGCCCTGTTCAGCGCGCCGTGCCTCGCGGTGGGGCTGCTCTTGCTGTGGTACAACGCCGCCCGCTTCGAGAACCCCGCCGAGTTCGGCCATACCTACCTGGCCGGGGGCACCATGCCGCGCATCCGCGACTTCGGGCTGATGCACTTCAACTTCCTCGACCGCAACCTGCACGCGGCGCTGACCCTGGTGCCGCAGATCATCGACAAGCCGCCCTATATCCAGCTCAGCAAGCACGGCATGAGCCTGTTTCTGACCACGCCGGCGCTGCTCCTGCTCTTCCGCCCGCTGCGCGGCCACGCGCTGAGCCGGTCGTTCGCGGTGGCGGCGGGCTGCGTGGCGCTGCCCATCGCCTTCTATCAGAACACCGGCTGGGAGCAGTTCGGTTTCCGGTTCTCCCTCGACTTCATGCCCTATCTCGTCGGCTGCCTCGCGCTCGGCGCCCGGCCGATGACCCGCTGGTTCCGTGGGCTGATCATCGCCGGGGTGCTCGTCAACGCCATCGGCGCGGCCACCTTCCATCGGGTGGGCGGGCTCTATGGCCACCACATCGCCGACGAGCCCAAACGCTGACCGTGGCGACCCCCTTGGGCAGCGGCCGACGGCGGTGCTATAACCGCGGACGACGAAGCCCAGCCGGCCATCGCGGCCGGCGGAGGAACCGCGGGTGAGCAGGCGCTCCCGAACCGGTGACGTGGACCTCATTGCGACGCCCGACGAGCGCCCGGCGCAGCCGGCGGGCTCGAGGGCGGGCTTCGACATCAACGACATCGACAGCGCCATCGGCGATCTGACCGCCGACGTGCAGGGCGGCCCGGTCAACGCGGTCGAGCTGCCGTCGACGATGCCGAGCGGCAGCGCGTCGCCGATCCTGGCGGGCATCGCCGAGGTCGAGGCCGGCTTCGGCCCCACCGACGAGCAGCTGGCGGTGCCCCAGACCGACCCGCATCAGCAGCACGGCCCGCCGGTGCCGCCGCCCGCCGCGCCGGCCTACGCCCAATCCGCCGCGCCACCGCCCTATGCCCCGGCCTCGGCGCCGCCGCCGTACGCTCAGCCGTCCGCGCCGCCGCCGTACGCTCAGCCGTCCGCGCCCTCGTCCGCGCCGCCCGCCGATCCGTTCGCCGGCGGCAGCGCGCCGCCGGCCGGCCGCCCGATCCAGAACGAGGCGACGGCCTATGTGCGCAACCCGTTGCTCTCGCCGCGACCGCCGGCGCCCGTGCCCGCTTCGGCGCCGCCCGATCCATACGCCTCGACGGCGGGTCAGCCCGAGGTCGGCGCGCCGCCGCGGGGTCGGCTGGTGGTGCAGGGCGGCGACTGGAACGGCACGACCTGGTACCTCAACCGGGCCGAGACCCGGCTCGGCCGCGGCGAAGAGAACGACATCGTCGTGCTCGACATCGGCGTCAGCCGCAATCACCTGGTGCTGGTGCGCCACGTCGAGGGCTTCCGCCTCGTCGACCTGCAGAGCGGCAACGGCACCTACGTCAACGGCCGCCGCGTCATGGAGACCGAGCTCTACGACGGCGACCGGGTCGACCTGGGCCATACGTCGCTGGTCTTCGCCACCCAGGGCGAGCCGCGGCTGCGCCCGCCGGGCACCGCCGAGTACGGCGCCGGTCGCCGGCTGCCGACGAGCTGGCTGGTGATCATGGCGCTGACGACCTTCTTCACCGTGCTGGGCACGATGTACCTGGTGCGCAGCCTCAAGGACGACGGCCCGCCGCCGGCGGTGCTCGCGGTGCAGGAGGCGGTGGCCAACCAGGACTGGACGGCGGCGAAGGCCGCGGTCGAGGCGGCCCGGGCGGAGGGCGTCGACGAGGCCGAGCTGGGCGAGCTGCCCGGTCGCATCGAGCAGGAGGCGGCGGCCCGGGCCCGCATCGAGCAGGCCCAGCCGATGGTGATGGGCGCGGTGCCCGCCGACGACGCCCTGAAGCTGCCCGAGAAGCTCGAGGCCGTACTCGGCGAGATCCCGCCGGGCAGCATGTACTACCCCGAGAGCCGCAGCCTGCTGCAACAGGGGCGCCAGCTGCGGGTCAACGCGATGCTCGACGAGGCGGAGCGGCTGCTCGAAGGCGGGCAGTCGGTGCGGGCCCGGCTGCGGGTGCGCGAGGCGCTCGAGGAGGATCCGGCCAACGCCCGGGCCAAGGCCCTGCGCCGACAGCTCGATCAGCTGGAGAATCGTTGAGTCCGGTCCGGCGCTGAGGCGCCCGACCGGTCAAGGACCGCGCTCGGTGGCTCAGCCGGCCTTGGCCTCGTCGAGCAAACGCTGAATGGTCCCGCGGACCTCTTCGATGTCGAACGGCTTGTCGTGGTAGGCGTCGGCCCCGTACAGCGGCGAGGTCATCTCGTTGACCGTCTTGCCGATGGCGGTGAGCATCAGCACCTTGGTGTCGGCGTACTCCGGCTTGCTGCGGATGTACTTGCAGATCTCCCAGCCCGAGAGGGTGGGCATCATCACGTCGAGCACCACCAGATCGGGCTTCTCGGTGATGATCTGCTCGAGCGCCTGCTCACCGTCTTCCGCCTGGATGACGTCGCAGTCGAGCGGCTTGAGCACCGCCGAGAGGATGTGGCGGATCTCGGGGTCGTCGTCGGCGGTCATCACGAGCGGCTTCTGGCGATCGGCCATGGGGCTCACCTCCATCAAAATCAGAGAGAGTCTGTGCCGCGGCGCCTGCGGGTGTCAACCTCGTGGGGCCGGCCGGCGGGCATGAACCGCCCCCGTCGGCGGTTGTCGGGCGGTGGGCGCGACATGGCCCTCATGGCGACCGATCCAGTAGACTCGCTTCGGCGACCGCACGAAGGGACACTCGAGGACGCATGAAGTCGATCCAGCGGACCCTGCCCAAGACGTTCCTGGCGCTGACGGCGCTGCTGGGGGCCTTCTACCTCAGCATCTCGCTGCGCTATGGCGACCCCGGCTGGCGGCTGGCGTTCGAACCGCGCACGGCCGAGGCCCGCGGGGCCATCGACGGCTACGACCTCGGCAGCCTGTCGATCCTCAATCGGGCGGTGATCCACATCAAGGAGAACTACGTCGACCCGGCGCGGGTCAACGAGCGCAAGATGCTCGGCGCGGCGATGGAGGAGGTGCAGCGGGCGGTGGCCGAGCTGCTCGTCGAGGTCGAGCGCGACGGCGAGGGCGTGCCCCACGCGCTGACGGTGCGCATCGACGACCAGAGCCGGCGCTTCGACCTCACCGACGTGGGCAACCTGTGGAAGATGTCGTTCAAGTTCAAGGACATCTTCCGCTTCGTCGAAGACAACCTGCGCCATCACACCCGGCTGCGCGACATCGAGTACGCCGCCATCAACGGCATGCTCTCGACCCTCGACCCGCACAGCGTGCTGCTGCGACCCGAGGACTACCGCGAGATGAAGCTGTCGACCCGCGGCAAGTTCGGCGGGCTGGGCATCGTCATCTCGATCCGCGACGGGCAGCTGACCATCGTCAACCCCATCGAAGACACCCCCGCCAGCCGCGCCGGGCTGCGCGCGGGCGACCGCATCACCCAGATCGGGCAGGACAGCACCGTCAACATGGCGCTCTCCGACGCCGTCGACCTGCTGCGCGGCGCGCCGGACACCGAGGCGGTGATCTGGGTCATGCGCGACGGCTGGAAGAAAGCCCGCAAGTACGCGCTGACCCGGGCCGACATCAAGGTCAAGAGCGTCGCCTCGAAGATGCTGCCCGACAAGATCGGGCTGGTGCGGCTGCGCAACTTCCAGAATACGACCTTCGACGAGCTCGAGGCGGCCATGCGCCGGCTGAACCGCAAGGCCCGCGGCGGCATGAAGGGGCTGATCATCGACCTGCGCGGCAACCCGGGCGGGCTGCTCGATCAGGCCATCAAGATCGCCGACCTCTTCATCCGCTCGGGGCCGCTGGTGACCACGGTGGGCTTCGGCGACCGCATGCGCGAGCCCAAGATGGCCACCCGCGCGGGCACCGAGGCTGACCTGCCCCTGATCGTGCTCACCGACGCCCAGAGCGCCTCGGCCAGCGAGATCGTGGCGGGCGCGCTCAAGAACCACCACCGGGCGTTGATCGTCGGCAAGCGCACCTTCGGCAAGGGCTCGGTGCAGATCATCTACGACAACAAGGACGACTCGGCGCTCAAGCTGACCATCGCGCAGTACCTCACCCCGGGCGACGTCAGCATCCAGTCGGTGGGCATCACCCCCGACCTCGAGACCCGCACCGTGGTCATCACCGACGAGGGCACCGACCTCTTCGAGAGCGAAGACGAGCAGGGCGGCGAGGTCTCCTTGCCCGAGCACCTCGAGCACGCGCAGGCCGAGGTCTCCAAGGCGGCGAAGCCCCGGCTCTCGCTGGAGTACCTGCGCGACGAAGCGCTGCAGCAGCGCATCGAGGACAACCCCAACGACCTCATCGCCGACTTCGAAATCGACCTCGCCCACGACCTGCTCGTCGCCACCCGCGAGGCCAACGCCGACGGCATGCTCGCCGACATCGGCGGCGCGGTCGACCGGGTGCGCACCGACGAACAGGCGCGCATCGCCGAGGCCCTGAACCGGCGGGGCGTCGACTGGCGCCCGTCCGCGGCGACGGCGCCGACCGGCCGCCCCGTCGCCGAGGTCGAGGTCCGCGCCGAGCCGGGCGACGCCATCGCGGCGGGCCAGACGCTGACGCTCACCGCCACCGTGCGCAATACCGGGGACGCGCCCTTCGATCGGCTGCACGCCATCACCGCCTCGGAGAACCCGCTGCTCGCCGGCCACGAGCTGATCTTCGGCCACGTACCGCCCGGCGAGAGCCGCACGTGGTCGGTGCCGGTCGAGCTGCCCAAGAGCGCGCTGACCCGCCGCGACGCGGTGAAGTTCGTCTTCGCCGACGCCCGCGAGACCCGGGTGACCGAGGCCAGCGTCAAGGTGGGCATCACCCAGCTGCCCCGCCCGCGCTTCGCGGCGCACTGGCAGGTCGACGACCGGGCGAAGGGCAACGGCGACGGGCTCTTGCAGCTCGGCGAAGAGGCCGAGCTCGTCGTGCGCACCCGCAACCTGGGCCCGGGCGCGAGCTATACCGTGCTCGGCACCCTGCGCAACGACGAGACCGACGACCTGCGCGGCATCTACATCCGCCGCGGCCGGGTCGAGAGCGAAGGCCTCGCGCCGGGAGACGCCACCGAGATGCGCATGGGCTTCAAGGTCAAGGCCGAGAAGGCCGGCGAGATCCCGGTGCAGGTGGGTATCTACGACACCGAGATCCGGGAGAGCACCACCGAGAAGGCCAGCCTGGTGGTCGTCGACCGCGGCGAGACGGTCACCGCGGTCGAGGCGCGGCTCGCCCCGAAGCTGGGCGCCGACGTCGAGCTGCGCGGCATGCCCCGGGCCGACGCGCCGATCGTCGCCCGCAGCGCGGGCCACGCCGCCGCCGACGGCCGCTTCGGCGACTGGTACCGGGTGCCCACCGGCAGCGGCTTCGGCTGGGTCGCCGCCGAGGCGGTGACGCCGCTGACCGCCGACGCGGCGCCGGCCGGCAGCGGCGCGGTGACGGTCGTCGAGCCCAACGGCCCGCCGGTGATCGAGCTGGCCGACAGCGCGCCGGAGACCCGGGCCCGGGCGATGACCCTCGCCGGCGCCGTCTCCGGGCCGCGCGCGGTTCAGGATCTCTTGATCTACGTCAACGACCGCAAGGTCTACTTCCAGTCGAACGCCGGCCCCAAGCTGGGCGACGACTTCCGCTTCAAGGCCGAGGTGCCGCTCGAAGAGGGCGTCAACCGGATCACCGTCGTCGCCCGCGAAGACGAGGACTACGCCAGCCGGCGGACCCTCATCATCAACCGCATGCCTTGAACGCCGCATCGCCGTGTCAGACGACGCACCCGTCATTCTGCTGGTCTTCGCCAACGAGCTGACCGACTCGGCGTATCTGCGCGCGTTGAGCGCCGAGCGCCGCGCCATCGAAGAAGCGCTGGACGTCGCCGCGAGCCACGGGCGCTGTCGGCTGGTCGTCGAGACCGATGCGACCCATGCCGCGCTGTTCGACCGCCTCGACGAGGTGGGCGACCGGCTGGTCGGCGTGCACTTCGGCGGGCACGCCGATCCGGAGGGTCTGACGCTTCAGGGCGACGCAGGCCGCGGGGTGCCCGCCCGCATGGCCGGGATCGCCGATCGCCTCGGCGCGCTGCCCGGGCTGCGGTGGGTCTTCCTCAACGGCTGCGGCACCCAAGCCCACGTCGACGCCCTGCACCGGCGGTCGAGGGTGCCCGTGATCGCCACCGACCGGGCCATCCGCGACCGCGTCGCCGCGGACTTCGCCGAGCGCTTCTACCACGCGCTGGGCGCCGGCCAGAGCATCGGCGCCAGCTTCGCCAGCGCCCGCAGCGAGATGCTCGCCCATCACCGCGCACCGACCGACGCGCTGCGGGCCGGCGAACAGCTTCGGCTGCTGCGGCCGGGGGGTGAGATCGATCGGGGCTGGCCCTGGATCCTCATCACCCCGACCGACGCGCCCGAAGGCGTCGACTGGCGCCTGCCCGAACGCCGGCGGTCGCGGTCGATGCTCGGCGTCGCCCTGCTCGCGGGCCTGGCGCTCGGCGGGTTGGGGCTCGGCGGCCTGCTCATGGATCGAGCCGACCCGCCGGCCGCGTCGCCGACCCCACCGGCAGCGCCCGACGCCGCGTCCGACGCCCGGCCCGCCCGAGCGACACCCCCACCCGGCTTCGTCGAGATCCCCGCCGGACGCTTCGTGATGGGCTCACCGCCCGACGAGGCGTGGCGGGACGACGACGAGGGACCGCAGCGCACGGTGGTCTTCGATCGGCCGCTGTGGGTGCAGACGCACGAGGTCAGCCAGGGGCAGTGGAGCGCGCTGATGGGCACTCGCCCGTCGTGGTCGGCCTGCGATGACTGCCCGGTGGGTCGGGTCAACTGGTACGAGGCGCTGGCCTACGCCAACGCGCTGTCGCGCGCAGAAGGCGTGCCCGAGTGCTACCGCCTCGAGCACTGCAGCGGCGAGTTCGGCCGCGGCTGCCCACAGGGCGCGCCGCAGTGCCGACGCGAGGTCTGGCGCTGCGGACGGGCGACGCTGACCGACGTCGACTGCCTCGGCTATCGGCTGCCCACCGAAGCGGAGTGGGAGTACTTCACCCGCGCTGGCACGACCAGCGCCCACCCCGCCGGCTCGACCCCCGAGGCGCTCGCCGACATCGCCTGGTATCACGACAACCACGGCGAGATGGCCGCGCCGCCCCGCGGCAGCAAGGCCCCCAACGCCTGGGGTCTCTACGATGTGCTCGGCAGCCACGCCGAGTGGTGCTTCGATCGCTACGGCCCCTACGCCACCGGGCCCGTCGACGATCCGCTCGGCCCCGGTGAGGGCGCCATGCGGGCCTATCGCGGGGGCGCGATCGCCAGCCACATCCGCGCTGTACGCTCCGCCGCGCGTCGCGGGCTCGACCCGGGCCAGCGAACCGTCACGAGCGGCTTCCGCCTCGTGCGGCGACCTCCGAACAGCGCCCCGCGATACGATGCGCCACCGTGACGGGTGGCGCGGTCCGCCCGGCCGGTATAGGGTGCGCCCCTGCAAGATCGGGAGTGCACGATGAACTGGGCCGCAACCGGCGCCATCGCCATGGCCGTCGCCGTCGCCATGGGCGCCTTCGGGGCCCACGGGCTCAAGGCGAAGCTGACCCCCGAAGCGCTGGGCTGGTGGCACACCGGCGCGCAGTATCACGTCTACCACGCGCTGGCGCTCTTCGCGGTGGCCTGGGCCCAGAGCGTCGGCGCCGGCGGGCGGGCGCTGACCGTGTCGGGCTGGGCGATGCTGGTGGGCCTGCTCTTCTTCTCGGGCAGCCTCTACGTCATGGCGCTGACCGGCATGCGCTGGCTCGGCGCGATCACCCCCATCGGCGGCACCGCCTGGATCGTCGGCTGGATCGCGCTGGCCGTGGCGACCTGGGGCCGCTCCGTGGCATCTTGAGCGGCCCCGGCGGCTGCCCACCTCCCCCGCCGGGCGAAGAAAGCGCTTGAAGACCCACCTCCGACCCATCGAGACCCTGCGTCACGGGCCCCTGCGCGTCGACCGCTATCGGCTCGACAACGGCCTCACCGTGCTGCATCAGCCCGAGCACCGCGCGCCGGTGGTCAGCTACCAGACCTGGTTCCGGGTCGGCAGCCGCCACGAGCAGCCGGGCAAGACCGGCATCGCCCACCTCTTCGAACACCTGATGTTCAAGGGCACGGCGCAGCACCCCGAGGGCGAGTTCGACCGCATCATCGAGGGCCTCGGCGGGCGCAACAACGCCGCCACCTGGCTCGACTGGACCTACTACTACGAAGAGGTGCCCCAGAGCGGCCTGGAGACCATCATCGCCCTCGAGGCCGACCGCATGGCCAATACCCTGCTCGGGCCCGATCAGATCGAGACCGAGCGCGAGGTGGTGATGAACGAGCGCCGGGAGCGGGTCGACGACGACCCCACCGGGCGCCTGGCCGAGATCCTGTGGGACACCGCCTTCGAGGCCCACCCCTACGGCCGGCCGACCATCGGCTGGATGGACGACATCGCCGGGCTGACCGCCGACGACATCCACCGCTTCTACCGGACCTGGTACGCGCCCAACAACGCGGTGCTCGCCGTGGCCGGCGACGTCGACGCCGAGCGGCTGATGAGCGCGGTGCACGCCGCCTACGGCCATATGCCCGCCGCCGAGCTGCCGCCCCTCGCGCCGGTGGCCGAGCCGCGTCAGACGGGCCAGCGCCGGGTCGAGCAGGCCCTGCCGCTGAGCGCCGAGCGGCTCTTGATGGGCTGGCACGCGCCAGCGGCGAGCGACCCGCAGGCCGCGGCGCTCGAGGTGCTCAACGAGGCGCTCTTCGAAGGCGACTCCTCGCGCCTGCAGCGGGCCCTGGTCACCGACGGCGAGCTGGCGGCGGGGTTCTACGCCTTCGTGCCCGCCTTCCGCGAGCCGGGGCTGTACGAGGTCTCGGTCGACCTGCGCGAGGGCGTGGGCAGCGACGCCGCCGAAGAGGTCGTGCTCGACGCCTTCGCCGCGGTGGCCCGCGATGGCTTGCGCCCCGCCGAGCTGGCCAAGGCCAAGCACCGGCTCGAGACCCGCTTCTACCGCCAGCTGCAGAGCGCGCAGCAGCGGGCCGCCGGCTTCGGCTACTGGGAGGTCACCGCCGACCACTTCGGCCAGCTCTTCACCGCCGCCGAGCAGCTCGAGAAGGTCAGCGAGGACGACGTCGTCGCCGTCGCCCGTGACATCCTGCGGCCCGAGGGGCGCACGGTGGTGCGGGGGGTGCCGGCGTGAGCAAGGCGCCCGCAGGCGGCCCCACAGGGCCCATCGCGACGGTTCTGGTGCCCGATCGGGCCTTCCCGGTGGCCCACGTCAACCTGTTCTTCGCCGGCGGGCCGCCCTTCGACCCGGCGCACCTGCAGGGGCTGACGACGCTCACCAACCGGGCGCTCATCCGCGGCACCCGGCGGCGGGGGCGGGTCGAGCTGGAAGAGGCGGTCGAGATCCTCGGCGCCGAGATGATCACCGCCACCCGCAACCACGCCGTCAGCCTCGGCGGGCCGGTGCTGACCCGCCACCTCGACGCCTACCTGACGCTGCTCGGCGAGGTGCTCGTCGAGCCAGCGCTCGCGGCGGACGAGATCGAGAAGGTCAAGCGCGAGATGCGGGCCGAGCTCGAGGCGGCGGCGGACGAAGACGGCGCGCTGGCCCGCATCTGGTTCGCCCGCGCGCTGTTCGGCGACCACCCCTTCGGCCACGGGGCCTCGGGCACCGCCGCGTCGCTCGAGCGGATCACCGCCGCCGACGTCGCCGCCCACGCGCAGCGGCTCTACTGCCGGCGCAACCTCGTCGTCGGGGCCAGCGGCGACCTCGACGCCGCCGGGCTCGGCGCCGCCCTCGACCGGGCGCTGGCCGGCATGCCCGCCGGCGAACCGCTGCTGTGGGACTTCCCCGCGCCGCCCCGGGCCAGCGGCCGCCGGGTGATCCTGCTCGACCGCCCCGATCGGGCCCAGGCGCCGATCCTCTCGGGGCACCCCTGCCTCGGCGCCGTCGACCCCGAGGCCCTCGCGCTGCACGTCGCCATCAGCGGCTTCGGCGGCAACTTCACCAGCCGGCTGATGCAGAAGGTGCGCGTCGAGCGCGGCTGGAGCTACGGGGCCAGCGCCCGCCTGTCGCTCGAGCGCAGCGCCGGCACCTTCATGATGACCGCCAGCCCGGCCCGGGCCAACGCGGTCGATACGGTGGCGCTGCTCTTCGACGAGTTCGAGCGCTTCGCCGCCGACGGGCTGACCGACGACGAGACCGACTTCGCCCGCGACAGCCTCGCCCGCGGCTTCCCGTTCTCGGTCGAGACCGCCAGCCTGCAGGTGGCCCACCGGGTGCGGGCGCGGCTGCTCGGGCGGCCCGACGACTACATCGACACCTGGCTCGACCGGCTCGCGGCGGTGGACAACGCCCGCGCCCGAGCCGCGGTGCAGGCCCAGCTGCGCCCCGCCGAGCTGGTCACGGTGATGGTCTGCTCGGTCGACGCCGCGCTCGAGAAGGCGATCGGCGCGCTGCCCGGGGTGACCGACGTCGAGGTGCGGCCCGCGCAGCTGCCCTGAGGTCTTTCGCGCAAACCCCGAACAAACCCGTGACAGTCGCCGCCGCCGTGCATCGTTCGAACAGTCAGCGAACGAGGCACCCATGCTGCGCAGCGCGCTCATCGTCGCCATGCTCCTCTCTGCCGTGAGCCTGACGGCCCACCCGGCCGAGGCCGACGGGACCGTGCGGGTCACCTTCGAGGTCTCCGGCCTCGACGGCCGCGGCGGCGCGGTGCTGTGCTCGATCTTCACCGACGACCGCGGCTGGCCCGACGACGACGATCGGGCCTACGCCCGCCATGTGGCGCCGGTGCGCGGCGACCGCGCGCAGTGCGTCTTCGAGGTGCCGCCGGGGCGCTACGCGGGCTCACTGGTGCATGACGTCAACCGCAACCACCGGATGGACACCAACCTCGTCGGCATCCCCAAGGAGGGCTTCGGCTTCACCGCCGGCGCCCAGGTCTCCACCTTCGGCGCCCCCGACTTCGAAGAGGCCCGCTTCGCGGTCGACGGCCCCACCGTGCAGCGGGTCGTCGTCGACTATATGTGAGCTGCGCTCGGACTTGGGCGTCAGCCCTCGGCCGTCGCCGCCCGCATCGCGGTCACCGCCGGCAACAGGTCGGTCAGCGCCGCGTGCAGCGCCGCCCAGCGCGTATCGCCCAGCACCGCCGCCAGCTCCGCCTCGAGCGCGCCGAGCACCGCCAGCCCCTTCACGATCGCGTGGGTCCCGTCGGCGTCGACCGCGAAGCGCACCAGCCGCGCCCGGCCGTCCCGCGGGTCGGGCACCCGCTCGAGCGCGCCCCACTCGACCAGCTCGGCCACCAGCGGCGCCACCGCCTGCTTGCTCACCCCCGCCCGCCGCGCGATCTCGGTGACGCGGCTGCCGTCGAGCTCGATATAGGGGAAGAGCCCGGTGTGCGCCCGCCGCCAGGGCTGCCCGGTCGCGGCGCGCAGCCGGCCGAGGGCCACCTCGTCGAGCAGGCGGGCGCAGCGCATCATCAGCTGGGCGGTGCTCGCCGCCTTGGCCTGCTCGACCGTCGCGTGGGCCGGTGCCGCCGGTGGCTCGTCGCGGGCCATGGTGTCTCCCCGAAGAAGTCGTCAAGCAGCCTTGACGGAACTGGATGAGCGAGGCATCTTGATATCGTCAAGCTTGGTTGACTTTCAAGGAGGCCGCCGTGCTCACCGCCATCGCCCCCGAGATCTGGGGCGCCGAAGACGACCTCTACATGCCCGGCGGGCTGCACTTCCCGGTGCGCATGACCGTCGTGCGGCTGCCCGACGGCGGGCTGTGGCTGCACTCGCCGGTGCCCATCGACGACGCGCTCGCCGCCGAGCTGGCCGCCCTCGGTCCAGTGAAGCACATCGTCGCCCCCAACGCGCTGCACCACCTCTACTTCGGCGACGCCGCGGCGCGCTACCCCGAGGCGATGACCTGGGGCGCGCCCGGCCTCGCCGCCAAGCGCGACGACCTGCGCTTCGACCGCACGCTCGACCCGACCGAGGGCGAGCCGACCCCGTGGAGCGACGTGCTCGACGCCCGCTTCGTCGACGGCGTGCCCTGGGCCAACGAGACGGTCTTTTTGCACCGGCCGTCGGGCACGCTGCTGGTCACCGACCTCTTCTTCAACATCCAGCGTCCAGCCAACCGCCGCAGCCGCTTCTTCTTCTGGCTGCTCGGCGTGCTCGGCCGCCCCATGCAGAGCCCGCTTCTGCGCATGCAGACCAAAGACAAGCCCGCCGCGGCCGCCGCCTGCCGGCGCATCCTCGAGTGGGCGTTCGAGCGGGCGGTGCCGGCCCACGGCCCGGTGATCGAGGCCGACGCCCGAGACGCGGTGAGCGCGGCGCTGCAGAAGATGCTCGCCCGCGGCGGTCAGGCCCTGCCCGGCTGACCGCCCGGCCCACCGCCGCCGTTGTGGCCCATCGACCGCCGCACTATCCTGCCCGCCATGAGCCTGCCCACCGATCTGCAGTCGCTGCGCGCCGCCTGGGCCGCCGGTGAACGCTTCGAGTTCGTCTTCTTCTGGGGCCATAGCCCGCCCAAGGACGGATCGGTCAACGCCACCTGCTTCAGCCAGTGGTTCGTCGCGCCGTTCACCGTCGACGGGCGCACCTATCCCACCGCCGAGCACTGGATGATGGCCGGCAAGGCCCGCCTCTTCGACGATACCGCCGCCTTCGAGCAGATCTTCGAGACCCCCTCGCCCGCGGCGGCCAAGAAGATCGGCCGCCGGGTGAAGGGCTTCGACGACGCCACCTGGAAGGCCCATCGCCGGGCCATCGTGACCGCGGGCAACCGCCACAAGTTCGACCAGCACCCGGCGCTGGCCGCGTACCTGCGCGGCACCGGCGACGCGGTGCTGGTCGAGGCGAGCCCCTACGACCGCATCTGGGGCATCGGGCTGAAGCGCGACGATGCCCGGGCGGCCGATCCGACCACCTGGCGGGGGCAGAACCTGCTCGGCTTCGCGCTGATGGACGTGCGCGCGTCGCGGTGAGCCCGACCGCGCCCCCCGGCTGGCGCTCGCCGGCCCCCGACCCCGAGCGGGCGCTGGCGCTGGCGCTGCTCGAGCGCCACGGCGACCACGGCACGAGCTTCCAGATCCTCGAGCGGGGCAACGCCTACTGGTTCGACGGCCCCGCCGACGCCCCGACCGCGGTGGTGGCCTACGTCGAGGCGGCCGGCCACCGGGTCGTCGCCGGCCAGCCGGTGTGCGCCGCCGAGCGCGTCGCCGAGGTCGCCGCCCGCTTCGTCGCCGAGAGCGCCGCCGCCGGCCACAAGACCTGCTTCTTCTCCGTCGAGCGCCCCTTCGTCGACGCGCTCGCCGCCGCGGGCCTCGACCACGACGCCTTGCAGATCGCCGAGCAGCCCGACTTCGACCCGGCGGGCTACACCGTCGACGGCCGCCTGCGGCGCAGCCTGCGCGCGCAGGTCAACCGGGCGCGCAACAAGGGCGTGCGGGTGCGGCGCATCGAGCCCGAAGACATCGCCCGCCACCCGGGCTCGCTGCGGGCCCAGATCGACCGGGTGCTCGACCGCTGGCTGGCCGCGCGCCGCATGAGCGTGATGCGCTTCATGGTCGACCTCGAGCCCTTCACCCTGCCCGAGCGGCGGCGCTACTACATCGCCGAGCGCGGCGACGAGCCGGTGGGCTTCCTGGCGGCGATCCCGGTCTATGGGCGGCGGGGCTGGTTCCTCGAAGACGTCTGCCGGGTGCCCGACGCGCCCAACGGCACCGCCGAGCTGCTCATCCACAGCGCGCTGGCCGACGCCCGCGACCGCGGAGACGCCTACGTGACCCTGGGCATGGCCCCGCTCGCCGGCATCGACCCCGGCCCGGGCGCCCACCGCCGGCTGCGGGCCTTCTTGCGCTTCTGCGCCTCCAACGCGGGGCCGCTGTACGACTTCCGCGGGGTGCGCCGCTTCAAGCAGCGCTTCCGCCCCGACCGCTGGACGCCGCAATACGTCGTCGCCTGCCCCGGCCCGGTGCGCGTGCGCACCTTCACGGCGATCCTGACCGCCTTCGCCGACGGCGGGCTGCTCGCGTTCGCTGCCGGCACCGCGGGGCGGGTGCTCTCGCGGGTGCCGCCGCGATGGTGGGCCCGCGGGCTGACGCTGCTGGCGGCCGGGCTGGTGCCGTGGACCATCCTGCTCGCGCTGGCCGACGGCGAGCGCTGGTTCGGCGACCGCAGCATCCAGGCGGCGTGGGTCGTCTTCGACGGGGTGATGGTGCTGGCCCTGCTGGGCCTGGCCCGGCTCGTCGCCCGAGCGCGGCCGGTGGCCCGGCGGCTGGCGATGCTGCTGGCGGGGGCGACGCTGGCCGACGTCGTGCTCTCGACGGTGCAGGCGCTGCATCTGCACCGGGCGGTCAGCGGCTGGGCGGCGCTGTTCGTCGCCGCGGGCCTCGCCGGGCCGCTGCTGGCGACGCTGTATCTGTGGATGATCGCGGTGGCCGCGCCGAAGCGGGGCGGGGGCCGATGACCTACGCGGCGAAGTTCGGGCTGCTGGCGCTGATGAGCGCGGGCGCCGCCGTCTACACCGACGTCTGGGCGCTGCTGTGGCTGGCGGTCGACTTCGCGCTGGCGGCGCTGGCCTCGCGGCATGCCGACCCGGCGCTCTTCGGCAAGCGCCCCGACGGCGGCCGCTCGGCCCGCAGCACCGGCGTGATGCTGCCCTATCTGCTGCTGACCTGGGCCGTCTGGCATCTGAGCCGCTGGATCTCCCGCGAGCCGGCCTTCGCCGAGGTCCGCCCGGGGCTGTGGATCGGCCGCCGACTCACCGGGGGCGAAGCCGCGCCAGCGAACGCCGTGCTCGACCTGACCTGCGAGTTCGCCGAGGCCGCGCGTCACCGCGGGCCGGGCTACCTCACCCACCCGATCCTCGACGCGCACGCGCCGCCCGACAGCGACGCGCTGGTCGCGACCTTCGAGCGGCTGAGCTGGCCCGCCGAGCCGCTCTATGTGCACTGCGCCCAGGGCCACGGGCGCACGGCGACGGTGACCGCCGCGCTGCTCATCTGGAGCGGGATCTGCCCGGACGCCGAGGCGGCGCTCGCCGAGATCGCGGCGGTCCGCCCCGATGCCCGGCCAAACGCCGCGCAGCGCCGCTGGCTGGCGCGCTTCGACCGTCGCGCGGGCGGCTCGGCGGGCGGCTGAACCGTCAGCGACTCAAGATACGCTCGGCGCGGTTCATCGCGGCGACGAAGGCGTCCGGCTCGGCGCTCGCCGCCGCCTCGTGGCTCGCCGCGGTCAGCAAAGGCAGGCTCTGCACCAGAAAATAGGCCCACACCGCCAGCCCCAGCCCGGTCAAGCCGCCGGGTACGAAGGCCGCAGCCAGCCCCAGGCTGCCGATGGCCACGACCCCCTCGACGACGACCGTGCGCACCACGGGACCGCGGCGCAGGAAGGCCCCGCGGGCGACGGCGATGAGCGCGGTGAGCCCGACCGCCGCCGGCGTGGGCGCGGGCCAGGCCAGCAGACCCAGCGCGACGATGGGGCCGGCGACCAGCAGCGCCATGAAGCCCGACGAGGCCTTGGGCGCGGCGGCGAAGATCCAGGCCAGGGCCAGCGCGCCGAAGAGCGCGGCGATGGCCGGTCCGGCGCCGACGATGGGGCCCACGAAGACCACCCCGGCGACGGCGACCAGGGCCGCGAGGGCGGCGAAGAGCACACCCTTGGCGAAGCGATCGATGCGCAGCAGACCCATCACGCACCTCCCGGGGCGTCGGCGGCACGGGCGACCCCGGCGCGGCGGCGCAGCAGCTCGAGCTCGATCTCTTCGTCGCGCACGCCGCGGCCGACGTCGGCCGGCGCGTCGGGGCTCGAGGCGAGGCGGGACAACCGCTCGGCGACCCGCGCCTTCAAGCCGTCGAGCGCCGCGCCGTCGGCCTCGATGGCGTCGTCGAGCTCGGCCCCCTCGCGCCCGACCGCGTCGAGCCGGGCGACGGCGGCGTCGCGGCCCCGACGCAGCGGCAGCAGCCGACGCAGGCTGAAGCGGGCCAGCTCTTCCTGCTCTTCGGCCAGGGCCAGGGCGACGTCGGCGTCGAGGATGTCGATGCGGCCGTCGAGCCCTTCGATCTCGGCCTTCAGGCGCTTGCCCTCGGCGGTCAGCGCCGCCCGGCGGGCCCGCTTGCGGTCGAGGGCGGCCTCCGCGTCGCGCACGCACTGGCGCAGCACCAACGCTTCGTCTTCGAGGGCGTCGACCACCCCGTGGGCGTCGGCTTTGATGAGATGGCGGATACGTCGAAAGAGTGCCATGGGGATGACTCCGGTGGCATGGGTGTATGACACAGATGTGATACGGGACGGCATGCCGCCGATGACATGCGGCGGCATGCGGGATGACTCAGCGACCGAGGCTGCCCGCCCGCGAGCGGCTCCAGCCCGAAGCGGTGTTCATCTTGCTGAAGACGTTGCGCTTGTGGGCCTGATCGGCGCCGGTGAAGGCGTCGTCGAGCGCGCGGCGCCGCTGAGCGACCTCGGCGAGGTGGGTGTCCACCGCCGCCGAGCCGACCACGAGGTTCAGCGCCGCGGTGCGGGTGGCGTGCTCATCGAGCAGCTTACGGGCCGCGTCGGCCTCACCGGCCCGCACATGGGCCGCCAGCTTCTTCTCGATGTCGGCGAAGCGCCCGTCGACCACCGACTTCTCCCAGGTCTGCTTGTCGAGGGCGGCGACGAACTGCGTCTCGTCGGCGGTGGTGACCACCTCACCGAGGGCCACCGGCGCGATGCCCTGCCGCGCGCCGTCGCGGGTGAAGTCGAGCGAGACGGCGCCCAGCGCCTGGCGGGTATCGGCGGCGCCGACGGGCACCTTCAGCGTGATCCAGACCTTGCGCTGCTGCCCGGCGAAGAGGCCGCCCGGGCGGAAGGTCACCGCGTCGCCGCTGCGCTCGAGCGGGTAGCCCGCCGCGTCGACGACCGTGACCCCGGCGGGCAGGCGCAGGCGCACCGCGAGCCCCGAGGCCACCGTGCCGCGCGCCGCGTCGAACTCGGCGGCGAGGATGCGCTCGAGCCCGCCCTCGGCGTGCAGCGAGTGGAAGTTGCCGGTGCCGGCGTCGGCGAGGGCCGACATCAGGATCTCGTTGAAGCCCAGCCCGATGCCCACCGCGCCGAGCACGTAGCCCTGCTCGGCGGCCCGGCGGGCGCGGGCGGTCAGGGCGACGTCACCGGTATCGCCGGCGGTCGGCTCGCCGTCGGAGAGCAGCAGCACCCGCGCCGGCCGCTCGGAGGGCCCGCGCTCGCGCAGCAGGCCGTCGGCGAGGTCGAGGGCGGCGCTGATGTTGGTGCTGCCACCGGCGCTGAGCCAGCCGAGGTCGGTGCGCCAGCGGGCGACGGCCTGCTCGGTGGCGTAGGCCAGGTTGATGTCGATCTGCGCGCGGCTGCTGTACGAGACCACCGCCAGCCGGTCGCTGGGGCGCAGCCGGCCGAGCAGGCCCTGCACCGCGCTCATGGCGTCGGCGAACTTCTCGCCCGACATCGAGCTCGAGCGGTCGATGATCACCACGAAGTCGCTGGGCACCGCCTCGCCGGTGGCCGCCGACTCATCGGCGGCCAGGGTCAGCTCGGCGCGCACGATGCCATCGCCGCCCTGCATGAGCTTGCTGCGGTCGAGCCGGGCGGCGAGGGTGATGCCGTCGGCGGCGGCGGTGATGGTCTGGGGCGCGACGTGGCCGGCCGCCGGGGCGAGCAGGCTGGCCGGCGCGGCCGGCGGCGTCGCGGCGGTCGTATCGCGGGCCGACGGGGCCGAGGGCACCGCGGCGAAGGCGATGCCGGCGACGGCGGTGGCCGCCACGAGGCCGATGGCGGCGCGGCGGGCGATGGGGCTGGATGCACGGGGGGCGTTGTCGGACATGACTCACTCCGATGACAGTCGATGGCTGCGATGACAGGCGGCGGGGCCGCGTTCGATGTGATGTCAGCCTAGCCGACCGCCGGCCGGCGCGGTGCAAAACGCCGGTAAAAGGCGCGGCGCCGCGGTTTACACCGGGTTTACACAGCGATCAGAGGTGCGGCGACGGCCGCCGACGGGTCAGCCGCGCGATGGCATCGGTGGCCACCAGCGACCCCTTCGCGCCGCGGCCGAGCCCCGCGGCGTTGGCCTCGTCGGTGTCGATGTGCATCTCGGTGGCGAACTTGGATGACACCCGCACCATGACATCACCGAAGATGAGATCGCGGTCGTCGGTATCGATCGCCACGTCGACGACGTCCTTGTCGGCCACGCCGAAGCGCTCGGCGTCCTCGGGTGTCATGTGGATGTGTCGCCACGCGCAGATGAGACCCTCTTCGAGGGTGAGCGTCTTGCCGCCGGGCCTCTCGAGGGTGATGCCCGGGCTGTTCTGCACGTGCCCCGACGGCCGCACCGGCGCGTCGACCCCCAGCCGGAACTCGTCGGTGCGGCTGATCTCGACCTGACACCGGGGCCGGGTGGGTCCCAGGATGCGCACGCCGTCGATGCGTCCCTTGGGTCCGATGAGGTTGAGCTTCTCTTCGCAGGCGTACTGCCCCGGCTGACTGAGCGGCTTGTACGGGGTCAAGGCATAGCCATCGCCGAAGAGATAGGCCAGCGCCTCGTCGGTGAGGTGGATGTGACGGGCGCTGACGGCGATGGGGATGGTGCGCTCGGCGTCGACCACGTCGTCGTGCTGCACGAAGGCCGCCGTCTCGCGGGCGATGGCGTGGGCCTCGTCGGTGGCCACCACCATCAGCTTCACCCGCCCGTTGTCCCGGCCGATGTCGTACACCGGCGCGTCGAGCGTCACCTTCGCGTCGCGGTTGCCGTCCTCGTCGAGCCGCGCGCCGAGGAAGTCGAGCCGCTGCGCGACCCGATGGCGCACCAGCGCCGAGTTCTGGCCGATGCCGCCGGTGAAGACGATCGCGTCGACCCCGCCCATCACCGCGGCGTAGGCCCCGATGTACTTGCGCAGCCGATGGGTGAAGACGTGCAGCGCCGCCCGGCAGCGCTCGTCGCCCTCGGCGGCGCCCTCCTCGATGTCGCGCAGGTCGTTGCCCCGCCCCGAGAGCCCGGCGAGGCCCGACTCACGGTTGAGCACCCGATCGAGCTCGTCGGCGCTCCAGCCCTCGCGGCGCAGCAGGGTCAGCACGACGCCCGGGTCGACATCGCCCGAGCGGGTGCCCATCACCAGCCCTTCGAGCGGGGTCAGGCCCATGCTCGTCTCGACCGAGCGGCCGTACTCGACGGCGGTGACGCTCGCCCCGTTGCCCAGGTGGCAGGTGATGATGCGCAGGTCGCCGATGTCGCTGTCGAGGTGCTCGGCGGCGCGGTGGGCGACCCACTGATGGCTCGTGCCGTGGAAGCCATAGCGCCGCAGGCCGTGCTTCTCGGCGAGCTCCGTCGGCAGCGCATAGAGCTGCGCCCGCCGCGGCAGGGTGTGATGGAACGCCGTATCGAAGACCGCCACGTGCGGCACCGCGGGCAGCCGGGCCATCGCCGCCTTCATGCCGGCGGTATTGGCCGGGTTGTGCAGCGGCGCGAGCACCGCCAACTCGTCGATGGCGGCGATCACCCCGTCGTCGATCGGCGTCGGCCGGGTGAACCGCTCGCCGCCGTGCACCACCCGATGGCCGACCGCCTTGACCGCGCTCAGGTCGAGGGCCGGCAAGACGCCGTCGAGCGCCGCGCCGTGGTCGGCCCCGGGCAGCTCGATGCGCCGCTCGCCGCCGTCGGCCTGCACCGTCGCGAAGCAGCCGTCAGCGCCCACCCGCTCGACGTGCGCGGTGGCCGCCCGCGCGCCGCTCTGCGCGTCGAGCAGGTCGATCTTGATCGACGACGAACCGCTGTTGATCACCAGGATCTGCATCTGGACCTCCTCGGACTACGCATTGGAGTCGAATTGGGCGGCAAGGTAGCAGATGGCGATCGGCGGTTCGAGCGGTGCTACTCGATGGGCGCGTCGACGTCCGTCCGCTGCGCGCACGGGATCTGCTCGTAGACCCACGCCTGCCACGCCGCGTCGCTGGGGCCTTCGAAGCTGGCGCTGGCGAGGGTCGCCCAGCCAACGGGCGGATGAAACTGGTTCGGATCGGCCTCGAAGAGGCCCACCGTGTAGTACACCGGGCACGCGTGATAGGTCGCGCGCTCCTCCATCACGAGCACCATGTACTGCTCGTCGCAGTAGCGATACTCGCGTTCGAGGGTCTCGTACTCGCAGTTGGGGATGGTCTGCACCACTTCGCCGACGGGCGCCTCGTCGACACCCCCGCAGCCCATGATGAGCCAGATCAGGCCGGCGCCCATCGCCATCACTCGGGTCGCTGTGCGCATCGTCTCTCCTCCCCAGGTCGTTCGTATGCAGTCGGTGATCGTCGTGCCCGCCGCGTCGCGGTGAGCGGCGCTCAGTCTACCCGATGCCGATGGTTTTCCCGCCCCGTTTGCGGCACGCTTCGCCCATGCTGGATGGATTCGCCCGCGTCAGCGTCGCCGTGCCCGCCTGCCGGGTCGCCGACTTCGCCTTCAACCTCGAACACACCCTCGAGCTGTGGCACCGGGCCCACGAGGCCGGCTGCGGGCTGGTGGTCTTCCCCGAGCTGGGGTTGTCGGGCTACACCGCCCGCGACCTCTTCTTCGACGGCCACCTCCTGCAGGCCACGCTCGCCTCGCTCGACGCGCTGGTCGAGGCCAGCCGCGACCTGCAGCCGCTGGCGCTCGTGGGGCTGCCGCTGCGCGTCGAGGGCGCGCTGTACAACGTCGCGGCGGCCATCCACCGCGGGCAGATCCTGGGGGTGGTGCCCAAGGCCTTCTTGCCCAACTACCGCGAGTTCGAAGAGGCCCGCTGGTTCAGGCCGGGCACCGACGTGCCGCCCGGCGCGACGGTGCGCATCGGCGGGGTCGAGGTGCCCTTCGGCCTCGACCTGCTCTTCGAAGGCGGCCCCGACTTCGTGGTGGGCGTCGAGATCTGCGAAGACTACTGGGTGCAGCTGCCGCCGTCGGCGTTCCAGGTGGGCGCCGGCGCGACGGTCTGCTGCAACCTCTCGGCGTCGAACTTCACCGTGGGCAAAGCCGAGCTGCGCCGGCTGCTGGGGCGCTCGGCGAGCGACCGCGGCAAGTGCGCCTATCTCTACGTCGCCGCGGGCCCGGGCGAGTCGAGCACCGATCTGGCCTTCGACGCCGACGCCTTCATCTGCGAGAACGGCGCGCTGCTCGCCGAGTCGAGGCGCTTCAGCCGCGACGACCAGCTCGTCGTCAGCGACATCGACCTCGAGGGGCTGGTGCACGAGCGCATGCAGACCACCAGCTTCGGCGACGTGGCCCGCCACCACCGGCGCAGCTATCGCCGGGTGCGCTTCGAGGCCCGCGCCCCCGCCGCGCCGCTGCAGCGGGCGGTGGACGCGCACCCCTTCCTGCCGCGGGATCCGAAGACGCTGGCGACGCGCTGCTGGGAGGTCTTCGAGATCCAGAGCAACGGGCTGGCGACCCGCATGCGCGCGCTGGGTCGGCCCAAGCTGATCCTGGGCGTCTCCGGCGGCGTCGACTCGACGCAGGCGGCGCTGGTGGCGATCCAGGCGCTGGCGCTGTGCGGCCAGCCGGCGGACGACCTCCTGTGCATCACCATGCCCGGCCTCGGCACCACCGCCGGCACCCGCAGCAACGCCGAAGACCTCGCCCGGGCGCTCGGCGCGCGCTTCCGCGAGATCGGGGTCAGCGACGCCAGCCGGCAGATATTGGCCGACATGGGTCACCCGGCCGCCGACGGCGTCGATACGGTCGCCGCGCTGGTCGAGCGGCTGCGCGGCGACCCGGCGCTGGGCGACATCACCGTCGAGAACGTGCAGGCCCGCCTGCGCACGCTGATCCTCATGAGCCTGGCCAACCGCGAGAAAGGCATCCTCGTCGGCACCGGCGACCTCAGCGAGAAGGCGCTGGGCTGGAGCACCTACAGCGGCGATCACATCTCGATGTACGACGTCAACGCGGGGGTGCCCAAGACCCTCATCCAGTTCGTGATCCGCTGGGTGGCCAACAGCCGGGCGAGCGCGTGGACCGGCGACGTCGAGACGCTGCGGGCGACGCTGTTCGACATCCTCGACACCCCGATCAGCCCCGAGCTGCTGCCGGCGGACGCCTCGGGGCGCATCGCGCAGCTCACCGAAGATGCCATCGGCCCCTACGAGCTGCATGACTTCTTCCTGTATCACTTCGCCCGCCGCGGCGCGCGCCCGGAGCGATTGCTGACCCTGGCATGGCATGCCTTCGGCGATCGCTATGCCAGCGAGACCCTGCGCAAGTGGTGCCGGGTCTTCATCCAGCGCTTCTTCTGGAGCCAGTTCAAGCGCTCGTGCACCGCCGACGGCCCCAAGGTGGGCACCGTGGCGCTCTCGCCGCGCGGCGACTGGCGCATGCCCAGCGACGCCCAGGTGCGCAGCTGGGTCGCCGCGGTCGAGCGCTGGCGGGCACCGCTGGCAGAACACATGTCATCGAAGGCATCCGACGGCGTCGGCCGCGGCTTCGATGGCACCCCGGAGGGCGCGGCATGACCCGGGTGAAGACCCGCTTCCACCTCGCCTTCCCGGTGCGCGATCTGGCGGCCACCCGGCGGTTCTACGGCGAGGTGCTCGGCTGCGCCGAGGGCCGCAGCGCCGAGCGCTGGGTCGACTTCGACCTCTACGGGCACCAGCTCTCGGCCCATCTGGCCGACGTCGAAGCCATCGAAGATCCGGCGCACAACGCGGTGGACGGCGACGCGGTGCCGGTGCGCCACTTCGGCTTGATCCTGCCGCCCGCCGAGTGGGAGGCGCTGCGCGATCACATCGCCGCCAAGGGCGTGAAGTGCTTCATCGGCCCGCGCACCCGCTTCGCCGGCGAGCCGGGCGAGCAGCGCACGCTCTTCGTGCGCGACCCCGACGGCCACGCGCTCGAGTTCAAGTCGTTCGCCGAAGACCGCATGGTCTTCGCCCGCACGTGATCGTGCGGCTGCCGCCGGCTCGGCACCTGTGCTAGCGTCCCGCCCATGATGCAGTGGATCGACATCGAGGCCTTTCGCGGCTTGAGGTCACTCAAGCTGGACAACTTGGGTCGGGTCAACCTCTTGATGGGGCCGAACAACTCGGGCAAGACAAGTGTGCTTGAGGCCGTGTCTATCGTCAGCATGCCCAACCAGCGGATGGGTTGGCGCAGGGCAGCGGGACTTCGAACAAGTTGGCCTTTCCCTGATCTAGAGGGCGGAAAGCGCGATCTCCAAGGGCTGGAGTGGCTCTTCCCTCATGATGAAACCGGCTTCGGGCCCATACGAATCGAGACGAACTCGCGTTCCGTGTCCGCGCACTTGACTCGAATGACTGGGCGCCCCTTGGTCAACTGGGAACGGTTCAGAATATCCGACCACGAGAGCGAACCTGAGGATCAGAGACCTGAGGAGTTGACGGATTTGCTCAAGCAGGCGATTCGCCGTTCCGTTGACATCGAACAGAGTGGCCTTCGCTTCGACCTGACCGTATCGAGTGCAACAGAGGGTGACAGTCCACTGAACCATGAACTCGAATTCTGGGAGCGTGGGTTTTCTCCTGCAGATGGGCCGCCTGAAGTAAACCTCTCCGTCCTGAACGGGTTCTCGCACCGCTATGAAAGCACATTGCAGCGAGATGTGTCGGGCGCCATCAAGGCCAAGCAAAAAGAGTCTTTGCTTCAGCTCATGTCTCATATCGAGCCCAACATCAAAGACATACACATTTTGGCCGACGACGAACGGGGGCATGGACTCTTTGTCGAGTACGTGGGCGAGGGCTTCATCCCTCTCTCCACACTGGGCGATGGGATGCGCCGGGCCCTCCACTTCGCTTCATCACTGATGAAGGCGCGTGGCGGAGTATTGCTCATCGACGAGATCGAGATCGCCATCCACACCTCGGTCATCGGCGCGGTCTTCGACTGGCTGGTCGACGCATGCGTCGAGCACGACGTGCAGTTGTTCGCGACGACCCACAGCCTCGAAGCCGTCGATGCCATCCTCGCCGGCCGGCGGGAATCCCTGAGCGATATCGTGGCTTTCCGCCTCGACGGCGGGCGGCTGGCGAAGCGCCACCGCGGTGAGCTGTTGCATAGGCTGCGCTTCGGTCGTGGGCTGGAGGTACGCCGGTGAAACGGGCCCTGATCGTCGTGGAAGGGCCCCACGACGTCGAGTTGGTTGGCACGATGCTCCGGTCGCTGGTTCTCGCGCCCAAGCCGAAGCGAATCCGGTTCAAGCGTGACCTCGAGCCCTTCTGGCATCCCCTCGTACCGACCGAGTTCCCCATCGATGACGACATGGCCGCCCGGGTACCGGTGCCGGTGTTCTTCGGCACGACCACCCACTCGGTGGCTGTCTTGAACGTCGGGGGCGATAGCCGGCTCCTGCCCGCGCTCGAAGAGAGCCTTGCCATGCTGGCCGGTGGGGCCGATATGGTGGGCATCGTCATGGACGCCGACGATCGACAACCCAGCGAGCGCTGGTCAGCACTGGTCGACTCATCAGCAGCAGAGGACCTGGAGATCGGGCTTCCCCGGGTCGCCGGGCGCATCGACACCGGGCCACCGCGGGTGGGCGGCTTCATCCTGCCCGACGGCGCGTCCGAAGGCACCCTGGAAGACCTGATGCTCGACGCGGCGAGCATCGTATACCCCGAGCTGCTCGACCACGCGCGGGCCTATACCGATAACGCCCTCGAGCTGGCCAAGGCGCAGCGCGGGCCGTTGTCTGGCAAGGCGTGGAAGCAGGAATGGAAGCTCTTCGTGGACAAGCCGGCCGGACGACGCAAGGCGCTCGTCGCCAGCATGGGCGCCGTACTGCGGCCCGGCAAAGCCATCCAGAACTCGATTCAGGACAACCGCTGGTTTCGTGATCCAGAGGCGTTGAAGCACCCGCGCATCGCAGCCGTGCGGGTTTGGCTGGCCGATCTGCTCGAGCTGCCGCTTCCGGCCGCCGGCTGACGCTCAGACCAGCTCGCGGAAGGCCGTGGGCAGGGTCTGGAAGGCCCGCGGCGCGCGGTCGCGCACGTTGCGCACCTGGGCGACGAGGCTGCGCTGCATCGATGTATCGGGCGTCAGCTTGCCGGTCAGCACCAGGAAGAGGTCGGGCCAAGTCGCCATGAAGTGGCGCGCGTGGTCGTTATTGATGAAGTAGCCGTCGTCGCGCCACGCGTTCTTGCGACCGAAGCCCTTCAGGTCGCGGCTGCCGCTGAAGCCGAAGACCCGCTTGCCGGCGTCGAGGTCCTGAAACAGCCGCCCGATGCCGCTCGACGTCTTGCGCACGGGGTTGGCCAGGTTGACCTGACCGTAGGCGTCGCACAGCTGCGGCGCGCTGAACGGCCGGCCGGCCATGTCGCTGCGGCACATGCCGAGGAAGTTGATGGCCAGCATGTAGCTCACCAGACCGATGGGCTGGCCGGTCTGGGTCGCGGTGCCGTGGCGGCCGGGCATGTGCACCGTATTGATCGAGGCCGACTGGTGGCTGATCTTGCGCGGCTCGAAGAGGAACGACCCCTCGTTCTCCATGATCAGCTGGCGGAAGAGCTTCACGTTGCCGTGGGTCTGCGCGTTGTTGCGGCTGTCGCCGATGGGCGTGCGCTCGACCGGGTCGACGAGGAAGAGGTTGCACTTCGTCGAGGGCAGCGCCCGCGAGAGCTTCGAGGCGATGCGGGTGCAGATGATCGCGCCCCGGCTGTGGCCGGCGAGGTTGACCACCTCCGGCCGCAGCCGCATGGCGTGCTCGACCACCTCGTCGGTCTTGTCCGACAGCCCCCAGCCGGTGGCCTGGGCGAAGTAGTCGGTGCTGACCTTGCCGGTGTCGGCGTCGTAGCTCTTGCCGATGCCGTCGAGGATGTACTTCATCTGCGGCGCCGGGCTGCCGAGGTGCACCGCGTCGATGGCGTTGCAGACGTCGTACAGCCGCACCATCAAGGTGTTCTTCTCGGCGCGCGAGTGACCGGTACCGATGGCGAAGACGGTGAATACCGACATGACCCCCCCCAGGGCGTTTTCAGCAGGAGTGTAAGAAAGCACACCAGCTCGCGCCATACGGATCCTCGCGTGGATCGGGCGCTCGGACGTGACGCGCAAGACGCGGCCGGCCTCCGCAGTGCGCGGTCGAGGGGCGCGGTCGAGGGGCGTGGTGGAGGGGCGTGGTGAGGCGGGCTGGGCTACTGCAGCGGCGCCACCAGCGAGGCGCTCGACTCGTCTTCGTTGGCGGTGATGATCAGCCCCGAGTCGTGGGCCGAGATGCCCTCGCAGCCCAGCGTGCTCTCCTCGGTGTTCGACGCGCCCTCGTTGGCGCCCACCTTGATCATGCTCACCGGGTAGATGTCGGCCGGGTCGCTCAGATCCCAGACGCCGACGGCGCCGCTGTGCTTGAGCGAGACGGCGCCATAGGCCAGCCCATCGTAGGTGAAGGTGGCCACCGAGTCGGGGCGGAAGGGCGCGTTCTCATCGGGGTCGCTCACCCGGGGGAAGTCGCTGGGCACCACGTCTTCGGTGATGGTCACGCTGCCGATGACGCTGCCGTCGAGGGCCAGGGTGTGCAGGGTGTCGTTGAACTCGCCGGTGACGATGAGCCGCTCGACGCCCTGGTCGTCGGTGAAGACGTTGAGCCCGTCGGGCCAGGGCTCGGCGCCGTCGGCCCGGTCGGGCAGGCGCACGATGTTCAGCCCGTTGCCGTCGACGGTGATCGGATCGGCGCCGGCGCCGTCGAGCACCGCGGCGACCGAGAAGATCAAGACCTCGTGGCTGTCTTGCAGCGTCGCGGCGACGGTGTCGTTGTCCCGGGCGAAGATGATCTGCTCCGGCTCGCGCACGGCCTCTTCGTCGCCGGTGGCCAGCTCGATGGTCGCCCGCACCCGGGCGGCGGTCGGGTCGGCGCCGGGCAGCTCGATGACGGTCACCGAGGGGGTGACCCCGTCGATGTCGCACTTGCTGTAGGCGTCCTGCTCGTCGGCGCTGACCACCCAGCCGTCGTTCGGGCTGATGTCGACCGCGTCGGGGTTGGGCCCGACCTCGACCTCGGCGAGCACCGCGCCGAACGTATCGCTGTCGCTGACGTCGACGAAGACCAGCGAGCCCTGGCAGTCGGTGAGCATGCCGTCGCCGTCGGTGATCGGCTTGGTGCGGGTGACGACCGCGAAGCGGGCCTGCGAGTCGAAATCGATGTGGGTCAGCTCGCTCTCGCTGACGTCTTCGGGAAACAGGTTCGCCGAGCGGATCTCGGTCAGCCCGGCGGGCGAGACGCCGAGCAGCGTCACCTTGCGGGTCTTGCTGGCGACGAGCACCGCGCGGGTGCCGTCGGGCAGCAGCTTGACCACCTCGCTGTTGTCGTCGTCGGCGAACTCGACCGTGCCGACGTGCTGGCCCTGGTAGCCGGCCTCGACCGGCAGCGAGTCCTCGTCGCCGCCGCCGCCGCACGCGGCGAGGCCCAGGCCGAGGCCGGCGATGCAGCCGGCGGTGGAGAGAGCGTGGATCAGGGGATGGGTCCGCATGGGTCCTCCGTCAGAAGCGCAGCTCGAACTGCGCGGTGAACTCGTTGTTGTCGAAGTGATCGCTGCCCAGGCCGGCGAGCGGCGCGTCGCCGTCGCCCTCGACGATCTCGCCGATGACGCTGTACTCAACGTGCAGGGTCACGATGTCGCGGTAGATGGCCGTCTCGAGGGCCAGGGTGACGATGTCCCAGTCCCAGGTGAGGCCCTTGTTGGGCGCCTCGACCCGCAGCCGGGCACCGTCGATGATGCGATAGGTCTCCAGCCGCACCCGCGGCGCGATCAGCGTCAGCCAGTCGTCGGCGATGCCCGGCGCGATGCGGTAGCCCAGCTGGGTATACGCCGTCCAGCGCTCGAACTTGCTCTCGGCGCTCGCGATGGCCTCGATGCGGTACTCGAAGCCCGCCGCGTCGACGTCGAGCCGGCCGCCGGCCCACCGATAGGTCGTATCGCCGTTGAGCGCGTCCCGCTGCGCCCGCGGGGTGTAGTACGGCAGGTTGTTGGCCAGCTCGGCGGTGCCCGACTCCCGCGACAACGTGCCCAGATAGGCGAAGCCCTCCAGAGAGAGCGCGTCGTCGAGCAGCGAGACCCCGCCGCGCACGCCGAAGACCGGCTCGATGCCCGAGAACGAGTCGGCGAGCTTGTTGTAGACCACCGCCAGGGTGCTGCCGCGGTCGCTGGCGTCGTTGACCGCCGTCAGGCCCAGCGGGCGCATCATCGCCGCGCTGCCGCCGAGCCAGGCCTTCACCGGCCCCAGCGGCAGGCTCACCTCGACCGCGGCGTGCATCTCGGGCTGATCCCAGTAGATGCGCTCGGCGAGCGACTTGCGGATGGTCAGCCGGTCGGTCGCCGCCAGCGGCACGTGCAGGCCCAGCGAGCCGTGCAGCGCGAGGCCCGAGTCGAAGGCGTGGCGCAGGTCGATCCAGGCGCCCTCGACGTAGGTCCCGCCCGGGGTGAAGCGCAGTGAGCTGTAGAAGGCCAGCGGGGTCGGGGTCTCGAGCCGGAACGCCAGCCGGGCCCGGTCGAGCGCGGCGTAGGCCGAGCGGGTGCCGATGGTGGCGGTGTCGGTGGCGCTGTCGGTGCCGAAGCCGCCGTCGCCTTCGAGGTCGTAGAGCCCGAAGCGGGCGTTGCCCTTGATCACCAGCCGCAGGCCGTCTTCGGAGACCAGCGCGAAGCGGGCCTTGGAGCGGGTATCGGCGAAGACGTCGAAGGCGGCGGCCGCGGCCGGCGCGAGCAGCACGCAGCCGACGATCAGCAGCGAGGCGACGAGCGGGGCGTGCACGGACAGCGAGCGGCGCGCGCGGGGCATGGACCCATCCCGAGTCTGCGCTCCGGATCACCGGCGGGGGCGGATCAGCCGATCCGTCCGACGCGCCGCATCCCTCCGCCGGCATGACCCGGATCAGGTTGTGCGGATGTCTCTCAGCCCCGGCGGGGCACTCCGAGCGGCGCGGGCGGACTGTCGGGCATGGGCGCCGTCGCGGTCAAGAGCTTGCCCAGAAACCATGGTCGAGCACAGTGCCGGGCCGGACGATGACCCGCCCCCGACATCTCTGCTATGTGGATGTCGAATCACCGCGGAGCCCGGCCCATGCGCATCCTGCACTCTCTGCTCATCGGCGGGCTCGGCGGCGCGCTCGTCGGCTGCCCCGCGACCGATGACGACCGCCCGCTCGATGCCGACGCCGCCGCCGCGGACGCCGCGACGCCCGACGCCGCCGATCCGGGGCCGATCGACGCCGGAACCGAGGCCGACGGCGGCGCCGCGGGCCCCCTGACGGTGCTGTTCGGCGACGCCGAGGACGCGTGGCTCACCGCCGACGACGGCCGAGCCCCCTACGTCTGGGGCTTCCAGGGGGGCACCATGGTGCGCCCGGTCATCGTCATCGACCACCCGGACTTCGTCGCCGGCCAGGACGTCTTCGTACAGATCGAGCACACCCCCGACCCCGCCGCGCCCGAGGCCTATGCCGTCGAGGGCGACTTCGAACGCTTCACCCTCGAGCTGCCGCTACAGGAGACCCCGGCCGGGCTGGCCACCGGCGCCCTCGACGACCAGCTCGGCTGGGACGAGCTCGCCGGCAGCCGGCTGCAGTTCACCGCCACCGTCGAAGGCCTCGACGCGACCTGGAGCCGCCCGCTGGAGCTGTATCTGCACGAGGCCGGTGATCACCCGTGCGATCCGATCTCCGAGCCGTCCGAGCTGGAGGGCAGCCCGTGCCGGGTGGCGGTTTATCGCGGAGACGTGGTCCTCGACGACGTGCAGCCCCGCGACAGCGCGCGATGCGAGCCGCTGACGCTCGTCGGCGACGGCCCGTTCGAGCCGGCGCCGGGTGATGCCTGCGCGCCGCGGTTGGGTATCGAGGCGTCGTGGTACACCGCCGTCGAGATCGAGAGGCCCGATTTCGGCCCCCCGCTCTCCACCCGCTGCGCCGCGGATCTGGGCATCGTGCCCGGCGCCCGCGTGCCCGGCGCGCTGCGCATCGACTACGGCCTGGGCTGCGATCCGCGCCCGCGGGTCACCCTCGACGTGAACACCGCCGACTGCCGCTGCCCCTGAGCGGTTCGACCGGGTCAGCCCGGCGATGACGGGCCGGTGAAGCGGGCCCGCGGCCGGATCAGCTCGCCGGACGCATACTGTTCGAGGGCATGGGCCACCCAACCCGCCGCGCGGCCCACCGCGATCAGGCCGGGCGCCTCCCGGGCGGGCAACCCCAGGGCCTCGGTCAGCGCGATCAGCCCCAGGTCGATGTTCGGCGCCGCCTCGAGCTCGCGGGCGGCCACGTCGACCAGCGCGCAGGACGCCTCGACCCGCGGGTGCGGACCGAGCGAGCGGGCCACCGCGAGCAGCGCGGGCGCCCGCGGGTCGCCCTTGGGATACAGCGGATGACCGAAGCCCGGCAGGCTCTCGCCACGGCGGATGCGCGCGTGCACCACCGCCTCGGCCCGCTCGGGGCGATCGATCTCGGCCACCAGCGCGCCCACCCGCTCGCAGTGGGTGCCGTGGCGCGGGCCGCTGAGGGCCGCCAGCCCGGCCGAGATGCAGGCGTAGACATCGGCCTGCGCCGAGGCCGCCACCCGGGCGGCGAAGGACGAGACGTTCAGCTCGTGATCGGCCCACAGGATCAACGCCGCGTTCAGCGCCGCCGCCGCCTCGGGGCGCTCGGCCCAGCCGGCGGCCAGCCCCTCGGCCACCGACGGCGGGGCGCCGCGGTCGTCGCGCTCGGGCGCGCCGAGGGCGTGGGCCATGCGGCGGATGATGCGCCGCGCCCGCTCGATCACCGCCGACGGCCGGCGGTTGAAGCGCCCCGGATCGTGCACGGCCAACCAGGGCACCAGCAGCGCCAGCCGGGCCAGCGGATCGGCGTCGGGCGGCGTGCGCACATCGGGCGTCTGCGCGTCGAGCGGCCACACCGGCCCGTCGGGCAAGGCGCCGGTCCACAGGAGCTCGGCCACCGCCTCGAAGCGCGCGCCGCGCTCGGCCAGCGCCAGCGCCGAGCGCCCACGATAGACCGGCCCGCTCGGCGCGATGCGGGTGATGGCCGACTCGAGCACCGGCTGGCCCCAATGCAGGGCCGCGTCGACCCCCTGGCGGTTGCGGCGCAGGCGCTCGATGTCGGCGCGGCGATAGCGCTTCGCCCGGCCGGGCCCCGGCAGGCTCTCCAGCTGCCCGCGGCTGACGTAGGCGTAGAGCGTGCGCACCTGAACCCCGAGCAGGCGGGCGGCCTCGCGCGCATCGATCGTCTCGGACATGGCGGACCTCGTGGCTGGAGACTGATAGTTGATTGTCGAATCAACGTTGATCAACCTATATTGCGATCGCTACGGTGTCCAGCGTAGGCGGCCCGTTCGGGGCCGACCCGAGCCGAGGAGGACGCCATGGAGATCGCCCGTGGATTGCAGGGCATCGTCGTCACCGAGACCGAGCTGAGCCGGGTGGACGGCGCCGCGGGCCGGCTCGTGCTGCGCGGGCAGCGGGTCGAAGACATCGCCGCGCGCGCCAGCGTGGCCGAGGTCTGCGGGCTGATGTGGCAGGGCACGACAGCCGGCGCGCCCGAGATCGAGGCCCGGCTGGGCGCCGCCCGGCTCGCCGCCCATCGGCTGCTGCCGACGCTGGGCGACGCGCTGGCGGGCGGCGACAGCATGCAGCGGCTGCGGGCGGCCGTGGGCCATATGGCCGTCGAGGGGCCCGACGCGGTGACGCTGCCCGCGATCACCGGCGCGGTGGCGGTCTTCGCGGCGGCCCAGTCTCGTATTCGCCGCGGTCTGCCGACGCTCGAGCCCGATCCGTCGGCGCCGCACGCCGCCGACCTGCTGCGGCTGCTGACCGGCGCGCGCGAGCCGGCCGCCGCGGACGCGCTGCGGCGCTATCTGGTGACGGTGGTCGACCACGGCATGAACGCGTCGACCTTCACCGCGCGGGTGGTCGCGTCGACCGGCTCCGATCCGGTCTCGGCGGTGGTCGCCGCGCTCGGCGCGCTCAAGGGGCCGCTGCACGGCGGCGCGCCCGGGCCCGTGCTCGACATGCTCGACGCCATCGGCGTGGCCGATCCGGCGCGAGCGCGGCGCTGGCTCGAAGCGGAGCTGGCCGCCGGCCGCCGCATCATGGGCATGGGCCACCGGGTGTATCGGGTGCGCGACCCGCGGGCGGCGGTGCTCGAAGCGGGGGTCGAGCGCCTGGCCGCCGCCGGGCTCTCCCGCGAGCGGCTGGCGCTGGCGGCCACGGTCGAAGCCCAGGCCGCCGCGCTGCTCGCCGAGCGCTACCCGCAGCGCACGCTGGCGGCCAACGTCGAGTTCATGACCGCGGTCATGCTCGACGCGATCGGCGTCGACCGGCGCGACTTCACCCCGCTCTTCGCCTGCGGTCGGGTGGTGGGCTGGCTGGGGCACGTGCTCGAGCAGAACCGCGAGGCGCGGCTGATCCGCCCGCGGGCGCACTACGTGGGCCCCGAGCCGGCGGCACGATAGCGGCGCCGGCGCCTACTCGCTGGCGGCGTGCGCGTCGGCGAGGCATTCGGCGCCGAAGAGCACCCGCGGGTCGTCGCCGCCGAGCAGCGTACCGACGAAGTCGCGCACGCCAGCGGTGCTCTCGATGGTCCAGTACATCACGCAGTCTTCGTTGCTGCAGTGGGCCCCGTGCTCGGCGTCGTGGTGATCGTCGACCTGCATCAGCCCGTTGTTGACCAGCCCGGCGGCGTGGCCGAACTCGTGCACCAGCGTCGTCTGCTCGACCCGGGCGGTGCTGCCGACGCTGTCGATGACCGGCTTGAACATGGCGATGACCCCGGTGTCGCCCAGCGAGACGCCCAGCACGGTGTCGCGGCGGCCCGAGTCGTCGGCGTAGTAGCCGTCGAGCCAGATCATGTAGACGCTGCGGTCCATCGGCTGCGACGGGCGATCGCGGAACCGCGCGGCGAGGTCGAGGATGTCGTCGACGGTGAAGTCATCGCCGGGGAAGGCATCGGCCGGCAGCGCCTGCATCTCGTCGAGCGTGCGCGGGATGTTCAGCGCCGGCGGCTGGCCGTCGTACAGCGCCACCACGTTGGTCTCGAAGATCTCCCACGGGCTGCGGTCGCCGGCGAGCAGCCCGCCGTAGCGCACCTCGGGCGCGGCGCCGGGCGCGTAGTCCACCTCGAAGGTCAGCGACTGCACGGCGGGGCCGAACAGGCCCGCCCGGCCCACGTGCGGCGCGGCGTCCGGGTCGTCGGCGGGGTCGTCATCGTCACACGCGGCGACAGCGGCGGCGAATACGCAGGCGAGCAGCGGCCAGCGCCAGCGAGCGATCATGGTGTCCTCCCTCTCTCTCTTGCTCTGTGCGGGGAGTCTGCGGGCCCGCGGCTCCGTGGTGCCACGGGCGGTCTGTGTGACACCACGATACTCGGCAACGGAGGGCGTCGGCGGCAGCTGAGCGAATGAGCAGAGGGCGGGCCGCGGCTACTCCGCCGCGGCGTCGGCGTCGGCGACGCACTCGGGGCCGAAGAGCACCGGGTCGTCGTCATTGCCCAGCAAGGGCCCGAGGAAGTTGCCCAGGCCGGCGGCGCTCTCGATGGTCCAGTACATCACGCAGTCGCGGTTGTCGCAGTGCGCGCCGTGCTCGCTGTCGTGGTGGTCCTCGACCATCTCCAGCCCGTTGTTGACCAGCCCGGCGGCGTGGCCGAACTCGTGCACCAGCGTCGTCTGCTCGGCCATCGGGGTATTGCTGACCCCTTCGAGCACCGGCTTGAACATGGCGATGACCCCGGTGTCGCCCAGCGAGACGCCGAGCACGGTATCGCGACGGCCGCTGTTGTCTTCGTAGTAGCCGTTGATCCAGACCACGTAGATGCTGCGGTCGGCGGCGGTCGACGGGGCGTCGCGATAGACCTCGGCCAGATCGAGGATCTCCCGGCCGCGGTAGTCGTCGAAGGGCGCGGCGTCCGCCGGCAGCTCCTCCATCTGTTCGAGCTCGTGGGGCACGAGCAGCAGCGGCGGATCGTCACCGAAGAGGGCCAGCGCGTTGGTCTCGAAGAGCAGCCACGGGCTGCGGTTGTCGAGCAGGCCTTCGCGGCGGGTCTCGGGCGCGGCGCCGACGGCGTAGTCGATCTCGACGGTGAAGCTCTCGACGCCCGGGCCGAAGAGCCCGGCGCGGCCGACCGGCTCGCCTTCGCCCTCGCCTTCCCCTTCGCCCTCGCCCTCACCTTCGCCTTCTCCCTCGCCTTCCCCTTCTCCCTCGCCTTCCCCTTCTCCCTCGCCTTCCCCTTCTCCCTCGCCTTCCCCTTCTCCCTCGCCCTCGCCCTCGCCTTCTCCCTCGCCTTCCCCTTCGCCCTCGCCTTCCCCTTCGCCCTCGCCCTCGCCTTCCCCTTCGCCCTCGGCGCCCGGGTTCATGTCCGCCGCGCCGTCCGCCGGCTCGTCGTCACAGCCGGCCAACGCCAGCAGACCGACCAGCAGCAATGCCATCGCTCTCATCGTCTCCCCCTCCTGCGCCCGGTCCCCCCGGAGCGCTCAGATCTCGGCCTTGCGCAGCGTCACCCCCAGCGCGCGCCCGTCGATGTCGAACGCATGCTCGCCGCCGGTCAGCTGCTTGAACACGACCTTGTGGGCCAGCACCTCGCCGCCGGTCCACATGGCGTTGTTGGCCCAGGCGTGCACCAGCTCCAGCTCGGTGGTGTACAGCTCGATGTCGACCCGATCGGTGACCTCGAGCCCCGACTCCTTGCGCAGCCGCTGCAGCCGGCTGACGATCTCCCGGGCGAGGCCCTCGTGCACCAGCTCGACGGTCAGCTCGGTATCGAACGCCACCGTCAGGCCGCCGTCGACCTCGATGACCACGCCCTCCCGCGGCGCGCGGTGGATGATCACGTCGTCCATGCCCACCGCGACGCCTTCGACCTCGATCGTGCCGCCGTCGCTGAGGGTCTTCCACGCGTCGGTGCCCCAGGTGGCGATGGTGGCCGCCGCCGCCTTCATCTTCTTGCCCAGCTTGCGGCCCAGGCTGCGGAAGTTGGGCTTGAACGACAGCGTCGCCAGGTCATCGGCGTGGAACTGCAGCGCGATCTGCTTGACGTTGAGCTCTTCGCCGACGAGGTCGCCGTGGGCCCCGATCGCGTCGAGCACCGGCTCGTCGTGATGCACCACCGTCAACCGGGCCAGCGGCTGACGCACCTTGAGCTGATGCCGCTCGCGCAGCGCCCGGCCGAGGGTCACCACCCGGCGCACCTCGGCGATCTGCCGCTCGAGGTCGCGGTCGATGAGCGCCTCGTCGACCTCGGGGTAGTCGCACAGGTGCACGCTGTCGCGCCCCGGCTCGGCCACGCCGGTCTCGACGACGAGGTGCTGGTAGAGCGACTCGGTGACGAACGGCAGGATCGGCGCGAGCACCTTGGCGAAGGTCACCAGCGCCTCGTAGAGCGTCGCGTAGGCCGCGTTCTTGTCCTGCCGGCCGGCCTCGTCACTCGCCGCCCGCCAGAAGCGGCGCCGGCTGCGGCGGATGTACCAGTTGGTCAGGTCGTCGATGAAGCCGAGCACCGGCGGGATGACCCGATAGAGGTAGTAGCCCTCCATCTGGGTGTTCACCTCGGCGACGAGGCTCTGCTGCACGCTGAGCAGCCAGCGGTCGAGCTCGGGGCGCTCGGCGACCGGCGGCGCCGTCTGCCCGTCGATGCCGTGCTTGGGGTGCCAGCCGTCGATGTTGGCGTATTGGGTGAAGAACGACCACGCGTTGCGCAGCGGGATGAGCACCGTGCGCACCACCTCGCGCACGCCGTCTTCGCTGAACTTGAGGGGCTCGGCGCGCACGATGGGCGAGTCGATGAGATACGCCCGCAGCGCGTCGGCCCCGTACTGATCGAAGATCGCGTCCGGCGGCGGGTAGTTCTTCTTGCTCTTGCTCATCTTCGAGCCGTCTTCGGCGAGCACCATGCCGTTGACGATCACGTTGCGGAACGGCGGCTTGTCGAACAGCGCCGTCGAGAGCACCAGCAGCGTATAGAACCAGCCGCGGGTCTGGTCGAGCCCCTCGGCGATGAACTGCGCGGGGAAGTTGTCTTCGAAGGTGTCCTTGCCCTCGAACGGGTAGTGATCCTGGGCGTAGGGCATCGAGCCCGACTCGAACCAGCAGTCGAAGACATCGGGGATGCGCCGCGCGTCGCCGCCGCAGCTCGCGCAGGGCACCGTCAGGTGGTCGATCTTGTGCGGGTGCAGGTCGGTGATCGTCTCGCCCGCCGCCGCGCTGAGCGCCTCGATGCTGCCGAAGCAGACCTCGTCGTCGCAGTCATCGCAGCGCCAGACCGGGATCGGCGTGCCCCAGAAGCGGTTGCGGCTGACGTTCCAATCGCGGGCGTCGGCCAGCCAGTTGCCGAAGCGCTTGCTGCCGACGGCCTCGGGCACCCAGTGGATGTGGTCGTTATTGGCCTGCATGCGGTCGCGCAGGGCCTCGACCCTCACGAATCGCGCGGGCACCGCCTTGTAGATGAGCGGCGTGCCGCTGCGCCAGCAGAAGGGGTAGCTGTGGTCGATGGTATCGTGCCGCAAGAGCCGCCCGCGGGCCTTGAGATCCTTGATGATGTCGGGGTCGGCTTCTTTGATGTTGCGCCCGGCGTAGTCGGTGATCATCTCCCGGAAGCGGCCCTCGTCGTCGACGCTGAGCACCACCTCGATGCCCACCGCCTTGCACGCCGCGAAGTCGTCCTCGCCGTAGTCGGGCGCCATGTGCACCAGCCCGGTGCCGTCTTCGGTGGTGACGTGGCCGGCGCGGATCACCTGGAAGGCGTTGGCGTGCCCCTCGAAATAGGGGAACAGCGGCACGTATTTGCGGCCGATCAGATCGTCGACGGCCACCGGCTCGACCACCTGCGCCTTCTTGCCCAGGATGGCCTTCACCCGCGCCTTGGCGATGATGTAGAGCGTCTCGTCGTCGGGCCGGCGGGCCTTGACGTACTCCACGTCGTCGCCCACCGCGGCGGCCAGGTTCGAGGGCAGCGTCCAGGGGGTCGTCGTCCACAAGAGCAGCGCGGTACCCGGCTCGTCGACCAGCGGCGCGGTCACCGTGATCGCCGGATCCTGCACCATGCGGTAGTCGAGGTTGGCCTCGAAGTTCGACAGCGAGGTCGACAGCCGCCAGGAGAACGGCATCACCCGGAAGTCCTGGTAGACCAGCCCCTTCTGCCAGAGCTGGTCGAAGACCCACCACACGCTCTCCATGAACGTGAGGTCCATCGTCTTGTAGTCGTTGTCGAAGTCGACCCAGCGGCCGAGGCGCCCGACGACCTTGCGCCACTCTTCGGTGTAGCGCAGCACGTTGGCCCGGCAGGCCTCGTTGAACTTGCCGACCCCGTACTCGGCGATGGCCGTCGGCCCGCTCAGGCCGAGGGTCTTCTCCATCTCCATCTCGATGGGCAGGCCGTGGGTATCCCAGCCGAAGCGCCGCTCGACGCGGTGCCCGCGCATGGTCCAGTAGCGGGGCACGATGTCTTTGAGGGTCGAGGCGACGAGGTGGCCGTAGTGCGGCAGGCCGGTCGCGAAGGGCGGGCCGTCGTAGAAGACGTAGCGGGTCTCCTTCGGCCGGTCTTCGACGCTGCGCTCGAAGGCGCCGATGCGCTGCCACAGCTCGAGGATCTGCGCCTCGACGTCGGGGAAGTGCACCTGGGGGGAGACGGGCTCGAACGCGGAGTCGGACATGGGGCCTCGTGGGGGGTCGGGGTCCGTCGATTGGCCAGTGGGATGGGTTACCGGATCGGGGCCCGGGGCGCAACGGGCGGGCGCGCGGCGCCCGGATCGAGTGGTCGCGGGCGCGTCTTGGGTAGATCTACATTGGGTAGTTCTGCGGGGCGCTCGCCCCTCGCGGCTCATCCTAGAATTCCAGGCGTTCGCGTCGACCGGACGCGGTGACGAGCCGAGATGGGGAGATCATGCAGAGGACCTGGAGCACCGTTCTGATCGTGGCCTTGAGCCTGGGCGCGTGGGCCTGCGAGGGCGAAGACCCGGACGAGACGCCGCTGGCGGATATGGGCATGGGCGGCGAGGGCGAGGGCGAAGGCGAAGGAGAAGGCGAAGGAGAAGGCGAGGGCGAAGGCGAAGGCGAAGGAGAAGGCGAGGGCGAAGGCGAAGGAGAAGGCGAGGGCGAAGGAGAGGGCGAAGGAGAGGGCGAGGGCGAGGGCGAGGGCGAAGGAGAGGGCGAGGGCGAAGGCGAGTGCACCGCCCATCCCGATGACTACCCCGGCGACAGCTGGCCCGCGTGCATCAGCGACAGCGGCGAGTACGAGCCGGTGCTGCCCGACAGCATCTCGACCATCGCCCGCATCGCCTCGTTCGAGACCATCGCCGACCTGCTGTGGCGCGCCGACGCCGCGCCCGCGGCCGACGCCTTCGTCGACGCCCGCGTCGAATACGCCATCGACCAGGGCCTCGACAGCCGGGTGCAGCGGCGCTACGACCCGCACTACCCGGCCCCCGATGACGGCAGCTCGTGCCGCGACGAGGGCGTGCCGGCCCAGTACCCCGACTACTGCGTCGGCCCGGCGCAGATCCTGCCGGTGATCGTCGAGGCCTTCCAGGCCGGCTCGATGGGCGAAGACCCGTGGAGCAACGCCGCCCGGGTCGAGGCCGGCCTGCTGTGGTTCCTCTACGCCTCGACCTACAAGGAAGCCTACTCGTGCCAGGCGGCGGCCAAGGACTGCGACTCGTCGTGGGCCTACTACGGCGGCGGCGCGCAGGGCGACGAGATGGCCACCGGCTTCGGCGGCTACGTGCAGGCGCTCGAGCCCGAGACCCACGCCCGGGTCTTCGCCGCCCACCTCGCCGTGCGCTGCTGGCGCGACATCGACGACGCCGAGACCGCCATGGACGAGGCGCTGCATCAGCAGGCGCTGCGGCAGGTCGACGCGGCGCTCGATCGCGGCCTGGCGGTCATCCTGATCGACCGGGTCGAGACCTGGGCCGCCGCCGAGGGCGAGGCCCGCGACGCCGCCTGGGCCTTCCTGCAGGTGCTCGGTCCGGTCATCGACCGCGCCGCCCGCGACATCGACGCCGGCGCGGCCGACCGCCTGCTGAGCGCCTGGGGCGACGACGCGCCGGTCAGCGCCGAGGAGATCGTGGCGATCATCGAGACGCTGTTCCCGTGTAACTGATACCGCTGATACCGCGGGAGCCGGCCTCGAACCGCACCTGGTAGACCGCGCAAGACACTGCCAGCCGCCCGCCGCCCCAGAACTCGATCCCCTCACGATTTCGTGCGATGAGGGGCCATGCGGCCGGCGCACGAATCTGTACCCGCCGGGCTGGCCCCCGGCGTCCGCCCCGAGCACATCGAGGAGTGGGGCGAGGCCGCCGCCATCCTGCCGATCGCGCCGTTGATGCGCAGCCTCTTCTCGTCCACCGACAGCGGCGACACCCTGCTCAAGCTGGTGGTGCTCTTCACGCTGGCCCAGACCGACGGCCGGTTCACCAAGGAGCGCATCCGCACGCTGCTGCGGGCCATCGAGCCCGACCGGCTCGACGCGCTGGTGCGCTCGCTCTACGACGGGCAGTGGCTCGAGCTGCGGGCGCGGGACAACTCGTATCGGCTCAACCCGCTGGGGCTGTTCCTGCTCGCGACGCTGCGGGCGGCCAACTTCGCGTCGCAGACGCCCTCGAATCTGCTGGTGCGGGCCGCCGAGGCGCTGCACTTCGGGGCGCGGGTCGACGAGGACGGCAAGACCAGCGCGCGGCTGATGGGCATGCTGCTCGCCGAGCTCGAGACCCAGGCCGAGCGCGCCCGGGAGGTCATCGCCAGCGGCCGACCCCGGCAGCTGTTGCGCTTCGCCCGACAAGAGGTCCGCGCCCAGATCGAGCGGGTGACCGAGGTGCTCGCGCTCATCGAGCCGCGGCTGGGCGCGGTGCACTTCGACCGGGTCGTACGGCTGCACCGGTCGATGCAGCTGATTCTGCGGGCGCATGAGGGGCTGCACCGCCGGCTGGCCGAGTGGAGCCTGCGCCGACTGGAGACGACCGACGCCGGATACAGCCTCTCGGCCCTGTGCGACGGGGTGATGAGCGCCACCGACGAAGAGCTGTTCGCCGGTCCGGGGCAAGCCATCGCGTGGCCGCGCACCGCCCGCCGGGTGGGCACCGACGCGCTGCTGGACCGCCATACGACCGAGCGCCGAGGCCGACTCTCACGGCGCAAGCCGTTCGTCTACGCGCCGCCGCCCGAGCCCGATACACACCCGATCGAGGCGGTGAGCGACGACCCGATGAGTCATCTGATCGATGCCATCGCCGATGGCATGCGCGACGTGCCCGCGGGCCAGCCGGTGGCGTGGTCGACGCTCGCCAGCAAGCTCTCGGAGGGCTTCGCCGACACCGCCCTGCAGGTCGCGCTGCTCGCCCGGCTCCACGGTCAGGGGCGGGATGACATTCTGCAGATCCGAGGCATGTCCATCGCGCTATCATTGCCATCAGGCATGGCAGACATCATTCGCGGGCTCTCGGGTGAAGACGCACTGGCGCGGCTGAAGCAGGCGGGCGCCCTGGATGACATGGGACCCCGCGGATGGCATGCACGCATCACTCTGATCCGATTGGATGACGCCGATGACTGACTCATTGGCCGAGCGTCGAGCGATGGCGATCGCCCATCACCTGCTCACGTGTGGCTGCCTCGACCTCGCCGACAACGACGACGCCGCGCTGTACGAAGAGCTGATGGGCAACGGCCCGCTCTACGATCGGGTCAGCGAGCGGCTGGCCGGGGTGGGCTACGACCTGCACCAGTTCCTGGGTCAGCTCGGCGTGCGGCCGCGGCGCGAGACCGAAGCGATCGGCGGCAATACCTCGGGGCTGCACGCGGGTCACATCCGGCTGCTGGTCTACCTGTGGGTCCAGCTCGTCTACCGCCAGATCAAGGCGATGAGCCGCGACGAAGACATCGAGCCGCTGCCCGGGCAGAGCCAGGGGTTGTTCGGCTTCGCCGAGGCCCCCGACGACGCGCCGCCCGAGCTGGCCGCCGAGGAGGTCTTCGCCGAGTTCCGCGAGATCTACTCCGACTCGGCGATCAAGCAGTTCCTCGGCAAGCTGCGCAACGACCGCTTCATCGTGCAGCGACGCAAGACCGATCCCATCATCGCCGGGCCGGCGCTCTACGTGCTCGTCGACCCGCTGCGCATGGAGGAGTACGTCGTGGGCCTGGCCCGCCGGGGCACGATGACATTGCCCGACGAGACACCGCCCGATGAGACACCGCCCGAAGACATCGATGACACCGGGGAGATGTCATGATCCGCATCGAGCGCATCGAGCTGCTCGGCTGGGACATGCAGCCCGATCAGTACCTGCTGCTGCGGCCGGGCGTGAACCTGCTGACCGGCGAGAACGGCTCGGGCAAGACCAGCATCCTCGATGCCATCAAGATGGTGCTCGGCGCGCGGCGCATCGGTCGTGACCGCACCGCCGAAGACTACCTGCGCACCCGGGATCCGCAGGTGGCGATGGTGCGGGCGGTCATCGACAACCGCTCCGATCATGCGAATCGGCGGCCCTTCGACGCGCTCGGCGGCGGGTACGAGGGTGATCTGGTCAGCCTGGCGGTGGTCTTCCGGGCGACCGACGACGGCTACGCGCGGCAGTATCACATCCTCGACGGCGACCTCTCGCCGCTGATGCCGGGCGTCGAGACGCGGCCGTTCACCGCCCGTGACTATCGCCAGCGGCTCGACCGGTTGGGGCTCTCGGCCAGCTTCCGGCGCCTGCTGGCGACGCCCCAGGGCGAGGTGGCGTCGCTGTGTCGCCAGGACCCGGCGGAGCTGTTCGACCTGCTCTACGACTTCATCGGCGGCAAGGAGGTCTACGAGCGCTGGCAGGCGCTGCGGCGGGACTTCGAAAAGGTCGAGAAGCTGCGCCAGGAGAAGGCCGGCGCCCTGGGACGCATCGAGCAGGATCGGCAGGCGCTGTCCGAGCGCGTCGAGCGCCACGCCACCTTCACCCGCTATCGCGCCAGCCTGCGCCGGCGCACGCTGGCCCTTCCACTCGCCCGGCGGCGGGAGCTCGACGAGCTGCGTCGCGCGGCGCTGAGCGCTGGCGCGGCGGCCCGCGGCGAGGTCGACGCGTTGGGCCGGACCGCCGAGCGACTGCGCGGCGAGCTGCGTGACGCGCGCGCGGCGCACGGGGCGACGGACGACGAGAACCGACGGCTGGACGCGCGCTTCGACGCGCAGCGGACGGCCCGGCGCGCCGTCGAGCGCGAGCTGGCCGATGCGCGGGCGCGGTGGGCCCGACTCGACGCGGTGCGCCGGGACGCCGAGGGCCTGGCGGTCCGTGATGCGCGGGCGTTGGTCGAACAGGTCGACGCCGCGCGCGCCGAGCGGGCGGGCTTGGATCATCAGCGAGCCCGCGTGGACGCCGAGCGCGCCGCCCTCGTCGCCGAGCGGGCGCGCATCGACAAAGGCGTGCTCGACCCGCCGGAGGCCGTCGAGCGGCTGCGTGAGGCGCTGAACCGGGCGAAGATCCCGCACGGGTTGCTGCTCGACCTGATCGAGCCCGTCGAGCCGGACGGGCCCGATCGGCAGGCGATCGAGAGCTTCCTCGGCGATCTGCGCTTCGCGATCGCGGTGACCGACGAGGCGTCGTTCGTCCAGGCGGTGCAGCTGGCCCGGGCGCAGCGGTTCCCATACTACGTGCTGGCGCCGGACATCCGCTCGCGAGCGCCCGAGCGCGGCGCGCACCCGCTGCTCGACGGCGTGCGGGTGAAGGACAAGCGCTACGCCGGGCTGGTGATCCGCCTGCTGCGCCGGGTCGAGCGACTGGAAGGGGCGGTCGAGGGCACGTTCCGCGGCCGCGGCGCGCAGGTCGACGGCGCGGGCTACGTGCTCGATCGCATCGGCGGCATCCACCGCGGCACCGAACGCTTCTACCTGGGCCGCGACGCGCTGGCGCGGCGACGGGCCGAGATCGAGCGGGCCCTGGTCGACCTGGATGGGCAGCGTCGACGACTCGAGGCGCAGCGCGCCGATCTGACAAGGCGGATCGAGGCGCTCGACAGCACGCTCGCCGAGGAGGCGCGGCGGCAAGCGTGGCTGGCGATCCGCGCGGAGCACGCCGAGGTCGGCGTCGAGGTGCAGCGCCTCGAAGAGCGCCGGCAGGAGGCAGAAGACGCCGAAGAGCGGGTCATGCAGGCGCGGCGCGCGGTCTTCGAAAAGCGAGAAGCCCTCGGTCGACGGGTGACGCGGCTCGAAATCGAGGTGCAGCGCGCCGAAGAGCGCGCCGAGAGCAGGCGCCGAGCGTCCGACGAGGCCCGCGCCGAGGCGGAAGCGGCCGATCTGAAGCTGGCCCGCCTGCGCGACGCGATCGCGGCCAGCGAGGCGATACTGGCCGAGGCCACCGAGCGCGAGCGGGACGCCGTGGCCCGGGAGGTGGACGAGAGCGGGCCGGCGTGGCTCGAACGCCTCATCGCCGAAGACGAGAAAGCGATCGATCGCTTCCCATCGGCCGATCGCGACCCCGCGCTGCCGGAGAACCTGCGTACGCTGGAGCGCCAGCTCGACGCGGTGCGCGGCGAGTTCGAGCGCATCAAGCGCCAGGTCGAAGCCGCGCGGGCTGCGGTGGAGCAGGCCCACGATCAGTACGTCCGCGCCACGCGGCTGCAGTTCCGGGCCTACTTCGGCCGGGTGAAGGCCGAGGCGGCGCGCCTGGACTTCCACGTCGAGGGCAAGCTGCGCGAGCGGGAGGACGGCCGCTTCGAGGTCGTAATGGACGTCGCGGTGGGCCAGAAGGCGCCGGTGCCCTACAGCTCGCGCGCGTTGTCGGGCGGTCAGAAGGCGGCGCTGTCGATCCTGATGGCGATGAACACCCTCGGAGAAGCGGGCGGCGCCGGATTCTTCCTCGTCGACGAGCCCTTCTCGGCCAGCGACACCCACAAGATCCAGGAGCTGGGCGCGTTCTTGGGGCGCACCGGCGCGCAGTATCTGGTGAGCATGCCCACCAGCCTCGACATCGGCCGCTGCGGGGATTGGCTGCAGGGTGTGCTCACCTGCACCCGGACGGCCGGCGGGTTCTCGCCGGACGGGTCGCTCAGGCTCGCGCCGCCGGTGAAGTTCGGCTTCCGCGCGCCGGATGACACCCCGTGAGCGGCTGGATCCGCTGCGACGCCCCGCAGCCGCTCGCGGCGCACGATCGTGCCCTGGCCGAGCCGCTGCTGAGGCATCTGGCCGGCGTCTCGCAGATGCGCTGGGCGACGCTGCGCCGGTTCACCGACGCGGACGCCGACATCATCGATGTCGAGCGCGGCGTGCATGCCATCTGGTCGGCGGGACTGGTCGAGCGCCGGGAGAGACGCGATCGGCGGGGCGATACCCGTCCGACCGCGCTGCGCATCACCGAGCGGGGCCGTCGGCGCCTCGACGGGTGGCAGGCCGAGCGGGCGTCGCACGACGCGGCGTCCCGGCTGATCGAGGCGCTGCACCGGCTGGCCCGTGATCCGGACGCGTTGCCGGTGCCCAAGCGGGTGCTCGTGCTCGAAGCGTTCGGCGCCACCAAGGCGGTGCGCATCGAAGACCACCGCGCGGCCATCGAGGCCGCCTTCGACGCGCCGCTCGATACGCTGGTGCAGGACTGGACGACCGCGGTGCTGACCGCTGGGCCGGCAGGCTTCCGGTTCGGTGGCCACGGGATCGATCTGGGCATGAGCGCGCCGTGGTACGCGATCACCGGACCGGTCGCAGACCGCCTCGACGGGCTGTGGACCACCGCCTCGGAGGTCATCACGATCGAGAACCTCGCGCCCTTCGAAGGTCTGGCGATGCAGGGTGGCTTCACCGACGCGGTGGGCGTGTTCACGTCGGGCTTCCTGCGCCGCGCTCAGCGCCGCTGGGTCTCGCGGCTGGCGAAGCTGCCGGGCGTCACCCGAGTGCGGCATTGGGGCGACCTCGACGCGGGCGGGCTGCTGATCGTGCGGCAGCTGCGCGACCTGCTGCGCGAGCACGCGCCGGATGTCGAGCTGATCCCCTGGCGGATGGAGCCGGCGCTGCTCGACGAACACCCGACCCGGCCGCTGACCGCCCACGACCGCCGCCGCCTGGCCCGATACCTCGACGATCCGGAGAACCCGCTGCTCGACCTGGCGCAGGCGCTGCTCGACCGCGGCTGCAAGCTGGAGCAGGAGGCGCTGATGCTCTCGCGCGACTGGGGCGAATATCAGCCGGGCGGCGACCGATGACCGTCAGCGGGCGGCGCGCAGCGGGCGCATCGCGGCGACATACGCCGGCTCGAAGCCCGTCACCGACGGCGTCGGGCGCAACCCACGACGTCGAAGCCGGCTACCGGGTCAGCCCGTGGTCCCCCGGCGCCGCGCCCTCGACCCCGTTGACGTGGCATACCCCGCACTCGCTCATGGCGACCCGCGCCGGGGTGCGGCGGCGGTCTTCGTGGCATTGGCGGCAGCTCATCATCTTGGGCAGCTCGACATCGGCCGCCCGCGCGGAGGTCGAGCGGGTCATGGCCTCGTGGCAGGTGGTGCACTCGATCGCCGTGCCATCGGCCAGGCGCATGTGCTTTGCGTGGTCGAAGCCCACGTCGTTGCCCAGGTACTTGCGCGCGCGCCCCGGGCCGCCGTCGACGTGGCAGCTCGCGCACGCGTCGAGGCGCGGCGCGGCGATGCGGGTCAGGCGGGTGCCATCGGCGTGGCACTCGGCGCAGGTCTGATGACTGGGGATGCTGGCATAGGGTCCGCTGCCATCGACGGTGTGGCAGTCGGTGCAGGTGAGCCCGCCGCTCTCGGCGATACGCGGGTCGCCGAGGTGCAGCCGGTGGTTGAAGCGCCCCACCAGCTCGCTGTGTTTCTGGCGACGCGGCCACTCGGGCAGCAGATGATCGGCGGGCACGGCTCGGCGCGGGTCGGGCAGGGCGGTGTGGCAGCTCGTGCAGAAGTCACCGGGCGGCGTATAGAAGGCGCCTTTGTGGCACGAGGCGCAGGGCTGGTGGTCCGCGACGCCGGGGCGCTCGGGCTGCCAGCGGTTCTCGGCGGTCGAGCGGTGGCAGTCTGCACAGGCCAGGGCCCGGCCGCCGTTGAGCGCGCGGAAGCGCGCGTCGTCGACGAGGTGCGCGGCGTGCAGGAATCGGCCGGAGAGGGCGGTCTTCACCGCGTCGGGCACGCGCTGGTCCCGCGGGCAGCCGACGAGCGTCAGGGCCCAGAGGGCGGCGAGCACGAGGCGGGGGTCAAGTGACGTCATCGGTGCGCTCCGGAAACCAGTCGGCGGGTCGCTGAGTGAGGGTGATGCCCAGCCCCTCGAGCCACTTGAGCGGCGGGCGGGCGCCGATCATGGCGAAGACCGTGTCGTTGGGCAGCCGGCTCTCGGCGACGCCGAGCGGGCGGGTCGTCTCGGGGCCGGTCTGCTCGGTGGCCTCGGGTCCGTGCTTCACATGCACGGCGTCGGGCTCGATGGCGGTGGTGGTCGTGGCGTGCCAGGCCTTGAACCGACCGCCGGACGCCGCGAGCGCCGTCATCAGGCGCCCGTGGTTCTCGGGGGTCATGCCGCCGCGCCCGCCCACCTGAAACGTGGGGCGGTGGTTGATCAAGGTGACCTCGATGCCCGACGCCGCCAGGGCCAGCGCGCACTCGACCCCCGCGTTGCCGCAGCCGATCACCGCGCAGCGCTGGCCGACATGCTGCGTGGGGTCGATCATCGCCCGCTTGACCTTGGCGCTCTGCTCACCGGGCAGATACACGCTGCGGCCGAGCTTGTTGTGGTTCGACTTCACCCCGATGGCGATGATCACCCGCCGGGCGAGGGCCCGGCTCTCGCCCATGTGCACCAGATAGCCCTGCGGGTGGCGCTCGAGGCCGCTCATCGCCGTCTCGAAGCGGGTCTCGCGCAGCGGGCCGCGGGCGCTGAAGTCGGCGGCCCAGCGCGCGCGCAGCTCGCGCCAGGTGATCTGCGCGGCGTCGGGCAGCCACACGCGGCTGAGGTGCTTCACCTCGACCGGGTTGAGCTGCACCGGCTTGTCGGGCGGAAAGTTGTCGGTGAGCATGCCGGCGATGCCCGGGCCCTGCTCGACCACCAGGTGGCGCAGGCCGTGGTGCCGGGCGTCGGCCGCCGCCGCGAGCCCCGCCGGGCCAGCGCCGATGATGGCGATGTCGAACGCCGGCAGCCCGTCGACGGTGGTCGGCCCACCGGGCGCGAGGCCCCCGGCGACCGCGTGCTCGACGCAGCGGTGGCCGATGTTGAGCGCGTTCTTGACCAGCTCGACCCCCGAGACGGCGCCCGCGAGGTAGACCCCGGGCAGAGCGGTCTCGAAGTGGCGGTCGATGTCGGGGGCGTCGACGAGCTGCACCTCGCCGAAGGCCCGACGCAGCGCGCCGGTGGGGCACTCCACCTCGCACGAGGCCTCCTGCTGGCAGCGGTCGAAGTCCTTGACGACCGCGATCTGCCGGGTGACGTCGACGCCGACCACCTTGCTCGTCCAGGTGGCCCCGTCGAGCTGCAGCACCGCAAAAGGGCAGGTGGTCACGCAGGCGGCGCAGGCCACGCACAGGTCGGGCTCGATGTGGATCTGCTTCTTGCGGGTCCACTCGCCGTCGGCCGGCCCGTCGTCTTCGACCAGCGGCCGCTCGGCCGCGGGCTTGCGCCGCACGAGGCCGATGAGCGGCACGAACACCACCAGCGCCGGGATCCAGGCCAGCCAGCCGCCGGCGGACGGCCGGGGCTCGCCGCGGTCGGCCACGGGCGGGGTCGGCGCCGACGCGGTCGGCGGGCGATGCTCGAAGTGGCAGGTGGTGCACGGCTGCTCGAGCTGCGCCTCGCCGCCGTGGCAGTCCAGGCAGCGGCTGCGGTCGACAGCGGCGGGCGCTTCGTCGGCGGCGTGGCAGGCGAAGCAGGCGCCGTCGACCCCGCGGTGAACCTGATGCAGCGCCTCGCCGGACAATCCGGCGAGCGGCGTCGCGGTCGAGGGGGTCGGCCGCGGGGCGCGCTGGGCGGTCAGTATCCGATGGCGCGGCGCGGGGCCGTCCGCCGGGTGGCAGCCGTCGCAGCGGGCCTGCGCCACCAGCGCGGGCGGGCTTTCGGCGAGGTGCTCACCGTGGCAGTCGACGCAGCCCTGCTCGGGGTGACGCCGCAGCCGATCGCCAGCATCGGCCAGCGCCGACCCCTGATCGGTGTGGCAGCTCTCGCAGCGGGCGTTCGAGACGCCGACGCTGTGACATGCGCCGCAGCCCTGCAGGTCGCGTTCGAGGGCTTCGCTGGCGAATCGCGGGCTGCTGTGAGCGGCGCCGAGCGTGCGCCCGGCGACCGCGTCGTCGCTCGATGCGGCGCCGAGGGACCAGCCGATCAGCGCGACGAGCGTCACGGCGACCGCCCCCCGACCGAGCGGGTGCCTCACGTCGGCGGGCGCCGTCCAGCGCGGCGCGAACCGGGCGCGGACCGGGCGATGAACCGCGGGGCCCGCGTCGGGATCGACCGGTCGGCGCAGCACTGTGGCGAACGGGGACGCGAACGCCATCGACGCCGCGGGTCCGGCCTCGGCGACGGGGGCGACGGGCAGCCGGCCCACCGAGACATCGCAGGCGCTGCCCTCGACCACGAACGCCAGGACGAAGGCGCCCAGCCGCACCTGCTCGCCGCCTTCGAGGCGCAGCTCGGTGATGCGCTCGTCGCCGACGAAGAGGCCAGCGGACCCGCGGTCGTGCAGGACGAAGCCGCGCCCGTCGAAGGCGATCTCGGCCGCCTGCCCGCCGAGGTCGGGGTCGTCGAGCCGCAGGTCCGCGGAGGGGCTGTGGCCGATGCTCAAGCGCGGGCGACGCACGATCCCATCGGGCAAGGCGAAGACCGGCTCGGGTCCATCCCAACGGGTCGCCGCCGCGCCCGACGGGTGGGCCTCGAAGTGCGTATTGGCCGGCACGCCGGGGGCCAGCGGAGCCGGGTCGGCGTGGGTCTGTCGCGCGGACGTGACCGGCGCGAGGGCGGAGGTCCAGACCCCGTCTTCGCTCATGGCCCGGGCGTCGTCCGGCGGATCGAGCAGGCTCCAGTCGGGGGCCGCGCCCAGCGTCTCGCCGCCCGCCGCGAGGGTCTCGCCGGCGACGTCGACGGTGAGCAGCGGGCTGGCGGCGAGGACCGCCCGGAGCGCGCGATCGGTCCGCGACATCTGGTCGGCGCCGTGGGTCGACGCGGGCTGCACCGGCCGCACGTCGACGATCTGGACCCGTCGATCGCCCACCGCAACGCACTCGCCCAGCGGCACGAGCGTGGCGTCGACCAGCGGGTGCCAGCGACCGTCCAGGCTGACCTGCAGGCCGGCGCCGCGCACCGGCTCGGCGACGACGCCGCCGCCATCCAGGGAGAGCCGGCACCGCGCCGGGCCGCCGCCGGGGTCGACGTCGGCCCCGCCGCCGATCTCGAGCGGCAGGGCGCGTTCGAGCCGGCGAGGGCCGGCCGGGTCGTCGAGCAGGTCGAGCACGATCATGCGCCGAGCCCCCAGAAGCGGATGACGGCGACCACATGGGTCAGCGCCCCGACGGTCAACGCCACGGCCAGGCCGACGTGCAGCGCCAGCCAGACCCGTCGCAGCCGATAGACGTACAGGGCGGCGGTGATCTCGACCCGCCGCAGGCCATCGACGTACAGCTGCACCGCCTCGGGCGAGCCACCGCCGTGGCGGATCGTGGGCTCGGCCGCGCGGCGCAGAGCGTCGTGGTCGGCCCGGCCCGTCAGACAGCGGATGACCGACCCGCGGGGCAGGCCACCGATGCGCTCGGCCCGCGACGGGGTCGTCAGGTCGGCCATGCGTCGCTCGACGGCGGACCGCTCCTCGAGCAGCGTCTCCTCGAGCTGGCTCGCGCCTTCGGTGCGGCCGATGGCCCGCGGGATCCAGCGGTAGAGCAGCACCCCGGCGAGGCCCATGAGCCCTTCGAGCGCCGCCAGGACCCACAGCGCGCCGGTCAGCGGGCCGCCGAGATCGGCGCCGGCGTGCAGCAGGGCGCCGCCGCACGCGATCGCGCCCAGGCTCAGATGCGCGGCGACCCAGGTGCGGTAGCGGCCGCCCTGACGCCGCGCGCGGGCCAGGCCCCGGCGCACACCGAGCGCCGCCGAGGCCAGCATGGCGGCCAGCGCCACCGCGCCGACCCAGCGCCCGGCGAGCGAGCGCGCGTCGAAGTCGCCGGCGGCCGCCAGCAGCGCGAGGCCGACCAGCGCGAACAGGGTCAGGCTCCAGCGCAGCCACGCCGGCGTGCGGGCCGGCCGGTCGACCACCGTGGCCCCGTCGCCCGCCTGCTCGTCGGCTCGCCGGACCACCGCCTGCAGCGGCTCGAAGAACCGGGCGGGCTCCACCCGCAGGATCGCGCCGGTGGGGCAGTTGTGCACGCAGTTGGCCTGGGCATGATCGGCGCAGAGGTCACACTTGTCGGCCACCCGACGCAGCTCGACGGCCCCATACGGATCGAGCCCGTCGGCGCGCACCCCGCCCAGGCGCGCGGTGAGCAGCTGGTGCAGCAGCCCGTCGCCCGCCCGGGGCGCGGGCACCATGGCGATGTTGCCCCAAGGGCAGTTGCGGGCGCAGTGTCCGCAGCCGATGCAGCGGGCGCGATCGATCGCCACCTCGCCGGTCGACTTGCGGTGGATGGCGCCGGTGGGGCAGTCGACCATGCAATCCGGCTTCTCGCAGTGCTGGCACGAGCCGGGCAGCAGCGTGCGTCGGTGCTCGCCGGGGCGATCGGGGCGCTTGCGGGCGCGGACCACCGGCCCCTGGCGCACCATGCGGGCGTGGCCGTGGCGTGACTGGCAGGCGCGCACGCAGTTGCCACAGCGCACGCAGGTCTCGAGGTCGATGGTCAACAGGGAGCGGGCCTCGAGGGCGCCGGCCTGCTCGACCGCCTCGATGAGCCCGAACACCGTCGCGCCGGGCCCCATCGCGGCGAGGGTGCGCGCCGGGTCGTCACCCCCGCCGACCAGCGCCCGCAAGCCCTCGCTCTGCGCCCGCGCCGCCCGGACCGCGTCGACGAAGACCGCGCGGGCCTCGACGGGCAAGTCGACGAAGGCCGCCCGCTCGATCTCGAAGACCTCGACGTGCAGCTGCGCCGTCAGGGCGTCGGGCCAGCGGGCGTCTTCCGGGCGGCTGATCCCGTGCATCAGATCGGGCGGCACGAAGACATCGCCCGGGTTGAAGTAGCCCAGCACCGACGTCCGCGCGCCGCGGGCACGCCACAGCCGCGCGAGGCCGGCCCGCAACAGCACCACCCGCTCGGCCGATTCACCGGCGTCGAAGACCGGCTCGCCACGCTTCACCGTGCGCAGGCGGGTGCGCGCCGCCAGCGCGCTGCAGACCTGGGGCGAGAGCGTCTGCAGATAGACATGGCCGGCGCAGAAGACCCGAAACGCCCGCCGATGGGCCCGACCGCGCACCGCGTCGCGCACCGCGTGCCCGCCCATGTCGCGGTCGAGTCGCTCGACGACCGCCTTCTCGATCTCGATCACCCGGACCTCGCCCTCGGCCACCGCCGACGCGATCCGCCGGGTGAAGCCGAGCACCGCGGTCTCGCCGAAGAGCGCGCCGGGCCGGCTCAGCGTCTCGAGCGTCACCGGGCGCCCATCGGTGGTCACCCCGTCGATACGCACCCGCCCCGCGACCAGGATCATGAGCGCGTGCCCGTGGCTGCCCCGCTCGAAGAGCCGCGCGCCCGCCGCGAAGCGTCGCCGCAGCGCCCCCCGATCGGCGAGCGCGGCGAGCCGCTCCGCACCGAGGTGATCGAACAGACCCGACCCCCGAAGCGCGTCGATGACATCCGACGGGGCGGCGTGCGCCGAGGGCGCGGCGGCGGAGAGCGGTTGCGGCGCGTTCATCGGTCTCCTCACGGTCGGGCGTGGGTGAAGCGGGCTCCCGGCGCGCGGCGCTCGACGAAGCCCGGGGGGTGGCAGCCAGCGCAGCGGCGATCGATGTGGAACGCGGCGCGCCCGTCATGGCATTGGCGACACGCGCCGTTCATGGTCGCCTTGCCCTGGCCGATCAGCTCGATGTCCGCCACCCGCTCGGCGCGGTCGACCCGGGTGTGGCAGTCACCGCAGCGGGTCTCGCGGCGCCGGCGCGGATGCCGGGCGCCGACATGGGTCGCGTGGGAGAAGCCGCGCAGCACGGTCCGCGCCCGTCGCAGGGCCGGCCGACACGTCTCGCCGTCACCGGGCGCCGGATGGCAGCCGGCGCAGTCGCCCATGTCGGGGCGCACCGGACCATCGGGCCCGACGCGGGCGCCGTCGTGGCAGCCAGCGCAGGCGGCATGGGTCGGCGCCCCCTCGTCCTGCGACCCGGCGATCGCATCCGGCGATCCGCCGCGGGCCGCCATGTCATGGCACGCCCCGCAGTCATCCACCGGCTCGAGCGGTGCCATGCGGCGGCGATCGCCGTGCAGCGCATGGGAGAACGTCACGCACACATCACTCTGCGCGCGCTCGCGCGAAGGGAACCCGCGCATCTGGTCCATATTCGACCAGATCACCTCGGCCTCGACCCCCGCGTGGCACACCGCGCAGAGCGGATCGGGCTGCACGCGGGGCCCGAAGGCGGCGCTGTGGCACGCCCCGTCGCTGCAGGTGCGGTGCGCGCTCGCCGCGGTCGGCCCGCCGGCCCGCACCCGATCGGCGGAGCCATCGGCCGGGTGGCAGCCATCACAGCCCGGCTCCGCCATCGCCGCGAGGTGGGTCGCGTGGTCGAAGCCGGCGGGCGCGGCCGCCGCGCCGCCGAAGGCGAGCCCGATCATCACGCCGACCAGCCTCGACAGGCCCGCCGCGATCCGCGCCCGCCGCCTCATCGGATCCCGCTCCCGGCCGCGCCTGTCGGGCCGTGGCATCGCGCGCAGTCGAAGCCGGTCGTGGGGAAGGCATGCCGCCCGTCGTGGCAGTCATCGCAGTCGGCCATCTTCGGCCGCCCCATCTGGCCATCGGTGGCTGGCGCATGACAGGTGGCGCACGGCACGCCCGCCGCGGTCGAGCGATCGAACGCGGCCCAGCCGCGGGCGTCGGCGTCGGCGTCGGGCATACGCTGCGCGGTGCGCACGTCGCGCCCGTGCAGGCGGTGATCGAAGCGCGTCACCCGCCAGCCGCGCCCCTCGGGTGCAGCCGCCTTCGCGCTCTCGGCCATCCGATGACACCCGCCGCAGTCCTGCATGGCCGGGCGGGCGACGGTGCCGTGACAGTCGACGCAGAGCTGATGGGTCGGCGCGAGCGGATCGGCCCCGCGCAGCGGCGCGCCGCCGCCCTGCTCGGGGTGGCAGCGGGCGCAGTCCATGCCCTGATGGGCCGGCTGGTCGTGGGGGAAGACCGCGACGAACGCGCTCGGCGTCGAGAAGCGCTGCCGCGGCGGGTTGGGCCGCCACGGGTCGCCATGGGCGTGGCACGTCTCGCAGAAGCGGTCGACATGACCGGCCACGGGCGCCGGCGCGCCCGCCGCGGGCGTCGAGCCCGGCCGTTGACGGAAGTCGGCGTGGCAGCTCGCGCACGGGGCGTGGTCGTCGGCCCCCGGAAAACGCAGGCGCCCATCGGCTTCGAGTCGATGGCAGGTGGCGCAGTTGGCCGAGACGTCGAAGCGTCGCGCGTGCTCGGCGTGCCCGTACCGCGGCGCCGGGCCCCGGCGCTCGGCCGCCGCCCGCTCGCCGGCGACCGCGCCTTCGGCGGCCCGGGCGTCGGCGCCGGGGCCGAACCACAGCGCCGCGCCGAACAGGACGCCGAGCGCAGCGTGCAAGGTTCTATCTCTCGGACACCACATGACAACTCCTGCACCGGGTTCCGGTCACCGCGAACGCCGTCGATCCGTCGTGGCACCCGCTGCACGCCGGCTTGTGTGGCAGCGGAACGACGGCGCCGGCCGGCGGGTCGACGGCGTGGCAGTCGGCGCAGCGCGCGCCATGGGGCGCATGCCGGCGGTGATCGAAGCCGGCGGTCATGCGATAGGCATGCTCGACCCCGCTCGCCGCCGGCGGGATCAGCGCGTCGCCCCGCGGTCGGTGGCAGTCGGTGCACCGGGCCATCGTCGGGGCGGGCCCATCCGGCTGCCCGTGGCACGACGCGCACGCGCCATGCCCCGGGCGGGCGAAGCCATCGGCCCGGTCGGGCCCCGCATGGCACGCGCGGCACCCGGCGTCGGCCTCACCCGCCGCCGCGCGCGCGCGATGGGCACCATGGTCGAACGCCGCGAGCCAGAAGTCGCTGGGCCCCCGCTGCCGCGGCGCCCAGAAGCGCGCCGAGCGCGGGCGCCCCCGACCGTCGAGCCGGTGACAGGTCACGCAGAGCGGCACCCAGGTGCTCGACGCCCGCCAGGCGTCGGCGTGGCAGTCGATACACGGCGCGTGCCCCCCGCCGGGCGCCGGCGAGGCGCGGCGCCAGTCCGTGGCAGCCAGCCGATGGCAGTCGGTGCACGACCGGCCGGCGTGCGCCTCGATCCGGTGGTCGAAGCGCGGGACCTCGGCCGCCGCGGCAGGCGCGAGCGCCGACAGCGCCGTGACGAGCACCCACCGGCTCGCCCTGTATCTCCGCCTCTCGGTCGACATGCGCATCTGAATGCTCCTCCTGCCCAGGATCTGCCCCCATCGCGCACAAGTCAAGCATAAACACGTTTACAAATGCCATTCATGGCATTAACGTCAACCACGCGATCAAATAATGAGCACCGGGGTTCTACAATGGCGTCATCACCCGCAGCTTCGCGGACGCTCGCGTTCCTCTTGACGGGCCTCGTCGTCGCGGGCGCGGCCGCCTGCACCGGCACCCGGCCCGTCGGGCCGCCCGACGACCCACCGGCGGTGACGCGGCAGCTCACCCGTGGCGAGAGCCCCGACGACCACAGCCTGCGGTTCCGCAAGGCCCACGCCGAGGCGGCGAGCAGCGCCGACGCCCGCTGCGGCGACTGCCACAGCGGGCTGTCGGCCGGCCGGCTCGATACCTGCCAGGACTGCCACGCCGTCTGGGCGCCGCGCAGCCACACCGTGCGCTGGCGCGGCGCCGAGCACGGCCGGGCCGCCGCCCGCGATCCGGCCGCGTGCGCCACCTGCCACGAGGTCGACACCTGCACCGCGTGCCACAGCGTGCCGCCGCCGAGTCACAGCCCGCTGATCGCGTTCCGGTTCCGCCACGACGTGGCCGCCCGCCAGAACCCGCGGGCGTGCATGACCTGCCACACCGTCGAGTCTTCGTGCGCCCGCTGCCATACCGGCGAGGCGCTGCCCTTCAGCGGATTGAGGTGATCCCATGTACCGTCTCCCGACCGCGGCCGCCGCCTGCGGCCCGGCGCTCTGCGCGCTGCTCGCCCTCTGCCCGACCGCCGACGCCAGCGAAGACCCGCCCGACGGGCGCGGTGATCCGTGGGCGGTCGACCTCGACACCGGGCTCGAGCTGGAGCACACCGCCATGGGCCTCGGCCCGCGCTGGCCCGATGGACAGGCGGTGGTCGGCCGGTCGGACACCACCGCCGTGCGTGGCGACCTGCGCCTCGGCGCGCACCGCCCGGGCTTCGCCGCCTACGGCGCGTTGTCGGGCGCGGCCGATCTGGCCGGCGGCCCCGACCTGCGCGCCTTCGAGTTCGATCCGGCCCGGGACGCGGCGCTGCACCGCCGGCAGGTGCACGCGTTCGGCGGCGTCTTCGGCTTCGTGCACCAGGCCTGGGCCGAGCTCGATGGCTTCGGCGACGGGCCCCTCGCCCGCCGGCTGAGCCTGCGCGCCGGCCGCCAGGCCCACTGGGGGCCCCGCCCGGTCACGTTCGACGGGGCGAAGCTGGGCCTCGACGCCCGCGCGCTGACCGCGCAGCTCTACGGCGGGCGCCGCTCGGCGGTCTACGGGCGGCTGCAGGACGACCCGGGCCTCATCGGCGGCGTACGCCTGCTGGTCGACCTCGAGCGCGAGCTCGACCTGCCGCTGAACCTGCGCGCCGAGTACCAGATCTTCCAGCGCACGCTCGACCTCGACCCGCTCGACGCCTTGCGCTTCGACGCCGGCTTCACCCCCGATGTCATCGAGCAGCGCCTGGGCCTGGGCGAGCTGGCGGCCGCCGTCGACGTCGGCCGCGACCTGCTGCTCGACGCGCGCCTCGACCTGCTCGACCTCGCGCCGAGCCACGTGCGCGTCGGCGCCCGCTGGGCGCTCGGCCCGAGCCTGTTGACGGTCGACCTCGACCACAAGCTGGGCGAAGACGCGCCGTACGATCTGGCCGCCGGGCGCAGCCACACCGCCTTCGACCCGCGGACCCGACAGACCCGCCAGACCACCTTCGAAGCGCTGCGGCTGAACCTGCCCGACCGGGCGGACTACACCGACATCGCCGCCCGGCTGACCGTCGAGCCCGTCTCCGGCTGGGCCATCGAGCCCCACGCCCGGCTGCACGCGGTGCACGCCGGCGAGGTGGTCGCCGGCCCCTACGACGCGGGGCGGATCGAGTTCGGCCTGGCCGCCTCCGGCGCGCTGCGGCTGAGTCCAAAGACCGGCCTCGAGCTGGAGGCGACCTACGACGGCGCGCTCTACGACCGCAGCGCCGTGGGCCCGCTGCCACTCTTCGACGACGTCGCCGCCGGCCCCGAAGCCGACCGCCACGCCGTCGGCCTCGGGGCGCGCTTCGTGGCCGTCGACACCCCGACCCGCGGCCGCCGGCTGCTCACCGAGCGCTGGCTGACCGCCGGCGTCTGGGCGACCTGGGCCCGCTATGGCTTCGGCAGCCGCTACCTGAGCGGCGAGGCCGAAGACATGCTCGCCCTGCGCACCGAGGCGACCGTGCGGCTGGATGATCACTGGACCGTCGGCGGGCGTTATGAGTTCGCCCGCGATGGCACATCGACCTTCGCCCACCTGGGCGACGTGCACCTGGCCCGGGTTCGGGTGGGGCTGCGCTGGTAGGCGGGCCCATCGCACGCCGCTCGACGCCGATAGCGCTCTCGCGCCGACGTATGGTACGCCTGCGGCATGGACGCGACGGCCCTGTGGAAAGCCATCTACCAGCGCTTCGACCCGCTCTCGCCACCCGAGCGCAGCGCGTGGCGCGTCGACCGCACCCGGCGGGGCCTCTATGCGCTGCACGAGCGGCTCAACCTGCCGTTCGAGACCCATACCAAGATCCTGCTCGCCGGCACGATGGGCGCCGGCAAGACCACCGAGCTCTTGCGGCTGGCCGAAGACCGCCGCGAGCGCGAGTTCGTCGTCTTCTTCGACGTGCACCGCCACCTGACCGATGTCGTCGGTGAGTCGGCCGCCCTCGAGACCCTGGCCCCGTGGGAGGTCTGCGTGCTCGCGGGCCTCGCCACCGCCCGAGCGGCCGCCGAGCGGTTCCCCGATCGTTGGAAACCGCAGATCCTGGCAGCGCTCGGCGAAGCGTGGCTCGACCTGCTGCCGACCGATCAGCGGGCGCAGGTCGACGTGGGGCAGCTCGCCAAGACCCTCACCGTCACCGCCTCGACGCTCGTCGGGGGCAGCGCCGCCCTGACCACGCTGGCCAATACCGTGGGGGCGCTGCGCTGGAACGCGCGGCTCGGCCGCCCGGCGCGGCAGCTCACCGACCAGGACCCGCGGGTGCGCTACGTGGTGGCCGCCGCGGCCGATGTGCTGCGCCACGCCGCCGAGCTCGACGGCCGCCCGGTGCTGGTGCTGCTCGACGGCCTCGACCGGCTCAGCGGCGCGCCCGAGGCGCTGGCCCGGGCCGAGGCGCTCTTCGTGCGCTCGACCCTGCTGCACGAGCTGCCCTGTCGGCTGGTGGTGACGGCGCCGTTCGCCCTGCGGCATCACACGTCGTTCGCCGAGGCCCGCGGCTTTCACAAGCACGTATTGGTCAACGAGCCGGTGCTCGACCCCGAGGCGCCAGGCGACGCGGGGCGGCCCGGTGACGGGGTGGCCTTCTTCGAGCGCTTGTTCGCCGGCCGGGTGGCCGACCTCGAAGATCAGGTCGGGCATGCCATCGGCGAGGTCGGCGCGCTGCGTCGGCTGGCATGGCACTCCGGCGGCCGGGCGCGCGACTTCGTGACGTTCATCCAGGAGGCCGCGGGCCATGCCTTCTCGGCCGACGTCGATCACATCACCGATGACATCGCCAGCAAGGTGCTCGACGAGCAGCGGCGGCTGCGCGAGACCGGCATCTATCGCGAGCACGTCGACGTCTTGCGGGCGGTGATGGACGACCCCCATGGCACCCTGCCGCGCAGCCGGTACATCGACGAGCTGCTCGCCAGCGGCCGGCTGCTGCCTTATCCGAATCACTCGGAGTGGTTCTTCCCGCATCCGCTGCTGCTCGATCGCATCCGGCGCCCATGAGCGACTGGCTCGCCGACGTCGAGCGCGCGCTCGCGCTCGCCGAGGGCGGGCACGGTCGGGTCATCCTACTGGTCGCCAACAGATTCGCGCATCTCAAGCCCTTGATGCAGCTCCTGGAGCGTAGGGCCGATCAGACGGTCGAGCTGAGAACCTGCGCGAGCGACCTGCGTGAGCAGCCCACGGGTGCCACCGTCCCTCTGATTCTTCGGCGGCAGGATCTGCGCTGGCTCAATCGGAACCGACCGCTCATCGCCGAGCGAAAGTTGACACTGCTCGTCAATGCACGTCCGGACGCAGCCGCCCGGTTGCCCGCCGAAGCGCCGGACTTCTTCGACTGGATCGCCCTCCGCACGGATGTCGACATAGCACCGATGGCCAGAACGGAGCCTGTCGCCGATCGACTCCTGGATGCCTTCGACGTGCACGCCGCCACGCGCGAACTCCTGGATCCCGCCATCGTGACCGTCGAACGGATTCTTGCCTTCATCCTCGCCACGGAAGACGTCAGCGACGCTATCGATGACGATCCCGAGTCATCCGAGAACTTCGTCGGCCAGCAGCGGGGACGGGTCATCGAAGTGCTGTTGCAACGGCCCGAACTCCGCCGCCCCGTTCGGGAGCGGCTCGACTTCATGAAGCACGTAGTCTGGCTCGGCGAGTCTTGATGCCCGACAGCAAACGGCCGCTCACCGCGGCGTCGCCACGTCGACCGCCCACGCCTCCCGCCCCGCGGCCCGGCGGATCTCCCGCAGCTCTTCCAGCCGCGCCGTATCGACCCCGATCAGCCCCTCGGTCACCAGCGCGTCGCAGGTCGCGCCGGTGATCGCCGCGCTCTGCTCGAAGCCGCTGTCGAGCACCACGTCGGCGCAGATCGCCCGGCAGTTGCGCAGCCGCGGGGTCTCGATGTCCGCCGCGCCGCCCTCGGCGGCCAGCTCGGCCCGGCACGCGCGGGCCTTGCCCCGCAGCACCTGCGGTGACGTGAACTCGGGCTGGGCCAGCGCCGCGCCGAAGACCAGCGGCGGGATGGGGCACTCGACGTCCAGCTCACGGGCCGTCAGCAGCGGCGCCCACCCGGGGCCGATCGCGCGGGTCAACAGCGCCTCGACGTCGTCGCCGCGGCTCGCTTCGCCCACCCGGTCGCTCTTGCTCCAGAACAGGTTGAACGACTCGGGGCTCTGGGGCATGGCGTAGTCCCGACACAGGTCGAAGAACGTCGACTCGCGATACTCGACGAACGCGTCGAACTGCTGGAAGTCGACCTCACCGACGAGGCTGATGTGGCACGAGTCGGTGCAGTGCTCGGCCACCAGCCGGAAATCCGCCGGGTCGACGCCGGCCGCGGCCCAATCCGGCGGCAGCTCCGCCTGCCGGTGCAGCTCGGGGTAGGCCTCGCCGCCGTCGAGCAGGCGATCGAGATCAGCGATGGTCGCCGCGAGCACCGTGGCGTTGCCCGGCAACGGGTCGGTGGTCAGGATCAGCCGGTTGATCGCGCGGGTATCGGCCAGGTCACCGCTGATGTCGAGGCGGGCCGGCTGACCCGGTACGACCTGCAGATCACCCACCAGCCGGGTATCGAAGAGCCGCTGCCCGTCGGCCCGCTGCGCGCCGCTGACCCCGAAGAACTCCACCGCGCCGTCGGCGCGCCCGAGCACGGTCTGCAGAGCCTGCAGCGCGGTCGCCGGCTCGACCCGCATCAGCGCCTCGTCGAAGGCCAGCCCCTCGTCGAGGAAGGCGAACAGCTCGGCCTTGTCCCGCAGCGCGTAGCGCGGGTTGATCGGCAGGAACTGCGCCTGCATGTCCAGCTCGTCGAGGGTCGGGGAGCGCGCATCGAGCGGCGCGTATGCCTGGCCGCCGTGGCAGTCGTTGCAGATGTTGGGGATCGTCTCGTGGGGGTCCTCGACCCCGCTGAAGTCGAGGTCGATGCGGTCCATCAGCGGCGCGTCGGGCCCCACGCCGCGATAGGCGCCGAAGATCACCATCGGCTCGGCGCCCGGCACCGGATCACCCGCCGCGTCGCGGGGCACGTCGTAGTGCATCGTCACGCTGACCGCCTCGCATTGATTGCAGCCCGCGTCGACCGGATCACACAGGGCCTCTGAGACCGGCAGTGGCAACGGTGTGCCGCTCTCGTCGATCCGGATGCCGCCCGGCAGCCGCTCGGGGCAGACGAAGTTGAGGTTGACGCAGGCGAAGCCGGGCCCCGGCTGCTGGTTGCACAGGGTGATGCGGAAGACCGGCAGCGCGTGGGCGTTGAAGTAGCTCACCTGCAGGTCGCGCGGCGCGTCCTCGGCGGCGAGGATCGTCTCGAGGCCGCCGGTCTGGCAGTCGGGCGCGAGGCCGTAGCGCTCGCACCAGCCGCCCATGGTCGGCGGCATGCCGGTCGCGTCGTAGTAGCCGCCGGCGATCAGCTTGCTGACCGGCGAGCACAGGTCGCCGCCCCTCAACGGGCTGTCGTCGAAGGGGACGCCCGGCTGGCGGTTGCCGATGGCGGCGAGCGTGGCCCGGGCGTCGGCGGGGTCCACCCGCCCGTCGACCTCGCTGATCTCCTGGCGCAGGCTGCGGGTGAGCAGGCCGGCGAGGTTGTTGTTGCTGCCGTCGACCGGGTCGAAGCAGCGCGGATCGCTGTCGTCGTCGAGCAGGACGCGGTCGGAGTACTGGAACAGCGATCCGCGCTCGTAGGGCCGACGGACGCCCTGGACCTCGTCCTGGCAGCCGGCGAGCAGCAGCGGCGCGATGCAGAGCAGAAGGGTGGAGAGCAGCAGGGCGGCGCAAGACTGCACGCAGCGGCGCAGTGATATCGCACAAGGGTGACGGTGCACGGGCATGACAGGCCTCCGATCGAATACTTTCGATGGTCATACGGTGACGACTTGCGCCCCAGAAGTCAATTCAGGTATCCATATGCCAGAAAATGATACGCGCAGGCGCTCAATACATGCTGTATCGCAATTTCGTCCGAATACGGGCCTCAGGCGCCCGCTGGGCCCTGCTGATGGCGCTGGCCGGGCTGGTGAGCTGTGGTCCGCCGCCGCTGGCCCGTGACGCCGCAGATTGCCCGGCGTGGGTCTGTCCGGGGGCGACGCCGACGCCGGCAGATCCGGACTGGCACCATGGGGTGGGTTCGGGCGCCGACCGGGACGCGGCGTATCTGGCGGCGATCAACGCGCTCGCCCGGTCGATCTGCATCGAGGTGGGCGGCATCGACACCCGCGACGTGCGCGAGCTCGTCGACAACGGCTCGACCGACATCCAAGAGGAGTGGCGCCGCGGGGAGCGGGCGGCGTGGCAGCAGGAGATCCGGGGTCAGGCCCTCGCGTCGCCCTATTGGCGGGCGCCGGACGGTCGCTTCTGGGCCCATGTGCGGGTCTCGAAGAAGAGCGTGCTCACCCGACGCATCGAGTCGGCGGTCGCCGCCATGGCGCCCCGCTTCGAGAAGAACCAGCGGGTCCTCGTCCTGCCGGCCTTCGAGTCCGGGGGCTACACCCACGACCTGGGCCTGCTGGTGGCCGATCGGGTGAGCGCGGCCCTGCTCGAACACGGCCAGATCGTCGCCAAGATCAGCCGGCCCCAGGCGGCGGGCGGCCTCGGCCCCTTGCTGAAGCAGCACCGGGCCGACGTGCTGGTCTACGGCACGATGCGCTCCGGTGGCGCGACGCTGTCGCTGACCCTCGACGCGGTCCGCCCGCCGGCGTTGGCCGAGCAGGTGGCGTCGACGGTGGTGGAGTTTCCGGCCGACAGCTACGTGGCCGTGCTGCGCACGTCGCATCCGACGCCCGTGCCCGACTTCCTCAAGGCCATCTTGATGCGGCCCCTCGAAGGCGACGTGCGGGTCGAGGCCGACGTGCAGCCGCAGCAACCGATCGACGGCGACGCGATGCGCCTGGGGGTGACCGCGTCCCACGACGGCTATCTCACGGTGCTCAAGGTGCATCCCGACGGCGGGGTGAGTCGGATCCTGCCGCTCGACGGCGCCGGCCCGGTGCCGATCGCCGCCGGCCGGCGGCTGGAGATCCCGCGGGATGTCGCGCCCGAGGGCAGCGGTCCGCTGCTCGCCGAGATGCCGCGGATACCCGGCGCCGAGCGGCTGCGTATCGTCGTGACCGCGCGGCCCGACACCATCCCCCCCGCGCGCTTCCCGCTGTCGGTCAGCGGCCGGGTGGCCGACCGTCGCACCCACGAGGCGATGATCGAGGCCCTGGGCGCGCTGTCCGCCTCCGCAGAGCGCTGGGGGTCGACCACGCTCTACTTCCGGGTGCGCCCCGCCGAGGCCCGCTGATGCCCGCCCGACCACCGACCCCACATCCAGGAGCCCCCATGTCTGTCGTACGCGCTCTGCTCGCGACCCTCGCGCTGACGCCCGCCATCGCCGGCTGCGCCTCGATCCCCTGGCCGGCGCCCACCGCCGCCGCACCGGGCACCGCGCCCGACGCGCGGCCGCGGGACGCCGCGGTGGTCGTGGCCATCGAGCACTATCGCCACCACCCGCGGGTCCGCGGGGCCGGGCTCAACGCCGACGACTGGCGGCGCTACCTGTTCGACGTGCGCGGGCTGGCCTCCGACCGGGTGCACGTGCTCAGGGACGACGCGGCGACCCGCGAGCGCATCGTCGACCGCATCGAGCGCGCGGTGCGCCAGACCGCCGACGGCGGCCGGGTCTGGTTCGTCTTCATCGGCCACGGCGCCCCGCGGGAGAAGGCCGACGCCCAGGGCGCGCGCGAGGGGCTGCTCATCGCCGTCGACGCCGAGCGGGAGAAGGCCAGCATCGGCGGCAACAGCCTGGGGCAATACGCGCTGAGCCAGAAGCTGGCCGGGCGCGAGCACGTCGCGATCCTCGACACCTGCTTCTCGGGGCGCGACCGCCAGGGCGACGCGCTGAACACCGATCAACCGCTGGTCTGGCCCGATGTGAAGAGCGCGCCCACCGGGGTGGTGCTCACCGCCGGCAAGGGCGACGAGACGGCCGGGCTGCTGACCAAGTCGCTGCGCCCGGCGTTCAGCTATCTGGCGCTCGGCGCGCTGCAGGGCTGGTGTGAGGGCCGCTTCCCGCCCGAGCCGGGGGTTGCCGACGACGGCCGGGTGACCGCGGTGGAGGTGGCGCGCTGCGCCGCCGACGCCATCGGACAAGTCAACCGGGGGCAGCAGACACCGCAGGCCCACGGCACCGGACGCGACTCGATGGCCCTCGCCGCGGGCGTGCGCGCCGGCTTCGACTTCGACGGCATGATCCACGACGTGGTGGCCGGCGATCCGCCTCCGCGACTCGGGCCGTGGCTGCTCGTGGGCTCGGGCCTCTCGCTGCTGGCCCTCGGCGGCGCGGCGCACTACGTCAACCACCATGACGGCGAGGCGGTCACCCGGCTGCGCAGCGACGCGCTCGAAGCGGTCGACGGTGAAGAGGACGCCGATCAGTCCAGCATCGGCGAGTACAACCGACAGCGCACCGCGCTGAACGCGACGAAGTACGCCTCGATCGCGGGCTACGCCACCGGCGGCGCGCTGCTGGTGGGCGGCTTGATCTGGCGCCTGGCGCTGCGCGGGGAAGACCGCGACTGGATCGCGATCGCCCCATCGCCCGGCGGCGTCGTGCTCGGCGGTCGCTTCTGATGGGCCTGCGCCGACCGGCTCGCCCCGGCGGTCCTTGGCGGTCCTGCCCGTCGAGCGCTGAGCGCGGCGATGACCGCCGGCGCCACGGGTGATGGCCATCCGACCATCTGCACCCATGGCGTCCGACCGCTCGGACTCAGCGGCCCGAGCGGTCGGCGCGCACCGCCTCGATCACCTCGAGCGCCTTCTCGAGCTGCTCTTCGCTGAGCCGCAGCCGCTCGAGCTGCTCCCGGGCGGTGCCGGCCAGCAGCGCGTCGAGGCCGCTGCGGGGCAGCTCGGCCTGCGCCCAGACGTTGTCGGCGCAGGGCTCGTTCCAGTACTTCACGATCCGGCTGCCGCGCAGGGCCTGGCTCGAATACTGCCGGCGCACGCTGCGGGTGAAGTCGGTGACCACGTCCAGGCCGGCGCTCAAGTCGAGGTCCTTGACGAGTCGATCGCTCAGATCGCTGACCTCGATCTCCAGCGCCCGGCCCAGCTCGGCCCGGGCGGCGCCGCCGGCTTTCTCGCGGGCGATGCCTTCGCCGCCCGCCGAGCGCCCGGGCGCCGCGGCGCGCAGAGCGTCGTCGTCGGAGGCGTCGGCCATGATCCACGCGGGGCGGTCGGCCTGGCAGGCGCCGCAACCGGACAAGGTGCCGGCGGACAGCGCGGCGGCGGCGAGGGCGGCGGCGAGAGTGAGGCTGCGGGTGATGGGTGACGGCATCGTCTTCTCCTGGGTCGGGGTTTCGGGGTCTGGATCTGCGGGCCGGCTAGCCGCCGGCGGCGCGTTCGAGGTCTTCGCCGAGCTGCATGAGGCTCTTGCGGGACTCGGGTCTGCGCTTCGGTGCGCGCGCCGGCGCGCTCTCGGTCGCGCTCGGCGGAGCGGCCGTCGGGCGCGCGGCCGGCGGGGCGGTGGGCGTCGGGGCCGTGGCCGTCGGGGCGGTCGGCGTCGGGGCGGTGAGCGACCCCCGATTCGCGGCCTCGGCCACCCGGGACGGCGCCGCTTCGACGGCGGACGGCGCGGGCGCGGCGACCGGCGCGGCCTCTTGCGCTACACGGGACGGCCGCGCCGGCCGGCGAGACCGGGCCTTCGAGGCGCCGGCCCGCTTCGTCGAGCGCGTCACGGCCGGGCGATCGGCGCCTTCGCGGGCGGCGGGCGGTGTCGCTGGCGCGGCATCGGCGGGCGGACCGGGAGCGCTCGGCGGGCCCTGGTCCGGCGGCGCCGGCGCGTCGGCGAGCGGGCTCTCGGCTGCGATCGGGGGCGCCGCGGCAGCCGGCAGCGGGGTCCCGGACGCCGGCGTGACGGCCGCCGCGACTTCGATCGCCGGCGCCTCGACGGGTTCGAGCCGCTCGACGCCGCAGGCGGCCGCCCGGATACCGAGCGCGACGCTCAGACCGGCCAGCGCGAGTTGCAGGATGCCGCGGCGCTCGATGCGCGGCCGGCTCACGACGTCGACCGGCGCCTCGGTCGGCGCCAGCGCCGCGGCCACTGCGTTCATGTCGGCGAAGCGCGCCTCGGGTGCCTTGGCGAGCAGCCGCATGATGACCGCGTCGAGCGCGCTCGGCAGCGTCGGCTGCAGGCTGGAGGGCGGCTCGGGGTCGCGAAAGCAGACCCGCTTCACCACGCCGGCGATGTCGGGCGCCATGAAGGGCCGTACGCCGGTCACCATCTCGTAGAGGATGCAGCCGAGCGCGAACTGGTCGGTGCGCGGCCCCACCGCGTCGCTCTGGCCACACTGCTCGGGCGCCATGTAGAGCGGGGTCCCGATCGGCCCCTGGGTCTGCAGGACCGCGGCGTCCCACCCGCCCAGCGGCTTGCAGATGCCCAGGTCGAGGATGAAGACGTGCTCGTCGCCGGCAGGGTCGGTGACCCACTTCATGTTGGCCGGCTTGAGGTCGCGGTGCACGATGCCCGCCCGGTGCAACGCCGCCAGCGCGTCGGCGATCTGCCGACCCAGCTGCCGCGCGCGTGCGGCGTCGAGCGGGCCCTCGGCGGCGAGGCGCTGCTCGACGGTGGGCCCCTCGACGAAGTCCATGACCAGGTACCAGCGGTCGCCGATGGCCTCCCAGGCCCACAGCTGGGGGAAGGCCGGGTGGCGGATGCGCGCGGTGGCCACCGCCTCCCTTTCGAAGCGCGCCCGCTGGGCGTCGACCCGGGCCAGCTCGGGCTTGAGAAACTTGACGGCGACATCCTGGTCGAGGCGCGCGTGGCGCCCGCGCCAGACCTCGCCCATCGCGCCGGACGCGATGTAGTCGGTCAGTACGAAGGCGCCGAGACGCGCGCCTTCGGCGGGCTCGAAGTGCGCCGCGGCGGGGCCGGGCTCGACCGGCGGGGCGGCGGTGTCGGCCGTCGGGTCGAGATCACACGTCGCGCAGCGCCCATCGGCGCGGGTCGGCCGCTGACAGTGGGTACAACTCGGCATCTCGACCTCCAGGCTCCATCCATTTATACGCACCAAGATGCGTTTGTGCACAAGGTTTCCGCATCAATGATATTGTGAAACGCATTTTTCTGAATTCGCGATGGCGCCGTATGTCCCATGGGCGACGAGGAGACGACGTGGACGATACTGATGACCCGATGCGCGAGAGAGTGATCGCGCTCGTCGAGCGGGCCCGCCGCGCTCGGATGACCGGCGACGACCCCGCCGCCTGGCGGGCGCTCTACGACGTGGTCCTGCGGCGCGCCATCCTGCCGGTGGCCCGCCGCGTCTTCGGTCGCGAGGACGAGCGCGCCCGCGACCTGGCTCAGCAGGTCTTCGAGAAGCTGATGGACCGCCTCGACGACTACGACCCCGGCCGCGCCGGGCGACGGGACGGCTGCGCGTGGTTCGTGCGCTGCGCGTTCAACGCAGCCCTCGACATGAAGGGCCGCAAGCGGCTGCCGGCCCGCATCGCCCGCCTCGCCGACCCGCCGCGCTCGATCCCCCGCGCCCGACTCGAGGCGTTCTACTGGCGCTGTATCATCGGCGGCGAGCCGAGCCACGAGGTGCTCGCCCGGCTCGAGGGGCCGGGCGGTGAACCGCCGACCGCCGCCACGCTCGACGGGCAGCTGCGCGCCGTCGAGTCCGCGGCGCTGTCCAAGGGCAAGGAGGTGGCGCGCAGCCTCGCCCGCCAGTCGATGAGCCGCGCCGCCGAGCTGGGGCAAGTGGCGCCGGTGGGTATCCCCAGCGTCGAGCAGAGCCTCGATCGCGCCCGGCATCGCCTCATCGGGCGGGCGCTCGGCCCCTTGATCGAGGCGCGGCTCGATGAGCACGAGCGCTTCGTCGTCGAGTGGACGATGCGCGGGGTCAAGGTGTCCCGCATCATGCGCGAGGCGGCCGGGCGGGCCTGCGGGCCGTGTGCCGCGCGCGCGGACCGCAAGCGGGCGCTGCCGCCGGGTACGTCGAGGCCGGGCGACGTGCCGTGCGCGCTCGAGACCCGCCACGCCATCAACAAGCACTGGAAGAGCGCTCGCGCCACGCTGCGCGCGGCGCTCGTCGAGCGCTTCGGCGCCGATACGCTCGACGAGGCGACGGTGAAAGGCTTCCTCGGGGCCGACGGCGCGTCGCCGGAGGAGCCGGCGTCATCCGGGGCCGCGCCCGACGAGCCGCCCGATGATCCCAGTCCGACCACATGCCGAGGAGATATCCGATGAGCGACTCGACCGCCGAGCGCACCACCCCCGAAGAGTGCTGTCTGGCCCGCGATCCCGCGGCCGCTCGCCCGCTCTTCGAGACCACCGACGACGACGTACTCGCCGAGCAGTTCGAGCCCCTGGGGGCCGACGCGCCGCTGCCGGCCTGGGCCGATGGCTTGATCGAGAGCCACCTGCCGGTCGGGCCGCGGTCGGCCGCGAGCGGCCCGCCGCCGCGCGCGCATTCGAGCGAGCCGCGGGCCCGGGTGCTGCCTTTTCGCGGGCGGGTCTTCGGCGCCGCGCTGCTGGCGGCGGCGGCCGCGCTGCTGTGGTTCGCGCTGCGCCCGCCCGCGCCGGCGGTGCCCCTGGACGGCTTCGCCTTCGGGGCGCCGGTGGCCGCGCTGCTGCCTACGCCGACCGCCGGCTCGGGCTTCGACGACCGCGCGACCCTCGAGCCGATGATCGCCGTGGGCTACCGCTTCGAACTGGTGCTCGACTGGCGCGCGAGCGCCGACGGCGCGGCGCGCTGGCAAGCGGACGCCGAGCGGCGCGCGCTGCTGCGCTGGGTCCAGCGGTCGGACGATCGCGGGCGGGCGGCGGCGCTGGTGCCCGACGGCGACGAGCCGGCGGCGGTGACGCGGGCCCACGGGGTCCTCGACGAGCGCGAGCGCGCGGGCTTCGACCTCGGGCGCTGGCTCTACCGGCTGGCCCGGCATCGCGCCGCGGGCGGCCCCCTGCCCGAGGGCTCGGCGAACAACGCCGCCGCGCTCGCCCGCTGGCTCGACCTGCCCGACGGCTCGCCGCTGGGGTCGGCGATCGATGACCTGGCCGGCGATCCGGCCAACGGGCCGCTCGGCCCGATCTTGAGCCGGCTCGCCGGCGTCAGCGGGCTGAAGTGATGGGGGGCTGGTCAACCGTCGTCGCGGTCGCCGCCCCGCTGTCGCTCTGCCTGCTCGTCGCCGCACCCGTCACCGCGTCGACCCCCACCGACGAAGGTCTGGCCTATTGGCAGAGCCGGGCGGGCGTGCGCGAGCTGGCGGCCACCGACGCCCAGGTCGTGCGCATCGAGCGCATCGTCGAGCGGCTGCTCGCAGCGTCGCCCCGCGGCACGCTGGGCCGTGGGGCGCTGCGCGGGGTGCACGTCTTCGCCTTGCCCGACGATGAAGATCTGGGCGGCGCGCGCATGTTGGGCAGCGGCCACATGCTGCTCGACCAGCGCCTGCTCGCGCTGGCCGATCGCGTCGGCAGCGACGCCGACGAGGCAGACATCTTCCTGGCTTTCGTGGTGGCCCACGAGCTGATCCATCTGCTCGACCAGTCCAAGGTCGACGGCGATGGCGCCCGCGGGGTGCCCGTCGGCGGTCTGGGCTGGCGCGAGCGTCTGGCCGATAGCCGGGCCGTCGAGCTGATGGCCCTGGCGGCCTACGACGTCGACCGGCTGGTCTACTCGGGGCGCCCGTTCTTCGGCTACTGGGCCCGCGCGCGCGGCTCGGGGCTGCGCTCGAGCGTCTTCCTGCCCCGGGCGGACCTCATCGCCGCGGACGTGCGCCGCATCCGCGACGAGATGGCCCTGTTCCGGGTCGGCCTGCGCTGGTTCGAACTGGGGGCGCTGCTCTTCGCCGAGGCGACGGTGCACGCGTATGCCACGGCGTTCCCCGCCGCCGAGTCGCATCACCTGCTGGGGCTGATCTGGTTGCGCCTGGCCATCTCGGTGCTGCGCGACGGCGTATTGCCCGGCGAGCCGGGCAACGCGGCCGCCCGGGCGTGCTGGCCGCTGCTGGCCCCGCCGAGCAGCCCGCGGGCCCAGAGCCACTCCAATCAGCGGCCGATCACGCTGTCGCCGCTCGCCGCGGACGTGCCCGTGCTGCTCGCCAGCGCCGTCGACGTCTTGGAGAAGGCCGACAAGGCGTACGGCGGCTCGGCGGACGTGCAGCTGGCCATCGCCGCCGCCCGGATGCTGCAGTGGCAGCTGGGTGAAGCCGAGGTCAGCCCGCATTCGGCCATCGGCACCCTGCGGGCGGCCATCGACAAGGTGCCCGCCAAAGACGGTCGGGCGATCAAAGGCCGGCTGTGGACCGCCGCCCAGAGCGTCGAGGTGCTCTCCGGGCAGGCGGTCGACGCGATCCCGGCGGCGTGGTCCAACCATGCCACGCCCGCCGATCGGCGCTGCATCGCGTGCCTGAAGCAGGGGGGCTGCGACCCACCGCCCAGCGCGCCCCACCCGGCCGCCGTCTCACACTGGGACGACACCCCGTTCGCGCCGGGCATGCAGCCGACCGAGGCCCTCGACGCGGTCGGCCGAGAGCCCGAGGACGCGACCTTCCGCCGTCACGTATCAGCCCGCATGGGCTGGACGGTGGAGATTGCCAGCCTGCGCGACGTGCCGTGGCTCGGCGCGGCCCGGGTCGACGTCGACCTGGCCTTCGTCAACGGGGCTCTGGCCCTCGCGCAGTGGAGCCCACGCGGCTGGCGCGCCTGCCCGACAATGCCCTCGAACACCACGGTCGTCGAACAGCTCTCGGGCGCCCGCACGGTGCTCGACCGCCGCCGGGGAGAAGGGCAGCAGTGCATCGGCCCGTGGCTGGTGCGCGCGTTCCGCTTCGATCCCCGCGTCGCCCGGGAGTTTTCGCCATGAGGCCGCTGTCACTCTGGTCGGGTCTGCTCGGACTCGTGATGTGCTTCTGGCCCGAGACGGCCGCCGCCGTCGATTGGAAACCGATCGCCGGCCGGGTCGAGCAGGCGGTGGTTCATCTGACCGCCACCGACGGCGCCCGGCTCTCGGCGGGCACCGGCTTCTTCGTCGACGGGCAGGGGGCCATCCTGACCTGCAACCATGTGATCTCGGGCTCGGACGGGCGGCGGCTGCCGTATGTCCGCGCGATGCTGCGCGGCCAGGAGACGGCGACCGTCGATCTGGTCGTGGTCGCCGCCGATCCCCAGCGCGATCTGGCGCTGCTGCGGCCGGTGCGGGGCGCGATCCGGCCCACCCACACCCTGGCGCTGGCCAACGCGCCGGCGGCGAAGGGCGAGGCGGTCATGGCCATGGGCCACCCGCTCGACGGCTCGCGCTGGACGGCCACGTTCGGCCATGTCAGCGCGATCCGCCCCCGCGGCGCGGAGAACGTCGTGGCCCAGATCCAGACGGATACGCCGCTCAACCCGGGCAACAGCGGCGGTCCGCTCGTCGACACGGCGGGCGTGGTGGTGGGGGTCAACCGGGCGGTGACCGTGCGGCGCAGGGGCGAGCGGGTCGTGGGCCTCAACCACGCGATCTCGGCCGACGACGTCGCCGCGTGGCTCGAGTCGATCGGGCTCTCGCCGCCCGCCGCGCCGGCCGCGCCCGCCGCGCCCCGCGCCCGCCCGATGAGCATCGAGCACATGCTCGACGTCATCGAAGACCTCAACGAGGAGGCCGCTGCCATGCAGCGTGAGCAGCGCGAGCAGCCCCGCCCGCGCTGATCGGCGATGGCCTCCCGCCACTTTCTGTCATTTTTTTCTTCAACTCTCCCGATCGCTCCGTAGGACATGGTGCCCGCCAGCGACAGGCGCTGACGGGGTCGCCGCGACGCCGCGGCGGCTGGCACTCCTGCCACGAACAGACCGGATGATGGCATGAGAATGCCATACTGTCACGCCGGCCTCAGGCCGGAAGGGAGACCCCCATGCGCCGTTTCACCCTCGCGCTCACCCTGCTCTGCCCCGCGTTCGCTGCCGCCGCCGAGCCGGCTCCATCCATGAGCTGGCGCTGCGCCGCCGACGCCGATGCGCTGCGCTGCGAGACCTCGGTCGAGTATCGCATCGAGCTCCCCCGGCTGGACGACGAGCCCGATGGCGGCGTCCCGATCGACGGCCCGGCGGAAGACGGGGGCACCGAGACCGGCTTCCGCGGTACGGAGACCGGCTTCCGCGGCACCGAGACCGGCTTCCGCGGCACCGAGACCGGCTTCCGCGGCACCGAGACCGGCTTCCGCGGCACCGAGACCGGCTTCCGCGGCACCGAGACCGGCTTCCGCCCGTACCTGCTCGTCGGCTGGACCTGTGAGGTCAAGCTCGATCCGCGGACGCCCGATGCGCCGGCCGAGGCGCGCTGCGACGCGCCCTGGTTCGAGCTCATCAGCCCCGAGCCGTGAGCGGTCGCCGGGGTCGACGTGCAGCGCTCCGGCTGCTGTCGGCCCCGGCGACATCAAGAATTCCAGTGCTATATACGCGCGTATTGTGTCACGGGGCATTCGGTCGTACGATGGCGCCACTCGGCTGGAGTGGTCGAGACCGACCGAGACCGACCGAGACCGACCGAGGACGACCGAGATGCCCCAGGACGCGTTGAAGCGCGGCACCCTCTATACCCTCTTCACGCCCGTCGTACGCCTGGCCTGTCAGTTCGGCCTGCCGCTCAAGGAGCTGCGGGAGCTGCTCGACATCGCGTACTTCGAGGAACATCAGCGGCGGGGCCATACCTTCAAGGAGATGGCCGAGAGCTTCGACGTGAGCACCCGCAAGATCACCCAGCTCTCTCAAGGCCTAAAGGGGCTGCTGCTCGTCAACGACGCCTCGAAGCGCTTCGGGCTGCCCCGCAAGCTCGAGCTGATGATCTGGTCCCAGCCGATGAGCGACCGGCGGCTGGGGCAGGTGCTGGTCCTCGAGCACGAGCCCGAGGAGATCACCGCGGCCCTCGAGGTGCTCGTCGAGCGGGGCGCCATCGAGTTCGATCGCAGCGCCGGCGTCTACCGGCCGGTGCCCCGGGCCAAGCGGGCCCAGACCTCGGTGGTGCCCGACGATCTGCTCGGGCGGCTCGACGCCCTCAAGGACTTCATCGACGGGGTGACCGATCTGGTCCAGGCCCGCTTCTTCGGCGGGGCCGACGGCGCGCCGGGCGACGCACCGGCGCACGACGAGGGTGACGCCGAGGCGCCGCTCTCGTTCGTGCGAACCCATAACTTCTACCTGCTGCCCGAAGACGTGCAGTACCTCGTCACGAAGCACGAGATGCTGCGCCTGCTGCTCGACCAGCTCGAGGTGCGCGCCGAGCGCGAGGTCGAGCAGGACGGGCGCGATCGACGCCGCGGCCTCAGCCTGGTGATGATGTGGGCGCCGCGGCTCCGGCGCGGCAAGTCGGGCTGAGCGGGGCCGCCGGGGCTGCGCCCCGCTGCATCTCGCGCCAGCGCTGCGCCCGACGCGCGCAGCGGTGTCACAGCCGCCGGCAGATACACGGCGCGTTCTCGAGCCGGGTCAGCTTCTCGACGAAGTCGGTGGTCAACGCCTCGATGACCGCGGGCGGCAGCTCGCCTTCGATCGTCAGCCGCATCTCGCCCAGCTCGTCGACGTAGCGCGCCACCACGCCCTGCACCCGCAGGCGGGTCGTGCGCCACGCGCCGTCGCTGTCGTCGTCCACCTCTTCGACGGTGAAGTCGACCGGCGGCTGGTAGATCGCGGCGAACGTCGCGTAGTCCGGCGCCGTGCCCAGCTCGGTGGCGAGCGCTTCGTCGCCCTTGTCGGGGTCGAACTCGGCGTCCCACACCGCCATCTGGTACTCGAACAGGTGGTGCCGCCGTCCATCCTCACGGGTGAAGGCGAAGCGCGGCCACTTGCGGTCGGTCAGCCGCTGCCAGCGGCCGTCGTCGAGGTGCAGGCACCAGTCATCGATGTTCTCGACGAACGTGCCGTCTTCGAGCAGCAGCTGCCCGCCGCGGACCACGATCGCGCGCTTGTCGTCCGCCAGCTCGGCGCGGTGGCGGTTGATCCAGCTCGGCGGGTCACCGCGCGTCGGCAGCGCCTGCACCGCGAAGGTCTTCAGGTCGAGCGTCAGCACGGGCGTGGTGCCCGGCTGGCGGTGCTTGGGGTAGCCGACGTTGCCGATGATCACGATCCGATCGCCGGCCAGCGTCGCCGTGTGGAAGTCGGTCGGCGGGAAGTCGGCTTCGGGGTAGCCGAAGATCTGCAGCCGGCCGTCGGGGTGGCGCACGATGACGTCGCTGTAGATGTAGAAGTCGGGATCGTAATAGTCCTCGTGCTCGCCGGCGATGAGCACCTCGCGGCCGTCGGGCAGCCGGGTCGTGCTCTGGCCGAAGCGCTGGCAGCACCACGTGGGGCCGCTGCCGAAGGACGACCGATCGAAGTGCTGGTTGGCCCGCCACGCGCTGATGCCGGTGCGGATGAGCCAGGCCCAGACCGGGTTGTCCATGGGCTCGGGGTTGGCGGCGCCGAAGCGCGGCCGGCGCCAGCGCTCGAAGAGGGCCGCGTCGACCGCGGGCGGCGGGGTCTCGTCGATGGGCGCGTCCAGTGAGTCGTCCAGCGAGTCGTCGTCGTCGAGGTCGGGGTCGTCGAGGTCGGGGTCGTCGGGATCGTCGGGTCGCATCGCGCCGGGCCTCCTCTGCTGGCCGGCGACAGTCTACGGGGCTGCGTACGCGAGGCCCAGCGCCATACCCGGCCCGTTGATCCCGTGCCGCCGGCTGGGGGATGACGGAGGAGAGGATGGGGGGATACATCATGCGCTGCTCGTTGATCATCGCCGTCGTGTGCGCGTTCGCCGCGTCGGCCCAGGCCCAGGATCGGCGCGCGGGCTGTGAGCCCATCGTCGGCATCGCCGACATCCACGCGCACCAGTTCTCGGGCATCGGCTTCGGCGGGCGCATGCTGCACGGCGCGGCGTTCCACCCCGACGGCATGGAGGCCGCGCTGCCGCCGTGCGGTGAGGAGGCGGCGTGCATCGGCGAGCAGGAGGCGCTCGATACCTGCCTCGGCGCCTGCGGGGTGGCCGGCGGCGGCTGTGACGCGGCGTGTGATGTGGCCGGCGGCGCGTGCAACCTGGGCTGCAGCGGCACCGGGGCGGCGTGCGATCTGGCGTGTGACGACGACGTCTGCGATCTGGCCGGCAGCGTGTGCGGCGTGGCCTGTGACGGGGCCCACGGCATCTGCCGGGCGGCGTGCGACGATTCGGTGTGCGACGTGGCCGACGGCGCCTGCTGGCTGGCGTGCAGCGGGGCCCGCGAGACCTGCGAGCTGGGCTGCACCACGGCCCGAGGCACCTGCGAGGTCGAGTGCCGGGTGCCGTTCAGCGACCTGGACTGCGCTGAGTGCGGCCCGCGCGAAGATCGCTGCGACGCGACCTGCGGCGAGGTCTACGACGACTGCCGCGACGTCTGCAACGTCGACTGCGCGCCCTGTCGCGCCGAGTGCGATACGACCCGCGATGGCTGCCGCGGCGCGTGCGCGCTGGACTGCGCCGACTGTCGCGCGCGCTGCGCCGGCGCGGTGGCCGACTGTCGCGGGGCGTGCGCCCTGGAGTGCGACGCCTGCCGAACCGCCTGCGAGCAGGGCTGCCACGACGCGGTCTGCGAGGCGCCGCACGGGCCGTTCGGGCAATACGACCAGGTCGGCCGCGCGCTGGGCGAGGGCGCGCTGGGGCACGGCATTCACGGGTATCCCGACTTCGACGGCTGGCCGTCGTGGCACAGCTATACCCACCAGCAGGCGTGGGAGGGCTGGCTGAAGCGGGCCCACGACGGCGGCCTGCGGCTGATGGTGATGCTGGCGGTGAGCAACGCGATGCTGTGCCGGGTGGCCGGCGCGGCCGACGACAATACCTGCGACGATACCGAGACGGCGCTGGCGCAGTTCGACGCGGCGTATGCCATGCAGGATGCCATCGACCTGCGCAACGACGGCGAGCTGGACGACGACGGCTGGTACCGCATCGTGACCGATCCGGTCGAGGCGCGGCGGGTGATGGCCGAGGGGCGCATGGCGGTGGTGCTCGGCATCGAGATCGATACGCCCTTCGGCTGCACGGTGGACGGGCCGTGCACCGAGGAGAGCGTGCGCGCCGACCTGCAGCGCTTCCTCGATCGCGGCATGCGGGTGATGTTCCCGCTGCACGTCTGGGACAACGGTTTTGGCGGCGCGTCGGTCTACAACGACTGGTTCAACGCGGGCCAGACGCTGCTGACCGGGCGCATGTACGACGTCGAAGACTGCAGCGGGCGCGGCATCAACTTCACCCTGGGCAGCCCGCCGGGGCTGGTGGCCGAGGCGCTCGGCCTCTTCGCGGGGCTCTTCGGCGTCGAGGTGCGGGCCTATCCCGAGGCTGACGCCCACTGCAATCGGCGGGGGCTGACGCCGCTGGGCGCGGCGCTGCTCGACATGCTGATGGACGCGGGCGTGCTCATCGACGTCGAGCACATGTCGCTGCGCACGCTCGAGCCGGCGCTGGCGATGCTCGAGGCGCGGGGTTATCCGGGCGTGATGTCGGGGCATACCTCGTCGGCGACGATGTTCACGCTGGCGCCCGAGGGCTCGATCAGCGAGGGCGACCTGACCGACGAGACCATCGCCCGCATCACGGCGCTGGGCGGGCTGGCGAGCCTGCCGACGCACCTGCGGAGCCGGGCGGGCTATGGGGACTATCAGCCGCGGGACGGGCGGGCCGACATCCCCCACTCGTGCGGCAAGTCGAGCAATACCTTCGCGCAGATGTACCGCCACATCGTCGAGGTGGCCGGGCCGCAGGGGGTGGCGCTGTCGAGCGACGTCAACGGGCTGGCCGGCATGCTCGCGCCGCGCTTCGGGCCCGACGCCTGCGCCGGCGAAGAGCACGGGCCGCAGGAGAACCCGCTGGTGTATCCCTTCGCGCTGCACGATCGCGTCGGCGGCGAGATGGGGCCGAGCGTCGCCGGCAACCGCACCTTCGACTACAACACCGACGGCCTGGCCCACATCGGGCTGCTGCCCGACATGGTGGCCGATCTGCGCAATCAGGGGCTCGACGACCGCGAGCTGGACCCGCTGTTCGACAGCGCCGAGAACGTGCTGCGCATGTGGGAGCGGGTGGAGAATCATCCGCCGGCGCTGCGCGGGCCGGCGGCGGTCGAGGCGGTCGAGGGGCAGGCGGTGCGGCTGAGCGCGGCGATCGAGGATCCCGACTGCACCGATGTCTTCACCGTCGCGGGCGACGCGGGCGATGGGCAGGCGGTCGAAGCGCGGCAAGCGGGCTTCGACGTCGTCGTCGAGCATGTCTACGCCGACGATGGGGTCTATCCGGCGGTCTTGCGCGTGCAGGACGCGCGCGGCGAGCGGGCCGAGGCGGCGGTCGAGGTGACGGTGGTCAACGCGCCGCCGGTGATCGAGGCGATCGGGGTCGAGGCGGCGGCGGCCGGCGAGGCGAGCGCGCTGCGGGTGGATTTCTCCGATCCGGGCGCGCGCGATACCCACGTGGCGGCGATCGCCTGGGGCGACGGCGAGGTGACCGAGGTCGAGGCGCCGCGGGCGGGTCTGGCGGTGCAGCATGTGTTCGCAGCCGCGGGCGTCTTCGCGGTCGAGGTGTGCATCACCGATGACGACGGCGCGCGGGTCTGTCAGGGCGCCGAGGTCGAGGTGTCGGCGGGCGGCGAGGGCGAGGGCGAGGGCGAGGGCGAAGGAGAGGGCGAGGGCGAAGGAGAGGGCGAGGGCGAAGGAGAGAGCGAGGGTCCGGTCGATGCGGGCGCGGTTCCTGACGCGCGGCTGGCCGATGTGGGCGGCGCTGGCGGCGAGCCGGGCGCGAGCGGCTGCGCCTGTCGGGCTGCCGAGCGCGATCCGTCGGGCCTCGGGTGGCTGCTGGTGGGCCTGCTCGCGGTGGCGAGAGGCGGCGTCAGGCGGCGCGGGCGCGCAGGGCGGCGACGAGCGCGCTGACCGAGTCGTTGGCGTCGCCGAAGAGCATGCGGGTGCGCTCGTGGTAGAAGAGCGGGTTGTCGACGCCGGCGTAACCCGTGCGCCGGCTGCGCTTGAAGACCACCGTGCGGTCGCCCTCCCAGACCTCGAGCACCGGCATGCCCGAGATGGGGCTGCCTTCTTCCAGCGCGATCGGGTTGACGATGTCGTTGGCCCCGATGACCAGCGAGACGCAGGTCTTGGGCAGGTCGTCGTTGATCTCTTCCATCTCGAGCACGATGTCGTAGGGCACGTTGGCCTCGGCGAGCAGCACGTTCATGTGCCCCGGCAGGCGGCCGGCCACCGGGTGGATCGCGAAGCGCACCCGGATGCCGCGGTCGCGCAAGAGCTGGGTGAGGTCGTTGACCGCGTGCTGCGCCCGGGCGACCGCCATGCCGTAGCCGGGCACGATCACCACGTCGCGGGCGCCGAGCAGCTCGTCGAGCAGGCCGTCGACGTCGGTCTCCTGCACCTCGCCCGGCGCGCCCTCGGCGGCCTTCTTGGGCGGCGCGCTGCTCTCGGTGCCGAAGCCGCCGAAGATCACGTTCCAGATCGAGCGGTTCATCGCCCGGCACATGATGTAGCTGAGGATGGCGCCGCTCGAGCCGACCAGCGCGCCGGTGACGATGAGCAGGTCGTTGCTGAGCATGAAGCCGGCCGCCGCGGCCGTCCAGCCGGAGTAGCTGTTGAGCATCGAGACGACGACCGGCATGTCGGCCCCGCCGATGGCCATGACCAGGTGCACGCCGAGCACGCAGGCGAGCAGGGTCATGGCGCCCAGCCAGATCAGCCCGTCGGTGGCGATGGCGCCGGTGCCGTCGGCGAAGGGGCTGCCGGACTGCACGTAGAGCACGCCGAGCACGATCGAGCCGATGAGCAGGCCCAGGTTGAGCATGTGGCGCCCCGGCAGCAGCAGCGGCGTGCCCGAGACTTTGCCCTTGAGCTTGAGGAAGGCGACCACCGAGCCGGTGAAGGTGATGCCGCCGATGAAGACGTCGACGAAGACCTCGCCGAGGAAGACCCCGTGGCTCGACCCGCGGTACATACCCGGGTCGAGGTACGAGGCGTAGCCCACGAGCACGGCGGCGGCGCCGACGAAGCTGTGCAGCAGCGCGACGAGCTCGGGCATGGCGGTCATGGCCACCCGGGCGGCCATGAGCCAGCCGACGACCGCGCCGATGCCCAGGGCCGGCACCAGGATGGCGTAGAGGTCGATGCCGGGCACGGTGAGCGTGGCGACGACCGCGATGGCCATGCCGATGATGCCGTAGACGTTGCCCTGGCGGGCGGTCTCCTGGCTCGACAGCCCGCGCAGGCTGAGGATGAACAGCACGCTGGAGACGAGGTAGGCGACGATGAGCAGTGTGTAGATCATGACCGCCCCCCTACTTCCGGAACATCTTGAGCATGCGCTGGGTGACCAGGAAGCCGCCGGCGATGTTGATGGTGGCCAGCAGCACCGCCGCGCCGCCGAGCAGCGCGCTCGGTGAGTCCCATGCCCCCTTCGCTTGCAGGAGCCCGCCGACGATGATGATGCCGCTGATGGCGTTGGTGACGGCCATCAGCGGGGTGTGCAGCGCGGCGCTGACGCTCCAGATGACCTGCCAGCCGACGAAGCAGGCGAGCACGAAGACCGTCAGGTGCTGCAGGAACTCCATCGGCGGGGTCATCGTGCCGTCGTAGCCGAAGCGCAGCCCCAGCCAGAGCAGCGCCAGCCCGATGCCGATGAACGCGCCACGGCCCAGGCCCTTCTTCTCGGGCGTGGCCGGCGGGGTGACCTCGGCCACCTTCGCCGGCGCCGGCTTCTCTTCGACCGCGGGCTCGGCCTTCTCCTCGGCGGGCGGCGGGGCCTCCTTCTTGGGCGGCGGCCAGAGCTTCTCGCCCTCGTGCAGCACGATGGCCCCGCGCACGACCTCGTCTTCGAGGTCGATGCGGTAGTTCTCGGCCCGGCCCATGTCGTCGAGCAGATGACACAGGTTGGTGCCGTAGAGCTGGCTGGTGACGTTGGCCATGCGGCTGGGCAGGTCGGTCAGGCCCAGGATCTTGACCCCGTTGTGGTCGATGATCTCGCCGGGCACGCACAGCTCGCAGTTGCCGCCGGCCTCGGCGGCGAGGTCGACGACCACCGAGCCGGGCTTCATCACCTCGACCGCCCGGGTCTCCCACAGCTTGGGGGCCGGGCGCCCGGGGATGAGCGCGGTGGTGATGACGATGTCGACCTCTTGGGCCTGCTCGTAGAACAGCTCCATCTCGGCGGCGATGTACTCGGCGCTCATCACCTTGGCGTAGCCGCCGCCGCCTTCGCCCGACTCTTCGATCTCGACCTCGAGGAACTCGGCGCCGAGGCTCTTGACCTGGTCGCGCACCGCCTCGCGCACGTCGAAGGCGCGCACGATGGCGCCGAGGCCGCGGGCCGCGCCGATCGCCGCCAGCCCGGCGACGCCGGCGCCGATGACGAGCACCTTGGTCGGCGGCACCCGCCCCGCGGCGGTGATCTGGCCGGTGAAGAAGCCGCCGTAGTGCTGCGCGGCCTCGATGACCGCCCGGTAGCCGGCGGCGTTGGCCATCGAGCTCAGCGCGTCCATCTTCTGGGCCCGGGTGATGCGGGGCACGCAGTCCATGGCGATGGCGGTGAGCTTTTTTGCGGCGAGCTTCGCGACGAGCTCTTCGTTCTGCCCGGGGCGCACGAAGCTGATGAGGTGGGTGCCCTCCTTGATCGCGGCGATCTCGAGGTCCTTGGGGGCGCGCACCTTGAGGATCAGGTCGCTGCCGGTCCAGATCTCGGCGCCGTCGACCAGCGTGGCGCCGGCGTCTGCGTAGGCGGGGTCCGGGTAGCTCGCCAGCTCACCGGCGCCGCGCTCGACGTGGACTTCGAAGCCGTACTCGATGAGCTTGCGCACCGTATCGGGGGTGCCGGCCACCCGGCGCTCCCCCGGGTGGCTCTCCTTGGGGATGCCGACTTTCAAGTGGACCTCTCAGGCGGGTTGCGGGTGCGTACGATGGGTGATCGACGTCCTACCACGCCCGGACGCCGGACGGGAGTGCATTCACCCGCGGCCGGCGCGGCGAGCCGGCGCGCGAAGAGTGACACTCCGCCGCACATCGGGCATCGTCCATGGGATGGCACTCTTCGACTTCTCCGGGCTCGCCGCCGCCGCCGACGCATGGGACGACCTCGTCGCCTGTACGCCCGAGATCGATCGCTTTTGCACGTCGAGCGCCTGGATCGTGCCGGCCCAGGCGGCGTTCTGCCCGCACGCGGCGCCGTGCATCGCGATGGACGCGCGCGGCGCAGTGGCCCTGATGGCGCTTCCGATCGGGCTCGGCGCGGCCGGCGGGCTGCCGCTCGAGGCCGGCTGGGGGCTCGCCGCGCCTTTCGCCGGGCCCGAACCGCTGGCGGTGGTCGATCTGCTCGCCGAGCTGTGGCGCGACCCGCCCCACGAGATGCACGCGCTGTTCATGTCGGGCATCCCCCCCCGCGGGCGCTGGATGGACGCCCTGGTGCAGCGCTTCGGGCGACGGCATCGGGTCGGCGTGGGCACCCGCTGTCTGCGGCGGCAGGCGCGCATCGACGACGGGCTCGACGGCTTCTTCTCCCGTCGCTCGCCCAAGTTCAGGGCCAGCCTGCGCCGGGCGCTGCGCCGCGCCGACGAGACCGATGTGGCCTTCGAGCGGGTCTCGGGCGGAGAGCTGAGCGCGATCTACGGGCGCATCCTGCAGGTCGAGGCGGCGAGCTGGAAGGGTCGGCAGGGGGACGGTATCGACACCGGCGCGCCGCGCTATTTCTACCGGCTGATCGTCGAGCGGCTGCTGGCCCGCGATACGCTGCGGGTCGTCTTCGCCACCCGCGACGGGCAAGACATCGCCTACGTGCTCGGCGGGATCTTCGGAGATACCTACCGCGGGCTGCAGGTGAGCTTCGTCGAGGGCTTCGAGCGGGACGCGCCGGGCAACCTGGTGCAGCACGCCATGATCGAGTGGCTGGTCGAGGACGGGCTGTCGACCTACGACCTGGGCACGGACATGCCGTACAAGCGGCGCTGGGCCGAGGTCGAGGTCGAGACGGTCACGGTGGCGGTGGCCCCCCGCGACTCGCGGTTCGCGCGGCTGTTCGTGGGCTGAGCGGGCGCGGGCGCCCGATCAGAAGGGCGAGCACTGCGGCGGGTCGGGGAAGTCGTCGCAGATCCAGTCCTGGCCGCAGTCGGCGTCCTCGCGGCAGCCGAACGTGCACGCGCCGCCGAAGCAGACCTCGTGGAACTGGCCGGCGGTCTGGTCGCAGTCGGCGTCGACGGTGCAGCCGCCCGGCTCGGGCTCGGGGTTCGGCTCCGGGTCGGGCTCGGGCTCGGGCTCACCGCCGCCGGCCTCTTCGAAGCAGGCCGACAGCTCGTCACAGCCGTTCGACGCGTTGACGCAGGCTTCGAGGGCCTGCAGCAAGAACCTGACGTCGGCCTCGGGGGCGAGGCCACAGCCGGCGGCGAACTGAGCGGCCTCTTCGTTGGTCAGCGCCTCGCATTCGACGTAGGGCTCGAGGGCGGTGCGGCACTGCATCTCGGCGGTCTCGCCGGGCTCGGGCTCGGGCTCGGGCTGCGGCTCCGGCTGCGGCTCGGGCTCCGGCTGCGGCTCGGGCTCCGGCTGCGGCTCGGGCTCGGGCTCGGGCATCGGGCTGCTGCACTGCGCGCAGACGCCGGGCACGCCCTCGCTGAGGTCGCAGAACTGGTTGGCCGCGCAGTTGTCGTCGCTGAGGCAGCCGATGGTGCAGGTGATCATCTCGCTGTTGCAGTACTGCCCGGTGGGGCAGGTGCCGAGGGTCACTTCGCAGTCGGTCACCCCGGTGCGACCTTCCTGGCCGCACATCGGGCCCGCGCCCCCTTCACCGCCCGAGCCACCCGAGCCGCCCGAGCCGCCCGCGCCGTCCCCGTCCCCGCCGCCCGAAGGCGTGCAGCCGAGGGCCAGCACCAGCATCGACATCACCGCTACGATTCTGAACACGATCTCCTCCCTTGTCGCTGACGGGCTGGCGAGGCGGACCCGCGCGCAGCCGAGCGTGCAGTATTCTGATCGCCGCCGGCCGTCACAAGCGCCGGCTGATGTCCCGTGATGTCCCGGCCCGGACATCGGCGCTTGGAGCCGCCGAGACCCGGTGCTACCGTCCGCCGCAGCGCGGAGGAGGTCGAAGCGTGCAGCGGCGGTCAGGGGCATCGGTGGACGCGGCGCCCGCGGTGACGCTGCCGTGGCGTCTGCCCAACCCGCCGTCGACCACACGCGGGCGGGCGCGGGCCTCGCAGCGGCTGGCCGACGCCCTGATCGCGGGGCCGCTGGTGCGGGTCTGGGGACCGGCCGGCGCCGGGCGCACCGGGTTGGTGCTCGACGTCCTGCACCGCCGCTTCGGCGAGCAGACCCCGCGCACGCTGTATGTCTCGCTGGCCCGCGCCGCCGACGCCCGCGCGGGCAGCGGTGCCATCTTCCGGGCGTTGCAGCACGGGGCGGGCCGCGGCGAGCTCGACTGGGCGCCGCTGGTGCGCGATCCGCTCGGCGCGGCGACGGTGCTCATCGACGTCGTCGACGCGGCCGGCTTGTGGATGGTGCTCGACGACATCGAGCACCCGGCGGCCACCGAGTGGCTCTTGCCGCTGGTGGCCACCTACAGCCGCAACTCGCGCTGGATCGCCATCGGACAGCACCCGCCGCCGACCGACGCCGCGCCGGGCAGCGCGGTGCAGGTGACCGAGCTGACGCCCGCCGCGCTGCGGGCGATCGCCGCCGATTGGGGGCACGCCGACACCGCGGCCGTCGAGCGCGCGGTGCACGCGGCGCAGGGGCTGCCCGGACGCCTGGACAGCGCCCTGCACGGCGACCGGGCGGCGGCGCTGACCGCGCTGCTCGCCGGCGATCCGCGGGAGCGGCGCCTGCTCGCCGCGCTGGCGGCGGTGCCCGAGGGGCTCGCGCTGCCGCTGCTCGAAGACCTCGACGCCCTGCCCGAAGACGGGCGCTGCCGGGCGCTGGCCGAGCAGGGCTGGCTGATCCGCCGGGGCGATGTGCTGCAGCTGGATCACCGCCGGCGGGACGCGGTGGCCATCGGTCGCTCGCCGACCCTCGACGCGCGGCTGCTCGCGGCGCTGGAGGCTGCGCCGGGGGCCGCGCAGTGGATGCGAGCGCTGGAGCTGGCCGCCGACCTGCACGATCGCCCGGCGCTGGCCCGCGTGCTCGATACCCGCGGCGAGGTGCTGCTGGCCGACGGCTACGCGCCGCGCGTCGCCGAGCTGCTGGCCCACGAGACCGGACGCGACCTGCGCCGCTGGCGCTGGCAGGCGGAGTGCGTGATGGGCCTCGTCGAGCGCATCGAGCCCGATCGCCTCGACCCCGAGCTGCCGCCGCGGGCGGTGCGCTACGCGCTCAACGCCCTCGGTCTGAGCGGCCGCTGGTCGGATTCGCTGGCGCTGTCGGCCCGCTGCCTCGACCGCTGGGCCGCCGCGCCGCCGCCGGGCGAGTGGCTGGATCACGTGCGGGTCGCCCGCGGGTGGGCGCTGGTGCAGGTGGGGCGCTACGCCGAGGCCCGCGCGCTGATCGACGACGTCCCGCCGCTCGACTCGCCGCGCATGGAGACCATGGCCCTGGCGCTGCGGGCCCACCTGCTGGCGGTGGCGGGTGAGGTGGACGAGGCCCTGGCGATCGGGCGCCGCATGTGGCGCACCCTGGTCACCCTGCCCGAGCGGGCACGCAAGCGGCGGATGTACGTCACGGCCCACCTCTTCTACCAGCTGCAGCGCTTCGAAGAGGCCGAGGCGGTGATCCGCGCGGTGGTCGGCGACGCCGACTGGGCGCTGTTGCCGGTGCAATGCGATCGCCATGTGCTGGTGCTGCTGGCGGCGGTCTATCTGCACCGCGCGCGCTTCGTCGAGGCCGCCCGCTGCGCCCGGCGGGCGGAGACCTTCCTGGCGGGCAACGCTCCGGTGCGGGCCTCGCTGGTCGGCATCGCGAGCCGGGCGGCCATCCAGATGGGCCGGACCGACGGCTGGATGCTGCGCCTGCAGCGGATGGCCGCCGAGATGAGCGCCACCGAGCGGGCCGATCTGCGGGTCGGCCTGCGCTCGGCCATGCTGCTGCTGCAGCTCGCCGCGGGCCCCGACGCCGCCGACGCGCTGCCGCCGACCGCCGAGCCGAATGCCGATCCGCGCCTCGAGAGCACGCGCCGCGCGTTGACCGCCCTGTGCGCGCTGCGCCGCGGTGAGCCGGTCGCCGCCGACGAGCCGGGTCACGGCCCGGAGGCGGCCGCGTGGTGGGCCATCGTCGCCGGGACCCGGCAGATGCTGGCCGGACACCCCGCGGCGGCGACGCTGCGGGCGGCGCGCACGCCGCTGCGCGCGCGGGGTATGGGCAGCATGCTGCTCTCGCTGCAGCAGGCGGTGTGCGAGGCGACCCTGCTCGAAGGCGACCGGCCGACGCTGGCGGTCGAGGCGGGCGCGCTGGCCGAGCTGGCCCACGAGAGCCCCCGCTTCCAGGCCGAGGCGCAGTTCTTCGCGCTGTGCGCCCGGCCGGACGGGCCGGAGGGCGAGGCGCCATGGCGCGCGCTGATCGAGGCCGCGGGCGCCTGCGCCGCCGCCCGTCGCGCCCGGGCGTTGCTCGACGAGCGTGACCCGCTCGACGCCCTCGACCGACGGATCGCCTCCGCGGTGCGCGCGCGGGCGACCCTCGGCGCGGCGGTGGGATGGGCCGAGGCGGCGCCGGGCGCGCCGTGGTCGCTCAGCGGCCGCGCGGGTCTCGTCGAGGGGCCCGCGGGCCGGCTGGATCTGACCCGCTCGCAGATCCTGCGTCGGCTGCTGGTGGCCCTCGCCGAGGCGGGCGGCGCCCGCGACAAGGAGGCCCTGGTGCACGCGGTGTGGCAGGTGGCGGCCTACCACCCGCTCGAGCACGACAACCGACTGCGGGTGGCGGTGCGCAAGCTGCGCGGGCTGCTCGCCGAGCGGGCCGGGCTGACGGACGTGCTGCTGACGACGGCCGATGGCTACGGCCTGCGCGGGCCCTGTCGCTACCGACCCTGAGCGTCGGCCGCGGCGTGCATCGCGGCCATCGCCAGATCGTGCACGACCATCGCGGCGGCGTGAGAGCCGGTCGCCGCGGCGAAGATCGCGCCCTGCGCCCGGGTGGTCAGGTCGCCGGCGGCGTAGATGCCGGGCGTCGAGGTCTGGCGGGTCATCGGATCGACCTTCACATAACCCAGCGGGTCGAGGTCGAGGCCGAGCGCCGCGACGACGCCCACCTGCCGCTGCGGCGGGTGGGCGTAGAGCACCTCGCACGCCAGCCGCTCGCCGTCGGTGAACTCGACGTGGGTCAGCCGCTGCTTCTCGACGGCCAGCCGGGCGATGGGCCGCGGCTCGACGCGGACGCCGGCCCGGGTCAACTGCGCGGTCTGCTCGGCGGGCAGGTCGAAGGCCGAGCGGGTCATGACCACGACGTCGTCGCTCCAGCTGCGCAGCATCGCGGGGAAGCCGTGCTCGATGCCCTGCGCGTCCAGCGCGAGGAAGCCCCAGCGGCGCCCGCGGACCTCCCAGCCATGGCAGAACGGGCACTGGTAGATCGAGTGGCCCCACGCCTCGGCGAAGCCGGGGATCGCGATCGACTCGATCGCGTCGACCATGCCGGTGGCCAGCACGATCCGCCGGGCCTTCACCGTGCCGGTCGCCGTCTTCACCGCGAACCCGTCCCGCGCGCCCGAGACCGCCTCGACCCGGGTATCGCGCACCTCGACGGTCTGGTAGGGCGCGAGCTGCGCCCGCCCGATGCGCCGGAACTCGGCGGGCGGGGTGCCGTCGCGGGTCACGACGTTGTGGATGTGCGTCGCCGCCGCGTTGCGCGGGGTGCCGGCGTCGCAGAGCAGGACCCGCCGGCAGGCGCGGCCGAGGGTGAGCGCGGCGGCGAGCCCGGCGGGGCCACCGCCGATGATGAGCGCGTCGTAGATCATGTCGGGGCTCCGTGGGGACGGGCGCGGCGGCGCGGCGGCGCATCCGGGCAAGGCCGTCGCGAGCAAGGCCGCGGTGGTCTTCAGCGCGTCGCGCCGGTTGACGTGCGCGCTCATGAGTATCGGGCTGCCGGGGAACGGTGTCGGCGGGCCCAAGGGGTGATCCGGCGGGCGGGGTCGGTCAAGGCGGGTCTCCCGGACACGAAGATGCAATAGAGTTGCACCTTGAGGCGGCCGAGAGATTATTGCAATAGCATTGCGAAAAGATCCGAACGATCCGACGCGGCGCTACTCGTGGTCGTGCGCGCCGGCCGCTTCGAAGACCAGGCCGACCTCGGTGGCGTCGGTGGGTCCGAAGGTGAGGACGGTCACCCCCGGCGACAGCTCGACGGTGTAGGAGACGGCGACCTCAGCGCAGGCGTCGATGGTGGCCGTCGCCTCGATCGCGACCTCGCCGTCGTCGTCGCTGAATGCCAGCGGCACGTCGTCGGAGAGGAAGAAGACGTAGTCCCCCTCGGCGGCGACGTTGAACGCGACGCTGCCGCCGTTGCCGTCGGCGCCGGCGAGCAGGGTGATGTCGACCCGGCTGTGCTCGAAGCCCTGGATGGCCGGCGCGGCCGCGGCCTCGGCGGCGTTGACCGCTTCGAAGGGACCCTCGGCGGCGTGCTCGCAGGCCTCCTCGGTGGGGTCGGCGTGATCGTGGTCGTGATCGTGGTCGTGGTCGTCGCAGGCGGCGAAGGCGAGCGCGACGAGGCCACAGGCGAAGAGGCGGGTCAGGGTGCGCACGGATTGCTCCATCGGATCAGGGCCGCCGGATGTCGACGGCGAGTCGGGCGAAGGTCGCCAGGTTCTGTGCGAGTCGGGTCGCGGCGTCGGGCGCCGGGGCCGTCGGGTCGATGCCGTCGAGCAGCTCGAGCGGCAGGGAGAGTTCGAGGGCGAGCGTGGCGTCGACCGGCTCACCGCGATCGAAGGCCACCTCGGTGCCGGCGGAGATCGCCGCGGGCACCGCCAGATCGAGGTCGAAGGGCGCGCCGTTGGCCTCGCCGACGAGGCGCAGGCCGACGAGCGAGACCTCGACCCGGCGCAGCGCCCCGCGGGGCAGCGTGCAGCCGCCGTCGCAGCCCTCGACGGGCACGGTCTGTGGCTCGGCGCTCAGCGCGACGGGCGCGGGCTCGGCGGGCACGACGGCCGCCGGCGCGGCGTCGTCCCCGGCGCCGGCGATCTGCGCGGCGAGCGCGTCGTAGTCGATCAGATCGTCGCCGCAATGGCAGTGGCCCGAGTGACAGAAGGTGCAGCCCTCGGGCGGATCGGCCGGGTCGAACGCCGCGGCGGCGGAGCTCTCGCCGGCGAAGAGCAGCACGGCGTCGGTCGACAGCTCGACCTGCTGCAGCTCGATGGTGATCCCGTCGGCGGTGCGCAGGCTCGTCGGCGCGCTCGCCTGCAGCTCGACGTGGGCCCGGCCCCAGGGCTCGCCCGCGTCGAAGGCGCAGCCGGTGAGCAGGCCCAGCGCGATGATCAGCGCCGCCGCGGCCAGCGGGCGGTCAGTTCGAAAGGGCGGCATACAATCGCTCCGCGATGTCGTCGACGTGCGCCAGATAGCCCTCGCCCTCGTCGAAGCGGGTGCTGCCCGGCAGGACCGTGACCGCGCCGCCGACCAGCCGGGCCAGCGTCGCGCTCGTCTTGCGCGGATAGTAGCTCTCCTGCACGACCAGCCGCACGTCGTGGGCCTTCATCGTCGAGAGCACCCGCGCGGTATGCGCCGGCGTCGGCGGGATGCCCGGCCGCGGCTCGACGGTCTGCGCCGCCTCGATGCCCAGCCAGTCGAAGAGGTAGGTCAGCGAGGCGTGGTAGGTGATCACCCGTCGCTTCTCGGCCGGCAGCGCGGCGAAGCGGGCCGCGTGGCGCTCGGCGGTCGCCGCGAGCTGCTCGTCGAGCGCGGCGGCCCGGCGGGCGTAGTCGGCGGCGTTGTCCGGGTCGAGGCGGGCCATATGCGTCGCCAGCGCGCCGACGATGACCCGCGCCTGCCGCGGGTCGTAGAGGAAGTGCGGGTTGCCGCCCGGGTGCACGTCGCCCATGGCCCGATCGACCTTGCCCGTCGGCACGTCCATGCGCCGGACGACCGTCGAGGCGTCGAAGTATCCCGGGCCGCCGGTCTGGATCCGCCCGTTGCGCGCGGCGACCTGCAGCGGCGGCAGCCAGCCGACCTCCAGCTCGAGCCCGTTGACGATCAGCAGATCGGCCCGGTTGAGCGGCAGGATCAGGTTCGGCCGCGGGTCGACATAGTGCGGATCCTGATTGGGCGGGGCGAGCGCGGTGACCTCGACGTCGTCGCCGCCGACCGCGTGGGCCAGCGCCGCCAGATCGGGCAGGGTCGCGACCACGGTCAGATCGGCGAGGGCCACGGTCGGCGCGAGCAGCGTGCAGAGCACGAATGTCAGCAGGGTGCGCATCGCGCGCATCATGAACGCACAAGCAATGCGATTGCAAATGAGTCTTCGTCGTGTATGAGGCATCACTGCATTTGCCGCGCGCGGTCGAGCGCGCTAGCGTAGGGGCATGTCGCGACCCGAACCCCATGACGATGAGTTGCGCGCCGCCATCCGCGGCGTCGGCCTGCGCGCCACCCGCGGGCGCATGGTCGTGCTCGGCCACGTGCTCGCCGCCGAAGGCCCCGTCTCCCACGCCGAGCTGGCCGATCGCCTCAGCGGCTTCGACCGGGCGACGGTCTATCGCAACCTGATGGATCTGGCGGACGGCGGCCTCTTGCGCCGCTTCGACGTCGATCACGTCTGGCGTTTCGAGGCGCTGTCGCTCGAGCCGGGCGATCCGCGGCATCCGCACTTCGTCTGCACCGACTGCGGGCAGGTGGAGTGTCTGCCGGTGATGGGCTTCGACGTCGCCGACCGCCGGGTGCCGGCGGCGGTGGTGGCCCAGCAAATCGACGTGCAGATGCGCGGGGTGTGCGACGCCTGCCGTTAGCCGGCTCCAGGCGGGTCGGTCGGCGGATCAGCCGGCGCGGCGGCGCAGCAGCAGCAGGCCCGGAACAGCCAACAGCAGCAGATCGGTCGGCGCGAAGGGCGCGCCGGGATCGGTCGAGCAGCCGACCCACGGGCTGTCGGGCAGCTCGGGGGTCGGGTCGGGCTCGGGCTCGGGCTGCGGCTCGGGCTCGGGCTCGGGCTCGGGCTGCGGCTCGGGGCAGTTGGCCCCGACGCAGGCGCGGATGCTGTCCACCACCCGCCGGCCGTCGGCGGTGGCCGCGGTGGCGGTGATCGTCTTCTCGCCCTCGATGAACGCGTTGTAGTTGGCCACGTAGGGCGCGCCGAAGGCGACGCCGATGACGATGTCGTTGACGGCGAAGGTCACCCAAGCCCCCGGCTCGGAGACCTCGGCCTCGACGGCCACCACGCCGGCGAGCACGGCGCCGTCGGCGGGGCTGACGATCTCGATGGTGAGGTCGCCGGCGGGCTCGGGTTCCGGCTCCGGCTCCGGCTGGGGCTCCGGTTCGGGCTGCGGCTCGGGCTCGGGCTGCGGCTCGGGCTCGGGCTGCGGCTCCGGCTCGGGCGCCGGGCCGTCGCCGGTCAGGCCGAAGAACTCGGCGATGCGCAGCGAGGAGCAGATGTTGTTGTCGACGAAGAACGCGCCGCCCGACCCGCAGCCGCGGTCGGGGTCGACGAAGGTGCCGTGGCCGCCGCCGTTGATGACGTAGTACTCGACCATCTCGCGGCCGTCGGCGTCGCGCCAGACGCTGCGCTGGTGGCCGTCGACCTGCTCGCGATCGTCGGGCTGGACGCCGAAGCCGTGCACCGTGGCCCACTGCTTGATCATCTCGTCGCCGTTGACCGGCGCGACGGTGAAGTCGGCGGTGCCCTGCCAGACCGAGACCTTGGGGTAGGTGCCGGCGAATCCGGGGAAGGCTTCGAAGACGTACTCCGCCCACTGCGCGGCGGCACGCGGACGGCCCGGGTTGAGGCAGCCGGAGACCTCGGCGAACTGGGTGGTGCAGTTGAAGGGGATGCCGGCGATCATCGCCCCGCCGGCGAAGACGTCGGGCCAGGTGGCCAGCATCAGCGCGGTCTGCGCGCCGCCGCCGGAGTGGCCGGTGGCGAAGATGCGGCCGGCGTCGATGTCGTAGTTGGCCTGCATGTGCTCGATCATCGAGATGATCGAGCGGTTCTCGCCCTCGCCCCGGCGCAGGTTGGTCGGGTCGCCGTACTCGCCGGCCCAGTTGAAGCAGCCCGCGCCGTTGTTGGCGCCGGTCTGCTCCGGGTAGATCACGTAGAAGCCGTAGCGATCAGCCAGGGGCTCCCAGCCGGCGGCGCGATAGGCCGGGCCGTTCTGGGTGCAGGCGTGCATCGCCACCAGCAGCGGCGCGTTGGCCGGCGGGTTCGGCGGCACGTAGCGGTACATGTTCAGCGCGCCGGGGTTCTCGCCGAACCCGCGGACCTGCTCGAACCGCCCGGCGCCGGCCTGGGCCAGCTCGACGGCGCCCACCGCCGCCTGCCCGTCACCCGCGTGCCGCTCACCGCTGCAGCCGAGGGCCGCGAGAGCCCCGAAGATCGCCAGCGCCACCCCGTATCGCATCGTTCTCTCCCGTGGATGAGTCTTGAACAGACCTTTGCTGCACCGCAGCAAAATGATGCTCATCATGCGGATCGATCCGGTCGAGCGCAACGTTTTTACCCCACAGGATGATCAATTACCGCCCATACAACCCGGATATACGGTATTTTTGCAACGCACCAACAACCCCGGAACCACGGAGGTGATCGATGACGATCACGCGCAGAGGTCTGATCCTGCTGCTCGCGCTGGCGTGCGGCGGGCAGATGGCCTGTGAAGACGACCCCAGCCCGCCCGAGGACGCCCCGCGGCGGGTGGCGATCGTCGACTCGGACGACGCCGAACCCTACGAGACCGCCCGGCGCAGCATGGTCGCGGCGCTGGCGCAGGCGGGCTATGTGGACGGCGGCTCGATCGCCATCGAGCGCCACGACATCGACAACGACGAAGCCCGCGCGCAGGCCACGCTGCGCTTCATCGCGTCCGACCCGCCCGCGGTGGTCGTGGTCAACGGCACCGTCGCCGCGCGGGCGGCGAAGGCCACGCTGGAGGGCAGCGCGATCCCGGTGGTCTTCACCTCGGTGACCGATCCGGTGGGCGAGGCGCTGATCGACGACTTCGACGTGCCGCCGCCGGCCAATATCACCGGCGTGGCCTATGGCGTGCCGATCCACCTGCGGTTCAATACGATCAAGCGGCGCTTCCCCCACGACCCCGCGCGCGCGCTGCGCATCGGGCTGGTGCACAGCAGCATGCCCCAGTCGCGGGGCTATCGGCGGCTGATCGAGGCGGCGCTGGCCGGGGCCTTCGAGGGGGATGACGACCTCAAGACCTACGCCCGCCTAGCCGGCGTCGAGTTCGTCTTCCGCGAGGTGCCCTTCCGGCTCGGCGCCGACGGCCTCGAGCAGATGGTGGCCGCCGCCCGCGATCAGGTCCGGGCCATCGACGGGCAGGTGGATGTATTCGTCTCGCCCAGCGACATCCTGGGCACCAGCCGGCCCTACGCCGAGATGGTCTTCGCCACCGCCACCAAGCCGCTCGTCGGCCTCGGCCGCGAGGACGTCGTCGACGGCTGGGGCGCCCTGGGCTCGATCTACCCCTCGGTGCCCGACATCGGCGAGCAGGCGGCGGCGATGCTGGTGCGTCTCTTCGAAGGCGAGCCGATCTCGGCGATCCGCCCCGAGACGCCGCGGCGCACCGGCTACGCCCTCGACCTGGGCAAGGCGCGGCGCTTCGGCATCGAGGTGCCGCAAGAGGTGCTCGACCTGATCCGCCCCGAAGACCTGGTGCGCTGAGGAGGCCATGATGAAGACGTCTCTGCGATACGCGCTGCGCGCGCTGCTCTGCGGTGTGCTCTGCGGCCTGCTCATGGCAGGCGCGGCCCACGCCCAGGACTGGCAGGCGGACTACGGCCCGGGCGAGCTGCAATACACCTCGTCGGTGCGGGTGATGAAGCTGTCGGGCGAGATCCGCTCGGTGCGGCCCGCCGTGCGCGACGGGCGCATCCCCGGCGGCTCGGCGGCGCTGTACCTGTCGAGCATCAGCGCCCTGGGTCACTATGGCCCGCTGTCGGCCTACGGCCCGCTGGGCACGCTGGGGCCGGTGGGCAGCAACCGCTGGAACCCTTCGTATTGGATCTCGGCGGTCGAAGACTGGCAGGACTGGTCGGCCGACTTCGACGTGCTCGGCGCCGACGGCCCGCTGGGGCAGGCCGGGCCGCTGGCCGAGGCGCAATACTACGGCGAGGCCGATCCCGGCCGGGCGCTGTTCGCCAGCAACGACTTCGCGGTTCAGCTGCGCGGCCTGGGGCTGTGGTCGGTGCTGGGCCCGCTGGGGCCGCTCGGCGCGCTGGGGCCGCTGGGGCCGCTGGGTCCGCTCGGCGCCCACGGGCTCGAGCGCGACGGCGATGGCCACTACCTGCGCGCCGGGCGGGTGGTGCGCTCGATCGACGTCGACTTCGACGGGGCCGGCGCGCGGCGCACGTATCCGCTCTTCGAGTACCACCCCGACGCCGAGGCGGTGCTCGACGGGCCGGTGCAGGACACCTCGTTCATGACCCGCGGCGCCCTCTTCTCGCGCAGGACCCCGCACGTCTACACCGTGCGCTCCGCCGTCGATCAGCTGGTGACCATCCTGGTGGTGCCCGAGAAGGAGCTCGACGACTTCGACATCGCCGTCGAGGCCCCGGGCGCGCGCATCGTGGCCAATACCGGCTACGCGACGATGGACTGGATCCAGCTCGAGGTGCCGGCGGGCACCGAGCTCGAGATCGCCGTGCGGCTGTACTGGTCGGGGCACTACCTGTCGAGCAGCTATCGGCTCATCGTCGTCGGCTCGGGCGCCGCGCTGGGCGCGACGAACATCTCCGGCGACCACGTGGGCCGCTGGCGCTGATCCCCTGGTCCGGTCCGGCCGGCGGCATGTATCCTGCCGGCCGTCATCGCATTGGGAGTCAACGTGAAGCCGGATTACGCCGAGTTCGAAGGGCTGGTCGCCGATACGCCGATGAAGCGGCTGGCCAAGATGGTCGGCCGGGACGACGTCGAGGTCTGGGCCAAGCTCGAAGGCACCAACCTCGGCGGCTCGGTGAAGGATCGCGCGGCGCTGGGCATGATCACCGCCGCCGAGGAGGCGGGGCATACGTCCGGGCGCCGGCTGGTGGAGGCGACGAGCGGCAATACCGGCATCGCCCTGGCGATGATCGCCGGCATGAAGAACGTACCGATCACGCTGGTGATGCCGGCGAGCGCCACCGTCGAGCGGCGGGCGGTGATGAAGGCCTACGGGGCCGAGCTGATCCTGGCCGACGACATCATGCACGCCCGCGACATCGCGCTCGAGCTGCACCAGAAGGGCACGCACTTCCAGCTCGACCAGTTCGCCAACCCGGCCAACCCGCAGATGCACTTCGAGACCACCGGGCCCGAGGTCTGGCGCGATACGGGCGGGCGGGTGACGCACTTCGTCAGCTCGATGGGCACCACCGGCACCATCATGGGCACCTCGCGCTACCTCAAGGCGCAGAACCCGGCGGTCGAGATCGTGGGCGTGCACCCCGAGGAGGGCTCGAAGATCCCCGGCATCCGCAAGTGGCCCGAAGAGTACCTGCCCAAGATCTTCGAGCCCGAGCGGGTCGACCGCATCCTCTACGTCGACACCGAGACCGCCGCGGCGCATACCCGCCGGCTGGGGCGCGAAGAGGGCCTGTTCGTCGGGCTGTCGTCGGGCGGCGCCTGCGCCAAGGCGCTCGAGGTCGCCCGCGACGCCGCGCCGGGCAGTGTCATCGTCTTCATCGTCTGCGACCGGGGCGACAAGTACCTCTCGATGGACAGCCTGTTCCCCGCCTGAGCCCCCACCCCTTCACATCGGAGAGCACGATGGACGACCAGACCCGCACCGAGATCGAAGCCGCCGCCTTCCGCCGCCTCGTCGAGCACCTGCGCGCGCGCACCGACGTGCAGAACATCGACCTGATGAACCTGGCCGGCTTCTGCCGCAACTGCCTGTCGAAGTGGTATCAGGCCGCCGCCGACGAGCGCGGGGTGCAGCTCGACAAGGCCGGCGCCCGCGAGATCGTCTACGGCATGCCCTACGGCGAGTGGAAGGCGAAGCACCAGACCGAGGCCACGCCCGAGCAGCAGGCGAAGTTCGCCGAGGGTCGCGGCGCGCAGGGCTGAGCACCGATGGCGCTGCTCGATCTGATCCGGCTCGGCTGGTGGCTGGGCCCCAAGGCCGACGCGCCCGCGCCGGCGGTCGAGCAGCGGACGATCACCATCGACCCCGCCGCGCCGGGCGATCGCCCGCTGACCGCGCTGACCTTCGCCCCCCGCGGCCGTGAACCCGACGGCGCGCTGCTGCTGATCCCCGGGCTGCACCCCGACGGGCCGACCGATGCCCGCATGATGCGCTTCGCCTCGGTGCTGGCCCATGGCGGCGTGTACGTGCTCTCGCCGACGCTGCCCGACCTGGCGGCGCTGAAGCTCGCGCCGACGCTGATGCCCGACGCCCGCCGCGCCTTCGTCGCCCTCGAAGAGCGGGCTCCGGCGGGCATCAAACCGGGGGTGATGAGCATCTCGTTCGGCAGCCTGCCGGCGCTGCAGTTCGCCGGGCACCCCGACTTTCGCGAACGCATCGGCGGGGTGATGACCTTCGGCGGCTACGCCCGCTGGCAGGCGGCGCTGCGCTTCGCGTTGGCCGGCGGGCAGGGCGTACCCTTCGACCCGCTCAACCGCCCGGCGGGCTATATGCAGCTGCTGGACGGGCTGCCGCTGGTCGACCGCCCGCCGCCCGTCGACCGGCCACGGCTCGAAGCGGCGTGGCTCGGCTTCGTGGGCGAGACCTGGGGCCGCCCGGAGATGAAGCGCGACGGCGCGTGGCAGCCGGTCGCCGAGCGCTGGGCCCGGGCGGCGCACCCCGACGACCAGCCGCTCGCCCGCCTGGGCCTGGGCCTCGACCCGCGCTGCGTCGCGGTCGCCGAAGAGATCGTCGCCCGCTATCTCGCCGACGGCACGGTGGACTTCCTCGACCCCCGGCCGGCCATCCCGCACATCGCCGCGCCGCTGTACATCGTGCACGGGGTCGACGACGACGTGATCCCCGTCGGGCAGGCCGACGAGCTGGCCGCCGCCACCGGCCCCGAGCAGGCGGTGAAGGTGCTCGTCACCGGCGCCTACGGCCATACCGGCCGGGCGGACAACATGCTGCGCGAGGCGCGCTCGATGATCGGCATCCTGCGCGCGCTGCGGGCCATCGCGACCCGCCGCGGCCGGGGCGGGTGAAAAATCGACGCGGGGTGTCCGATCGCCGGGCCCGCGCGCGTCTGCAGGTGTCGGCCACGGCGGCCGACCACGACCCGAGGAGGACCCATGCCCCGATTCCTGTGCCTGCAGCGCAGCCTGCCCACCGATGACCGCGGCGAGGCGCCGTCGCCCGCCGAGATGCAGGCGATGTACGCGAAGTTCGAAGACTGGCGCCGCCGCTTCGCCGACAACCTCGTCGACCCCGGCGGCCGGCTCGGCGCGGGGCGGCTGGTCTCCACCGGCGTACCCGACGGCCCCTTCGTCGAGGTCAAAGAGCTCGTCGGTGGCTACATGATCGTCGAAGCCGACGATCTGGAGGCGGCGATCGCCGTCGCCCGCGGCTGCCCCGGGCTGGTCCGGCCCGGCTCGGGGGTCGAGGTGGTCGAGATCGCGACCTCTTGAGCACGCCCGGCCCGGCGCCGTTCGAGCACTTCTTCCGCCACAGCTACGGCGCGCTGGTGGCGACGCTGTCGCGCCGGTTCGGCTTGCAGCATGTCGCGGCGGTCGAAGACGCGGCGCAGGACGCGCTGCTGCGCGCGCTGGAGACCTGGCCGCTGTCGGGCGCGCCCGACAACCCGGCGGGCTGGCTCTTCCGGGTGGCGCAGAACCGGCTGCTCGACGACCTGCGCCGGCAGACCCGCCGGGCCGGCCTCGACCGGCGGGCGGGCCTGGACGGGCCGCCGCCCGACCCCCGTGAACCGCCGCTGGCCGGCGAGATCGGCGACGATCTGCTGCGCATGCTGTTCGTCTGCTGCGACCCGCGCCTGCCCACGGACACCGCGCTGGTGCTGGCGCTCAAGCTGCTGTGCGGCTTCGACGTGCGCGAGATCGCGCAGCGGCTGTCCATCGGCGAAGGCCACGTCTACAAGCGCTTGAGCCGCGGCCGGCAGCGGCTGCGCGCCATCGGCGCCGCGCTCGATCCGCCGCCCGACGAGCATCACGCGCGGCTGCCGGCGGTGCGCGCGGTGCTCTACGTGCTGTTCACGGAGGGCCGCCTCTCGCTGCGCATCGACGCCGCCCTGCGCAGCGAGCTGTGCGACGAAGCGCTGCGCCTGACGACCCTGCTCGCGCAACATCCGACGGGCGCCGATCCGGAGACCGCGGCCCTGGTCGCGTTGATGCACCTGCACCGCGCCCGCATGCCGGCGCGGCTCGACGGCGACGGCGGGCTGTTGCTGCTCGACGAGCAGGATCGCAGCCGCTGGGAGGGCGCGCACATCGCCGCCGGCCTGCGCTGGCTGGCCGCCTCGGCCGAAGGCGAGCGCTTCACCCGCTACCACGCCGAGGCGAGCATCGCCGCCGAACACTGCCTGGCGCCGTCGCTGGCCGAGACCCGCTGGGCGCGCATCGTCGAGGCCTACGCCGCGCTCGAGCGCCTCGCGCCCTCGCCGATGCATACCCTCAACCGGGCGCTGGCCCTGGCCGAGTGGCGCGGGCCCGCGGCGGGGCTGGCGCTGCTCGACGGCGTAGAGCCGCCGGCGCGCGCGCCCTTCGGCTGGTCGGCGGCGCTGGCCGATCTGCACCGCCGCTGCGGGCACCACGAGGCCGCCGCACGGTATCGAGCCGCCGCGCTGCAGAGCGCGCCCACGCCCGCGATCCGCGCCGCCCTGGTCCGCCGGCTGGGCGGGCGCTGAGTCGGTCGCCGTCAGCCGGCGGCCTCGGCGTCGAGCCGATCGGCCTCGTGGGCCGCGGCGATGCCCTCGTCGATGGGCACCCGCCACAGCATCAGCGCGCCGACGACGAAGAAGCCGAGCACCAGCAGCATCGCGTTCTGCCGGCCCACCGCGTCGCTGACCGGGCCGAAGCTCATGCCCAGGATGAGCCCGAAGCGGCTGAACGTGCCCCAGAAGCCGAACATCTGCGCCGAGCGCTTGGCCGGCGAGAGCAGCCCGACCACCGCCCGGCTGCTGCTCTGCAGCGAGCCGATGCCCGCGCCGGCGACCACCGCGACGACGAAGAAGACCTGCCGCGGCTCGAGGCCGGTCAAGCCGCTGATGTCGAAGAGAAAATAGATGCCCAGGGTGCCGCCCATCCACCAGAACAGGGTCGCCATGACCGTCTTCTTGGGCCCGATGCGGCTCTCGAGCAGCCCGAAGAGCAGCGCGCCGGCCGCGGCGCTGACCTGGATGATGATGAACATGATCGAGAGGTCGGCCACCGACAGCTTGACCTCGCTGCGGGCGTAGATGCCGACGAACTTCATCACCACCTCGAGGCCGGCGAGGTAGACGGTGAAGGCCAGGAAGAACTTGAGCAGCACCGGATACTTGCGGGCCAGCGCCAGGGAGTCCTTCATCTCGGCGAGGCCGGTCTGCATCAGCTTGCCGAACGAGGCGTGCTCGAAGCCCGGCGCCGGCTTGCTGCGCTCGACGACCAGGATGAACGTGGGCAGCGAGACGATGGCGAAGAAGACCCCGATGAAGATCATCGCCGCCTGGTTCTGGTCGACGAAGGCCGCCAGGTCGCTGTCGGGCTCGGCGGTGATGATGAACAGCATCGCCACCATGCAGATCAGCCCGCCGAAGTAGCCCAGGGCCCAGCCGAGCCCCGAGATCTTGCCCATGTTGTCCTTGGTGGCCAGATCGGTGAGGAAGCTGCCGCAGAACGCCTCGCCGATCATGAAGGCGGCGTTGCTGATGGCGATGAGCACCACCGCCAGCCACAGATCGCCCGGCTCGACGAAGAACAAGCCCAGCGTCGAGCCGGCGCAGACGACCGTGGTCAGCGCGAGCCACTTCTTCTTGCCGCCGCCGTAGTCGCAGATGGCGCCGACGAAGGGCGAGAGCAAGAGCGCCAGCACCGTCGAGGCGATGATGGCGATCGCCCAGTAGGTATCCCGGGCCCCCGACTCCGCCGGCACGATGTAGTCGACGAAGAACGACGAGTAGATGACCGAGATGACCACCGTCGTATAGCTGCTGTTGGCGAAGTCGTACATCGCCCAGCCGAAGATCTCGCGCTTCCTGACCGGCGGCGTGGCCTCAGCCATGGCTTTCCCCCTCCTCGGTGGCACTGCGATGGTGCTGCGATGGTGCTGCGATGGTGGGCCATGGGCCCCGTTGCGGCAAGCTCGCCCGTCAGATCCCGCGGGCGGCGCGAATCCGCTTCAGCAAGGCGCCGGTGGCGTCGTCGACCAGGTTCCAGACGTGGGTGAAGCCGTCCGGGCCGCCGTAGTACGGGTCGGGCACCTCGCTCGGGCCGCCGTGCACCTCGTCGAGCAGCCGGCTGACCCGCGCGGCCTGCGCTGGTGTGCGGGCGAGGCGCAGCGTATTGCGCCGGTTGCTGTCGTCCATCACCACCACGTAGGCGAAGCGGTCGAGATCGGCGGCCACCAGCTTGCGCGCCCGCTGCCCGCTGATGTCGAGCCCGTTCTTGCGCGCCTCGGCCACGCTGCGCGGGTCGGGCCCCTCGCCGGCGTGGTAGCCGCCGGTGCCGGCGCTGTCGATCTCGAAGTGCTCGCCGAGCCCGGCGGCCTCGACGTGGGCCCGGAACGTGCCCTCCGCGAGCGGGGAGCGGCAGATGTTGCCCAGGCAGACGAAGAGCACGCCGATGCGCTCGCTCATGAGGGATCTCCGGTCGGATGGGGGTCGGGGCGGGGGCTCAAAGGCCCAGCCGGGCGGCCCGCGGGGCGTATTCGGGGTCGTCGACCATACGGGCGCAGCGGGCGCTGCCGGCCTGCAGCATCTCGCGCGCCCCTCGGGTCTCGCCCTGCTCGATCAGGCGGTCGACGGCGAAGAAGAACATGCCCAGCGGCGCGCTGGGGTGGGTCAGGAGCCGGTCGAGCAGCTCGGCGATGCGGCTGTTGTCGCCCAGCTCGAGGGCCAGGGCGCACGCCTGATGCAGCAGGCGCCCCGTACCGCCCTGCACGCCGCCGTCGAGGGCCGCGAGGTGATGGCGATAGCTCTCGGGGAAGCGCTGCGCCTCCCAGTAGAGCCCGGCGAGCAGCCCGTGCACCTCGCTGGGGTCGTGGGCCACCTCGACCTGGGCGTCGAGCGCCTTGCCGCCCCGGCGCAGCAGCGTCAGCACCCGCTCGCCGGCGTCGATCGCCGCGCCGGTCTGCTCGGCGAGCGCAAACGCGCGGGCCGCCGCCAGCCACAGGTCGGGATGATCCGAGCGCAGCTTCAAGACCGGCCGGATCACCGCGAGCATCTCGTGCGCCGGCCGCTCGGCCCGGCTCATCGCCCGCGCCAGGTGCACCGTCGCCTCGACCAGCGGCCCCTGCCCGTCGGCCAGGGTCTCGCGCACCGTGCGCGACAGCTGCTCGATGGCCTCGGGCAGCCGGCCGAGCAGCAGATACTCCCGGCCGAGATAGAAGCGGTACTGCCGGTTTTGTGGCTCTTCGGCCACCGTGCGCTCGATGAGCGGCAGCGAGCGCTCGGCCTTCTTGCGCTCGGCGTAGAGCTCGGGGTCGTAGCCCAGGTGCATCACCCGCACGCCGCCGAAGATGCGCGCCGAGATGCGCGGCGCGCCGTCGATCAGCGGCCCGAAGGCGTTGTGCACCCGGCCGCGATAGCCCAGCCGGCGGTCGTTGGGAAACACCCGCACGCTGTGGAAGCCGTTCATCGGCGTGCCGTCGAGGCGGGTATTGACCACCTCCAGGCTGATCGCCTCGAAGGGGTGCTTGGGCCCCGGCCGCAACAGCGAGCGCAGCCCGTTGGCGTCCACCGGGCCATCCCCCGGCCCGCGCAGCCGCTCGTCGGCGTCGAGCACCAGCAGCCAATGCCCCGTCGCCCGCTCGAGGGTCGTATTGCGGGCGGCGGAGAAGTCGTCACACCACTCGAAGTGGCTGACGACGGCCCCCATGTCGCGGGCGATCTCCACCGTGCGGTCGGTGCTGCCGGTGTCGACGACGATCATCTCGTCGACCACCGGCTTCGCGCTGGCGAGGGCGTCTTCGAGGAAGCGCTCCTCGTCCTTGACCATCATGGCCAGCGACAAGAGCGGCCGACCGTCCCGCGGCACGGGCGGCGGCAGTTGCTTGCGGAATCGCTTCTTGCGGGTGCGGATCTTCTTGGCCAAGGGCCGGCTCCGTCACTCGCTGCCGAAGGCCGCCCGGATGCGCTTGCGGATCGAGTTCTCGAGCTTGGCCGGGTCGACGCCGGCGGCCTTGGCCATCATGCCCAGCTTGACGATCACCTGTACCGCGTCGTCGGTGATGTCGATCGAGCCCTTGGCGGCCATGCCCTTGAGCTTGGCCGAGTTGCCCGACCAGCTGGCCTTGACCCCGTACTTCGCCATCATCTCTTCGAAGTCGGCGATCTTCTTGCGGGCCTCGGCGGCGCCGAGCGAGTGGGACTCGGTGATGTTGATGTCGGCCATGCGACGGGTGCTCCGGGACGGGGTGTGTCGTGTGCATGTCCGGCCGGCGCCCCGTGCACCGAAAGCCGGTCACTCGTCGTGCGAGGGGCGCATCATACGCCCTCGTCGGGTCGGGGGGCGAGGCCCCGTCGCAGACGGCCGCCAGTATGGACTTCCGCAGGCCGGAGTGGTAGTCACTGGCGTCCTTCGAGACCCCCGCGCGACGCGCGTCTCCGCGCAAAGGAGGAGTCCATGGCCGGCCAGGCGTTGAGCCTTCCGCAGACCACGATCGGCAAGAAGGCGATCATGGCTGCATCGAGCATCATCCTGATGGGATTCCTCGTCGGGCATCTCGGCGGCAACCTGCTGATCTTCGCCGACAACCCCGAGCAGGCGGTCAACGCCTACTCGAACTGGCTGCGTGAGTTCGGCCACGGCTCGGTCATCTGGATCGTGCGCGCGGTGCTGATCGCCGCGGTGCTGGGCCACATCTGGGGGGCGATGACCATCACCGCCCGCAACAAGGCCGCCCGGCCGGTGGGCTACCGCCGCAAGCAGAGCCTGCGCAGCACGCTCGCCTCGCGCACGATGGTCTACGGCGGCATGGCGATCACCGCCTACATCATCTACCACCTCGCCCATCTGACCTTCCACGCGGGCATCCCCGGCGGCTTCAACCCCTTGGACGACCCGGCCTACCCGCACCTGACGACGAACGTCTACCTGAACCTCGTCGAGAGCTTCCAGAACCCGGGCATCGTCGGCATCTACGTGCTGGCGCAGGTCTTCTTGGGCCTGCACCTCTACCACGGGGCGTGGAGCTTCCTGCAGACGCTCGGGGCGAGCCACCCGCGCTACAACGAGACCCGCAAGCTGGCCGCGGCCGCGTTCGCCGGGCTCATCTCGGTGGGCTTCATCCTCATCCCGCTCGGCGTCCAGTTCGGTCTGGTCAAGTAAAGGAGGCTTCTCTTGGAACTGCGATCCAACGCGCCGGAAGGCCCGATCGAAACCGCCTGGGAACGCCACCGCTTCGACATGAAGCTGGTCAACCCGGCCAACAAGCGCAAGTTCACCGTGCTGGTGGTGGGCACCGGCCTCGCCGGCGGCTCGGCGGCGGCGACGCTGGCGGAGTTGGGCTACAACGTCAAGGCGTTCTGCTTCCAGGACAGCCCGCGCCGGGCGCACTCCATCGCCGCGCAGGGCGGCATCAACGCCGCGAAGAACTACCAGGGTGACGGCGACAGCATCTACCGGCTGTTCTACGACACCGTGAAGGGCGGCGACTTCCGCAGCCGCGAGCGTAACGTCTACCGGCTGGCCCAGCTCAGCGTCGAGATCATCGACCAGGCCGCCGCGCAGGGCGTGCCCTTCGCCCGGGAGTACGGCGGGCTCCTCGCCAACCGCTCCTTCGGCGGGGCCCAGGTCTCGCGCACCTTCTACGCCCGCGGGCAGACCGGCCAGCAGCTGCTGCTCGGCTGCTATCAGGCGCTCAGCCGGCAGATCGACGCCGGCAACGTCGAGATGCACGCCCGCACCGAGATGCTCGAGCTGATCGTCGACAACGGCCGGGCCCGGGGCATCGTCACCCGCGACCTGCTGACCGGCAAGATCGACACCCACTTCGGTGACGCGGTCATCCTGGCGACGGGCGGCTACGGCAACGCCTACTTCCTGTCGACCAACGCCATGGGCAGCAACGCCACCGCGGCGTGGCGGGCGCACCGCAAGGGCGCGCTGTTCGCCAACCCCTGCTACACCCAGATCCACCCGACCTGCATCCCGGTGCACGGCACCCATCAGTCGAAGCTGACGCTGATGAGCGAGTCGCTGCGCAACGACGGCCGGGTGTGGGTGCCCAAGAAGAAGGAAGACTGCGGCAAGGACCCGCGCAAGATCCCCGAGAGCGACCGGGACTACTACCTCGAGCGCAAGTACCCCGCCTTCGGCAACCTGGTGCCCCGCGACATCGCCTCGCGCAGCGCCAAGGAGGTCTGTGACGAAGGCCGCGGGGTCGGCCCCGAGGTCGACGGCCGCCGGCTGGGGGTCTACCTCGACTTCGCCGACGCCATCGAGCGCCTGGGCGAAGACGCGGTGCGGGATCGCTACGGCAACCTCTTCGAGATGTACGAGCGCATCACCGACGAGAACCCGTACAAGACGCCGATGCGCATCTACCCGGCGGTGCACTACACGATGGGCGGGCTGTGGGTCGACTACAACCTGCAGAGCACCATCCCCGGCCTGTTCGTGCTCGGCGAGGCCAACTTCAGCGACCACGGGGCCAACCGCCTCGGGGCCAGCGCGCTGATGCAGGGGCTGGCCGACGGCTACTTCGTCATCCCCTACACCCTGGGCAACTACCTGGGGCACCACGGGCGCGAGATCCTGGCCAACACCGTCGACGCGAGCAGCGCCTCGACCAAGGCGGCGGTGGGCGACGTCGAGGCGCGCATCGAGAAGCTGCTCGGCATCGGCGGCAAGAAGTCGCCCGACCACTTCCACCGGCGGCTGGGCCAGATCATGTGGGACAAGTGCGGCATGGCCCGCAACAAGGCCGGCCTCGAAGAGGCGCTGGTCGAGATCCCCAAGCTGCGCGAGGAGTTCTACAGCAACCTCGCGGTGCCCGGCAGCGGCGACGACTTCAACCAGACGCTGGTCAAGGCCACCCGAGTGGCCGACTTCCTCGAGATCGGCGAGCTGATGGTGCGTGACGCGCTGAACCGCGAAGAGTCGGCCGGCGGCCACTTCCGCGAAGAGCATCAGACCCCCGAGGGCGAGGCCCGGCGCGACGACGAGAACTTCACCTACGTCGCCGCGTGGGAGTTCAACGGGGTGGGCGTCGAGCCGACGCTGCACAAGGAGCAGCTCGAGTTCGAGTACGTCAAGCTGACCCAGAGGAGCTACAAGTAATGAAGATCACACTGCATGTCTGGCGGCAGAAGAGCGCGAAGGACCGCGGTGACTTCGAGACCCATCGCCTCGACGACGTCAGCGCCGACAGCTCCTTCCTCGAGATGCTCGACCAGCTCAACGACGGCCTCGTCGAGCAGGGCCGCGAGCCGGTGGCCTTCGACCACGACTGCCGCGAGGGCATCTGCGGGGCCTGCGGCATGGTCATCAACGGCTACGCCCACGGCCCGCGGGCGCTGACCACCGCCTGCCAGCTGCACATGCGCGAGTTCGGCGACGGCGACGAGATCTGGATCGAGCCGTGGCGGGCGAAGGCCTTCCCGGTGATCAAGGATCTGGCCGTCGACCGCAGCGCCTTCGACCGCATCATCGGCGCGGGCGGCTACGTCTCGGTCAATACGGGCAGCGCGCCCGACGCCAACGAGATCGCGATCCCCAAGAAGATCGCCGACCAGGCGATGGACGCGGCGACCTGCATCGGCTGCGGGGCCTGCGTCGCCGCCTGCCCCAACGCCTCGGCGATGCTGTTCACCTCGGCCAAGGTCTCCCACCTCGGCATGCTGCCGCAGGGTCAGGTCGAGCGCTTCGACCGGGTGCGCAACATGGTCGCCCAGCACGACGCCGAAGGCTTCGGCGGCTGCACCAACCACGGTGAGTGCGAGGCGGCCTGCCCCAAGGGCATCAGCCTGGAGTGGATCGCCCGCATGAACCGGGACTTCCTCAAGGCGATGGTCGCCGAGCGGGACACCGTCAGCGCCCGCTGAACCCGCGCTCGCTGAGCCCGCGCCCGCCGAGCGCCCGCTCGGCTCACCGCCCCCGCCGAACCCCCGCGCCGCGCGCCGCGTCGGAGGCGCCGAGAGACGCCGCCTTCGCCCAGGCCTTGCGGGCGTCTTCGATCTGCCCCACCTCGAGCGCGAACCGATGGCGCGCGATCCACGCCTCGGCCTCTTCGGGCGAAGCCTTGGTCCACGCCACGGTCACCGCGTGCGCCCGCGCCAGATGACCGGCCCCGGTCAGCGCGAACAGCTTGCTCTGCGGCGTCGAGCTGGGGTTCGCCATGACCTTCTCGGCCTCTTCCTCCGCCGCCAGCAGCGCCTCGTCGGTATAGGTCGTCACCACCCCGCCCTGGGAGCGCATGATGGGCCAGACCCGCTGCGCGGTGACCTGCCAGCGACCGTCGCGCCGCGCCAGCGTATAGCGATGCTGCATCTCCTCCCGACCGGAGAACAGCTCCCGGGCCACGACCGTGTTCATCGTGGCGCTCTCGCCGTCGATGACCACCTCGACATCGCGGAAGAAGATCTGCTCCTGGCTCGCCGGCGGGCGGCTGTAGCGGGCTTCGAGCACCGCGCGCTTCGCCGCGAGGTCATAGCGGATGTCGTGCTCGTCCGGCGCCTCGCGGCGGCCGATGACGATCGACGCCTTCGGGGCGTAGATCGCCAGCGCCCGGTCGATCTCGTGGCGCTCGAAGCTCTCCCGCTCGGCCGTCTTGACCAGCCGGGCGATGCGGTCTTCTTCGGTGAGCTGCGGCACCGTGGCTGGCTTCGCGGGCTTCGCCGCCGGCGCCTCCGCGGGCGGGACGGGCGGCTCGAGCAGCTGCGCGCTGGCTTCGAACGGCAGCCAGACGGCGACCGACGCCACGATGCCCATCCACCGTCGGGCGCTCATCGGGCGGCCTGCGCGGTGGCCTCCGCCGCCGCCTTCAGCGCCGCCTCGACGCCCGGATCGCTCTCCCGTTCGAGGCGCTCGGCGATGAAGGTCGCCGCCCGGGCATCGCGCGCGTTGGCCAGCGCGCGGGCCGCGACGATGCGCTCGCCGGGCAGCGGGTGTTCGAGGCGGCCGACGAGCCGGGCCACCAGCCCCGGGCGGGGGTGCAGCGCGGCGACGATCCAGACCGCCGCCGGCACGTGGCGCCCGGCGGCTTCTCGCTCGTCGGCGTAGTCGTAGAGGCTCTTGGCCAGCTCGGGGTCGGCCCGCTCTTCCAGGCCGAGGAAGCCATCGACCGAGACGTTGCAGAACAAGGCCTTGAGCACCGCCGAGCGGTAGGCCTCGTCGCTCATGTACTTCGCCGAGAACGGGTTGTCGCACCACGCCGCCGTCAGCAGCGGATCGAGGTAGGTGCGGCCGGCGTCGAGCACCAGCTCGAGCCCGCGGTCGGTATCGGCCTCGGCGACGAAGTTGAGCGCGTGCAGCGCGCCGACCCGGGTATCGGTATCGCCCAGGTCGTACAGCCCGAAGAGCGTCTCGTGCGGGGTCTCGTCGCGGTCGGCGACGGTGGCCAGCAACCACGCCCGCGCCGCTTCGTCGGCGCGCCAGCCGCCGACCCGCATCGGGCCATAGACCCCGTCCAGCGTCGCGGTGTCCCGCTCGCCGAAGCCCGCGATCAGCGGCTTCTTGCCCACCACGCGGCCGATGTCGGCCATCGCGTGGCGGATGGCGTCCAGATCTTCGGCGCTGCGCGCGTCGAGCCAGGCCAGCGCCTCGCCCGGGCCGAGCCGGGCTTCGAGGGCGGCCCGCAATCCGGCGCGGCTGTCGGCGGGGGTCACACTCATCGGGCGTCCTCCGGGGGGATGTCGGTGATTCACAGGATATATCAGCAGCATGGGTCGAATGGCGCCTCGGGTCCACCCGAGACCGGAAGGCGTTTTATTTCAGGCGCTTCCACGACCGGCCGCCCATGTCGATGCGCGGCTTCGTATTGGTGAGGATGTAGCGCGCGCGCCGGTTCTTCGCCTCGTCGGTCTCGTCGGGGGTCGGCACCGCCAGCCCGTGCTCGCCGAAGCCGGCGTAGTAGATCGGCACGCCGATGCCGTTGGTCCAGAAGTAGCGGGCGATGGCCTCGGCCCGCCGGCGGCTGAGGGCCTCGTTGTCGGCGGCCTTGCCCACCGTATCGGTGAAGCCGGCGACATACAGCCGGGCGTCGATGCGGGCGCGCGGATCACCCAGCTCGCTGCGGAACTTGTTGAGCTCGTCCTGCACCTGCATGACCACCCGATCGAGCCGGGTCGCCTGCTCGACGGGCACTTCGTGCTCGGCGGTGGGGAACTCGATGTCCTCGTGGGGGATCTCGACGTGGAAGTCGACGAGCCGCACCGACATCCAATAGCCGACCTGATCGTGCACCTTCATCTCGATGCGCCGGATCTTGACCCCTTCGGGCACCTCGAACTCCAGCGTCGTGCGGCCCTTGACCCCCTCCATCGGCACCTCGGTGTCGAGGACCTGCTCGCCCGCGGTGTCGAAGCCCTGCAGCACCACCCGATCGAGCGGGTTGTTGCTGACGATCACCATGCGCCCCGCCTCGACGTCGATCTCCGGCTTGGGCACGTCCACTTCGAGCGGCGCCGCCGAGATGACCTTGAGGGTGACGGTCATGCGCACGGTGCTGCCCTTGACGGTGCCGAGCAGCTCGCCGGTCCAGTGGCTCGCGCCGTGGGGCACCTTCCACTTCACCGTGCGCTTCTTGTTGGCCGTCATGCGCTTGAACTCGAAGGTCGCGTGCTCGCCGCTCTTGGCGCGCAGGGTCAGCACGGCGTTGCGCACCTCGACCTTGGGCTGCAGGGTCAGCTCGGCCTTCTGGCCCGGTTTGAGCTGGTTCTTGACGCTGTAATCCCAGATGGACGGGCCGGGGGCCTCCTCGGCCGAAGCGGGGGCGGCGAAGGCGAGAGCAGACAGCGCGAGCGAGACGACGAAGGCGAACGACCGGAGCACGGGTATCCTCCTGAGCGGGGGGCAGAGTGGCACGCGACCACCGATGACGGCAACCGCCCATGCTTGACCTCGGGCGGGCCAGACAGTTCACTGTGGCGTCGATTCAATCCCCGCCGATTTCACGCTCCGGGAGGGCAACGATGAGCCCCAGCACGATCTTCCGCGCCGACCTGCTCGCCGACAAAGTGGTCGTCGTGACCGGCGGCGGGTCGGGCATCGGGCTGGCCATCGCCCGCGAGTGCGCCGCCCTCGGGGCCAAGGTCGCGCTCGGCGCCCGCAAGACCGAGCGCCTCGCCGAAGCCGCCACCGGCCTGGAGGGCATGGGCGCCGAGGTCTTCCAGCAGAAGCTCGACATCCGCGACCAGCCCACCGTCGAGGCCTGGGTCGACGCGGTGATCGAGCGCTTCGGGCGCATCGACGTGCTCGTCAACAACGCCGGCGGCCAGTTCCCCTCGCCGGCGATGGCCATCCGCCCCAAGGGCTGGCGGGCGGTCATCGACACCAACCTCAACGGCACCTGGTACATGAGCCAGGCGGTGGGCCAACGCATGGCCAAGGCCGGCGGCGGGCGCATCATCAACATCGTGGCCAACATGTGGCGCGGCTTCCCCGGCATGGCCCACACCGGCGCCGCCCGGGCCGGCGTGGTCAACCTGACGAAGACCCTCGCGCTGGAGTGGGCCAAGGAGAACATCCTGGTCAACGCCGTAGCCCCGGGGGTCATCCGCAGCTCCGGCCTCGATACGTATCCGGATTATGTGCGCGAGTCGATCGAGACCGAGGTGCCCAAGCACATCCCGCTCAAGAAGCTGGGCAGCGAGGCCGACGTGGCCTGGGCCGTCGTCTATCTGGCCAGCCCCGCGGGGGACTACATCACCGGCGAGACGATCTGCGTGGACGGCGGGCAGGCCCATTGGGGCATGGTCTTTCCGATCTGACCGTGCTGGGCAACGCTGCGGCGGCCCGCCCGACGGCCAGCGCCCCACCTCCCGGCTTCGGTCGGGTAGATCGGGAGCACTCGACCTCCTGCGCTCATCCTCAGTTCTTGTCTCCGGCTTCGGCAGGGCCTGCAGGAGGTCGGTGGGGCGCTGTCCGCCGTGCGTTCCGCTTCCTGATTCGTTTATTTTTTCTTCACTCCATGGAGCGGGACGGCTGGTGGAGGGCCCCTCGCCGACCGTCTGCAGGCCCCTGCCGAAGCCACAGTGCTCGAGCGAGAACGCCTGGAGGATCGCGTCGATCGCCGCTTCTGATAGCCGAAGCAGGGAGAAGAGGGGCCATCCGCCGGACGGACCGCCGCTGCGTTGCCCACCCACCCCGCTGGCACCGTCCGCCCGCTTCGTGCCACGCTCCGGGCCATGATTGCCCCTCGGTTCCTGGCGCTGGTGACCCTGTTCTGCGTGGTCTTCCCGCTATCCGCCAACGCCACCAACCCACGGATCGCGGTGCTCGAGCTGCAGCAGCGGGCCGGGTTGAGCCCCGCCGAGGCGGACTATCTGACCGACCTCGTGCGCGGCGTGGCCGGCGCCCGCGGCGACCTCTTCGTGCTGACCCGCGAGAACATCGTCGAGCTGCTGCCGCCGGGCACCGACCTGGCCGCGTGCGAGGGCGACTGTGAGGTGGAGACGGGCCGCCGGCTGGGCGTCGACTTCGTGGTCAGCGGCGAGATCGTCGACTTCGCTGGCGAGCTGCGCATCCTTCTGCGGCTGCACGCCACCCGCTCGGGCGCGCTGTTGGCGAGTGAGAAAGCCGCCGCGCCGCGCATCGCCGCCGCCGAGGCGCCGCTGGAGAACGCCGCACGGGCCCTGATCGACCGCATCGGCGGCCCGGTCGCCCGCGATCTGCCGCGTCCGACGCCCTTGCCCCCGGGACGCATCGAGCCGCGCCGCGCGCCGCGGGTGCCCGTCGCGCTGTTCCTGCAGCGCGAGCCGCTGACCGCCGATACCGCCGCATGGCAGGCCCTCGATACCGAGCTGGCCGGCCTGCTCGCCGACGGCGGCGCCGACCGGATCGCGCTGCTCGAACGGCGGGGGCTGCTGGCGTGGCGCTTCGCCGTGGCCGAGCGGGTGCGCGCTTTCGAGGCCGAGGACCGCTGTCTGGCCGCCGCCGCCGACGCCGCGGCCCGCGCCGGGTGCCACGCCGCCCGCGCAACCCGGATCCGAGCGACCCACCGGCCGGGCAAAGTGGCGATCGAGGCGCTGACCCCGACCATCGACGCCGCGCGCGCCGGCCAGCAGCCCGCGGCGCTGTTGGCCATCGCCGACAGCCAGCGGGTGCGCGGTGATCACGACACGGCCCGCGCCACCATCGACCGGCTGGCCACCCGCCACCCAGACCGCGTCGCCGACGGGCGGCTGTTGCTGGGGGTCATGTTCTTCGACGAGGGCCGCGACGCGTTCGCCGAGACCGCCTTCGAGCGCCTGCTGACCGATCATCGAGGCTCGAGCGCGGCGCCGTTCGCCCGCTATCTGCTCGCGTGGACCCACATCCGCCGCGGCCGCTCGGCCAAAGCGATCGGCCAGCTCAGGCGGGTGCTGCTCGATACCGCCGACGCCCGCGCCGACCACCCCGCCGATCGCCCGTGGGCCCTGCTGCGCCGGGAGGCCCGCGTCGATCTGGTGCGGGCGTGGTCCGACCAGAAGCGGCGTCGCCTCGACGCGGCCTGGAGGCTCTTCGCCGAGGTCGATCCCCGCGGCGCGCTGCACCTGCCCGAGGCGTTGGCGGAGATGTACGCCGCCCGCGGACGGCGGGCCGACAGCAAGGCCGTCCTGACCCGGCTGCGCGACGCCGTCGAGCCGCGGTGCAAGGCGGGCTCGACCGACGACTGCGCGACCATGGAGCGGCTCTGCGCCCGCCACGGCGGCGCGGCCTGCCCCCGCGATCGGTGATCGCGCTTCTGCTGGCGACGCTGGGCCTGTTCGCGACCCCGCCCCCGCTCATCGAGGGCATCCCCTATGTCGAGCAGCCCCGCTCGCCGCAATGCGTGGCCGCCGCGGCGGTCATGGTGGGGCGGTTCCACGGCCGCCCGATGGCGCTGAAGGCGTTCGCCCGCACGCTGCCGGTGCACGCCGACGGCATCGCCTGGCTCGATCTGGTCGAGGCGCTGCCGGCCCACGGGCTGAACGGGCTGCTGGTGCAGGCCGACCCCGGCGACCTGAAGGCGCTGCTCGACAGCGGCCTGCCGGGCATCGTCGCGGTGCACGACGGCGCCGGGCGCCACGCGTGGGTGGTGCGCGGCTACGACGCGAGCGGCTGGCACATCCTCGATCCGGCGGCGCCAGGGCTGCGGCGGGTCGATCGGGCGACGTTCGCCGAGCGCTGGACCGGCGGGCTGGTGATCGTGCACCCCGCCGGCGCGGCCCTTCCGCCCGAGCCGCCGTGGACGCAGTGGACCGCCGAGAGCGCGCGCGCCCGCGCCGAGGGGTGGCTGAAGCGGGCCCGCCAGCGGCCGGCGCTCGACGCGCTGGCGCTGCTCGATTACGCGCTGGCCGCCGATCCGGGTCATGTGGCGGTGCACCTGCAGCGGGCGGCGGTCCTCGGCGAGTTGAAGCGGGGCGAGGAGGCCTGCGCCGCCGTCGAGCGGGCCCGGCAGGCCGCGCGCAGGCCCGCCGAAGCGACGATCACCGCCCAGGTGGCCCGAACCCTGGGCTGTACGGCCGCAGCAAGGGCTCCAGGCGACGACGGGGCGCCCGTTCGGCCCGTGGGCCAGGGCGAGGCCGCCGCGCCATCCGCACCGACCCCCGGCGGGCCCTGAGCGGCCCTGGCGGGCGTCAACGGCAGGCGGCGAGCCAGGTCCGCTCGCTGTACTGCACCATCTCGCAGCCCAGGTCGCACGCCGCCACCGTCGCCAGCCGGCCGTGGGCGTTGCAGCGCATGAGGCGATCGTCGAGGCACAGGGTCGGCGCCTCGTCGGCGGTCGCCCGGACCCGCTCGCCGTCGACCTCCTGCTGCTCGACGGCGCACGGCACGGGCTCGTCGAGCGCGCAGTCGGCCACGCCGTCGACCTCGGCGCAGCGGTCGCTCTCGGCGTCGCAGACGTGCAGGGTCTCGACCCCGCGACTCAGGCCCAGGGTCTCGTCGCACGGGGTGACCTGCACCTCGCCGTCGGCGCAGACCCGTACGCTCGACGCGCACGGCTCGGCGGGATCGGCGACGCAGGCGGCGTAGCCCTCGGCCTCGGCGCAGACCTGCGCGTCGCCGCAGCCGATCCACTGGTCGACGTGACCGGTGCGCCCGCAGACCTCGACCCGGCTGCCGTCGTCGGCGCAGCGGTCGACGGTGCACGGGGCGAGGCCGGGCAGCACGCAGTCGAGGGTGTCATTGCCCTCGGCGCAGACCCGATCGCCGAGGCAGGCCTCGCGCTCGACGGCGAAGCCCGAGGCGCCGCAGCGCACCTGCTCGCCGTCGTCGCAGTGGTCGAAGGCGCACGGCGCGCGGCCGGCGAGCGCGCACTCGGCGATCCCGTTGCCCTCGGCGCAGACCAGCCCCGCGTCACACGCCGGGCGCAGCTCGATCACTTCGCCCGCGTCGTCGCAGCGGGCGATGCGGTCGCCGCTGCAGAAGAGCGGGCGGTCGGGATCGCAGTCGTCGCCCACCTTCACGTCGATGGGCGCGGCGTCGGGGGTGTAGTCGAGCAGGTCTTCGGCGGTGTCGCAGCCGGTGAGCGCGAGCAGGGCGAGCAGCGCGGGCAGGGTCGAGCGGAGCGGGGCGGGCATGGGTCTTCCTTCGGTGCGCGGGGGTTCGGCCCGACCTTCAGCAATGCCCGTGCCGTGCGCCGCGACCCGCCAGAGCCACGCCGATGGCCGGCCGCACCCCACGGCCCGGCGCAGCGACGCTCCAGCGGGGGAGCGTCTTTCGTCCGCCTCGCGACACGCCCTTGTCACATCGACTATCGTGATCTGCCGGTCCGGGGGGCCGCGAGGAGGGGCCATGGGCCGATGGATGCACGCGTTCGCCCTGTGCGCGCTGGTCGCGGGCGGCTGCGACGACTCGACGTCGCCCGGGGCCGAGGGCGGGCAGGACGCGGCCGTCCAGTCGGCGGATGCCGGCCCGGACGCGGGCCTGGATGAGGGCCTCGACGCGCCGGCCGACGCGGCGCCGCCGGATCGGGGGTGGGTCGACGCCGCGCCGTTGGATGCCGTGCCGCCGGATGCCGCGCGGTTGGATGTCGTACAGCCGGACGCCGCGCCCGAGCCCGACGCCGAGCCGCCGGCGCCGCCCCGCCGCGCGCCGCTGATCACCGAGTTCGTGGCCCGCAACGACAGCGGCCTGCTCGACGATCGGGGCCGCACCTCCGACTGGATCGAGCTCTACAACCCGCATCGCGCGCCGATCGATCTCGCCGGCTTCGGCCTGAGCGACGGCGACGCGGACGACGCCTGGATCCTGCCCCCGCGCACGTTGCAGCCGGGCGAGTACCTGATCGTCTTCGCCTCGGGCGACGACGTCGCCGGCCGCGCGGGTCCGCTGCACGCCGACTTCCGCCTCGACGCCGATGGAGAGCCGCTGTCGCTGCTCGGACCCGACGGCGCGCTGATCCAGCGCTTCGCGAGCGCGCCGCGGGCGGCCGACGTGGCGGTCGGGCTGCCCGCGACGGCGCTGCTGGCCCCGGGCGCCGAGGTCGCCTACCGGGTCGAGGTCCCGGCCCGAGGCTGGGTCGAACCGGCGTTCGACGACAGCGACTGGCGTACCGGCCCGACGGGCCTGGGTCGCGATCCCGGCGGCCCGCCGTCGGCGCTCGACCCGTGGGCCGAGGCCCTGGCCAGCCATTGGACCTTCGATCGCATCGCCGAGGACGCCGACGGCGCGATCCTCGCGCTCGACGATCGCGGCGGCAGCCCGCGTCACCTGCGGCTCGAAGGCGCGGCGCGGCTGGTGGACGGGCGTGACGGGCAGGGCATGACCGGCGGGTTCGCCCGCGGGCTGGCCGCCGAGGGCTTCGACTTCTCCGCCGACTTCACCTGGTCGCTGTGGATGAACGGCCGCGACGACTCGGGGGCCCTGATCGCCCGCAACGCGCCGGGCATCGCCTGGAGCCGCGGGGCCAAGGCGCTGTTCGTGCGGCGGGGCATCGCCCGCTTCGACGCCGGCTGGGTCGGCGCGCCGCGCACGATGACCTGGGTCGACGAGGGGGTCTGGCACCACATCGCGGTGAGCTATCGCGCCGATGACGACCGCATGGTGATCACCATCGACGGGGTGCCGCGCTTCGACCAGGTCTTCGACGCCAACGCCTTCCCCGAAGACCTCGACGACCCGCCGGTGCGCAGCGGCTTCTTCGTGGGCGGCACCGACTTCACCGGCGGCTTGCCCGACCTGGGGCCCTACGACGGGCTGATCGACGACGTCTCGGTGTGGTCCGCCGCGCTGCCGGCCGAGGCGCTGGGCCTGCTGGCGGCGGGCGAGCCGATGCCGAACCGCGGGCCGTTCGCCGATCTGATCGCGACGCCGCTCGAGGCCGACGGGGTGTATCTGCGGGCGGGCTTCGACGCGCCGGACGGGCTGGCGGCGGCGGCGCTGCGCGTGCGCTACGACGATCGCTTCGCGGCGTGGCTCGACGGCGCGCCGGTGGCTGCGGGGCTGGAGAGCCCGCGGGACGATGGGCGCGCGCGCAACCCGGTCGATGCGCCGTTGCCGCCGCTGGCGGGGCCGCACCTGCTGGCCGTCGAGGCCGCCGCCGACGCCGCCGACGCCGCCGACCCGGCGCGCTGGGTGGTGCTGCCCGAGGTCTGGTCCCTCGAAGCCGAGCCGGCGGCGCTGCTCCGGCCGACGCCCGGCGCGCTCAACGCGGCCGGTCGCAGCCCGGCGGTGGTGATCGATCCGCCCGAAGGCGTCGTGCGCGAGCCGCTCGCCGTGCAGCTGCGCCTCGCCGGGCCCGCGGGGCGGCCGACGGCGATCCACTGCACCACCGACGGGCGGGCGCCGACCGCCGACGATCCCGTCTGCGACGGCGGGCTGGTGCTCGACGGGCCGGCGGTGGTCCGCGCGGTGGCCATCGCCGAGGGCCGCGCGCCCGGGCCGGTCGCGTCGGCGGTCTTCACGGCTCTCGAGCCCGCGCTGGCCGGTTTCGAATCGACGCTGCCGGTGGTGGTCATCGACCGCGGCGGCCAGGGCATGCCGGTGCGCGAGACCTACGGCGACGGGCTGCTGGTGGCGTGGATGCCCGGCGCGGACGGGCTGACCCGGCTGACCGACGCGCCGACGCTGGTGAGCCGCACGGCGATCCGCGTCCGCGGGCAGAGCTCGTCGGGCGCGCCCAAGGCTCCCTATCGCATCGAGCTGCGCGATGAGGCGGGGCGCGACCGCGCCGAGCCGCTGCTGGGGCTGCCGCCGGACGCCGACTGGGTGCTGCACGGGCCGTATTGGGACAAGTCGCTGGTGCGCAACGCGCTGGTCTATGGCCTGGGGCGCGACCTGGGGCTGACCGCGCCGCGCGCGGCGCTCTTCGAGCTGTATCTGCGCGGCGCAGATGGCGCGATCGGACCGGAGGACGCCCGCGGGGTCTATCTGCTCGTCGAGCGCATCGAGCTGGGCCCCGACCGGCTCGATCTGCCCGAGATCGAGCCGGAGGACGCCGCCGAGCCCGCGATCAGCGGCGGCTGGGTGCTCAAGTTCGAGGCGGGCGTCGCCGAGGCGCCGCTGGTGCCCGGGTGGCAGAGCCTGGAGATCGTCTCGCCGGCCGACCCGACGCCGCCTCAACGGGACTGGATCGCGGTGGCGGTGGCGGCGTTCGATCAGGCGCTCGACGCCCCCGACTTCGCCTCGCCCGACGCCGCCTGGCGCGGTCAGGTCGACGTGCAGAGCGCCATCGACCAGCTGATCGTCAACGAGCTCTTCCGCGATCAAGACGCCTACGTCCGCAGCGCCTATCTGCACCGCGACCGCGGCGGGCCGTGGGTCATGGGGCCGCTGTGGGACTACAACCTGGTGGCCGGGGTGGGCGGCTTCTTCGAGAATACCCGGATCGCCGGCTGGCAGTTTCGCCAGGGCTACAACGCCGGCGAGCACGGGTGGTACGTGCGCATGATGGACGATCCGGCGTTCGCGGCGGCGGTGGCGGCCCGCTGGCGTGCGCTGCGCGGGGAGCTGCTGGCCGACGCGGCGATCGCCGAGCGGGTCGACGGGCTGATCGCGGCGCTGGCGGGGCCCGCCGCGCGCAACTTCGCGATCTGGCCCAACCTGGGCAACGGGCGGATCAACCCCTTCGTCACCCCCGCGTCGGCGACCTGGGAGGATCAGATCGAGCTGCTGCTCGACTGGCTGGCGCAGCGGTCGGCGTGGATCGACGGGCAGTGGGCCCAATGAGCGGGGCCAATGAGCGGGGCCAATGGAACGGGGCCACTGAGCCTCAGCCGCGACGCCAGAACGGTCGCCGGACGATGAGCGCGCGGCGCATGGCCGCCGCCGACGGGAATCGATCGGCGGGCGCCTTGGCCAACCCCCGGGCCAGCGCCGACGCCCAGCCGCGCGGCGCGCGCCGGGGCAGGCGCGGCGGCGGCGTATCGAGGTGGCCGCGCAGCACCAGCAGCGGGTCGAGCGCTTCGAACGGCCGGCGCCCGGCGCAGGCCTCGTAGAGCACCACCGCGGCGGCGTACAGGTCGGCGGCCGGGCCCACCGGCGCCCGCTGGTCGATCTGCTCCGGCGCCATGTAGTGCGGCGTGCCCACGATCGCGCCGGTGGTCGTCAGCGCCTCGGTCTCGCCGAGCACGATGCGGGCCAGCCCGAAGTCGAGCACGACCACGCCGCCGTCGGCGGTCAGCACGATGTGGGCCGGCTTGAGGTCGCGGTGCACGACCCCCGCGCCGTGGGCCTCTTCGAGCGCGCGCAGCAGCCCGTCGGCCAGCGGGGGCAGCTCGGCGGCGGCGAGCGGGCCACGGATCAGCCGCTCGGCGAGTGACGCGCCGCTCACCCGCGGCTGGGCCAGCCACAGCCGCAGCCGCTCGCGGCGATCGCGGGCCTCGCCGAAGGCGACGAGCCCGACGGTGTGCGGCCCGCGCAGCGCGCCGAGCGCCCGGGCCTCGCGGGCGAAGCGGCGGCGGGCGCGCTCGCTGGCGTCGGCCCGCAGGACCTTGAGCGCCAGCGGCTGCCGGCCGTCGTGGGCCGCGTAGACCCGGGCGGTCGCGCCGGCGCCGATGGGCTCACCGATGGCGATGCCGTCGACGAGCCGCCCGGCGAGCGGGTCGCCGGCGGACGCGACGAAGACGCCGCGGCCACACGGGCAGCGCACCAGCGCGTCGGCGGTCGGCCCGTCGAGGCCGCAGGCGGGGCAGCGGGTGGCCGATGATGCTGTGGACTGCGCGCGCATCGCCCGATGGTAGCGGCCGTGAGCCGACGCGGTGTTTCGCCGACGGGCGCCGGCGGCGGTAGACTGCGCCCATGCGTCGATCTGCCCGCGCTCGCCATGCTGCCCGCTCTGCCGCCGACTCGAATACCCGCCGACTGCGGCTGCCCGCGATGGTGGGGCTGGCGCTGTTCGGCTGCCTGGCCGAGCCGGCGCCGACGCCGTGTCGGGTGAACCGCGATTGCCCGATCGACGCGCCGTGGTGCGTGCGCAGCGTATGCGCCGCCGAGCTGGCCGAGCAGACCGAGGCGGCCGATGGCCGGGACGCCGCGCCGCCGCTCGACCCGTGCGCGCCGCCCGACGAGAGCCGCTGCCCGGACACCTGCGCGTGGTTGACCGACTGCGTCGCCCGGGCCTGCTCCCGGGCGGTCGCCGCCAACCCCGAGCTGCTCGACGCGGTCGCCGAGAGCTGCCTGACCCAGTGCCGGGTCGACATGTTCGTCGAGGACGAGCTGTGTCGGCTGAGCGATGGCGACCGCTGCCTCGACGCCGTCGACGGGCTGCGGTCGCTGCTGGGCTTCGAGATCTGCGCCCCCTGAGCGCTGCGCCGTCGCGACGCGGGGCTTCGAAAGGCGCGAGGCCCGGGCGCTGACGCGACCGGGCCTCGGCGGGCGATCGGCTCGCCTCAGCCGCGGCGGCGCCGCAGGCCGATGAGGCCCAGGCCGAGCAGCCACAGCAGGTTGACCGGGCCGCCGTCACCGGCGTCGCAGGCGCAGCCGGTTCCGCCGCCGCCGTTCTGGCCGTCGCCGACGTCCGGGTTGTCCGGGATCATGCCGCCGTCGGACATCATGATGCCGCCGGTGCCGCCCGCGCCGCCTTCGCCGCCCATGCCGCCCTCGCCGCCCATGCCGCCCTCGCCGCCCATGCCGCCTTCGCCACCTTCGCCGCCCATGCCGCCTTCGCCGCCCATGCCGCCCTCGCCGCCGGCCCCCTGCTCGGGGATCCAGTTGGCGATGCACTGCGCGCTGCCGTCGACGACCTCGCAGATCTCGTTGGCCGGGCAGCGCACGCCCTGGCACGGGTTGTCGCCGCAGTCGCCGCCGACGCAGATCTGGCCGTCCTCGCAGCTGTCGGGATCACACTCATCGTCGACGCACTGGCCGTCGGCGCAGACCTGGCCCTCGCCACAGTTGACCCCGCCGCACGAGGCGTCCTGGCACTGGCCGTCGAGGCAGCGCTCGCCGAAGGGACAAGAGATCTCGGCGCAGGAGAAGACGCACTGGCCCTCGCGGCAGAAGCTGTCGGCGCCGCACTCGACGCCGAGGCACGGGTCTTCGATGCAAGCGCCGTCGACGCAGAGCTGATTGCCCCGGCAGCCGGTCTGGTAGCAGGTCTGGTCGGGGCCGAAGCACTCGCCGTTGATGCACTCTTCGCCGGCGGCGCACTCGACGGCGTCACACGGGTCTTCGCAGAGGCCGTTCGCTTCGTTGCACGGGCGATCCGCCGGGCAGTCGACGCCGGCGCAGAACGAGACGCAGATGCCGTCAGCGCAGTATTCGCCGTCGCCGCAGGCGCCGTTCTGGCCGCAGGGCTGGCCGCACTCGCCGAGCACGCAGGCCCGCATGCCGCCGCAGAGGTCGTCGCCGCCTTCGTCTACGAGGCCGTCGCAGTCGTTGTCGTCGCCGTCGCAGCGCTCCATCGGCAGCGGGCCGCACAGGCCGCAGGCGTTGCGGGTGCCCTCGTCGATGTCGCCGTCGCAGTCGTCGTCCTGGGTATTGCAGATCTCTTCCTGCGGGCCCTGCTCGGCGCGGCAGACCACCTGGCCGGCGGCGGAGCAGGCGAGCCGCCCGCGGCCGCAGCGGCCGGCGAGGCCGGTGGCGCAGGCGTCGGGCTCGACGACCGGGTCGCCGTTGAGCAGCTGGTCGACGAGGCCGTCGCAGTCGTTGTCGATCCCATCGCAGACCTCGGGGTTGCCGTCGGGCACGCACAGGTAGCGGTCGCAGGCGTCGCCGATGCCGTCGCCGTCGGTATCGTCCTGGCTGCGGTTGATGACCTTGGGGCAGTTGTCGCAGGCGTCGCCCACGCCGTCTTCGTCCTCGTCGGCCTGATCGGGGTTGGCCACCTCGGGGCAGTTGTCGTCGATGCCGCACAGGCCGTCTTCGTCCACGTCGAGGCAGACACCGCCGAGCGAGCGCTCGAGGGTCAGGATCGCGAAGTTGTGGCTCGACATCTCCGTCCAGCCGCGCGGGCTGCCGGCGAAGAGGCTGCCCCAGGCGCCGGTATTGGGGTCCTGCCAGCCGAGCAGGGTGTAGGCCAGGTCGAAGTACGAGCTGGGCGGCTCTTCGGGGAAGCCGAGGCCGGCCGGGTCGCGGTCGCCGAAGTTCTCGGCGTAGATCGCGCCGCCGAGGCCGTCGTCCTCGGAGACGGTCATGCCCTTCTCGACCGCCCAGAAGTAGTAGAAGGTGCTGGTGGGGTTGAAGCCGCCGCCGACCATGCGGTCGAAGGTCCAGTTCTGGCGGAACCAGGCCATGCTCTGCTGCACCCGCGGGTCGCCGGCGGGCACCTGGGCCAGCCGGTAGCACCACAGCGCCGAGGCGGTCATCGACGAGCTCGAGCCGTTGCCCGGGCGGTAGCCGCTGCCGCCGTCGCCCTCGGCCGCCTGACCGGCCATGAGGAAGTTGACCGTATTGCCCAGCACCGCGTCGGCCCCGTCGATGATGTTGGCCGCCGCCGAGAGCCCGGCGACGCCGAACTGGGTGGTCGACAGGTCGCCCGAGGCGTTGGGCGCGCTGTAGTTCCACCCGCCGACGTTATTGGGCGGGATGTTGCCCTGGTTGCGGTGCAGCGAGACCACGCCGTTGGCGATGGCCTGGGTCACCGTCACCGCCGCGCCCACCTCGTCGGGGCCGCCGGTGGCCAGGAAAGACGACAGCGCCATCAGGTTGCCGCCGGTGACGTAGAGGTAGGGCTGGCCGTTGGGGTTGGTCATCGGCGCGTCGCCGGCGATCATGTTCTGCACGAGGCGGATCATCATCGCCTGGTCGTCGGGCGGCATGCCGTCGAAGCCCTGGGCCCGCCCGATGAAGCCGACCCCCTGCCGCTTCTCGAGGAACGACAGCGCGCCGAGGAAGTTGTGCCGGGCGTTGCCCCCGTCGATGAAGCCGCTGCCCCGCTCGACGTTGCGCATGTGCTGCAAGCCGAGGTTGATCGCGTCGTCGACGGCGCAGGCGAAGGGCGTGCCTTCACAGACCTGCGCGGCGGCCGGCGCGGCGATGCCGATGGGCAGCGCGAGGGCGGCGAATACCAGGAGTGCTCGTTTGGCCATGATGTGCTCGTTTCCTCGTGGTGGAGCGATACAGCGCCTCGGGTCCGTGGAGGCAGATCGCGCCGCAGGTGTCACGGGGTTTTTCTACGGGGGTAGGAATACACCAGGTCGGGGGGTCATGTCTCGTCGACGGGTCACGGCGGGCCGCGGCGGCGCGCGAGGAACTTTCCCCGTGGCAGCGCCCGGCGTAGGGTCGATCGTTCCGATCGCGCCGGAGACCCCATGAAGCGCACTCTCCGCCGGGTGGCCCTGGCCCTGCTCGCGGCCCTGGTCCTGCTCGTCGCCGTCCTGCTGGCCCGCACCTTGATGTTCACCTCGGTTCAGGTCGACGTGCCGCCGTCGACTTTGGCGGTCGACGGCCGTCAGATCGCCGAGCGGCTGGGCGCGGCCGCGCGCTTCCGCACGCTGTCGATCGGCGCGGCGGGCAGCGAGGGCGCCGCCCCCTTCGCCGCGATGCAGGACTGGCTGGTCGAGACCTATCCCCGCTTCCACCAGACGCTGAAGCGGGAGGCGTTCGGCGCGGGCAACCTGCTGTTCACCTGGGCCGGCAGCGACCCGGCGCTGAAGCCGGTGCTGTTCATCGCCCACCAGGACGTCGTGCCCATCGAGGCCGGCACCGAGGGCGACTGGACCCACCCGCCGTTCTCCGGGCGCATCGCCCCCTGCGGCGACGAGCCGGGGGACTGCGTCTGGGGCCGCGGCACCATCGACATGAAGGCGGCGATGATCGGCCTCTTCGAAGGCGCCGAGCGGCTGCTGGCCCAGGGCTACGCGCCGAAGCGCACGCTGATGTTCGCCTTCGCCGTCGACGAGGAGGTGGGCGGGGCCGGGGCGAAGGCGATGGCCGCGCTGCTCGAAGAGCGCGGCGTACGCTTCGAGTTCACCGTCGACGAGGGGCTCCTCATCACCGACGGCATGATGCCCGGGGTCGACGTGCCCGTGGCGCTGATCGGGCTCTCGGAGAAGGGCTACACCACCCTCGAGCTGATCGCCCACAGCGACGGCGGCCACAGCTCGATGCCGCCGGCGATCACCGCGGTCGGCCGGCTCGCGCGGGCCATCGACCGGCTGCAGAGCGATCCCTTCCCCCGGGCGATCGATGGCGCGGTGGCCGAGATGTTCGACCGCATCGGCCCCGAGATGGGCTTCGGCCAGCGGCTCGCCTTCGCCAACCGCTGGCTGCTGGGCTCGATCATCGTCGATCAGCTCGCCGGCGGCACGTCGACCAACGCGCTGCTGCACACCACCCAGGCCCCGACGATGCTGCAGGGCAGCATGCAGGAGAACGTGCTGCCCCAGAAGGCGCGGGCGGTGATCAACTACCGCATCCACCCCCGCGACAGCGTCGAGTCGGTGCTCGCGCGGGTGACCCGGGTGGTCGCCGACGACCAGGTGACGGTGCGCAAGCTCGACGGCGCGGTGCACATGGATCCGGCCAAGGTCTCGTCGGCCGACGCCGAAGGCCACCGGCTGGTCGAGGCGGCCATCCGGGCCAGCTTCCCCGAGGCGGCCGTCGCGTCGGGGCTCTTCATCGCCGCCACCGATACCCGCTACTTCGGGCGGCTGGCCGACAACAGCTACCGGTTCCACCCGGTGCGCATGACCGCGAAGGACGGGGCGCGCATCCACGGCACCGACGAGCGCATGCGGGTTGCCGATCTGCCCGGGTTGGTGCGCTTCTACCACCACGTGCTCGAGGGGGCCGGGCGGTGAACCGACCGGTGCTTGCGCAGGGGCCTCGGCTCTGCGACAACGGAGGTCTTCGAGGGCGGTGATGAACCAGCACGCGTGCTACCACTGCAACCTGTTGTTCGAGGCCGACGGCCCGGTGCCCTGCCCCCAGTGCGGCCGGCCCCTCGAGCCGTATGTCGAGCAGGCGCCGGCCGGCGCCGGCGACGAGCGCACCCAGCTCGTCGCCCCGCCCAAGAGCCTCGCCGACGTGCCCGACCCCGAGGAGATGGTGCCCGTCTCCCGCTCGCAGCAGCCGGGCCACGTGGACGGCGGCCGCCGGAGCAGCTACGGCGCCAGCGCCGAGCGCGCCGGTCAGCGCAACTACAAAGGCGGCCGGGTCACCCGGGGCATGGCCGACGAGCAGCCGGCCAACCGCGCGCTGCCCGGACGCCCCGAGCCACGCAAGCGCAATACCGGCAGCCTGCGGCTCGGCCGCAGCTCGTCGCCGCCGCCGCGGTCGGACTGGCAGACCGGCCGCGCCGGCCGCTCGACCCGTGAGGTCGACCTGCGCGCCCCGTCGTCGCCGCGCGCGCCGCGGGCGCGCACCGGATCGGAGGTCCCGCGCAGCCGCGGCACCCGGGACGACGTGGCCCGCCCCGACGTCGCCCTGCGCGACATCCCGCAGCCCACGGGCGGCAGCGACGCCATGCGCCGCCCCCGGCCGGCCCCCGCCGCCGCGGCGTCGGTGCCCGACCACATGGAGAGCACCCGCATGCTCTCGCCGCTCGACCTGCCCGACGCGCCGGAGATGGAGCGCACGAGCATGGTCCGCGCGGTGGGCGGCAGCGTCGGCGGCAGCGTCGGCGGCGACCAGATGGAGAGCACGCGCATGCTCTCGGCGATCGATCTGGCCAACGCCGGGCCGAGCACCATGGATCGCACCCACGCGATCTCGCCCATCGACGACGAGGCCACCGCCTTCGCCCGGCCGCCGGGTCGGGCCGCGCCCGATCCGATGGAGGACGAGCGCACCCGCATGCACGGGGTGATCGACCTCGAGTCGACCCTGCAGGCCGGCGCCGGCGGGCGGTCGCCGTTCCCCAATCCCAGCCCCAATCCGCGGGGCGGGGCGCCCTCGCCGTTCCCGAGCCCCAGCCCCAATCCGAGCCCCAGCCCGAGCCCGAGCCCGCGGGGCAACGCCGGGCCGTCGCCCTTCCCGTCGCCGAGCCCGGCGGGCGGGCCTTCGCCGGCCCCGGCGCGCTCCGACCTGCGCCGGGCGGCCCCCAAACCGCTGGCGGTGCCCCAGGCGGCCCCGGCTCCCGCGGCGGTGCCTCAGGCGGCCCCGATCCCCGCGGCGGCGCCCCAAGCGGCGCCCGGCGGCGACCGGCGGACCAAAGCGATCCAGGTGGGCAGCGCCACGCCGGCGCCGGTGCCCTCCCCGGTCGCCGCGCCCGTCGCGCCGGCAACCCCGGCCCCCGTCGCGCCGGCCCCCGCGGCGCCCCAGCCCGCGGCGCCCAAGCCGGCCCAGCCCGCGCCGGCCCAGCCCACGCCGGATCTGATGGACGCCTACGCCGGCTACTTCGACGCCCGCGGCCCGTCCGGCGCCAACCTCACCGACGCCATCGACGCCATCATCGGCGAGCAGCGCGAGGCGCCCGCCGCGCCGGTCGCCGCGCCCCAGGTCCGCCGTCGTCGGCGCACCAACCCGTTGATCTGGCTGGCGCCGATCATCCTGCTGGTGGGCGTCATCGTCGCGGTGGCGGTGCTCTACGAGGGCCCCGAAGACGACGACGCGGCGGCGGCGGTGGACGACGACGACGGCCCGGCGCTCGCCGGCGTCGAGCAGGTCGTCGCCGAGCTGGCGCTGGCTCTGCCCGAGGCCCGCGGGGCCGACCCGCTGCCCGACGATCCGCCCTATGTGGTCGCCGGCGCCGAGGCGCTGCGGGTGCGCGGCACCCAGCGCATCCTGGGGGTCAACTCGGTCACGGTGCCCGACAACGTCGTGATGGACAGCCCCGAGGGCGAGTGGATCCAGCCGCTGCGCGACGCGCTGGGCAGCACGCCGCGCAATCAGCTCGACCTGCTCGCGCTCGCCCTCGACGAGAAGGTCGACGCCCGGGCGGTCGCCCGCTTCGCCCAGTCGGGCGAGAAGGCCCGCTTCGAGTCGGTCGGGCTGGTCGTGCGCCGGGTCGAGGGCGCCGGCGGCCTGGGGGTGGTGCCGATCAATACCGGGCCCACCGAGGCGCCCAGCGCCGGGCGGGTCATGATCCGGGTCGGGCGGCTGTCGGTGACCATCCTGCTCGAGAACCGCGACGGCCCGCAGGCCGATCCGGACGGCAAGATCGACAACGCGGGCGGCGGCATCGACTACGACAAGGTCGAGCTGCGGCTGGCGGCGCTGGCCAAGGCCCATCCGCTGGTGCGTGAGGCGGTGGTCACCAGCCACGCCGAGCTGCCGCTGCGCGACCTGATCCAGCTCTTCGAGCGGGCCCGCGTCGGTGAAGACAAGGAGCGCTTCACCCGGCTGCGGCTGGTGGTCAAGTGAAGCGCCCGCCGCGCGAGGCCACCGAGCGCTGCCCGCGCCAGGGGCAGGTGCGCCGGCTCAAGCGTGAGGGCGACTGGCGCTGGCGACGGGCGGCGCAGGCCGATCTGCGGGAGATGGCCGACGACGACGCCGGCGCCGAGATGCTCGCCCGGGCCATCGCGGCGATGCTGCGCCGCGGCTGAGCCGGCGCCGGCAGGCCGACGGTCGTGGAGCTCCGGGGGCGTCGTTGCGGGCGCCAGAGCCAGCCGGCCTTGGCGTGCCGGCGATGCGGGCGTTGGTCTCACCCGGTTCGAAGCCGTTGGCGATGCGGCGCACGTCGGGCGAGGCCCCGGTCTCCGGGTCGCCGTTGTGCTCGCCGCGGCGACGGGGCATCGTCACCGCATGGGGGAGGACGCACCAGCGCCCGATCTGCTCGCCGGGCGCTATCGCGTCGGCGCGCGCCTGGGCGCCGGCAGCCGGGGCGAGGTCTTCGCGGCGGTGGACACCGTCTCCGGCGCCGCGGTGGCCATCAAGCTGCTCGCGCCGGTGGACGACGACGAGCGGCGGCGGGTGCTGCGCGAGGTCGCGGCGCTGCGCACGCTGCAGATGCCGGGGGTGGTGCCGCTGCGCGACGAGGGGCGGGTGGGCGCCCGGCACTTCATCGTCATGGATCGCATCGACGGGACGCCCTTCCCAGGAGACGCGGCCGACGCCGCCGCGGTGCTCGACCGCCTCGACGGGCTGCTGGCCGTGCTCGATCGGGTGCACGGTCTGGGCATCGTGCACCGCGACCTCAAGCCGGCCAACGTGCTCGTCGATCGCGGCGGATCGGTGGTGGTGCTCGACTTCGGGCTGGCCCGCGGCGCGCCGCTCGGCGGCACGCTGACCGCCACCGGCGCCGCGGTGGGCACGCCCCTGTATCAGGCGCCGGAGCAGATGCGGGGCCAGCCGGCCGACGCCCGCGCCGACCTGTACGCGGTGGGGGTGATGGCCTTCGAAGCCCTCGCCGGCCGCCCGCCGCACCCCGGCGACAGCCTGCCGCTGCTGATGCGGGCCCGGCTGACCGCGCCGGCCCCGGCCCTCGCCGAGCTGGCGCCGTCCCTGCCGCCGCGGGTGACCGCGCTGGTCGATCGGCTGCTGGCCCGCAACCCCGCCGAGCGCCCGTCGTCGGCGGCGGCGGCCCTCGCCTGCCTGCGGGGAGACGGCGCCGAGGAGACCTGGCCCTGGCTCGGCAGCCGCGCGCCGGTCGACGCGCTCGTCGCCCGGGTCGACGCGGGTCATGCCTGCACCGTCGGCGGTCCGCGGCGCAGCGGCCGCAGCCGAGCGCTGGACGAAGCCGCCCGCGCGCTGGCCCACGACCGCCCCGTGCTGCGGCTGGTGCCCGGCGAGCGGCCGTTCGAGAGCCTCGCCGGCGTGATCGATCCCAGCGCGCTGCCGGGCCACGGGCCGCTGATCGCCCGGGTGCAGGCCGAGCTCGAGCTGCTGCTGCTGTCGGGGCGGGTGGTGGTGGCCGACGACGGCATCGACCGCTGGACCGCCCGGGTGCTCGACGTGACCCGCGGGCGCGTGCTGCGGGTCGCGCCGCCGGAGGCCACCGCCGACGTCGTGCTCGGTCCGATCGCCGCAGCCGAGCTGCACCCGCTCTTCGTCGGGCCCGAGCGGCTGTTCCACCTGGTGAGCGACCCCGCCGCGGCCCTGGTCGAGCGCGCGGGCGGGCTGCGCGGCGATGTCATCGAGACCCTGGCCGGCTGGGTGGCCAACGGCGTCGCCCGGCGGGTCGGCCCGCGCTTCGCGATCGATCGGGCCGCGCTGCAGCAGGCGCTCTCCCGGCCGCGGGCGGTGAGCGGCGGCGCCGAGCTGCAGGGGGCCCTGGCCGACGTGGTGGCCGCGGCCCATCTGGCCTGGCCCCATACGACCGCCGAGCACCTGGCCCTCGCGCTCGACCGACCCACATGGGAGGTCGAGCTGGCGGTGCTCGAGCTGGTCGACCAAGGGGCGCTGGCGGCGCTGGACGACGGCCGCTTCGAACCGCGAGCGCCGGCCAGCGCGCTGCCGGCGTGGTCGACGGTGCGGCAGGCGGCGCTGCACCGACGCATGGCGGCGGCCCTGCCGATGGGCGCGGCGGGGCGGCTGGGCCATCTGCTCGCCGGCAGCGATCCGGCGGCGCTCACCGAGGAGGCGCTGCACCGCGCCGCGGTGGCCGAGGCCGACGGGCGGGTGATCGACGGCGTAGGCCTGACCATCGAGGCCTTGCGCGCCGTGCGGAGAGAGGCGTCGGCCGACGGCGGGCCGTATGAAGATCGACTGCTGCTCGCCCTCACACGGCTGGCGCTGACCGAGGACGGTCGTTCCCGGGTCGGGCTCGTGCGGGCCGAGTACGCTCGCGACCGTCCTGCGCGAGACGATCCGCCGCCGACGCTGCGCGCCGCCGACCGTCTGCTGGCCATCGCCGGTCAGCTCGGCCGGGTCGACCCCAGCGCGCTGCGGCGGTCGCTTCAGTGCATCGCGCCGCTGGAAGACGAGTGGTTGGAGCTCGCCCGACTCAACTTGCTGGCCACCGCCGCGATCTACGAGAGCCCGGCCGCCTCACAGCAGGTGCTCGACGAGATGGCCGACTGGTTCACCGCGCGGGCGCCGGCGGTGCGCGCCCGCTGGACCGGATGGCGCGGCAACCTGCTGTATCGCCAGGGCCGCTTCGCCGAGGCCGCGACGCTGCATCTGAGAGCTGCCGAAGAGCGCGCCGACGAGCAAGGGCGGCTGGCGTGTCTGGCCAATGCCGGCTTCGCGTTGCTCGAAGGGTTCGAATTCGACCGCGCCGCACGGATCGCCGCTCGGCTGAAGCGACGGGCCGGGCAGCGTCGGCTGGCGCTGCTCGAAGCGATGGGCGAGCGGATCGTGCGCGCGGTCGCCTATCGCAGCGCCGGGGCCGAGGCGCCCGATACTGCGCTGGCAGCCGCCGCCGGCGAGCTGCAGCACGTGACATTGGCGGCGCTGATCGCGCTCAACGAGGGCGCCATCGCCTGGCGTGCGGGGCAGGAGGAGACCGCGCGTACGCTCGCCGAGACCGCCGCCGAGCGCGCCCGCCGCTCGGGCCAACGCGACGTGGGCCGCATGGCGACCGCGCTGCGCATGCTCATCGAGCGTCCGCCGCCGACGGACGTCGAGGCCTTCGCCGCCGACGTGCTCTCCGCACCGAGCCTCGCCCGCCTCCCGCGGGTGGCGGCACAACTCATCGGCGTCGCCCGCCGCTGCCACCCGGCCCCGCCTGCCCCGTGGACCGCCGCGGCTCGCCGCTGGGCCGCGACGGTCCCGACCGCCCACCATCATCATCGGCTCGAGCTCACGAGCCTCGTCGAAGCGACGGCGTCATGACGGACGCGCCGCCGTCACCTCTGACGCAGATCAGCCGCGCATCCGGCGCCCGTGCGAAGGCTCGGGCTGGCACGCCGCTCGCTTTGCCCATCGCGTACGTCCAGACCGCGTCATCCACCGCAGACCCGAGGAGGTCCCCATGATCGTCAGCATGCCGCCCTTGCGTATTTTCTGGCCCAGCAACAACGCCTATGAGCTCGACCATGGCTCGATGGGCATGCCGCGCAACGGCACCACCGAGGCCCGCAGCGCCGCCTACCCGGTCGGCGGCGCGCCCAACGGCGTCGCCGAGGTGCACATCGAGCATTGGACCGCCTCGACGACCAGCTTCACCGATGTGGGCAAGACCGAGATCGGCTCCAACGACGGCACCCAGAACAAGAACCGCGCCGGCTTCATCAGCTGGCTCAACGCCAACCCGACGCTGGCGGTGCAATACGCCCACCGGCGGGTCTTCCGCTTCGCGAACGCCGACGGCACCGACAGCAACGGCAAGTCGGTGGTGCCCGACGCCACGACCGGCGGCGACGAGATCATCGAGGTCACCCGCGACGGCGTGCTCTACGCCACCGCGCTGCGGCGGTCGGTCAGCGGCGGCTCGCGGGTCTTGTGGAAGCTCGCCAGCGACCTCGAGGCGGGGCCGCTCTACGAGCTCCAGATCGACTCGACGACCAGCCTCAGCGCCCAGCAGTTCATCGACAACCAGAGCGGCGACCCGGGGCACCTGTCGTCGGTGGCGTGGGCCTTCTACGAGGACGTCGCCGACTTCCCCGGCGGGCCGGGCAGCGGCGGCGGCAACGTGCCCCAGGACTGATCCCGGTTCAACCGCCCCAAAACACGGCCCTGCGGACAGGCGGCGACCCTCGTCCCGTAGTCCCTCGGCATGGGCTCATCCAACCCACACGACGCGTTGTTCAAGAGCCTCTTCGGCCGACCCGAGGTCTCCGCCGACGTGGTCCGCCGCCTGCTGCCGCCCGCCGCCCACGAGCACATCGACTGGGACAGCTTCGAGCCGCTGCCCACCGAGTTCGTCGGCGCAGACCTCACCGACCGCCGCGCCGACCTCGTCTTCCGCGCCCGCATCGACGGCCGCGAGGGCTTCGTCTTCGTCCTGCTCGAGCACCAGTCGTCGCCCGACGGGCTGATGCCCTACCGCGCGCTGGTCTACATGGTGCGCATCTGGGAGCGCTGGCGCCGCGACCACCCGCAGGCAACCCGGCTGCCCGCCATCCTGCCGCTGGTGCTGTATCATGGCGAGCGCCCGTGGACCGCGCCGCTCGACCTGCGTGACCTGCTCGACCTGCCCGACGCGCTGGCCCAAGCGCTGGACCCGCATCTGCCCCGCCTGCGGCTGTTGCTCGACGACCTCAACCGCACCACCGACGACGAGATCGAGACGTCGACTCGCGTCGCCCTGACCACGGCCGGCTTGTTGATGCTGCGCAACCGCCATCGCCTCGAAGAGCCGGCCGCCCTCGACCGCCTGATCGAGCACCTCGTAGCGGTCGCCCGAATCCCCGGCGCGGTCGACGCCGTCGTACAGTCGCTCTACTATATCTATCGTGTCAGCGAGTTGCAGACCGGCACCGTCGAGCAGCGCATCGCCCATCGAGTGCCGCCCGCCGTCAAGGAGGCCGTCATGACCACCGCCGAACGTCTGGAGGCCCGCGGCGAAGCACGGGGCTTCGCCAAAGGCATCGAACAGGGCATGGAAAAGGGCATCGAAAAGGGCATCGAACAGGGCATCGAACAGGGCATCGAACAGGGCATCGAACAGGGCATCGAACGCGGACGCCGCCAGGGGCAGCTCGCCATGCTGCTGCGCCTCCTCACCGACCGCTTCGGCGAGCCCGACCCCGCTACCCGCGCCCGCCTCGACGCCGCCGACAGCGATACCCTCGACCGCTGGACCGGCCGCCTCTTCACCGCCCGGACCCTCGACGAATTGCTCGACTGACCCCTGACCACGGCCGGTTTGTTGATGCTGCGCAACCGCCATCGCCTCGAAGAACCGGCGCGGTCGACGCCGTCGTACAGTCGCTCTACTGCATCTTCTGCGTCAGCGAGCTGCGGACCGGCACCGTCGAGCAGCCGCATCGCCCATCGAGTGCCGCCCGCCGTCAAGGAGGCCGTCATGACCACCGCCGAACGTCTGGAGGCCCGCGGCGAAGCGCGGGGCTTCGCCAAAGGCATCGAACAGGGCATCGAACAGGGCATCGAACAGGGCATCGAACGCGGTCGCCGCCAGGGGCAACTCGCCATGCTGCTGCGCCTCCTCGCCGACCGCTTCGGCGAGCCCGACCCTGCCACCCGCGCCCGCCTCGACGCCGCCGACAGCGATACCCTCGACCGCTGGACCGGCCGCCTCTTCACCGCCCGGACCCTCGACGAATTGCTCCACTGACCCCCGGCCTCAGCCCGGCGGCGTCCGGTCGCCCGGGCTCTGCCCCAAGGCGTCGAGCAGCGCCAGCGCCTTGGCCCACTCCCGCTTCAGCGTGCGGTTGTGGTTGCGGTTGGCCACCACGTCTCCCCGGCCCAGCAGCGTGAACGCCCGATCGCGATCGCCGGTGTAGCGCACCGCCCGGGCCAGCAGCAGCCCGTGCAGCCCACCGGGCCAGTCCACCGCCGGCGGCGCCTCCAGCCGATCGACCGCCTGGAGAAGCCCGTCGAGGCCCTCTTCGAGGCCGCCCAGCGCGTCGCCGCCGCCGACGCTCGACAACCCCTCCGCCCGCTGCAGATGCCGCGGCTCGAGGGTCGCCGGGGGCCCGTCCATGCGGGCCAGGGCGGCCGCCCGGCGCAGCACGTTGTCCAGCTGACGCAGGTTGCCCGGCCACGGGCGGCCTTTCAGCGCACGGGCGGTCGCCTCGGCCAGCGCCTGCGGGGCCGAGCCGCGCTCGTCGGCCAGCCGATCGAGCATGAAGCGGGCCCAGTCGGCGATCTCGTCCCGCCGCTCACGCAGCGGCGGCAGGGCCACCGGCAGCACGTCGATGCGATACAGCAGATCGGCGCGGAACCGCCCTTCGCGCACCGCCTGCCCCAGGTCGATGTTGGTGCCGACGATGAAGCGCACATCCGCCGCGCGGGCCGCGCCGTCGTCGCCGAGCGGACGGTAGACCTTCTCTTCGAGCAGCCGCAGCAGCATCGCCTGCGCTTCGAGCGAGAGCTTGTCGACCTCGTCGATGAACAGCGTGCCGCCCTCGGCCCGGCTCACCGCGCCCTCGTGGTCGCGCATGGCGCCGGTGAACGCGCCACGGCGCCAGCCGAAGAGCTCGCCGGTGCGGGTCTGGTCGGGCACCGCGAGCAGGTCGAGCACCACGAACGGCCCGCCGTGCCGCCGGGAGCGGCCGTGGCACCAGCGGGCCAGCCGCGACTTGCCGGTGCCGGTCTCGCCGCGGATGAGCAGCGTCTCGTCCTCGGCGGCGAAGACCTCCACCAACTGGGCGATGGGCGCCATGGTCGGTCCGATCACCGGCAGCCCACGGTCGGGCAGGGGCCGGTCGACCGACCCGAGCGCCATGCGCGGATCGAGCAGCCACGGCCCGGCCAGCGCCGCGGCGATCTCCAGCGCGTCGAGGCAAGCCGGCCAGACGAACGGGGTACCGATGGCGGCCCGGCAGCGGACCTCGATCGAGATCGCGCCCCGAGCGCCCTCCGGATCGATCAAGGGCAACAGCGTGATATGCGTCGCCTCACGGGCCTGCAGGCGCACCTGCGAGGCCTCGGGCAGCGGCGTCGAGCGCGGGTCCGACCAGCGCACCGTCTCGCTCTGCCCGTCGACGCCGGTGACCGTGCGCAGGGCCACGTCGAGCACCACCGGTCGCCCGGTCTCGGCCATCGCCCGCCAGGCGGTCGCCGAGGGCAAGAGCTGCTCCTCGCCCCGCGGCGGCGCGAGCCCCTCGGCGCCGGCTTCGAGCACCCAGGCCCCGGCATAACCCCCGCCGCGCCGCAGGTGCACCATCGCCCGCAGCAGGCGGGCCCCGGGCCAGTCGCCCATGCGCAACGTGGCGTCGACGGTATCGAGCAGGTGGGTGAGGGCGGCGACGGCCCGGCCTTCGAAGTCGGCGGCGGCCTTGAGGCCGAGCAGCAGATCGGTTTGTGCGCGCATGGGGCAGCGTAGTCCGGCTGCGCGGCGACGGCATCGGGCAAACCCCGGGGCGAACCCCAGCGCTCGCCCGCGTCCGCAGCGACGCGACGCGCGTCCCGCGGGACGCGAATCACCGCCACGTCGACCGTTCGGCGGGCCCCGAGCGCTGGCACGTCCGCTGCACCCGTGCCGGACCAGTGCTGCACCCGTGTCGGGCAGAGATGCCCACTGCCCTCCAACGGCCTTCCCGGAGCGACCCGATGACCCACGCCACGACTCACCAGCCCGACGCCCTCGGACCCGACCTGCTCGCCGACCCGCTGCCGGGCGATACCGAGACCCGCCGCCTCGCCGACGCCTTGTACCGCCAGACCGCGCTCGACCACCTGCTCTCGCGGGCGCCGGCGACGCAGACCCCGCGGTTCGCGCAGCGCGAGGCCCTCGTCGACGCCCTGTGGGCCTGCGCGCCTTTCGACGCGCCCGAGCCGCGCCCGCTGCCCGAGATCGACGCCGCCGACCTGACCCTGCCCCGCTTCCTCGACGTCTCTCACGGACACCACGCGCCGGTGGTCATCCGCGGCTTCGGCACCGCCAGCCCGGCCGTGCAGACCTGGAGCGCCGATCGCCTCGCCGAGCGGGTCGGGCCGCTCGACATCACCGCCGTCGAGGTCGACCACGCGCCGGGCGCCTCGGCCGCCGAGCGCGGGCGCACCCTGCACGACATGCCGTTGACCGACTTCGTGCGCCGCATGCACCACGAGCCGCTCTACCTGCACAACAGCGGAGACCTGACCGCCGCCTGCCCGGCCCTGGTCGACGAGCTCGAGCTCGAGCTCGACCGCGTCCGCGAGACGCTCTGCGCGCCCGGCGAGACGTGGGATCCGCTCTTCACCGCGGCGCTCTTCATCGGCACCGAGCGGGTCTACAGCAACATGCACACCGCGCCCGGCGGCAACTTCTTCCTGCAGGTCACCGGCCGCAAGACGTGGACCCTGGTGCACCCCGGCCTCTCGCCCTACGTCTTCCCGCTGATCGCGCGCCCCTTCAACCACGCCCGCTCGGCCTACGGCACCTTTCATACCGCCGCCGCCGACAGCCCGCTGCACCGCCTGCCGCGCTACACCGTGACCCTCGAGCCGGGCGACCTGCTCTACAACGCGCCGTGGTGGTGGCACGAGGTGCTCAACCACGGCGAGACCATCGGCTGCGCCATGCGCTACGTGGCCCCGCCGCTCGGCCGCCTGCCCACCTGGCGCAACCACCGGCTCTTCGCCGGCCTCTCGCTGTGGCCCCGGCTGTGGGCGGCGTCGCTGTGGGACTACACCCGCCACCGCGCGCGCCGCGCCGTGGGCCGTGAGCAGAGCGGCACCCTGCGCCAGATGGTCAGCCAGCGCACCGACCGGGCGGTCAACCAGGCCCGCGGGCGGCGCGGATCATGAGCCACCCGCGCTGCACCACCGAGGTGATCGATCCGGCGACCTTGACCGCCGCGCAGCGCAGCGCGCTCGTCGACGCGCTCTTCCCCTGCCAGCGCAGCGTCTTCGACGGCGTCGACCGAGCCGCCTTCGCGGCCTACGTCGTCGACTCGCCCGCCGACGAGACCCGCATCCTCGTGCTGCGCGACGCGGAGGGCATCGCCCGGGGCTACGCCGCGCTGCACCTGTTCTGGCAGAGCCATCTCGGCCGCCGCACGCTGATCGTGCGCATGGAGATCGCCGCCGAGCCCGCGTTTCGCCGGCTCAACTTCGCCGGCCCCTTCATCGCCGGCGCCGCGCTGCGGCTCGCGCTGCGCTACCCGGGCGTGCCGCGCTACTTCTTCGCCTGCTTCGTGCACCCCTCGGCCTATGTCTCGCTGTGCCGCCACGCCCCGCGGGTCTGGCCCCACCCGGGGGTGCCCACGCCGCCGCACATCGAAGCGCTGATGCTGCGCCTGCGGCGGAACTTCGCGCTGTCCCCGGTCGGGCCGGGCACCGTCGACGTCGGCTGGATCGCCCGCGAGTGCGGCCCGCCGCCGCGCCGGCTGAGCCCCGAAGCCCGATTCTACCTCGAGCGCAACCCGGGCTACCGCCGCGGCGAGGGCCTGATGACCGTGATCGACTTCGGCACCCCGGCGGCCATCCGCGGCAGCCTCGACTTCGTCGCCCACCGCGCCCGGCGCGTCTTGCGAGCGCGGGGCGCGCCCCCGCAGACCGCCATGGCGTGACCGCGCCGCCGGTCGTATGCTCTGCCCTCGCTCCGGCGCCGGAGGCGCGATGAGCCAGTCCATACGTCGAGGCCTCATGCCGACGCTCGCCGACGTGCCCGACCCGGCCGAGGCGAGCGACCCGATCGGCGTGCTCCCGCTGATCCTCGGCGGCGACGTGCGGATCGAGGCGCCGATCGAGCGCGACGTCTTCGCCGACCCCGGCCTGGTCATGGCCATGACCGGCGTCTGGGTGGCCCTGAGCTGGCTCTCGAGCTTGCTGCTGCCCCCGCTGGTCGCCGCCGGGCTCGGGGTCGCCGGCGTCGGCGCCTGCGCCGCGTACGCGCTGTATCACCTGGTCTACGTGCCATGGCGCGACGGCCCCCGCCCGCTGCGGCGCGCGATTCGAGCCGCCGAGCGCGCGATCCACCCCCGGGTCGCCCACGTCGAGGCGCCGATCGAGCCGATGCTGCCGGCGCGAGGCCTCGCGCTGCCGCTCGCGCCGGCGCCCGCCCGTCGCCCTTTCGACCCGCTCGACCCCGAAGACCGGGCCCGCGCCGCTGTGCTGTTCACCTGCCGCGTCGCCGACGGCCTCGCCCTCGACGGCGGGCTGCACATCACGCTGCTTCAGCTGCGGCGCCAGCCCGCTCGCGACCGCGCGCGGCGGATCGCCGACTGGGTCGAGATCTGGCGCTGGATGAGCCGGCTCGACGACCCGCGCGCCGCGTGGCTCGGCGCGATGGCGCTGGCCGAAGACCGCCGCTGGACCCGGGCCCTCGCCGCGCTCGACGGGCTGCGGGCCCATGGTGAGCCCCCGTGGACCGCCGACCTGCACCGGGCGATCGCCGAAGCCGGCCCGACCGCCGCCCGAGCCGCGGCCGCGGTGCACCGGGCCGACCCCGCCGCGCTCGACGCGCTGCTCGATGCGAAGTCGGACCACGACCCGGCCGCGCGCGCCACGCTGGTGCAAGCCCGGCTGCGGCTGGACGACCCGCCGATCGAGCGCTGGCTGCACGCCGCCGAGTGGGGCGCGGCGCTGATCACCGTCGAGGCGCAGCGGCTCAGCGCGGCCCACTGGCAGCGGCTCACGGCTCATCCCGCGCCCGGTGTGGCCCTCATCGCCGCCGAGCGCGCGCTGAGCCGGGGTTCGGGCGCGCTCGCGGCGGCCCGGGCGGCGCTCGATCGCGACGACGTGCGCGCGGCGATGGGCGATGACCCGCCGGCGGCGTGGCTGGCGGCGATCGAGCTGCTGATCATCCGCGTCGGCCTCGACGGCGACCGCCGCGATCGCGCGCGTATCGACCGCTGGTCCGACGTGCCGGGGCTCGAAGCGACCGCCGCGACGGCCCGCGAGGCGCTGTAGACGGCCCTCAGCGATTGCGCAGATCGCGCAGATCGAACAGCTCGTCCCCGCGCGGCGCCGAGCGCTCCACCAACGGCCCGCCGTGGATCGTCTCGACCGCGCCGTCGGCCCAGCCCAGCGGCGGCGTGCCCCAGCACACCGCGCGGTCGTTCTCGAAGGCCACGCAGGTGCCCAGCGCGTTCATCGCCAGATCGACCGCCTGGGGCCGATCGCCGAGACCACGTCGGCCTGGTCGTCGACGGTGACCTGCGCGCCGGGGATGGGCATCCCGCCGCGGTCGATGACCGCCACCGAGAGGGGGACGCGCGGCTCGGGCTGTGGCTCCGGCTCCGGCTCCGGCTCGGGCTCCGGCTCCGGCTGGACCAGCGCAGCGTCGGCCACCGGCTCACCTACCGACTCGCAGCCCCACGCTGCGCAATACGGCGCAGCGAAGAGCGCCGCATACATGCACACACCCGCTCGATCCATACCCGCCCGCTTCGGCCATGACCACAGTGCTGCAGTATGGGTGCGATCCGTTCCAGGGGGGTTGTACCGGGCCGGTTCAGGGCACCAGGCGGGTCTTGCGCTGCAGGTCGACCACCCCGACCATCACCCGGTCGCCGACCAGGGTGAACGGCAGCGTGCGCCGCTGACCGAAGGCGCGCACCGCGATACGACCGGTGACCGGCGCCGCCCCGGGCAAGGCGCGGGCGCGGCTGACCTCGAGGTGATAGCGCCCCGCGCTCGCCCGCCGCAGCCCCATGACCTCTCGGCCGGGGGACCGCCCGAAGGCGCCGACCACCGAGCGCCGCCCGCCCATCCAGCTCAGCCGGGTGCCCTGGGGCGTCACCAGCGTCAGGTCGAGGTCTTCGCCGCTGTCCCACGTCGCGTCGAGGATCAGCTGCCCCCGCGGGCGACCCGGCGCGCTCGACTTGGCCAGCGCGCGGTCGATCGTGCGCCGCAGCGTGCGGTCGTCGACCGCGCCCAGCACCAGCTCACCGGTCCAGCCCATCGCCCGCTCGCAGCGCACCGCCTCGGCGATCGCGTCGGCGTCGGCGGGCAGCAGCTCGGCGCGGGCGACCCGGTGGGCGCAGGCCCGCGCCGTCTCGCCCACCCGGTCGAACGCGTTGGCCAGCCGCCGGTGCAACAGCGGATCGTCCTGCAGGTCGACCACGCCGGTCAGCACCCGGATCGCGCGGGCCTGATCGCCCATGCGCCCCAGCGCGTCGCTCAGATAGGTCAGCGCCTCGGCGTCGAGTTGGTCGCGCACCAGCCAGCGCTCGGCGGCCTGCACCGCCTCGGGCAGCTGGCCGGCCCGGCTGAGCGCGCGCACCCACGCCCGCTGCCGATCGCGGCTGTCGGGGTTGGCCGCCAGCGCGTCCCCCGCCCGCTGCGCCGCCCGCAGGTCGGACTGATCGACCAGCGCCGCCGCGCGGATCGCCGGCTCGATATAGCGCTCGCGGCGCATCCAGCGGCCGGGGCGGCGTCGGCGACGCATGGGCGTCTCTTCGGCCTCGACCATGAGCTCGACGCCAGCGGCCGACCGTCGGGCGCGGGGCCTCGCCGGCGCCGAACGCGGGGGCGCCGAACGCGGCCTCTTGCGCCGGGCCCGGGCCAAGCCCGTCGAGTCGTCGAAGTCCTTGGCGCTGGGCTTCTCCTCGGCGAACCGCGGCCGCTCGGGCGTCGGCGCGTCGAGCAGCGGCTCGCCGACGAACATCGGCGCCCCCTCGCCGGCCCGCCCGCCGAGGGCCTCGTCGACTTCGGCCGCCTTCGGATCGGCCTTCTCGGCGATCAACCCGCGCGCGAGGTTCTTGTCGCCCACCACCGCGTCGGGCGCCCTCTTCTTCAACCCCGCCGTGCCCGCCGCCGCCACGTCGGCGCCGGTCCAGTCCACCGTCGGGCGCGCCCGGTCGACGCCGAACGCGCGGAACATCGCCTCGCTCTCGAGCACCAGCAGCGAGGTCGAGCGCGACATCACCCCATAGGCCTTCGACAGCGCCACCACGCGGTCGGTCTCGAGCCGCGGCGCCGTCTCGAGCGCGGCGATGGTCTCGGTGGCCCACTGCCGGGGCACGAACGCGTTGCGGGCGTCGGTGCGCGGCACGACCTCGATCGACCAGCGCTTCTGCCACGGCTTGCCGCCGACCTGCCCGGTCAGCAGCGCCTCGCCGCGCACCCCGTCGACCGTCGCCCCCGGGGCGAGGCGGCCGACCACCCGCGCCGTCTGCCCCCGCCGCAGGTTCGGCAGCGCCGCCGGGGCCACCGACTCGATGCCCGGCGGCAGGCTCAGGCGCGCGTCGGTCAGCGTCGGCCCGTAGAGGGTCATCAAGGCGTCGAGGGCCGTGCCCTGCACCCGCCGGCCGGGCAGGTACGGGATCGCGTGCCCCCCGCCCGCGCGGGCCACCGCCGCCAGCAGCGGCGTATCGGCGTCCGTGCCCACCCCGATGGTCGAGATCGTGGCCCGCCCGGCCATCTGCCGCACCCGCTGCACCACCGCGTCGGGCCGCCGATGGCCCACCGAAGCCTGACCGTCGCCGATATAGAAGACGTGCAGCTCGCCCCGCGAGCGCCCGGCGTCGATCGCCGCGCGCAGGGTCGCGAGCAGGTCGGTCGCCCCGGCCACCTCGATCCCCGACAGCCAGCGGCGCGCCCGCCGGGCCGACTCCGCCGACGGCACCAGCGGGCCGCCGCCCATGGGCTGGCAGGTCGCGTCGCAGGCCAGCAGCGTGACGTGATCGCGGCGGTCCATCTCCTCGACGAGGGCTCCGGCGAGGTCGATCGCCCGCCGGGCGCGCTCGCCGACCATGCTGCGGCTCAGATCGACCGCGATGACCACCTCGCGCTGATGATCGGCGGTCCACGGCGGCAGCGACGGCCGCACCGCGAAGGTCACATAACCCCGCGTATCGGCGTGCAGCCGCTGATGGGCCGCGTGCACCCCGGGCTCGCCCTCGCGGCTCGTCGTCGGCGGCGCCGCGGTGGCCTGACCGCGCCACGACCACCACGTCAGCTCGGCGCCCGGATCATCCGGCTCGATGTCCAGCGTCAGATCACCCGTCGGCAAGAAGCCCTGCGCCGTATAGCGCAGCGCGTGCACCGCGCCGTCGGGCGCATCCGGCGCCGGGAAGAGCGCATAGCCGCCGGGGGTCACCCGCCGGGCGCCGACCACCCGCACGTCCACGTCGAACTGACCGATGCGCAGGCTCTCGTCCACCGCCCGCGGCATGGGATAAGCGTAGCGCAGCCCGGCCCCGTGCGCCGGCAGGTTCTGCTCGTAGACCAGCCGGATGCGCCGCGCGCCGCGCGCCGGGATGGGGAAGATGCGCAGCTCGAAGCGCCCGCCCTTCTGCCACTCGAGCAGCGCCGGGTCCTTCCACGGGCCGGGCACCCAGATCCACTCCTGATCGTCGCGCCGGGCGGCGACCGGGGTCGCGTTGCGGATGACCCCGCGCCAGATCTTCTTCGCCCGCTCCCGCGAGACGAAGCCGCCGCGCTCCCAGCGGCCGTCGACCTCGAGCTCGAGCCCGGCGATGCGCGCGTCGGGCGGCAGCGGGAAGCTGTAGATGCCCTCGAGCACATGCGGGCCGTCGTTGTGGAAGGTCTCCTCGATGGTCGTGCGGGCCACCGGACCGGCGATACGCACCTCGACCCGATGCCGGGCCAGGGTCAACGGCCGATCGCGGTCCTCGCGCTCGCCGGGGCGGCGCGCGCTGAGGCGACCGATGCCCGGCAGGCCCCGATCGGGCGCGGTCGAGGCGCCGTCCAGATCGGCCCAGGCCAGCGCCCGGGATGGATCGGCCGCCACCGAGACCGACGGCGCCGCGCCGAGGCGGGCCAGCTCGCCGGCGCGCACCGGGGTGGGCTCAGTGCGACCGGGCGCAGCCTCACCCAGCACCCGCGCGCTGCCGCGCACCACCTGCAGCCAGGGGTTCTGCCCGGCCCGGGCCACCAGCTTGGCGCCCGCCGAGTCGATCCGCGCGCCGCCGACGACGAGGTCCACCTGCGGCCCGCGCACGATCTCCATCATCGCGGTGCCCGCGCCCAGGGCCAGCGCGCGGGCCTCGGGGCGCAGCGTCAGCGCGGTGTCGCCGTCGAGCACGGCCACGCTGCCGTCGGACAGCTCGACCCGGGCCCGGGTATGGGCCGCGGTCTGCACCGTCGCGCCGGCGGGGATCGGATCACCGAAGGCGACCGCCCGCGACTCACCGTCCACCGTGCGCAGCGTCACCCCGTCGGCGGCGCCGACGACCCGATCGACGGTGCCGGTCAGCGCGTCCTCGGAGAACGTGATCGGCGGCGCCGGCGCCGGGCCGGGCTCGACGGCCCGATCCTGAAGCCAGGCCGTCGCCGCCAGCAGGGCCGCCGCGGCGACCAGAAACCAGGGCCAGCGGGCGCTCTTCTTCGGGCGGGGGGTCGACGCGTCGAGCTCGACCACCGGCGCCCCGTCGCCGGCCGGAGGCTGGGCGGACTCGGCGTCTGCCCCGCTCTCGTCGACGGCGGGCGCGCGGGCGTCGAGCGCCGCGAAGAGCCGCGCCTCCAGATCGGCCGGGGGCTGGTAATCATCGCCCGCTGCCGCCACCTGCTCGGCCGCCAGCCGGGCGCCGTGCACGAGGTCGCGGGCCTCATCGTCGTCGGTCAGCCGGTCGACGTGGCGCTCGATCGCCGCCGCGTCCCCGTCCACCACCAGGGCCAGTTCATCGAGCAGCGCGTCCTGCGCGCTGCGCCGGTCGCCGCTCATCGCTGCACCTCCCGACCGCGCCGGGCCTCCGGGTTCATGATCGCCCGCAGCCGGGCCAGCGCGCGGCTGGTGCGCTTGCGCGCCGCCGCCTCCTCGATGCCGCAGATCGCGGCGATCTCGCGATAGCTGAGCCCCGACTGGTAGCGCAGCACGACCGCCTCGCGCAGCGAGGGCTCGACCTGCTCGAGGGCCCGGCGCAGCGCCGCGGCCTGTCGGCGGGTATGCACGTGCTCGTCGACCGGCGTGCCCGGCGGCTGCGGTCCCTCCAACAGCCGCAGGCGGTGGGCCCGGCGTTGCCGGGTCGCGAGCCGGCGCGCGCAGCGGCGGCGGGCGATGCCGAAGAGCCAGGCCCGCACGTCGCCTTCACCGCGCCACGTGGCGAAGCCGTCGTAGGCGGCGAGCAGGGTCTCCTGGGTATGCTCTTCGGCCTCGGCCTGCGAGCCGAGCAGCGCCATGCACAGGCGGCCGATGGCCGGGCCGTGCTCGGCGGCGCATCTCGAGAGCGCGGCGCGGTGCTCGCCCCGCGCGATCAGCTCGGCGATCGGGGGCGGACAGGCGGGTGGGGTTCGGGCGGCGATCGTCATGCCCCTGAGTGGCGATGAGTCGGCAAAACGTGACCGACTTTCTCGGGGCTCGGCGGGAAACGCGTCGAGCGACCGAGGGCGTCGATGTGCGTGCGCAGAGCCAGCGCGCCCGCAGAACCCGAGGAGGGCGCACCATGAGGTGCGTCGACGATGGGTTCGAGGACGAAAGCGGCTCTGCGTACGTGCAGCGGCGTCCGAATCGCCGACGCGGTTCTTGCCGAGTCCCCATGGTGCCACGATCAGGGGTGTCCGGCGGAGCCCTCCGGCTACGCCGTGGCGGCGGTGAACGCCAGGACGTTGAGCACCGCCGCGGCCGCCCAGAACGGCGCGAACAGCAGGCCCACGTGGCGGCCGTGCCGCGAGACCCGCGGATGCCGCCCGAGGCCGGGCAGGCCGGCGTGGTTGGCGTTGACCAGCGCGAACAAGACCGACATCACCCCGAACATCAGGTGCAGCGGCGCGCGGGCCCCCAGCGAGAGCCCGAGCCCGTAGACCACGCCGACGACCACCGAGGCGAAGGCGATGCCGCCCTGCCGCTGCTCGAAGAGCATCAGGAAGACGTAATCATCGGCGGCGGCGTCCTTGCCGGCGGGCCCGGCCGCGCGGGCCGCGTCGAGCATGGCGATCTGCTCGTCGTGGCTCAGGGCGGCGTCGGCCCGCGGCACGCCGGGCCCGAAGACGGGCAGGACGACGTTGATGACCCAGCGCGAGAGCATCGGCGAGATCAGCTCGGCGCCGTGCACGAGGCCGGGGGCCAGGCACAGCACGAGCCCGAGGGTGGAGATGAGCGCGTCGTTCATGGGGCCTCCCAAGGCAGCGGGTCGGGCGTCGCCGCCATGGCGAAGCGGGCCGCGCGACGACCACGGTATCCGCGGGCGAGGGTGTCGTGTCTGTTCCCCCACAGGGAATAGACCGCGGATGCGACGGCGCGTACATCAGCCCTCGCAGAGGCAGGCGGCCCCGGCAGACGCAGGCGGTGAAGATGCAGACAGCGAAGGCCCGGACAGCAAAGGCGCAGGCGCACTTCGGCGACGCGCTGCGCGCGGTGCGGCGCGCGCTGGGGATGACCCAGGAGGCCGTCGCCCATACGATCGATACGACGCAGCGCCACGTCTCGTTCCTCGAGACCGGCCGCTCGGCGCCGACCCGGGCGATGCTCGGCCGCCTCGTCGCGGGCCTCGGGCTCACCGCGGCGCAGAGCGCGGCGCTCTTCGCCGCCTCCGGGTTCCGCAACCCCTACCCCGCGCGCGTGCTGGAGGGGCCGGCGCTGCAGACCACCTTGGACCTCATGGCGCAGCAGGTGCTGCGCCACTGGCCGTTTCCGGCCTTCGTGGTCGATCGGGACTGGAACTTCCTGCGCACCAACGGCCCCGCGCGGCGCATGCTGGCGGCCTTCGGCGCGGTGCCCAACATGCACGCGCTGTTTCTGTCGCCGGCGTTCGGCGAGCGGGTGGTCAACTGGGAGCAGGCCAGCGGCAGCTTCTACACCCGCATCCACGCGGTGGCGCGGCGCTCGCCGGCGGGCGCGGGCCTCTCGCCGCGCGCTACACCGACGGGACGAAGCCCGACGGCTTGACCGCGAGCAGGGCGCTCTCGATCTGCCCGATCACCGACTCGGCGGTATTGCCGACGAGCAGCCCGGCGATGCCCGTACGGCCCACGGTGCCCATGACGACCAGGTCGATGTCGGCCTCGTCGACCAGCCGCGGGATGGCCTCCCGCGGGTCGCCCTTGAGGAAGTGGAACCGGGTCGACGGGCGCTCGCCGCTCCAGCGGTGGACCAGATCCTGCCGGCGCTCGCGGGTCTCTTCGCCGCCGTAGTACCGCTGCACGTACACCACGTGCAGCTCGGCGCCGTCGAGGTGGGCCAGCGACCGACCCAGCGAGAGGCACTTCTCGTTGAGCGCCAGCCCCTCGGGCTCGGCCCACAGATCGACCGCCACCAGGACCCGCCGCAGCGGACCGACCCGGCTGGGCTCGACGAGCAGCACAGGCGCCGGGCAGCGGCGCAGCAGGTGCAGGTCGGTGGTGCTGTAGAACGCGCGCTTGAACCAGTCTTCGTGCTCGATGACCTTGACCACCAGATCGTGGCCTTCGCGGGCGACGGCGTCGAGGATCACGAGGTCGGGCCGGCCGGCGCGCACCTCGACGGCGACCTCGACGCCCGCCTCACGCAGCGATGAGACGAGCGCCGTCAGCCGCTGCCGGACCTGCTCGGCCGAGGGCGCGTCGGGGCCGTCGCTGAGCACGTGCAGCGCGGTGAGCGTCACCCCGCCGGGCACCGCGAAGCTCTCGACCCGCTTCACCGCCGCCTCGGGGTCGTTCTGCGGGTCGAGGCAGATGAGGATGTTGTCGAAGCGCTGCATGTCGGCTCCTCGGTCGGGGGTTGAAAGGGACGCGGCCCACCGGCGCGCCGGCCGCTGCGCATGTATCCATGGTGATACACCGGCCGGCGGCTTCGATGCGCGGGATCGCGCAGAGGGTGAGACGCGCGGCGTTCTCGGGGGTCCGCGGCGCGCCGAGCGGGCCCGCGTTCGACGTCGCCGACGGGCGCGTGCGGCGCCGTCGACGGGCAGGGCGCGTCACGTCTGTTCGGTGCCCTCTCGCGGGTGAAGATCAGGCGACGCCACCGTCAGGCACGTCGGCGGCACCGTCCTTCGATATCTCGCTCGCTCGAATCAGCCGCCCCGACTTGAACACGTCGGACACGTCCAGCATGACCTCGGCGTCGACCGCGGCATACGCCACCTGATGCTCCGCCAACGGCCGGCGGGTCCAGTCGCTGGTCTGGTCGGTCTTGTCCAGCTCGATCCCCAGCTCGCGGGCGCAGACCGCCTCGAGGTTGTGCCCGCCGTCGACCTTGCCCCGCTGCTTGCGCGACTCGGCGCACGTATCGAAGACGTGCTTCAGCGGCAGCCCGTAGCGCCCCATCACCTCGGTCTCGAACGGCGCGTAGTCAGCTGTGCATCGACAGGGTCCGACGCTCGACCCCACCTCGGTCGTGACCCCCTTGCCCGGGCCTCCGCGTCGGGCCGCTCTCGGTGCGAAGTGCGTCGACAGGGTCCGACGCTCGACCCACCTCGGTCGTGACCCCCTTGCCCGGGCCTCCGCGCCGGCCCGCTCTCGGTGCGAAGTGCGTCGACAGGGTCCGACGCTCGACCCCACCTCGGTCGCCACCCCCTTGCCCGGGCCTCCGCGCCGGCTCGCTCTCGGTGCGAAGTGCGTCGAGAGGGTCCGACGCTCGACCCCACCTCGGTCGCCACCCCCTTGCCCGGGCCTCCGCGCCGGCTCGCTCTCGGTGCGAAGTGCGTCGAGAGGGTCCGACGCTCGACCCCACCTCGGTCGCCACCCCCTCGCCCAGGGGTGTCGACCGAGGCCGGGTTCAGCGCGAAGCCCTCGTCCAGGGGGTCCCGACCGAGGTCGGGGTCCGCGTCCACCCCTTGCCCAGGGGTCTCGACCGAGGCCGGGTTCAGCGCGAAGCCCTCGTCCAGGGGGTCCCGACCGAGGTCGGGGTCCGCGTCCACCCCTTGCCCAGGGGTCTCGACCGAGGCCGGGTTCAGCGTGCAGGCCTGGCCAAGGGGGTCCCGACCGAGGTGGGGGTCGGTCAGCACCCCCTGCCCAGGGGGTCTCGACCGAGGTCGGGGTCAGCGTCCACCCCTTGCCCAGGGGTCTCGACCGAGGTCGGGGTCAGCGTGCAGGCCTCGCCAAGGGGGTCTCGACCGAGGTGGGGGTCGGCGCGGACCCCTCGTCCAGGGGTCTCGACCGAGGTGGGGGTCGGTCAGCACCCCCTGCCAAGGGGGTCTCGACCGAGGTGGGGGTCGGTCAGCACCCCCTGCCAAGGGGGTCTCGACCGAGGTGGGGGTCGGTCAGCACCCCTGCCCAGGGGGTCGCGACCGAGGTGGGGGTCGGTCAGCACCCCCTGCCCAGGGGGTCTCGACCGAGGTGGGGGTCGGTCAGCACCCCCTTGCCCAGGGGGTCTCGACCGAGGTGGGGGTCGGTCAGCACCCCTTGCCCAGGGGGTCTCGACCGCGGCAGCCGGGGTGTCACCCCGACGGCGGCCTCAGCGCGGCGGGCGGCGGCGCGATCAGGCCCGGGTGCCGTTGTCCGTCGACGAGCCGGGGCGAACGGCCGGCTCCGATCCGCCGTCGCTGCGCGCCTCGCCCGGCGCGTCGACCGGCGCGGCGATGGGCGCCTGAGCCGGCGGCGCGAGCGGGCCCTGATTGCTCAGGCGACGCGCAGCCGCCCGCCGCTCGGCCTGCCCGATGAGGCGGTCGACGAAGCCGAGGCAGCCCTCGCGCAGGTCGTCGTCGGCCCCGTGGATGTCGAGCAGCGCGCGCACCCCGCTCTCGAGCTGCAGGAACCGGCGGCGGGTGGTCAGGTTGTAGCCCCGGGTGCGGCGGCTGACGCGGGACTCGATGGCGAGCCGCTCGGCCTGCGCGTCGCCGAGCAGCTCGGCCTGCGCCATCACGTCGCGGCGCACGAAGCTGAGCAGGGTCGTGCGGGCGACCCACAGGTTGTCGAGGGTGGCGTGCACGTCGCCCTCGAGCCGGCCGTCCATCAGCCGGGCCTCGGCCGCCTTGTCGCCGGCGCTGCGGTTGACGAGCTGCCGCCCGTCGGGCAGCACCTCGGCGTGGGCGTGCTCGATGCGCGCCCGGCGCGCGGGGTCGGGCTCGAGCAGCGCGAACCCGAGCAGGAAGTGGTCGAGCGCCCGGATCTGGTCGTCGAAGCGGCCGGCGTGGGCCTGCACGTTCGCCGCCGCCTCGCGGGCCTCGGCCTGCGGGTCGGCCTGGTCGTCGACGAACGCCTGCATCAGCGACTCGGTGGGCGCGATGAGGTGGGCGAGGTAGGGCGTATCCTCGAAGAAGGGGCGGGCCTCGTCGAGCAGGTGCTCGGTGGCGAGGCTCATCTCGGACTGGCTGAGGTCGTTGGCGGGCATGGCTGCCTCCTGTATCGGGTGCGATGGTTGGTGTCTGTCTGGCGGGAGCTGCTGGCTCCCGGCCCGTGCTTCAAGGGGTAGCGGCGCGCATTTCGGCCGTCAAATCGAATATCTGGCCGATTCGAGGGGTGTCGTGCGGCGGCGGCGGGCGCACGGGTGGCGTGGCAGGAGGCGGGGCTGCGGGTCGACGGTGCAATGCGGGTTCGGGCCGGGGCGCGGCGCGGTTCAGCCGCCCGGTGGGCGGCCGTCGGCGGGCGGATTTTTTTCGATCTTCACGGGCGCGCGGTCGCGATCGAGGCGCTGGAACGGCATGGGATTCTCCGAGGTGTGGCCCAGCCCGGGCGTGTGTGACGGTTCGGTCAGGCCAGTGTGGGCGATCGGAGGGCGTCGCGCCAGGGGGTTGTGCGGGCGGGGCGGCAACCGCGGGCAGTAGATCAGGCCGCCGCCAGTGGGGCTACCATGGCGGCATGACGAGTTCGTACATGCGCAAGTGGGCGATGTCGGCTGCGCTGCTGGCGCTGGGCTGCAGCCCGGTGATGGACAGCATGATGGACGGCGACCCGATGGATGCCGGGGGCCCGGACGTTCAGGTCCGGGTGCCCGACGGCGCCACCCCCATGATCGACGACGGCGTCGGAGACGTCGCGCCGGTCGACGCCGAGGTCGACGCGCAGCCGATCGACGCGCGGGCGCCGCGGGAGGGCCTGCGCATCAATCAGATGCAGATGCGGGCCACCGTCAACAGCTATCACGCGTCGCTGGTGCCGGGCGTGGTCGACGAGTTCAGCTACGACCATCTGCTGCTCGCCGAGCAGGCCGAGCAGCAAGGGATCCGGGTCTTCGACCTCGACGTCAGCGGCGATCCCCAGTCATTCATGGCGATCAGCCCGGCGACCGACGAGCATGTCGTCGATCGGTGGAACAACTGCTCGGAGCGGATGAACCCGCCGGGCGGTCTCATCAGCTGCTTGTGGAACCTGCGCGATTGGCTCGACGCCAACCCGGACCACCCGCTGGTGGTCATCCTCGTCGGCGAGTCGGAGCTGCTCGGGCCACGGTCGCAGATGATGCACCAGCTCGACGGTCTCGAAGCTCAGATCATCACCGGGCTCGGTCGAGATCGGCTCCTCACCCCGGACGACGTGCGCGGAGCGCACCCCACGCTATGGCACGCGCTCCAGGCGGACGGCTGGCCCACGGTCGAGGAGACGCGGGGCAAGGCCATGCTGGTCCTCAACGACCGCGGCGTCGTCCGCGTGCGCTACCTGCTCACCGGCGGAGAAGACCCGGACGATCGGCTGTTCTTCGTGATCGGCGATCCCGAATTGGAAGGAGACGAGGCGCTGCGCGACGAGGTGATCTTCACCTTCGAACCGCCCGTCGTACGCCAATTCGAGACCGATATGGCGCGCCTGCCGCGCATGCGAGAGCTGGTGGAAGCGGGCTATCTCGTGCACGCGATCACCGACGACGCCGAGCGCGCCCGGCGCTTGAGGGCCGAGGGGGTGCACTTCGTCGGCACCCGATTCCCGGATGAAGTCTTCGAGCCGTTCGAAGGCAGTCCGACGACGTGCAATCCGGTCACGGCGCCCGCCGACTGTCGGCCGGAGCAGATCGAGCCGCGGTGAGCGGTCAACGAGCGCCGCAGACCGGGCCAGCCGCCCACGCGCGGACGGCGCGCAACCGCGGGCAGTAGATCAGGCCACTGCCGGTGGGGCTACCATGGCAGCATGATGAGTTCGCGCATGTACAGGTGGGCGATGGCGGCTGCGCTCCTGGCGCTGGGCTGTAGCCCGGTGATGGACAACATGATGAACGGCGACCCGATGGATGCGGGGGGCCCGGACGTTCAGGTCCGGGTGCCCGACGGCGCCACCCCCATGATCGACGACGGCGTCGGAGACGTCGCGCCGGTCGACGCCGAGGTCGACGCGCAGCCGATCGACGCGCGGGCGCCGCGGG
>JAUHXC010000009.1 GCA_030427205.1 bacterium | reverse complement strand
GCACGCGCGCAACATCGTATGGTCCAGCGCCGACCCGGCCGATGCCGACGGCCCGGCGCTGGCCCCGCTCTGGGGCGACCCGACCGGTGGACAGGCCAGCGGCTACATGGTGCGGCTGCCCGCCGGCTCGGCGGCGCGGGTGCGCGGCGGGGCAGAGCTGCGGGCCGTGGTGGTCGACGGTGCGCTGTCGCCGAGCGGGCAGAGCGCTCCGATCGCGCCGGGCAGCGCGTTGGTCACCCGCGACGCCGTCGATCTGAGCTGTGGCGGTGAGACGCCGTGCGTGCTCTTCGTCGGCACCGTCGGCCGACTCTCCGTCGAGCCCATGCCCGGCGCGGCGTCCGGCGGCTGAAGGCGCGCCCGCAGGGCACAGCCGCCGGCGTCAGAGGATGTTCGCCGCCAGCTCGGCCAGCTCGCTGCGCTCGCCCCGGGCCAAGGTCACGGTGCCCGCGATCGACTGCCCGGCGAACCGCCGCACGAGGTGCACCAGCCCGTTGTCGTTCTGATCCACATACGGGTTGTCGATCTGATACGGGTCGCCGGTGAAGACCACCTTGGTCCCCTCCCCGGCCCGCGTCAGGATGGTCTTGCACTCGTGGGGCGTGAGGTTCTGCGCCTCGTCGACGATGAGATACTGCTTGGGGATCGAGCGCCCGCGAATATAGGTCAGCGGCTCGATCTCGAGCAGCCCCATGTCGACCAGCGTGTGATGCCCATGACCCATGCGCCGGGCGTCGGGGTTGAGGCTCAACAACAGCTCGATGTTATCGAAGATGGGCTTCATCCACGGGTCGAGCTTCTCTTCGACGGTGCCCGGCAGATAGCCGATGTCGCGGCCGAGCGGGAAGATCGGCCGGCTGACGAGCACCCGCTGATAGCGCTCCTCGTCGGTCACCTTGGCCAGCGCCGCCGCCAGGGCCAAGAGCGTCTTGCCGGTGCCCGCCTTGCCCACCAGGGTCACCAGCGACACCCGGTCGTCGAGCAGCAGATCCAGCGCGTAGGATTGCTCCTTGTTGCGCGCCGAGATGCCCCAGATCGGCGCCCGCCGCTTGGGCAGCGCGCGCATCGTGCCGCCCTCGGGCTCGACCCGGGCCAGCGCGGTGTGCTTGGGGTTCTCGACGTCCCGCAGCAGCACGTACTCGTTGGGCACGGTGCCTTCGGGCGCGGCGATGCCGCCTTCGAAGGCGGTGCGGATGGTCTCGTCGTCGACCTCGATCTCGGCGTGGCCCGGATACAGATCGGCGATGTCGACCTGCTCGGGATCGTAATCCACCGCCGACAGCCCGAGGGCGTCGGCCCGCAGGCGCAGGTTGGTGTCCTTGGTGACGAGCACCACCGGCCGCTCGTCGTCCACCGTCGCGTAGGCGTCGCGCAGCTCGATGCAGCACCGCAATATCAGGTTGTCGTAGTGGTGCTGCACGGCGAACTGGGCCATCGTCCGCTCGGGATCACGGGCGTAGACCACCCGCAGCGTGCCGTCGCCGTCCAGCTGCACGCCGTCGCTCAGGCTGCCCTGGGCGCGCAACTCGTCCAGATCGCGGGAGACCGCCCGGGCGTTGCGTCCCAGCCCGGAGATGTCCTTCTTGAAGTTGTCGAGCTCCTCGACCACGTAGATCGGGAGGGCGACGTCGTTGTCGGCGAAGCGGCGCCACGCGGTGGGGTCGTGGAGCAGCACGTTGGTGTCGAGCACGAATGTCTTGAGCATCGGGCATCATCCGCCGCGGTCCGGCGGGCACCGTCACCGGTTCACGCGTCCGGCGCAGGCGGGTCTTTCTTCGGTTTCTTCTGGGGCATCTCGGCGTCCGGCGGCAGATCGGCGAAGGCCTCGACGCGATTCCGACCCTTCGCTTTCGCGTGATACAGCGCGAGGTCGGCGTGGGCGATGAGCTTGTCTTTGGTGGTGCCGTCGCCGGGGAAGGCGGCGACGCCGAACGACGAGGTGAGCCGCACCTCGCCTTTGGTCTCGTGGTGGAAGACGAGGGCCTCGATCTCGGCGCGGATGCGCTCGGCGAGCGTGCGCCCGCCGTCCAGATCGCTGCCTTCGAGGATGACGGCGAACTCCTCACCGCCATAGCGCGCGGCGAGGTCGATCTTGCGTACGGCCCGCTGCAGGACCCCGGCGACCTGACGCAGCACCTCGTCCCCGAACGGGTGACCGTAGGTATTGTTGAGGTTCCCGAAGTGGTCGATGTCGGTGAGGATGAAGCACAGCGGGTCGCCGCGGCGGTCGGCCCGGCTGAGCATCGTCGTGAAGGCCTGCTGGAAGGTCCGGTGGTTGGTCAGCCCGGTCAGCCCGTCGGTGGTCGCCATCTCGCGGATCTGCTCGTGGGCCGAGGCCAGATCGAGCTTGACCGCCACCTGCCCCGCGATGAGCTCGAGCATCTCGCGGTTGGGTGAGGCGAAGGCCCCCGGCTCGCGGCTCGCCACCGTCAGCGCGCCGATGGTCTCGCCGTCGGGCTTGCTCAGCGGCACGATCAACAGCGCCCGCATTTGATCGAGCTTGTCGCCCGCGGTGAAGACGGGCCGCTTGCCTTTGTACTCGGCGTTGGCCGGCAGGCTCGTCTTGAGCGAGATCGCCTTGCCCACCAGCCCTTCGTCGCCGGTGAACTGCAGGTCGGCGTAGCGCTGCGCGTCGTGGCCGGCCGCCTGCACCACCCGATGCACCTCGCCCTTGACCACCGAGACCACCGCCAGATCGGCCCGCACCATCGCCCGCGCCGCCTCGAGGGAGGCGTCGGCCACCTGCTCGAGCCCCAGCGCGCCGTTGAGCTGCTGCAGCGCCACGCAGAAGCGGCGCACGGTGCTGCGCTCGTGGTCGCTGTGCTTGAGCCGCTGGCCGGTGCCGACGTCGAGGCCGAACTTGCGGGCCGCCGCGCGCACGACCACCCGCTCGGTCTCGGTCCACGGTTCGGGCGACGCCCGGTCGACGCAGAGCACGCCGGCGGTGCCCGGCGCCGGGCCATCGACCGGCGTCGCGGCGGGGATAGCGATGGCCATCGCCGCGCCGACGCCACCCGGCGCGTCGTAATAGGGCAGGCCGGCGAAGTTGGCGTGCACCGGCGCGACGGTAACCTCGGGCACGTCGCGCAGCACGCTGCCGGGGATGCCCAGACCCGTCGGATACGGGCCCGCCGCGAGGTCGGTCCGGCTCGACGAGCAGCCGCGCAGGACCAGCCCGTCGGGCGCCCGCCACAGCACGGCGGCGGTGGTCAGGCCGAGGCCGTGGCGCAAGATGTCGAGCTGAAGGTGGAACGACTCGGTGAGGTAGTCGAGCGTCGCCCGGCCGACCGTGGGCCGGTCGTCGGCCCGAGGCAGCTCGCGGATGGCCGGCGCCTGGGCGGTGAGCAAGCCGAAGTCGCGGGCGCGGGCCTGAACGTCTTCTTCCTGGTGCCGCTGCACCCGCTCGGCTTCGACCTGCTCGCGATAGACCTGGCTGCGGGCGAAGAGCCGCAGCCCGATGGCCGCGCCGCCCAACAACAGCACCTGCACGACCAGCTCACTGAGCGTCTGGCGGCCGACGACGAAGAGGCCCACCTCGAGGACGGCGGCGGCGCCGGCCGCGAAGAGCGCGACCGAGACGGGCATGACCGCCACCAGCCACGCCAGCAACGCCGCGCCGATGATGTAGGTGTGGGCCGCGACGATGCCCAGCCAGCGCATCGCGACCCACGCGGCCACGACCCACAGGATGGGGCCTTCATAGGCGGCGAACAGCCGATCGCCGACGCCGTGCTTCAACCGCCGCCGGATGTCCCAGGCGCAGGTGCCGGACACCACGAGGGCGACGACCACCGAGAACCAGCGCGCCTGATAGCCCGGCTCGAAGGCGCCGGCGACGACCGCGGCGCCGCCGAACGTGGCGACGCCGAGCACCGACCACGGGGCGAGCACGGCCAGCAGGCGTTGATGGGGGGCCTGGCGGTTTCTCAATGGGGTTCGGCGGGCGGCGTCTCGGGGCCGTCGGCGAAGCGATAGACCACCTCGCCGCTGCGGACGAGCCCGAGGCCGGTGCGGGCGTGATACAGGCTCTCTTCGGGATCCTGCCGCAGCCGGGTGATCTCGGCCTTCATGGCGTCGACCCGCGCCCGCAGTCGGGCGTTGCGGGTGCGCACCCGGGTCAGCTCGGCGCCCAGCTCGGCGTTGCGCATGCGCAGGTCGGCGTCGATCGTGAGCCGCGACAGACCGTAGACCCCGCCCATCAAGACGGCGAAGGCCACCAGCGGGGCCAGGGTACGGATGATGCGATCGAGCACGAACACTCCGGGGCGGCGCGGCCGGGACGTGGGCCGACACCCTTCTGGTACCGCGGACGGATCCCCGCTGCAACCCACATGTGATCCCTTGCGGCAGCCTCGACGGCAGACCCTATTCACGGCCTTATGCACGGGCATCTCCCGTCAGCATGGCGGCCGCGCGAGGCCCGACCGCGCCGAGAGCGCGGCAGAACCTTCAACCGTCGGGCGGCATCGATGTGACATCGGCGGACGGCTCGACGTATAGAGAGGCATGGACTTCGCGATCAATCTCGGCTCCGGCGTGCTGGGGGGGCTCATCCTCAACGTCATGCCGTGCGTCTTCCCGGTGTTGTTCTTCAAGCTGTCCCGCCTCGTCGAGCACGCCGAAGAGGCGCCCGGCGAGCTGCGGCGGGACGCGCTGGCCTACCTCGGCGGCACGCTGACCGCGTTCAGCGGCTTCGCCGGCCTGGTCATCGCGCTCAAGTCCGCCGGCGAGACGGTGGGCTGGGGCATGCACATGCAGAACCCCGGCTTCGTCGCGGCGCTGGTGGTGCTGCTCTACGTCTTCGGGCTCAACGCCCTCGGCGTCTTCGAACTGCGGGTCGGCTTCTCCGGCGGCGGCGGCTACCGCGGCTGGAAGGCCAGCTTCATCGACGGCCTGCTCATCACCCTGGTCTCGACCCCCTGCTCGGCGCCTTTCCTCGGCGGCGCGGCGGCGGCGGCCCTCGGGGAGACCGCGGCGACCTACGAGACGGTGGCGCTCTTCTGGGGCATCGGCTTCGGCCTGGCCCTGCCGGTCCTGCTGATCTCGGGCATCCCCGCCCTGTCGCGCATGCTGCCGCGGCCCGGCGAGTGGATGAACACCTTCAAGATGCTGACCGGCTTCACCCTGGTCGGCGCGGCGATCTGGCTCTTCGAGAGCTTCGACAAGCAGGTCTCCGCCGCGGCATCGCAAGGCTTCCTGTACTTCCTGCTGGCGCTCGGCGTCGCGCTGTGGATGCTGCGCCACTTCGAAGAGCTGGGTTGGCAGGGCGGCAAACGCTGGGTGGGCCGCGGCGCCTCGCTGGCGGTGGTGCTGGTGGCGGGCACGATGTTCGTCAGCTTCGAACCGCCCGATGCCGTCGACCACAGCGACGCGCTGGCCAAGGTCCGGGCCAGCGTCGAGTCGTCGGTGGTGCACGACAAGATCGTCTGGACGCCCTTCAACGACGAGATCAAGGCCACCGTGCTGGCCCAGGGGCGGCCGATCTTCGTCGACTACACCGCCGACTGGTGCGCGAGCTGCAAGACGTTCGAGAAGACGCACATCCGGACGGCCACCATCCGCAGCGTGCTCGACGAGACGCTGGTCCTGGCGGCCAAGGCCGACCTGACCCGCTCCGACGACGCCTTGTGGAAGGAGCTCGAGCGGCTGGGGCGCAGCGGCCTGCCGACCTACGTAATCTACTACCCCGACGGCAGCCACGACCTGCTGCCGGAAGGCCCGCCGCTCACCCTCGAAGCGCGCCTGCGGGTCGCCGCCGAGAAGTTCCCCCCGGCCAAGTTCCGCGTCGCGGCGAACTGAGGCCGGGCCAGCAGCTCAATCCCCCAGCTCGAGGCACGCGGCGTCGTACTCCATCCGGATCCGATCGTCCTCGCCGGCCGGATGGCGGTTCGCGCGGAAGACCAGCGCGTTGCGCTGGGCCGAGAAGCCGAAGTTCTCGGTCTCTTCATCGTTGACGAAGAGCCTCAGCGTCGCCTCGACACACGGCCGGCTGAGCGGGAAGTAGGCGTCACGGCGGCCGTTGAGATCGCCCACGATGGCCTCGTCGACGGTCTCGGCGGTGTCGGTGCCCACGCCATCCAGCGGCACGGCCAGCGCCTCCGTATTCTGGGCGTCGCTCTCGATGACGAGGGTGCAGCTCTCGTCGCCGACGCCCGCCGGCTGATGCTGGAAGGTGAAGACGACCACCTCGCCCCGCTCGAGGCTGATGCAGTCGGCGTCGGGCACCGACGGCTCCGAGACCGGCGTGAACTGCGCGCAGCCCGCCCCCTCGTAGCGGAAGCCGGTCACGCAGATCGGCACGAAGCCCACGTTGCCCACATCCACCGAGCGCTGCCACGAGGCGCAGCCGACCGTGGTCACCCCGGTCTGCACCGCCTCGGGATCGGCGCCGATCAGCGCCTGAGCCCCCACCCCGCGCAGCAGCGTGCTGGCGGTCCGGTTCTGCACCCGATGCGGGTCGTGATAGGTCACCCGCAGCTCGGCGCGATCGCCGATGGGATCAGCCACCACCGGCCGATAGACCACCTCGATGGTCTGCTCGGCGCCGCCTTCGAGGCGGTCGCCCACCAGCCCGCGCTCGATCGCGAAGCTGTTCTCTTCCGGGCCATCGGTGGCCATCACCAGCTGGTCGCGCAGCTCGCAGTGGGCCGTGCCGCGGTTGATGACGGTGACCGGGATCTGCCGGGTCAGCCCGATGCGCAAGGTCTCGAAGTCGACCATCGCCGGCTCGATCGCCAGCTCGCACGTCGGGCCGCCGCCGCCGCGCACGTTGATGTTGATCCGCAGCTCGCCCTGGATGTCGTTCTGCACGGTCAGCGCCGCGCTGGCCGTATCGTCGGCGCCCAGGCCAGCGTTGGCGTACCACAGCTCGAGGATGAGCAGGTTGCCCGGCTGCAGCGTCTGCCCCGGTCCCATGCCCTGCGCCACCTCCCAGGCGAAGCCTTCGGCCCCGTCGAGCGTGATGGGGCCGATGGTCGCCGTCACGTCGCCGCAGTTGACGATCTGCACCCGAAAGCGCGCGCTCTCGCCGCCGACGGCCACCGATCCCAGGTTCACGCTGCTCGGCATCGCGCGGATGCAGGCCTCGGGGTTGCGCCCGGTGATCGGGATCTCCCGACGCAACTCGTCGGGGTCATTGCTCTCGATGATCAGCGTGGCCTGCCGATCGCCCGCCGCCTCGGGGGCGAAGATCACCTGCAAGCTCAGCGCCTGATCCGGCTCGAGCACCCGCGGCTCAAATGGCGCGCCGTCCACCTCGACCCGGAACGGGCCGCCGTCGTCGGCGAAGCGCACCGCCCGGATCTCGAGCGGCATCTGCCCCTGATTGCTGATCAGCAGCATGCCCGGCGTCGACTCGGCGCCCACCGCGGCGATCAGGTTGATCTGCCCCGGGCTGATGTCGATGTCGGGCTCGGTGGCCAGCGGCATCATGTCGGGCGGTCCGGCCTCGGTGCGCATGTCGCGCCCGACCGGCGGGCCGGCGTCGGGGAAGGCCATGTCGGGGGCGAGCGCGTCGCCGTCGTCACAGGCGCTCGTCAGCGCCAGCAGTGATGACAGGGCGAGCGCGGCGAGAGCGAATCGAGAGGATGTGCGCATGGCCGGACGCTAGCACCGGGCGGCGAGTCGTCACCAGCCCCGATCGGCGCCGGGCATCAGCCGCGCCCGGTGAGGCGGTTGAAGACCTGCACCCGCTGACGCTCCTTGTACAGGCTGTGCTTGTTCTCGCCGGTGTCGTTGAGCCGATGGGTCTCGCGATCGACGAGCTGGAACTCGACGAGCAGGAAGACCACCCGGCCCTTGCGCGCGGTGTGCTCGGGCAGCCGCTCGATGAGATCGTCGACCCGCACCGGGATGTCGACGACGAAGTTGATCACCCGATAGCCGGCCGAGCTGAAGCTGTTGACCGGCGACCGGTTGCGGCCGCCGAGCTCCTGCAAGAGCGGCTGCAGCGGCTGCAGCCGCTCGTCGGCCTCGAGGGTCGCGCTGAGGTCGATCAGATCGTTGCGCGCCGAACCGGGCAAGACATAGCTGAAGGGAAACAAGGTGCGGGTGAGGTGCACCAGCGCGCCGAAGAGATCGCCGAGGGTCTCGGTGATGATGCGAAACCGCAGCCGGTCGTGCACGTCGGCGGCGAGGCTGTCGGCCTTGCACAAGAGCTTGGTGAAGATCGAGTCCTCGGTCTTGCGGCTCGCGGCGAACTCGGCGATGCGCACGCCCTGCTGCTTGAGGCTGTCCACCGCCTCGAAGACCTTGGTCTCGACCCGGTAGAACAGCTCGTTGATCGGCACCGGCAGCTTGTACAGCAGCTCGCGCCCGGCGGCGTGATGCACGATGTGCATCACCTTGAGCACCATGCAGGCATCGGGCTGATCGGGTCCCGGGCGGCAGGCGAGCATGAAGAGCGACTGCACATCGCGCGGGCGGCGCACCGCCGGGGCCATCTCGCGGGCGTAATGCCCCTCGATATAGGCCAGCGCCCGGCGCTGGATGTCCATCATGCGCAGCTCGTCGTCCCGGTCGGCGGGGTCGAAGCCGAGCAGCCGCAGGAACTCGTCGACGTGGCCGCGATCGCGAAAGGCGAGCCGGCGCCAGTCGACCACCGAGTCGCCGCGCAATACGAGTCGCACCTGCTCGATGTCTTGCAAACCGGGCAGGATGCTCGGACCGGCCAGTGCCTGGATGTCGGTGGGCGAGGCGGTCAAGCGAGACTCCGGGGCCGTGCGGGGCGCGTGGGGCGGCTCGCGCGGAGTCGGGTTCGTACGACGGACGGCGTACTGTGAACGGCGTACTTCGAGCGGAGCGCGGCGCACTCTAAGTGATGCGCCGGCCGCTCCGCAAGCTGCGGGAGAATCCGCGAGGTCGGTGAGAATTCGCCGAAGACGCGCGGTTCAGCGCTCCTTGTCGATGGTCAGCGTGCCCAGGAACAAAGCGCACGACGCGGCCGCGATCCCCAGATTGCCCAGGATGATGCCCGCGTCCCCACCGGCGAGGGCGGCGGTCAGCACACCGGCTCCACCAAACAGCGCCATGACCTTCATTGCACACCTCCCTACATGTCGTACATGTGCGACACCACCTTACCCGCTCTTCCGCTCTTGTCAAAACCTTTCCGACGCGCTTCAATCTGCGGGTCGTCGGGGCCTGCATCCGGCGGCGCCCGCCGACCCCTGCCCCCTCCCCCGGGAGGGCACCGAGCGCCCCCATGTCCATCGAGATCGCCCGCGAGACCCTGGCCAACGGCCTCGTCACCACCGCCATCCACCGCCCGTGGGGCAAGACCGCCATGGTCTGCGTCGACGTGCGGGTCGGCGCCCGCTACGAAGACCCGCGGGACGCCGGCCTGAGCCACTTTCTCGAGCACATGGTGTTTCAGGGCTGCGCCGACCACCCGACCCCCGACGCGGTCAACGAGGCGTCGGAGCGCCTGGGATCAGCCATCGACGCGAGCACGTCGCGGCACCACACCCACTACGAGCACCACGTCGCCGCCGACCGCCTCGCCGAGAGCGCGCGGCTGCTGGCGGCGGTGCTCTCGACGCCGCGCTTCATGTCCATCGAGACCGAGCGCGGCATCATCCTCGAAGAGGCGCTCGACGAGTTCGACGAGGGCGGCGCGCGCATCGACGCCGATACCATCTCGCGGCGGCATCTGTGGCCCGACGTGCCGCTGGGGCACAGCATCATCGGCGAGCTGTCGCACATCAAACGCTTCGACATGGACGACCTCGAGCGCCACCACCAGACCTTCTACGGCGCGGCGAACATGGTCGCGACGGTCGTCGGGCCGCAGTCCACCGAGGCGTTGCTGAGCATCGCCCGCGACGCCTTCGGCGGCCTGCGCACCGGCCAACGCCACGCGCCGGCCCGGCCCGAGGCGCCGGTGGGCGGGCCGGTCGTCGATCTGGTGCGTGACCACCGCAGCCAATGCGACGCGCGGCTCGTCATCCGGACGCCGGGGGTCGATCACGCCGACGCCGAGGCGCTGTCGCTGCTGCGGGTCGCGCTCGACGACGGGCTGGCGAGTCGCATGCATCGGCGGCTCGGCGCGGAGCTGGGGCTGGCCTACGACCAGTGGGCCATGTGGGAGGACTACCCCGATACGGGCGCGTTCGAACTCGGCGCCCAGGTCAGCCCGGGCAAGGTCCGCACGTTCTACGACGAAATCCTGGGGCTGCTCGAAGGCCTCGCCGAGCGCCCGCCGAGCGGCGACGAGCTCGAGCGGGTGCGTTTTCGGGCGCGCTGGGCCATCCACAGCGCGCTGGAGGTGCCCGAGGGCCTCGTCGCGCTCTACGGCACCCCGCGGCTGTGGTGGCCCGATCCGCCCTCCCCCGCCGAGCGGCTGACCCGCCTCGAGGCGGTCGACACGGCGACGCTCGGTCGGGTGGCGGCCCGGCTGCTCGACCCCGAGCAGATGGTGGCGGTGTGCATCGGCCCGCTCGATCGCACGAGCCGGCGCGCGGTGCGGGCCCGCCTCAAGCAGCTCGGCGAGAGCGACTGACGGCGCCCTCGCACGCCGGTTCACACGCCGCCGCCTCACCCCGTGAAGCGCGGTTCACGGTCTGAGCCGCGATCCCCGGGCCGCCCGGCGTCGGGGCGATGGCACGGTCCCTGCTATTTCGGTCTGCGTCCGCGCAATCACCGATACGGAGACCGCCATGCGCCCGCTCTCGCTCACCCGCGCCCTCCTGCCCGCCGCCGCCCTGGCGCTCGCCAGCCTCGCCGGCTGCGCCGCCGACGACATGAGCTACGCCGCCGGCGACCAGAGCTGGAACCCGCCGCCCGCTCCGGGGCCGGCCGCCGACCAGCCCGGACCCGTCGAAGGCCAGTTCGCCGAGGTGCCCGAGAACGACTGGATCGACGCCGCCGAGGAGTCGACCTCCACCTTCTCGGTCGACACCGACACCGCGAGCTACACCGTCGCCCGGCGCAGCCTGATGTATGGCGCCCGTCCGATCCCGGCCAGCGTGCGGGTCGAAGAGTTCCTCAACTTCTTCCGCTATGACTACGCCGCGCCCGATCCGCGGGACGAGGTGCCCTTCGCGCTGCATCTGGAGGGCGCGCCGAGCCCGTTCGGCGAGCAGGCGCACCTGCTGCGGGTCGCCGTCAAGGGCAAGGACGTACCCGTCGAGCAGCGCTCGCCGGCCAACCTGGTCTTCCTGGTGGACGTGAGCGGGTCGATGCACGCCGCCGACAAGCTCGATCTGGTGAAGTTCAGCCTCGAGCGGCTGCTCGACGGGCTGCAGGAAGACGACACCGTGGCCATCGTCACCTACGCGGGCGCCAATCAGGTGCTGCTCGAGCCGACCCCGGTCGCGCGGCGGGCCGAGATCCGCGAGGTCATCGCCGGCTTCACCGCCGGCGGCGGCACCAACGGCGCGGCGGGCATCCGCACCGCCTACGATCTGGCCGAGCAGGCCTTCCGTCAGGACGGCGTCAACCGGGTCGTGCTGTGCACGGACGGCGACTTCAACGTGGGGCTCACCGGCGAGCCGCTGATCCAGGAGGTCGAGCGCTGGCGCGATCGCTCGATCTTCCTCACCGTGCTCGGCTATGGCACCGGCAACCTCAACGACGCATTCATCGAAGATCTGACCAACCGCGCCGACGGGCAGTACGCCTACGTCGACAGCCGCAACGAGGCCCTGCGGGTCCTGGGCGACGCGCTGGTGGGCACGCTCGAAGTCATCGCCAAGGACGTCAAGATCCAGGTGCAGTTCGACCCCGAGGCGGTGCGCCGCTATCGCCTGATCGGCTACGACAACCGGGTGCTCGCCAACGACGACTTCCGCGACGACACGGTGGACGCCGGCGAGATCGGCTCGGGGCACGCGGTGACGGCGCTCTACGAGGTCGAGCTCACCGATGCCGCGCGGCCGCCGGCCGAGGTCCGCGTGCGCTACAAGCGCCCCGAAGGCGGCGAATCGAGCGAGGTCTCGACCCGCATCGAAGCGGGCGACATCGCGGCGACGTTCGACGAGGCCAGCGCCGACTTCCGCTTCGCGACCGCGGTGGCCGAGCTCGCCGAGATCCTGCGCGAGAGCAAGCACAGCGTCGGCGAGCGCCTCGGTGACGTGGAAGGTATCATCCGCTCGACCGACGTCGCGCCCGGCAGCGACCGGGCCGAGCTGCTCGATCTGATCGGCCGCATCCGCTGAGCGGTCGCGGTCACCTCATCCGCGCAGATCGAGCGGCAGCGTGACCGCCGCGCGGCCGGGCACCTCGAAGCGCACGGCGTAGCGCCCCGGCTCCAGCTCGGGCAGATGCACCCCGTCGAGGTCCAGCGCCAGCGAGGCCTGCACCGCCCCGCCCCGGGACAGCACGACCCGGCTGCCGCTGGCGGGGGTCTGCAGCGGGCGGATACCGACCCGCACCCCTCCGATGCCCCCCTCGGTGAGCAACAGCTCGACCGGCACCCCCACGTCGACTTCGAAGCGCAGGGCATCGCGGGCGCCGGCCGGCTCCTCGCCATGACCGCGGACCGCCAGAGCCGGCATCGGCGCGGGCGCCAGACTGTCGGCCAAGGCCTCGATCACGCCGCGGACGCGACGGACGGCGATCTGCCAGACCGGCGGCTCGGCCGGGGCGGCGTACAGCGCGCGCACGCGATCTTCGAGCGCCGCGGGCACCTGCGCCATGCCCCAGGCTTCGCCGGGGAAGCGGTGCGCGGCCTGCTCGTCGGCCAGGGCCATGCCGACGAGCACCAGGGTCTCCTGACAGTCGGCGCACGCGCTCATCTCGCCGTACAGCGCCTCCCGCTCGGCGGGCGGCAATCGGTTCTCGAAGAGCGCAGCGAGGGTCGAGTCATCGGGGCAGCGGTGACTCATGCCGGGCTCCCGTCATCGGACCCATCGGTCAGCAGGCCCGCAGCCTCGGCGTGTCGTCGCAGGCGGCGGATGAGACGGTTCTTGCGCACATAGACCTGGCTGCGCTTGATCTGCAGCGCCGCGGCGATGCCCGCCGCGTCGAGTCGGCGGGTGTAGATGAGCTCGAGCAGCAGCCGATCGCTGCCCGACAGCTTCTCGGCGAGGGCGGGAAGCAGCGCCTCCCAACGCTGGTCGCCGCCGGCGGTCAACGCGGTGAAGGGGTCGATGCCTTCGTCGGCGACCGCGATGGGCCGCGACGCGTCGTCGAGGCTGACGGTGTGCCGATCGCGACGCAGAATGTTGATGACCGTGCGGATCGTGATGATGCGGATCCACGACGCGACGCTGCAGCCCTTGTCGGGGCGGTAGAGCCGCAGCCGGCGACGATCGTCTTCGAGCAGCGTCACGAAGACCTGCTGGTAGAGATCGTCGGTCCGCTCGGTATCGAGGCGGCCGCGCAGGCGCCGCAGCGTATTGTTGACGTGGAACCAGACCAGCCGCGAATACCGCGAAACGAACGCGTCGAGGGCCCGACGCTCGCCATCGATGCAGGCGGCGAGCAGGCTCAGCTCGTCGGTGTCGGCGTCGAAGCTCAAGAGGCGGTCTCCGGTCGATCTGCGCGTCCGGACATCTTGCGCCGTCCACCCCACTCGGAGCCAGGGAATCGCGGTCATCGGCGTCCTCGCCGCGGGTCGTCGACGACCCACTCCTCCCGCTGCGCGCCGATGAATGCCCCGAGCCCGCGGATCACGGCGCGCCCTCCTGGCAGGTCGCCGGCGAGTCGGGCGGATCGGCGACGCATTCGGTGCCGGGCGCGCACCGCGCGAAGGCGGCGCCATCGGCCGGATCACACCTGCCGCCGGGCGGGTGGGTCAGCTGAGCATCGAGTCGGATCGGCCCGGCGGCGAATCGGGCGGAGACGACCACGTAGAGCTCGCCGGGCGAGACCTCGAGGCCGACGGTCCGCACGCCGTCGGGGTTGCCGCTGGCGGTGCAGGCCAACTCGGCCGCCGTCGGCGGGCAGACCGCCCCAGCCGCGGGGTCGTCGGCGCAGACCTCGGCGCAGGTATCGCGCACGCTGAGGACCGGCTGCACCGTCTCGGCCCGGGCGGCGACCACCAGACGGCCCGCATGGGGCACCTCGATGCGCACGACCGCGTCGGGGGCGCGGTTGCCGCCGCAGATGCTGCCGTGGCTGTTCTGAGACGCGGTCGTATCGACGTCGATGCCCGCCTGCCCCGCCGCGATCTCGAGGATCGCCCGCTCGCAATACGGGGTCTCGCCGGTATCGGACGCGCTGAGGCAGGCCCGATCGGCGGGTGCTCGATCACCGTCGGATCCATCGCCGAAGTCGATGGCGCCGTCGCCGTCGCCGTCCAGACCGTCGGCGCAGGCCGGGGCCTCCGCCGGATCGCTCTCGTCGTCGTCGAGGGGCGAGGTGCAGCCCGGATCGAGCGGCCAGTCGACGAGGCCGTCGTCGTCGGAGTCCTGCCCGTCGGCGCAGGCCGGCACGGCCGCGGGCGCCACGTCGGCGGCGCAGGCGTCGATGAGCTCGGCGCAGGCCGGGCAGCGGTCAGCGTCGATGGACGGGCAGTCGTTGCGTCGGGCGCATTGGCGGGCGCGCAGCCAGTGGACGTGACTCTCGAGGGCCAATCCGTCGGCGCACCGATCGAGGCAGGACCCGTCGAGGCATCCGTCGGCGCAGGTCAGCGCGGCGGCACAGGTCTCGTCGGCGAACATCACCGGGTTGCCGAAGCAGGTGTAGAGCGGCTCAGCGCAGCGGGCGATCGCGCAGCGCAGGTCCAGGTCGCCCGCGATGCCGCAGCCGTTGTCCTCGAAGCAGGCCAGCGTCGGGCTGTAGTCGGCCTCCACCTCGGGCCCGGCGGCGTCGAAGCAGGCGCGGATGCAGGCTCCGTCGCCGGGCGGGCAATCATCGAGGCAGGCTGCGAGCGCGCGACAGGCATCGCCCGGCGCTTCGCCCTCGCCCTCGCCTTCGCCCTCGCCCTCGCCTTCCCCTTCACCCTCGCCTTCCCCTTCCCCTTCCCCTTCACCCTCGCCCTCGCCCTCGCCCTCGCCCTCGCCCTCGCCCTCGCCCTCGCCCTCACCTTCGCCCTCACCTTCGCCCTCACCCTCGCCACCACCGCCAGCGCCGCCTTCACCGCCCGCGCCGCCAATGCCCTGATCCACGACATCGCCGCCATCGGGCTCGTGGATGAAGCCGCTGCAGCCGACCGCCAGCGCCATCACCGCCAGCAACACCCACCAGATACGCTGCGCCGCGGCCGAACCGGGCGGCGTCAGCGTACGGCCAGCCACCGCCCGGGCCTCGGTGGCCTCCCCCGCCCGGACCAACCGCCGCCCAGCGGCGTCCTCCATCTCGTAGACGAAACCGCGCCGCGCCTGCGCTGCTTCGAACCTGCGTTCACCGTGCATCTGCGTCCCCGATCGCTGCGGCCGCCGCGGACCCACGCCCGCGCTTCGGCTCCTGCATACACCGACACCCGCCCGATCTTGCACCCCCACCCGAAATCGGCGGCGCCGCGCGCGCCAGCGGCTTGCGTTCGACCGCTGCGATGGGCGACAGACAGTCGATGCAGCCCGACCTCGTGATGATCGAATTGAGCCCGCCGACGGCCGGTCGCGTCGCGTGCACGGTGCGCATGAGCCGCAGCGGCGACCTGGGCCCTCGCCGTTGGTGTGGCGCATCCGCCATCGACAGCGTCGCGATCGAGCGCGAGCTGCGCGCCATCGCCGGCACGCGCGCGGCGGTGGCCCGGCGCGAGGCCCCGGCCGATACGCTGCGGGCGCACGGGGCGTTGCTCTTCGACCTGCTGCTGCCGACGCCCGTCAAGGCCGAGCTGCGGCGACGGGACGGCGGCGCGGTCCTCATCGTCGGCTGGCCCGAGGTCCCGTGGCCGCTGGTGCACGACGGGCGCGGATTCCTCGGGCAGCGCTTCGACCTCGGCGAAGGCCGCGATGGCGGCCCATGGCCCGAACTGGCGCCGCCGACGCCCGATCGCACGCTCGTCGTGGCCGATCCGGCCGGCGATCTGCCCGCGGCCCGATCCGAAGGCGAAGGGCTGGCGGCCATCATGGCGGCCGCGGGCAGCGCGCCGGCCTACGACGTACGCCTCGGGCGTCAAGGCCCCACCGAGCTGCTGCGCGCCTTGCGCCGGTACCGACGGGTGCACTTCGCCGGCCATGTCGACCCCGGCGGTCGCGGCTGGCGCCTGCACGACGGCCACCTCGACGCGGCCGGCATCGCCCGGCTGCGCGGCGGCGCGGTGCCCCGCCTGGTCTTCGCCAACGCCTGTCGCTCACTCGGCCCCAGCGGCGATGCGCTGCTGCAAGCCGGGGTGCGCCATCTCATCGGCACCGACCTCGACCTGCCCGACCTGCAAGGGGCCGACTTCGCCCGCGATGTGCATCGAGCGCTCGCTCGCGGCCTGCCGGTAGGCGCCGCCGTGCGGCTCGCGCGCGCCGCGGCGACGGGGCGCGACGATCCGGCCTGGACCGCCTATCGACTCATCGGCGACCCGCGCACCCGCTTCGCCGAGGCCGATACGCCACGGCAGACGGAGCTGCGGCGCGTGGTCGTCCTGCTCGTGCGCCGTCCGCTGCCCGACGAGCTCGACGCCCGCGTCGAGGCGACGCGCCGCTGGCACGCGACCCTCGAACAGCGCGCCCGCGCCGTCGGGGGCCGCCTCCTGCCCGACGCCGGCCGGCTCGATCGCGTCGTCTTCGGCGTACCGGCACGGCGCGAGGACGACATCCGCCGGGCCGCGGCGCTCGCGCTCGCGCTCGTCGAAGACACACCGCAGGCCACCGTGACCCTCGAGACCGGCCGGGTGGCCGTCGCGGGCGAGGCGCTGCTCGGCGAACCGCTGGATACCGCCGAGGCGCTCAACTGGCGCCGCCCTGCCGGGGCCTATCTGGGGCCCGGCGCCGCGCGGGCGCTGCGCGGCATGGCGCGCGCCGAGGACGACCGGCTGATCGGTTTGCAAACGGCCAACCGCCCGACCGGGCCCTTTATGGGGCGGGCTGACGAGCTGGCCCGTATCGAGCGCCTGGCCGACCGGCTCGTCGACGGCCACGGCGCCAGCCTGTGCATCATCGGCCCGGCCGGCATCGGCAAGTCGCGGCTGCTCGACGCCGCCGAGCGCCACCTCACCGCCCGCACGCGTTTGTTTCGGGTGCCGGGGGACGCGGGCGGCACCTTCGGCGGCATCGAGCGCCTCGTGCGGCGCCTGTGCGACCTCGACCCCGACGACGCCCCGGCGCGCACCCGGCAGCGCATCGAGCAGGCGCTGGCGCGCACGGTGGGCGGCGAGGACTTCCTGTCCATCGACGCGCTGCTCGACGACCTGGGCCATGACAGCGAGACCCGCCGCCGGCATGCGGATACGCTGGCCGCCATCGCCGGGCTGGCCGAGGCCGAGGCGACCTCACCGACGACGGTCGTCCCCGCCCTGCGCGCGCTGCTGGAGGCCGTCGCCGAGCAGCACCCGCTGACCATCGTCGTCGAAGACGCGCACCTGGCCCCCGCTCCGGCGCTGGCCACGCTGACCGCGCTGATGGAGCAGCCCCCGCCGGCGCTGCTCATCACCACCGATCGCCCCGACGGCCCGCTGGCCCGCTGCGCGCCCGGCCCGGGGCATGCGCGCCTCGACCTCGGCCCCCTGCCGGCGACCGCGGCGCGGGCGCTGATCGCGACGCTGCGGCCCGAGAGCAGCGCCGACGCGCTCGACGAGCTGGTCGCCCGCGCCGAAGGCAACCCGCTGTTCGTGCTCGAGCTCGCCCACCACGATCCGGCCAGTGACGGGGTCCTGCCGGCCAGCATCGAGGCGTTGATGCAGGCGCGCATCGACCGCCTCGATGCGGGCGACCGCGAGATTCTGCGGGCGGCGGCGGTGATCGGGCGCAGCTTCTGGCAGGGCGGCGTGGCCCGGCTGGTGGGGCGCCCGGGCGTCGAGGCCCGGCTCGAGCGGCTGGCCGCGGCGCGCTTCGTGACCCGCGAGGCCCGCGCGTCCCTACCGGATCAGATCCAGTGGCGCTTCGACCACGGCCTGCTGCACACCGTCGTCGCGGCGGGCCTGCCGCGCCAGCTGCGCAGCGCGCTGCACGGGCGCGCCGCGTTGTGGCTCGCCGACGAGCTGCCGCCTCCGATCGGCCCGCGGGCGGCCGACATCGCCCGCCATCGCGCGGCGGCGGGCGACTTCGATCGGGCGGTGCACGACTGGCTCGCAGCGGCGGACCACGCCGAGGCGACGCTGGCCCCCGATTCGGCCACCGCCGCCCTCGAATCCGCCGAGGCGCTGCTCGGTCGGACGCACGCGCCCGCGCACCTGCGGGCCACGATCGAGGCGCGCCTGGGCGCGTTGGATCAGCTGGCCGGTCGCCTCGATCGGGCCGCGCTGCGGCTGACGAGCGCGATCGAGCACAGCGACGCCGGCCCCGAGCGCGCGCGGCGGCTGGCCCGGTTGAGCGCCGTCGAGCTGGCCCGCGGCGCGACCGACGCCGCTCGGCGGGCGGTCGACGGGGCGCTCGACGCGCTCGGCGACGCGACGGACATCGACGCGGCCGCCGAGGTCGTCTATCAGGCGGCCTGGACCGACTACCACCAGGGGGATCTCGACGGCGCGCAGGCCCGGATCGACGCGCTGCTCGAGACGCTGCCCGCCGACGGGCGGCGCGGGCCGATGTGGCGGCTGCTGGGCACCATCGCGCAGCAGCGCGGCGACGCCGAGGGCGCCGACTACTGGCTCAGGCGGGCGCTGGCGGTGCTGCGCGACGACGTCGAGCGGGCGCGGGTGCTGCACGGCCTGGCCCTCGTCGCGGTGCAGCGCGGCGAATACGACGACGCGGCGGCCCACTACGCCCGAACCGTGCGCATCCGGGCCCGCCTGGGCGATCGGGCCGGCCTCGCGCGCACCTACAGCAACCTGGGCACGCTGTGCGGCGAGCGCGGCGACTTCGTGCGCGCCGAGCGCTATCTGCGCGAGGCCATCCGCATCCGCACCCGGCTGGGGCACGGCTCGCTGGCCATCAGCCACGCCAACATGGTCGAGCTGTACCTGCGCCAGGGCCGCACCGACGACGCCCGGGCCGAGCTCGACCGGGTGACCGCGCTGCTCGACGCCGGCCAAGCGCCCGCCTGGGCCCGCAGCGAGCTGTGGCGCATCATCGCCGACGTGCGGCTGCAGGGCGGCGAGCTCGACGCGGCCGAGGCCGCCGCCGAGCGGGCGGTGGGTGTCGCCCAAGACATGGGCGATCCGCTGCGCGTGGCCAGCGGGCTGGAGGTCGGCGCGCGCATCGCCGCCGCCCGTGGACGACCGGAAGACGCCGTCCGCGCCGTCGAGCGCGCGATCGAGATCTACGAGGATCACGACGCCGCCGGATCCCTGATCGGCGCGATGGGTCAGCTCGCCGACCTGCTCGATGGGATCGACGGCGCGCGCGCGGCGGCGCTGCGGGCCGACATCGCGCAGATTCGCGAGGCGTAGCCGTCATCGGCCTGAGTCATCAGCCCCGTCGATGACTCAGAACGCGTCGGGTTCGAGGGTCAGGTAGCTGTCTTCTCCGGCCTCGCACAGATCGAGCAGCGGCCCGACGCGCGGCACCTCGACGGCGAACCAATACTGCGCCGCGGCCCGCCGCCCGCGGGCGAAGAGGTCGCTGCGCCCGGCCGCGGCCCGCGCGATCGCCAGCCATTGCCATCCGATGACATACAATGACATCGCCGTCAGGTAGTCATGACTGTGTCCCAGCATGCCATGCACATCACCCTGCATGCCGCGGGCACCGAGTATCATCGTCACCGCGGCGATGCGTTCACCGGCGCTCTGCAAGGCATCACACAAGCGCTCGTCGACGCCCGCCTCGCGCGCAGCCGCGATCTCGGCGCCGACGACCGCCAGCAGCGCTTTGAGCCCGCCGCCGCCCTTCTGCGTCACCTTGCGGCCCAGCAGATCGAGCCCCTGAATGCCGGTGGTGCCTTCGTGGATGGTATTGAGCTTCTGATCCCGCAGCCACGCCTCGGGCGGATACTCCGTCGTATAGCCATAACCCCCGTGGATCTGCAGCGACAGCGCGCAGCTCTCGTAGCCGTACTCGGCGGGGAATGTCTTCACGATCGGGGTCAGCACATCGAGCAGCAGCCCGTGCGACGCGCGACGCTCGGGCGCGTCGTGGCGGCCGAAGTCGGCGCAGCGGGCCGCGTAGAGGGTCAATGCCATCGCGCCCTCGACGATCGCCCGCTGCCGCAAGAGCATGCGCCGCACGTCGGGGTGCTCGATGATCGCCACCGGGGCCCGCGTCGGACCACGCTCGGCCAGCGGCCGGCCCTGAGTGCGCTCGCGGGCGTAGTGCACCGCCTCGTGATACGCCGCCGAGGCGGTCGCGGTGGCCTGGGCGCCGACCCCGATGCGGGCCTCGTTCATCATCTGGAACATCGCCCGGAGCCCCTGCCCCGGCTCACCGACGAGCCATCCGCGGCAGTCGCCGCGCTCGCCGAAGGCGATGCCCAGGCTGGGCAGCCCGCGCCAGCCCACCTTGTGCAGCAGCTGGGTCACGGTGACGTCGTTGTCTTCGAGCCCGCCGTCGACCGGGCGCCTCGCGGGTACGGCGAACAGCGAGATGCCGCGGGTCCCCGCCGGCGCGCCGTCGATGCGGGCCAGGGTCAGGTGCACCACGTTCCCGGTGATCTGATGATCGCCGCCCGAGATGAAGATCTTGCTGCCGCGGATGGCATGGGTCCCATCACCCAGCGGGGTGGCCGAGGTGGTCAGATCACCCAGGCTGCTGCCCGCCTGCGGCTCGGTGAGCGCCATCGTGCCGGTCCACTCGCCGCGATACATGCGATCGAGGAAGAGCCCCTGCACCTCGGGCCCGCCGAACGCTTCGATGAGATGCGCCGCCGACGAGGTGAGCCCCACCAGGCCCATCATCGAGCCATTGGCCGCCATCAGATACAGGTTGCCCACCAGCGAGACCACCCGCGGCAACTCGAAGCCGCCCACCGCCTCGCTGCGCGCCGCGGTGAGCACGCCCAGCTCGACCAGCCGCGGCCAGAGCTTCACCGCCCGCGGGTGCATCTTCACCCGGCCGCCTTCGAACGTGGGCTGCTCGACGTCCATCGGCGCGTAGCTGGGATACAGCGCCTCGCGGGCGAAGCGGCGCAGCGAGTCGAGGTACATCGCGCACATCTCGCGATCGTGCTCGCGGTAGGCGGCGAGCTCGAGCACCGCGTCGAGCGGGTGCACCGCGTCGAGCAGGAAGTCCACGAAGCGATCATCGATGAGAGGGTTGCTCATTCGGGCCTCCGGCGAATCGTCGCCCCGAGCGTGCCCCGCCGCGCGCCCGGGCTCAAGGGCCTCGCTCGGGTCGCCCGGCGGGGGCCTGCGCGGCCGCGATCAGATCATCTGCCGGACAGCCCCGTACAGGGCGGGGTCCGAATGACGTAGACTTCTGCAGCAACACCTCGGGAGGACCACATGCGAAACCCTCAACGCGCGCTGTCGATCGCGGCGGCCCTGCTCATCTCACTCGGCCTCGTCGCCCTGGCCTACGCCGCCGGCGGCACGCTGTCGGTCACGGTGAAGGGCGCCGGCAAGGCCCTGCCCGGCGCCGTGATCAAGGTCCGCGGCACCGCGCGCTTCGCCCAGACCGCCGCCGACGGCACCGCCCGCATCGAAGGGCTGACCGCCGGCGACTACGTCGTGCGCTGCGAAGCCAAGGGCTTCACCGCCAAGCAGCGCAAAGTCAGCATCACCGACGGCCAGACCACCCAGCTCACCTGTGATCTCGCGGCGCAGAAGCCCGCCGAGGCGCAGGAGGAGGCCGCGCGCAACGCCGCCAAAGCCGAGCGTAAGTACGCCGAGGCCGAGCGCATGGCCGCCCCGGCCGCAGAGCCCGAGCCGAAGATGGCCCTGGCCGACGACGCGGCGCCGGCGCCGCGCGTCCGCACCCGCACCGCGTCGGGCAAGGGCATGGCCCGACGCCCCAAGCGCAAGCTGCGCATGGCCAAGCCCGCCGCGCCCCGCCGCGGGCCGCCGCCGCGAATCGCCGTCGACGCGCCGCCGCCGCCCGAGATGAACACCGAGGAGTACTCGGCCACCAAGGAGGCCGACTTCAAGTCAGCCCTGCACACCCCGCTGTCGACCTTCAGCATCGACGTCGACACCGCCAGCTACGCCAACGCCCGCCGCTTCATCGAGCAGCAGAACCGCCTGCCGCCGCAGGACGCGGTGCGCATCGAAGAGTTCGTCAACTACTTCACCTACGACTACGCCGACCCCGAGGGCGAGCACCCCTTCGGCATCTACACCGAGGTCTCGACCGCCCCGTGGAACAGCGAGCGCAAGCTGGTGCACATCGGGGTGCAGGGCAAGAAGGTCGATACCGCCGCGCTGCCGCCGCAGAACCTCGTCTTCCTGCTCGACGTCTCGGGCTCGATGAACCGGGCCAACAAGCTGCCCTTGCTCAAGCAGGCGTTCCGCATGCTGGTCGACAACCTGCGGCCCCAAGACCGGGTCGCCATCGTGGTCTACGCCGGCGCCGCGGGCCTCGTGCTGCCCTCGACCCCCGGCAAGCAGCGGGAGAAGATCCTCGACGCGCTCGACCGCCTGCGGGCGGGCGGCTCGACGGCGGGCGCCGCGGGCATCCAGCTGGCCTACAAGGTCGCCCGGGAGAACTTCCAGGACGGCGGCAACAACCGGATCATCCTGGCCACCGATGGTGACTTCAACGTGGGCACCAGCTCCGAAGGCGACCTGGTGAAGCTCATCGAGGAGAAGCGCAAGTCGGGCATCTTCCTGACGATCCTCGGCTTCGGCAGCGGCAACTACAAAGACAACAAGATGGAGATGCTGTCGAACAAGGGCAACGGCAACGCGGCCTATATCGACAGCGTGCTCGAGGCGAAGAAGGTGCTGGTCACCGAGATGGGCGGCACGCTGTTGACCATCGCCAAGGACGTCAAGATCCAGGTCGATTTCAACCCGGCCAAGGTCAAGGGCTACCGCCTCATCGGCTACGAGAACCGGGCGATGGCCGATCGCGACTTCCGCGACGACACCAAAGACGCCGGCGAGCTCGGCGCGGGCCACAGCGTCACCGTGCTCTACGAGATCATCCCCGCCGACAGCGACGAGCCGCTGCCCGGCGCCGGCGACGCCCCCGCGTCGAGCTATCAGAAGCGCGAGATCAGCGACGCGGCCAAGGCCTCGCCCGACATGCTCACCGTGCGCCTGCGCTACAAGCAGCCCGACGGCGACACCGCCACCGAGGTCGCCCACCCCCTGCCCGACGGCGGCGTGCCGCTCGCCAAGGCCAGCGCCGACTTCCGCTTCTCGGCGGCGGTGGCCACCTTCGCCCAGGTCCTGCGCGGCTCGAAGTACACCAAAGACGTCGAGCTGAAGGACGTCATCGAGCTGGCCCGCGGCGCCGAGGGCAACGACTCGGAGGGCTACCGCGGCGGCTTCGTGCAGCTCGTGCGCAAGGCCGAGGCGATGATGCCCCGCAAGTGAACCGGCCCGTGAACCGGCCGTGAGCGAGCCGTGAGCGCGCAGTGCACGTAAAAGTGCACCGCCGCCCCATCCGGGTGCGTTTCTCCGGTGAAACCCTCGCGGGCCACGGGTAATCTCACCGCCAGCATTCAGCGTCTTCGGGTCGAGGCGACCATGTTCGCGACCTGTGTCCACCCGCTCCTGCCCATCGTCATCGCCGGCTCGGTCGTCGCCGCATTCGGCTGCGGCGCCGACCATCCCATGGGCGACGCGCCGATCGGCCCCCCGATGCATCAAGCGCTCACCGCCCGCGCGGTGCTGCCGCCGTGCACCGAAGCGGTGACCGCGGCCTTCACCCGCTCGTCGCTGTGGCCCTTCGACCGCCGCCAGCCGCCCGACCTGCTCACGCCGACGGCCCGTGACGCACTGATCGTCGCCGTGCGGGCCGGCGTCGAGGGGCGCTACGGCATGGCGCTGATCGCCGCGGACGCCGCGGACTACACCCTGTGCGCCGCCGGCGACGTGCGCCTGCTCGAGCCGCAGCACGCCGACGGCCCGGTGCTCGCCTGGCGCACCGACGCCGCGATCGACGTCATCCTCGAGGTGCCCCACCCGATCCACGAGCCCGATACGCTGACCCGCGGGCGGGCGGCCTTCGCCCGGCGTGAGGTCAGCGCGCTGCTCGTCGCCGGCAGCCACCGCTGCGCCTCGCCGCGCCCCTCGCAGTGCGACGGTCGCACCGGCGTCTGCGGCGGCGGGCTCTTTCGGGTCTCCGACCCGGCGCACACCGCCGACAGCGCCTTCCACGAGGTGCACGAGGTGCTCGTCACCCGTCGCCCCGAGACCCTGGTCATCAGCCTGCACAACATGCGCGGCGCGGGGGTCTCGCTGTCCGACGGCACCCGCGGACCGGTCAGCGCCGACTCGCCGGTCGCCCTCGCCGCCCGGTCGATCGCCCGTGACCTGCCCCAGTACACCATCACCACGTGCAACCCGGGCGCCGGGGTGCCGGTCGAAGAGCGGCTGTGCGGCACGACCAACGTGCAGGGGCGCCACCTCAACGGCTCCGACGATCCGTGCGACGAGCCCGTGCGCCGCGGCAGCGGCCGGTTCCTGCATCTGGAGTGGAACACCGACATGCCGCTCGACGACGCGGACGCGCTGCTCGACCTGATGCTCGACCTGCCCGCCCCCGGCTCGCCCGCAGGGCCCGCGCCTGCGCTCGGTCGGCTATAGTGCGGCTCCGGCGCTCGAGCGCCCCGGACCGCGAGATCCCATGACTGCCTCAGACCGCGTCGTTCGCCTCGACCCGCGCCGCCCGGGAGCATGCGCCGGGCCCGCGCTGCTGCTCACGCTGCTCACGCTCGGCTGCGGCGGCGTCCCGTCGGGCGGCGTGCCCGATCCGGTGCCCGCCCGTGCCCGCGCGCCGCTCGGGCCCGTCAGCGACGCCGATCTGCCGCGCTGTACGGCGCCCGTCGAAGCCGCGTTCACCCGCTCGGCGCTCTGGGCGCCCGACCGGCAGACACCGCGCATGCTGAGCCCATCGGCCCGCGCCGCGCTGGTCACCGCCGTGGCCCACGCGGTCCGCGGCGAGAACCGTGACGCGCTCGCCGCCGTCGACGCCGCCGGCTATACCCTGTGCGCCGCGGCCGGCGGCGTGCGGCTCTTCGAACCGATCGACGTCGACGGCCCGGCCATCGCCTGGCGCAGCGGCGCCTCGGTCGACGTCATCCTCGAGGTCCCCCACCCCATTCACGAGGCCGATACCCTCGCCCGGGCGCGCACCGCCTTCGCCAGCCACGGCGCCGTGGCCCTGCTCGTCGCCGGCAGCCACCGCTGCGCCTCCCCGCGCAAGTCGCAATGCGACGGCCGCAGCGCGGTCTGCGGCGACGAAGGCTGGCGCATCTCCGACCCGGCTCACACCGCCGACAGCGCGTTTCACGCCGTGCACGCGGCGCTCGTCGATCTCAGCCCGCGGGCCCTGGTCATCAGCCTGCACAACATGCGCGAAGAGGGCATCTCGCTGTCCGACGGCACCCGCGGCGCCGTCGATCGCGACGCCCCCGTGGCCCGCGCGGCCGAGGCGGCGCAGCGGGCGCTGCCGGGCTACCCGATCACCAGTTGCAACCCGGGCGCCGGCGTACCGGTCGAGGCCCGGCACTGCGGCACGACCAACGTGCAAGGGCGCCACGTCAACGGCTCCAGCGATCCCTGCGATCGCGGGGCATCCCAAGGCACCGGGCGGTTCCTGCACCTCGAATGGAATAAAGACCTGCCGCGCTTCGAGGCCGACGCCCTGCTCGACGCCCTGCTGGGCATGCGCCGCTGACCGCGCCGGGGCCGCGATGCGTGACCGGGCCGTCCCTCTCGGCCGGGCGACGGGGCCACCGATACCGTCGGACACCGGATTGATCCGTACGATCGCTTGTAGACCCTGTCCGCATGCGGTCAAATGACCTGTCATCGACCTGACCGGGGGGAAGCGGTTGTCCGACGGACCCGAGCACTCCATCTGGCGGCCTTTCGAACGCGAGGTCGCCAACTTCGCGCTCTATGGCGCGCTCTTCGGGTTCCTCTTCCCCATCTGCGCCACCTTCATCGAGGCCGCGCTGCGCTTCGGCGACGTGCTGCCGGCCCATCTGCTGCAGGCCCAGGCCGACTCGCCGCTGCTGTGGATCATCGACAGCGCGCCGTTCTTCCTCGGCCTCTTCGCGTCGTTCGGCGGCGCGCAGCTCGATCGGGTCCGGGCCAAGCAGGTCGTCTTGCAGGTGGCGCTGCACGAGATGCAGACCGTCAAAGAAGAGGCCGAGGCGGCCAACGCCGCCAAGAGCGCCTTTCTGGCCAATATGAGCCACGAGATCCGCACCCCGATGAACGCGGTGCTCGGCCTCGCCTTCCTCACCCAGCGCACCGCGCTCGACCCCCGCCAGCGGGACTACCTGCAGAAGATCGAGCGCTCGGCCCGCTCGCTGCTCGGCATCATCAACGACATCCTCGACGTCTCGAAGGTCGAGGCGGGCAAGCTCGAGCTCGAGCGCCACGAGTTCTCGCTGCGCGCGGTCTACGCCGAGGTCGGCGACATCGCCGAGCAGGCCCTGCGCGAGAAGCCCGACGTGCGCTTCGCCATCCGCACCGAGCCGGTGACGCCCGATCGGCTCGTCGGCGATCCGCTGCGCCTGCGGCAGGTGCTCGTCAACCTCGTCGACAACGCCCTCAAGTTCACCGAGCGCGGATCGGTCGAGCTGCACACCCGCCTCATCGAGCAGGACGAGCGCGGCTGCGTGCTGCACATCGTCGTGCGCGACACCGGCATCGGCATGAGCGCCGAGTCGGTGGGGCAGCTCTTCCAGCCGTTCACCCAAGCCGATATCTCGACGACCCGCCGCTATGGCGGCACCGGCCTCGGCCTCTCGATCTCCAAGCGGCTCATCGAGCTGATGGGCGGCGACATCTCGGTCGAGAGCGCGCCGGGCGTGGGCAGCGCCTTCACCGTGAGCGTGCCCTTCGAGCACGGCACCCGCGACCTGCGGCGCGCCGAGGCCCTCGCCGGGCGGCGCATCCTGGTGGTCGACGACAGCCAGACCGCCCGCGAGACGCTGGCCGCCATGCTCGAAGACTTCGGCTGCGTCGTCGCGACCGTCGGCTCGGGCAAGGCCGCGCTGGCCCGCATCGAAGCCGAGGCGCAGCGCTTCGATCTGGTGGTCGTCGACTGGAAGATGCCCGAGATGGACGGGGTCGAGACCCTGCGCCACCTGCGGGCGCGCTTCCCCGACCGGGTCTCGACGGTGATGATGGTCACCGCCTTCGGCCACGATACGCTGCTCGAGAAGGTCGGCCGCACACAGCTCGATGGCTTCCTCATCAAGCCCTTCAACCCGTCGATCCTCTACGACACGTTGATGCAGATCTTCGGCGTCGAAGAGCGCCGACCCGAGCGCGCCGCCCGCCCGAGCGGGCGCGAGGGACAAGCCCGCGAAGCGCTCGCCGGGCGCCGGGTCCTGCTGGTCGAAGACAACCTCATCAACCAGCAGGTCGCCGAGGAGCTGCTGGCGGCGGTCGGCGTCGAGACGGCACACGCCCCCAACGGCCAGGTGGCGCTCGCCCGGCTGGCGGACGAACACTTCGACGCGGTGCTCATGGACATCCAGATGCCGGTGATGGACGGCATCACCGCCACCCGGCGCATCCGCGAGCAGCCGCGCTACGCCGATCTGCCGATCATCGCGATGACCGCCCACGCCCTGCCCCACGAGCAGGAGAAGAGCCTCGCCATCGGCATGAACGCGCACGTGACCAAACCCATCGAGCCCGAGCGGCTGTACGAGACGCTCGCCCGCTGGATCGGCGGGCAGCAGCGCGCGCCCGCGGCGAGCGGCGAGTCGCGACCCGACCCGCTCGACATCCCCGGGCTCGACGTGCGCCGGGCGCTGACCCGGGTGGCGGGCAATGTCGACCTCTATACCCGGCTCCTGGCCAGCTTCGCCCGCAGCGCCCGCCGGCTCGACGCGCACTACCGCGAGGCCTGGGACGCCGACGACATCGATCAGGCGCATCGGCTCATCCACGACGTCAAGGGCACCGCCGGCACCATCGGCGCCGTCGAGGCGTTCCAGTGGGCCTCGACCCTGGCGACCCGGCTGCAGGCGCGGCTGCGCGGCGAGCTGGCCGAGCCGGGCCCCGACGCCGAAGAGCGCGAGGCCTGGCAGCGGCTGCGCCGGGCCCTCAACCACATCTGCGACGCCATCGAAGATCAGATCGGCGTCGGCCTGGCCAGCGTGGACATCCCGCGGCGCACCGGCCCCGTGCCCGAGCAGATCGACACGGCGGAGTACGGCGGGCTGATCATCGAGGCCATCGAGCTGTTGCGGGCCGGCGACGTGGAGGCCATCGAGCGCCTCGAGCGGCTGGTCAACGCCCGCGGCGCGCGGCAGAGCGCGGTCGCCCGGGCTCACGCGCTGGCCCGCGACTGGGACTTCGAGGGCGCGATCGCCGCCCTCGCCGAGCCGCCTGGGCCCGGCGACGCGGGCGCGCGGTGAAAGCCAACCCCCTGCTGCCCGCCCGGCGGCCGACCATCCTGGTGGTCGACGACCAGCCGGCCAATATCTCGGTCATCGTCGAGCTGCTGCGCCCGCGCTATCGCATCAAAGCCGCGCGCACCGGCCACCGCGCCCTGGAGATCGCCCGCGCCGAGCCGGCGCCCGATCTCATCCTGCTCGACGTCGTGATGCCCGAGATGGACGGCTACGAGGTCTGCCGCCGGCTCAAGAGCGACCCCCGCACGGCCCATATCCCGGTCATCTTCCTCACCGCGCTGCACACCGACCAGAGCGAGGCCCGCGGGCTCGAGATGGGCGCGGCCGACTTCGTCACCAAGCCGTTCAACGCGGCGGTGGTCAAGGCCCGGGTGCGCACGCAGCTCGAGCTGGTCTACGAGCGGCGGCTCTCCGATCGGCTGCTGGCCAATACCCTGCCCGACCGGGTCGTGCTCGACCTCAAGACCCGCGGCAGCTCGCCGCCCCGCGAGTACCGCGACGTCTCGCTGCTGTTCATCGACATGATCGACTTCACCCGCATCGCCGGGCAGCTGCAGCCGGCGGTGCTCATGGCCGAGCTGACCGAGATCTTCAGCGGCTTCGACGCCATCGTCGAGCGCTGGGGCGGGCAGACCATCAAGACCATCGGCGACGCCTACTTCTGCGTCTGCGGCATGCCCGACGCCCGCGCCGACCACGCCGGGCGCATGGTCGAGATCGGGCTGTGCTTCATCGAGTTCCTCGAAGCGCGCAACGCCACCGCCGAGCATCGCTGGGAGGCCCGGGTCGGCGTGCACTCCGGCGCGGTCATCGCCGGCATCGTCGGGCGCACGCGCTACCTGTACGACGTCTTCGGCGACGCGGTGAACATCGCTGCCCGCGTCGAGCGATCGTCGTGGCCGATGCGGCTGACGGTGACCGAGACCACCCGTGAAGCGGTGGCCCACGACGCGCCCTATGCGTTCACACCGCGCGGGCCGGTGGCGCTCAAGGGCAAGGGGGCGCTGCCATTGTTCTTCGTGGCCCGCCGGCCGGCGTGACGCCGTTTCTCGGGGGCAGCGGGCCGATCTGATCCGGCGCGGGCGGCGGGCGACATACATCGGGCGTGGGCGGCACGGCCCGTGCATCGCGAGCTGCGTGAATGGTCCCGACCCATGGCCGTCGCCCGGCCGACCCAGACCCCACCGGAGATCCCGATGCCTCGACGCCCGCTTTCGCTGCCCGCCCTGCCCGCCACGCTGCTCGGCGCCCTGCTGCTCGCCCCCGCCGTGCAGGCCGAGCCGGCCCCGGCCCCGGTCGAGCACCGAAGAGCCGAGCTGCTCGACGAGATGGCCGATCGGCTCGCCCGCTGGAAGACCCGGCCGGCGCAGAAACCGCCCGCCGTCGATCAACGCGCATCCGATGACATGCCCGATGACATGCCCGATGACATGCCCGATGACATGCATGGCATCCCAAAGGCACCCGATGACATCCCAGAGGCCGCGGGTGACCCATCGGAGGCATGCGAAGGCATCGCGATGGCCTCCGATGATATCGCCAGCGCCGCCGATGACATGCATCAGGCGCCGCCGCCCGCCTCGCCCGTCCGCGCGCGCCCGACGCCGCCTCCAGCAGAAGCTGCGCCACCCAAGCCGGCGCCGCTCGAGACGCCCTCGCCCGCCGACGAGGCCCCGTCGCTCGACGGGCCGCCGTCGTCGCTCGACGCGCCCCTGCCCCTCGGCATGCACGACGCGCGGGCCATCTCGGCAGCCGTGCTCGCCGAGACCAACGCCGCCCGCGCCCGCCACGGCCTGCCGCCGGTGCAGCCCCACCCGATTCTCGACGCCGCGGCCATCGAGTTCGCCGAGCACCTCGCCCGCAGCGGGCAGTTCGGCCATATCGACCTCACCCGCCCCGGCATGGAGGAGCCGAGCGACCGGGTCCGCGCGGCGGGCGGGACCGACGTGCTCGCCGCCGAGAACCTGATCACCGAGACCTGGCTGCAGGTGGACGGCGGCGAGCAGATGTACGTGGTCGACGAGGCCCGCCATCAGTACAGCCGCACCCCGGGCGGCCCGCTCGTCCCGGCCCATAGCACCCGCTCGATCGCCCGCTCGATGGTGCAGCGCTGGCTCGAGTCGCCGGGCCATCGGCGCAACATCCTCGACGCCGAGGGCCGCCAGATGGGCTTCGGCATGGCCTGGGATCCGCGGGCCCAGATCCCCTCGCTGATCGCGGTGCAGGTCTTCCAGCGCTATCACCCGCTCGGCCAAGGCCCGAAGCTGCGCTGAGCGGAGACGGCTCACCGGCGACGGCGTCGTATGCCCCCGGCGAGCACGAGCAGCATCGCGAGCAAGCCGAGCGGCGTGGGCCCGCCCGAACCGGTGACCGAGCAGTCGCACCCGCCGGGGTCGCCGAAGGTCTCGAGCACCACCAGCTCGTCGCCTCGCTCGCCCCCCTCCTCCCATCGATCGAACAGCGCCTCGACCTGTTGCTCGATCGCCTGCCGAGCCTCACCTGAAGCGAAGGCGTTGGGACCAAAAGCGAGCTTGATCGGCGCCTTGACCCGGATCAACTCGGTGAGCGGCACGGCGCCGTCGTCACGGATGGGGATCCTGCCGCGGTAGAAGCCGTCCCGATCGTACGTCATCATGACGCGGCGTATGGGGTTCACGCCGATGACGCGCAGCCAGTAGCGGCCGTCGTAGCCCGGGCCCAGCGGCTGCCCCGCCTTGTCGATCGGCCGATAGCGGTAGACATGGGCCGGCGCGTCCGGCCCGGGCGCAGCCTCGGGCGACTCGATGAGCTCGCCTTGGCCGATGCCATCACAGCTCTGGCTGACATGCAGGTGCCTGACCTCGTGGTGGCTGACCCAGCCGATGCCAGGGACCGGCCCCTCGATGATCACCGAGACCTTGTGCTCGCCGGCGGCTTCGGGCGTGAAGTCGACGGTGTAGCGGCCTGCCTCATCGGCCGGCTCGACGAACTCGATCGGCTCGGTCCAGGTGACCTCACCTCGAACCGCCATGCGGTTGCCCTCCTGCTCGCCTTGCCGCTGCTGCTGGTAGCAGTACGCCAGGAACAGCGAGCGCAGGGAGTTCTCGTCTCGAGGGTCGTGCGCCTCGGGGGCGTCGGCGGCGGCGTTTCTCAGGCTCTCGAGGAACACATCGTAATCGCACTCGGGGAACTGCGCGGCGATCTGGGCCTCGGTGAAGCGCGGACCCTGCACCTGCGCGTAGAGCTTGCCACCGTCGGCGAGGAAGTCTTCCACCGGGCGCCCGAAACTCGACAGCGACGCGGTGACCGTCACCGGATCGGTGGGGCAGTACACGCCGGCGGGCGTCGCCTCGATCTCGACCGTGGGGGTGAACTGGTCGTGATCGACGAGGACCTCGATGACGACGGGGATGCGACCGAGGCGCGGGTCGAGATCCCCTTGCGGCCGCACCTCGACCCGCCACGGCTGATCATAGAAGCCCCGAGCCCCGGGCGCGAGGGTGCGCTCGATCCGGATCTCGCGCCGCCCGATCGCCGAGGTCGTCCCGGCGAACGGATCCGGCGGGTGCAGATCCAACCTGAACTCGCCGTAGTCCCGATCCCAGCGGGCGAGCACGACGATGCCCTTGGCCGTCGAGGGCACGTAGAACGCGTTGGGCCCGGCCAGGCGCATGCGCGCGTCGCCGCCGACCACTGGATAGCTGACGGCGCCATCGCCCTCGGTGTCGACCGCCGCCTCGATCTTGCGGGCGAAGTGCCACGTATTGAACCGCAGGTTGTTCTGCAGGATGTCGTAGAAGAACGACCCGAGGGCCAGCCCGACGGCGTCGTCTCGAGAGACCGCCCCGCCGTTGTAGATCTCGCCGGCGTTGTCGCGGTTGACGAAGTAGCTCAGGCCGCCGGTCGCGAACGCGTCGCGCTGCATGCGCTGGCGGTCCTCGTGATTCGCGGCGCCGTCCATGACCACCGTGTGCAGGGTGACCCGCGGGCGGGATGTCTCGGCATCGGTCAGGCGCAGATGATTCGGACGCAGGCCGTCGCCGTCCGCTTCGCGTTCGAGCCAGGGGCGCCAGCGACCGGTATCGCACGTCTGGCCAGCGAGGCGCTGCTGCAAGCCGGGCTCCGCCATGAACTCGATCTGGCCGTCCTCGATCCGGTAGTCGCACGACGTATTCTGGCCGCCGTCGGTCAGCAGCACGACCACGTTGCGCCTCCCCCGCCCGGCCACGGGGCTCTCGACGTAGCGCTCGACGTCGAGGTAGTCGGGCCCGAGCGCGGCGAGCAGGCCGTCGCCGATGGACGTCGGCCCCGAAGCGGTGAAGCCATAGGGCACGCCGTCCGCGCGCGCGTCACCGGCGCACATCGGCTGGCAGACGAGCTCGGGTTCTTCCGCGCAGGAGAGGCCGAGCACGTCGGCGGCCATGGGCTCGAACTGCAGCATGAAATCTCCCGAGCGCAGCCGCCCCTCTTCGCCGTCGCGGATCTGGGTGCCGTCGACGCACCAGCGCTCGCCCACGCAGTCGGCCTCGCCGTCGGTGTCGAGGTCGGACGCCTCACGCCCGCAGAAGCTGTGATAGTGCGTCGCGTCACCCGCGAAGAAGACGATACCCAGGCGATCGTCGGGGTTCATGCCGGCGTCGCCGTCGCGGCCCCGGAAGCTTTGCCACTCGCGCACGAAGAGCCGCACCGCCTCGGTGACCACCTCGGCCCGGGTGCGACCGCCCTCGCCGATCGGGGTGCCCATGCTGCCCGATTGGTCGACGGCGATGACCGTATGCAGCGCCGGACGCTTGATCCGATCGCGACACCGATCGGCCGGCAAGACCCGCGGGTCGGCGCCGAGCGGCGCGAGGGCGGCGACGCGGCCATCCGCCACCGGGTAGGCCGCGCCATCGGCGTCGGCACAGCCGTGGTGGCGATAGGTCTCGGCGCAGCTGGCGATGATCTCGACCGGCTCTTCGAGCCGCCCGATCTCGAGTCGCCCGTCGTCGCCGACGCGCCGGCACGGCACCACCTTGACGTCGTAGGTCGTCTCCCGGTTCAGGGCCGTCCGGCAGCGACCGCCGAGGTCGAGCTCCGGGCGCGGGGCGCCCGGATCGGGATACAGCGTCAGCTTGATCGCTCGGCCCCTGGGCTCGGCGTCATCGCGGGCGGCAGGACTCAAGCCCAGCCGGACGGTGACGTTCGGGCCCAGCCGGATGGTGCCGGAGAGGTCGTCGCCCGAGCTCGCGAGGATGTCGTCGACCCGCACCGCCCACTCGTCCGGTGCGCCGTCTCGGGCGAATGCAGCGACGATCCTTGCACGCTCGGTGACCTTCTCGACGGCGAGGCACAGCTCGTCGCTCTCGGCGGTCGCCAGATGAAACGTGACCTGAACGTCCTTCAGCGGTGAGAGCTCACCCTGCTCGGGGATGACGATGCGAAGACCGCTCTCCTGGGCGCCGACCGACTGCGGAGCGATGAGGGCGACAAAGGCTGCCGCAACGACTAAAGCACTGGCGCCCCGCGGCGATGACGAGCGGCGATGACTCATGGGTACCCCTCTCTCATTGCCTGCGGAGCGTCATGGCTCGGCAGGTACGGGTGGGAGCAGCAGGGTTCTGGCATAGCGGAAGCCGGTCTGGCCGCTGACTTGCATCGGCCCAGCCGTGCGCCGCGCAGCCAGGCGCACGTCGATGGAGAGGTCGATCCAGCCACCGCCGCGGCTCACCCGCGCGGCCGGCTCGTCGTACCACTCCAGCGGATCGACCTCGTCGAGCGGGCGCGTGCGCACGTCTGGCCGTATGTGATCCGCGACCCACTCGGTGGCATTGCCCAGGATGTCGTAGATGCCCCAGATATTGGACGGCTTGCGGCCGACGGGCAGCGGCCCGCACTTGGGGCCCTCCGGCTCGGCCCGATCGCAGGGGATCCCCCAGCCCGGCGCGAGGCTGTTGGCGACGTACCACGCGATGGCGTCCAGGCTGCTCTCGCCATAGAGCGCCCCTTCGGAGTGACCGCCCGAGCGGGCGGCATACTCCCACTCCGCCTCGGTCAGCAGCCGATAGCCGGTGCACGCGAAGTCGGGGCGCTGCACGCTGTCGGGGCATTCGAGCAGCGAGAGCGGGTGCTGTCCGTCGGCGACCTCGACGCAGCGGTAGCAGGGCTCGAGCGCTTCGGCGTCTTCGAAGTGCGTGCGCAGGTTGAGCCACGTCGCCGCCTGGAGCCACGTCACACCCACCGCCGGGCAGTCGGCGCCCTCTCGACCGGGCACGCAGCCGTCGAAGGGCAGCGGCGGTGGGGCGCCGCCTTCGCGCTCGGCGCACGGATCGTCGACGATCGGATCGGCCTGCAGGCAGACCGGCGGGTCGAGCGTCCGACCGAGCGACGCGACGGCGTTCCACTCCGATCGGGTGACCTCGAAGGATCGAACGAGCAGCGTCCGGGTGGTGCTCGCCTCGAAGGGCACTTCGAGCCCGTCGATGCGATCCGGCTCTTCGGGTGGGCTGCCCATCGTGAAACCCGGCGCAGCCGGGCAGGCGGGCGGCCCGTCGTCGCCCTCAGAGACGACGCAGGGTGGCGGCAGCATCGCGTCACTCGGCGGTACGCAGACCCAGCCCTTCGGATCGCCGCCGCCGACGGCGTCCTGCCCTGGCAGAAGGGTCTCGACGGGGCAGCCGTTGCACGGGGGCCCGTAGCCGACGAGGCCGTCGCAGTCGTTGTCGACGGCGCAGGTCTCGGGCGGCGCGCCGATCAGCCGGTTGCGTGCGTCGAACCGGTTGGCGAACCCGTCGGCACGCGGTATCGGCTGGCAGTAGACTTCGCCGCGGCTCGCGCCGTCGCAGGCGACGAGACCGTCGCGGCGCTCGCCCTCGCCGAGGGCGTCACATGGCACCGAGCATCGGTCTGCGAACGCGCGATCCTGCGCGTCCAGGCACTCGAACTGTCCGCTCTCGGCGCCGCAACGCCACGTCCCCCGGGCGGTACACGCGGCGGGCGCCTTCGTACGCTCGCCGCTGACGGGGTCAGCGATCTGGCCGAAATCACACGCCGTGCCGAGCAGAGGCAAGTCCGGGTTCTCGGGCACGCAGACGAAGCGGTGGTCGATGCAATCCCAGGTGCCGGGGAAAGTGCACGCTCTGCACGACAGCCCCAGCCCTTCGTCGGCTTCGCCGTCACCGTCGTCGTCGAGGGCGCCGCCCTGCTCGCCATCGCCGCAGCGCTCTTCGAGCGTCAGATCGCGGCACTCGGGCGTGCCGCCGCCGCCGGCGCCCACCAGGCAGGCGTAGACATCGTCGGGCTCTCCGTCACCGTCGGCGTCGCAGCGGATGCCGGCATACTCGTCCACCGGGCCGTCGCAGTCGTCGTCGGCCGCGTAATCGTGCGCGTCGCTGCCATTGGCGCAGTTCGCTTCGACGGTCGCGCCAGCGCCCGATGACAGGCAGCGGGGCACGGGACCCGCAGCCCCGTCCCAACACTGCCGTACGCCAGGTGTGCCACAGGCCGTCGTGCACTCGAGCCCCGCCCCTTCGTCGACGAGGCCGTCGGCGTCACCGTCGACGCCATCGCACCAGCCCGGCTCGACGCTCACCAGGGCACACCGCGGCTCACCATCGATGCACTGGAAGCGCATCATCGGGCCGCACACGAAGCCGGGACCTTCGTCCACCTCGCCGTCGCCGTCGTCGTCCAGGCCGTCGGCGCAGTTCGCTTCCGGCTCGCCGTGCGGCGAGCCATCGGGCCCGATGTCGGCGTCGACGGATACGTCGGCATCGAGCGCGACGTCAGCGTTCCCGCCGTCGACCCCGGCGTCGCAGGGCCACTCTTTGGGGCAGCCGGCCTGGGTGAAGACGAGCGCCGCGAAGAGCAACCCGATCAGTGGGTGGCGATGCATAGCGGCCTCAGAACCCATGCCGGACGACGAAGCCGAGGTAGTCCGGCGCGGCGACCGGCGCGGCGGAGGTCGCGGCCTCTGCCCCGGAGCGGCTCCACTCGATGGCGGCCCAGACCGCCACGCCAGCGCCAGCGGCGAGCAAGCCGCCGCCGATCCAATAGTCTCGATAGGCCGCCGCGACGTGTGCGTCGTAGGCCTTGCGCTGAGCGCGACAGATCTCGGCCGGACCGCTGCAATCGACGTTGTCGACGATCTCGTCGGCCTCCCGGCTCTCGCCATGTCCGTAGCCGATGGCGACCGCTCCGCCTGCGACCAGCGCGGCGGCCGTGCCGCTGAGGACCAATGCCAGCGTCATCGAGCCCGGCTCGGCCAGCAGAGGCGCCTCACCTGTCAGAGGGATCGTCCCTTCGAGCAACGGCGCCGCCGGCGCCACGAACCCGGCGGCGGGCTCGGGCGACGGGGCGGGCAGATCTCGGGCGATCGGCGGCGGCGTCGCCGCGTCGTCGAGCCGGTCGATCGCTTCACAAGCCGGCTGCAGCTCGGCGAGGCGTGCTTCACCCCGTCGACGCTCGCTGGCGTCGGTCTCGACCTCGAGGTAGCGCGCATAGGCATCCCGCGCGTCGCACGACGTCGCGGGCGAATCCGCCTCGGCCGCGGCGGGCGCCCGGGTGAGGATGTAGGTGCCCTCGGCGACGTTGTAGAGCAGCAGCAGGTTGCTCTGGCACCGGGCGGTCGCGAGGCGCGAGCGCAACAGGTCGAGCAGCTCGACGGTCGGCGCGCGCAAGGCGTCGACTTCGGCGAGTGAGATGCACTGAGCAGCACGCGCCAGATGCGGGGTCGCCACACCACACATCACCGAGCCGAAGACGACCAGCCGCCTGACACTCATCGCTTGCACCCCCGCCCGGCGCGCATGCACTGCGCGGTGAATCGTGATTCCAGATCGCGAGCGGCGGACGCCGAGACCCGGCGGAGGCGCACGAGGTCGCGCTCGGCCTGCCCGCACTCGCAGCGCTCGATCCAGCGGGTGACCCGTCGGCGCAAGCGCGCTTCGGATGGTTCGGTCACGACCCGCGGCCGTGCGAGGACCGGCGCAGCCGCCACGGCCGCAGCGTCAGGCGGCCCGACGTCGGCCGGGCCCGCCTGCAGCCCGGCGTCGGCCAGCCCGGCGTCGGCCCGTCCGGCGTCCACCTGCTCCGCGTCCAGGAAGGCGATGGCCATCGAATCATCGAGCGCTGGCAGCGCCGTCTGGCGCGCCTGGGCTGACGCGCCGGCTGCCTCCGGCTCCGTCGCCCCTCGGTCGAGCGGGGCCGCGCCGCGCTCGGCGAGCACCCACCCCACGGCGCCCAGCGCGATGACGGCGACGACCAGCAGCGGCGCTCGGCCTCGCCCCACCTCGTCCGCCTCGGCCCCATCGCTCCATGGTGCGTGCTCGGCGCCGGGCACGACGAAGGCGTCGGTGGCGCTGCCCCGCGCGTCGGCCAGCCAATCGTCGATGGCCCGCCGCATCGCCGCCGCGTCGGCGTGGCGAGCGGACGGCTTCTTCTGCATCGCGCGGGCGACGATCGCCGCGAGCGCCCGCGGTACGCTGTCGGGCAATGGCGGTGGACGTTCGGTCACATGCTGCTTGAGGCGGGCGAGCATGTCCGGCGCGTCGAAGGGCCGTCGGCCGGCGAGCATCTCGTAGAAGACCACGCCGAGGGCGTACAGATCGGCCGCGGGGCCGACCTCTCTCCGGCCGATCTGTTCGGGGGAGATATACGACGGTGATCCCACGATGCCACCGGAAAAGGTCAACCGCATCTGACCAGCGATGTGTGCGATGCCAAAATCGAGCAGCTTCGCGCATCGGGTGCCGCGTCGGCAGACGGTCAGGATCACATTGCCCGGCTTGATGTCCCGGTGCACGACGCCGTGGGCGTGCGCGTCTTCGAGAGCGTGCAGCAGCTGCAGGAGGATGGCGGCGGCCTCGTCGGGCGGCAGCTGCCCCCGCTCGCGCAGGTATGCCTTCAGAGTGGGCCCTTCGACGTATTCTTGCACCATATACAGAAGACCGCCCTCGGTCTCTCCATAGTCGTGCAGCGTCACGGTCGCCGGGTCGGTCAGCAGGGCGAGCACCCGCGCCTCGCGAAAGAAGCGTTCGGCGACCTGGGGATCGTCTGCCCGGGATGCGTTGATCACCTTGACGGCGACCTTGCGCCCCACTGGCAGTTGTAGGGCGAGATAGACGGAGCCGAAACCACCCCGCCCGAGCAAGCCGACGATCTCGTACTTGCCGTCGAGGATCTGACCGATTGCGTAGTGTGATGCCAGAAGCACGATACGTCGATACCCGATGGTTGATCTGAGCGCAGCGTGGCATCGAACCATGTGTCCGTCAAGCCGACTCGAAGCCAGCGTAAGATAGGACGACAGCATGATCATCGTACAGGCACGCCAATTCTCCCCTCTCGCGATCGAGCTTAGCGAATCGCGCGGGGCAATGCATCAACTCTTCTGGCTAACACCGTAAGTACATCAACCGAGTATCGCACCGGAGACGCACGAAGCCCCGCGATCTGTTCGGAGGATATCCGATACATATACACCAGAGAGCCGTCGAAGCCGCCCGGCTCGTCGCCTCTACTTTAGGGCATGGCAGGGCTTGCGTCCGCCGCGCGGGCGGGCGACCCTCGATCTGCCGCGAATCGACCGGAGAATCCGATGACGCCGCAGCAGGTGGTGCGCGTGCTCGCCACCGTCCAGCGCCCCGACTACGACTGCCCGTGGCAAATGCAGAGCCCGACGTCGAGCACCGGCTCGGGCGTAGTGCTCGCCGACGGGCGCATCCTGACCGGGGCCCACGTCGTCGCCGACGCCACCTTCGTGCAGGTGCAGACGGCGACCCACCCGCGCAAGTTCGTCGCCCGGGTGGTGGCGACGGCCCACGACTGCGATCTGGCGCTGCTGGCGATCGACGATCCGACCTTCGCCGAGGCCACCCACCCCGCGACCCTGGGCGAGCTGCCCAAGCGGCGGGACGAGGTGGTCGTCGTCGGCTTCCCCGTCGGCGGCGAAGAGGTCTCGTACACCGAGGGCGTCGTCTCACGCATCGAGCTGAGCAACTACACCCACTCCCATCGGCGCCTGCTGGCCATCACCGTCGACGCGGCGATCAACCCCGGCAACAGCGGCGGGCCGGCCTACGACGGCCGCGGGCGGCTGGTGGGCATCGCGTTTCAGAAGCGGCGCGACGCCGACGGCATCGGCTATCTCGTGCCCAGCGTGCTCGTGCGGCGCTTCCTCGACGCCGTCGAGCAGGGGCGCCCGACCGACGCGCCGGCGCTGGGCATCCGGCTGCAGACGACCGAGAACCCGACGCTGCGCGCCGCGCTGGGCATGCCCGACGGCGTCGAGGGCGTGCGGGTGGTCGAGATCGGTCACGAGGGCTCCGCGGCGGGCCACCTGCAGGTCGACGACGTGCTGCTGCGCATCGACGGCCACGCCATCGCGGCCAACGGCACCATCACCTGGGACGGCGGCCTGCGCACCGGCCTGGGCGTCGCCTTGAGCCGGGCGCACGTGGGCGATGGCATCAGCCTCGAGGTCTTGCGCGACGGCGAGCGCTTCACCGCCGAGCTGACGCTGGCCCCCGACGCCTCGCTGGTGCCGCGGGATCGCCACGACGTCGTGCCCGACTGGCTGATCTACGGCGGGCTGGTCATCCAGCCGCTGGGGCTCGACTACCTGCAGACCTGGAACAAGCTGCGCGAGGCGCCGCGCGAGATGGTGCTGCTCTACGCCCGCGCCATGCGCAGCGCCGAGCGGCACGAGGCGCTGGTCATCTCGAAGGTGCTCGCCCACCGGCTCAACCAGGGCTACGCCCGCTTCGCCGATCGGGTCATCGCCAGCGTCGACGGCGTCGTGCCGCGCGATCTGCCCCACCTCGCCGCGCTGCTCGACGGCGCCCGCGGGCGGGTGCGCATCGAGACCAACGGCGGCGGCATGGCCGTCTTCGACGCCGACGCGGTCGCGGCCGAGACCGCCGAGCTGCTGGCGCGCTATCGTATCTCCGCCGACCGCGCCGACAGCCTCTCGCGATACAGGGAGACCAGCGATGAGTGAGACCGAACGCCTGCGCGCCGGCGACGTCGCCCCGCTGGTGGGCCTCGACGTGGTCGGGCGCGGGGTGCACCTGCGGCCGCGTCAGGCCTACAGCCTGCGGCCGGTGCTCGTGCCCCGCGCCGGCTGGCGCACCTACACCTCGCGCGAGACCGGCGAGACCTACCGCGTGCCGCGGGGCTACGCGGTCAACGACAGCCCGCCGATGCCCGGCCGGCGGGCGCTCAATCAGGTCATCATCGAGGAGTCGTGGGGCCGCTTCGACGAGCGCATGAGCGTCGATACCCGACTGACGGCGGGCACCGGCCCGGTCAACGTCGACGTCAACGCCGGCCAGCTCTCCGAGGTGCGCAGCGAGGAGGAGTCGTACTACGCGGTGCGCGGCTCGTGCGTGCCGCTGTGGGCGGTCTATGTGCCCGATCTGACCCGCATCCCCGCCGAGACCTTCGACCTGCCGGTGCCGACCCCCTTCTCGCCGACGCATCGGCGGGCCTACGACCGCTTCTTCGAGCGCTTCGGCACCCACGTCGTGCGCCGGGCGTGGGTCGGCGGGCAGGCCAACCTCGTCTTCAGCGTCGCCAAGGCCGCCGGCGTCGACAAGAGCCAGATCCAGGCGGCGCTGAGCACGAGCTACGGCGGCTCGGCGTCGAGCGATCTGGCCTCGACCCGGGAGAAGGTGGTCTCGAACTCGAGCTGCACCGTGCTCGGCAAGGGCGGCGACGAGCTGGCCCTCGCGGCGATGAGCTCGCTCGACGAGGCGCGCTACAACGCCTGGCTGGCCACGGTGAAGAGCAACCCGCAGGTCATCGACGTCGAGGTGCAGGGCATCTGGACGGTGCTCGAAGACGGCGCGGCGGCGGCGGCGCTGCAGACGGCGTATCACGAGGCCTATACCTTCGCGCCGGTCGCGTCGGTCTTTCACTACGACGGCCGCATCTGGTTCCTGCGCGGCGACGATCACTTCACCTACGAGCTCGCGGCGGGGCGCAGCACGCCGGCGCAGCCCATCGCCACCCGCTGGCCCGCGCTGGCCGGCACCGGCTTCGAGCGGGCCGACGCCGCGTTCGTCTCGGGCGGCCGCGACGGCGCGCCGCCGGTGCTGCACCTCTTCCGCCGCGACAAGGTCCTCGCGTTCGATCCGCGCACCGGCAGCGTGCTCGACGGCTACCCGCGGGCCATCGCCGACGCCTGGCCCGGGGTCGACTTCGATCGCATCGACGCGGCGGTGTCGACCGATGCGCGCACCGCCTACTTCTTCTGCGGGCAGCGCTACGTGCGCTTCGACCTCGCCGCCGGCCGGGCCGATGCCGGCTACCCGCAGTCGGTGCCCGAGCGCTGGCCGGGGCTGCATTACGACCGCCTCGACGCCGCCATCTACTGGGGCAACGGCAAGGTCTACTTCTTCGTCGGCGATCAGTACGTGCGCTTCGACATGGTCAGCTGCCGGGTCGACCCGGGCTACCCGCGGTTCCTGGTGGGCCGCTACGTCGAAGACTGGAGGTTCTTCGATTGAGCGCGCCGTCTGAACTGGGAGCGCCCGCCGTCGAGGCCGAGCGCATCGTGCAGCGCTACGCGATGGGCGCGGTGGTCCCCGCGCTGCTGCCCCTGCCGCTGGTCGACGCGGGGCTCATCTTCGCGGTGCAGCTCAAGCTCATCCACCGGCTGGCGGGGGTGTATGGCGTGCCCTTCGAGGCCGAGCGGGCGCGCTCGATCCTGACCTCGCTGGTGGGCGGCAGCCTCTCGGCGATGACCGGCGCGACGGTGGCCCGGGCAATCCCTGCGGTCGGCTGGTTCGCCGGCATCGCCACCACCGGCGCCATGGGCGCGGCGAGCACCTGGGCGGTGGGCAAGCTCTTCGGCCAGCACTTCGCGTCGGGCGGCACGCTGCTGACCTTCGATCCGGAGAAGGTGCGTGAGCACTACGCGCGGCTGCTCGCGCGGGGGCCGGTCGAGCGCGACGGCCCCGTCGAGGGGCCGCTGAAGCCATGAGCTGCGCGAGGTCGATCACGCCAGCCAGGCCGGCTCGGGTCCCCTGCCCCATGGGAACGGCGTGCCGTCGTCGGGGATGCGCAGCGAGCGGCCGCTGACGCGCTCGATGTCTTCCACCGAGTAGCGGACCTGGCCCGCCGAGAACCAGATGTCGTGCGAGACGTCGCCCCAGGCGCGGAAGGTGCCGTCGGGCGCGATGATGGCCGAGCATTCGCTGGTGGCGAGCAGCGTGCCGAGCAGGGCGCCGTCGGCGGTGTTCCACAGGCGCACGAGGCCGTCGTGGCCGCCGGTGGCGATGCGGGTGCCGTCGTCGCTGATGGTGAGGCAGGCGACCGCGCCGAGGTGGGCGGTGGTCTGCCAGATGAGCGCGCCGGTCACCCGGTCGGTGAGGCGCAGGGATCCGTCGGCGGCGGCGGAGGCGATGCGCGGCGCTGAGGGGTCGAGGTCGATGCAGGTGATCTCGGTGGGGTGGGCCGACACGGTCCAGATCGGGTCGTCTTCGGCGTCGATCAGGGCGGTCAGGTGGCCGTTCCAGAGGCCAGCGACGGCGTCGGTCGCGTCGATGGCGAGCGCAGTGACTTGCTCGCGCAGTGACCAGCTTCGTGGGGCCGACGCGCCAGGGAGCGTCGGCCGTCGGGTGATGCGACATGCCTTGCCGCGGTCGAACTGAGTGAGGAGACTGGCCGAGCCGAAGGCCGAGCCATCGCGGCTGAGTTCACCCAGCGCGAAGGACGCTGCCTCTGCGTCGGTGTGCACTCTCTCGCCCGAGGCGAGCGACCAGACCACACCGACGCCGTCCGCCGAGAGGAGTACCAGACGCAGCCTCTCCCGGTCGACGGCCATGCGATGGGGTCGGCGGTGCGGGTCCACAGCCCCCCTCCGAAGGGTCGGGCTCCGTTCAAGGTCTTGAGCCACATCGCACCGGATCCCAGCATTTGCGTCGCTCGCGTACAAGACGCCGGGCGCCGAGAAGACCACCACCCCTCCATTCCGAAAGCCAGAGAAGTCCACGGCCGGTCGGCGCTCGCCGCGCAGGCGGCAGCGCACGATGGCGCCCGCTGTCGTCGACCATGCCACCTCGGTCAGATCCGGTGAGAGGGCGATCTGCGCGATGCCCCGACGGCCGGCGTCGAGGAAGGCAACCCCGTCAGGCCGTGCGTAGGCCAGCCCGCCATCGCCCATCGCGCATGCGAGTGTGGGCCCGTCACCAAGTGCATGCTGTCGTCCGGGGATCGTGGACAGGTTGTAGTCGCTCGCGAGCGACAACGCTAGAGCGCCGCTACCGGCATCGCACACAACGCTCTCTCGGGACCCGCGCACCAGCAAAGCCACCGAGCCGTCGCGAGCGAGCGCGTCGAAGCGGGCCTCGACCAGGGCCGGCCACTCGCCGATCGTCGCACGAGTCTCCCGCTCGATGACGATTGCCACCTCGCTCATGTGGCCAGCTACGAACCGCGCATCGGACGAGAGTACGAGGCCACGCATTCCCATCAGATGTTCATCGGCATACCAACCGTTGTTGAGACGAAGGGTCTTCAATCGCCCTGTATCGCTAGCGGCGACGAGGTGGTCCTCCGTCGAATCGAATGCAATGCTGGTGATCGTTTCAATATCGACCGTATGCAGTGAGCGTCGACACGCATCGCCCAGCTGCCAGACCGCAACCTGCGCATCGTCCAGAGCAAGCGCAACGGCCCCCCCATTCGGACCGATGGCCATCGCGGAGACACGCTCGCAGCCACGCGGCAGATCGAACGCCGACACCACTGTCAGCGCAACAGCATCCATCACACACGCCTGACTGTGGCGGCCGACGACGAACAGCCATCTACCGTCATCGCTCACCAGCATTCCGATCGGCCGCGCGACCCCCATCCCCACACCGACCACCCGCCCCGTTTCAACATCCCATACCACCAAGGCGCCCGACCAATGGGCGGCGTAGAGCAATCCGCGCGCGCTGTCGAGAGCGACCGTGGCGACCTCATCCCCGCGGTGACCATATTCGGGGGTTGCTCGGGACAGGTCCACCGCGATGGCCACGCCACGGATGGACTCCACTTGCTCGTCGCTCAACCCCACCCCGAGCATGGCGGCTCGAGTAAAGTCGGCGTCCGTCAGCACCCCGCCATGCAAACGTGCTTGAACCAGCCGCGCACGACTGAAATCCGCGCCGGCCAGATTCGCGCCCGAAAGGTCCATGCCAGAGAGATCGACACCGGCCAGATTGGCGCCACGCAGGTCGGCGTTGCGCAGGTCGAGGTCGCGTAGGCCAGGTCGGCCACGCAGGTCCTGGCCAGCCAGCTCCAGCGGGCGCTCGACGTCGACCACCTCACGATCGAGCAAGCTGAGGGCGTTCTCCAGCGCCGGCCCGCAGACCCCCGCCTTGGGCAGATCCCACAAGATCCGGGTGACCCACCCGGTGAGCGCGTCTGCAGACACCAGGTCTTCGAGGAACTGCAGCATCAGCCCGGAGCACACGTCGTGGTCGAGAGCCACCGGCATCGGCTCGCCATCAGCGAACGCATCGGCGATGTGCCGGGCGACCAGATACTCCTGCACCGACAGATGCACGAACCGGAACCGGGCGTGCTCGTCACGCACCAGCAGCGTGCCCGAGCCCACCTGATGCGCCGCCTCGTCGGCCTGCGGGCTCGTCCCACGGCGCTGCTCGGCGAGCTGCCGGAGGACGGATTTGACCTCGCTCTCCAATTCCTCCAGCCCGACCGTCGGCTCGGTCTGCCGCCACAGGCGCAGCGCCAGCCGGACCACGGCCGCCCGACAGGCGCTGGAGCCGAGCGCCGCCACAGCGCCCCGGGTAGGCTCCTTGCGGGCGACCTCGTTCTCCAGCCACCACTGGATCAGCTGCTCGTAGAGATCGGCCGCCGTCGCCTCGCCGGTGCGCGCGGCCGCCGCCCGCAGCCGGTCGGCGGGCATCTGCGCGATCTGGCTGAGCATGCGGGGGTTGGCCGATAGACCGAGCAGGTCTTTGACCCCGCGGATGAGATCGAAGCGATCCCGCGCCGCGTCCTCGCCGAGCTGGTTGACCAGGAAGCGCCGAATCTCCGGCTCGCGAAATGGCATGAGCCGGGCGAAGCGCAGCCCGCGCTGACTCTTGAGCCGTTCGAGCAACGGGGCCTCGCCGAGGGTGTTCGCCGTCGCCTGCTCGATGTCCCGCTCGGTGAGGAAGTGCTCGGTGCGGCAGGTGACGACGACCTTGGCATGCCCGCGGGCGGCCTGCATCAGCGTCGAGAGGTGGTGCGCCGCGCGCTCGTAGGTCAGCCGCAGCACGAGCTCGTCGAAGCCGTCGAAGAAGAAGACGAGGCGTCCCTTCTCCAACATGAAGTCGAAGGCATCCGCCGAGAAGCCATCACCCACGACACGGAAGTATTGCTGCAGGACGAGATCGCTGACCTCATGGGACTTCTCCAGGTGCCGCAGCTCGATGAAGAGCGGGATGGGATCTCCCGGTGACCAGCGCTCGCCCATACGACGCGCCAGCTCGTGCAGCAGGAAAGTCTTGCCGGTGCCGAAGCTGCCGAGGACCAGCATGAAGCGGCTGTGCGCGTCCCCGAGCCATGACTCGACCGCCGCGAGGGCGTCGGGCACCTCGGGTTCGTCCGCAGACAAGCCATCACGCATACGCTGGGTCACATAGATCTTCGACGGGTAGAGCCGATCGGTCTGCAACCGCTTCGTCTGCGCGTGTACGAAGGGCTCGAAGTCGATGAGCTGGCGCCATGTCGTCAGGCTGTGCAGCTCGACGCGAAGGCGGCGGGCGTGCTCGAGGATGCTCAGATCGACCGGTAGACGCCGGGCGACGGCGCAGGCGCGCAAGTTGGGATCTGCGTCCCGATAGGGCTGGAGGACCGCGCGGTCGAAGGCGTCGAGGCTGACGCGCTCGATGCCGTGCTCGAAGACCCCCACGGGCACGTGCTCGTAGCCCCCACCGCGCACGCGGGTCACCCGCACATACGGGAATGACGCATCCGCCACCATCGTCACGCTCGATCCCACTTCGCGGCGCTCCGCAGCTTCGAGCACCCACCCCAACAGCGGCGATATGGCGGGTTCACCGCTGGCATCAGAACGGGTATGCCATCTGCGCCGATACGGCGCATACATACTCCCGAGGCCGTGGATCTCGCCGACGTGGTACGACCAGCGCAGGCGGTCCGAGCCGGCGGGTGTGCGCTGGTCGCCGCTCAGATCAATGCTGTAGATGCCATGTGACTGCAGCCGTACCACGGAAGCCCAGCTGCCTGCATCGCGCGGAGGCGTCTCGGCCGACAGCCACGCAACCCCGTGGTAGCTACAACCATCAGCAGCGTCCGACGGGCCGGACGGATCGGGCGGTCGCCTCGTCGGGGGATCGACCAGACTGGCTCGCGCCTCCGCGAGATCCGTCGCAGAGAGGACGACCCGCACGGTGCTCCTCGCGGTGAGAAAGCCCGCACCCGCCTGCAGTTGAGCCTGCCCAAACTCGCGCACGCCGTCGGGCGCGAGGTGACTGACGGCCAACGTGGCATTGAGGCCGGCGACCCGCAGGCCGAGGTCAGCTATCCGAAAGAGCGACCACGGCTGGTCGGGCAAGAAGGTGTACGTGGGCACCGCTTGATAGAGCCCGCAGAAGAACTGCTCGTAGGGCCCCCACTTGGGCCAGTACGGCGGCCGTGGCTCGATCTCATGGCCGGCGCAGCTCGCGAAGTAACCTTCACACAGCGCGAGGTTGACATCCCGCGGCCCGGGCACAACCAGCACGCGCTGTGGGCCGAGCCCCAGCCGCTCCATGATCGCGTCGAGGAAGGCCCGCACCATCCGAAATTCACTAGCCCGGCCGTGTTCGGTCAGGTTGCCCGCGATCGTGATGAGATCGAACGCCCCCACCCGCTCCAGGTCCATTCGATCGACCAGCCCCTCCCAGTCGTCGGCCTCGGCCTTGTCGATCGGCTCGCCGAAGCGGTGCCCCTTGCAGAAGCGCAGGTCGGACAGGTGCAGGATCGTGATCTGCTCGCGGGCCATGGGGCTCTCCGAGGGCGTTCGCGCCCCTCGGCATACCGCACCGCCGAGCAGCCGGCAATGGCAGACCGATTACGCGCCAGTCATCGACATGGCATACAACGCATGGCATACAACGCATGGCACATGGCATACAGCACGCATCGCATAGACACAATCATCACTATGGGATCGTCAATGGCACCCGATGCTCGATGATCCCGATGTCGAGCGCGTCATCCGCCTCCTGCGGCGCGAAGCGGCTGTCGACCCGGTCGATGCGCAGGTTCACCGGATCCACCGAATCGCGGCGGAAGCTGATCAACGCCAGCTCGCCGCTGCCGATGGGGTTGATGTTGAAGCCCGACAGCAGCACGACCCGCAGGTAGCCTTCACCGGCGATGTTGGGGAAGACCTCCTTGTCGGCGTCGAAGGCCGCCTGGCCGAGCGTCACGTCATTCCACTCGAGCGCCGGGCTGTCGAAGTGGATGAAGGCCTCGATCAGCTCCGGCTGCAGCGCGATATCGGGCTGGTAGAGCTGCAGGCTGACGAAGATCAGCGCCGGGTCGGCCATCGGCGGCGGCTCGGCCGGGATGAGGAAGAGCGTCGACCACAGCGGGGTCTCCTGCAGCGCCTCGTCGCGGTTGTTGCGGCCGTCGTGATCGTAGTCCAGTTCGGCGTCGCGCGGGTCGTCGGGGTCGAGGCCCAGGATCTCTTCGAGGCAGTCGCCGATGCCATCGTCGTCGCGGTCGCCGGCGACCTGCTCGTCGGCCCGGCCGTCGCAGTCGTTGTCCAGGCCATCACAGACCTCGGCGACGGGATCGACGCTGCCGTCGCACTCCTCGGTGGGCGCGCCGTCGATGCAGCGGCGGATGCCGGCGCGGCACTCGCCGATGTTGGTGCCGCAGAGGATGGGTCGGGCGTCTTCGTCGGTCCGGCCGTCGCAGTCATCGTCGATGCCATTGCACAGCTCAGGGATGGGCACGACGTCTTCGTCGACGCGGATGTCGCAGTCGTTGTCGAGGCCGTCGCAGATCTCCGGGCGGGCCTCGGTGCCTTCGTCGGTCTGGCCGTCGCAGTCGTCGTCGACCGCGTTGCAGACCTCGGGCGAGACGGGCACGTCCTCGTCGGTGGTGCCGTCGCAGTCGTCGTCGAGCTGGTTGCAGATCTCGGGGCGCGTCGGCAACCGCTCGTCGGTGCGCCCGTCGCAGTCGTTGTCTTCGTAGTCGCAGCGCTCGGGGGCCGGGCCCACCTCGCCGATGCACGGGCCGAATGCCCCGTCGAGGCAGGTCCGGGCGCCGGCGACGCACAGGCCTTCGTCTTCGCCGCACGACAGCGGCGCGACGCCCTCGTCGATGGCGCCGTCACAGTCGTCGTCGATGTCGTTGCACAGCTCGTCGATGGGCGCGATGCCGCCGAGGCATTCGCCGAATACGCCGTCGCGGCAGATCGAGGTGCCCGCCCGGCAGGCGCCCACGACCTCGCCGCACGAGACGAGCACGCCCTCGTCGACCATGCCGTCGCAGTCGTTGTCGCGGTTGTCGCAGGCCTCGGAGATCGGCGGCCGGCGCGGCAGGCAGTCGCCGAAGGCGCCGTCGAGGCACAGCCGGATGCCCGCCATGTCGCAGGGGTCACCGCCGCACGGGATGAACAGCTCTTCGTCGACGAGGCCGTCGCAGTCCTCGTCGGTGCCGTCGCAGGTCTCGGGGGCCGCGACGGTGCCGCCTTCGCAAGGCTGCCAGACGCCCTCGACGCAGGTCTGCAGCCCGGCGGAGCACTGGCCGCGGTCGAACGAGCACGGGCGCAGCAGGTCTTCGTCGACGGCGCCGTCGCAGTCGTCGTCGAACCCGTCGCAGACCTCGGCTCGGGGGTCCTGGGCGTCGTCGCAGGCGGTCCAGACGCCGAGCTCGCAGACCCGCCGCCCCGGGCGGCAGTCGCCGCCGTCGCCGCACACCTCGGCCAGCGCCTCGTCGGTGCGCCCGTCGCAGTCGTCGTCGAGGCCGTTGCAGATCTCTTCTGCGGGCTCGGCCCCACCGTCGCACGGGCCCCACTGCCCGCGGGCGTCGCAGGTCTGCAGGCCCACGTTGCAGCGCCCGAACGGCACGCCGCAGGCGCGCACGGTGCCCGGCTCGCAGACCATCGGGCCCAGATCGGGGCCGGCGTCGACCTGCCCGTCGGGGCCCAGGTCGGGCCCGGTGTCGGGGCCCGTATCGAGGCCGAAGTCGAGGCCCACGTCGAGGCTGGCGTCCAGGCCCAGATCGAGGCCGAGGTCGAGGCCGACGTCGAGGCCGATATCGGCCAGCATGTCGGGCGCCGCGTCGACGGCGCGATCGGGCTCGGAATCGGGCGCGCCGTCGATCGCCGAATCGGGGCCCTCGTCGGGCTCGGCGTCGGACACGGTCTGATCGGGGGCGAGGCGGCAGAGTCCACCGACGCAGATCTGCCCCGCGAGGCAGTCGACCGTATCGGCGCAGCGGCGGGCGCCGGCGACGCCGGCGGGGTCGTCACAGCCCGCGACGAGGCTGCTCAAGGCGATGCACAGCAGCGCGACGCGCGCCGCGCAGATCCCCGGGCGCGCCGGGCCATTCGACGGGTACGGACCGTCACGATGGGTGTGGTTCACGGGTCCCCGGAACGGCGGGATCGCCTCACCCGGCCCTCGCCGTCAGCGGACCGGGATCTCGAAGAACAAGAGCTGCCGGCCACCGCCTCCGCGGACGGTGTCCAGATCGCTGCCGTCGATGGCCCGGTTGGCCACCCGATCGCGCCCGCCGATGGCCAGGGCGCCGAGGCCGTAGAGGCCGTCGGGCAGCGCGGTCACCCCGAGAGCTGCGCCGTTGTCCATCAACACCGCCTCCCCGGCGGGGTCGATGCGCTCCAGGCCGCGGCCCGAGGTGAACCAGACCGTCTCGTCTTTGACCGTCGCGTCGAGCGGCGCGAACGGCACCGGCCAGCGATCGACGATCACGTCCTCAGTCTCACCGAGCAGGCCCATCGGATCCACTTCGATGATGGCCCGGCCCTCCGCGTCGATCGCCAGGAGCCGATCGCCCTGCGCGACGAGGCGACCGAGGCCCAGCCCCAGCGGGTGTCGGGCGACGATCGGGTCGCGCTCGTCGAGCGCCCGCTCCGGGTCGAAGACGAGCAGCTCGCCGGTCGCGGTGGCGCCCACCAGCAGCGGATCGCCGTCGGCGGCGTCGGCGATCCAGGCCAGCGCGCGCACGAGGCCGGCGTCGATGGGCAGCGAGATCCGCGGCTTGAGCGTGGCCGCGTCGACGGCGTGCAGCCAGCCCGCGCCCGCCAGCCAGATGTGCGTCGGGCCGGCGGCGACGGCCATCGGGCGGCCCTGAAGCGGCAAGCGACGCCCCAACCGCGGGCGCGGCCCGGAGAGATCGATGCTCACCAGCGCGCTGGTGCCGGGGGCGGCGACGTGCAGGCGCCGACGGGGGCCGAGGGTCGGCGCGTAGGCCCCGCCGGGCACGGCGATCTCGCCGGCGAGATCGAACTCGGCGACGTCGAGCCCGGCCCGGCGGCCGAAGCGATACAGGCTCACCCGCCCCGACTGGATGTCGCCGCCGGCCGCCGCCAGCCACGCGCCGCGGTCGTCGGCGACGCGGATGGTCACCGGCCAGACCCGCTCGAGGCCCGACGGCGCCGTCGCCACGATCAGCAGCCGGTGCTCGCCGGCGTCATTGGAGCCGGGGGTCCAGTCGAGCCGCGCGATCTGGCGTTCGTTGGCCGGCACGCCGGGCTCGACGACGAGCTCGGCGCCGGTGGGGATCGTCGGCACCTCGACGGTCAGCGGGCCGTCGGGGCCGTTATTGCCCAGGGCCGAGAGCAGCAGCCACTCGGCGTCCACCGGCTGGCCTTCGACGGCGTCGACCACCGCGGGGCCTTCGATGGTGGGCCCGGCGGCGGTGATCTCGACGGGCATCTCGACCCGGGTCACCCCGCCGTCTTGGTCGTCGACCGAGACTCGCATGGTGACCCGGCCGATGCGCGGCACCTCGACGTAGGTGTGCTCGACGCCGGCCCGGCCTTCGACGGTGGCCCCGTCGCCGAGGCGCCAGTTGATGATCGGCACGTCGGCGTCCACGTCGTCGTACTCGACCCGCCAGGCGTTGAGCTGGCCGATCTCGACCCGGTCGGGGCCGATGATGCGCACGTTCTGCGGCGCCCGGTTGAGCACGGTGACGAAGTTGCGGGCGACGTCGACGCTGCCGTCGCTGTCGGTCAGCCGCAGCTCGACGGTGTACTCGCCCTGGTCGGGCCACGCGTGCTCGATGACGTCGAGATCGGGCCCGTCGAGCCGGGTGCCGTCGCCCAGATCCCAGGCGTAGTTCACGATCGCGTCGCCGCCGCCGGGCTGGCTGCCGGTGGCGTCGAGCGCGATGGACTCACCCTCGAGCGCCCCGCCGAGCGGCGAGTCGATGGTGAAGCGCGCGTCGGGCGAGGCGTCGTCGATGGCGATCGGGCACTCGGCGGTCACCGCCGAGTCTTCGTCCTCGACGGTCAGGGTCACCACCAGGTCGCCGTCGCGGGCGAACGCGTGGGTGATGGTGGTCGAGGCGGCGTCTTCGACGGTCACTGGCGGGGTGCCGTCGCCGAAGTCCCATACATAGCGCGCGAGCGGATCGGCGGCGCCGCCGGCGCGGCTGCCGCGGGCGTCGAAGACGACCTCGCGGCCTTCGACCGCGAAGCCGGGGCCGCTGCAGCGCGCGGTGGGCGTCAGGTCGGCGACCTCGATGTCGATGCACTGCTCGGCGCTGCTGTCGGCGTCGGAGACCTCGAGGCAGACCCGCCGCGGGCCGTCGTCGGCATAGGTGTGCTCCGGTCCACGCAGGGCGGGCCCCTCGGCGGTCTCGCCGTCGCCGAAGTCCCAGCGATAGGCGATGAGCGGCTCGGCGGCCGATCCGGCGGAGGTCGCCCCCGCGGTGAACCGCAGCGGCAGGCCCTCGACGGCCTCGTCGAGCGCGGCGACCCCGTCGACGACGGGGTCGACGTCGCCGACGATCACCTGGGCCACGCACGGCGCCGACGGGGAGTCTTCGTCCTCGACGACGAGGGTGACCTCGTACTGGCCTTCTTCGAGGTAGTCGTGGGTGGTCTCGGCGACGGCCGTCCGCCGGCTCTCGCCGTCCCCGAAGTCCCAGGCGTAGGCCACGATGGGCTCGGCGGGCACCCCCGGCGCGCTGGCCGACGCGTCGAAGCGGATCGGCTCGCCCTGCACCGCGGCGTAGGGCCCGCCGGCGTCGCACGCGGGCACGACGTCGCGGATGGTCACCGCGGTGAAGTCGTAGCCCACGTAGCCGCTGGCGGTCGTGATGCGCAGCCCGATGTCGTACTCGCCGTCGGGCCGATCGGTATCAAAGGGCACCTGCGCCGCCCGGCCTTCTTCGGGGTCGAAGAAGCCGTCCACCGGGATGTCCCACGCGTACTCGACCACCTCCCCGACGACGTCGAGCGGGATCTCCGAGTCGCCCGCGTCGAGGATGAGCTCGGCGCCTTGCTGGGTCAGGTAGGGCCCGCCGGCGTCGACCCGCGGCGCGGGCACCACCGTGAAGCGGCGCTCGGCCGCGACGGGCGCGTGGCCGCAGGCGTCCACCGAGACCGAGGCCACGTAGTCCCCCGAGCGGTCGAAGAGCTCGCCGTCGCCCAGCGGTCGCGGTTCGTCATCGTCGCGCACGTACTCGGCGACCCGCTCGATGACACAGTCGGCGGGCACGCCGACGCTGTAGCTCAGCTGCCCTTCGAGCAGGCGCTCTTCTTCGCGGATGCCGGCGAAGACGATCTCGGGCGCTTGCGCCGACGGGCGGCGGGTCAAGAAGCGCAGCTCCTGGGCGTTGCCTTCGAAGTCGCCGCCCGCGCAGCTGTCGCGCACGGTGATGATGCGCGCCACGGTGCAGCCGGCGTCGTCGAGCTCGACGCGGGTCTCGACCACCGGATCGGGGTCGACGACGTCGCTGACTTCGAACTCGATCTCCGGCGGCTGCTCGGCGCAGGTGCCCTGCAGCTCGATGACGTCTTCGGTGAAGACCACGTCCGGCGGGCGCCGGTCGATGGTCACCGTCACGCCGTCGGTCGCCTGACCGTCATCGGCTTCGACGACCACCTCGAGGTCGATCCCCGGGCCGTCGACGACCGACTCGGCCGGCGCGAACAGCTCGACGTCGGTGGGTTGGCCGGCGAGCAGCGCGACGCCGAGCGCCGAGACCTCGACGGCGTCGACCCGCAGCGAGACGCGGGCTTCGCCGTCGACGCCGCCGATGACCCGGGCGGTGACGCGCACCTCGGTCTCGGCGAGCAGCGGCTCACCGCCGATGGTGCCTTCGACGACCGGCTGCCCGCTGTTGACGCAGCCGCCGTCCGTCGGCGCGGTGATCTGGACGGTGGGGACGGCCCCGGCGATGGCGGGCAGCCCGGCGAGGGCCACCGCCACCCCGAGCAGTGCTGTGCGATTCATGGCGGCTCCCGGCGTGCCCGACGGACCTGGCCTACTCGACGACGCCTTCGGCGAACTCGAGCCGCTCGCCGGCCTCGGCCGGCGCGAAGCTGCTGAGCTCTTCGACGAAGCTGAAGGCCCACGGCGGCGCGCCGGTATTGACCAGCGTCAGCCGGGCGATCACGCCGGGCGCGATGCGGTTGTCGTTGTTGATCGCCAGCACCTGGATCCGCAGGATGCGCTCGTCTTCGGGCAATACCGAGCCGCGGACCTGCTTCTCGGCGTCGATGGCCGCCTGCCCCGGCGCCACGGTCGCCCGCAGCGAGGCCTGCACGTCGACCCCGGCCGGCAGGTTGACGTAGAGGTCGATGAGCCGCGGCTGGAAGAAGCGCGCGTTGTTCTCGTCGAGCGCGCCCTCCTGAGCGAACGCGACGTCGACGATGACGAACTCGTCGTCGAAGCTGATCGGGGTGAGCGCGAGGCTGTTGACGACGCAGTTCTCGTCGATCTGCCCGTCGCAGTTCTCGTCCTGGCCGTCGCAGATCTGGTCGATGTCGAACTCCGGCGCCCGCGGCACACACGCCACCTCGCCGTCGGCGCAGCTGCCAGCGGTGCGGCACAGACCCAGGCCACAGAACTCGTCGGAGGCGTACTCCTCGTCGGCGCTGCCGTCGCAGTCGTCGTCGACCCCGTTGCAGGTCACGTCGGTCTCGGCGAGCGGCGCGCCGGGGGTGCAGCTGGCCTCGCCGTCTTCGCACGTACCCACCGCGGCGCAGGCGCCGACGCCGCACGACTCGCCGACGTAGTCTTCGTCGGCGCCGCCGTCGCAGTCGTCATCCACCGCGTCGCAGGTGATGTCCCGCGGCAGCGCGGCGTCGACGTCGGGCATGCACATCAGCACCGCGCCGTCGGCGCAGGCGCTGGTCGCCTGGCACAGCCCGTCGCCGCAGGTCTCTTCGACGTAGTCCTCGTCGATGTTGCCGTCGCAGTCCTCGTCGACCCCGTCGCAGGCCGAGTCGTCGGGGCCGGGCATGCCCGGCTCGCAGGTCTCGAGCACCCCGTCGACGCAGGCGCTGGTGCCGGCGCAGGCCCCCTCGCCGCACACGTCGGGCTCGAAGTCCTCGTCGATGATCTCGTCGCAGTCGTTGTCGAAGCCGTCGCAGCCGTCGAACGCCTCGCCGGGCGCGTCGCAGCCGAGGCAGACCCCCGGCTCGGGTACGCACTGCTCGCCGGCGTCTTCCCAGGCCACGCAGGTGTAGCCGTCGGGGCAGTCACCCTCGTCGCAGGGCACCGAGCAGACCGCCGCCTCACCGATGAAGAGGCACGCCGCGCCCTCGGCGCAGTCGGCGTCCTCTTCGCACGGGTCACAGGCCTCGGCCATCGGCGGAGGCTCGGCGTCGGGGCCCAGGTCGCCCTCGGGCGCCATGTCCATCTCGACCATCATGTCCGGCTCGGGCTCGGGATCACCCATGTCCGGCTCCGGCTCGGGATCCCCCATGTCGGGGTCGACCGTGAGCATGTCCATCTCGGTCGGAGGCGCGGTGTTCGCCCCGTCGTCACAGCCGATCGTCCCCACGACCAGCCCTGCCATCAGCATCGCCGCCAATGCGCGCATCATCCTGCCCTCGGCTCCTCTGTCCCGCTGCGGGTTGAGCATCTGGTTGAACCCTCGACCTCGTCGAATCACTGACGCACCTGAATGGACAGGGGCCCGGCCGGGTGCCCGTCACCGAACGTCAGCGCGTCGTCGGCCGCGATCGGCGCGAAGGCGTTGTTGTACGACCCCGGCCCCTCGTCGGCCCGGTCGGGCAGGACGAACTCGAAGTCCGCCGTGCCGTTGCCCAGGACGTCGAAGGTGATCGTGCCCAGCTCGCCGGGGATGAGCCGGTCGCCGAAGGGCGCGATCCACACCAGGCGCAGGATGTCCGGCCCGTCGTCGACGGGCAGGACGCTGACGTCGACCTCGTCGATGAAGGCGTTGTCGGCCGACGCGCCGGCCGTGGCGTCGGCGAAGGCCACCAGCTCCTCCTCCATGAGCACCCGCAGCTCGATGAGCTCCGGCTGCAGCGCGGCGGCCGGCTGGTCGATCATGACCCGGAACCCGACGGTGGTCGGCTCACCGGTGTCGACCTCTTCGAGGTAGATGACCGGGAAGAGCGGCTCACCGGCGGCGCACTCTTCGCCGTTGTTGGTGCCGTCGTTGTCGTAGTCCTCGGCCGCGTCGTCGCCGTTGAGCGGGTCGAGACCGCAGTCGATCTCGTCCTGGTCGACGATGCCGTCGCCGTCGCTGTCGACCTCGTTGGGATCGCACAGCGCTGGGTCGACGCCGGCCACCAGCGGGCAGGGATCATCTTCGTTGGGGGTGCCGTCGCCGTCGGCGTCGCCGTCGCAGGCGTCGCCCAGGCCGTCGCCGTCCAGGTCGCGCTGGTTGGCGTTGGCGTCGCTCGGGCAGTTGTCGTCGTCGTTGTCCACGCCGTCGCCGTCCGCGTCATCGTCGCAGGCGTCGCCCACACCGTCGTTGTCGGTGTCGGCCTGGCCGCCGTTGGCGTCGACCGGGCAGTTGTCGGCGTCGTCGTCGATGCCGTCCCCGTCGTCGTCGAGGTCGCACGCGTCGCCGGCCCCGTCCCCGTCGGTATCGAGCTGGTCGGGGTTGGCGGTCAGCGGGCAGTTGTCGGCGCCGTCGTCGGTGCCGTCGTTGTCGTCGTCGTCGTCGCAGGCGTTGCCGTCGCCGTCGCCGTCGGTATCGGTCTGGTTGGCGTTGGGCAGATCGGGGCAGACGTCCTGATCGTTGTCCACGCCGTCGCCGTCCCGGTCGTCGTCGCACGGATCACCCAGGCCGTCGTCGTCGGCGTCGGCCTGGTCCGGGTTGGCCACGCCGATGCAGTTGTCGACGCCGTCGTCGACGTCGTCGCCGTCGTCGTCGCGGTTCTGGTCGCAGGCGTCGCCCAGGCCGTCGCCGTCGCTGTCGGTCTGGTTGGCGTTGGGCGTATTGACGCAGTTGTCGTCGTCGTCGACGACGCCGTCGTTGTCCGAGTCGTTGTCGCAGGCGTCGCCCTGGCCGTCGTCGTCCCGGTCGCCCTGACCCTGGTTGGGGGTCAGCGGGCAGTTGTCCTGCGGATCGGCCACGCCGTCACCGTCGTCGTCCACGTCGCAGGCGTTGCCGTCGCCGTCGCCGTCGGTATCGGTCTGGTTGGCGTTGGCCACGCCCGGGCAGTTGTCCACCGCGTCGGCCACGCCGTCGCCGTCGTCGTCGTCGTCGCAGGCGTCGCCGAGGCCGTCGTCGTCGGCGTCGGTCTGCGCCGGGTTGGCGGTGTCGGGGCAGTTGTCGACCCCGTTGTCCACCCCGTCGCCGTCGTCGTCGGCGTTCTCGTCGCAGGCGTCGCCCACCCCGTCGCCGTCGCTGTCGGTCTGGTTCGCGTTCGGATCGTCGGGGCAGTTGTCGTCGCCATCGGCCACGCCGTCGTTGTCGGCGTCGTCGTCGCAGGCATCACCCACCCCGTCGTCGTCGACGTCGCCCTGACCCGGGTTGGCGGTCAGCGGGCAGTTGTCGTCGTCGTCGTCCACCCCGTCCCCGTCGTCGTCGGTGTCACAGGCGTCGCCTTCACCGTCGCCGTCGGCGTCGTTCTGGTTGAAGTTGCCGACCTCGGGGCAGTTGTCCTGCCCGTTGGGCACGCCGTCGCCGTCGAGGTCGTCGTCGCAGGCGTCGCCCAGGCCGTCGTTGTCGGCGTCTTCCTGACCCGGGTTGGCGGCGTCGGCGCAGTTGTCGACCCCGTCGTCCACCCCGTCGCCGTCTTCGTCGGCGTCCTGGTCACAGGCGTCGCCCACCCCGTCACCGTCGCTGTCGAGCTGGTCGGCGTTGGGGATCTGCGGGCAGTTGTCGTCGTCGTCGTCGACGGTGTCGTTGTCGCCGTCGTTGTCGCAGGCGTCGCCGGCGCCGTCGCGGTCGGTATCGACCTGGGCGCCGTTGGCGGTCAGCGGGCAGTTGTCGCCGACGTCGTTGATGCCGTCGCCGTCGTCGTCGTCGTCGCAGGCGTCACCGAGGCCATCGGCGTCGGTATCGGTCTGGCCCGCGTTCGCGGTGAGGCGGCAGTTATCGGCGCCGTCGGCGACCCCGTCGTCGTCGTCGTCGCCGTCGCAGGCGTCGCCGTCGCCGTCGCCGTCGGTATCGACCTGGGCCGGGTTGGCGGCGCCGGGGCAGTTGTCGACGCCGTTGTCGATCCCGTCGCCGTCGTCGTCGGCGCCGGCGTCGCAGGCGTCGCCCACCCCGTCGCCGTCTTCGTCGGCCTGGTTCGGGTTGGCGTCGTCGGGGCAGTTGTCGTCGCCGTCGGCCACGCCGTCGTTGTCGGCGTCGTCGTCGCAGGCGTTGCCCAGGCCGTCGTTGTCGTCGTCGGCCTGGCCGCCGTTGGCGGTCAGCGGGCAGTTGTCGTCGTCGTCGGCCACGCCGTCGCCGTCGTCGTCATCGTCGCAGACGTCGCCGGTGCCGTCGCCGTCGGTGTCGGTGCCGTTGGCGTTGGCGTCGCGCGGGCAGTTGTCCTCGGCGTCGGGCACGCCGTCGCCGTCGTCGTCGGCGTCGCAGGCATCACCCGCGCCGTCGCCGTCGGCGTCGGCCTGACCCGGGTTGGCCACCGCCGGGCAGTTGTCGGCCCCGTCGTCCACCCCGTCGCCGTCGCGGTCGGCGTTGGCGTCGCAGGCATCACCCACGCCATCACCGTCGCCGTCCTGCTGCGTCGGGTTGGGCACGAAGACACAGTTGTCGTCGTCGTCGGCGATGCCGTCGTTGTCGTTGTCGTCGTCGCACGCGTCGCCGATGCCGTCGGCGTCGCGGTCGGCCTGATCGGCGTTGGCTTCGCGCGGGCAGTTGTCGTTGCCGTCGGCCCGACCGTCACCGTCATCGTCGTTGTCGCAGACGTCGCCGAGGCCGTCGCCGTCGATGTCGGCCTGATCGCCGTTGGGCGCGTCGGGGCAGTTGTCGTCGGCGTCGTCGGCGCCGTCGCCGTCGGCGTCGGCGTCGCAGGCGTCGCCGACGCCGTCGCCGTCGCTATCGGTCTGATCGGGGTTGGCGGCGTCGGGGCAGTTGTCGCGCCCGTCGTCCACCCCGTCGCCGTCGTCGTCGGCGTCCTCGTCGCAGGCATCGCCCACGCCGTCGCCGTCGCCGTCGGCCTGATCCGGGTTGGCGCTGTCGGGGCAGTTGTCGTCGTCGTCGGCCACGCCGTCGCCGTCGTCGTCGATGTCGCAGGCGTCGCCCTGCCCGTCGCCGTCCCCGTCCTGCTGGCCGCCGTTGGGATCATCGGGGCAGTTGTCGTCGCCGTTGGGCACGCCGTCGCCGTCGATGTCGTCGTCGCAGACATCGCCGACGCCGTCGTCGTCGGCGTCGGCCTGGTTCGAGTTGCTGTCCAGCGGGCAGTTGTCGACCGGATCGGTGTCGCCGTCGTTGTCGTCGTCGTTGTCGCAGACGTTGCCCCGGCCGTCGTTGTCGGTGTCGGTCTGCTCGGGGTTGAACGCGACCGGGCAGTTGTCGCCGTCGACCGTATTGATCTCGTCGCCGTCCGGGTCGGCGTCGCAGGGATCACCCTGGCCGTCGCCGTCGAGGTCGGCCTGATCGGGGTTGGCCGCGTTGGGGCAGTTGTCCTGGCCGTCGGCGATGCCGTCGCCGTCCGCGTCACCCTGGCAGGCGTCGCCGATGCCGTCGCCGTTGCCGTCCGCCTGATTCGGGTTGACCACCACCGGGCAGTTGTCGTCGTCGTTGAGCACGCCGTCGCCGTCGATGTCGTCGTCGCAGACGTCGCCGTCGCCGTCGACGTCGGTGTCGAGCTGATCGGGGTTGGCGTCGAACGGGCAGTTGTCGTCGCCGTTCTCGGCGCCGTCGTTGTCCCGGTCGGGATCGCAGACGTCACCGCGGCCGTCGTCGTCGGCGTCGGCCTGGTTGGCGTTGGCCACCCCGGGGCAGTTGTCGTCGCCGTTGTCGAGCCCGTCGCCGTCGACGTCGTCGTCACACGGATCGCCCTGCCCGTCGCGGTCGAGGTCCTCCTGAACCGGGTTGTCGATGTCGGGGCAGTTGTCCTGCACGTTGACGAGGCCGTCGCCGTCGCGATCGGCGTCGCAGACGTCGCCTTCGCCGTCGTCGTCGGCGTCGGCCTGATCCGGGTTGGGCAGCACCGGGCAGTTGTCGACGCCGGCGGGCACGCCGTCGCCGTCGGGATCGGCGTCGCAGACGTCGCCTTCGCCGTCGTCGTCGGCGTCGGCCTGATCCGGGTTGCGCTCGAGCGGGCAGTTGTCGGCGTCGTCGTCCACGCCGTCGTTGTCGTCGTCGGCGTCGCAGGCGTCGCCCTGGTCGTCGCCGTCGGTATCGGTCTGCTCGGCGTTGTCCACCTGCGGGCAGTTGTCGACGTCGTCGTTGATGCCGTCGTTGTCCGAGTCGGCGTCGCAGGCGTCGCCGTCGCCGTCGCCGTCGGTATCGGTCTGGTCGGCGTTGGCGTCGTCGGGGCAGTTGTCGACGCCGTTGTCCTCACCGTCGCCGTCACGGTCGGCGTCGCAGACGTCGCCCCGGCCATCGCCGTCGATGTCGCTCTGATCGCCGTTGGCGTCGCGCAGGCAGTTGTCGCGGTCGTCGTTCACCCCGTCGTTGTCGTCGTCGGGATCGCAGGCGTCGCCCAGCCCGTCGTCGTCGAGATCCCGCTGATCGGGGTTGGGGGTGTCGGGGCAGTTGTCGTCTTCGTTGAGCAGGCCGTCGCCGTCGCGGTCGTTCTGGCAGGCGTCGCCGACGCCGTCGCCGTCCTGGTCGGCCTGATTGCCGTTGGGCACCAGCGGGCAGTTGTCCTGACCGTCGACGAGGCCGTCGCCGTCGTCGTCGTCGTCGCAGGCGTCGCCCGCCCCGTCGCCGTCGGTATCGATCTGCTCGGGGTTGCTGTCCGACGGGCAGTTGTCGTCGCCGTTGGCGACCTCGTCGTTGTCGCGATCGTCGTCGCAGGCGTCGCCGACGCCGTCGTCGTCGATGTCGCCCTGGTTGCGGTTGCTCAGATCGGGGCAGTTGTCGGCGTCGTTGGCCACGTCGTCGCCGTCGCGATCGTCGTCGCACACGTCGCCTTCGCCGTCGCGGTCGAGGTCGGTCTGATCGGGGTTGGGCACCGTCGGGCAGTTGTCCGCGCCGTTGTCGACCCCGTCGCCGTCGGCGTCGTCATCGCACGGATCCCCGAGCCCATCACCGTCGGTGTCGGTCTGGTCGGGGTTGGCCTCGGTGCGGCAGTTGTCGGTGTCGTCGCCCACCGCGTCGTTGTCCGAGTCGGGGTCGATCGCGTCGTTGAGGCCGTCGTCGTCGCTGTCGGCGGGGTCGTCCGGGTCGACGACCTCGGTGAGGTCGTCGATGCCGTCGCCGTCCGAGTCCTGATCGGTGGGATCGGTGCCGAGATCGGCCTCCTCGCCGTTGGTCAGCCCGTCATTGTCGGCGTCGCCGTCGCCGTCGTTGGCGTCGATCGGGTTGAACCCGTTCTGCACCTCGAACAGGTTGGTCATGCCATCGCCGTCGCAGTCCACGTCGCCGTCGGGGGTGGCCCCGAAGGTCGACGGGTTGCGCGGATCCAGGTTCGGACCGCCAGCGAAGGTGCACTCGAGCTCGTAGAACCCGAGGATGCCGTCGCCGTCGTTGTCGTAGGCGTCGTTGAGGAACTGCAGGATCGCCAGGTCGGTATCCAGGATCGCCTGACCCTGGCCGCTGAACGAGCCGCTGCGGTCGCGATCGAAGTCCTCGAAGGTGTAGTCGGGGAACGTCGCGGCGAGCGTCGCCGGATCGTCGACGTCGACGCGCAGGTTGAACGCCCGGATGACCTCCCGCAGCAGCAGGATGTCGTCGAAGACGTCATCGGGATAGGTCCGCACCTGCGACAGCGCAGTCGACGGCACGGCCACCAGGCCCACGGTCGACGCGATCAGCGCGACGACGATCGCTTTGATCGTTTTCACGATTCCCCTCTCCTTTGGTGTCGGCGCCGCACCGTCGGCGCCGGAGACCCCCCCGGGGGGTCGATGCTGTCGGACTCGGCAGGCCGCGCGGCCCGCCGGACGCCCTCGAATCGAAATCAGTTTACGGATTACGGGCTCAGTGTGGGCCACTCGATGAAGTCGAACAACCCATTGCTCAGTTCATCGCACGCGCCCCGCGGGGCGGCGTCGAGATCGGTCTCGACCACCTGCATGACGTAGTCGGCGCGGTCGTCGCCGTCGGAGAAGATGGTCTCCGCCTTGACGTTGACGAATACGTCGGTCGGGTTGCCGGTGGCCTCGACGTTGATGCACTGCACCGACGACTGCACCTCGACGCTCTCTTCGTAGGCGTCGATGTTGCCGTTGCGCTCCGTATTGGCCGACAGGGTCATCAAGGCGTCGGCCCGGGTGTAGGTGATGTGCACGGTCAGGTCGCGATCGGTCAGGCCGAGGCGGTACCAGTCACCGGCCTGACGCTCGGCGGTGCAGACCCAGGCGTCGCCGAAGCGCGCGGGCACCGACAGCGGCGCCGACTGGTTCGGGCGATCGTTGCCCGCCTGCCCCTCGTAGACGTCGGGCAGGCACGGGGCCTCCGCCGGCAGCAGGGTGATGTCGAGGGTGTAGTCCGCCTCGTCGCCGTCGGGGCTCCAAACGCGCACGGCGTAGGCCCCCGGCTGCAGCTGACCGCGGGGGATCGCGATGAGCTCCCGCTGCAGGTCGGTGCTGCTGTCGGCCACCTGCACCCCGTTGGCCGCGTTGAACAGCCGCAGGTTCAGGTCGACACCCGCCGGGTGTTCGAGGGCGATGGCGAGGCGCATGTCCTCGTCTTCGACCTCGAAGCGGTAGAAGTCGGCGTCGTCGGCCGCCGCCGAGTTGCACAGCGTGCCGTTGTCGATGCTCGCCTGGCGGTCGATCTCGACGACGGTGGCCTCGTCGACGCCGTCGTTGCGCCCGTCGATCTCGGCCGGGTCGTTGGCGCAGTCGGCGCGCAGCGGGTCACGGCCGCGGGCGATCTCGTTGCGCGACGACATGCCGTCGCCGTCGGGATCGGCGTCGGCGTCGGCGGGGTTGCGCGGGTCGAGCCCCCAAGTGGCCTCGTCGCCGTTGCTGATGCCGTCGAGGTCGAAGTCGGCCCCGGCGTCGGCGCCGTTGTTCATGTCCATGCCGGCGTTGATCTCGTGGGCGTTGCTCACCCCGTCGCCGTCGGCGTCGGCCGCCCCGTCGTCGGGATCCATGTGATCGAGGCCGTTCTGGTACTCGAGGCCGTTCGACAGGCCGTCGTTGTCGTAGTCGAGGTCGAAGTCCGCCGCCTCGACCGGGTTCATGTACATCTCGATCTCGACCCCGTTGGGGATGCGGTCGCCGTCGCAGTCGAGCTCGACGTCGGGCACGCCGGTGGTCTCGGGGTTGCGCGGGTCGAGGCGCAGGCCGCCGGGCAGCAGGCAGCGGTTCTCGATGACCCCGTCCAGGCCGTCTCCGTCGTCGTCGGCCGGGTCGGTGATGAACATCAGGATGGCCAGGTCGACGTCGTTGATGTCGAACTCGCCGTCGGGGATGACGTCGAAGTCTTCGAAGGTCCGCCCCGGGAACTGCGCCTCGAGCTCTTCGGGATCGGCCACGTCGACCAGGTCGTTGAAGGCCCGGATGATGTCGCGCAGCATCAGGATGTCGCTGAACGGCGCGGGCAGCGGGATCGGGCGATCGCCGAGGAAGACCGGGCCGTCGGGATCACCCCCGCCGCCGTCGCCGCCGTCGGGGTTGTCGTCGATGAACGGATCACCCGGCTCGCAGTTCTCGGGGTACTCGACCGCCGCGTTGTCGGGGATGGCCGGCACCAGACACTCATTGTACTCCCGCACCACCAGGCAGCGGCGGTCGGGCGCGACGTAGAACTGCAGCGCCAGCTCGTTCTGCCCGTCTTCGACGAGGTCGAGCAGGATGCGCTGCTGCTCGCGGCCGGCGAGGGTCAGCGGCTGGAAGGGCCCGCAGACCTGCTCGATGCGCAGCAGCGCGAGCTCGACGCGGAACTTGACCGCGGTCGTCAGCAGGTTCTGCCAGTTGCGCACGTACACCCCGCGGTCGGCGGCGGCGAACAGGTTGGCGATGAGATCCATCAGCCCCAGCTGCAGGTCGAGCGACTGACGGTCGTCGATGCACTCGGGATCCTCGCCCTCGGGCACATCACCGCACCATACGGGCAAGGCGACCAGCGCCTGGATGCGGGCGAGGTCGGCCTGGGCGGCCGCCACCTGGGCCCGACCCGGGCCGACGTCGTCGCCGCCGAGGGCCACGTACGACTGCAGCGCGTCGGCCAGGCGGCCGAGGGCGACGCCGAGGTCGCTGTTGATCGGCTCCGAGTCCTGGACGCGGCGCGCCACGGTGCCGTTGGTCGGGACCGGGAAGCCGTTGTAGTCCTGATTGGGGTCGACCGCCTCTTCGAGCCAGAACCAGGCCTCGAGCGCGACCGAGTAGAAGTCACGGGCCACGAACGCTTCGTCGGCGCTCATCGACCGGTCGCGATACTCGACGTTCTCGAACTGGGAGTGCGCCTCGTCCATCGCCGCCGTCGCGAAGCGCAGCGAGTCGTCGGCCAGGGTGAGCGCGGCGTTGGGGATGTCGATCTGCTCGGCGGCGTCGTACTTGGCGTCGAGCATGCGCAGCACGACCCGGCTGAGCACCCACAGGTAGTCGCCGAACGCACCGCCCGCCTGCTGCGAGCGATAGATGCGGAACGAGATCTCGTCGAGGGCCACCAGCGTATTCTGGCGGTAGCCATGCCGCTCGGCCCACAGTCCGCGCTCGACGAGCGCCGCGAACGGCGTCTGGTTGCGGGCCTCGATGGCGCTGCGCGCGCGGGCCGGCGCCTCGGGGTCGTCGAGCACCGCCTCGCCCCGCTCGCGGGCGAGCTCGAGCAGGTCGGTGAAGGTGATGGCCCGCACGTCGATGGCGAACTCGGCGGTGGTCGTCGAGTCCGGGTCGCGGACGCGCAGCACGGCGGTGTACTCGCCCGGCTGGTCGTACTGGTAGTTCACCGTCGGATCGGGGCTGACCACGTCGGCCTCGCCGTCGCCGTCGAAGTCCCACTCGTAGGCGATGATCGGGTCGCGCTCGGCGCCGGCGTCGGCGTCGACGGTGACCCGGATGTGCTCCAACTCGAAGGCCGCCTCGGGCAGGTCGACCCCGTTGATGGTCGGGCTGACGTCGCGCACGGTCACCTGGACCGCGTCGCGGGCGATGCTGTCTTCGTCGCGCACCTCGAGCCGGACCTCGGTCGTCTGGTCGACGTCGAAGGCCACCTCGGGCTGCTCGGCGCCGGCCCCGTCGGCGAGCACCGTGCCGTCGGGCAGGGTCCAGATGTAGCGCGTGATCTGATCGGCGGCGCTGCCGGCGCGGCTGCCGCTGCCGTCGAGCACGAAGCGCTCGCCCTGGCGCACGGTGTAGGGCCCGCCGGCGTCGGCGGTCGGGTCGACGTCGATGACGGTGACCTCGAAGGCCTCGTCGTCGGTCGCGCCGAGGCTGTCGGTGACCCGCAGCCGCGCGGTGAAGACCCCGTCCTCCTGCGTCGGGAATCGGGCGATCCGGCCCTCGGTCTCGTACTGACCGTCGTCGTCGAGATCCCAGGCCCAGGCCTGGATGCTGTCGCCGGCCTCGGGCGGCGTCGAGCCGCTGCCGTCGACCTCGAGCACGTCGCCCTCGTCGACGATATAGGCCGGCACGACCGCGGCCGGATCGGCCTGCGGGTGGCCGTCGGGCACCGCGTCGGCGTTCGGCGGGCCGTTGACCCGGAAGGCGCGCAGGGTGCTCGTCACGTCCCCGGCGCAGTCGGGCGCGTCCACCCGCAAGGTATAGCTGCCCGGCGCTTCGATGGGCGTGCCGGCCGCGTAGACCCCGGCGGCGCCGCCGTCCTGGTTCAGCGCGGCGGTGATGCGGCCGGCGCAGGCCTGCGGGCCCACCACCGACCAGTCATAGGTCGCCTGGGCCACGAGCGCGCCGTCGTCGGGCCCGTCGATCTCGAGCCGAACCGCCTGCGCGATGAGATAGGTCCGCGTCGCGCGGCCCTCGTTGCCACAGGCGTCGGTCGCGGTGACGGTGAGCGTGCGCTGGCAGGTATCGCTGGCGAGGGCCTCGTCGACCGCCGGCCCGGGGTCGATGGCGTCCTGCACGGTGATGCGCCGCTCGGGCACCGCACCCGGGTTGTAGCAGACGCCTTCGGCGAGGTTGTTGGCGATGGTCACCGTCGGCGCGGTGCGGTCGAAGGTGACCCGCCCGCCGGCGTCGGCGCGGCCTTCGGCCCCGTCGGTATCGGTGAAGACCACCTCGAGGTTGCGCCCGCCCTCGGCGATGGCCCCGGCGTTCACCTGGAAGACGTGATCGACGGCCTGATTGTCGGCGCGGGTCTGCACCTCGGCGCGGCCGATCTCGTTGCCGTCGGCGAGCAGGACCGCGGTCACCCGATCGCCGTCGGCGTCACGCACCCGCACCCGCACGTCGGTCTGGGCCTCGGCGATGCAGTCGCCGACGCGGGGCGAGACGATCTCGCCGACCGGCGGCGCGGTATTGAGCACCTCGATCTCCGCCTCGTCGGGCGCCGAGCAGACCCCGGCGCGATCGCAGGCGCGCACCCGCACGAGCTGGCTGAGGCCGACCTGCCACGCCGGGCTGGTGTAGTCCCGCACGACGGCGCCGACGTAGTCGCTGCCCTGCAGGCCGCCGGCGCCGTTGTTGTCGGCCGCCCCGTAGAGCCCGTCGCCGTCCGTATCCCACTCGTAGCGTTCGATGGTATCGCACGGCGCGTTGGGATCGGTGGAGCCGCGGGCGTCGAGGTCGACCCCGGCGAACTGCCCGCCGCCCACCGGCCCGGTGGTATAGGGACCGCCGGCGTCGGCCACCGGCGGCACGTTGTCGATGGCGATCTCGAGCACGGTGTCGACCGAGTGGCTGCGCCCGCCGGCGTCGGTGACGGTCAAGGTCACCGGCACCTGATCGAAGCCGACCGCGTTGCGCTGCACCGAGCGACCCTCGGCGTCGCTCTCGCCGTCGCCGTCGAAGTCCCACGACCACTGGACGATCTCGAAGTCGGCGCCGTCGGGCCCGTCGGTGAACGAGCGGCTGCCGTCGAAGGTGACCAGCGCGTTGCAGCCGGCGCGGGCCGGATCGAGCTCGGCGACCGCGGTCGGGCCGTTGACGATCTCGAGCACCACCGCCGCCTGCCCCGTCGTGCCGAAGCGATCGGTCGCCGTCAGCCGCACCGAGTGCTGGCCCTGACGGCCGATGCCCAGATCCTCCAGCTCGGCCCAGGTGAGCGCGAGGGCCGACAGGTCGGCCCCGGCCCGATCGTCGGCGCCGTCCGCGTTGAGATCCCAGGCGTAGCGCACCACCGCGTCGCCGCAGTCGGCGTCGGGATCGGCGGTATCGGAGGCGTCGAAGCGCACCCCGTCCCCCACCCCGATGACATACGGGCCACCCAGATCGACCGCCGGGCCGCGGTTGCCCACGTTGACCGGCACGTCGACGCTGGCCGTCGCGCTGTCACCGGCGGAGTCGGTCACCCGCACCGCCAGGGTCAGGGCCCCCTCGAAGGTGAACGACTCGGGCGTGAAGCTGGTCTGGGCCCCCACCCCGTCGTCGTACTCGCCGTCGCCGTCGAAGTCCCATTCGTAGTCGAGCACGTCGACACCCGGATGCGGGTGACTGCTCTGGCTCGCGTCGAGGTTGATGCGCTGGCGACAGGCGCTCGGGTTGGGGTTGGCGACGAGCACCACGTTGGGCTCGCGGGCGTAGACGTGGATCACGCTGGTGTCGCGGTCGGTGCGCCCGGTGGAGTCCTCGACCTCGAGCACGATCGGGTAGTCCCCCGGCCCGTCGATGCCCGCCGCCCGCAGCGCGGCCAGTTCGACCTCGACGATGGCTTCTTCGCCGTCGGCGTCGCGATCTTCGAGGACCACGTCCCACTGGATGTTGCCGTCGGCGTCCTCCTCGTCGAGCGCCCAGCGATAGAAGCGGATGTAGTCATCCGAGTCGGCGATGTTCGGATCGGAGGTCTGCAGCGCGCTGAGGGTCACCCCGTCGCCCTCGAGGATGTGATAGCCGGTCTCCGGCGGGTCGGCCGGATCGGCGTCGGCGGTCGGCGCGACCGGCCCGGTGGCGAAGGTCACGTCCCGGGTGACGGTGGCGGTCTGGCCCGCCGAGTCGGTCACCCGCAGCGTCACCGCCCGGCTGACCTCCTGCCCCGGCTGGGGCACGTTGTCGAACGCCAGCCGCCAGACGACGACCGCCTGCTCGTCGAGGTCGCCGAAGACGCCGTCGCCGTCCACATCCCACTGGTAGCGCTGGATGCTGCCGTCGGGGATGGGCGAGAAGCTGTCGCGGGCGTCGAGGGTCACGTCGGCGCGGCCCGAGACCTGATTGATGTAGCCCGGCTCGGGGGTCTGGGTGAACTCGGCCTCCGGGCGGGCGCGGTAGATGCGCACCTTGGCCGTCGTGCTGTGGAACAGGCCGAAGGTGTCGGTCACCCGCAGGGTCACCCGGTTGTCGGGCAGCCCCGTCTGGCGATCGGCGGGCCAGTCCATCGCGTCGACCAGCGTCGCCCACGGAATGACCACCCGCGCCTGCTGCCCGCGGATGTCGTGCGGACCGTCGAAGCCGCCGTCGCCGTCGATGTCGAAGGCATACTCGACGATGCCATCGCCGCAGTCCGTATTCGGATCGGACGAGCCGCGGCCGTCGAGCTCGAGATCCTGATTCTCGAGCACCGAGTAGTTGAGCTCGGGCAGGCGCGCGGTCGGCTTGCCGTTGCCCTGATCGACGGCCACCGTATCGCGGGCGACCGCCGTGCGGCCGCCGTCGTCGGTGACCGTCAGGGTCACGTCGTACGAGTCGAAGCGATCGTAGCTGCTGTTGAAGACCGCGCCGCCGCCGTCGCTGCTGCCGTCGCCGTTGATGTCCCAGGCGTAGCTGACGATGCGCCGGTTCGGGTTGGGATGCCGGCTCTGGTTGCCGTCGAAGGTCACCAGCTGCCGGCAGCCGGCCGGGTTGGGGTTGATGTCGAGCCGGGCCACCGGCTCGCGGGGGTAGATGGTCAGCGTCGTCGACGCGGTGGCGGTCAGCCCGGCCGAGTCGCGCACCCGCAGGCCGATGTTGATCGCCTGGCCCCGGGCCAGGTTCTGCAGCGCGGCCCAGCCGACGGTGGCGTCGGCTTCGCCGGCGTCGTCGAACTGCCCGTCGCCGTCGAGATCCCAGTCGACGTCGAGGCTGTCGCCGCAGCCGAGGTTGGAGTCCGCCGCCGAGCCGCGCAGCACCAGATCGTCACCGACCTCGATGACATACGGGCCGCCATCGGCCGCCGACGGCGGCTTGTTGGCGGTGCCGTTGACCTGGATGACGACGGTGGCGGTCTTCGTCTGGCCGCCCGAGCCGACCACCCGCAGCGTGGCGGTGTAGTTGCCCCGGCGCGCGTAGCGATAGTCGAAGACATCGTCGAGGGTATTGGCCCCGCCGTTGAAATCCGCCGGCGCGCCGGTGTCCCACCAAAGCCCGTTGCTGGCGTCCACGTCCCACTGGAAGGCGATGATGCGCTCTTCGGGGTTGGGGTGGAACGAGCCGCTGTGGTCGAAGTCGACCTCGCCGTTGTTGCCGCCCGCGCAGCCCTCGACGACCGTCGTGGGCTCGGCGGTGGCGATGGCCACCGGCTTGGGGTTGAAGATGGTCGGGGTCAGGATGAGCGCGCCGACCGGCGTGCCGAATGACTGCCCGGCCCAGCAGACGATCGAGTTGGCCCGCCCGCAGTCCTGGATCATGCCGAACGTGCCGTAGTTGCCCGTATCGCGATGCTGCGAGCGCACCACGTACGTCGGGAACTCCCGCTGCCAGTCGTGGCCGCCGATGTTGCCCTGGGCCGGCTCGCCGGTGCGGTAGCCCTTCTGGTGCGAGTAGATCGCGTAGAGGTTGCCGCACTCGGCGTTGTTGCCCCAGCGATAGACGCTGTTGGTATTGCCGCAGAGGTACGAGCCGCCGTTGGCGAAGGTGCCGCCGCGCCAGAAGCGCTTGGCGCCCCACCAGTCGCCATTGTCCACCTCCCAGTTGTTGGCGGTGAACTGCACGTAGCGATCGAAGGCCTGCCGCATCTGACCGGCGGTGTACTCCGACGACTGGGGGAAAGGTCGGCTGCCGTCGTTGGGGTCGAAGCGATGGATGCCCAGCCAGCGGGCCGCCACGAAGGCCCCGCCGGTGAGCTGGGTATTGGGCGCGTGGCTGCCGCTGCCGGTGCGATAGGCGGTGCCGCCGCTGCGCTGATTGCGCACGATGTTATAGGCCAGCTTGTACTTGTGGGTATTGGAGACGATCACCCCGTAGGGCCCGCCGGCGACCTCGGCGCTCTCGAGGCCGATGTAGCCCCACTGCGCGGTCGAGGCGTCCATACGGCCGCAGCTCGGGCTGCCGTTCTGGGCGGTGTAGTACCAGCCGCCCTTGCCGCAGCCGCCGTCGATCTGCATGTAGGCCAGCCAGTCGGTGAGCTCCTGGGCGAACCACTCGTAGGTATTGCCCGCCAGCCCGCCGACCTGCAGCTGCGTGCCCGCCAGCGAGGGCAGGGTCGGCGGGATCGCGCCGGTGTAGATCCCCTGGCGATAGGTGTTGTTGCTCGTGCCGCCGGTATAGGCGCCCCGCCGGTTGTCGGTGCCGGCGATGGGGTTGCAGTTGCGGGCGTTGCCGTTGTTCTGGAAGCCGCAGGTATTGTCCTCGGCGGCCGCGTCGACGTTCTGGCTGCCCGTGCCCTGGTTGATGACCCGGTTGAGGTAGCGCATCGCCGTCTCGGAGTACGGCGAGCTCTCGAAGCGGGCCCGGTTCGCGTCGAGCCAGCCGTTGGGCAGCGTCAGGTAGCCCCGGAAGTTGAGCACGTTGATGTCATCGGGGTCGTAGGCCGGCAGGTGCCCGTTGATCGAGAAGGCCCACACCGCCAGCGCGGTGCCCTCGACCCAGCGCCCGTTGGAGCGATGGCGGGCCATGATGCTGCCGCCGCTGCCGTTGTGCTCGATGGCGCCGCGGTGCATGTACCAGAGCGCCTCACCCAGGGCGACCTTGCCCATGATCTCGATCTGCTCGGCCGTCCACTGCCGAGGATCGTTCGAAGGCGCCCAGTCATAGACGAAGAGCCGGTAGGTCGCGAAGGACTGCGCCCCGTTGCAGCGGTTGACCACCCGCACGTTGATCGGCAGCGACGTATCGCCGCCGACCGTCGGCACGGTGAAGGTCCGCCCGATGTCGTAGACCGACGATCCGACCCGGGTCACCACCCGCTCGGTATCGTCGTTGTACTCGCCGTCGCGATCCACATCCCAGCGCACCGAATAGCCCGAGTTGCAGTTCGCGTTGCGCAGCATCGCCTTGAGCGTGATGCGCGCGCCCTCGTAGACCGGGTGCGGCAGCCGGGGGTTCTTGGGGGCGTCGGGTACGACGACGATCTGGGGATCGGCGTTCTGGGCGAAGGCGGGCGTGCCGATGGCCAGCAGACACGCCGGCACCATCAGCCGGGCGAGGAGGGGGATCCGTCGCATGGTGGACTCACACGTCGAGGGTTTTGCGCAGGGCGGGTGCTCTCGGTGTAGATCTACCGTAATGCTTAAACCAATGAAAGCCGCTGTTACCCGGATGACGGCGATCATCACAGAGATGACCAGAAGGTTCACGCTCAGGGAAGCTCGGTGACCTCCTGCTCAACCCTCCAGAACTTCCATACGCTCGACACCTTCGTATCACTCGGCGTGGCCACATCGACCCAGATCGGTTCGAGCCGGCCCTCGGCGGGCGGCGGTTCGCCCTGCAGATCCGTCGATCGGTAGATGCCATCGGCGGAGGCGCTCAGCCGCGCGGTGACCGTGCCCTGGAGATCGCCGCCCACCCGAAACGCAGCGATCAGCTCGAGATCGGGGCGCGGATCGGCGGCGGTCGCGGAGGCTGCGACGGCGGCTGACGACCACGTCAGCGTTTTGCCATCGACGATCAACGCGGCCGCGTCGTCTTCGACCCCGGCCCAAGCCGGATCGTCCGCCAGGACGGGCCCGCGGATCGGCCCCTTCGGCGGCGGCTCACGGCGCGCGCGCGCCGCCTGCACGAAGCGTTCGAGCTGGGTGGCGTAGTAGGCCCGCGGCTCGTTGCGCAGCACGACGCGCTCGGCCGCGATCGCTTCGGCGTGGCGCCCGAGCCGGTAGAGCGCGGTGGCCTTCGTATCGAGGATGGGCATGTCTTCGGGCGCCCGGCCGTGCCCGGTGTCGGCGGCTTCGAGCGCGAGCTCGAGCATGTAGCTCGGCGCGCCGGGGTCGATGACCAGGTTCCACGCCACGAGGTTGAGCAGCTGCGGATCGACCGCCGGCTCGTGGATCATCGAGCGGGTCTCGGCGGCCATCCAGCGATCGCTGCTGCGGGTATGCTCGATGCCTTGAGCGATACCCGCCGCGGCGAGCCCGACGAGCGCCATGGCCACCGCCTGGGTCGCGAAGCCCGGCGAGCGGTCGGGGCGGATCGCAGACGGCGTGCGCAGGAGGATCCCGGCCACCGCCGCGCCACCGACGAAGCCGCCCACGTGGGCCCAGACGTCGATCATGGGCAGCGCGATGGGCAACGCCGCGTTGGCGCCGAGGATGAAGAGCCACCAGCGGCGGGACTGCGCGATGCCCGGAGGCAGCCGGCGTCCGTGGCGCAGCTGCATGACACCGAAGGCACCGAGCAGGCCGAAGACCGCGCCCGAGGCACCCACCGAGAGCCAGCCGCCCGAGACGAAGACCGACGACAGCGAGCCGGCGAGCGCCGAGACCACATAGATGATCGCCAGCCGATAGCCGCCGATCAGGCGCTCCATCAACCCGCCGAGGGCCAGCAGGGCCATGCCGTTGACGTAGATGTGGATCAACCCGCCGTGCAGGGTCGTCCCGGTGATCAGGCGGAACCACTCCCCTTCTTCGAGCACCAGCCGGGGCATGATGCCGCCCATGCGGATGAGCGCGAGCGGCTCGACGGCGAGCAGGTCGAACGGGCCGACGGCGTCGAGCGCGATCTGGGCGATATAGGCCCCGATCAAGAGCATCAGGATGATCTCGGTGACCCGGGCCCGCCGCACCATCAGCCGTCGGGTCACCGCGAGGCCGCGGTCGACGCGCTCGAGGTGCGCCGTGCCCGCGGACGACGCGGCGATATGCGCCCGCAGCTGATCGTGGAACGCCTTGAGGGTCATCATGCCGCCGACGTCGAGCGCGTCGACGGTCAGCACGCGGGCCCGGGTGCCCACCACGATGCGCCCGCGCCCGCCGCGGCTCTGCGCCATGAACAGCTCGATCTCGCCGTAGGGCACCTCGTGGCCCCTGACCGCGCCGATACCGGGCGGAAACCACACCGCGTCGGGGCCGAGGCGGATCGCCGCCCGGCCGGCACCGAGCAGCCAGCTCGCCCCTTGCGTACCGAACCAGGCAGCGCCGGCGAACGCGAGCATCCACAGCCGCAGGGGCGAGCCTTCGCCGGGGGCGGCGCTCAGCTCGCCGATGACATCGATGGCACCCAGGGCGCCGAGGGCCAGCCCGATGAACAGGCGCAGGGCGCCTCGGCGACGCAGCCGGCGGCGGGCGATCGGGAAGCTGACCGGGCTCACGCGGTCCTCTGGGATGGGGTTCGGTGCGCGGCGCGCGTCATGCGGCGGGTCCGTCGATTCGTGAGCGTCCGCCGAGAGGCGGACATGGGCATGCAGATGCCGGAGAGGGCCCGTGGGTCACCGCGGCGCGACGAGATCGCTCTCGCGAGCAGCATGTTCGGCGCGCGCGACGCTCACTGACCGCCGAGCTTGCCCGCCGGCGCGGTCGGCGCGGTGCCGCCACCCAGCTTGCCCGCCGGCGCGGTCGGCGCGGTGCCGCCGCCCAGCTTGCCCGCCGGCGCCGTCCCCGGAGCAGCGCCCGGCGCAGCACTGCCGCCCAGCTTGCCGCCCGCCGCCGGCGCCGTCCCCGGCGCAGTGCCCGGAGCGGCCCCGCCCAGCTTGCCCGCCGGCGCGGTCCCCGGCGCAGCGCCGCCGCCCAGCTTGCCGCCCGCCGCCGGCGCCGTCCCCGGCGCAGCGCCCGGGGCCGCGCTGCCGCCCAGCTTGCCACCGGGCGCAGCACCCGGGGCCGTGCCGGGCGCGTTGCCACCGCCGAGCTTGCTGCCCGGTGCGGCGCCCGGCGCCGTGCCCGCCGGCGTCGTGCCCAGCTTCTTGCTGCTCGTCGTCTTCTTGGGCGCCATCGACGGATCGAGCTTGCGCACGTACTCCTCGACCCGGCCGTTGAGCCGCGCCAGATCCCGCGGCGCGTTCTCGCCGCCGGTGGCCACGAGCTGGTCGTGCTCCTTCTGGAAGTCGGCGAGCTTGGCCATCACCGACGTCTTCATCATCGGGTGCTTGGCGGCCAGGGCCTCCATCGTGTCTTTGTTCTTCTTGAACCGCGCCTGCTGCTTCTCGACGGTCGTACCGCAGCCCGCCAGCAACCCGCACAGCAGGGCGAAGACCAGCCCGACGATGCCCGCGCTCCACTTCGACTGAATCATCTCTCGTCTCCTCGCTCGTGACCGCGGGGCGCACGCCCCCGGCGCTTCAGTTCCGGTCGACCGACCCGTGGACCTGCTTCTCGAGATCATCGGCGAACTTGCCGACATAGAGCACCGTCCGCCGCAGCTCTTCGTGGTCGGCGGTCTGCACCAGCTGCGTATCGACCAGGATCACGTTGGGATCGCGCACGGCGAGCGCCCCGTAGGCCAGGTCGGCGTTGAGCCGCAGCAGATAGTAGGGGTCGCCGATGGCGCTCGTCGAGCAGACGACGCTCCAGACATAGACCAGCGGCAGGCCATCGGGATCGGTGCCCGGGGTGACGTGCACCACCTGCGAGCGCCCGTACTCGGTCGGGATCTCGAGCTTCGCGCTGCCGTCGTGGTCGCGCACCATCGCCCAGCCTTGCTGGGCAGCGATCTGCTGCAAGTACATCGTGACGTCCATGGGTCCCCCTCCGACGTTGGGGGCCGAGGGTACACCGCTCACGAACGGTTTGCGACCGCTTCGCGTGTGGTGCCGATCGGCCCAGGCGACATATCTCGGCGATGCGTTGAGCGCGACGCCCGCCGCGCGGTAGTGTCACCGCGCCCCACACGTTGGAGATCCTCCCATGGCTATCGATCGGCGACTGCTCATCTTCGGCAACGCGGTCTTGTTCTCCGGTCTCGGCTGCCACTATGGCGGCGGTGGCACCGATCCACTGCCCGACGCCGAGCGGCAGGCCCGTGACGGTCGAGTCGAGGCCGACCTCGACCCCGGCGCCGACATGGCCATCGAGGCCGACATGACCCCCGAGTTCGACATGGCCCCCGAGTTCGACATGGCCCCCGAGTTCGATATGGCCCCCGAGTTCGACATGGCCCCCGAGTTCGACATGGCCCCCGAGTTCGACATGACGGCCGGCCCCGATCTGGGGCCGGCGCTCGACATGACGGTCGACATCGATCAGGCGGTCGAAGCCGATATGTACCGCGAGCCCGACATGCAGTGGCTGCCCGACATGGCCGCCGAGCCCGATATGGCGCTCGCCCCCGACATGGCTCCGCTCGAGCCCGACATGGCGCCGCCGCTCGGCTGCGCCGATCTGATCGGCGAGGCCTGCCTGACCATGGACGAAGGCTGCTGCCCCGACGGTCAGAACCCCGAGGCGGTGTGCTGGGGCGACGCCAACGGGCGCATGTCGTGGCAGACCATCCCCGGCGACTTCTTCTGCAACTGCGGCCTCGCCGCCGACCAGACCACCTATCGCGTCTTCTGCGCGGTGCCCGGCTTCGTCGGCATCGAGCGGGCCGGACGTCACCTGCGCGGGCCGCGCCTGCGGGCGCTGCTCGCCGCCTGACCCACCCGCCGTCGCCGGCCTGTCGGTCGAGCCCGCCCACCGTCGAACACTTCGACCAGATAGAGAGACTGTGTCACTGCGGTAACAAAAAGGCGCAGGCCGGATACCCGATCGCCATTGAATCGAACCCCTTACCGGTGGAACCGTGGCCCGGCCGAGACGGTGGAGCTCGGCCATGACAAAAACAGTAAGGAAGGACCCTCCATGCGCATCCGCATGATCGACGGCCTGCGCGGCGCGCTCGTCGCGCTCGCCCTCGCCCCTCTCGCCGCCTGCGACGACGGCGACACCGACGAGCCCGCCCCCAGCGGGATCACGTTCGACGCCCCGGCCGATCAGGCCATCGCCGTCGGCGAGACCGCCGAGTACACCATCACCGGACTCGACGACGCCCAGGCCTACCGCATCACCCTCGTCGTCGACGCCAACATCACCCCCGCCGGCGACGGCACGGCGACGTTCATCGACGGCGACATGAACGGCGCCGCAGACGCCGGCCCGTCAGAGACCATCGGCCTGATCACCATGGTCAACGGCGAGGCGGTCGACGGCGCGAAGACCGTGCCCGGCGGCATGGATGACCCGGCCAACCCCACCGGGGTCTTCCCCAGCGGCGGCACCATCACGCTCACCGTGTCCGGCGTCGGCGCGGGCGTGGTGCACCCGGTGGCCTACCACAACGGCGGCAGCTCGACCTTCCTCGAGATCGGCGAAGACGGGGTGCCGGTTGAGGCCTACGCCGTCGGCGGGACGACCTCGGTCGACGGGCCGGGCATGCCGATGGCGATCATGCCCAACCCGACGGTCGACAGCCCGATCGCGGTCGGCGGCACGGTGGACTACACCGTCACCGGCCTCGACGACGCCCAGGCCTATCGCATCACCCTCGTCGTCGACGCCAACATCGGCATGGCGACCTTCTCCGACCGCGACAACAACGGCGCCGCCGACGCCGGCCCGTCGGAGAACATCGCCCTGATCACGACGGTTAACGGCATGCCCGTGGCCGGCGGCGACGGGGCCAAGACCGTGCCCGGCGGCATGGACGATCCGGCCAACCCCAGCGGCGTCTTCCCCAGCGGCGGCCAGATCACCCTGACGGTGACCGGCGTGGGCAGCGGCCGGGTCTTCCCGGTCATCTACCACAACGGCGGCGAGACCACTTTCCTCGAGATCGACAATACGGGCGCGCCCATCGAGAACTTCGCGGTCGCCGGCTCGGTGACGGTCACCGGCCCGACCCCGCAGGTCGCCCCGGCCGAGACCCAGACCATCGCCGTCGACGGCACCGCCGACTTCACCATCTCGGGCCTCAACGACGGTCAGGCCTATCGCATCACCCTCGTGGTCTCCGACAACGTCGCGGTCGCCGGCACCCGCGGCACCTTCGTCGACGGCGACATGAACGGCGCCGCCGACGCCGGCCCGTCGGAGACCATCGGCCTGATCACCACGGTCAACGGCATGCCCGTCGCCGACGGCATGGGCGCCAAGACGGTGCCCGGCGGCATGGACGATCCGGCCATGCCCAGCGGCGTCTTCCCGATGGGCGGCGAGATCAGCCTCACCGTCACCGGCGTCGGCGCCGGCACCGTCTACCCGGTGGTGTACGAGAACGGCGGCATGTCGACCTTCCTCGAGATCGACAACGGCAGCCCGATCGAGGTCTACGCGGTCGGCGGCGGGGTCACCGTCGAGTGATCGCGCGCCGCGCACTGCCCGCCTGAGCCGATGACCCGGTCGGCGCCGATGGATACCCGCCCGGCCGACGATCTGTGGCGGATCGTCGCCGCCATCGCGGTCATCGCCATCCACGCCGCCGGCGGCTTCGAGGCCGGCTGGCCCACCGACCCTCAGACGTGGCTCGCGGTGCCCGCCTCGCAGTGGGCCCGCTTCAGCGTACCGCTCTTCATGGTGTTGTCGGGCTTCGGCCTCGCCCACAGCGAGCGACGGCGCGGCCTCGATCGCTTCGATCGCGCCGCCTGGCGCGACTTCTGGCGCCGCCGGGGCCCGCGCATCGCCCTGCCCTATCTCGTATTCACCATCGCCGGCCTGGGTTGGCATGGGCGCCTCGACGGCGCCGCGCTCGCCGATGGCCTGCTGCGGGGCACCGGCGACTACCACCTCTACTTCCTCGCGTTTCTCCTGCAGGGCTACCTGATCTGGCCGCTCGTGCGCCGCTCGAGCTGGCGAGTCGTGCTCGGCCTGCTGGCGGTGCAAGCGCTCTTCGCCTCGCCGATGCACGTCCTCTGGCCCGGCCGGCCGCATGTGCCCGCGTGGCTCGTGGTGCATTGGGCCGGCTATCTGGCCCTCGGCGCCCGCATCGCGCACGGCGGCGTCACGGGCCGGGACAGGCCACCGCGCGGCGCGCTGGCGGCGGCGCTCGTCGGGCTGGCGCTGGTCATCGGCGAGTACACCTTCTGGGCGCTGCGCCTCGACAGCCCGGGGCACTACAACCACTTCGCCCGCTGGGCGGTCATCGCCTACGCCCTGGCGACCGTCTGGCTCTGGCGCCGCTCGGGGCCCGCCCTGACCGCGGGCCTGCGCCCGCGTGCCGACCGGATGGCGCAGCTCGCCGGGCTGACGTTCACCGTCTACCTGATCCATCCGTGGGTCTTGCGCGGCCTCGTGCGAGTGCCGGGCGAGTGGCCCTTCGCGCCCCGCTGGCTGGCGGCGGCGGCGCTGAGCTTCACGCTCGCCGCCGCGCTCGATCGGTGGCTGTGGCCGACGGCCCTCCGCCGACCGCTGGGGCTGGGCTGAGCCCCGCCCGCGGCCTACATGCGGCCGCGCAGCATGCCGTGCCAGTACATCTGCGGCAGCGCATACGCCTTGAGCGCGTACATGCTGTAGCGCTCCTTGGCCTGGCTGAACGGGAAGGTCTCCGCCGGCACGCCGCCGTACTTGAACTCGGCGAGCACCGCGCTGCCGTAGCCGGTCACCAGCGGGCACGAGGCGTAGCCGTCGTACTTCGCGTCGAGCGGCCGGCGGTTGCGCAGCGCCATCAGGTTGTGCACCAGCGCCGGCGCCTGCTTGCGGATGGCCGCGCCGGTCTTCGAGCACGGCAGGCTGCTGCAGTCGCCCAGCGAGAAGACGTTGGGGTAGCGCACATGCTGCATGGTGTACTGATCGACGTCGACCCAGCCGAGGGCGTTGTCGACGGCGAGCGGGCTCTTCTTGATGAAGTCGGGCGCGCTCATCGGCGGCGTGACGTGGATCATGTCGAACTTCACCGTCTCGTCGGCCCCACCGTCGAGATGCTCGAAGATCGCCGTCTTCTTGGGCCCGTCGATGGCCTTGAGGTTGTAGCGGTAGTGATCCTCGATGCCGCGGTCCTTGACGATGCCTTGCAGCACCGTCTTGTAGCGGGCGACCCCGAAGATGCCCGCCCCGGCGCACCAGTACTCGACGTCGGTGCGCCCGCGCACGCCCTGCCGGCGGAAGGCGTGCTCGGCGAGATACATGATCTTCTGCGGCGCGCCGGCGCACTTGATCGGGGTGTTGGGGTAGGTGAAAAGCGCCCGCCCGCCGCTGAAGGTGCGGATGGCGTCCCAGGTCGACTCGACGCTGTCCCAGCTGTAGTTGCTGGCCACCCCGTTCTTGCCGAGGCTGTCGGTCAGCCCCTCGATCTCGTCCCAGTCGATCTGGATGCCCGCGGCCACCACCAGCTGGCCGTAGGTCACCCTCTCACCGCCGGCGAGCACGACCGCGTCGCTCTCCGGGTCGAAGCCGGCGACGCGTTCCTTGATCCAGGTCACCCCGTCGGGGATGAAGTCGGCCTCGTCGCGCTCGCTGGCCTCGCGGGGGTAGACCCCGGCGCCGACCAGGGTCCACAGGGGCTGGTAGTAGTGCTTGTCGCTGGGCTCGATGAGGCCGATGTCGGGGGCGTCGGGCAGCTGCGCGAGCTGGCTGGCGACGGTGAGCCCGCCGGTGCCGCCGCCGATGATGAGGACGTCGTGATGTCGGGTGGTCATGTCCGGGTGTTCTCCATGAATCCGTGCGAAAAAGGGCGGCTCGGCGATCGGGGCGACACTGTGGCCGGTGGACACTGTGGCCGGTGGACACCGTGGCGGGTCGAGCGACCCCAACTGCGGACGAAGAGCGGCGACGGCGCGCTCATCGGCGCACCGGCGTGCCGTCGGCTCCGAACTGGCGGGCGACCTCGACGGCGAAGCCGAGCGAGCGCTGCACCGCGGGTTCCTTGAGCACCTTGAGCGTCGCGAACAGACCGCCCACCGGCTCGGGCGCGGTGTCCGTGGTGGCCGACAGCGCCTTGCCCAGCCGACCGAGGGTCGCGATGACCTCCGGATCGAGCATGCCCGAATCGAGAAGCTGGTCGATGGCCGGACCGAGCTTGACGAGGTGCACCGCGAAGCGGCCGGCGACGCCGAAGAAGGCGTTGACGTCGACCCCCTCGGCCGCCGCGGCGCCCATCACCGCGTCGAAGACGTCGACCGCCGCGGCCACGGCGTGCGGCGCGGAGTCGAGCAGGTCGAGCCCGGCGCTCATGCGCTCGAGCGTCTCGGGCCGGCTGGCCCGCAGCGCGAGGGCGAGCAAGGCCCGCAGGCGGGCGTCGGCGTCGGGCACATCGGCCACGAACGCATCGAAGGTATCGACGGCCATGGCCGCCAACCGCGGGGACTCGGTCACGAACTGGCTGGCGGGCGGGCCGACCGGTGCGAGGGCGGTGAGGGCCCGCTCGATGCGATCGAGGCTGGCCTCGAGGCGGTCGAGCCGGTCTCCGACCTCGCGGGCGGTGGTGGCGCTGTTGAGCATCGGCGTCTCCGGGGGACGGGGTGAAGCGGGCGGGCCGCGACCGCCCGACCGCCGGGATACACAGCAACCGGTGTGCCATCTCTGGCGAGACGCGGCGCCGGGGGCGATCCCGCGGAGGCCGCCGCTCTGCATCCGGCCTGCGGGCCGTCGACATCCGCGACTGTCACTGCTGACCGCCACTCCTGTCAGACGAGACTGGCAGGACTGCCACTTCTGTCATCCGCGGCGGGGCTGTATGGTGACGCTGCTGCCCGTCGACTCGGCGGGCCACGCCGAGGAGACTGCGCCCCTATGCCCCGCGAATCGCTGCCGATTCTGCCCGCCCATCAACCCCCCGAGCTCGACCCGGTCTCCCCCGCCCTGCGCAGCATGCTCGAGCAATTCGATCGGCCGGCGATCCTGCTGTCGACCGACTACCGGGTCCTGGCGGCCAACCGGGCCTATCGCGATCACTACGGCGCGACGAACCTCGATGAAGGCCACGACCGCTGCTTCGCGGTCTCGCACGGCTACGGATCGCCGTGCGACGAGAACGGCGAGACCTGCCCGCTGGCCGAGAGCCGGGCCACGCGGCGGCCGGCACGGGTCTTCCACGTGCATCACGGCCCCGACGGACCGGAGCATGTCGACGTGGAGCTGCGCCCTCTGCTCGGAGCCGATGGCCAACCGCTGGCCTACATCGAGCTGATCCGCCCGCTGGACGCGGTCAGCGCCCGGCTCGAGGGCTTCATCGGCCGCTCGGCGGCGTTCCGCCGCGCGGTCGAGCTGATCCACCGGGTGGCGCCGAGTCCGCTGCCCGTCCTGCTGCTGGGCGAGTCCGGCTCGGGCAAGGAGCTCGCGGCGGGCGCGATCCACGCCGAGAGCCCGCGGCGCGACGGGCCCTTCGTGCCCGTCGAGTGTTCGGGGCTGGGGGCGACGCTCTTCGAGTCACAGCTCTTCGGCCACGAGCGCGGCGCTTTCACCGGCGCGCACGTCCGCAAGACCGGCCTGATCGAGGCCGCCGCCAGCGGCACGCTCTTCCTCGACGAGATCGGCGACGTGCCGCTCGAGCAGCAGGTCAAGCTGTTGCGGCTGCTCGAGAGCGGCACGTTTCGCCGGGTCGGCGGCACCGAGCAGCATCGGGCCGACTTCAGGCTGGTCTGCGCCACCCACCGCGATCTGCGGTCGATGGTCGCCGAGGGCCGCTTTCGCGGCGACCTCTTCTACCGCATCGCCGCCTTCCCGGTGCGCATGCCGGCCCTGCGTGAGCGCGGCCCCGAGGACGTGGTGCTGCTCGCCCGCGCCTTCCTCGCCCGTCGGGCGCCGACGCTGAGCCTCTCGCCCGCCGCCGCTGACGCCTTGGGCCGCTGGCACTATCCGGGCAACGTGCGCGAGCTGCGCAATGTCATCGACCGGGCGGTGCTGCTGACCGACGGACAGACGATCGAGCCGGTGCACCTGCCCTTCGGCGACCCGCTCGATCCGGTGGCGGGGCCCGCGCTGCTGTCGACCGCCGCTGGATCGGCGCCGACGGCCGCTCACCCGGCGGACTGGCCCTGGGGTGATGCCGTCGTGCCGCTCGCCGAGGTCGAGCGGCGCTACCTCGCCTGGGCCGAGACCCGCTTCGACGGGCAGCGACGGGCGCTCGCCGACGCGCTGGGCATGAGCGAGCGTACGCTATACCGCAAGCTGGAGCGGCTGCGCGACGCCTGAAGTCCCGCGCCGAACCCCGTGAGTTGCCCCGTGAATTGCTCCCGGGGCGTCGGAGCGACCGCCCGGGGACCGCGACACCTGCGCTCAGCGGACCTCGACGCTCATCGTGGCCCCGGCGTTGGCCGCGAGCGCCCGACCGCGCGCCCCGTCATCGGCCGGCAGGCCGGCGACCCAGTCTTCGACCGCGAAGCGCAGCGTGATCGTCATCGTGCGCCGCGACGCGTCGAGCGCCACGGCCGGAAACGGCAGGCGCAACGCGCCCTCGAAGCGGCCGACCCAGCTGCGCTCGACACCGTCGACGCGGCCGGCGAGGGCCACGCCGTCGTCGTCCCCGGCGCCCAGCCGCAGCCCGCACAGCGTGAGATCCGGCGGCACCTCGATGCGCGCGATCTCCCGGGCGAGCGGATCGAGCCCGTCGATGGGCTCGACCACCATCGAGAGCCCGCCGCCGCCCTCCTGCCCGTGGGCGCGGGCCTCTCCGAGCAGCCACCGCAGCGGGTGACGGCCGGCGAGGGCCTCGTCGCAGGGCACCAGCTCGACGGCGCCCGCCAGCAGCAGCGCCCGGTCGACCGCCAGCGCGCCCTCGGGCAAAGTCAGCCGCGCTGCGGCCCGCGCTTCGACCTGCACGCTCACCGTCAGCGGGGGCTCCTGCTCGACGCACGCGGCGAGCGTGACGGCGGCGAGCGTGACGGCGACGCGCGCGGGGGCGGCCGGAGATCGGGCGGGGCAACGCATGGCGGCATATTCGATCGGGCGTCGGCTCCCGATCAACCCCGCCCACCCCGCCGACGCCTTCTCGACGCGCCGCGAGATCCGGCCGCGGGAGATTGCCCACGAAGCCCCGGACCCATTACCCTGCCAGCGGCGGCCCGGGTGCCGTCGGAGGTCCAGGTGGCACCAGGCGATTACGCGGCCGATCCGGTCATGCTCGGCCCCTTCGGGGTCTTCGAGCCCATCGGCACCGGCCCCGACGGCACGACGTGGCGCGCCCAGCGCGACGACGTGCCGCAGTGGGTCACCCGCCTCGCGCCGCGGGACGGCGAGGAGAGCTGGAGCCGGGACCGTCGGCTGCGGCTGGCGGGGCTGGTGGAGCACCCGGCCGTCCTGCCGATGTCGGTGGGGCTCGTCAGCGCGCCGCGGCACGTCGCCACGCCGCCGCAGTCGGGCCGCTGGATCGAACGGTTCGCGGCCGGGCGGCTCGACGACGAGGCCCGCCGGTCGGCGCTCGGTCACCTCGCCGAGGGGCTGGTGGCGCTGCACGACATGGGGCTCTTCCTCGGCGACCTGGGGCCGACGCGCATCTGCCAGATCGACGGGCAGGCCGGCCCGGTGATCGACCCCTCGGGCCTCGACGCGCTGCACATCGAGCGCGACGCCGACCGGGCGACCCAGCCACCGGAGGTCTTCGACGGCGCCTTCGACGATCGGGCCGACGTCTTCGCCCTGGCCGCGACGCTGGTCTGGGCCCGCCGCGGGGCGCCGATCGACGACGGCCCCAACGGATCTGCCCCGGCCCGCTGGCGCGCGGCCATCGAACCCGACGACCCGCTCGCCGAGTGCCTGAAGGCGATGCTGGCCGACGCGCCCGAGGATCGACCCGACGCCGATCAGGTCGCCCTGATGAGCCGGCTGGATCCGGACACCGCCTTCGCCCCGACCACCGAGACGGCCGCCCCGCCCGTGCCCAAGGGCAACCGCACCGCCTCGCTGCCCGGCCTGCCCGATCATCGCCTGCCTTCGCCGCTGCACGCCGACGAAGAGTCCGCCGCGCCCGCCGGCCGGCCCGACGCGATGGCCGAGACCGATCCCGGCGATGATCCGACGCCGCGACCGACGGGCGACGAGCCCCAGCGCACGCTGCCGATCATCGGCCGCTTCGAACTGGGGCGGCTCATCGGCGAGGGCGCGATGGGTCAGGTCTACGAGAGCATCGACCCGGCGGACGGCTCGCGGGTCGCGGTGAAGATCATGCGGGCCAACCTCATGTCGGAGGATCGCTTCCGAAAGCGGTTCGACAAAGAGGTGCGCCTGCTGCGCACGGTGCGCCACAGCCGCATCGCGAACCTGGTCGACGCCGGCATCGTCGGCGGGGGCTTGCCCTATCTGGTGCTGGAGTTCGTCGAAGGCCGCCCGCTCTCCGACCTGCTGCAGCAGGAGAAGCACCTGCCGCTGGAGACGAGCCTGCGCATCGCCGCCGACGTGCTGCGGGCCCTCGACGCGGTGCACGCGGCGGGCATCGTGCACCGCGACATCAAGCCGGCCAACGTGATGGTGCAGGGGCGCGGGGCCACCACCGTGGCGGTGCTGTGCGACTTCGGCATCGCCCGGCTCGTCGACGCCGACGACGAGCGGCTGACCGCCGTGGGCGCGCTGGTCGGAACGCCGCACTACATGTCGCCCGAGGCGGCCCGCGGCCTCGAGGTGGACGGGCGGGCCGATCTCTACGCGGTCGGCGTGCTGCTCTACGAGCTCTTGACGGGTGATCCGCCCTTCGACTCGGCCAACCCCACCGGGCTGCTGATCAAGCACATCCAAGACCCCGTACCGCCGCTGGCGCGGGCGCGGCCCGATCTGCCCGAGCCGGTCACCGAGTACGTGCACCGGCTGCTCGACAAGGATCGCGACGCGCGGCCGGCCGACGCCGCCGGCGCCCTCGACGGGGTCTCTCGGCTCCTGCGCGGCGAGCCCACCGACGCCCGCGTACACCCGCCGCTGCCCGACTCGGAGGGCATCCAGAACTACGTCTGGAGCTGGGATCTGAGCGCGTCGAGCGCGGCGCTGTGGCCGCTGGTCTCCGATACCCGGCGCATCAACCGGGCCCTCGGCCTCAACCCGTTCGAGGTGGAGTTCGGGCTCGACGAAGGCATCGCGATCTACCACGCTGCGCAACGCCTCGCCGGCTTCGAGGCGAAGTGGGACGAGCAGCCCATGGAGTGGATCGAGGGCCGGCGCATCGGCAACCTGCGGATCTACGAGAAGGGCCCGCTGCGCTGGATGCGCGCCGTCACCGACCTCGAGCCGCTGCCCGGCGGCGGCACCCGCATCACCCAGACGGTGCAGCTCAAGGCGCGCTACGGGGTCACCCGGCTGGTGGCCAGCTACGAGGCCGGCGTCAAGACCCGCAAGGCCTACGAGCAGATCTTCGCCCGGTTCGACAAGCACATCCAGGCGATGGCCGCCGGGCAGGTCGACGGCGCGATGGCCGATCCGTTCGAGGCCCCCGAGTCGTTGAGCGCGAGCACCCGCAGCGCCATCGAGCTGGCCCATCAGCGGCTGCGCGCCCTCGACCTCGACGAGCTGGTCGTCGATCGGCTGGTGCGCTACGTCGCCGAGGCCCCCTCCCCCGCCCTCAACCGCATCCGCCCCCGAGCGCTGGCCGAGCGGATGCAGGTCGAGCCGCAGCTGCTGGTCGAAGCCTGCCTGCACGGGGTGCGCGAGGGCCTGCTCAGCCTGCTGTGGGATCTGCTGTGCCCGGTGTGCCGGGTGCCCTCGGACATCGCCAATACCCTCGCCGAGATCGCCGACCACGGACACTGCCAGGTCTGCGCCCTCGACTTCGAACTCGACTTCGCCGGCTCGATCGAGATGGTCTTCCGCCCGCAGCCGAGCATCCGCGCGGTGGACGACGCCCTCTACTGCATGGGCGGCCCGGCTCAGGCGCCGCACGTCGCGGTGCAGATGAGGCTCGCGCCGGGCGAGCGGCTCGCGCTCAACCTGCTGCTGGGCGACGGCGCCTACCGCCTCGCCGGCCGCCGGCTGCCCTACGCGGCGGTCTTCCGGGTGCACGCCCACGCCCCCCGCGATGGCTGGGACGTCGAGCTGGGGCCATCGGGCGCCGACGGCATCCCGCGCAGCGTACGCTCGGGGCGCCAGCGCATCGTGCTGACCAACGGCTTCGATCACGACGTGCTGCTGCGCATCGAGCGCCTCGCCGAGCGGGACGACGCGATGACCGCCGCCGACGCGATGGGCCTCGAGATCTTCCGGGCGCTCTTCCCCCACGAGCGGCTGGCGCCCGGCGCGCTGGTCAACGTCGCCCGGGTCACCCTGCTGCGCACCGCCATCTGCGAGATGGGCCGGATCTACGCCGACGACGGCCCGCGCGCGTTCGCGATGCTGCACGCCCACTTCGAGCGGGTCGCGACGCTGGTGGCCGACCACGGCGGCTCGGTGATCAAGATGGAGGGCGAAGGCCTCGTCTGCGCCTTCGACGAGCCCGGCTCGGCGGTCAAGGCCGGCTTCGCGCTGTTCGAGCGGGAGACGGCGCTGACCCTGCGGGCGTCGGTCAACGGCGGGCCGGCTTATGTCGCGACCCTCGACGGCCGGCTGGACTACTTCGGCCATACCGTGCACCGCACCGCGCTGCTGCTCGCCCGCTCGCACCCGGGCAAGCTGGTGGTCGCCGAGCCGCTGAGCCTCGAGCCGGGCGTCGCCCGGGTGCTCGCCGGCCGCAATACCCCCGAGGCGATCCAGCTCGCCGACGGATCGGTCGGCCTGCGCTATGTGGGCGCGCCGCCCGTGCCCGCGCTCGTCGCGGCGGCGAGCCGGGAAGAGGCCAGCGCGCCGTCGGCGTGATAGAACCGGATATCGCTCTGCGCGGAGGACGACATGCGGGATCGCATCGGATTGCCGGCGAAGATGCTGCACGACATCGTGGCCCGGGCCGAGCAGGCCACCGCCGGCAAGTGGCGGGCGGTGGGCCGGCGGGTCGTCTCCGGCGAGACGGGGCTCTTCGACGCGCAGATCCCACGCAACGGCGTGGCCGAGAACGCCCGGCGCAACGCGGCCTACGTCGCCGCCGCCTCACCGAGCGCCGTCTCGCAGCTGGTCAACGAGCTGTTCCGCCTGCGGCGGGCGATCAACGACGCCGATCGCCGCGTCGAGGAGGCCGAGGCCGAGGTCGCCCGCATGAAGGAGGAGACCCGCCGCGCCCGCGCGGTGGCCGCCGCGGTGACCCTGCCCACGACCGCCAAGGCGGCCACGACCGCCGCCCGACTGGCGGAGCAGATCAAGACCCGCGCGCCCGACGTGGCGCTGCTCGTCGACAGTCTGGCCGCCATCGCCCGCGCCCGGGCAGACGTGGACGAGGAGATCTGAGGTCGGGGCAGAGTGATGCCGATGGCATGCGGATGCCATCCAAATGGCATCCCGATGGCAGCCACATGGCATCCGATGTCATCCAGATGGCACCCCCAATGCCATCCAGCACCATGTGCGAAGTGATGCGCAGATGACGCCGACGTGAGTCTCAGGGCGAATCGGGATGGGCGAAGAGCGCGATGCCGAAGGCGTGCTCGCCCGTCACGTCGAAGAAGAATCCATCCTCAATGGTGAAGCGATGGAAGCGGCCGTCGAAAGCCGACGAGACGCACCGCTCGGATGACCCGTCGTCCAGCGCATCACGCCGCTCGCCAGGACAGGCGCTCCACCTCGGCTGCAGGTCGACCGCGCTCCCATCGTCCGGACTGCCATCGAAGGCCAGAAAGACCGCGGCGGACGCCTGCGCCGCCGCCGCTCGCGCCTCGTCGTCGGGATCGGCACAGCGGAACGCGACCGCGAACGCGTCGTCATAGTTGACGTCGCCGGTCAGCGACATGCGGTGGAACAAGCCATCCCGACCGCTGGACTCGCAGGTCCACCCGCCCCGAGGGTTGCCCCCGTTCGCGAGGCAGCCGCCCCAGTCGTCGCGGGCGCGACCGAGGTCTGCGCGGAGTCCGTCTGCCTGCCCGATCCAGACCTCACACGATGATTCGATCCACTCGGCGACGCCCGGCGGACCACCCTCGCATTGGAAGGCGATCCCCATGTCGTCGTCATCATTGACGTTGCCCTTGAGCTGAAGCCGCCGAAACAGCTGCTGCCCGCGCGTCCCGCGGCAGGCGACCTCGTCGCCGTCGAAGTCGTCCGTGTCGTTGTCCGGACAGGCACCCCAGGTCTCCGACCCATCGGCGGGGCCGTTGTCATTATCGGCCCAACCCAGGAAGACCCGGCAGTTCTCGGCGATCACCCGACCGCAGACCGGGGCGTCGTCGACGACACCGTTCTGGTCGTCGTCGAGACCGTTGCAGACCTCTGGTCCAGGCAGATTCAGATCAGGCGGGCTCAGATCGAACTCGGGCGGCGCCATGTCCAGCTCGGGCGGACTCATATCCAGCTCGGGCGGGTCCATGTCCAGCTCGGGCAGACCCATGTCCAGCCCGGGCGGGTCCATGTCCAGCTCGGGCAGATCCATGTCCGGCTCGGGCGGCTCCATGTCGACGGACGGCTCGGGCTCCGGCAGGTCCATGTCCATGCCCGGCTCGGGCTCGGGCAACGCCATATCGACCGGCGGCTCGGGCTCCAGCACATCGGGCAGGGCGCTGTCGCCCCCGACTCCCGTCCGCGCGTCCTGCACGTCGGGCGCCCGCATATCCGACGCCGGACCCACATCGGCCGCGCTCAGCCGGCCGGGCAGCTCGGGCAGGCACCCCAGCATGCAGACCGCCGCGAGCAGCGCCGAAGCGAAGCGCGCGGCCCGGGCCGATCGGCTGAAGCCCGTCGTGATCACTCGCAGTCGTCCTCGTCGGTCTGCCCGTCGCAGTCGTCGTCGTCGCCGTTGCCGCAGAACTCGACGGCCTCCGGCTGCCCGGCCATCGCGTCGCAGACCGTGCCGGCGCCGTCCTCGGCGCACACCTGCAGCCCGAACGTCTCGCAGATGCCCTGGCCCACGGTGCACTCGACCGCCACGTCGAAGCCCTCGTCGACGGTGCCATCGCAGTCGTCGTCGATCCCGTTGCAGGTCTCGTCGCCCTGCTCGACCATCTCGGCCGCGGCGACGCACTCGGTGCCTTCGCCGCCGTCGGCGCAGGCGGTCAACCCGCAGATGCCGTCGCCCGTCGCGCACGGCTGGTTGAGCGCGAAGTCCTCGTCGATCACGTCGTCGAGGTCGTCGTCGGCGCCGTTGCACGTCTCCGGCTGCGGCCCGAGGTCGGGCTCGGGCGGCATCATGTCGACCGGCTCGGGCTCCGGCTCGGGCGCGCCGTCGGGCTCGGGCTCCGGCTCGGGTTCGGGCTCGGGCACGTCACCGTCGGGCACCGGCGGCACCTCCGGGGGCTCGGCCGGGAACTCGGCGACACACGCGGCCAGAGCCAGCAGGGCCCCCATTGCGATCAACGCCCGCATCACCAGCTCCCCCGCCAGCCGAACCCGAAGCCCTCGGGGGTGATGACCGCCGAGGCCCCGTCTGCCGCCGCCTCGTCGCCGCCGGCGTCGAGGAAGAGCCACGTGGCGACCCCGGCCAGCGCGACGCCCGTACCGAGCAGGGCGTAGTGCAGCGTCGCCTGGGTGCCGTGGTCGTCCTGCAGCGTATCGAAGTCGCCGACGTTCTCCGGCCGGTTGGCCTGATCGGCGATGGTCTGGGTATTGAGCGCCGCGACGCCCGCGCCGGCGAACGCAGCCAGCGAAGCGCCGGCGGCGACCCAGGCCCAGGTCGAGATGCCGCCGCCGCCTCCGCCCGCCGCGGGCAGCTCGGCCTCGACCTTCACGTCGGCGCCGGGCGTGACCGCGGCGATGAACGGGGCGCTGCGCCCGTCGGCGCGCAGCTCACCCTGGTAGGTGCCGGCCTTGATGCCTTCGAAGGTCGCCGGGCAGGCCTTCGCGCCGCCCAGGCGCTCGATGTAGGCCTCGGCGCCGCTGGGGCACTCGACGGTCAGGCTGCCCTTCCACGCCTCGTCACAGGGCGCGGTGACCGCTTCGAGGCCCGCTTTGCCCTTGGCCGCCAGCCCGGCGTCGATGCTCTCCGACACCAGGATGTACTTCTGCTTGGCGTCGCAGTAGCGCCGGCCGTCCTCGTCGGCCTCGGCCTGACCGTGCATCGCCGAGGCCAGCCCCAGCAGCACCGCGTCGCGGTGGTTGCCACAGGCCGGGTTCTCCAGCGCGATCTCGAAGGCGGTGACCGCCGCGGCGTGCTTGCCGGCGTCGAGCGCCGCCTGACCGGGGGCGGTACAGTCGTTGGCCGCGACCGGGCCTGCGGCCAGCAGGGCGGCCAGCCCGACGGAGAGCGTGACGGGGTGCTTCAACGGTTCTCCTCGTGGGTTCGGGTCGCCGGGCGACCGGATACGCTTCGAACGGTCCTATACTCCCGCCGATGGTGCAAGGATCAGCGCGAGGCGCAGTTGCCGGGCAGCAGCAGCACGCACGCCGCCTCGTAGCGCTCGGTCAGAGAGGCCTTGCGCGCGCCGACCAGCGGGCCCAGCCGCCGCAGGGTCGATCGGGCGTCGGCGCAGCTGCAGGCGTCGAGTTGATCGCCGAATCGGGCCTCGAGCTTTGCCGCATCGGGCCCACGGCGCGCGGGCCGGCGCACGCGGCGTCGACGGCGGATGGCGGCGTCGGGCTTCGCGGGCGCGGCGTCGGGCGGCGTCGTATCGGGCGCCGCGCGGTCGGGCAGCGCGCGGTCGGGCAGCGCGCGGTCGGGCAGCGCGCTGTCGAGCGCCGAGACCGGCGTGGGCGCGGCGTCCGCCGATCCCCCGCCGGCGAGCACCGCCGCGTCGTCGGCCGTCGGGAGCCCATCACCGCTGACGAGCAGCCAGACGAGCACCGCGGCGCCGACCACCAACAGCGCCGCCAGGGCGCCGACGACGCGCCAGCGGCCGGCCGGCGGTGGCGCTGCGACCGGCGCGGCGATGGGCGCGGCGATCGGCGCGGCGTGCGGCAGGCCGGTCAGCATGGGCGCCGACGGCGTGACGAGCGTCGGCGCCGCCTCGAGCGAAGGCGTGACCATGGTCGTCGACGGCCCCACCGCCGGTCCGCCGGTCGGGACCGCCGCGTGAAGCGCTGCGCGGTTCACCGCCGCGAGCGCCGCCTGCATCTCCGCCGCCGACTGGAAGCGATCGCCGGGCGCTTTGGCCATGGCCCGCGCGATGATGCCGTCGAGGGCCCGCAAACCGGACGGCAGCGGCGGCGGCGGCGCGTTGAGCTGCTGGGTGAGCACGTCGATCGTGGCCCCGGCGAAGACCGGTTGCCCCGCGACGAGCCGGTAGAGCATCGCCCCGACCGCGTACAGGTCGGTGGGCGGACCGATCGGGCCCGGGCGGATCTGCTCGGGCGCCATATAGGCCGGCGTGCCCAGCGACATGCCGGTGCCGGTCAGGCTCTCGCCGTCGTCTTCGTCCTGCACCAGCAGCTTGGCGATGCCGAAGTCGAGGACCCGCACTTCTTCGCGATCGTCGCTGGTGCGGGTCAGCATCACGTTGGCCGGCTTGATGTCGCGGTGCACGATGTGATGCCGATGGGCCTCGCCGAGCGCGCCGAGCACCTGATCGATCAGCTCGATGGCCCGGCCCGGCTCGAGCGGGCCGTCGGCCAGCGCGTCGCGCAGCGAATGGCCCGAGACGAACTCCTGCACCAGATAGAAGAGGCCTTCGGTCTCGCCGCAATCGAGCAGCATCACGCAGCCCGGGTGACGCAGCTCGGCCTGCAGCCGCGCCTCGCGCACGAAGCGGGCCTGCAGATCGGCGCGGTGGCTGTGCAGGTTGACCTTGACCGCCACCAGCCGATCGATGGGCGCCTGCCGGGCGCGATAGACCGCGCCGAAGCCGCCCACCCCGATCAGCGACTCGAGGGTGTACTTGCCCGCCAGCTGCCGGCCGAGCAGATCGCGGGGCTTCAGGGCCAAAAGTGGACCCGCACCCCGGAGACCGGGCCGATGATCGGCTCGAGGCGCGCCTCGCCCTCGGCGGGCGGCCCATCGTCGAGCAGCAGCAGAACGACGCCGGTCGTGACGAGGGCACCGGCGGCGATGGTGGTGCCCAGGTGCAGGTTCTTGCGGGACGCGTGATCGGCCTCGGCGGCAGCGTAGGCGCTGTCATACTCGGCCCGGCTGAGGGTCTCGTCCGCCGCGAGGGCGTCGGCCTCTTCGACCAGCGCCCGCCCGTCGAGATACGCGTAGGTCGCCACGCCGGCGCTGGCCGCGCCCAGGGCGATGGCTCCCCAGCCGATCCACGTCAGCGGCCCGCCACCGGGCTCGACGGTCGTGGTCGTGCCGCCGACGGTCAGCCCCGGCGTTTCGCCCGGATCGGCCGGCGTCGGTGAGGGCAAGTCGAGCACGACGCGATGCTCGATGCGTTGGCCGGAGCGCACCTCGACCTCAAAAGGAGCGGTGATGCCCGCCGCGGTGACCTCACCGCGCCAGGTGCGCGGGCGCAAGTCGTCGAATCGCGCCGGACAGGGCTGCTTGCGGGTCAAGCCTTCGAGGGAGACCGTGCCGCCGGCCGGCTCGCAGACGATCTTCAGCGCGCCCGCCGGCGGACAGCGGGGTGAGAGCGCGGCGATCTGCTTCTCGATGACGGGGCGGGTGGCCGCGCGGGCGACGGGCAGCGCGCGGCGATAGGCCCGCAGCGCCCGGCAGAACGGCATGTCGTCGCCTGCGGACGCCGCGGCCGCCAGCCGATCGAGCGCCGCCGCCTCGTTGTACAGCAAGCCGTCTCGCACGCCGGCGCAGGTGGGCTTCTCGGCCGCCGCCGCAAAGGCCTCCGCCGCCGCGGCGAAGTCATCGGCCTTCATCGCTGCCGTGCCGGCCTTGTAGCAGGCCAGCGTATCGGCCAGAGCCGGAGCGGCCATCAGCGCGACGAGCGCAACAGCGCTCCCGAGCAGCACAGACGAGGCGAAGAGACGAGCGTGGTTCATGGCTCGCATCCTAACCCCGGGTCGTGGCCGATGCACGCATCAGTGACAGCGCCGTCGCAACCCGTCGCAGGCAGTCCCGCCGACGGGTCACAGCGGGCTCAGGCGAATCGCGAAGCGATCCCCGCCGTCGACGTCGGCGGTCAGCCGCAGGATACGAAAGCGACCATCGCCGCGGGTCCGTGCGCAGGCGGTGTAGGGGTCACCATCACCCAGCGGCGCGCAGGCGGCCTGCCAGTCGACCTCGCCCTCCACCGACGCGTCGGCCCAGGCGATCGAGGCGATAATCGACGACTGCAAGGCCTCGGCGCGCGCCGGGTCGTCCGGGTCAGCACAGATGAAGGCGATACCGATGAGCTGGTCGGTCGTCAGGTCGAACGGCACCGGCATCGGCTCGAAGCCGCCCTGGGCGGTGCTCGAGGTACACGCGACGCTGTCGTCGCCGCCCACCCGCTGCGCCGGGCACGGCCCCCACTCCGCCACCCCGTCCGCCACCCCGGCCGCAGGGGTCGCAAGGCCGAGGATCACCCGGCAGTGGCTGACGATGTATTCGCCCACCGCCCCCGGCGAGCAGCGCAGGGTGACACCGAGCCGATCGTCGGCGGCGCCGATGTCGACCATTTCCGGCAGCTGCACCGTCACGAAGGCGTCGCCCCGCGTGCCGTTGCACGAGAAGCGATCGTCGAAGCCACCCGCGCTGATGTCACACGGACCCCAGTCCCGGGCCGGCGCCGGGATCGCGTCCATGCTCCACCCCAGGCCGAACGTGCAGGTGTCGACGATGGGACGCCCGCAGACGCTGTCGTCGTCGACCACGCCGTCGCAGTCGTCGTCCCGCCCGTCGCAGTCCTCCTCTGGCGCGGGCAGGCACGCGAAGCCGACGCCGCCGTCGAGATCGCACTGCTCGACGCAGCCGGTCGTGCGCACGCACCCCTCGACCTGCTGCGCGCAGACGCCGAGCGGCACATCCGGGCTGGGCGGCTCGTCGGAGCACGGAAACGCACCGTCGGGCAGGTCTTCTTCGTCGGTGGCGAAGTCGCAATCGTCGTCGATGCCATTGCAGACGTCGGCTCGGCCGTTGCCCGGCTCGACATCACCCGCACAGGGCGACCAGAGCCCGTCGGCGCACGTCTGCCGCCCCGCCGCGCAGACGCCGGGCAGCTCGACCGTGCAGCTGCGCACCAGCCCCTCGTCGACCGCGCCATCGCAGTCATCATCGTCGCCGTCGCAGCGCTCCAGGGTCGCCTGCTCGTCGGCAGCGCGGGCGCCGCACACCGTGGACTGACCGTCTTCGGCACACACGACGTCGCCCCGCCGCTGGCAGACGCCCGCCCCGGCCGCACACGGCTCGCCGACCGATTCGAAGCCCTCGTCGATGACACCCGAGCAGTCGTCGTCCAGCCCGTTGCACAGCTCCGTCGACGGCCGGCCGGGCACCGCGTCGCAGCGTCCGCCCATGCCGTCTTCGCGGCAGATCATCACCCCCGCGGCCGCGCAGATCCCCTGCCCCGCCGTGCAGGGCATGCCGAGGTCGAAGCCTTCGTCGATCACCTCGTCGTGATCGTCATCCATGCCGTTGCACAGCTCGCGCATCGGCAGCGCGTCGTCCGGCCTCGCATCCGGCGGTGACTCGACGTCGTGCCGATCCATGTCAGTCCGCATATCAGGCCGCATGTCAGGCTGGGGGTCGACCGCGCTGTCGCCGACATCCATCGGCGCGGCGTCCAACGGCGCTCGCCGTTCGGGGAACTCGGCGAAGCAGCCGACGCCGCCCAGACAGAGAGCCGATACGATGACCGGGCGTGCACACCACATGCGCTTCAGAGCGGGCTCAACTGGATCGCGAAGCGATCGCCCCCGTCGACGTCGGCGGTCAACTGAAAGGCCCGAAAGCGACCGTCTCCGCGGGTGCGCGCGCAGGCCGTGTAGGGGTCACCGTCGCCCAGCGTCCCGCACGTCGCCGCCCAGTCGATCTCGCCCTCGCTCGTCGAGTCGGCCCAGGCCAACGACACCGCCAGCGACGACTGCAGCGCGGCCGCACGGGCCGGATCGTCGCCGTCCTGGCAGATGAAGGCGACGGCCATGAGCTGATCGGTCGTCAGGTCGAACGGCACCGGCATCGGCTCGAAGCCGCCCTGGGCGGTGCTCGAGGTGCACGCGACGCTGTCGTTCCCGCCGACGCGCGCCGCCGGGCAGGCGCCCCAGGCCTCGACACTGTCGGCCACGCCGGCGGCGGCGGTCGCGATGCCCAGGACGATCCGACAGTGGCTCACGATATAGTCGCCGACCGCGCCCGGCGAGCAGCGCAGGGTCACGCCGAGGCGATCGTCCGCCGCGTCGACGTCCGCCGCCTCGGGCAGCTGCACCGTCACGAAGCGATCGTCGCGCGTGCCGTTGCACGAGGCGCGATCGTCGAAGCCGCCGGCGCCGAAATCGCAGTCGCCCCAGTTGTCGGCCGGCGCGGGGATGTCATCCAGGCTCCACCCCAGGCCGAAGGTGCAGGTCTCGACCATCGGTCGCCCGCAGATGCCATCGTCGTCGATGGCCCCGTCGCAGTCGTCATCGCGCCCGTCGCAGGCTTCTTCGGGCGCCCGGGCGCAGCGGGTGCGCACCTCGGATTCCGGATCGCATTGCTCGGTGCACGCGGTGCTCGGAATACACCCATCGAGGTCGATACAGTCGAGGGGCCCGCAGCCTCCCTCGTCGCTGGGCGGCAGGATGTCCTCGTCGAGCAAGCCGTCGCAGTCATCGTCGATCCCATTGCACAGATCGCCCCGTTCGAGGTCGGGCTCGACGACGCTCTCGCAGGCGGACCATTGCCCGCCGTCGCAGATCTGCTGCCCGGCGATGCAGACGCCGATCGCCTGGGCCTGGCAGCCGCGCCTCAACGCTTCATCGGCCGCACCGTCACAGTCGTCGTCGATCCCGTTGCAGCGCTCCAGGCCGCTGTTCACCTCCACCGGCCGGACGCTGCATTCGACTGCCTCGCCGTCGTCGCTGCAGCGCAACGTCCCTTCGGCCCGGCAGACGCCCTCACCGGCGGTGCACGCCTCATCGACGCCTTCGAACCCCTCGTCGATCACCCCCGAGCAGTCGTCGTCGAGCCCGTTGCACAGCTCCGTCGACGGCCGGCCGGGCACCGCGTCGCAGCGAAAGCCCATGCCATCCGCGCGGCAGACGGTGGTGCCTTCGGCAGCGCAGATGCCCTGCCCCGCCGTACAGGGCATGCCCAAAGCAAACCCCTCGTCGACGCGCCCGTCGAGGTCGTCATCCTCTCCGTTGCACGACTCGGGCATCGGCAACGGGCCATCCACCGCCGCCCCGCGGTCTGGGATCTCGGCGTCCGGGCCCATGTCCGGCGACATATCCGGCCGCGGGACGTCGTTGTCGGGGCCGATGTCGGCGAGCGGCTCGCTCACGATGAGCCGCTCCGGCAGCTCGGGCAGGCAGCCCCACAGCGGTCCGACGGCGAGCACAGCGAGCACGGCAGCGCGGCCCATCATCGCTCGGCACCCCCGATATCCGTCGGGCGCAGCCCGATGCCGAATCGACCCGGATCCCACTCATCCCCTTCCCGGGACAGCTCCAACGAGAAGCCATGGAAGCGCCCATCACCGCCGGTCGACGTGCAGCGCACGAGATCGCGGCTGTCGGGGTCGGGCCCCATGCACGACGCCCAATCCGGCGCCGCGTCGGGCGGATCACCGGCGACGCGTGGCGCCCAGCCGAACCAGATCTCGGTCTGGGACTCGACCGATCGCAGGAGCGGGTCGTCACCGGGGCAGCGGAAGGCCATCGCCATCGCGGTGCCGGCGCCGAAGAGCCGCGCGAGGCGGATGGCCCGCCAGCGCCCGGCGGGGTGGGTCGTCGTGCACCGATAGCGGTTGCCGACGCCCCACAAGGTCATGGCTTCGGCGTCACACGGCGGCCAGGCGTCGAGCGCGTACTCCCCGGGCGTATAGCGCTCCCCGAGGGTCACCATGCACTCGGTCTGCACCCGCTCGAGGAGCTCGGCGAGCTCATCGGGCGCGCCCGCGTCGGGGCAGCGCCAGCGCACGCCGAACTTGCTGCTGTTGTTGAGCCGCTGCCCGACGGGCATCGGCAGGGTATGCAGGCCGCGATCGAAGGCGGTGTGGGTGCACCGGCCCTCGTCTTCGAGCCACTCGTCGACGTCGATGCAGTTGGGCCACTGCTGGAAAGCCCGCTCCATCTCCTCGCCGGGATCGATGAACTGCAGGTTCGTCCAGCTCATCGAGAGGTGGCACCGGTCGGCCACCAGCTCGCCGCACAGCCCGACCGGCTCGGCCTCGGGCCCCTCGCCGACGTCCACGACGCCGTCGCAGTCCTCGTCGCGGCCGTCGCAGACCTCTTCGGCCGGCAGCACCTGCCCTTCACACGGGCCGCGGTCGCCTGCGATGCACGCCGCCATGCCGCTGACGCAGGCGCCCACGCCCTCGGTGCCCGCCGGCCCGTCGTAGCAGGGCTCGGGCGGCACGTCGTTGTCCGCGACGCCGTCGCAGTCCTGATCGACGCCGTCGCAGACCTCGTCGGCGGGCAGCTGCTGGTCCATGCACGCCCCTTCGCCCTCGGGCCCGGTCGGACAGCGCATGTTGCCGCTCTTGCACGGGCCGACCCCCTCGGTGCCTTCGGGCCCGGTGTAGCACGGCACGTTGGGCGCGCCTTCGTCGGTCGTGCCGTCGCAGTCGTCGTCGAGATCGTTGCACATCTCGACGGCCGCCGGCTCGCCGGGGGCGACGTCGCATTCGAAGCGACCCTGCCGGCACTGCTTGTTGCCCTCGCGGCGGCAGGCGCCACGGCCGACGGTACACGGGCCGCCGTCGTCCCCCGGCATGCACTCCCGCAGATCGGCGTCGATGATGGCGTCGACCTCCATGTCGATGTCGGGCACCCGCCCATCGCCCATGTCGCCGCCGTCGCCGCCCATCTCGGGGCCGACGTCCTCGACGCCGACCTCCATGGAGTCCCGCTCGTCGCCGTCGACCTCGTCGCGACAGCCGCCGAGCCCCAGAACCAGCAGTCCGGCGCACACCCAGCCAACCCGAGCCCAGCCAGCCCGAGTCCGGCCAGCCCCACTCCAGCGGGGCGCCTCATCAGCCGCCCACATCTCGCTCATCCGGTCCACCCTGATGCTCCCCTCGTCAGGGCGCAGCGGTCCCGCGCCCGTCGCGCAGCATACAACCCAACGGCCGATCGACGCACTTCTTGCCGCGCTCCTGCCCGCCAGCCGAGGCCCGGCTTGCGTACGAACCGGAGCAGGGCTACACAACACGGGTCGATCTGCGCGCGATCGCCCGCACCAGGAGGCCTCTCATGAACCGCTCGACTTCGCTCACCTGCGCCCTCTCGCTGCTGCTGCTGGCCGCCGGGTGCAGCGACCCGCCCGCGCCCACCGGCGACGCGCCCGCGGCGAAGGCCGCCGCCGAAAAGGCCGTCGAGCCCGCCGAGAAGCTGGCCAAGGAGACCCTCGCCGAAGCGGCGCTCGACGGGGCGATCACCCCCGCCGACTACGAGAAGCTGCTGCTCGGCCTCGCCGAGTGTGCGGTCGAGTCGAACGGCATCGACCGCGACTGCGCCGGCTGGAAGGCCTTCGACGGCGCCCGCAAGGACCGCAAGACGCTCATGCGCAACCTCGCCGGCGAGCTGGGCGAGATCGGGCGGCGCCACCTGGGCCACGAGAGCCCGGCGGTGCGCCTGCAGGCAGCCCGGCTGGCCAGCTCGCTCTTCGGCGGCGACGACGACAGCCGCAAGGCGCTGGTCGAGGCGGCCAAGGCCGAGAAGAACCCCCACGTGCTGCGGGCCATCCTGCGCTCGGTGCGCTCGTCCATCGGCCGCAGCGACGCGGTGCGCGACCTGCTGGTGTCGATGGTCGAGCACCCCGACGAGCAGGTGCGCATCACGGTGCTCGGCGCCCTGGCCGCGAGCTGGGCCCGGGACACCGAGGGCACGCTGGAGAAGGTGCTCGCCGCCGTCGAGAACGATCCCTCGCCGCGGGTGCGGGCTTACGCCTGCCGCCAGCTGGGCGACCGGGCCGATCCGCGGGCGCTGCCGCTGCTCGAGAAGCTGACCGCCGGCCCCAAGGGCGACGGCAAGCTGTACGCCGACTGCTTCCGCGGGCTCATCGGCATGTGGGCCGCGCCGGTGCCGCACAAGACGCCCAATCAGAAGGCCTACCGGCTGACGCTCACCCGCCTGAGGGCCACGCCGCGCACCGAGCAGATGCCGCCCTGGGCGGCGATCCCCAACCTGGAGTGGGCCGCGCGCGCCGAGCTGGCGGAGAACGCGCCCTGGTTCGACAAGTCGGCGCTGATCGAGGCCCTCGAGGGCCTGGCGCTCGACCGCGCGTCCCACTGGCTCGCCCGGACCGGCGCGATCAAGACGATGGTGAAGCTCGGCGCGCGCACCGCGCGGCTGCAGGGGATCGAGAAGGCCTACGCCGACGCCGCCGCGACGCCCGGCGCCGACAAGCACGTGCACGAGGAGGTGCTCAAGGCGCTGGCTGCGCGGGCCAAAGCCGCCGAGCTGAAGGCCAACGGCGGCAAGCGGCCCGAGGGCGAGAAGGGCGCCGCGCCGAAGGAGAAGAGTGGCGCCGCCGAGGAGGCCCCCGCCCAGAAGGGCGCCGGCCAGAAGTAGCCCGCCGGCTCAGCGCGTCGCCGCCTCGTCCGCGGGCGTCCAGCGCACGTCACTCCCCTGCCCTGCGCGATAGTCATCCAACGCATCGGCCAATCGCTGAACGACCGCCGGGTGGCGCCCGGCGACATCCCGTCGCTGCTGCGGATCGGCGCGCAGATCGTACAGCCGCCGGATCGGCCCGCTGCGGCCGGGCATCTCGATGAGCTTCCAGCGGCGGGTCCGGATCATCATGTCCTTGGTGGCGATCACCCCGTCGTGCAGGTCGGCCCGCAAGACGAGGTTGTCATCGAAGTCGGGGTCGATCTCGAGGGTGTCCACCGCGCCGGCCACGGTCAGCAGGTCGGCGCGCTCGGCGGGCTCGAGGCCAGCGATGCGATCCTTGGGGAAGAACAGGTAGCAGGTCTCGGCGAAGGCGGGCAGATCGAGGTCGGCCGCCTCGCCGGTCAGCAGCGGACCCAGATCGACGCCGCTCCATTCGGGGTGGCCGGCCCGCCCCGTGAGGCCGGCGATGGTCGGCGCGATGTCCACGTTGCGGGTGATGGCGTCGACCCGGGCCCCGGCGCGATGGGCCAGGGCCGGCGCGCGCACGATGAACGGGATGCGGGTGCTCTGATCGCCGCCGAAGAAGTTGGTGCCATGGCCCAGCGTGCTGCCCGGCTCGTAGAGGTCTTCGCCGTGGTCCGACGTGACGATGACTATGGTGCGATCGGCGAGGCCGCGGGCTTCGAGGCCGGCGAGCAGCAACCCCACGTGGTGGTCGAACTCGCGCACGGCGCCGTCGTAGAGCGCCCGGATGTGCTGCACGGTCTCGTCGGGCAGGTCGTGCTCGAAGCCGCCGTGGATGAGATCGCTCACCCCGACCTCGATCTCGTAGCGATGGGGGCCGGCGTAGTCGGGGTCGACGTATGACAGGTTGAAGGGATAGCTCGCGGCGTAGGGCAAGTGCGGCGTGCTGTAGAACGCCAGCGCGAAGAACGGCCGATCGGCCTCGATGGCCGCGTCGATCTCGTCGAGGGTGCGGGTGGTCAGCGCGTCGGGGCGCACGTAGCGGGTGATGGTCGCCACGCCGGGCAGAAGCCATTCGCCGATGTCATTGCTGAAATACAGCGGGAAGAAGACATGGCTCCAGACGACGGTGTCGAGCATCAGCGCGCGGAAGGTCTGCGGCGGGCTGGCCCGGTTGGGCTCGAAGCCCATGTCGACCACCCGGAAGCAGTTGCCGGCCCAGTCGGAGACCACCGGCGTATGGTAGCCGGCCTGCGCGAACACCCGCGGCAGCAGGCCCTCGGCCGCGCTGGCCCGCTCGGCGGCCTCGCGGCGCAGGTACATGTAGCGCACGTCGTGCTCCGGCGGCCAGCGCCCGGAGAGCGCGGTGTACCAGCTCTCGAGCGTGCTGGCGGTGGCGACGTGCATATTGGACAGCGAGACGCCCTCGGCGACGACGCGGTCGATATTGGGGGTGATCGGCGGCTCACGCTCGGCCGCGGGACCGCCGTGGGCGGCGATGCGATCGGCCCGCAGGCTGTCGGCGGCGATGATCAAGACGTTGAGCGGCCCGTCGCCGGCTTTTGGCGGTGGCGCGAGCGCCGAGGCGGCGGCGAGCACCGCGGCGGCGGCGGCGGCGGCGAGCGCCCAGCGGCCGCGGGGTCGACGCCACAGGCTGCGCCCGATCACCCACAGCGCCCGCAGCACCACCAGCCCGAAGACCATGCTCATGGCATCCAGGATGGGATAGCGAAAGACATCGTAGTAATCGAATGGCAGCCACCCGGGTGCCTTGCGGGCCATGCCATCGACCAGCCCCGGGCTGCGGGTGAAGAACGGGCCGAGCGACAGCGCGTAGAGCGCCACGTCGAGGCCCGCGACCCCGGCCACGGGCTTGATGCGCGCGCGACCGGTGCGCAGCCCCGCGGCCCACTCGACCAGCGGCCGCCAGCGACGGACCCAGGGCCAGACGAGCGCGGTGGCCACGGCGCCGACGACGACATAGGCCGGCACGACCCGCAGATGATGCCATGCCAGCGTGCCCAGATAGCGCTCGTAGACCACCTCGGTGAAGGCGTCGCCGTGGCGCCCCGCGAGGCGGGTGAAGCCATAGAGCGTCCACAGGTAGTACAGCGCGAAGAGGCCGACCTGAATGCGGATCAGCGCCGCCAGCACCCGCCGGGGCGGTACGTCGGCGGGCTCGGGGCGGTGCTCGTCGTGGCGCCTGACGGTCGGGCTCACGGGACCGGAGGGATCGCCGCGGGCGCGCGGTAGAACCAGTCGGCGGTGAGCCCGAAGTTGAGGTCGACGATGACCCAGCGGCCGTCGATCCGGTCGAGGTAGAGCCAGACGCGCTGGTCCGACAGCCCCTTCTCGTCGCGGCCCATGCGCACGCTCAGGCGGGCGGCGCCACGCCCCTGCTCGCGATCGACGTGCACCGCGGCCGGCGAGACGATGCGTTTGGCCGACGCCGCGTCGTTGATGAATCGGCGGGCCCGGGGCTGACCGATGCCGGGGGTGCGATCGGGCTCGGGGCCGAGCAGCGCCAGGGCCGCGGCGGCGTCACCCGCGGCCAGCGCGCCGCGAAAAACCTCGACGAGCGCCGCCGCCCCCGGCTCGGAGGGCAGCCGGCGGGGCTCGAAGCGGGGCTCGATGCGCTTGGCCAGCGTCGCCAGAACCCGCTCGCGGTCCTCGGTCACCGCCTCGAAGAGCCAGCGCCCTTCGGGCTGCAGCCGCGCGAGCAGCCAGACCCGATCGACGACGCGCCCCTCGCGCTCGATGTCGGCGGTCAGGCTGCCGATCGTGCCCACGGCCCGGGCCTCGCGGGGCAGCAGCTTCAGGCCCTTGCGCACGCACTGCGCGATGAGATCGCCGCCGCCGTCGCGGCGGGCCTCGTAGAAGGCGGGCGTCATCCAGCCGCGGGCGGCGTCGGTATCGCCCCGGGCGATGGCGTCGGACAGCGCGCCGCCGGCGAGCAGCAGGCGCTCGTCGAAGGGCGGGCGCAGGGGCGTGCCGGCCAGATAGCTCGACGCCGCTTCGGCGGTGAAGACCCAGCCGTCGATGCGCCAGCCGTCTGCCTCATGCCGGGCGAGCAATACGCCGGCGCGGTCGTCGAGGCGCACGGTGAGCGCGGCGCGGCGGCGCTCGACCCGGCGGCCGACGGCGGTGACGGCCGGCTTGCGTCGGGCGATGCTCGTGATCAACCGCTCGCCCGGACCGGGCAGCGCGTAGCGGAAGTCATCGGTGATGAGGGCATCGAGCGCGTCCCGATCGCCGGCGCGGCTGGCGGCGTCGAGGGCCGCGAGCAGCTTCTCGGGGGTGGCCGGCGCGGCGATGGCCGGCGCGACAAACGCGAGCGACCAGGAGAGCGCGGCGGTGATGAGCATGCGGATCATGGGTCAATCTAACCCGAACCCGGGGCGCCGGTCACCGCCCGCCGCTCGCGGCCATGGCCGGCCGCCTCGGCGCCGGTCAGGCCGAGCGGCGCAGAAACCCGCGCATGCGCATCGCTTCGAGCACCGCGGCGATCATCATCAAGAGCCCGGTGACGGTGTCGAGCTGCGCCGGCTGCGCCTGGGTGATGAAGCTCTGGCCGTTCTGCAGATCGAGGCGCACCTGCGCGGTCAGCCCGGCCTGGTCGAACTGCTTCATCACCTTCGAGACGACATTGATCACGCCCTTGCCGGTCAAGACCTCGGCGTGAATGCTGCGCAGCGGATCGGCGCCGGCCAGCTGAATCGCTTGCCAGGTCTTGGGGCGGTCGGGCGATCGGGCGACGAGCGCCGCCAGATACATCGCCAGCGTGCGCTCGAGCCGCGCGATGTGCACCCGGCTGACGCCCGCGCGGCTCTTGTCGCCGTGGCTCGCGCGCTTGCCCGACAGGTTGGCGAGGTGCTTGCGCGTGCCGCCGATCTTGCGCTGAAGCGATCGGACCTCGCGCAGGTGGTCGTCGAAGGCGTGCGGGTCGAGCGGGCTGTCACCCGTCGAGAGGCGACGCACGCGCCGCTGCAGACGCAGATCGGTGACTCGAAGCTGATGGTCGTTGAGCATGGGGCTACTCCCGTCGTTGAGCCCATATGACACCCATATACGGTAATTTTCAACCCCGAGCGTTACGGATGCCGGCTCGAATCAGCGCGCGCGGCGTATGGCCGCCGCGCCGAGCACGATCGGCCAGAGCCAGGGGGCGCCGCCGCTGCCCGGCTGCGCCCGACAGCCGATGAGGGGACCGCCACCGCCGCCGCCGCCCTCGTCGTCGGCGCCGATGATCACCACCCCCTGATCGTCGTCCACGATGACCACGCCGCCATCGCTCACCCCGCCGTCGCTCACCCCGCCATCGCCCGCCCCGCCATCGCCCGCCCCGCCGGGCGCCGCGTCGGGCAGCCCGGTGTCGGGCGGGGGCACCCGGACGGTGAACACCCCGACCCGCGCGCTGCCCGCGCCGCGCACATCGCGCAGCGCCACCCGCGCGACGAACTCGACGCCGGGCTCGACGGCGCCGTCGGGCAGCAGCAGCCGCGGGCTCTCCTGCCACGGGCCATCCCATTGCCCGTCGTAGTGCAGGTCGAGCCGAAAGCGCAGCCGATCGCCGTCGGGATCGCTCGCGGCGAGCACGTCGAGGGCGCCATCGGCGAGCCGCAGGCCGTCGGCGACCGGTGGGCGGTTGTTGCCCGGCGCGGGCTCACCGAACAGCGCGAAGTGGGTGCGCAGCTTGCCGTGGCCCCAGCCCTCGTTGGGCAAGGGCCCCGCGTCGGGCACCAGCCCGTCGCCGTCTGCCGTCGCGAAGAGGTGCGCTTCGAGGTCATCGGCCGACCAGTCGGGCCGAAGCTCGGCCTGCAGCGCCAGGGCTGCGGCCACGTGCGGTCCGGCGCCGCTCGTGCCGCCGAAGGGATAGAAGAGCGCGCTGTGGCCGACCGGCACGTCGCCCAGGGACGACCACGCGATCGCGGCGAGCGGATCGTCGGGTGCGGTGATGTCGACCGCCCGCGCGCCGTCGATGCGCGGGCCGCGACCCGAATAGGCCCGCAGCTCCCCCACCCGGCCGCCGAACTGCCCGTCCATGTCCATCCGGCCGCCGAACGCGGCGACGCCGATGGCCGAGTCGGCGGTCGAGGGATAGGTCAACGAGGTGAGGTCGTCGGTGGCGTCGCTCCAATGCACGCCCTCGGCCCAGCCGGAGTGCTCGTCGGTCAGCCGCCCGTGCAGCCGCGTGCCCGGCGGCAGGCCCAGCACCTCGATGTCCCAGCGGCCCTGATCGAGGCTGTTGCCCGGCCCGTCGGGATGCCAGACGTAGAGCAACAGCCAGCGGGTGCCGCGGGCGGTCTCGTCGACCTGCACCGCATAGGCCATCTCGTCGCCGAGCCGCTGGGGTTCGGCGCCGGGCTGTATGTCGATCACGCTGCCATCGGGCAGGCGCCAGCGGGCGCCTTGGGCCTGCGCGCCGCCGGTCCACGCCACGTGCATGATCAAGGTCCCGTAGGGCCGCCGGCGCTGGCCGTCGAAGAAGCCATCGCCGACCTCGAAGCCCAGCCGCCCGACGCCATCGTCGTCGACCGCGCGCTCGACCTGCTTGCCGGCGCCGTTGAGGTTGCCCAGCGGACACACCTGCAGCATGCCATCGGCCCGGGCCTCGTCCATGGCCTGCTCGAAGAGCGATCCGCCATCGCCGGGATCCCCCGCCGGCTGGCTCCACTCGTGCAGCATCAGCAGCGCCCCGTGCTCGGCGGCGTCGGCGAACGGGGTCACCCCCTCGGGCAGCTGGGCATAGCCCAGGTACTCGGCGCCGGGCGCCAGACCGACCCGCTCGTGGAAACCCGGCTGCCCGCCCAACAGGATGCTGGCGACGCCGGTGCCGTGGCTGGCATCGGTCTCGCGGGCGGCGTCGATCGCGTCGGCGAGGTCCCGTCCGCGGCGCCATGTCTGGCCGCCGATCGCGGTCTGGCGGATCTTGCTCGTGCCCAGGCGGAAGAGGCGCTCGTCGGGCGTGATGCGGCCGTCGCCGTCGGCGTCGTGGGCCACGAACAACGGCTCGCCCAGCGCCGGGTCATCGTCGGTGAAGCCCTGCGCCGCCCCGACCCCGCGGGCGCCGTCGCCGTCCAGGTCGGCGAAGAGCCAGTCGAGCTTCGGATCGAGGCGGTCGTCGAGGTTCTGCCAGTCGGCGCCGACGAGCGGGTCGATGAACCCGCCGTCGAGCACGACCAGCGGCGCGACGACGCCGTCGATGTCGACGCTGTCGCCCGCGGCGAGCACCCCGTCGCCGTCGTCGATCCACGGATGGACCCCGCCGTCGGCGTGGAAGAAGTGCGGGTGGGCCGGATCGATCGGGCTGTCGATGGCGGCGATGACCGCGCCCTCGCCGGTCAGCCCGTCGTCGGGTCGCAGATGGGTCGCGGTGGTGCCCTGTTGACGGCCGATGGTCTCCAAGGGCGAGAGCGCGATGGCCGGCCGCGCCGCTTCGATACGCCGCACGTTGGGGTGCCGGGCGAGCCGATCGAGGTCGGTCCAGGCGATCCAGCCGCGATGGACCGTGCCCCGCCCGAGGCGGCCGGCGGCGGTCCGGTCGAGGATCAAGCCCGCCGCCGCCAGGCGACGCGCGTCGTCTTCCGTCGGCGCGTGGGTCAGACCGAGCCAGACCGCCGCGCCGGCCTGCTCGGCGGCGAGAATGGCCGGCGGCGTGATGCCCGAGCGGTGCATGCCCCGCCGCAGCTGCAGGTCGGCTCCGATCACCGGGCGCTCGGCCGTCGGCGGCGACGGCGGCCCGCCAGGCACCAGCTGGGCCTCGGCGACGGGGGTCGACAGGCCAAGTAGGGCGGCGCAGAGGGCGACGCGCCCCAACGCGGCCGGCCGGCGACGCCCCGAGATGACGGACAGCGTTCGGAGACGGAATGCCATACGGGGCTCCTCGGCGCTCGGGCTGGGTCGCTGGCAGTACGGTCGAGCCGGCGGACGATGTAGCGCCGATCGCGGCCCATGGGACGCTCAGAAATGCCCGCCGAGGCCGCCGCCGAGCATCAGGATCGAGAAGGCGGCGGGCTGCCCGTCGGTCTCCTGCTCGACCTGCCCGACCGCCTTGCCGAGCACGAACGCCGACGCGTACTCGCCGAGGGCCAGGTCGACCTGCAGCTGGTAGTTCCACGTCCCCCAGTCGCGGCGGTCGCGGGCCGCGTTGACGTTGACCGTGCCTTGACCCAGGCCGGCGCACGCGGTGAGCGGCAGCTCGGGTCGCCAGCAGAGGTGCGGGATGAAGAGAAAGCCGAGGACGTCGACCTCGGCGCCGCGCGGATAGTCGAAGCGGCCGCCGCGATGGGTCGCGCTCGTCCAGAAGGTATCGATGGCCAGGTAGGCCCGCAGCGGCCAGTCTTCACCGTCGATGTACATCAGCTTGAGTTGCACGCTGTGCGCCAGCGCCACGTCGTCGGTGAGATCGCCGACGAAGCGCGCCGCGAGCGGGGCGTACTGCACGCCGACGGCCGGCGTGGCGGCGAGCGCGAGGGCGGGCAGCAGCATCGGACCTCCAGGGGCTTTCCCCCGCCGAGCGTGCCAGCGGCGGCGGCGGGCGACAAGCGCATGGCACCGGTTCTGCACGGGTTCTGCACCGGTTCTGTACGATTCGGCCCCGGCTTCGCCGCGCCCGCCACACACGTCGGCGACGCCCGCTCGCTATGCTCGTCGGCGTCGGGCAGCCCCGGGCCCGTGGCGAGGAGGTCGAGTCCATGTCTGCGCTGTGGGTGCGACGCGCCAGCCTGCTCATCACGGCGTTGCTCGCCGGCCTCATCTGGCGCGGCGAGCTCGAGTGGCATGGCTGGTACAGCGTCGCCTGGGTCGGCTGGTTCCATTGGGCGGTGCCCGCCGGCGCGCTGCTCTTCGCCGCGTGGCTCGCCGTATTCGGCGGCGCCCGACGCCCCATCGCCCTGGCGCTGACGTCGATGATGCCCGCCGCGGCCTCCTATGAGGTGCTTCACCGATCGCTGATGGTCATCTACAGCCGCTGGCCGCTGCCCGTCGAAGAGATCCGCTGGGCGATCGCCCTCGGCCTGTCATCGATCGTCCTGTATCCGCTGCTGTTGTGGGTCGCGGGTCGGTGCTGTGGGGCCGCGATCCGTTGGGCGCCATGCGCGATCGCGGCGGGGCTCTGGGCCGGCGCCGTACCCCTTGCCATTGTCATCCTCGACGTCATCGATCACGTCGGCGGGGCTGACTTCCTGCACGCGATCAAGAGCGGCGTGGTCATCCCGATACTGCTCGTCGCGCTCGGCCTGCCCTTCGTCGGGCCCGAGGCTCAGGGCGTCGCGGGCGGAAAGGGCGCGCCGTCGAGCTGAATCCAGTCGTTGCGGCCCAGCCAGCGATACTCGAGCGGCTGCCGACAGATGTCATCGACGCGCACGACCTCTCGCAGCGGCGCGGTGCGCCGCCCGGCGAAGTGCCGCAGATCGACCTGCGGCAGATCGGCCATACCCGGCTGGCTGCAGACGAACCGGGCCCGGGCGAGGATCACCCACGGATCACAGCCGATCCGCTCGTTGAGCCGGCCGTTGAGGCTGACCGTCCGCGGCGCTCGCCGGCCATCGTGCAGCCGCAGATACGAGCGACAGCCCACCCGGGCGTCGAACATGTGCAGCGCGGTGATGCGCCCCTCGCCGGTCACCGCCTCGTCCCCCGGGATGAGCACCGGCGGCAGCTGCAGGGCGGCGAAGGTGACCACGGTCAGGTAGACCGGCGCCCCGGCCCGGCCGGTGAAGAGCCGGACGAGCAGCGATCGCTCGGCGCGGCCTTCGGGCGGTTCGAAAGCGCGGGCCGCGGGGAAGATCGCCAACAGCCCGAACATGACCATCGGATAGAAGAAGTCGACGACGGGCCACGAGAAGATGTGGAAGACGACGAACTGCCCGAAGGCGCCCCAGAAGATCCAGCGGCGGCGGGCGAGCAGGCCCCAGACGACGCCGAGCTCGAGCACGATGACGTAGACGCACGCCGCGGTGATCAGCGCCGGCGTATCGAAGAACCACAGCGGCCGGTACAGGCCCGCGCCCGAGATCCACTCCGGGTCGAGCTTGAGCAGGCCCGCGGCGACATAGATCGAGACCAGCAGCACCCTCAGCGCGTCGCGCCGCCAGCGCCCGGCGAGCAGGAAGACGAGCAGCGCGAGCAGCGCCATGTAGTGCTGGTTGCCGCGCAGGCGGAAGTCGCCGAAGAGCACCGCCAACTCGACCAGCTTCAGGGCGACCAGCCCGATGCAACCGAGCGGCGCCGTCCGGCGGGAGGCGAAGAGCAGCGCGACGAGCCCGCTGCCGACGAGCAGCGCCGGCAGGAGCCAGTCGAGCTGCTGCGCCATGAGCGCACGCCAGCCGAGGCAGTCCTGCCACAGCGGCCAGCAGATGGGGTCGGTCTCGGGGGAGAGGTGGTGGGCGGCGCGGCCGCCGCTCCACCAGAGCGCCACGACGCCCTGAACCAGGGCGAGCGCGGCGCCGTAGAGCCGCAGGGCGGGGTCAGCGCCCCAGCCGGCGCGCGGCCGGCGGTCGGGCACCGCTACTGGAAGCAGGGGCCGGCGGCGAAGATGTTGCAAGCCGGCGGGTTGAGCTGCTCGGAGGCACACATCGCCTGCTCGTCGGTGATCTCACCGTCCTCACAGGCCTGCAGGCACTCCTCGTAGTTCTGCGGCAGGTTGGGGTCGATGGGCGCGAGCGCGAAGAGCCCACACTCCTGCGCATCGTCACAAGCCTGCTGGCAGGCCGGGGTGATCGCCGGCCCGGTGATCATCACCCCCGCCTGGTCGAACTCGAAAGCGCCGGCCTTGCCGCCGCTCCCGTTGACGTCGCACATCTGCCACGAGGCGCCGCTGTCGACCGTGAAGCGGTAGGCGTAGCTGTAGAGACCCTCGGCCGGCAGGGTCAACGCCGCCTGATATTCGTCGTTATTGGGCTCACCAGCAGCTTGCCCGTCGTACTGTCGGTTGGGCTCGGCGTCGGTCCAGGTCCAGTTGGCCATCTCCATCGGATCGTCGCCGTCGGCGATGTAGCCCACCTGGCCCCGAATACGGCTGTACTCGTCGGTGCGGGTGGTGCGATCGGTGAAGTTCTGCTCGTAGAGCCGGCCAAAGACCGTCACCACGTCGCCCTCGGTCCCGTCGATCTCCTCGGGGAACTGAAGCCGGCAGAAGTCGACCGGGTTGGGCTCCGCGGTGAGCACCTCGAGCAGGTAGTCGCCGAAGTAGGGCACCGACGCCCCGCCGATGGGCTGCAGCTGACCGTCCGGATCGGCCAGCTCGCTCGACAGCACGATGGTCAGGACCTGGCCCGCGGCGATGGGCAAGCCGCCCATGTAGACCTCGAGGTAGGTCCCGCGGTCGCCGTTGTCGGCGCCGGCCACGCAGTTGTCGAGCACCGCCGGATCGAAGTCGCCGTCGAAGACATGGATCATGCCGTCGCCGGTGCCGTCGTCGGGCAGCAGCGCGAGCAGCTCGAGGATCTGGTCGGCGCCGGTCTGATTGACCACGCGGTAGCTGTCGTAGGGATAGGCCCGACCGTTGCCGCGGGGCGAGCAGTCCTCGTTGGGCAGCTCCCAGAGGCCGTCGCCCTCTTCGATGCTGCCGTCGAGGACGATCGACTGGCTCAGGTCGGCGATGGGCACCGGCGGCTCGATGACCGGGCCACACGGGTCATTGGGCGCGCCGGGCGTGCCCAGGTCACCGTCGCCATAGGGCGTGACGGCCTCGCACCAGTTGGCGCCGTCGGCGGCGTTGGCCGCCGTGGGCTCGACGTTGGCGTCGAACTGCGCCGAGGCGCCGTTGCCGTCGGGGAAGGTATCGCCGTTGTCGTAGCGCACCGCCGCGACCTCGTCACCGGCCAGGTTGACCAGCACGATCTCGTCGTCGGTATTGCCCAGGTTCATGCCGGCGTAGTCGTAATCCGAGTCGATGCCCCCGTTGGCGGCGGGATCGCCCTCCTCGGTGAACACCAGATAGCCGCCGGCCGGGATGACCAGCGGGCCCTGGATGACGAAGGCGTCGTTGCCATCGTCGCGCACCGTCCAGCCGCCGAGGTCGACGTCTTCGTCACCCGCGTTGTACAGCTCGAACCACTCGCCGTTGGAGTCATTGGCGGCGTCCGGGTTCTGCATGAACTCGGTGATGATGATGCCACCGCCCGGCGCGACCTGGCAGGCGGCGTCGTCGGCGCAGTCGGCGTCTTCGCAGTCGGTGGCGCCGTCGGCGTCGTTGTCTTCGCCGTCGTCGCAGACGTCCTCGACGCCGCAGCCGTCGATGGTGACGTCCATCGCGTAGCCGTTGGTCGGGTCGCCGAACTCGTACACCCGCCACACGACATCCACCGGATCGGGGCCGTCGTTGGTGAACTCCACCGCCTCGTCGTCATCGCTGCTCGTGCTCGACGGGCCACCGACGATCTGCAGCTCGATGTCGCCGTCGGCGTGGGTGAAGTAGACGTCGACGGTGATGGTGCCGCCGGGGCACAGGCCGGTGGTGAAGAAGTCGCTCTCGTTGCCGCAGATCGCGGCGGGCGTGTAGCGACCGGCGCCGGGCACCGCGAACGCGGTCTCGACGGTGTCGTTCTCCTCGTAGGCGTCGCCGCCGGCGACGCAGGCCCCGGTCGGGATGCACTCGCCGGGCACGAGCGGCGGGATGCCGCCGCGGCAGACCGCGTTGCCGACGCAGTCGTCGTCGCCGAAGCAGACCAGCGGCTGAGCGCAGGCGGGATCCTCGACGCAGGCCGGATCGTTGCAGTCGGTGGCGCCGTTGGCGTCGTTGTCGACGCCGTCGTCGCAGTTCACCCCCGGCTCTTCGGCCACCAGCGCGGTGATCCGCCCCTCGCCGCCGACCGGGTAGGCGTCGGCGGTGATCACGCCGTCGAAGTTGGCGACGACGAAGTTGCGCAGGGCGTCGATCTGGTCGATGGCGGTGTCGGTCTGCCCGTCGGGGAAGACGTAGCCGTCATTGTCCGCCGCGATGAAGCTGTTCGTCGCGATGACCAGGGCGCCGTCGCCGACCACCTCGCCGCCGTCGACGATGATGGTGCCGTCGTCGAGGGTGACCTCGGTGATGCGCGCGCCCGGCACGGCGGCCATGTTCCACGAGAACGAGAACCCGCTGACCTGAGCGAAGCGCCCGGCCTCGGCGGCGACCTGCGAGACGGCGTTCTCGAGCATCGCGAGCAGCTCGGCGTACGAGACCGCGTCGACGATGACGACGGTGTTGTTGAAGGGCAGCGTCTCGGCGAGCACGTCGTCGCCGACCTCGCCCACCGGGATGTCGTCGTCGCCGCGGATGCCGCCGACGTTGGTCAGGGCGATGTCGGGCACCGGCGCGCCGTTCATGTTGGCGAACATCATCGCCTGCCAGCGCATCGAGTCGGCGATGAGGTTGCCGAGGTTGGCCTCGCGGGTGTTCTTGACCGCCTGCGTGCGCTCGAGCACGACCTCGGTCTGCAGCGGCGCGCAGAAGGGATCTTCCGCGCAGTCTTCGTCGTCGCAGTCGACGGCGAGGTCGCCGTCTTCGTCGGCGCCGTTGTCGCAGATCTCCGGGCCCGGGCAGACGTCGCCGGCGATGAACGTGATCCCGCGGACGAGGCCACGGTCTTCACCGCCGATGCTCGAGCCGTCCTTGATGTACTGCCACTCGAAGTCGTGGGCGCCGGGTTCGAGGTCGAAGCCGACCGCCACCCAACCCGAGTCACCCGACCAGCGGTCGACCTGACCGCCGTCGATGTAGAACTCGAGCCAGTCGAAGTTGTTCTCCGAGCTGACGCGGTACTCGAACTCGATGCGCCCGCCGGTGGGCAGGGTCTTCTGCAGCCGCAGGACCGACGCCTGGTTGTTGCCGATGGCGCCGCTGGTGTACGTGCCTGGGTCAGCGAGCGGCTCGGCCATCCAGAAGGCATCCCCGCGGGAGCCGAGCGGGCCGGCCAGCGGGCCATCGATCACACACAGGTCATGGTCGGCGCAGATCGGGTCGTCCGCACAGTCATTGAGCGCGCAGTCGAGCTGCCCATCCAGGTCGTTGTCGATGCCATCGTCACAGACTTCGGCCTCCGGCTCGATGCACGCCGGATTGATCGCGCAGTCCGCGTCATCACAGTCCACGTCGCCGTCGCCGTCGTCGTCGGCGCCGTTGTCGCAGAGCTCGACGCCCGGCGCGGCGCAGGTGCCGGCGATGGCCTCGAGGGTGAACTCCCCGCCCGCGCCGTTGAAGCCGTCGACGAAGAGGAAGTAGTCGACGCCGGGCATCGTGGTCAGCTCGAGCTGCGAGCCGAAGCCGGGGAGACCGCCGCCGTCGTCGTTGCAGCCCGCCTCTTCACCGACCGCGCAGTCATCGGCGCGGGCGTAGAGCACCGTGTCGAAGCCGGTGGCCTGGAAGCAGATCGTCGTCGGCACGTCGGGGATGTTGAAGGTGAAGACCGCCTCGTTGCCCGCGACGTTGTCCTGGCACGAGGCCGAGGGCACGTCGTTGCTGCCACCGGCGGTCGAGCCCTCGAAGGTGCCGTAGTCGTCGATGAGGGTGGGCATCATGCAGGCGGCGATCATCGGCGCGCAGGCCGGATCGACGGCGCAGTCGGCGTCGTCGCAGTCGACATCGCCATCACCGTCGTCGTCCTCGCCGTTGTCGCAGATCTCCGGCGGCGGGTCGCAGCCTTCGATCTGTACATCGATGGCGTAGGCCTGATTGGTCGGCTCGACACTGAAGACGACATCCATCCGTCGATCGACGCCGGTGTCGTTGGTGTAGACCATCTGTTCGTTGTCATCGGCCGAGTCAGCCTGCGCGACGATGTCGTCGGTATTGCCCAGGAACCCGTTGATGTCGCCGGCTTCGTGGTCGAACACGACGGTCACGGTGGCCGTCCCACCGTCGCACAGGTCGAAGCTGTAGCCGTCCGGATCGCAGTAGGCGAGGCCGGCGCTGAAGCCCTCCGGCAGGATGGCGTCGCTGCCGCCGTCGGGGCCACCCTCCGGCACCCGGTCGGACTCATCCTCGAAGGCGTCGTCGATGGGGCAGATGCCCAGCGGGCCGCAGACCGGATTGCCGAGACAATCGGCGTCCAGGCAGTCGGTCCAGCCGTCCAGATCGTTGTCGATGCCGTCATCGCAGATCTCGACCTGCGGCTCGAGGCAGACCTCTTCGCCAGCGCAGTCCGGGTCGAGGCAGTCGGTCAGCGTATCGTCGTCGTTGTCCAGGCCGTCGTCGCAGACCTCGTCGGGCTCGGTCAGCACCTCGATGGAGAAGTCGTCCATGGTCACATTGGCGCCGAAGGTCGACGCCACGATCCACAGCACTTCGCCGTCGGCGATGTCGATGTTCTCCAACTGGCTCTGGGCCGTGCCGTTGAAGTCGTCGTCACCGGCGATGCAGTTGTCGAAGACCGCCGGGTCGAAGGGATCGGCGTAGACGTGCACGTAGCCGTCGGCCGGCCAGCTGCCGGTGATGCGCAGCTGCTGCGGCGCGCCGGTCTCGTTGACCACCGGGAACGGCTGGAAGTAATGATCCGCCGGGTCGGTCGGGTTGCAGTCCTGGTCCGGTCGACCCCACTGCTCACCGCCGTCCTCCAGCGCGCCGGTGAAGCCAGTGAAGTGACCCGGCGCCGCGATCGGGGCCGGCTCGACGCCCTCGGGCACCGGCTCGTACTGGCAGCTCGGGTGGTCGACGCAGCCTTCGTCCAGGCAGTCGGTGGCGCTGTTGCCGTTGTTGCCGAAGAAGTCGTCGCAGATCTCGGGGGCGATGCAGGCCGCGTCGAGCGCGCAGTCTTCCAGGTCGTCGCAGTCGGTGTCGCCGTCGAAGTCGTTGTCGAACCCGTCGTCGCAGACCTCGGGCTGCGGCTCGCAGTCGATGACCTCGATGTCCAAGTCGTAGAGCAGCTCGGCCTCCGTGGCCTGCACGACCACCACCGCCGCCTCGGCTTCGACGTCGTTGGTCACCTCGCCGCTGGCTTCACCCTCGACGCTCTCGGTGGCGACCCGCGGCTCCTCGTCATCGAGGAAGCCCATGACCAGGCCCGAGACGTTGCCCGAGTTGTGGGTGACCGTGGCCCGCACGGTGCCGCCGGGGCAGACCGGCACGAAGAAGACATCCGACGGCCCGAACTCGGGGTGCGGCTCGTCGGCCTCGCAGACGGTGAGGTCCGTGTAGACGCCGTCCTCGAGCAGCGCCTCGGGCTGGAACGGGTCGTCGCTGCCCTCGAACTCGTCAGGCTCGCAGACGAAGAGGCAGGCGTCGTCGCCGAAGCAGTCGCCGTCGTCGCAGTCGACGTCGCCGTCGAGGTCGTTGTCGATGCCGTCGTCGCAGACCTCGGGCTCGGCGCAGGCGATGTCCTGACCGCAGTCGGGGTCGTCGCAGTCGAAGAGGCCGTCGTCGTCGTTGTCGAAGCCGTCGCTGCACTCTTCCCGCGGCTGCTGGGTGCGGATGTCGATGGTGTAGGCGCCCGTGGCGCCATCAGCGAAGGTCGACACGACGAGCACCAGCCGCTCGCCCGGCGCGATCTCGACGTCGGTCACCCGGCTGCCGGGGAAGAAGTCGTCGTTGCCGTCGATGCAGCCCTCGGGCACCAGCGCCGGGTCGAACGGATCGGCGAAGACGTGCAGGTAGCCGTCGAAGTTCGGGTCGGCGGTCTGGATGGTCAGCTGCTGCTGCGCGCCGGTCGCGTTGACGATCGTGCGCGTCTCGTAGAACTTCGCGCCGTCCGGCCCGCCGCCCTGGCAGCCGCTGTTCGGCCGCTCCCAGGTCGGGTCCATCTCGTCCAGCTCGCCGAACGTGGCGGTGTGGTGCCCGGGCACGGCGATGGCCAGCGGGATGCCGGGCAGGTTGAGGCCGCAGACGCCGTCGACGCACGGGTTGCCGCCGCAGTCTTCGTCGGTCTCGCAGGCCCCGGCGACGCAGGCCGGGTGCTCACCGCAGAAGGCGTCGTCGTTGCAGTCGGTCAGGTCGTTGCCGTTGTTGCCGACGCCGTCGTCGCAGATCTCGCCGGCGGTGCAGAAGAAGTCGACGCAGGTCTCGCCCTCGTCGCAGTCGGCGTCGCCGAAGCAGTCGCCGATGGGTTCGCAGCCGCTCGCGCCACGGCAGAGGTCGTCGAAGCTGTCGCAGCGCAGCGAGAAGGCGTAGACCGCCTCGTCGTCGGCCCGACCGGCGTGAGCCCCCGCGGCGGTGCCCTCGGGGCAGCTCTCGCGGGCGATCTCGAGCGCGCCGGCGCCGAGCACTTCGGACTGCACCGGATCACCGAAGGCCGGGCGGCCATCTTCGAGGGTGACCGGGGTGCACAACAGGGCGATGCCCGCGGGCGCGAGGGCCACATAGCCCGAGACCGCGTGGTTGGGCGGGCAGACGATGCGGTTGGCGAAGTCGACGTCGCCGTTGCCGACCGAGGCGGTCGCGCCGCCCGGGTCGAGCACCAGACGGTCGCCGCCGATCTCGAAGTCGGCGCACAGGGCGCGCATGCGATCGATGCCGCCGCCGATGGCCGCTTCGGCGCCGATGATGACCTGGCCCTCGCCGCACTCGTTGACGAACGCTTCACCGCCGGGGGCGATGCCGTTCTCGGGCAGCAGCTCGCCGGGGGTGCGCTCGACGCCGTCGAACAGGCCCTCGACCTCGGCGCAGCGGCCGGTGGCCTCGTCGCAGGTCCAGCCCTCTTCGACCTCGCAGATGTCGGAGCAGCCGTCGCCGGCTTCGGTGTCGCCGTCGTCGCACTGCTCTTCGCCTTCGACGATGCCGTCGCCGCAAGCGGTCGCGGTGCAGACGCCGATGCGGCAGGCCTCGCCCTCGGCGCAGTCGCCGTCGGTGCGGCAGGCGCAAGGGCCCTGGGTGACCGTCAGCACGAAGTTGCCGCTGTTCGTCGAGAAGCCGTCGACAAAGATGAACGCGTCGCCGTCTGCGGCGATGTCGAACTGAATCTCGGAGTCGAGGCCGACGCCGCCGTCGTCGTCACAGCCGAGCTCGGTGTCCTCGCGGGCGCAGTCGCCGCGCGCGAAGAGCTTGGTGTCGTAGTCCGAGCCGTCGGTGGTCGCGCAGACCGGGCCGACATAGTCGCCCGCGTCGAGCTGGAACACCACGTCGTCCGAGCTGGCGTTGCAGCTGGCCTGGAAGTCGTCGCCGGCCCCCACGTTGCTGCCCACCGTCACGCCGAAGCCGATGGTCGGCGCGTCGACGCACTCGACGGGGAAGAGGATGCAGTTGTTGGCGCTGCACACCTCACCCGGGCCGCACTCGTCGTCGCCGCGGCATTCGCCGGGGGTGCAGAAGCTGTCGATGCACAGCTCGCCGTCGCCGCAGTCGACGTCGTCGCGGCAGTCGCCGGGCACGCACTGGCCCTCTTCGCAGAGCTCCTGGAAGCCGCAGCCGTCGTCGTCGCGGCAGCCGGGTACGCAGCCGTTGTCTTCGCAGATGCCGCCGGGGCCGCACTCGACGTCCTCGAGGCAGGGCACGAGGCACTCTTCTTCGTCGGTCTCGCCGTCGCAGTCGTCGTCGCGGCGGTTGGCGCACAGCTCGACGCCGGGATCCTGCTCGGTGGCGGGGCAGGTCACCTCGCCCGCGGCCGGATCACACACGGTGACGGCCGTCGAGCGGCAGGCGCCGACGCCGACGCCGCACGCTTCGCCGACCCCCGGCGCGTCGTCGACCACGCCGTTGCAGTCGTTGTCGACCCCGTCGCAGACCTCGTCGACCGGGTCGATGACCTCGGCGTTGCACACCAGGCCGCCGTTGTCGCCCTTGCCGCAGACCCGCACGCCGCGGGAGAAGCAAGCGCCCTGGCCGATGGCGCAGGGCTCACCGACGCCGGGCACATCGTCGACCATGCCGTCGCAGTCGTTGTCGACCCCGTCGCAGACCTCGTCTTCGGGCAGCCCCTCTTCGGCGTCGCAGACCACCTGGCCGATCTCCAGGTCGCAGACCCGCGTGCCGTTGCCGGCGCAGAAGCCCTGGCCGACGGTGCAGTCCTCGCCGACGCCGATCGCGTTGTCGATCTCGCCGTCGCAGTCGTTGTCCAGCGCGTCGCACAGCTCGACGCCGGGGACCACCTGGCCCTCGCACTCGCCGTAGCCGGTGCCGTCTTCGTTGCAGGTCTGCATGCCGCCGCGGCAGGTGCCGACGCCCTCGGTGCCTTCGGCGCCGCCGTAGCACGGCTGCATGGTGCCGGGCACGCAGACGCACTCGACGCCCTCGGCGTCGTCGACCTCTCCGTTGCAGTCGTTGTCGACGCCGTCGCAGATCTCGTCGCCGGGCACGACCTGCTCGGCGCAGGCCCCGAAGGCCCCGTCGGTGCAGACCTGAACCCCGGCGGCGCAGGCGCCGGTGCCCGCGGTGCCCTCGGGCCCGTCGTAGCACTCCTGAGCCAGCGCGCCGCCGTTCTCCCCTTCGTCGGTGCGGCCGTCACAGTCGTTGTCGATGCCGTCGCAGACCTCGTCGGAGGGCTCGGCGATCGGCACGCAGACGGTGTCGCCGTCGGTGCAGACCGTCGCGCCCACCGCGCAGGCGCCGGCGCGGCCGGTGTCGCACTCCATATCGGCGGGCACGTCGTTGTCGACCGTGCCGTCGCAGTCGTTGTCGACCCCGTCGCAGACCTCGTCGGTGCCGTCGCCCGGGGTCGCGTTGCACTCGACTTCGGTGCCGTCGGCGTTGCAGGCGAGCACACCCTTGTCGGTGCAGGCGCCCTCACCCGCGGTACACGGGTCGCCGAGGCCGTCGAAGCCCTCGTCGATCGTGCCGTCGCAGTTGTTGTCGACGCCGTCGCAGACCTCGTCGGGCGCCACGCACGGACCAAATGCGCCGTCCATACAGGTCTGTGTGCCGAGACAGCCGCCTTCGACGACACACTCGGCCGTCTCGTCGCCCGAGCACTCGGGCACCGTGGCGTCGACCACCGGCTCGATCTCGTTGTCCTCGTAACAGCCCACGAAGATCAGCGCGCTGAGCGCACAGACCAACGATACACGTGCACGTCGTGTCACGATCGTTCTCCCCCCGGACGTATCATCAGGCCGGCCCGAGCGGGCCGACGGGTGCAATTCCGCTGGCAGTGAACCACCAAAACGGGATCGGATTCAACGGACCGATTGTCTCGAAAGTGGTCGATTCGTCCCGTCGTGGGGCGCCACGGTCATCGGCGATCCAGCGGATCGCGCGGCCGCACGCGGGGGCCGGGCTACGGGCAGGAGCGTGTCAGACGTTGCTGAGCACCTGTAGAATTCCATGCTCACGGACGGAGGGCACGACCGGGTAGCGCGCTTGCAGGGCGGCCGGCGCGTCGGCGGTGACGAAGGGCCGGCCGACCGCGTCGAGCATCGGCACGTCGCCGGTGCTGTCGCCGACCGCGGCGCAATCCCGGGGATCGGCCCCGAGGATCCCCGCGACGTGGCGCACCGCGGCGCCCTTGTCGATGCCCTGGCGGGTGATCGTCACGAAGCGGGCCTTGGACATCGCCTGGCTGTCGCCCCGGGCCGCGAAGCAGTCGTCGGGCACACACTCCGCGAGGTCGTGGGCGAGCGCGGCGTCGTAGACGATCCACTGCGCCTTGACGATCTCGGCCTCTTCGATCAGCGCGAGCAGATCGCCCACCCGGCCGTCGAGATCGAGCAGCGAGAGATGGCGCGCGTGCACCGGGGTGACCGCGTCGACCCAGATGCAGTCGGCCGTGTACAGCTCGAGGGTCAGGGCCTCGCGGCGGGCGCGCTCGACCATGGCCTCGAGCGCCGACCGGGGCATCGCCTCGGCGCGGGATACACCGTCATCGCCGTCGAGGATGACCGCCCCGCCGTGGAAGATGTGGGGCAGCGAAGGGCCGAGCCGGCGGGCGATGCGGCTGGCGAGCCCGCCCGAGGGCCGACCGGTGCAGACGCACAGGGCCCGGCCCTGCTCGCGGGCGGCATCCAGAGCCTTCCAGGCCACCGGATGCACGTCTCCCGGCGGTCCGATGATGGTGCCGTCGAGGTCGAGGAAGATGACCGGCGCGCGCATGAGCCGCACTGTATCGCTCCCGCTGCTCGCCCGCCAGCCACCCGCTGATCCGGCGTCTCCGCAACGCCGCGGCGCGTCACAGTCGGTGACAGCGCGCTTGCGCATGCGGTTGCCCGGGATCCACACTCCGAGGGGTGGAGAGCGCCGACCCCATCGCCATCGCCGTCGCCGCCGCGCGGGCCGAGCTGCTCGACCCGGGGCTGGCCAACCCTCTGGTTCGTCTGCGGATTGCGCGCGCGCGTGGCGTAGAGATCATCGACGAGAAGGCGGCCGAGGTCTGGCGGATCCTCGTCGCGCAGGGCCGGGCGATGGACTTCCTGCCCACCGCCGAGCGACCCGGTGATCCGCTGGCGCAGCCCACCCGCGCCGGCGCCCCCGGACGCCACGTCGACGCCCACTTGCAGACCGGATACGGCTCGACCGCCCTGCAGCGGCGGCTGGTGAACACCGCACACGCGGCCCGCACGCTGGTCGAAGAGCAGGGACACAACGCGCTGGCCCTCGCACTCGGCATGCTGCACTGGCGCCACGGCGACATCGAGCTGCGCTCGCCCCTGCTGATGGTCCCCGCGATGCTCGAGCGGACCAACGCCCGCTGTCGCTACACCGTGCGCCACAGCGAGGAGGACATCGGCGGCAACCTCTCGCTCGCGGCGCTGCTGCGCGTCGAGCACGGCTTCGAGCTGCCGCAGCCCGAGGTCGACGACGGCTTCGACCCGGCCGCCTTCTTCGACGACCTCGAAGCCCGCCTCGCCGATCGGCCGCAGTGGCGGCTGGCCCGCGACGAGGTGGTGCTCTCGCTCTTCGACTCCAAGCGCTTCCTGCTGTACCGCGACCTCGATCCCGAGGGCTGGCCCGCCGGCCAGGCGCCGCACGAGCACCGGGTGGTGCGCGCGGTGCTCGGCGCGGGCTTCGCCGACGGCGACGACGCGCCCGAGATCGAGCGCACCGCCGAGATGATGCATCCGGTCGAGGTCGTCGACGCCGACACCTCACAATCGGCCGCGCTGCAGCTCGTCTCCGGCGGGCGGGACGTCGTCATCCAGGGGCCACCGGGCACCGGCAAGTCGCAGACGATCACCAACCTCATCGCCCAGGCCGTCGCCCGCGGTGAGCGGGTCTTGTTCGTCGCCGAGAAGATGGCCGCGCTCGACGTCGTGCATCGCCGGCTCGAGCAGGTCGGCCTCGGCGCGGCGTGCCTCGAGCTGCACAGCCGCAAGACGCGCAAGAAAGCGGTGCTCGCCGAGCTGCGGCGCACCCTCGATCTGGGCCCGCCGGTCGTGCCGCCGGACGCCGACGCCGAGCGGGCCGCGCTGATGGCCGTCACCGGCCGACTCGAGGGGCACCACCAGGCGATGACCCGCCCGATCAACCCGGCGGGCATCACGCCGGTCGACGCGGTCGGGCGCCTCGCCGCCATCGCCGACCGTCAGGCGCCGCCGCCCCTGCCCTTCTCCAGCATGGCGCGCTGGACGCGGGCGGACCACATCCGCCATCGGGAGCGCGTCGCCGAGCTGCAGGCGCGCATCGCCGATCTGGGGCCGCCTTCGAAGCACCCCTTCGCCGGCAGTCGCCGGACGCGGCTGACCCCGGTCGAGTCGGAGACGGTGGCCCGACGCCTCGAAGCCACCGAGGACGCCATCCGCGAGGCGATGGGCGCCCACCGGGCCCTGGCCGAGGCGCTGGGCCTCGACGTGCCCGAGACCCCGCAGGCCGCCGATCGGATCCGGGCCATCGGGCGCATGCTGGCCCGCGCGCCCGACGTGACCGGCGCCGACGCCGCCGACGGGCGCTGGCACCGGGAGCGGGCGACGCTGCAGGACGCCCTCGAGGCCGCCGATCGGGTCAACGCCATTCGCGGCCCGTGGCAAGGCGTGCTGCTCGACGAGGCATGGCCCGAAGATCTGCTGGCGAGCACCCCGGCGGTCATCGAAGCCCGCGGCGGCATCAAGGCCCTCGGCGATCGCTGGTGGCGCTGGTTCTCCGGCCGCTGGCGCGCGGCGAAGGCGACGGCGGCGATGCTGCACGCCGACGAACTGCCGGCCGACGTCGACCGCTGGATCGAGGCTTTGACCGCGGTGATCGACGGCCGCGGGGCGCTGGCCGAGCTGGCGGCGCTGGCGCCGATCCCCGCCTCGCTCTTCAAGACCCGCTGGACCGAGCGTCACCCCGACGCCGACGCGCTGCGGTCGGTCTTCGACTGGCTGACCGAGGTGCACGGGCGCATCGATGACGGCGAGTGGCCCATGGTGCTGCGCGCCCGCCTGGGCCGCGGCTGGGAGGCCGATCGAGTACGCGACGCGAGCGCCCGCTGCACGGCGGCCGAGGCGCGCCGCATCGACGTGATCGCCGCGCTGGACACCGAGCTCGTATGGCACGGCGCCCCGCTCGCCGAGCTGCCCTACGGCGCGATGCTCGACCTGCTGCGCCGCTGGCGCGCGCACCTGCCGCGGCTGCCCGACCTTTGCCGCTACAACCGGCTCGCCGAGCAGGCCCGCGCCGAGGGCCTCGACGACGTCGTCGCCCTCGGAGAGCGCTGGCCAGCCGCCGGCGAACGGCTCGTCGACGCCTTCGACGCCGCCTGGTACGGCGGCATCCTCGAGACGGCCCGGGCCGAGCGCGCCGCCTTCGCCGACTTCGATCGCGTGCGCCACCTGCACGCCGTCGAGCGCTTCTCCGCGCTCGATCGCGGGCGCTTCGGCCACGATCGCGCCCGGGTCGCCGCCACCCACCACGCCCGCCTGCCCCGGCGGGACGACCCCATCGCCGGGCTGGCCCGCCTGCGCCGCGAGATGGAGAAGAAGACCCGCCACCTGCCGCTGAGGCGTCTCTTCGTCGAGGCCGGGGAGGCGGTGCAGCGCATCAAGCCGGTCTTCTTGATGAGCCCGATGTCGGTGGCCGCCTACCTGGCCCCCGAGGGGCCGCGCTTCGACCTGGTCATCTTCGACGAGGCGAGCCAGGTGCGCCCGGTCGACGCCCTCGGCGCCCTCGCGCGGGCGAAGCGCGCCGTCGTCGTCGGCGACAGCAAGCAGATGCCGCCGACGCGCTTCTTCGAGCGCCTGCTCGACAGCGGCGACCTGCTCGACGGCGACGACAACGTCACCGCCGACCTCGAGAGCGTCTTGGGGCTCTTCGTCGCCGCCGGCGCGACGCCGTGCATGCTGCGCTGGCACTACCGCAGCCGACACCCCTCGCTGGTCGCGGTGAGCAACCACCTGTTCTATGGCGATCGGTTGACCCTCTTCCCCAGCCCGGTGCGCGACCCGCAGGCCGACGGCGATCTGGGCCTCGCGCTGCGCCATCTGCCCGACGCGATCTACGAGCGCGGCGAGAGCCGAACCAACCCGATCGAAGCCGACGCGGTGGCCGAGGCGGTGCTGCGCCACGCGGTCGAGCGCCCCGAGCAGACCTTGGGCGTCGTCGCCTTCAGCACCGCCCAGATGCAGGCGATTCAGCAGGCCGTGGAGCGCCGTCGGCGCACGGTCATCGAAGGCGAGGCCTTCTTCGCAGCGCACGTGCACGAGCCGTTCTTCGTCAAGAACCTCGAGAACGTGCAGGGCGACGAGCGCGACGTCGTCCTCATCTCGGTGGGTTATGGCAAGACCGCCGACGGCCGCGTGCGGGCGCAGTTCGGCCCGCTCAACCTCGACGGCGGCGAGCGGCGGCTCAACGTGCTCATCACCCGCGCCCGCCGCCGATGCGTCGTCTTCACCAACCTCGCGCCCGAAGAGATCGACCTCTCGCGCACCGCGTCGAAAGGCGTCGCCGCGCTGCGCACCTTCCTCGAGTACGCCCGCGACGGCCACCTGAGCACCGCCCCGCCGCGGGCGACGGTCGACGCCCCGTTCGAGGACGCCCTCGCCGCCTGCCTCGAAGCCCGCGGCCACACGGTGCACCGCCGGATCGGGCAGACGGCGGGCGACGGACGAGGCTGCGCCGTGCCGCTGGCCATCGTCGACCCCGATCAGCCGCAGCGCTATCTGCTCGGCATCGACTGCGACGGCGCGCTCGGCGCCCGGCGCACGCGGGATCGCATCCGCCTGCGGCCGTCGGTGCTGGCCGGGCTCGGCTGGCACATGCATCGGGTCTGGGCCGCCGCGTGGCATCGCGATCCGACCGCCGCGCTGGCCCGCGTCGAGTCGGCGCTGGCGCTGGCCGGCGAAGGCGAGCCCGAGCCCGCCGAGAACGACCCGCTTCCCGAGGTCGAGCGCTCTCCCGGCGCCGTGCCGCGCCCCGACGAAGACGTCGAGCTGCCGCCGTTCACCGCCTATGATCCGTGGAGCGACGAGATCGGCGGCGAGCTGCTCGAGGCGCGCCCGTCGGACGCCGACGCGCTCGTGCTGGCCATCGCCCGCCACGAGGCGCCGCTGAGCCTGTATACCCTCGCCCGCCGGGTCACCGCGTGCGGCGGCGCCCCCCGCTGCGACCAGAAGCTGCTCGACGGCCTGCGCCGCGTCGTGCAGCGCCTCACCGAGAGCGGGGCCCTGCGCCGCGACGGGCCTTTCATCACCCTGCGCGGCGGCGGCCGACCGACCCCGCGCAACCGCCAGGCGCTGACCCGCGGAGAGCGCGCCAGCCGGCAGATCCCGCCCGGCGAGATGGAGGCCGCGCTGCTCGATACCCTGCGCCGGGCCCGGGTCATGGAGGAAGACCGCCTCATCCGCGCCGCCGCCGGCCGACTGGGCCTGCCGCGCAGCGAGGGCCAGCCCACCCTGTCGGCCCCCTGGGAGAGCGCCCTCGGCCAGCTCATCGTCGACGGCCGCGCCCGGCGCCACGACACCGAGGTCATCTGGGAAGGCGCCTGATCCGCCGCGCCGCCGCCCTCCCCCGGCGGCGACCGGTATGGTACCCATCGGGCGATATCCCCTGGGAGGTCTTGTGTCTCGCCTCGTCCGCCGCTCGCTGATCGCGCTCGGCCTGCTGCTCGGCCTCGCCGCCGCCGCGCTGGCCGCGCTGCAATGGGCGCCGCTGTACCACTTCGCCGCCCACAGCCCGCGCGCGCTGCCGCAGCTCTTCGACCCCGACGGCCCGCTGATCGTCGCCCACCGCGGCTGGTCGGCGGCGGCCCCGGAGAATACGCTCAAGGCCTTCGAGCGGGCGGCGGCCCTCGGCCTGCCTTTCGAGCTGGACGTGCACCTGTGCGCCAGCGGCGAGGTCGTCGTGCTGCACGACGAGACCCTCGAGCGCACCACGACCGGCCGCGGGCGCGTCGACGAGACCCCATACGACACCCTGCGCACCCTCGACGCCGGCGCCTGGTTCGATCCCGCGTTCGCCGGGGAGCCCATCCCGACGCTGGATCGGGTCCTCGAGCGCTTCGGCGGCGAGGTGCTCATCGACATCGAGTTGAAGACGACCGACCGGAAGGCCGAGCTCGCCGAGGCGGTGGTGGCCGCGATCCGCCGGCACGGGCTGGTCGACGAGGTGCTCGTCAGCTCGTTCGATCCGTTCCTGCTGGGGCATGTGCGGCGGATCGAGCCGGCCATCGCCCGCGGGCAGCTGGTGGCCACGTTCGAGAAGTCCGACCTCGCCTGGCACGAGAAGCGCGCGCTCATCAACCTGCTGCTCAACGGCGAGTCGCAGCCCGACGTGATCATGCCGGCCGCCGACCTGCTCACCGACGACTGGCTGCGCTGGCTGAAGGGCCAGGGCTACCGGGTCATGGTCTGGACCGTCGACGCGCCGGCGGAGATCGACCGTTGGCTCGCGGCGGGGGTCGACGGGATCATCAGCAATACCCCCGATCGGGTGCTCGACGCCTGGACCCGACGCGCGCCGTGAGCGCCGCCCGCCCCGCCGCGCGCCGCCCCACCCCGGCTCTGGCCGCAGCCCGCGCACTGCTCTGCTCGGGACTGCTGTCGGTGACGCTGCTGTCGGTGACGCTGCTCTCGGTGACGCTGTGCGCCGGCTGCGTCGACGTGCCCCTGCCCGGCGGCCCGCCCACCGGCGACGCCGCGATCGCCGATACGGGCGAGCCGGCCAATCGCCCGGATGTCGCGCCATTGGACGCGCGGCCCGCGCCCGACCGCGCGCCGCCCGACGCCACGATCGTCGACGCCGCGCCCGATCCGCCCGACGCGGTGATCTGCCCGGCGCCCTGCCCGCACGGCGACCAGCAGGCGCTCTACCTGCCCGCGAGCCGCGCCGACGCGATCGCGATCCTCGACGACGGCTCGGTGCTCGTCGCGCTCACCGTCGACGCGCTCGCCGACTTCACCGACGCGCTCGCCGCCCGCGGCGTCGACCTCGAGCCCGCCGAGATCCCCATGCCGGCGGTGCTCGACGACCAGGGGGGCGACGGGCAACCGCTGCTGCTGCACCTCGAGCCGCGGTTGGAGACGATCCGGGCGGCCTACGTGCTCGCCGGCTTCGCGAGCGGGCCCATCGTCGATCTGTGGCGCGCGCCGGGCGACGCGCCGGGGCGCCCGCTGTACATCGTCGCCCGCTATGGCCGGGGTGCGGTTCAGCAAGGCGTCGCCCTCGACCGGGCCGGCTATGCGGTCATCGGCCCGCTCGACCCCGACGCGCTCGCCGACGGACCCGCCGAGCCGTCGGTGGCGGTGATCCCGGCCGCCGGCGACTACCAGGATCAACCACCCGGCGCCGCGCTGCCCGCCGGCTTCGTCGCGATCGACGGCGCGCCCGACGCCCCGGCCCGCTCCTCGGCCCGCTGGTACACCGCCGACGGTCGCGCGCGCCCGCTGACGGGGCTGCGGCACCACGCCCGGGCCGAACCGGCGACGCCCTACGCGTACGGCGCCATGCCGGCGGACGCCACCGCGTCCGAGCTGCCGCTGCAAGCCGGCGATCGCTGCGCGCTGCGCACGGCCGAGCCCGATCCACGGAGCGCGCAGGTCTACGCCGGCCTCGTCCCCGACGGCAACGGCGGCGAACGCATCGGGCGCTGGCCGCTCGACGCCTTCGCCGACGCCTTGTGCCCCGCGCCCGATCCGACGCCTGGAGAGGGGATGGGCCCCGCGCCCGCCGGCCCCCACGGCTGGTCGACGATCGCCGGCCGCTCGGTGGCCGCCACCGGCGTCGCCAGCGACGACAGCGGCGCCACCTACGTCGGCTTCGATACCGCCGTCGAGCTGGGCCCGGATGCACACACCGTGGCGACGGTCATGGCGCTGGAGCCCACCGGCGAGCTGCGCTGGTATCAGCGGCTGCGCCCCGAGGCGATCGGCGGCATCGCGACCATGGCCGAGCACGATCAGACGGTGCGCGGCATCGCCCTGGACCGCGATCCGGCCCGGGGCGCGGGCGTGGTGGTCATGGCCGAAGGCCGCCTCGACGACATGCTGCCCCTGTGGACCGCGCCGGCGGGCGGGCAGCCCGGCTTTCAAGGCGCGCCGGGCACCCCGGGCGGCCGCTCCGCCGCGGGCTGGCTCGGCCGGCTCGATGCCCGCGACGGCCGGCTGCTGGCGGCGACCTGGATCTATCGGGTCACGGCCACACCGACGCCCGCGGCGATGCGCGTCGGTCGCCTGCGCTGCTTCATCGACGAGGGGCGCGCGGCGGGCGTGCCGCAGCCGGTCCTGCTCGATCCCGGGGCGCTGGCCGTCGGCCCCGACGGGCAGGTCGCGGTGGGCGGCATCGGCGTCGGCCTGAGCAATACCCCCGACGCCTTGCAGCAGACGACTGCGCCCTTCGAGAACCCCAGCGCCCGCTTCGTGCGCATCTACGACCGCGGGTTGAGCGCCTTGATCTACGCCACGGCGCTGGGCCCCGAGCCCGCCGACGCCAACGGACGGCTCGGGCTCGACATGACCGTGGCCGACATGGCCTTCACCGACGCGGGGCACCTGCTCGTCGTCGGCCACCAGCGCCCGCGGGACGGCGCCGACGACGGGGCGATGCTGCCGACGACCGCCGTGCCGCCCTGGGCCGACGACGCATGGCCCGTCGATGCGCGCGGGGCCGGCGAGACGCGGGCCTTCATGCTGCGGCTCGTGCCCGATCCGGCCTGCGGCGTCGACTGATCGCCGGCGCGCCGGCGCCACCGGGCAGTACGCCCTGGATCCTCGACCGTCGACGGTTCATTCTGCGGGCCTACACTCGAGGAGATCCCATGGCCGACTCCAAGACCGCGGTCGCCGCCGCGATCGGCGGCAACTCACTGGTGATGGTCGCCAAGTTCGCCGGCTTCTTCGTGACCGGCTCGGCGGGCATGCTGAGCGAGGCGATCCATACGCTGGCCGACCTGATGAACCAGATCCTGCTGTTCATCGGCATCGTGCGCTCCGAACAGGAAGCCGACGCGGACTATCACTACGGCTACGGCCGCGAGCGCTACGTCTGGGCGCTGATGAGCGCCGTCGGCATCTTCTTCCTCGGCTGTGGGGTCACGCTCTACCACGGCGTCGACGCGCTGATGCATCCGCACGAGGTCACCGGGCTCGGCTGGGCCATCGGCGTGCTGCTCTTCGCGCTCGTCGTCGAGGCCGCCGTGCTGTGGGTCGCCTTCAAGGGCCTGTGGGACGCCAAGGGCGACCGGGACTTCCTCAAGTATCTGCGCACCGAGGCCGACGTCTCGGCGGTGGCGGTGCTGCTCGAAGACGCCGCCGCCTGCCTCGGCGTGCTCATCGCGCTGACCACCATCGCCCTGACCAAGCTCACCGGCCAGGTCTGGTGGGACGCGATCGGCTCGATCCTCATCGGGCTGCTTCTGGGCGCGGTGGCCATCTGGCTCATCATCCGCAACAAGGAGCTGCTCGTCGGCCGGTCCATGCCCGCCGAGGCCCGGGGCAAGGTGCGGGCGGTGCTGCGCAAGCACGGCACCGTCGCCGACATCGTCGAGATGAAGTCCCGCATCATCGACACCGAGACCTACGATGTGCTGCTCGCCGTCGACTTCAAGGGCGAGCGCTTCGCCGAGCGCCTCGCCGACGACATCGACGCGGCGTGGCCGCTCGCCGACAAGGCCGCGCTGCACGCGTTCGCCGCCGCGTACGCCGAGAAGGTCATCACCCACCTCGGCGACGAGATCGACGCCATCGAGGCCGAGATCCGCGAGGCGGTGCCGCAGGTGAAGCACATCGACATCGAGCCCGACTGAACCGGGCCGAGCCCGACCGAGCCTGCTTCTGATCAATCGGTCTCGAGCGGGAAGGCCTCCGGCGGACCGGCGGCCCAGGCCCACATCGAGCCGGGGTAGTTGCGCACGTCGGCGTAGCCCAGCGCGCTCAGCGCCGCGACGAACCAGCCCGAGCGCACGCCACCGGTGCAGTAGACCACGATCGGCGCCGCCGGCTGCGCGCCGCGCTCGGCCAGCAGGCTCTGCAGCTCGGCGACGGGCCGCAGGAAGCCCTGAGGCGTCAGCAGATCCCGGTAGTGCAGATGCGCTGCCCCCGGTACGTGCCCCCCGCGGCGCTCGCCGTAGGGCGTCTCCCCGGCGTACTCCCGGGCCTCGCGGGCGTCGATGAGCACCACATCGCCCCGCTGCACGGCCCCGTCGGCGACCAGCGCGCGCAAGGCCGGCGTCTCGATCGACCAGTCGTCCCGCCGCTGGATCGTGAAGTCCGCCGTCGGCGCCGGCGCGACCGCGGTCACCACCGCCGCGCCGGCCGCCGCCAGCGCGGCGTGTCCGCCGTCGACCAGCGCGACGTCGTCGTGGCCCAGAGTGCGCAGCATCCAGACGATGCGCCCGTCCTCGCCCCAGCCGAGCACCGGATCGCCCACGACCCGCACCGGCGTATCGCCCCGCACGCCGAGGCCGTCGACCGCCGCCTGCAGCACGGCGTCGTCGGGGTGCAAGCGCCCGCGCTCGATGTCGCCCTCCGCCGAGAAGAGCTGCCATTGCACCGCGACCGCGCCCTCGACGTGGCCCGCGGCGTATTGATCGGCGGCGCGGGCGTCGAGCAGCAGCGCGCCCTCGCCCACATCGACCAGCGCCCGCTGCGCGTCGACCACCCACGGGGCCGCGCTCGGGTCGAGGCCGCCGTCACCGTCGGTCACCCGCTGCCCCTCCGGCGGCGCGCGATCGCCGCGATAGACCGCGTGGCCGCAGGCCAGCGCCACGCCGATCAGCCCCAAACCCACCAACCACCTGCCGGCCGTCGAGCGCACCTCAGCGGGCCGCGACGAGCTGATAGAGCGTGCCGCTGCCGAAGTCGACCGCCAGCAGCTCGCCCTCGGGCGTCGTGCCGAACGACGACACCAGGATGCCCCAGCGGCCGAGGCTGTGCACCGTGCCCCGCCCGGCGCTCCCCTGCCCCGGCGCCGCGTCCGCCGACGGCAGATCGAGCGCCCACAGCCGCCCCGAGATGAAGTCGCCGAAGACATAGCGCCCGGCCAGGGCCGGCACCCGCTCGCCGGTGTAGACGAAGCCGCCGGTGATCGACTGCCCGTCGCGCCGGCCGTAGCTGTAGATCGGATCCACCATGCCTTCGCTCGGGCAGTCGGAGACATCGGCCGGGAAGCAATGCTCCGCCTCGCGCACGTTCCAGCCGCCGTTCTGCCCGGCGCCGATGATGGTCACCTCTTCGTAGAGGTCCTGGCCCACGTCGGCGACGATCAGCCGCCCGTCGGGCGCGAAGGCGTAGCGCCACGGGTTGCGCAGGCCCCAGGCCCAGATCTCGGGCCGCGGCTCGCCCTCGGCGGCGGAGGGCCGGCCGGCGAACGGGTTGTCCGCCGGGATGGCATAGCCCCGCTCGGCGGTCGCCCCGTCGACGTCGATCCGCAGCATCGAGCCCAGGAGCGTCGCCCGATTCTGGCCGTCGCCGTGGGGATCGTCCTTGAAGCCGCCGTCGCCCAAGCCCACGTACAGCATGCCGTCCGGGCCGAAGGCCAGATCGCCGGCGTTGTGGTTCTGATAGGGCTGATCGACCTCGAGGACCGTCTGTTCGAGGGTCGGCTTCGCGCTGCGCAGATCGCTGCCCGGCGGCACCGCGAAGCGCAGCACCCGGGTCACGTCGCGCCCGTCGGCGGCGACGGTGGCGTTGACGAAGAAGCGCCCGTTCGCGGCGAAGTCCGGGTGGAAGGCCAGCCCGAGCAGGCCCTGCTCCCCGGCGACGAGCACCGGCAGATCGAGCAATACGCCGCGCGTCTCGGGCTGCGCCCAATCGAACCACCACGCCTTGCCGCTCTTCTCGAGCACGACCATCAGCCCCCGGTCGCCGGGCACCGCGATCGCCGCCACCGGGCCGGTGAAGCCCTCGGCCACCGGCGCCAGGCCGACCTCGATGCGCGGCCGATCGGCGTCGAGGCCGTCGAAGATCGCGACCTTGTCATCGGCGCCCGCCGGCGGGTGGTACTCGGGGGTGAAGACGTCGACCGCCAGCCGGCGCAGGGCCTGGCCGCCGAACGGGGTCAGGGCGAAGAGCACGACCGCCACCACGACGGCGAGCAATACGAGCAATATCTTGCGCAGGCGTGACATGAGCGCGCTCCACAGTGAGAGGCGGCGAGGATAGCGCACCCACCGGGCGCGGGCACGCGCGGCCCCGCTTTACATCTGGAAGACATTTTTACGACTATGCGGAAAAAGACGCCGCGCCGAAGACGCCGTTGGCCCCGATCGCGGGGCCCGAGGAGGAGATATGCAGCGCGCCGCGCCCATGATGACGGGTCTGCTGCTGAGCCTGGGCCTGCTGCTGGCCGCCGGCCCGGCCGTGGCACTGCCCGACCACTTCGTACAGGAAGGCCTGGTGGTCGACGCCGACGGGCGGCCGCTCGAAGGCGTGCACCGCTTTCGCATCGGCCTGCACACCGCCGCCGACGGCGGCGAGCGGCTGTTCGAAGAGGTGCACCCGGGGGTCGAGCTGTTCGAGGGCTACTACGCCCTCTTCATCGGCAGCGTCGAGCCGCTCGACCCGGCCATCTTCACCCGCGACGCGCTGTATCTGAGCATCCGCATCGACGGCGGCGCCGAGCTCGAGCCGCGCACGCCGGTGGCCAAGGTGCCCGCGGCGATGGTGTCGGACATCGCGGTCAACGTCATCGGCGACATCACCCCGCGCACGGTGAGCATCGCCGGGGTCGGGCTGGTCATCGACGGCGACGGCCGCTGGGTCGGTGATCCCACCGGGCTGCAGGGCCCGGAGGGTCCGCGGGGGCCCCGGGGCGACGACGGCCCGCGCGGACCGCAGGGGCCGGCGGGCCAGGCGGGCGGCGACGGCAGCCCCGATACACCCGATCAGGTCAAAGACAAGCTGGTGCAGGTCGACGGCAGCGGATCAGGCCTCGACGCCGACCTGCTCGATGGCCTGCACGCCAACCGGTTCATGCGCGTCGACCAGAACACCGGCACCGTGGGCAACCTCGAGACGGCGCGCACGCTCAGCGCGGCCAACATCCGCCTGACCGGGGCCCGGGCCGTCTCGAGCATCGCCTTCCCCGCCGACGGCGGATCGCCCGACCCGCGCACCTCGGCGCTGAGCCTGCAGAACCGCAACATCACCGGGGTCAACGCGATGGCCTTCGCCGATCCCGGCCCCGACGGGCTGTTGACCTGGAGCGGCACCGCGGCGGGCATCAAGGTCGCGCCGCTCGACGACAGCGACGGCGACGGCTACCTGCGGCTGCAGAACGACGGCGGCATCAGCCTCGAGAGCAGCGTGCGGGTCACCGGTAACCTGGCCATGCAGGCCGGCGCCAGCATCAGCCTGCGCGACCGGCACATCACCGGCGTCGAGCAGTTCGCCTTCGCCGACCCCGGCGCCGACGGGCGCATCGTCTGGAACGGCACCCAGGCCCAGGTCTTCGTCGCGCCGCTCGACGGGGCCAATACCGACGGCTACCTGCGCCTGATCAACGACGAGGGCATCAGCCTCGAGAGCGACGTGCGCGCCACCGGCGACATGACCGTCGCCGGCCGCCTCGGCGTCGGCACCACCGCGCCCACCGCCAAGGTGATGGTCAGCGACACCTCGGCGCTCGAGACCGGCGTCGTGGTGCGCAACCACCGCGCCGGCGGCGATACCCGGCCCTTCGTGCGGCTCGAGGCGCTCACCGAGAACAACCAGGGGGTCTGGGGCATGATCCGGGCCCTGGCCGGCGAGCGGGCCGGCGGCGCCGAGGGCTCGAACCACGGCGGGCTGCAGTTCGTCGTCTCGACCGGCGGCAACGGCACGCCCAACCCGGCGATGACCATCCAGCACGACGGCGACGTGGGCCTGGGCACCGAGGCGCCCATCGACGCGTTGCACCTCGCCCGGCCGGCGCACATCAACGCCGTGCTCGACCGCACCAATACCGAAGACCACCTGACCATGGTCGTCGGCAGCAGCGGATCGGGCCTGCGCTACAGCGACTCGAACTCGTTCTTCATCGGCACCCAGCCCTATGCCGACCGCGCCGACAATACCGGCGGCGATACCCGGCTGCGCATCACGCCCGAGGGCAACGTGGGCCTGGGCACCGACACCCCGCTGCACAAGCTCGATGTGCGCGGCGTGATCCGCGGCCCGGCGATGACCTCGAACCGCACCCCGCAGGGCTTCGAGCACAACCTGCTGTTCAACAGCCACCTGCGCTATCGGGTCAGCCAGCAGGGCCCGGCCACCTTCGACCCCGCCCGGCTGTTCGACGGCAACCTGCAGCCCTACTACCCGGGCAGCGCGCCGTCCGCCAACAACCCGCAGGTCATCACCATCGAAGGCCTGCCCGGGCACCATACCCAGGCCGGGGCCTGGGTCGGCTGGACCACCCGCTACTGGCCCGCCCGCCGCTGGAAGATGGAGGGCTACAACAGCGGCACCGGCCGCTGGGATGTCTTCGCCGACTTCGAGAACAGCAACTTCACCGGCAGCGACTACATGGTGAAGGTGCCCCACGCCACCTACACCGGCCTGCGCTGGACCCTCTACGCCGGCACCGGCCAGAACGGGCGGGTGGGCCTGTCGGAGCTCTTCTTCATCCACCCCGAGGCGACGACGCCCTACCAGGGCCTGCTCGTCGGCGAGGGCACCGACTGCCATCGACCGACGATCCGCGCCGGCGAAGACATCGGCCAGATCCTCGCGCCGTATGTGGCGGGCTATCGCTGCGTCTACCTGCAGCTCAGCGCCAATACCACCTACCGCTGGGAGACGCCCATCTCGGTGGGCAGCCGCAAGGACCTGACCATCAACGGCGCCGGCTGGAGCAACGGCGCGGGCAACATCACCACCATCATCGAGATGAACACCGCCCGCACCGTCAACTACAACGGCACCAACTACCGCTGCATCAACCGGGTGGTGACCGGCAACTTCGCCTACTTCAGCATGCGCGGCGTGCGGGTGCGCGAGCGCATCGGCGACAACCGCCCGCTCTACCCCTCGTCGTCGTGCCGCGGCCTGTTCAACGTCGGCGAGATGTCGGTCGTCGAGCTGAGCCAGAGCCGCTACGAGGTCACCGAGGATGTGGTGAACTTCTTCGGGCACAAGTACGGTCGCGCGAAGTTCGGCCACACCTTCGTCGACCGCAGCAATAACAGCCCGCGCGACGTGCGCATCGTCAAGGCCGACTCGGGCTGGAGCTTCGCCGGGCACGGCGGGGTGGTCTCCCGATCCCATACCCACCTCGGCGGCGGGGTGAGCTACCACGACAGCAGCCGCATCGAGTACCTGCCATGAAGATACGCATCACTCTCCGCTTCGTCGCCGGTCTGATCGCGGGCCTGTGCCTCGTGACGGCCTGCGACGATGACAGCGGCGTCGACGCCGACATGGGATCCGGCGGCAGCGGCGGCATGGTCGAAGGGGCCGGCGGCGCGGGCGCTGCCGGCGGAAACGGCGGCATGGGCGGCATGGGCGGCACGGGCGGCACGGGCGGCGCGGGCGGTGGGCAGAACGGCGACGCCGGGCCCGACCCCGACGACGGCGTCGAACAGGACGCCGAGGTGGTGACCGCCGACCGCGACGGGGACGGCGTCGCCGATCAGAGCGACAACTGCCCCGATGAACCCAACCCCGATCAGGCCGACGCCGACGACGACGGTCTCGGCGACGCCTGCGATACGCCGCCCGACCCCGACATGCAGCTGCCGCCGCCGATGGACGGCGACGAAGACGGCGTGCCCGACGGCATGGACAACTGCCCGGCGATCTTCAACCCGGACCAGCTCGACGGCGACGGCGACGGGGTCGGCGACGCCTGCGAGCCGGTCGAGCCCGACGCCGGCCCGGCGGTGGGCGACCGCGACGAGGACGACGTACCCGACGATCGCGACAACTGCCCCGACGCCTTCAACCCCGAGCAGACCGACAGCGACGGCGACGGCCGGGGCGACATCTGCGACGTGCAGCTCGACATGGGCCCGCCGCCCGACGGCGACCTCGACGGCGACGGCGTGATGGACATGGTCGACAACTGCCCGATCGAGGCCAACCCCCAGCAGAGCGACGTCGACAACGACGGGCTCGGCGACGCCTGCGACAACTGCCCCGAGGCTGGCAACCCGATCCAGCGGGACAGCGACGACGACGAGATCGGCGACCTGTGCGACATGTGCCCCGACAACCCCGATCCCGAGTGCGGCATGGACGCCCCGGACGCCGGCCCGCCCGTCGACCAGGACGGCGACGGTATCAATGACGACGTCGACAACTGCCCGCTGCTGTTCAACCCCGAGCAGGAGGACGGCGACGGCGACGGCGTCGGCGACGCGTGCCAGATGAACATGGGCGACGACCGCGATGGGGACGGGCGGCTGAACTTCGAGGACAACTGCCCCGACGCGGCGAACCCCGACCAGGCGGACCTCGACGGCGACGGCATCGGCGACGCGTGCGATCCGTGCCCCGAGGAGCCGTTCGATCCGGGGGTGCCGTGCATGGTCGGTGACATCCCCGACGGCGGCATCTGACTGACGCTTCGCGACCGGGGCCGCGCCCCGTCGGGCGGAGCCTGCTCGATACACCTCGACCGTGCCCCGGCGTTCGCGCCAGCGGCGCGAGCGGGCGCCGGCGTGTGCAGGCCCCGGGGGCGGTCGGCCGGCATGTGCGTTGCACTGGTGCGTGGGACACGCCACAGCCCCGGAGCCGCTCATGAATCGCCGACTGCTCTTCGCTGCCCTCTTCGCGATGACCGCGATGACCGCGCTGACCGGCTGCCCCCGGGTGGATCCGGCCGTCGACGCGCAGCACCAGGCGCACCTCGACTGGCTCGACCACGCGTCGAGCAGCTACGACCACACCCACGCCGGCGTGCCGCTCGCCGTCGGCGCCACGGGCACCCTGCTCGTCGACCGCCACCGGGATCCGAACCCGGTCTTCGACGCGCAGAGCGACGATCCGACGATCGCCCGGGTCGTCGCCGTCGAGGCCGATCGGGTGCACCTGCGAGGCGTCGCCGAGGGCGACGCGGTCATCCGGATCGTCGCCGAGCGCGGCGTGACCGAGGCGACGATCGCCGTCCGCCCGGCCAGCAACTTCGGGCTCGAGGCCGCCGCCATCGACGGCGTAGCCCTCAGCGGCGGCACGGAGATCTTCGCCCTGCGACTCTACGACGCCGACGGCGAGCCGCTCGCCGGCGGGGCGGCGGTGGACCTGGTGCTCGATCCGGACGGCGTCGCCCGCCAGCAGCCGTCGCCGCCGTGGGAGGTGCACGTGCGCTACGAGGCGGTCGGCGAGGTCGAGTTCGCCGACCGATGGGGCGTCCGGCGGCGGGTGATCGACCCGGCCACCCTCGCCGAGGTCTCCCTGACGCTCGATCCGGGCACGATCGCGGTGGGCGCGAGCGCGTGGGGCGTGCTCCGGGCGCGGGACGCGGCGGGCGAGGACGCGCTGGGGTTCGTGGGCCTGCTCGCGGTCGAGTCGCTCGATGCGGCGCGGTGCAGCGCGGGGCTGCGCGAGCGCTTCTGGAGCTGGTTCGCCGCCGTCGAGATCATCGGTCACCGGCCCGGGCGCTGCCCGGTGCGGGTGACGCTCGCCGGACACAGCGCCGAGGCCGAGCTCCAGGTGCGCTGAACCCCGGGCCGAGCTCAGCCGCCGGAGGGCGCGAAGAGATCGACGGTATTGCCATCGGGGTCGCGCACCAAGGCATAGCGTTGGCCCCAGAAGGCATCCCACGGTGCCTTGACGCCAGCGTGACCCGCCCCGGTGATCTTGGCATACGCCGCGTCGACGCCCGCCGCCGTCTCGCAGTGAAAGGCCAGGTTGATCCGCTGCCCGCGCGGGTCTTCCCACTCGGGGTGCAGCTTCTTCATCAGCGACTCGGCGTTCCACGACAGGCGGATGCCGCCGGCCAGCGTGGTCTCGACGTACGGCTGTTCGTCGGTGGGATCATCGACCTTCAAACCCAGCAGCCGGTAGAACGCCAGCGAGCGCGGGATGTCGGCGACGGTCAGGCCGATCATGTCGACGCGGGGGGTGATCGTCATCGGGTCTCCTCTGTGGTCTCGTCTGTACGGTTGAAGCGCGCCGCGAGCCGGGCGACGGGCAGATCGATGCGCGTCGCGCCGTCGACGATGCGCAGCGCCTCGCCGCCCACCTCTCCGATGTCGGCCCAAGGCATACCATCGAGGCATTCAGCGATGGCATCGATGGCATCCGGGGATGCCTCGATGACATAGCGGGCGCTGCTCTCGGCGAAGAGGCGCGCGGTCGACGCGGTCCACGGCCCGGCCGGCAGCTGCGCCAGATCGACCGCGGCGCCGACCCGCCCGCCGATGCACATCTCGGCCAGTGCCACCGCCAGCCCGCCTTCGCTGAGGTCGTGGCACGCGGCCACGTGCCCGCCGACGATACAGCGATGCACCGCTCGTGCCCGCGCGAGCGCGTCGGCGACCGGCGCCGGCACCTCGCCGGTCCGCAGGCCGAGGTGCTTCGTCAGCGCCGAGCCGCCGAACTCGGCGCGGGTATCGCCGACGACGAGCAGGCGGTTGCCGGCCCGCTTCAGGTCGCTGGTCGGCGCGTGCTTCACGTCGGGCACGATGGCCATCGCGGTGATCAGCAGCGTGCCGGGGATGGCGTGGCGCACGCCGTCGGCGTCGGCGTATTCGTTGTTGAGGCTGTCCTTGCCCGAGATATAGGGCGCGGCGAACGCCAGCCCGGCGTCGCGGCAGCCCTCGGCGCAGCGCGCCAGCCCGCCCAGCCGATCGGGCAGCCGCGGGTTGCCCCAGCAGAAGTTGTCGATGAGCGAGAGCTGGTCGGGGTCGCCGCCCACCGCCACCACGTTGCGCACCGCCTCGTCGACCACCGCGTGCGCCATACGATACGGGTCGAGCAGCCCCAGATCGGGGTTGATGCCGCAGCCGAGGGCGACCCCGCGATCGAGGCGTCCCTTCTGCCGAGCCTGCAGAGGCACGAGCACCGAGCCATTGCCCGGCCCGTCCCCTTCTACGCCGACCAGCGGCCGGCCGACGGTGCCGCCCTGCACCTCGTGATCGTACCGGCGGATGGTCTCGGCCTTGCTCGCGATGTCCGGGCTGCCGAGCAGCGCGAGCAGCGCCGCCTCGGCGTCGTCGACCTTCACCGGGGTGTCATCCAGGGCGGGCGGCTGCCACACCGCGTCGAGCGCGCGCCGGGGGATGCCATCGTGCAGGAAAGCCCCGCGCAGCTCGCCCACGACCGTGCCATCGTGGCAGATCCGCAGGATGCCATCGTCGCGGAAGGTGCCGATGGCGGTCGCCTCGACCCCGTGGGTGCGACACAGCGCCTGCAGCGGGCCCAGGTTTGCGGGCGGCACGGCCATGACCATGCGCTCCTGCGCCTCGCTGAGCCAGACCTCCCACGGCTGCAGGCCGGGGTACTTCAGCGGCACCGTATTCAGCTCGATGTCGGCCCCGAGGGTCTGACCCATCTCACCCACCGCCGAGCTCAGCCCGCCGGCGCCGCAGTCGGTGATGGCGGTGTAGAGCCCGGCGTCGCGGGCGGCGATCACGACCTCCTGCACCTGCTTCTCGTTGATCGGGTGCCCGATCTGCACCACGCTGCCCGCCGTCTCGCTCGTCTCGTGGCTCATCTCCATCGACGAGAAGGTCGCGCCGCGCAGGCCGTCGCGCCCCGTGCGCCCGCCGAGCACCACCACCGCGTCGCCCGCCCGCGGCGCGGTGCGATGGCTGCCCCGGGGCAGGATGCCCACGCTGCCGCAGAAGACCAGCGGGTTCTGCAGGTAGCCCCGGTCGTAGCGGATGGCGCCGGCCACCGTCGGGATACCCATCTTGTTGCCATAGTCTTCGATGCCATGGATGACACCGGCCGCGATGCGCCGCGGGTGCAGGATGCCATCGGGCACGTCTGCGATGTCTTGCGGGCCGAAGCAGAGCACGTCGGTATTGGCGATGGGCCGCGCGCTGACGCCGAGGATGTCGCGCACGACGCCGCCGACCCCCGTATTGGCCCCGCCGAAGGGCTCGAGCGCCGAGGGGTGGTTGTGGGTCTCGACCTTCAGGGCCAGGTCGAAGTCCTCGTCGAAGGCGACGATGCCGGCGTTGTCGACGAAGGCCGAGTGCACCCAGGGCTTGGCGACCGTATCGGTGACCACCTTGAGGCAGCTCTTCAGCATGCCATCGATCACGCGGGTCTCGATGACATCGCCGTCGGCCGACCGCTCTTCGAGGGTGATCGCCGCGCGGAAGGTCTTGTGCACGCAGTGCTCGGACCACGTCTGGGCCAGCATCTCGAGCTCGAGGTCGGTGGGATCACGCTCGAGCCGGCAATACTCGGCGCGGATGGCCCGCATCTCGGTGACGTCGAGCGAGAGCCGCCGCTCGGCGCTGATCGCCGAAAGGGCGTCGTCGTCGGCGTCGCGCAGGGCCACGGTCTCGACGAGCCCCGTGCCGCGGGCCCGCGGGGCGAACGGCGGGGGCAGCGCGGCGTCGACGGCCCATTGCTGCACCACGTCGTTGGCCAGCAGCGCCGCGGCCTGCGCGGCGGCCTCGGCGTCGGGCGCGCCGGAGAGCGTATAGCGTACGCCGGTCGCGACCCGCTCCAGCCGGTTGATGCCCAGCGCGCGGGCGGCGCCGAGCAGCGTCTCGGCGACGCTGTCGGTCACCCCCGGCTTGGGGGTGATCTCCACCGCGTGGCTGCCCTTCGCGGGCGGCCGCGGCGACCCGACCTCGAACCACGTCGCCCGCTCGACGACGTCGTCGGCGACGGCCTGCTCGATGAGCGCCCGCTCGGCATCGGTCAGCGTGCCGTCGAGAAAGAACAGCCGGGTGATCTCGACCCGCTCGACCGCCAGGCCGGCGGCGGCCAGGGTGCGCCGGATGGCGGCGCCGGCTTCGACGGCCCCGGCTTCGACGGCGCAGTCCGGCCGGGGGTCGACTTCGATGCGATAGGCCATGATGACTCCCTTGATGGCTTATGACTCAAAAGAATGGCATCCAGGCGGCATCCGAATCACTCCGATACCACACCCATGCCATCTACATGGCTTCCGATGACTCAGTGACGGAAGTGGCGCACGCCGGTGAGCACCAGCGCCACGCCCAGCCGCTCGGCGGCCTCGATGACCTCGGCGTCGCGGATCGAGCCGCCCGGCTGCACCACCGCCCGCACCCCGCTGGCCGCGGCGGCCTCGAGGCCGTCGGCGAACGGGAAGAACGCGTCGGAGGCCAGCACCGCGCCCTGCGCCTTCTCCCCCGCCTGGGCGGCGGCGATGCGCACCGACTCGAGCCGGTTCATCTGGCCCGCGCCGACGCCGACCGTCGCCCGATCGGCGGTGATGACGATGGCGTTGGACTTGATCGCCTTGACCGCGCGCCACGCGAAGACCAGCTCGGCCATGGTGTCGGCGTCGACCGCGCCCGTCGCGACCGTCCAGGCGTCGGGGGTCGCGTCGCGGGTATCGGCGCTCTGCACCAGCACGCCGCCGCGGATGGTGCGCATCTGCGGGGCGTGCGGCGCGGCGAGGTCGAGCTGCACCGCGCGGCAGTTCTTCTTGCGTTTCTTCAGCCAGTCCAGCGCCTTGGGGGTGAACCCGGGCGCGGCGAGCACCTCGACGTAGAGCTTGCCGATGGCATCGAGCAGCGGCACGTCGACGGGGCGGTTGACCGCGATGATCGAGCCGAAGGCCGAGATGGGATCGCTGGCCAATGCCTTGCCGAAGGCTTCGATGACATCGGCCCCCGAGGCCAGCCCGCAGGGGTTGCTGTGCTTGATGATGGCCACCGTCGGCTCGTCGAACGGGTCGATGGCCAGCCACGCGCCGTCCAGATCGACGAGGTTGTTGTATGACAGCGCCCGGCCCTGCAGGCAGGTGAACGGCAGCTGGGTGCCCGCCAGCCGATACAGCGCCGCCTCCTGGTGCGGGTTCTCGCCGTAGCGCAAGACCTGGCTGCGCTCGGCCTCGACGGTCAGGCGCGCGGGTAGATCCGGGTGAGGGCCGCCGAATGAACGCTGGTCGGCTTCGACCTGCTCGGCGAACCACGTCGAGATCGCCGCGTCGTAGGCGTGGGTATGGGCGAACGCCTTCGCCGCCAGCCGCCGCCGCTCGGCGGGTGTCGCCAGCCCGGCCAGCGGGTAGTCCGCCGGATCGCAGAGCACGGTGACGTGGGCGCAGTTCTTGGCCGCCGCCCGCAGCAGGGTCACCCCGCCGATGTCGATCTGCTCGATGGCCTCGCCGAAGCCGGCCCCTTCCCGGGCGACCGTATCGGCGAACGGATAGAGGTTGCAGACCACCACCTCGATGGGGCCGATGCCCTGCTGCTCCAGCTCGGCCAGGTGCGCCGGGCTGCGCTCGGCCAGGATGCCGCCGTGCACCGCCGGGTGCAGCGTCTTGACCCGCCCGCCGAGCAGCTCGGGGGAGCCCGTCAGATCAGCCACCGCGGTGACCGCGAGCCCGACCTCGCGCAGCGCGCGGGCCGTGCCGCCCGACGCGACCAGTTCGAAGCCGTGGTCGACGAGGCGGCGCCCGAGATCGACGAGGTGGGTCTTGTCGGAGACGCTGAGCAGGCAGCGGCGGTTCATGGCGTGGCTCCCATGGGTCGGGGGTGTTGGCGCTATGTGATCGGCGGTGAGAAGACGACGGGCGCGCCGCCGCGGTGCTCGATGCGGCCGACGATCCAGTGATCGATGCCCGCGGCCATCAGCGCGCCCCGGGCGAGCAGCGTATCGGCCTCGGGCAACACCACCAGCAGGCCGAGGCCGCAGTTGAAGACCCGCAGCATCTCGGCATCGGGCACCTTGGCCAGCCGCTGCAGCCAGTGGAACAGCGGCGGCAGCGGCCAGGCGTCGCGGTCGAGGGCGAAGGCGAGCCCGTCGGGCAGGATCCGCGGCGGGTTGTCGATCAGCCCGCCGCCGGTGATGTGCACCAGCCCGCGGATGTCGACGCCGGCGGCGCGCAGCCCGCGCACCTCGTAGAGGTAGCTGCGGTGCGGCTCGAGCAGCAGATCGAGCGGCGTGGCCCCGCCGAGCGCGTCTTCGGGCCGCGTGGGGTCGATCTCGAACTGGTCGAGGATGTGGCGGATCAGCGAGTAGCCGTTGGTATGCGGCCCCGAGGCGGCGAGGCCGATGACGACGTCACCCGCGGCGATGCGGCTGCCGTCGATGATGGCGTGGCGGTCGACGGCGCCGACGATGGTGCCCACCACGTCCAGCTCGCCGTCGGCGTAGACCCCCGGCATCTCGGCGGTCTCGCCGCCGAGCAGCGCGCAGCCGGCGGCCTTGCACGCCTCGGCCATGCCGCCGACGACCGCGGCGACGTCCGCCGGCGCGAGCTTGGACGAGGCCACGTAGTCCATGAAGAAGAGCGGATCGGCCCCCTGCACCAGGATGTCGTCGATGCAGTGGTTGACCAGATCGACGCCGACGCCCGCCAGCCGGCCGTAGCGCGCGGCGAGGCGCACCTTGGTGCCGACCCCGTCGGTGGAGGCCGCCAGCACCGGGCGGGTCATGTGGGTCAGGCCCTCGAGGTCGAAGAGGCCGCCGAAGGCCCCCACCCCGGCCAGCACCGCCGGGCCGTGGGTCGCGGCGACCGCGTCCTTCATGAGCTCCACCGCGCGCGCCCCCGCGTCGATGTCGACCCCTGCGTCCTTGTAGCTCGCCATCTGATTCCCTCGCCGCCCCGAGGCCCCGCTCAGGCCCCGTGGATGTCTTCGAACTGCAGCTTCGTCGTGCCGTCTTCGAGGGAGATCGGATAATCCCCGTCGAAGCAGGCCGAACAATAGCCGCGGGCGGCGTCAGACTCACGCACCACGTCGAGCATGCCCGGCAGCGAGAGGTAGGCCAGGCTGTCGGCCCCGATGTGCTGCCGGATCTCCTCGACGGACTTCTGGTGGGCGATGATCTCGTCGTGGGTGCCCAGATCGACCCCCATGAAGCACGGGTGGCGCACCGGCGGCGAGCTGATGCGCACGTGCACCTCCGCCGCGCCGCCGTCGCGCAAGAGCTGCACCAGCGGGCCGGCGGTGCTGCCGCGCACGATCGAGTCGTCGACGAGCACGACCCGCTTGCCGGCGAGGTTGGCCCGCAGCGGGGTGTACTTCAGCCGCACCTTGTCCCGGCGCAGGCGGGCGTCGGGCTGGATGAACGTGCGGCCGATGTAGCGGTTCTTGATCAGCCCCTCGATGTACTCGAGCCCCGCGCCGCGGGCGAAGCCGATGCCCGCCGGCAGCGCCGAGTCGGGCACGCCGACGACGATGTCGGCCGCGACGGGCGACTCCTGCGCGAGCCGCTCGCCGAAGCGCTGGCGCAGCAGGTGCACCGAGCGGCCTTCGAGGTCGCTGTCGGGGCGGGCGAAGTAGACGTATTCGAAGACGCACATCGCCGGCCGGGGCACCGTCGGGCTGCGCCACGACTCGATGCCCCGCGGGCCGAGCCGCACGATCTCGCCCGGCTCGACGTCGCGCACGTAGCGGGCGCCGATGGGCGCGAAGGCGCACGATTCGCTGGCGAGCACGTAGCCGATCTGTCCGTCGCCGTAGGGCAGCTCGCCGATGCACAGCGGGCGGAATCCATGGGGGTCGCGCAGGCCGAAGATGCCGTCGCGGTTCATCACGGCGAGGCTGTAGGCCCCCTCGGCCACCCGCAGCAGGCGCTGCAGCCGCGGCAGCCAGACCGACTCGCCGACCTCGCCCGCCCGCTCGTCGCGGACGGGCACGGCGAGCGCCTTGAGCAGCAGCTCGCTGTCGCTGTTGGTCGACAGCCCGACCCCACGCTCGAGCAGCAGCTGGCGCAGGGTGCGCGCGTTGGTCACGTTGCCGTTGTGGGCCAGCCCCAGCGGGCCGTGCAGCGTCTGCAGGATGAACGGCTGCGCGTTGCGCAGGGTCGTCGCGCCGCGGGTCGAGTAGCGGTTGTGCCCGATGGCCCAGCCGCCTTCGAGCGGGCGCAGGTCGTCTTCGGTGAAGGCCTGGGTGACCAGCCCCAGCCCGCGGTGCTTGACGATGCGCTCGCCGTCGGTGGTGGCGATGCCCGCCGACTCCTGCCCGCGGTGCTGCAGGGCGTAGAGGGCGAAGAAGGTGATCCGGGCGACATCGGCCCCGGGGGCCCAGATGCCGAAGACGCCGCACTCATGCTTGGGACCACTCATCTGTCACCTCGATCCGGCCCCGTGCGGCCGATCGGTCTCGATTGCCGGGCTGTGCGCATCTGCCGCCGAAGGCTCAGCGGCCGGCTTCGGCCTTCTCGGCGACGAACTGCGCGTCGGCGGCGTAGAGCGTCTCCTGCTTCATGCGCTGGCTCGTGCGGACCCGATCGGCCGTGCGCCGGTCACCCACGCCGAGGATCTTCGCGGCGAGCAGCGCGGCGTTGCCCGGGTCGAGCACCACCGCCGGCGCGACGCCCGAGGGCATGCGCAGCGAGCTGAAGATGTCGGCGCCGCCGAAGCTGCTCGACGTCGGCGGGCAGGCGATGACCGGCGCGGCGACGTGGCCGTCGACCAGACCCGACAACGCGTTCGAGCGGCCGGCGATGGTCACGTAGACCTTCGGCCGCGGGTCGGCCTCGTAGGCGCTCAGGATCTCCAGGCAGCGCACCGCGACCTTGTGGGCCGAGGCGACGCGGATCTCGCTGTCGATGCCCAGCTCGGCGAGGGCGCCGGCGATGGCTTCGCCGTGCTTCCGATCGCTGGCCGAGCCCATGATGATGGGCACCAGCGGCCGATCGCCCTCGATCATCCCGTCGATGCCGCCGGCGAGGGCGTGCTCGACCCGGGCGCGGGCCGGCTGGGCCCCGTAGGCGAAGCGCTGGCCGGTCAGCTTCTCGAAGAGCGTGATGTAGCGCTGCGAGACCTCGGCCCGGATGGCGTCGGTCAGCGCCGGCGGGGTGCCGTCGCCGCCGTAGCCCTGGGCCTTGAGCCACAGGCGCAGGTGTTCCTTGTCGAACTGCTGCGGCGCGCGGCCCTCGGCCATGGCGGCGGCGTAGCTCTCGGCGACCCAGTAGCGGCTCGAGTCGGGGGTGTGCACCTCGTCGATGAGGCACAGCCGGCCGTCGATCAGGCCGAACTCGTACTTGGTATCGACCAGGATGAGCCCGGCCTTCTCGGCGACGGCCTGGCCCCGCTGGAAGATGGCGATGGCGGCGTCGCAGACCTGCTTCCACAGGCCCGGCTCGACCAGACCGCGCTCGACGACCTCGGCGGCGGTCAGCCGCTCGTCGTGCTGGCCCTTCTCGGCCTTGGTGGTCGGGGTGATGACCGGCGCGGGCAGCTTGTCGTTCTTGCGCAGGCCCTTGGGCAGCTCGAGGCCATAGGGCCGCTCGACGCCCTGGTCGTACAGCGTCCACAGCGAGGTCGAGGTCGAGCCGGTGATGTAGCCGCGCACGATGACCTCGACCGGCAGCGGCTGGGCCTCACGGGTGATCATCACGTTGGGATCGACCACGTCGACCATGTGATGCCCGACGACGTCGGCGAGCGCCTCGAACCACCACGCGCTCAGCTGGGTCAGCACCTGGCCCTTGAACGGGATGGTGCCAAGCACCCGGTCGAAGGCGCTGACGCGGTCGGTGGTCACCAGCACGCGGTGATCGCCGACGACGTACATGTCGCGGACCTTGCCCTCGTGGCGCGGGCCGAGGCCGTCGACGGCCACGGTCTGCAGGGCGTGCGGCAGGGCGTTGTCGATGATGGGGTTGCTCATCGGGTCTCTCCTTCGGTCTGCGGGTTCGTGGTCTCGGTGGTCTCGTGCAGGGTGGATCGCATGCGCAGCGCCATGCGGCGGGCGCGCACGGGCGCGTCGCCCACGTAATCCCGGGCGTCGAGGCATTCGCGGATGGCATCCGATGGCATCAGCTTTCGGAAGACATCATCACCCACCAATCGCTCGACGAGCGGGTTCTCGGCGCCCGAATTGAGCGCGGCCCACGCCGCCAGCGCGTGCGCGCGGATGACTTCGTGCAGCTGCTGCCGATCACCGCCGCGCTTGACGGCCTCCATCAGCAATCGCTCGGTGGCGGCGAACGGGCCGTAGGTGGCCATCAACCGGGCCGACGCGTCGGCGTCGATACGCAGCCCGTCGACCAGCTTATGCCCGCGCCGCAAAATCTCGTCGGCGATGAGGCACGCCTCGGCGAGCACGGTGCGCCGGTTGGCCGAGTCGTCCAGCGTGCGCTCGAGCAGCGTATGGGCCGCGTTGTCCCAGGCGACCCGCGGCAGCGCGGCGAGGTGGCGGGCGAGGCTGTCGACGTTCTCGGCGTCGATCGGGTTGCGCTTGAAGGGCATCGCGCTCGAGCCGACCTGCTTCTCGCCGAAGGGCTCGGCCCACTCACCGATGGTCGGCGCCTGGAGGAGCCGCAGGTCGAAGGCGAACTTGTAGAGCGTCTGCCCCAGCCCGGCGAGCGCCGAGAGCAGCGCGTACTCCTGCTTGCGCGGGGCGACCTGGGTCGCGCAGTCGTGGGCGTCGAGGCCCAGCGCGCCCATGACGTGAGCCTCCAGATCGGCGGCGGTCTGGCCGGTGCCTTCCAAGAGCTGGGTATAGCTGGCCGACGTCCCGGTGGCGCCCTTGAAGCCCTTGCCCTTGAGCTCGGCCCGGCAGCGACGCAGCGCGCGGCGGTCGTCGAGCAGATCCTGACCGGTCTGGGCCAGCCGATAGCCGGTCGTCGTCGGCTCGGCGGGCTGCAGGTGGGTGAAGCCCATGGTCGGCGCGTCGGCCCAGGTCTCGATCTGCTCGGCGAGGCGGCCGATGAGCCGATCCAGGCGCGGCAGCAGCAGGTCGAGGGCGTCTCGCAGCCGCAGCGCGTCGGCGTTGTCCTGCACGTCCATCGAGGTGGCGCCGAGGTGGATGATGCCGCCGCCGATCGGGCACTGGCCGGCGAAGGTCTTCACCTCGGCCATCAGATCGTGGCGGATGTCTTTCTCGATGGCTTGCGCCCGCTCGATGTCGATGTCGGCGGCGTGGGCCCGCAGATCGTCCACCTGGGCCTGCGATACCAGCCCCGCCGCGCGCTGGGCGTCGGCCAGGGCGACCCAGATGCGCCGCCAGAGCCGCCGCTGGTGGGCCAGGCTCCAGATGGCGCGCATCTCCGGCGAGCCGTAGCGCCAGGTGAACGGCGAGAGGAACGTCTCGTGGTCGAAGCTCATCGGCCGCTGACCTCGTAGGTATCGAGCACCACCAGCTCGCTGCGGCCGGGGCCCACCGAGACATAGCGGATCGGCGCGTCGGCCAGCTCGGCGATGCGGTGCAGGTAGCTGCGGGCCGCCTTGGGCAGCTCGTGCCAGGTGCGCGCGTCGCGGGTCGAGGTCATCCAGCCGGGCCACGTCTCGTAGATCGGCTCGACGTGGGCCAGATCGGCGGTGTCGGGCAGGCGGTCGATGACCTCGCCGCCCAGCCGATAGCCGGTGCACAGCTTGATCTCTTCGAAGCCGTCGAGCACGTCGAGCTTGGTCACCGCCAGCGCGGTGAAGCCGTTGAGCCACGCGGCGTAGCTGATCGAGACCCCGTCGAACCAGCCGCAGCGCCGCGGGCGGCCGGTGGTGGCGCCGTACTCCTTGCCCACCGCCCGCAGCTGCTCGCCGGCGGCGTCGGTCAGCTCGCACGGGAAAGGCCCGCCGCCGACGGCGGTGCTGTAGGCCTTGACCACGCCCAGCACCGTATCGATGGCGCGCGGCGGCAGCCCAGCGCCGCTGTAGGCCCCGCCCGCCGCCGGGTTGGACGACGTCACGAAGGGATAGATGCCCCAGTCGAGGTCGCGCATGACCCCCAGCTGGCCTTCGAGCAAGACCCGCTTGCGATCGCGCACCGCGTCGCGCAGCAGCGGCACGGTATCGACGATGCGCCCGCGCAGCGCCTCACCCCAGGCCAGACACTGCGCGACGAGGGCGTCGGCGTCGATCGGCGGGGCGCCGAACTCGGCGAGCGCCCGGTTGCGGGCGGGCAGCGTCTGCCGCAGCCGCCGCTCGAGCCAGGCGGGCCGGGTCAGATCGCCCAGCCGGATACCGATGCGCGCCGCCTTGTCGGCGTAGGCCGGGCCGATGCCGCGCTTGGTGGTGCCGATCTTGTCGTCGCCGCTGCGCGCCGCCTCGGCCAAGGCATCGAGCTGCGGATGCTGCGGCAGCACCACATGCGCCCGTCGCGCCAGGAAGAGGTTGTCCAGCGCCAGCCCGGCGTCGTGCAGGGTCTGCATCTCGTCGAGCAGGTTGGCCGGGTTGACCACCGTGCCCGCCCCGACGACGCAGGTGGTCTCGGGGTTGAAGACCCCCGACGGGATCATGTGCAGCGCGAACTCGCCGACGCTGTTGACCACGGTGTGGCCGGCGTTGTCCCCGCCCTGGAAGCGCACGACCAGATCGGCGCGCTGGGCGAGGTAGTCGACGACCCGTCCTTTGCCTTCGTCGCCCCACTGGGCGCCGACGACTGCGGTGACCGGCATGTTGGGAACTCCTGATCGGGCGGGCGCACCCGCCGAGTTGTCGTCTCGGCTGCCGCCCGGCGCGCGGCCGGAGGGCGGCCGCGTTCTGCGCTACATCTGCGCCGCGTGGCGCACCCCGGCGGCGAACAACCGGGCGCCGAGCCCGCCCCGCGCCATCCGCGGCCGCTGGGTCGCCCGCAGGTGGTCTTCGGGGTGCGGCATCAGCCCCATCACCGTGCCCGACGGGCTGCACAGGGCGGCGATACCGCGCTGCGAGCCGTTGGGGTTGTGGGGATAGCTCACCGCATCGGCGCCCGCCGGATCGGCACCCGCCGGATCCACATAGCGCAGCCCGATCTGCCCGCCCGCCTCGAGGCGGTCGAGCGTCGCAGCGTCGCGGGCCACGAAGCGCCCCTCGCCGTGGGCCACCGGACAAGCGATTGGGCCGTCGAGGTCGCGGGTGAAGATGCACGGGCTCTTCGGGTCGGGCGCCAGGGTCACCCAGCGGCACTCGAAGCGCCCCGACGCGTTGTGGGTCAGCGTCGCGGGGGGGCGCTCGCTCCACACCGCCTTCGGGTGGTCGTCGGGGCCGGGCAGCAGGCCCGCCTTGAGCAGCACCTGGAAGCCGTTGCAGATGCCGAGCACCGGCTTGCCGGCCTGCACGAACCGCTCGATGGGTTCACGCAGCCGCTGGCGCAGCGCCAGGGCCCAGGCGCGCCCCGCGCCGAGATCGTCGCCGTAGGAGAACCCGCCGGGCACCACCAGCATGCGGTAGTCGGCCAGCGCGCGCTGACCCTCGACGAGCGCGTGCACGGGCACGATCTCGGGGGCCCCGCCGACGGCCGTGATGGCCTCGGCCGCCTCGTGGTCGCGGTTGGTTCCGGGGGCGTGGAGGATGAGGATCGGTGGCCGGGTCACGGACTTTGCTCCTCGATGCTCGCCAGCGTGTGCCGTCGACGAGGAGGGCGATCTACGCCGGTCGGATGGCGGTCTCGCGCACGCTCGGTGACATTCTGATGACGCAGAGCGCAGTGATCGCGGCCACGCCTGCGGTTCGTCCGGCGGCCCGTCGATCGGGTTTACACGGCCCCCCGAGGCGCTGTATTCCGCGGCCAGCCTCTCCCGCGCGCCGTCACCGGCGACCCCGATCCAAGGAGACGAGATGCACCAGACCGACATCCTGCTCATCGGCGGCGGCGGTCGCGAGCACGCCCTCGCCCGCGCGCTCTGCCGCTCGCATCGGGTCGGCCGGGTGCACGTCGCGCCCGGCAACGGCGGCACCGACGGCGATCTCGAGGGCCGGGTCTGCAACGTGCCGCTCGCCGCCGACGACCTCGACGGCCTGCTCGCCTTCGCCCGCTCACGCGCCATCGGCCTGACGGTCGTCGGCCCCGAGGCGCCGCTGGTGGCCGGCATCGTCGATCGCTGGGCCGCCGCCGGCCTGCGCTGCTTCGGCCCGAGCGCGGCGGCGGCGCAGCTGGAGGGGTCGAAGGCCTTCGCCAAGGCCTTCATGCAGCGCCACGGCATCCCCACCGCGCGCAGCGGCACCTTCACCGCCGTCGAGCCGGCGCTGGCCTGGATCGACGCCGCCCCCTTCCCCGTCGTGGTCAAGGCCTCGGGCCTCGCCGCCGGCAAGGGCGTCATCCTGCCCGAGACCCGCGGCGCGGCCGAGGCGGCGGTGCGGTCGATGATCGAGGGCGGCGCGTTCGGCGACGCGGGGGCCGAGGTCATCGTCGAAGAGCGGCTGGTCGGCGAGGAGGTCTCGTTGATGGCCCTGTGCGACGGCCGGGTCGCCCTGAGCCTGCCGCCGGCCCGGGACCACAAGCGGGCGCTCGACGGCGACATGGGGCTCAATACGGGCGGCATGGGCGCCTTCGCTCCGACGCCCGCGCTGAGCGGCGCCGCGCTCGACGCCATCGAGCGCGACGTCATGCAGAAGACGGTCGACGGGATGGCCGCTGAGGGCGTGCCCTATCGCGGCGTGCTCTACGCCGGGCTGATGCTGACCGCCGATGGCCCGCGGGTGCTCGAGTTCAACTGCCGCTTCGGCGACCCGGAGACCCAGGTGGTGCTGCCGCTGATCGACAGCGACGTGCTCGACGCCATCGAGGCGTGTATCGACGGCGCCCTGATCGACACGCGGCTGACGGTCTCGAAGGACGCAGCGGCCACTGTGGTGCTCGCGTCGGGGGGCTACCCCCAGACATACGTCAGAGGCATGACGATCGACGGCATCCCGGGCGCCGACGCGCTCGACGGCGCGACGGTCTATCACGCCGGCACGCGACGGGTCGACGACGGCTGGCAGACCAGCGGCGGGCGGGTCCTGGCGGTCACCGGGCGCGGCGCCGATCTGAAGCAGGCGCTGCAGCGGGCCTACGCCGGCGTCGGGCGCATCCGATTCGAGGGCGCCCACCACCGCACCGACATCGGCCGCGTCGGCCTGATGGCCGGGAGCACCGCGTGAGCCCGTCGAAGACCGCGGCCCTCGCCCTGCCGCGCATCGTCGTGCTCGTCTCGGGCAGCGGCACCAACCTGCAGGCGCTGATCGACGCCGTCGCCGCCGGCGCGATCGAGGGGCGCGTCGTCGCCGTCTTCTCCAACCGGCGCAAAGCGTTCGGCCTCGAGCGCGCCCGCCGCGCCGACATCCCGGCGCGGTTCCTGAGCCACCGGCGCTTCGCCGAGCGGGCCGACTTCGACGCGACGCTGGGCGCGCAGGTCGCCGAGTACGCGCCCGACCTCGTCGTGCTCGCCGGCTTCATGCGCGTGCTCGGCGCGCGGTTCCTGCGCCGCTTCGGCGATCGGGTCCTCAACCTGCACCCGGCGCTGCCCGGCGAGCTGCCCGGCACCCGCGCCATCGAGCGGGCCCATGCCGAGGCCCGGGACGGGGCGCGCCTTCGGACCGGGGTGATGGTGCACCGGGTCGTCGAAGAGGTCGACGCGGGCCCGGTGCTCGGCACCGCCGAGGTGCCGATCGATCCCGCGGCGCCGCTCGCCGACTTGGAGGCCGCGATGCACGCCGCCGAGCACCGCCTGCTCGTGCGGGCCGTCGCCGCCGAGTGCCGCCGGCTCGCCCCGGCGCGGGCCGATGATCCGGGCGTCGTCTGGCCGGTGAAGGGGCCGGTCGGCGAGGCGGGTGACTATCGCATCTTCACCGTGCAGCGCCACGCCGCGACGCACCCCCAGAGCGGCGCCGCGCGCACGTTCTCGGTCATCCGGTCGAGCGATTGGGTCAACGTGATCGCGCTGACCGACGACGACGCCGTGGTGCTCGTGCGCCAGTTCCGCCACGGCACCGGCACGGTCACCGTCGAGATCCCCGGCGGTATGGTCGATCCCGGCGAGACCTTCGTCGAGGCCGGCGCCCGCGAGCTGCGCGAAGAGACCGGCTACGTGGCCGACCGCTGGCTCGACATCGGCTGCGTCGAGCCCAACCCGGCGATCCAGGACAACCGCTGCGGCACCGTCCTGGCCCTCGGCGCCCGCCGGGTCGAGGCGCCCGACTTCGACGACGGCGAGTTCATCGCGGTGCAGACCGCCCCGCTGACCGAGATCCGCGCGCTCATCGCGCGGGGCCAGATCACCCACTCGCTGGTGGTCGCGGCGTTCTTCCACTTCGTCGAGCACGCCGGCGGCTGGCGCCGCCCCTGACGTCACGGCAGCCACGCGGGGCGCCGTCAGCTCGGCTGGGTGAACGCGGGCTCGGTGGGCGCCTGAACCGAGGTGTCGCGGATCCAGCCTTCGTTCTGCAGGACGATCGACTGGATGGCGACGTCCTTGCCCTCGCCGTCGAGATCACTGACGCGGTTGAACTCCGAGACCCAGCAACGATAGACCGTCCACGCGAGCACCATCTGGCCCGCCTCGTTGAACATCTCGATGCGGATCGTCTTGCGAAAATCCTTCAGCGAGGTGTTCTGGCCCGGGTCCTTCTGGCTGTTGGGCAGATAGAAGATCTTGTTGGCCCACTGCTCGAAGGCCTTGTCGTGGGTCACCCCCCGCTCGAGGGTGATCGGCTCGTAGCTGGTCTGCCCCGGCGAGAAGTGCACTGCGCTGGGATCACCGCCCTCGCGGTACTCGACCACCTGGGTCGATCGCTTCAGGCCGCTGACCTTGCTGACGCCGGCCACGTAGGCGCCGCCGTCGACGTCTTTGACCTTGAAACGGAAGTTCTTGTACGGGTCCACGCGGTACGTGTTGACCGCGAACGGCCTATCCTCGGAGTCAGCCATCGTTCAGCCCCCTCAGCCCTGGCTGTCGGCGGTCATCTGCTCGAAGTAGAGCACGACGAACTCGGCCGGCTTGATCGGCGCGAAGCCGATCTGCACGTTGCAGACGCCGTTGTCGATGTCCTGGGCGGTCATGGTCTCGCCCAGGCCGCAGCGCACGAAGAAGGCCTGCGCCTTCGTCGAGCCCTGGAAGGCCCCCTGGCGCATCAGCCCGGTCATGAAGTCGTCGAGCCGAGCGCGGATCGTCGCCCACAGCGTCTCGTCGTTGGTTTCGAAGACCGCCCACTGCAACCCGCGGCGGACCGACTCCTCGACGTAGAGGCTCAGCCGGCGCACGGGGATGTACTTGAACGCGTCTACCAGGGCCTGGGCGCCGCGCAGCGTGCGCGAGCCCCACAGCACCGTGCCGGCGGGCGGCATCTCGCGGAAGCAGTTGATCGCCTGCAGGTTGGCCACGCCGTTCTGGGCGTCGTTGAGCCTGGCGGTCAGCCCCACCAGCCCGGTGACCGTCGCCTCGGTGCCCGCCGGCGCCTTCCAGATGCCCCGTGACGCGTCGGTGCGGGCGAAGATGCCGGCCACCGCGCCCGCCGGCCCGAACTGCTTGGGCGCCATGGCCGCCAGCGGGTCGGGAAACATCAGATCGGGGTAGAAGACCGCCGCGTTGCGCCCCAGCTCGCCCGGGTTCGCGAAGTCGTCGTTGATCAGCGTATCGACGCCCGGCTCGCCCCGCAGGATCTTGGCGTCCCAGCTGCTGAGCTTCTCGGCGGGCACGTCCAGAATCCAGAAGGCCCGGCGGTCGTGGACGTAGTTGAAGATCGCGGTGTAGTCCAGCGAGAGCGGCACCGGCTCGAACCGATCGCGCGGGATGACCAGCAGGTTGAAGATGTCGACCTTGTCGAGCTGGTAGATGCCCTTCTGGTTGCTCTGATCGCCGCTGAACAGGCCGGCGTCGCCCAGGAAATAGCCGTCGCCGCCGCCCGCGCCGCGGGGCAGCCGGGCCAGGTATGCCTCGTCGGTGTCGATCCCCTCGCGATAGGTCACCTGATGCAGCGCGACGATCCCGGCGAGGTCGACCGCCTTCAAGGCGTCGAGGCTGCTCGAGTCGTCGCCGTAGCGGATGAACTGCGACGTCGACAGCACCCGATCGAGGCGCCGGGCGCCCGCGTCGACGTGCACCGAGACGTTGCTGTACCGCTCCGTCGAGCCCGCGCAGCGCACCGTCATGTTGAACAGCGTGGCCTCGTCGACCTGCAGCGCCGCCGCGACGTGCGCGTCGATGCCCGTCCGATCGAGCTCGACGCGGATCGCGTCGCCCCAGGTGCCCGGGTTGGCGCTCACGAATTGCAGGCCGCCCGTGGGGCGTTCGCCCGGCGCCTGCGCCGCCGCGGTGGGCGAGACGTTGATGCGCGCGCAGCCGTCGCCATGGGATGCGCCCGGCTGCGGCTCGGGTGTCACCGGCTGCAGTCCGAGGCGCTGCGCATACGGAATCGGGCTCGAGCTCGGCGCCCCGGTCGCCGGATCGACCTTCGGATCGTAGCCGACCGCCTCGCCGAGCCGCTCGATCTCGTCGGGCGTGGCGCAGATGCGCACGATGTACGCCTGGCTGCCGCCGTTGTCGTAGAACTGCTTGACCGCGTAGCTCAGCGGGCTCTTGGACCACAGCCCGCCGAACTGCGCCTCGAAGTCGCCGAAGCTGTTGATCAAGACCGGCGCATCGGTCGGGCCCACCCGGCTCCGGCCGACGAACGCGGCGATGCTCGTCGGGATGGCGGGGATACCGCCGGACCGCGCCGGCACCTCGGCGACATAGACCCCGGGATACGCGAGCTGCGGCTTGATGAGCATGATGTCCCCCCCTGTACCGCGGGCGCCGGCCCGCTCGTCTTCCGGGATAGCAGAACCGGCAGCGCGCGACCACCGGCGCCCGTCCCGTGGTTGCCGGCGACCGTTCGCCGGCAACCACGGGACGGGCGCTTCGCATTCGGGGTACCCTCGCGGCGAGCGCCCGCGAAGGAGGCACCATGGCCGATGACGGTGGACAGCAGCGATTCTACGGCAAGTACCGCGGTCAGGTGACCGCCAACGCCGACCCGCAGCAGCTCGGGCGGCTGCAGGTCACCGTGCCCGCTCTCCCGGGCGTCGAGGCCGCCTGGGCCCTGCCATCGGTGCCCTACGCCGGCGACGGGGTGGGCTTCTACGCGATGCCGCCGGTGGACGCCCATGTCTGGGTCGAGTTCGAAGGCGGCGACCTCGACGCGCCGATCTGGAGCGGCTGCTTCTGGGGCGACGGACAGACGCCCGGCGAGCCGATCGGGCCCGAGGTCAAGGTCTGGCGCACGCGGCACGTCAACCTCGTGCTCGACGATCGCGAGGGCGAGGGCGGCTTCACCCTCGAGGTCGACGAGGCTGCCGCAGGCATCGGGCCCCTCGTCATCCGCCTCGACAAGGCAGGCATCACCCTCGAATGCCAGTCATCGGTCGCCTCGACCATCCGGCTGCAGCCCGATGGGATCACCGTGGAGCATCCGCAGGCGAGCCTCGTGCTGCAGGCCGATCGCATCGTCGCCCGCCTGCCGCCGAGCAGCCATACGATCCAGGCCGACGGGATCACCGCCGAGGCCCCGCCGGGCAAGCACACCGTCTCGTCATCGGGCGGCGTCGTCAGCGAGTTCCCGCCGGGCAAGACCTCGGTCACGACCATGGGCGTGCTCAGCGAGGCGGGCGGCGGGTCGGCCAAGGTGCTGCCCGCGACGGTCGAGATCCAGGCGCCGCTGGTGAAGATCAACTGATCCCATGTTCATATGGCATATGGAGCATGGCATACGACACATGACACATGGCACATGACACATGACACATCCCACCATCTACCAGATGGCTCCGAGCGATGACACATGAGACCCCGCTGAGCCTGCCATGCCGCGCCCGCTCGGCCTGTCAGACGGCGCGCAGCCTCACAACTCGCCGTCGAACCGCCGCAGCGCCGAGGGGTCGGTATCACTGCCCAGCGCGAAGCGCACCGCCTGCCCGTTGAGCAGATACGGACCGGCCGGCGTCTGCACGACGTCGGTCATGCTGCCGTCCACGTCCACGGTGGTCGAGACGGCCTCGCGCCACGCCGGGGTGACCGGCACGAGGCGGTTGAGCTGCGTGGTGAACATGACCAGCACGCCGTCGCCGTCCAGGGTCATGCCATCGGCGCCGCTCAGCGCCGGCGTCAGGTCGGAGAAGTCGCCGTCGACGTCCACATCGCGCACCGAGTAGTCGGCCAGGTCGATGCGCACGAGCCGTGACGGCAGGAAGACCAGGCTCAGGAGCGCGCTCTGATCGGGCGTGACCACCAGCGCGTTCTGCCCGACCAGGCCGCCGGCGAGCCGGTCGTTCTCGACGATCATCTCCAGCTCGCCGTCGGCGAAGGCATACAGCCGCGGGTTCTGTCGATCGTTGACGTAGACCGTGCCGCTCTCGGCGACCGCCACGTCGGTGCAGGTGCCGCCGTCGGCGGCGTCGCTCAGGGCGCGGCGGATGACCCGCTCGCCGCTGGCGAGGTCGAAGCCCCACAGGTAGCCGGCGTAGTCGTGCGCTTCGTCGAACGCGCGGCGATCGTCCATCGCGCAGACGTAGAGCAGGTTGTCGACCACGTCGATGTCCATGCCCAGCGTCCACCAGGTGCCGGCCTCGTCGGGCTCGAAGAGCGTCGACTGCACGCCGGTCTCGGCGTCGATGCGATAGACGCCGCCGCTGCCCAGGCTGCCCACGTAGAAGGCGTGGGCCGCCGGATCGTAGATCCCGCCCTCGGTGAAGTCGGCGGCGATGGGATACTCGCCCCAGTAGGTGCGATCGTCGAGCTCGACGAGCGGCGGCGCTTCGGGGTCGTCATCGCAGGCGGCGAGCAGGCACGGCGCGACCAGGGCGGTCGCCAGGATCAGTCGGTTCACGGTCGGATCTCCGGGTGAAGGGTGGTGTTCTGCCCCCCGCCTCGGATCCGTCAGCGGGGCGCGCCCACCCGGTGTACCCGATCGGGGGCGGGCGCAGCGAGCGTCGTCGTACGCCCGCCGGGCCAGCGCACCTCGACCGCGGTGACGGCCTCGCCCGGGGCCAGCCCGAAGTGCGCCTGCGGGCGATGCTGCGCGGCGAACGAGTCGCCGGTGACGATGGCCGCCCGGCGCCGACCGGCCGACGTGGTCAGCGCGACCTGCGCGCCCCACGGGCTCAGGCCGGGGCCGCCGTCGAGGGCGAAGGCGATCCAGCGGCCGGCCGGCCCGACGTTGCGCATGACCCGCGCCCGCAGGCCGCCGCGGCTCGCCTCGGCGATCACCAGATCGACGCGCCCGTCGCCGTCGATGTCATCGGCGATGACATTGCGCGCGTCCGCCTCGCCGCCCAGCCCGCGGGGGAAGCCGGTCTCGACGAAGCCCGCCGCGCTGCGCTCGAAGAGCTTGTTGTGCTCGAAGCCGTTCCACGAGATGCCCGACTCGATGTCCAGCGCCAGCCGATCGATGATCCCATCGGCCTCGGCGGGCGGCACGCCGTCGTCGAGGTAGACGTCGTGGCTCCAATAGCGGGTGCAGTAGTCGCGGGCGGTGCGCCCGCTGATGAAGCCGTTGGCGGCGAAGAGGTCGAGATCGCCGTCGTTCTCGGCGTCGAAGGCCACCACGCCCCAGGCCCAGCCGGCGGCCTGCACCTCGTCGGCGAACGGCGCCATCGCGAAGCGCCCGCCGGATCGGCCGAGGTAGAGCCGGTTGCCATAGGTCATCTCGGTGCGCCGGCGGGTATAGTCGGCCTTGTCGGGGCGCTGGGCGTCGAGGGCGTTGAGCCGGCGGACGGTCGTCGAGTTCATGCCCGTCGCGAAGAGGTCGAGGCGACCGTCGCGATCGAAGTCGCCGAAGGCGTGGGACATGCCGAACAACGTCGGGTTGTCGAAGGCCTCGACGTCCCGGGTGAAGCGCCCGGCGCCGTCGTTGCGGTGCAGGTCGACCCCGGCGAAGTCGTTGACGGTCAGCAGATCGAGGTCGCCGTCGTCGTCGGCGTCGAAGAACGACGCGCTCTGGGTGTGTCGCTGGCGCGGCGCCAGCCCGCTGGCGACGGTCACGTCGGTGAGGCGCCCGCCGTCGTTGCGCAGCAGCCAGGCGGGCCAGCTGTCGTCGGCGTCGTCGAAAGGCGACGGCATGCGGTCGCCGTTGTAGGCCCCGCGATATTGCGGCGCGAAGACATCCAGATCGCCGTCGCCGTCGATGTCGCCGACGGTGAGGACCCGGATGCCGCGAATCCCCGCGGGCGGATCGAAGACGATCTTCGGCGCGCCGAAGGCCCCGCCGGCCGCGCCGCGATACAGCGCGAGCACCGTGCGCTCGCCGTCGGGGCCCGATATCCGGCCGGTGGCCAGTAGATCGGGCTGGCCGTCGCCGTTGAGATCGGCGAGCACCGCGGCGTTCGCCCCGGGCAGCAGCCCGTCGGCGAGCGCGCTCTGGGCGAAGCGGGCGCCGTCGAAGGCGAAGCGGCGGTTGGTCAGCGGCGCGAGCAGCTCGGTCCGACCGTCGCGATCCAGATCGGCGGCGATGAGCGGCTGCGGCCGATGCGGACCGATGGCCAGCGATTGCAGCGCCTCGAAGCGCTGCTGCCCGGTCTGACCGACCGCGTCGACCTCGGCGACTGTGATCCGCCGCGGCACGTGTCGCCCGTCGCCCTTCTCGACGCTCGACCGGGCCCAGATCACGTCGAGCACGAACTTCAGCCGCCAGCGTTTGCCCTGCGCGGTGACGTGCAGCTCGGCCTTGAAGCGCGACTCGGCGGGCTTGGGGCCCGCGGCGGGTTCGAATCGGGCGTGATGCCATTCGCTGTGCACCAGCTCGACCCCGGTCTTCTGCCAGTCGGCCAGCCACGCCCGCCACGCGCTGCGGCCCATCTCGGGCCCCGGGCCGTCGGCGGTATAGCGCACCAGATCGGGCGCGATCGGCGCCGCCGGCTTCATGCGCGGCAGGGTGATGGCGTCGAAGGGCAGCTCGCCGAGGACGGCCCCGGGCTCGTCGGTGGCCCGCAGCGCGTCCCACAGCTCGACGAAGATCCGCTCGTGGCGCTGCGCGGCGACCTCGTCCTTCCAGACGGTGGCGTCGAGCTGATCCCGCGAGGCGAAGTGGGCCTCGACCCGGGGATTGGCGGCGATCGGGGCAGCCGGCGCGGGGCTCGGCGGCGCAGGGCTCGCCGGCGCGGCGTCGGTCGCGGCTGGCGGATCGGGCGCGGTCTGCATCAGCCGGGGCGGCGGATCCGGCGACTCGCGGCCGCAGGCCGTCGCGAGCCCGGCGACGATCAATACCAAGGTGTGGGTTCGGCGCATGACCCCATGCTGGCGCCCGGCGAGCATGACCGTCAACGGTCAGCGCGCGCCGCGCCCGCCGATCACATGCGCACGAGCAGGTCGAGCCCGAGCACCTTGAGGGCATATGTGCCGACGATCGCGTGGGAGATCGCCACCCCGAGCAACGACTTCTGCCGGTGGTACAAGACCCCCCACACGATGCCCGGCGCGAAGGCCATCACGGTGAACCACGGCGAGAGGTGCGCGTGATTGGCGGCGAAGATCAGGTTCGAGAGCACGATGGCCTGCACGACGTGCAGCGGACGCTGCTCGAGAAAAACCGTCAGCGAGCTCTGCAAGCAGCCGCGGGCGATCATCTCCTGCACCGGCGAGAGCAGGAAGTAGGTCACCGCGATGATGTAGTCGAGGTTGCGCAGCGGCCGGGTGCCCATGAAAGGCGAGTCGAAGACCGGCACGCCCGACAGGTTGGGGTTGAACGTCACCAGCGCCCACTTGGTCAGGGTCGCCAAGAGCATCAGCCCCGCCGACCAGACCAGCGCCTCGACGACCTCCTGCTTCCAGCCGGCGTTGATCACCAGGCCGAAGGTCGACTTGGGATACGGCGAGGCGGAGACCATGCGCCACATCGCGAAGATGCTCACCAGGATGACCGAGTTGGTGCAGACGCTGGCCAGCATCAGGTTGTCGGTCACCGACAGCGTCACCCCCAGGCTGAGGGTGTAGAGGCTCATGCCGACGACGATCCACATGAGGAAGTGGCCCATCGCCAGCCGCCGCTGATTCTCGGCGGCCTCCCGGCGCAGCGCGTCGAGGGCCACGTCGGTCGTCTTCTGCAGCCGCTGGGTCGCTTCGCGGGCGAGCGCCTCGAGGAACCCGGCGAACCAGGGCGCCTCGGCGGCGTCGGGCCTCTCCCCGCCGTCGATGGCGAGCAGCCGACAGGGGCCGGCGGTCATCACCGTCGCCGTGCGCGGTCCGCCGTCGAGCAGCGCCGTCTCGCCGAACGTGGCGCCGGGCCCCATGCGGGCCAGCTCGATCCCCTCCCCGCCGCGGCAGATGACCACCTCGCCTTCGAGCACCACGTAGAAGTCCCGCGACGGATCACCCTCGGCGACGACCACCTCCCCGGCGTTGTAGAACGTCTGCACCCGGGCGACCGCGGCGAACGCCTCGAGCCGCTCTTCGGGCAGGGCCTGCAGCACCGCGCTGCGCGCCACCATGTCCGGCAGGTCGCCGCCGACCGAGCTCTGCAACGCCGGTTCGCTCTTCGCCATACGCTCCGCTCGCTTTGTCGATCCGGTCATGCCGCTGGCCCCGCCCGTCATCGCCGGCTCCTCGATGGTGTCTTCGAGGCGCTACGCGCAGGCCGCCGTCCGAGTACGCAATGTGAGGCTCAATCGTTCGTTGGCTCCAGCGGGTGGGCGTGCACCATCGCGCCGTGATCGCCCGCGTACCAGCGCAGGTTGACCATCGGCCAGCCCAGCTCGGCCAGCAGCTCGCCCAGCGCGTCGAGATCGTGCGCCGCCAGCCGGGGCATGTCGTCGAACCAGGCCGGCGGCACCCGCCGCCGATCGTTGACGTACAGCGCCAGACCCACCCGCGCCCGGTCGACCATGCGCTTCAGCGCCCGGCGATCGCTCGCCGCCTGATCCGGCTGACGCACGGCCAGCGAGCCGAGCGAGACGACCCAGTCGAAGCGGCTGTCGCCCAGGTCGAGGGCGTCGAAGTCGGCGTGCATGAACGTCGCGTTCCGATCACGCCCATAGCGCCGCACGGCGGACCGATGGGGCGCCTCGAGCAGCTCGACGCCCACGTAGGCCCCCCGAAAGCCGCTGGCCCGCAAGAACGGCAGCAGGTGCCCCTCCCCCGAGCCGACGTCGAGCACGCTGCCCGCCGCGATCAGGTCGATCTCCCGGCAGGCGGCGGCGTAGGTCAGCCGGGCGTCGTGCATATCGGGCCAGCCGGACGTATTGCCCATGCGGGCGTGATAGTCGGCGTAGAACGCGCGGACCCGGTCGGCGGCGGAGGCATCACTCATGACTCCGATCTAGCAGAACCGGCGCGGGGGCGCAGCCCGCGCCGCGCTTGAATCCGCCGCGGCCGCTGATGCATCGTATCGCGCCCCGCCCGCCGGGGCCGAGACGGAGGATGAGTCGATGGAGCGCTGGGCCGAACGGGAACTGCACGGCTGGGGCCGCCACCCCCGGCTGCCGGCCGAGGTCGCCCGCCCCGAGCGGCGGCGCGGGGTCGAGGCGGCCCTCGCCGATCGCGACGGCAAGCCGTTTCTGGCCCACGGCCTCGGGCGCAGCTACGGCGACGCGGCGCTGATCGACGGCGGCCGGGTCGTGCTGACCCGGCGGCTGGACAAGATGCTCGGCTTCGACCCGCAGACCGGCTGGGTCCGGGTGGAGGCCGGGGTCACCCTCAAAGCGCTCGTCGAGACCTTCCTGCCCCGCGGCTTCTGGCCGCCGGTGGTCGCCGGCACCTGGTTCGTCACCGTCGGCGGCGCCATCGCCAGCGACATCCACGGTAAGAACCACCACGCCGACGGGACCTTCTGCGACCACGTGCGCCGGGTCGAGCTGTTGACCGCCAGCGGCGAGATCGTCACCTGCGACGCCGAGACCGAGCCCGAGCTGTTCTGGGCCACAGTCGGCGGCCAGGGGCTGACCGGGGTCATCCTGGCGGCCGACATCAAGCTGCGGCCGGTGCACAACGAGTACTTCGAGGTCGAGAGCCTGCGGGTCGACAACCTCGATCACTTCTTCGAGGTCAGCGCCGAGAGCGCGCACTTCACCCACACCGTCACCTGGCTCGACTCGCTGGCCACCGGCGATGCCATGGGCCGCGGCATCTTCATGCGCGGGCGTCACGCCGCGCCCGACGCGAAGCCCACCGGCGGCACGCTGGCGAAGCTGGCCGCGAAGATCTCGCCGCTGCTCGACGTGCCCGTCGACCTGCCCGACTGGGTGATGAACAGCTTCACCATGCGGCTGTTCAACGAGGGCTTCTATCACAAGCACCCCAAGGGCGTGGTGCGCGGGGTGCAGCACTACGCGCCGTACTTCTTCCCGCTCGACTTCATCCGCAACTGGAACCGGGGCTACGGCGCCCGGGGCATGCTGCAGTATCAGCTCGTGGTGCCGCGCGATCCCGAGCATCGCGTCATCCGGTCGATCCTCGAGCAGGTCAGCGGGGCCGGCATGCCGTCGTTCCTGACGGTGTTCAAGGAGTTCGGCGACAGCACCCACCCCTGGCTGTCATTCCCCCGGCCGGGGGTCACGCTCGCGCTGGACTTCCCCAACCTCGGGCCGCAGGTCGACGCGCTCTTCGACCGGCTCGACGGGCTGGTGGCCGACGCCGGCGGCCGGGTGTATCTGACCAAGGACGCCCGCCTGCCCCGCGAGACCTTCCGCCGGATGTACCCCGACTGGACCGCGTGGAAGGCGGTGCGCGACCGCTGGGATCCGGAGCATGTCTTCCAGTCGGCGCTCGGCCAGCGCCTCGGCCTCTCGGGGGAATGACATGAGCGTCTTGATCCTGGGCGCCACCTCCCGCGTCGCCCGCGAGCTGGCCCATCGCTACGCCGAAGCGGGCCTCGCCGTCGCCGTCGCCGCCCGCGACGTCGACGAGGCCCGGCGCATCACCGCCGATCTGGCGATCCGCCGCGAGGTGCCGGCGCAGGCCTATGCCTTCGACGCGACCGACTTCGACAGCCACGCCCCGCTGCTCGACGCGGTCGAGGACGCCCTCGGACCCATCGAGGTGGCCGTGGTGGCGTTCGGCGACATGGGCGATCAAGAGGCCGCCCAGGATGACTTCGCCGCCGCCCGAAAGGTCATCGACGTCAACTACACCGGCGCCGCCAGCATCTGCGAAGCGCTCGCCGGGCGCATGCAGCCCCGCGGGCGCGGCGCGATCATCGGCATCAGCTCGGTGGCCGGCGATCGCGGGCGGCAGAGCAACTACTTCTACGGCAGCGCCAAGGGCGCGTTCACGCTGTATCTCGGCGGCCTGCGCAACCGGCTGCACGGGCACGGGGTGACGGTGCTCACCGTGCGGCTGGGCTTCGTCGATACCCGCATGACCTATGGCATGCAGACGGGCATCCCCATCGCCGATCCGGCGGCCATCAGCCGGCAGATCGTCGACGCGGTCGAGCGCGGCGCCGATGACATCTACCTGCCCCGCTTCTGGCGCGGCATCATGGGTGTCATCCGAGTCATCCCCGAGAAGGTCTTCAAGCGGCTGAGCCTGTGATGCGCGTCGGCGCGCTGCTCGCGTTGATCATGCTCGCGGGGTGCGACGGCGCGCTGCTCGCCGAGCGCACGGTGGTCTATCGCGAAGCCGAAGGCCCGGTCCCCTCCCCCGGCCGCGGCTTCCTGCGGTTCGCGGCGCTGGCCGACGCCGACCTCGGCTGGATCCATGCGACCGGCGATACGCTGATCTACAGCCCGATCCGCCTCGACCCCCGCCGAGATGCGCTGCCCGACGGCCTGGAGGCCGCGCTGGAGGCCGGCTTCGCCCGGGCGCGGGCCGAGGGGCTGACCGTGGTGGCCCGCGCGGTCTACAACGACGGCTTCGAAGGCGCGGCGGCGCCCGACGCGCCGCTGGATCGCATGCAGGGGCACATCGCCGCCTTGGGACCCATCCTGAGCCGCAACGCCGATGTCATCCTGGCCGTTCAGGCGGGTCTCATCGGCGCCTGGGGCGAATGGCACGGCTCGGCGAGCGGCCACGGCGCGGCAGCCCGGCGAGCGGTCGTCGAGGGCTGGCTGGACGCCCTGCCGCCGAGCGTAGCGGTCCAGGTCCGCACGCCCGCCTTCAAGGTCGAGGCCACCGGCCGGGAGGCGCCCGGCGCAGCAGATCGGATCGGCCATCACAACGACTGCTTTCTATCCAGCGAGACCGACGTCGGCACCTATCCACCGGGCCAGCTCGAGCGCTGGCTCGACTGGCTCGCAGCCGATACCCGAGCCACGATCTTCGGCGGCGAGACCTGCGCGCTGCACCCGCGCAATACCTGCCCCGCGGCGCTGGATGAGATGGCGCGGCTGCGGGTGAGCTTCCTCAACCGCGGATGGCATCCGGATGTCATCCAGCGCTGGCGGAACGATGGCTGCCTGGATGAGATCGAGGCCCGCCTGGGTTACCGGCTGGTGCTCGAAGAGGCGACCTGGGTCGAGTCGCTGCCCCGCGGCGATCGGCTGAACCTCGCCGTCGCGCTGCGCAACGCTGGCTTCGCGCCGCCCCGACGCCCCTGGCTGCTGTCGGTGTTCGTGGTCGACGGAGCAGATCGGGTCGCGGCGCGCTGGCCCGCCGAGGTCGATCTGCGGACGTGGCGGCCGGGCAACCATCGGCTCATGACGTCGGCGGCGCTCGATCTGCCGCCCGGACGCTATGCCATCGAGCTGGGGGCATGGCATATGCCAGATGGCATGCATGTGATGCCCGATGGCATGCCCGCGCGCCAGGGTCTGCGCTTCGCCAATCGCGAGACGTGGCGCCCCGCGAGCGGCCGCAACCGGCTGGGCGCGGTCGAGATCTACTGAGCCCGCCGCGCGCCTTCGCCGTGGCCGCGGGCGCCTTGCGCATCGGTCCGGCGCGATCGAGACTGTCGCCATGTGCCGCCCATCGCTCGCTCTCGCCACCCTGCTCGCGCTCGCGACGCTGCTCGCGCCGGTCCATGGGGCAGAGAGCATCCGCTACGACAACGTGGTCGTCATCAGCGTCGGCATCTCGGACTACCCCGACGAGCCGCTGCCCAACGCGACCCGCGACGCGCAGCGCTTCGCCGATGTCTTCCGCGGCTGGGGCGATCGGGTGCAACTCATCGAGCTGTACGACGGCGCGGCGACCCGCGGCGCCATCATCCGAGCCATTCGCCAACGGGCGCCGGCGCTGCTCTCGCAGGCGGGCGACCGCAACCTGCTGATCGTCTACTTCGTCGGCCACGGCCATACGGTGGGCAACGTGGGCTACCTCGCGCCGCACGGGGCCGTCGACGATGTGGACTGGCTGGCCATGAGCCGCCTGCGCGACATCGCCAAGGCGTCGAACGCCTTCCGCCACCAGCTCTACATCCTCGGCTCGTGCTTCGGCGGCGACGTCTTGCGCAGCGGATCGTCGGCCAGCCCCGAAGCGCGCCAGGCCGAGCTGGTGCACAACGCGCCCGTCGCCCGCTGGGTGGCCGACGCGCTGCAGCGGCCGGCTCGGATCGCCCTCACCGCGGGCAGCGCCCGGCAGAAGGTGCCCGACGGCGAGGTCGGCCGCGGCAGCCCCTTCGGCAACGCGCTGGTCAACGCCCTGCGCCCGCGAGGCGGGGCGCGGTACATGGCGGCCGACTTCAATACCGACGGCTGCGTGAGCCACGCGGAGCTGACGGCCTATGTCGAGGGCTTCGGCCGCACGACGCACAATACCCCGCGCTCGGGCACGCTCGAGGGGGACGACGCGGGCACGGTGGTGCTCTGCCAGCGCGCGTTCGCCCCCTCGCCCGCGGCCCCGCCCGACGCCGCGCAGCGCTTTCGCGCCATCGACCGCCAGCCTGCCGTTCCAGCCGGCGCCGTCGAGCAGCCCGCCGGTTCCGTCGAGAAGCCTGCCAGGGCCGTCGAGGTGCCGGCTGGCTTCGTCGAGGTGCCCGCCGGCGCGTTCATGATGGGATCAGTCGGCGGCGCGGCCGGCAGCCCGGACGAGCGCCCGCAGCATCGGGTGACGTTCACCCGGGCGCTGTGGGTGCAGACCCACGAGGTGACCCAAGCCGAGTGGCAGCGGCTGATGGGATCGACGCCGGCCCATCACGCCGCATGCGCCGACTGCCCGGTGGAGCGGGTGAACTGGTACGAGGCGGCGGCGTTCGCCAACGCCCGCTCACGGGCCGAGGGGCTGCCAGAGTGCTACGCGCTGACGGAGTGCGGCGAGGGCGGCCCGAGCGGCGGCTGCGCGGCGGGGCAGCGGCACTGCTTCGAGACGACGTGGCGCTGCGCAGACGTCGAGCAGGTCGGCGCGACCTGTCGCGGCTACCGCCTGCCGACCGAAGCCGAGTGGGAGTATTTCACCCGGGCTGGCAGCACGACCCACTACGCCCACGGCGACGGCGAGGCCGCGCTGGCTCGGGCCGGGTGGTACGACGAGAACAGCGACGGCACGACCCACCCGGTCGGCCGCAAGGCGGCCAACGCCTGGGGGCTGTACGATGTGCATGGCAACGTGCACGAGTGGACGGCGAGCTGGAAGGGCCGCTATGCCGCCGGCGCGGTGACCGATCCGGCCGGACCGCGCTCGGGTCAGCACAAAGCGGTGCGCGGCGGCTCGTTCGAGAACCCGGCCGCGTGGGCCCGGGCCGCGTATCGCGACCTCGGTCGGCCTCACCATCGCACCCGGGATGTGGGCTTCCGGCTCGTGCGGACCGCGCCGACGCCATGAGGCCCGCCGCACCGCGCGCTCAGCGGCAGGTGATGCCCTCGAAGCTGCCCGCCGCCTTGCGATCGAGGATCTGCCCCAGCCGCCGCGCCACCGCCTGATCGGCCATCGCCCAGTTCGGGCCGCCGCCGTGGGCGATCTCGGGCATGCCGCTGTAGTGGAACACCGGCTTGCCGCTGCGGCCGTCGACCATCTTCAGTTCGAAGCCGACGTAGCGCCACAGCATGCCGTGCTCCTGGTGGTCGCGGCTGGCCACCTTGATGGTCGCGTCGACCATCGGGCCGGGCGCGCCGCCGCCCATCTGGGGCATCGTCGGATCCCACTCCACAAAGCCGCAGCCGCGGGCTTGCAGCAGCCGGCCGACCTCGCCGACGACCGCCTTGCGCAGGGCATCGCTGGCGCCGCCGTCGATCGAGAGCCGCACGAGCAGATCGGCCCGCGCGCCCACCGCCCGCTCGACGAGCTGCATCGTCGCGGCGTCGGGCCGCACGTCCACCGGGCGGTCGAGCACCCGCAGGATGCCCGCCTTGCGGCGCATCTCGGCGATGACGTGGGCCGGCGAGAACCGGGTCTGCAGGAGCACCGCCGCGTCGTTCTCGGCGATGGCCCGATCGATGGTCGGCGCCAGGGTGTCGAGGGTGCGCTTGTCGGCGGCGAGCTCTTCGGCGTAGACCGCCGCCGCCTTGCGCTTGTCGAGCGCGGCGCGGGCGGTGAAGCCGCCGTCGGCGCGGATCACGCCCACCGTCTCGATGAGCTCGGCGTGGTCGAAGGTGCTCGTGGTCTTGATGCGGATGCTGGCTTCGCTCTCGCCGCGCCCGTCGCCGTACTCCGCCTCGAAGGAGCGGGTCTCGGACTCGAGCCGGGCCGAGATCTGCTCGCTGACGACCCGGCGGGCGTTGCGCACCGCCTCGTGCTGGGTGGCGCCGAAGGCATCGCCCCACAGGCTGTCGCCGGGCGGGGGTGGCAATACGGTCTCTTCTTCGAAGGCCGGCTGCGCCTCGCGCGGCGGCGGGGGCGGCGGGCCGGGCATCTCCGCCGGCCGTCGGGCGGGCGGCGGGCTCGCCCGGCCGGTATCGATCTCACGATCGGCGCGGTCGGCCCGGGCGCGCAGGTCGTCGGCGCTGCGGCGGTCGAGGCGGTCGGGCGCGGCGCCACAGCCGACGACGAGTCCGAGGGCCATGCAGGCGGGCAGCAGCCGGGAGAGCGAGCGCGAGAGGGTGAATAGGGCGCGGGTGCGGCCCGCGGGCGAGAGGCGACGGCGATCGGGGGTGTTCATGGCGGCTCGCGACGAGAGAGAGGCGGCGAAATTCTGCCTGATCAAAAATCGGGGCGAAAGGCCGCCGCGGAGGGCCGGTCGAGCGGCCGCTCAGGCCCTTTCGACGAGCGCCTCGAAGGCCTTCAGATCGGCCTCGGCGCCGATGAGGGCCGAGCGCCAGAAGCCCTTCTCGCGCAGATCGACCCCCAGCGCCGCGTGGGCCACCTCTTCGACCGTGCCGCTGCCGGTCTGGCGCAGCAGCTCGACATAGGTCGGGTGGAAGGCCTCGGGCCCCTGCTCGCGGGATCGGGCGAGCACCCCCTGCCCGAAGAGATAGCCGAAGGTATACGGGAAGTTGTAGAAGCGCCGCCCCGCGATGAAGAAGTGCAGCTTCTCGGCCCAGAACCAGGGGTGCGTCGCCTGCGGATCGAGGCCTTCACCGAAGATGCGCAGTTGGGTCTCGTGCATCAGCGCGCACAGCCGCTCGACCGAGACCTCGCCCCGGGCCCGCTCGGCGTAGAACGCCCGCTCGAAGGCGAGCCGGGTCGGGATGTCGAGCAGGTAGACCAGCACCTGCCCCAGCCGCGCGTCGAGCACCCGCAGCCGCTGCTGTCGATCGGCGTCGGGGTCTCTGAGCTGGGCGTCGCTGACGAGCGTCTCGGCGACGATGGAGGCCGTCTCGGCCAGGGTCATCGGGTAGTGACGGGACCACGCCCGCATGCCGCGCATCTCGTGGTTGTGGTAGGCGTGGCCCAGCTCGTGGGCCAGGGTGCGGATGTCGGCGGCGGCGCCGGTGTAGCTCATGAACACCCGCGACGTGCCGTCGTGGAACGAGCGGGTGCAGAACGCGCCGGGCCGCTTGCCGCTGCGGGGTTCGGCCTCGATGCGCGCGGCGTCGAACATCGCCCGGCCGAACTCGGCCAGCGCCGGGTGGTGGGCCCCGAAGGCGTGCAGGACGAGGTCGCGGGCCTCGCCCCAGGGCACGGCGGCCGCCCCGCCGAGCGGCGCCCGCAGGTCGGACCAGCGGAGCGTCTCGCGGCCCATCAGCTTCGCCTTGAGCGCCAGGTAGCGCCGGCCGATCCACGCCTTCTCTTCGACCACGGCCAGCATGGCGTCGAGGGTCTCGGGCGAGGTCGCCGCCTCGAAGAGCGCCTCGTCGAGCGGATCGTCGAGCCCGCGCAGCCGATCGAGGGTCAGCCGGCTGCCGGCGATGCCGTTGAGCGCGGCGGCGAAGGTCTCTGCGCGGGATTCGAGCGCGGCGGAGGCCCCCTTCAGGGCGGCGGCCCGGGTCGCGGCGTCGGGATCCTGAAGCGAACTGCGCAGCCACGCGAGCGGCGTCGCCTCGCCGTTCAGCTCGAAGCTGAGCCCGCCGGTCACCTGCCCGTAGAGCCGGGACCACGCGGAGAGGCCGTCGACCCCGAGCGCCGCGGCGAGGCGCTCCATGTCGGGGGTCATCGAGCGCTGGGCGCGGGCGCGCAGCCGGCGCAGGTACCACGCCGCGCTCGCCAGACCCGGGTGCCGGCAGAGGGCCTCGAACGCCGCGTCGTCGGCGACGCCGAACCGGTCGATGATGCGGGCCTCGATGCCGTCGTCTTCGGCGCCGAGGCGCGAGAGGCGGGCCGACGCGGCGCGGGCCCGCTCGTCCTTGACGTCGGCGGCGGCCCGGGCGCTGGCGTAGACCCGGGCGTGCTGGCGGGCCACCGTGGCGGCTTCGAGATCGAGCAGGGCCGCGGCCCAGGGCTCGATCGCGTCGGGGGTCAGCGGCGGCAGCGCCGCGATCCGGGCGTCGAGCGCGGTGAGGTCGTCGGCGCAGCGATCGAGCCAGGCGTCGAACTCGGGGCCGAAGTCATCGAACCAGGGGCTGAGATCCCAGCGGGGGGGTTTGGGGGCCATCGGGCATGCTCCTCGGGTGATCATGGCATGGATGCCGGGGGCCCGCTGGCGGTCGCGCCGTCGCCGGTTCGAGGGCTGCGACGGCAGGGTCAGCGCCGGCGGCTCACGGCTCGAGCGAGAAGCGCCCGTCGTCGCGCAGCGCGAGCGCCGCCCGCACCACCGTGCGCCGGGCCATCTCGACGTCGCTGCGCCGCTGCGGTCCGAGGGCGTCGACGTCGTCGACGAGCTGCCGGCCGGCGGTCAGCGACAGGTTCTGTACGAAGCGCTGCAAGACCGCGTCGTCGGCCCCGCGCAGCGCCAGCAGGCCCACGCGGCGGTCGATCTTCGCGATCAGCGCGCGCATGCTGCGGTCATCGGCCCGGGCGAGGTCGTCGAAGCCGAAGTGGCGCTCGGCGAGCCGCCTGGCGAGGCCCGGATCGCGCTGGCGCAGCTGGGCGAGCAGCGCGGTCTGCTGCGCCGGGGTCATGCCATCGAGCATCTTGACGAGCTGGGAGATGCGATCGGGCATCGTTCACCTCGGGGGTCGGGCCTGGCCGGGCACATGCCGATAGCGCAGTTCGTGCTCTTCGGCGGGATCGGGTCCTTCGCAGACGAAGCCTGTGCGATCGAGCACGGCGCACGAGCGATGGTTGTCCGGGTGGACCCAGGCGAGGATGGCACCCACCCCATCGGTAGATGGCATGCGTATGACATGCTCGATGGCATATGCGATGGCCGCGCGGGCCGCCTCGGTGGCATAGCCGCGCCCCCAGGCGCGCCGGGCGAGGTGATAGGCCAGCTCGAGCCCGTCGCGATGCGGGTGGAAACCACAGTCGCCGATGAGACCGAGGCCGTCCGCCTCGACGGCCCACAGGCAGACGCCGTGGCGGGCGTGCGCGGCCAGCCCCGCGGCGAGGGCGCGGGCGATGCGATCCGGCGGCACGACGCCCGCGAAGCGCATCACCTCGGGATCGCTCCAGACCTCGGCGATGGGCTCGACGTCGGCGGCGGTCCAGGTGCGCAGCGTCAGCCGCGGCGTACGGGCGATGATCGTCGCCCCGTGCGACAGCGCGTCGGCCGGCGGGCTCGGCGGAGCGGTCGGCGTCATGGGTGGCTGCCCGCCCCGCTCACTGCGCGTCGAGCGTCTTGAGAGCGCCGAACTCGCCCAACGCGTCGGCGAGCGAGGGCGGCCCGACCACGCCGATGATCTCCTTGCCGGCGCACGGCGCGAGGGTCTTGCCGATGGCGACACCGTCGACCGCGGCCAGATCGGCCGGATAGCGCCGCAGGGCGTCCAGGTCGCGGGCGTCGCGCACCATGTCGGCCAGCAGCCCGGTGAGCTCTCCGGGCGTGCGGCCCCAACGCTTCGTGCGCCGCGCGATGGACCACTGCGCCTTGCGCAAGGCGGCGGGCTTCACCTCGCCCCGGCCCAGCGCTTCGACGCGCTGCACGATGGCCGCGAGCGCCCGGATCGCCTGGTCGGTCTGCACCGTCGCCCGAACGCGCAGCGTCGAGTTGCCGGCGGCCACGGTGCTGGTGTAGGCGCTCGGCGAGTAGCTGCTGCCGGTGTTCTCGCGCAGCGCATGCCAGAGATCCTCGCGCAGCATGCTGGACAAGACCCCCCGGGTCGCCTGGCCTTCGGGGCGGCCGTCGATGAGGCAGCCGAGGGTCAGCTCGACCTGAGTCGCCTCGGGGCGCGCCTTGAGCAATACGGTGCGCTGAGCCGGCGGCGCGGGCGGCGGCGGCAGCGCGGTGATCCGGGTGCCCGGCGCGCCGGCACGCCAGTCGGCGAAGAGCTTCTCGGCGAGCGCGCGGCCTTCGGCGGGGTCGATGTCGCCGACGACCATCAGGGTCGCGTTGGCCGGTGCCAGCGTCCGCTCGAGGTGGCGCTCGAAGTCGGCCTTCTCGAGCCCCTTGATCGCCGCCTCGTCGAGCCCGACATGGCCCAGCGGGTGCCCCGCGTAGAGCGTCCGGGTCATCTCCTCCCAGATCACGTAGCCGGGATCCCGCGCGCGGCGCCGTTCGAGGATCGCGCCGTAGTAGTCGACGGCCAGCGCGTGCCGCCGGGGCAGGTCCAGCGCGCGGCGGGTCTTGATGGCATCGGAGAGCACCGTCATCGCGTCGAGCAGGTTCAACGACGGCGCCTCGACCCAGTCGACCCGGTAGCCCGGTGTCGACCAGCCCGCGCGGCGCCCGGTGAAGCGCGTCGCGGAGATCGCGTCGTCGTTGGTCGCCATCCAGTCGAGCATGTCGGGCGGATCAGTGCTCGCTCGACCGCCGTGGGTCAGCAGCGAGACCCGCACGAGCGGCGCGCCGGGGTGCTGCACGACGAGCGTCTCGAGCCCGTTGGCCAGAGTGAAACGCTCGATCCCGTCGCCGAAGGGCACCACCGCCGCCTTCTGGATGTCGGCCGGTGTCATCCGGGCATAGATCGCGTCCAGCCGCGAGTCGCCTTCGAACACCGCGCCCGACCAGGCCGCGTCGGGATCAAACGCCGGCCCCTTCTCGTTCTTCTCGTCCTCGGGCTCGATGATCAGCGCCACCATGCGCTCACGGGTGAGGTGGGCGTAGGCGAAGTCGCGCTGGTCTTCGACATCGAGCGCCTCGAGGGCCTCGAAGGTGTCGCGGTAGGCGTCGGTCTGACCGAGGTAGTGGGTGTGCAGCGCGACCCGCTCGACGCGCCCCTCGTAGGCCAGCTGGCGCAGCGTCGAGCCGACCAGGGACGCCCGGGCGAAGTCGAAGCTGCGGCGGCTGTCGCCCCATTGCCACATGTAGGCCGGCGCCGAGCGCGCCTTGTCGAGCATCTCGTCGACGTCGACATCACCCGGCGCGATGCCGATCACGCAGTAGAAGACCGAGGTGTCGACCCGCGGATCGACGCCGCAGCCCACGCCGGTGGTGAGGCTGAAGACATCGCCGGTCCGCGGTCGCAGGGCATAGCCGAGGTAGCCGCCGAGGAAACCCGCGGCGGTGCGCATGACCATGCCCTCGCCGCGCCAGCCGCCGGGCACCAGCCAGCCGATGACGATGGTCGGCTCGTCGACGGGCCCGGTGATGCGGCGCAGCGACTCCGACGGGGCGGGCAGCGGCGGCTGCTCGCCGGTGATGCGCGGGCGCGGCTCGACGAGGGTCAGCTTCTCACCGGGCGGCAGCAGCTTGCCGTCGGCGGTCATCACCGCCGGGGGGAAGGCCTCCTGCAGCAGGCGCCCCGCCTCGGCGCGGTCGAAGTCGCCGCTGATGACGATGGTCGTCTTGGCCGGGGTGTAGTGGTCGCGGGTGAAGGCGCGCACGTCGTCCATGGTGATCGACGACAGCGTCTCGTGGGTGCCGATGCCCGTCCGGTGCCCGGGGTGATCCTCGGGCAGCAGCATTGCCTCGAGCTCTTGGAACATGCGGTTGCCGATGTTGGTCTCGGTGCGCACGCGCAGCTCGTTGCGCACCACCTCGCGCTCGATGTCGAGCGTGGCGTCTTCGATGTTGGCCACCGGATCGAGCATACGCAGGGCCTCGATGCGCAGCAGCCCGGCGAGCGCGTCCTTGGGCGCGGTGGTGATGTAGACGGTGCGCTCGGCCGCGGTGTAGGCGTTGAAGACGCCGCCGACGCCCTTGATGATGTCCATCACCTGGGTCTTGCCGTCGTGCCGCGCGCGGAAGCACATGTGCTCGACGAGGTGGGCGATGCCCTCCTTGCCTTGCGGGTCGCCTTCGGATCCGACGTCGATCACCGAGACGATGCTGACGGTGGGCTGGGTGCGGTCTTCCTGGAAGACCACCCGCAAGCCGCTGGGCAGCGCGAAGTCGGTCGACTCGATGGAGAACGGGGCGAACTTCGCCTTGTACTGCGGTCCGCCGCACCCGGCGGCGAAGACGGCGCAGCAGACGAGCGCGGCGGCGCGGAAGGACATGCTCGGGCTCCTGGAGCGGGTGTTCGTCGGAGCGGACCCTAGCACGCGGCAGCGGCGCGGGCATCCCGCTTGCTGTCGGGCGGTCGATGGTGTCGAGTGGCCCCACCGACCTGCCCTGGAGTCCCCGATGGCGCTCGACCTGCCCTATACCGGCAACCGCCTGCTCTCGACGTGGAAGCTGCTCAAGGATCCCTACGGGGCCTACGAGACCTGGCGGTCGAACCTGGGCGATACCTTCGTCATCCGCGCGCTCAACGGCGATGTCGTCGTCAGCTGCGCGCCCGACTTCGTCGCCGACTTCCTCAAGCTGACCGATGACGATCACGTGCCGTTCGCGACCGAAGCCGGCGCCGGCGTGCTGGGCCCGGGCACGATGATCGTGGCCCGCGGCGAGGCCCACAAGCGCAAGCGGCGCCTCGCCGGGCCTCATTTTCGCGGGGAGCGCATGCGGGCCTACGCCTCGATGGTCGACGAGGTGGCGCGGGCCCGCATCGCGGGCTGGTCGGGCGAGCTGCGGCTGATGGACGAGACCCTGCCCATCTCGCTCGATGTGATCATCCGCGCGGTCTTCGGGGCCGACGACGACGGGGAGATCGAGCAGTATCGGGCCGAGATCACCACCCTCGTCGAGCGCCTGTCGCCGATGTTCTTCTTCACCCGCCATACCCAGAGGCGCCTGTGGGGGCTGGGGCCGTGGGCCCGCTACCGCGACGCGCTCGAGCAGCTCGCCGGCCACCTCGGGACCCGCATCGAGGCCCGTCGAGCCGCGCCGGCCGAGCAGGTCGCCGAGCGCTCGGACATCTTGACCGCGCTGGCGCTCGCCCGGGACGAAGGCGGCGACCACATGCCGGTCGCCGAGGTCGCCGAGGAGCTGATCGGGCTGCTGTTCGCGGGGCACGAGACGACGCAGATCGCGCTGGCCTGGGCCATATACTGGCTGCACAAGCACCCCGAGACGATGGAGAAGCTGCGCGCCGAGCTCGACGCCGCGCCGCCGGACGCCGCCGCCCGGCTCAAGCTGCCGTATCTCGACGCGGTGGTGCACGAGACGCTGCGGCTGCATCCCATCGTGCCCGACGTCTTGCGCACGCTGGCGGTGGACAAGACCCTCGGCGGCATCGCGCTGAAGGCCGGTCAGGGGGTGGCGGTCGCGGCGGCGATGACCCACGCCCGGGCCGACCTGTATCCCGAGCCGCAGCGCTTCGATCCCGAGCGCTTCGTGGGCCAGAAGCCGCGACCGCAGAGCTATCTGCCGTTCGGGGCGGGCGTGCGCCGCTGCATCGGCGCGGGGCTGGCGCTGTTCGAGATGAAGCTGGTGATCGCCGAGATCGTGACCGGCGTCGAGCTGGAGCTGCTCGGCGACGAGGTGCCGGTGCGGCGCAACGTGACGACGGCGCCGAAGCACGGGGTGCGGGTGCGGGTGGTGGGGCGGCGCGGCTGACGGAGCCGGTGTTCGATGGGCGCAGTGAGTGCCCGGCGCGGCGTCAGCGGGTCGTGATGATGGTCAGCTCGCGCGCCGCCCAGCGCCCGGCTTCGAGGCCTTTGGCGCCGACGGTATCGGGCGCGCCGAAGCCGGCGGTGGCCCAGAGCACGCCCAGGCTCGACTGCCCGACGCCCTTGGCGCCGGCGCCGGCCGGCCCCTGCTGCAAGAAGCGAAAGTCGGTGGGCTTGCTGGTGGCGATCAGCTTGAGCCGATCGATGGCCCGGTCGGCGCCGTCGGGCAGGGCCGCTTCGACCGACTGCGTCCAACGGCCGAAGGCCTGCACGTAGGCTCTCGCCCCGGGCAGCGGATAGACCACCGAGACCGAGCCATCGGCGCCGAGGGCCAGCACGTGGATATACAGATCGGCGCTGCTGTCATTGCTCACCGTCAGCTTCAGGGCATCGCCGGCCGTGGCCCGGATCTCGCCGCCGCGCCCGCCGACGGTGAAGCCGAGCGCGAGCGGATCGCCCCCGTCGAGATCGGCGATGGCCTGCCAGCGAACCCAAGGGCCCATCCGCGACAGCGCGCGGGCGACGGCGAGCAGCGCGTCGTCGGGCAGCGCGAACCGATCGAGCGTCTCGCCGCCGACGGTCTCGATCACCGCCTCAGCGCCGTCTCTGCGCAGGATCAACCGCGCCGCGCTGCGCATGTCGGCGGGCAGCGTCGACATGGACGGATGAGCGGCGAGCGCGCGGCGGATCGGCTCGGCGAGCGCCCAGCCGTCGCCGGGATCGACGTGGACCGGCAGCCGCGCGTCGGGCGGGCCGGCCGATCGGCGAAACGCCCGCGAGGCCGGCTCGACGACGATCTCGGGATCCAGATCGACCCAGGCCGTGGTGGCCTCGATCTGCAGCACCCGGCCCACCGGCGCGCCCTGGGGCGGGCGACGGCTGCCCGGCGGCGCGATCACGTAGACCGCCCCGCGCCGGACGCCGTGGGCCGCGCCGGCTTGGATGGTCGCGCCGCCCTTCTCCGGGTTCGGATGGGGATCGGCGAGCACGTAGCGCGGCGGCTCGCCGCGACGGACGCCGAACGGCCGGGTATCGGCGCCGGGGCCCTCGAGCTGAGGATCCTGGCGCGGGTCGCGCTGGCGGATCGCCGCGCGCACCGGTTCGAAGACGTCCCGCAGCGTCGCGTCGGCCGGCGCCGCCCGCAGCGCCTCGATCAGCGTCCAGGTCAGCAGCCCTCGCCGCTGGCCGGCCAGCCCGATCGGCTTTTCGAACGCGAGCTGATCCTGGCGGGCGGCGGCGACCAGCGTCCAGCCGCTGGGCAGCTCGTCGCTGGCGATGCCCGTCGGCGGCGCGACGAGAGGGCGCAGGCGCTCGTCGGTCGGCCCGACCCGGGCCAGCGGATCGCGGGTGCCGGTGCCCGAGTGGCACGCGTCGTAGATGAAGGTCACCTGCGCGCCGCGCGCCACCATCGCGGCCAGCACGCCGTGCAGTTCGTCGTCGATCAGATCGCGGTTGGGGCGCCGGTCTCGGCCGCTGTCGTGGGGCACGAGGCCTTCGTCCCAGCCGTCGGGCTCGTCGCCCGAGCCGTCGAACGTGCGCGCCCCGTGGCCCGAGAAGTAGAAGACGAGCGGGTCGCCTTCGGCGCTGGCGGCGGTCGCCCGGGCCAGCGCGCGCAGGATCGCCTCGCGGGTCGCGTCTTCGTCGACGAGCAGCGCGACGTCCTCGATGGCGAAGCCGAACCGCTCGACGAGCAGCGTGCGCATCGCCCGCGCGTCGTGCGGCGGCCCTTCGAGGTCGGGCAGCGCCGGATCGGCATACTGGCCCACGCCGACGACCACCGCTCTCGGCGTGGGCGTGGCCAGCGCGGGCGCGGCGAGCAGCAAGGCTGCCATCACGAGCGGCCACGCCGAGAGCGAGACGCGGGCCGCCGGGCTCAAGGGCAGCTCCCGATGGCCAGCGGCAGGCTGAACTGGCGGGCGCGCGGGCCGTTGGCGTCGGTCCAGCGCAGCTCGAGCATGCCGCTGCCGCCCTTCATGTCGCCGATCGATTTGATGGAGGCGAACTTGCCGGCCGAGATCGTGTGCACCGCGGCCGTGCCGGCAGACAGTTTACCCGGATCGAGCGGCGCCACCTCGCTGCGCCCGTCGGCGGTCTGCAAGCGGACGAGCGCCCGGTCGTAGCGCACGTCCTTGCCGCCGACCTCGAGCTTCAGATCGACCCGCACCCGGCTGATGGCATCGCCGGCGGCGCAGATCCGGACCGCGCACGACCCGCAGCCGTGCTCGCCGGGCTTGGCGCCCTCCTCGGCCAGGGTCTGCGGGGCCGGGGGCGCGTCTGTGGGCGCAGCCTGCGGCGTCTCGGCGGCCTTGGGTGCCTCGGGGGTCGGCTCGGGCGCGGTCGACGGGCCCGCTGGACCGCCGCCGCCGCACGCGACGAGCAGGAGGGCCAGCAGCGGGGCGACCGATCGAGCGGATGCTCCAGCGGGCGACGACAGGGAACGGGTCATGATGGCTCCGGCGGAGGGCGCGTCGGCGCTCAGCGGTGGTTGGCGACGGTGGGCGGCACGATGTCGCCGCGGGCCTGCAGGGCGAGGGCTTCGGGATGGGCGCGATAGTGATCGCGCACCACGGCGGCGAGGGCCTTCTTGGCGGGCACGTCGACCGGGCTGGGACTCGCGTCGGACAACGCCGCGACGAGGCCATCGACGAGCGCGCCCTGCGGCGGCGGCACCTTCTCGCGCCAGCGCGCCAGCAAGTCGCGGTCGACGTGCGAGGGCAGCGAGCCGAGGATGCCCACGTCGTTCTGGTCGTGCACCAGCAACCCCGACGTGGTGCCGCGGTCGAGGGTCAGCACCTGGAAGAGGTACAGCGTATGGTAGGCGAGTTGCGCCGCCTTCTCGTCGGCGGTGGGCGCGCCGTGGGCCGCGTAGCTCTCGTCGAGCAGGGCGCCATAGGTCTCGATGACCGCGCGCCCCAGGCGCTCGGCCCGCGCGCGATCGGCGGCGAAGTCGCCGGAGTCGAAGCCCTCCAGGTAGAAGTGGGCCACCCCGCGATGGCGCCCGAGCGCCGGGATGTGGAAGTAGCGATCGCCCTGCGCGGCGGCCGCGGCGTAGTGCGCCGGCACCGCCGCCTTCAGCGCGGCGCGGAAGCGCTCGGTCTGCCCCGGATCGGGCATCGACGGGTTGAGGTCGGCCATCATGCGCCAGTAGCCGCGCCCCGGCGCGCCGTCGGCGCCTCGCATCTGGGTATGGCTGATGTGCATGTGCATCGACGGGGCCCGCGGGTGGCGCGGGTGCACGATGGTCGACAGCGCGGTGGCGCACGAGAGCCGCTTCTCGAGCAGGTCGTCGTAGTGCACCGCCGAGACGTTGACCGACGCCCGATCGAAGACCGCCGTGTCGCCGGTGACCAGCCGCATGCCGCCGCCGTGCCGCCCGCCGTCGCGCTGCCAGTGCACCGGCTCGAACGGGCGCGGCGCGCCGGCTCTCTCGGCGACCGCTTCGAGGCGATCGGCGAGTGCGCGCTGCAGGGTCTCGACGGTCACGAGCGCCTCACGGGCTCGCGCAGACGACGGCAAGGTGAATCGCTGGGTATCGCTCATGGGCGCCAAGATACCCCAGCGGCCGGGCCTTGCGAAGAGGTGCAACCGCCCATATCGAGAGCCCCGTTGAGTTCGGAGGGCCCGATCGGGCATGACTGACCCATGAGCGCCGAGGAACGCCCCGCCCCGCCGGCTTCGGACGGCGACGCGGACGATCTGCCATTCGATACCGGACCCGAAGCCGTCGCCTCGACCCGCGAGACCGTGGCGATGTTGCGGGCGTGGGTCGCCCGTGAGCCGGAGCGACGGGACGTGCTGGCGGGCACGGCGGCGAGCCTCGCGTGGCTCGCGCTGCGCAACGGTGATCTGGCCGTGGCCCGGGAGGCGCTCGAAGAGGGCGCGGCGCTCTACGGGGTGGCCATCGGCGGGGGCGTGCCGGCGGTCGATCCCCTGCCCCGCGACATCTCGGCGTTGGGCCTGGGCGAGTCGCTCATCGAGTTCGCCGACGCCGTCGCCCACGGCGCGACCGCCGCGGACGCCGACCCGCCCGACGATGGGCCCGTCGGCGGCGGACCCCTCGACGCGGATCTGCTGGACGCCGAGCACCTCTATCGCCAGGCGCTGGTGCTCATGCAGCCCGGCCCGGAGCCGATCGCCAACGCGCTCGAATCGTACGCCTTCGCCGCGTGGCGCCTGGCCGACCTCGTCGAAGAGCGGCGCGGCGCCCGCGCTGCCCTGCCCGATACCCGGCGAGCGGTCGAGGCCTGGCGGGCGGCGCCGGACGACGCCCCAGGCACCGACGCGCTCGCCGAGGCGCTGCTCGATCTCGCGGTGCGGTCCGAGCACGATCCGGAGGCGGCGGTGGAGGCCGCCGACGAGGCCGTGGCCCGCCTTCGGGTGCTCTTCGCGGCCGATCCCGACGGCAGCCGCTTCGACCTGGCGCGCGGGCTCTTCGTCGCCAGCGTGTACCACGGCGCCCTGGGGCGGCGGCCCGTGGCGCTGGGCACCATCGAAGAGGCGGTGGCCATACTGCGCGCCGCGCCCGACGACGACCGCATGGCCGCGCGCCCGCTGCTGGCCCACTGCCTGCACAACCTCGGCCTGTGGACTCAGCCGATCCGCCCGCGAGCCGCCGAGCCCGCGCTGCGGGAGGCGGTTGCGATCTACCGCGCGCTCGACGCCGCTGAGCCGGGCAGCTTCGCCGATGACATCGCCACCAGCCTCGCCAGCCTCGCCAGCCTGCTCGCCGTGCACCGCCACATCGAAGAGGCGGAGCGCCTCAACGACGAGGCCGTCGCCCGCCTGCGGGCGCTCGCCGAGGCCGGCGTGGAGCACATGGACGGCGCCCTGGCCGACGCCCTGATCATCTCCGGCAGCCTCGCGGAGGCCCGCGGCGATCGGGCCGAGGCCGCGCGCCTGTGGGACGAGGGCATCGACCGGCTGTGGCCGGCCTACGAGGCAGCGCCCGAAGACAAGGGCTACACCACCGCCCTGCTGCTCGCCTGCCGGCTGCGTCTCGCGGAGCGCGAGCCGGCTCTGCAGCGCGACCTGCGCGATCTCGTCGACCGCTTCAACCGGCTGCAATGGCCCGATGGCCCCGGCCTGATCGAGCACGGCCGCTGGACGCTGGAGGGCCGCCGCCGACCGCCGGTGCCGCCCGGCGAGTGACACCCGGGCAACAGCGCGACGAAGGCTGCTCGACGTCGCCCGGCGGACCCGGCACGTATGTTAGACTGCGCCGCCTTCGACCCTCCCGGGAGCCCCGATGCACACCCTGGTCGCCTCTCCGCTGACCATCGCCCGCGTGACCCTGCTCATCACCGCCGGCCTGATCTGGCTGTTGTTGATCATGGTGCTCAGCGTACCGCTGCTCATCCTGCTGCTGCCTTTCCGGCGTGCGCGCATCGTCTTGACCAACCACATGGGCACGCTCATCGGCCGCCCACTGATGTGGCTGTCGGGCTGCCCGGTCGAGGTCGAAGGGCGTGAGCATACGCTCGAGGGCTCGTCGATCATCATCGGCAACCACACGTCGATCCTCGACGCCTTCAGCAGCATCTGGCTCGTGCCGCCGGGCACCGTCGGCATCGCCAAGAAGGAGATCATCTACTACCCGTTCTACGGGCAGATGTGGTTCCTCTCGGGGCACCTGCTCATCGACCGCAGCAGCCGCGCGCGCTCCGTGGGCGCCCTCAAGGAGCTCGCGAGCTACATGCGGCGCAAGCGCCTGAGCGTGCTGCTGTGGCCCGAAGGCACCCGCAGCCGCGACGGCCGGCTCAAGCCGTTCAAGAAAGGCTTCGCCCACCTCGCCCTGCAGACCGGGCTGCCTATCGTGCCGATGGTCATCACCGGCGCCCACAAGTCGTGGGAGAAAGGCCGGCTGGGCTTCAAGGGCGTGCCGATCGAGATCCGCTTCCTGCCGGCCATCGATACCAGCGGATGGACCCTGGAGAACCTCGAGCGGCATATCGCCGAGGTCCGCCAGGTCTTCATCGATACCCTGCCGGTCGACCAGCGACCCCTGCCCGCCGACGAAGCGCCCCAGCCCGCCTGAAGAACGGCGGCGCAGGCCCCCTCGAAGAGCGCCAAAGACACACCTCCGGGCACAGCGACAGGTGCCACAATGAGGCGTCCACCCCTGTCAAGACAGCACAAATAACCCACACACAGGCAGCAAAGTGCGATAAAGACCCAAGATCGCTCAACCCCCGTTTTCAGTCACAGTGATTCTTCGGTAGCCACGGCACGCGACGACGCCTGTTGTCCAGCGCCCGACGGCCCAAGCCGATTGCCAGGGGCCGGCGCCCGCGGTATGACCGCTGCATGCTGCTCGCATTCTCCGATGTACAGAAGCGCTTCGGCGCGACCCACGCCCTGCGCGACGTCTCGGGGCAGATCGACGGCCGGGCGGTCGGCCTGCTGGGGCCCAACGGCGCCGGCAAGACCACCCTGATGAAGATCTGCCTCGGCCTGCTCGCCCCCGACGGCGGCCGGGTCGAGGTGCTGGGCATCGACGCCACCCGCGACCCGACGGCGGTCCGGCTCAAGCTGGGCTATGCCGCCGAAGGACCGGGCCGCATCCCCGGCCTGTCGGGGCTCGAGTCGGTGGCCTACGCGGCCGAGCTGTGTGGCCTGCGTCGACGCAAGGCGCTGCTGCGGGCCCACGAGATGCTCGATCTGGTGGGTCTGGACGAGTCCCGTCACCGCCCGGTCGAGACCTACTCCACCGGCATGCACCAGCGGGTGAAAGTGGCGATGGCGCTGGTGCACGATCCGCAGCTGGTCATGCTCGACGAGCCCACCAGCGGCCTCGACCCCGACTCGCGAGACGAGCTGCTCGACCTGATCGTGCAGCTGCGCGAGGGCGAGGGGCCGGCCATCGTGCTCTCGACGCATCTGCTGCACGACGTCGAGCGCACCTGCGACTCGGTGATGATCATGCAAGCGGGCACGGTGAAGTACGCCGGCACGCTGGACGCGCTGCAGACCCGGCTGCCGGGCGAATACCACGTGCGGGTCGCCAGCGGCCGCCCGGCCCTGGCCGCCGCGCTGCGCGAGCGAGGCGCCACCGTCGGCGAGCGCGGCCGCCCCGACCTGCTGCATGTGGCCCTGCCGCCGAATACCGACGCCGATCTCATCTGGGCGGCGGCCACCGCGTCGGGCGATACGATCCTGCAGCTCGAGCAGAAGGCCGCCTCGCTGGAAGAAGCCTTCATGGCGGCCGTGGCGGAGCAATCATGAGCGATACACCGTTCGAGGGCGGCGACCGGGTCTTCGAAGTCGGCTATCGGCCGATGCCCGATCGCGGCAAGCGCCAGCCGCCGGCGGTGGCCATCGCGCGGACGATGCTCACACTGGCCTGGCGCCAGCGCGCCACGAAGATCGTCCTGCTGGTCTGCCTGGGCGTACTGGCCGGCCACGGGGTCTGGCTGGTCGGCCAGCTGCTCTTCGAACGCTTCGGCGCCGAAGTCGGCGCCGCGGGCATGCCCGTCGGAGAGCTGGTGGGCTCGGCGCGGGAGGTCCTGGCCAACTTCCTGCGGGTGCAGTTCTTCACCACGGCCATCGCGGTCGCGGTCATCGCCGGCGGGGCCATCGCCGAAGACCGCGCCGCCGGCGCCTTCGATCTCTACTTCGCCCGCCCGCTGACCCGGGCCGACTACGCGTGGGGCAAGCTGGGCGGCGCCGGGCTGGTGCCCTTCGTGACCATCCTCCTGCCGGTGGTCCTGTTGTGGCTGACGGCCATCGGCATCGCCCCGCCCGCGCTGCGCAGCGAGCTGTGGTGGCTCGCGGTGCCGGCGCTCGGCGGCGGCATCCTCTCGGTGCTGGTGCTGGCGACGACCATCATCGGCCTGTCGGCGGTGGGCCAGAAGGCGCGCACCGTCTCCATCGCCTACGTCGCCGGCCTGCTCGTGCTCTCGGGCATCGTCGAGGGCCTGACCAACGGCGGCTTCGCCCTGGCGGGCTACATCGCGCCCGAACGCAGCCTGCACACGGTGATCGACTGGCTGCTCGCCCCCGAGCAGAGCATGCTCGGCAGTCAGGTCTCGGGTCGCTATCGGCCGATCAACCACAGCGTCTTCGGCTCGCTGGTGGCCCTGCTGGGCTGGGCCGGCGCCGGCTTCGGCCTGTTCTGGTGGCGCCTGCGCTCGGAGGTGGTCGGATGAGCGCGCCGCACAAGGGACCGATGCTCGAAGCCCATGGCGTCAGCAAGATGTACGGGCAGGTGCGGGCGCTCAACGAGATCGACCTCGTGATCGGGCCCGGCGTGACGGGCCTGCTGGGCCCCAACGGATCGGGCAAGTCGACCCTGCTCAAGCTCTTCGCGGGGCAGCTGCTGCCCGATACGGGCCACGTCAAGCTGCTCGGCGCCGATCCGTTCCACGAGCCGCGCGTCCTGCGCGGGCTGGGGCTGTGCCCCGAGCAGGACAAGTTCTACGAAGACATGTCGGGCCACGACTTCGTGGGCGCGCTGACCCGGCTGCACGGCCTGCCCAAGGACGAGGCCGAGCAGAAGACCTACGCGGCGATGAAGCGGGTCGGCATGGAGCGCTACGGCTTCAAGAAGATGCGCGAGATGAGCCGTGGCATGCGCCAGCGCACCAAGATCGCCCAGGCCATCGCGCACGATCCGCCGGTGGTGCTGCTCGACGAGCCGCTGACCGGCGCCGATCCCGTCGCCCGGGCCGATCTGATCGCACTCATCCGCTCGCTGGGCGAGGAAGGCCGCTGCGTGGTGGTCTCGAGCCACGTGCTGCACGAGGTCGAGGCGATGACCCACGACGTGGTGTTCATCCGCTACGGCCGGCTGCGGGCCCATGGCGACATCCTGCGGCTGCGCACGCTGCTCGACGACCGACCGTATCGCATCCTGCTCGACGTCGATCGGCCGCGGGCGGTGGCCGCCCGCCTGATGGGCCTGCCCTTCGTGCAAGCGGCGCAGGTGCTCGAAGGCGACGCGCATCCGCTCGAGATCACGACCACCGATCTCGACACCGCCGGCCGGGAGATCCCGCAGGTGGTCTCCGAGATGGGCGGCGTCGTGCGGGGCTTCACCTCGCCCGACGCCGACCTCGAGAGCCTCTATCGCTACCTGATCAGCCGCCGGTGAGTGGGAGAGCCATGAGTTCGACTGGGTATCAGCTGCCGGCGGGCTATCTGCCCCGCGCGGTCGCCTTCTGGACCGGCTTCCACTTCAAGCGCAACCTGCGCAAGCGCGCCTTCAAGCTGTGGGCGGTGGCCTTCGTCCTGACCATCCTCGGCCTGCGATACGGGGCCGGCGTCAGCCCCGAGCAGCTGGCCCGCCTCGTCGTGCTCGGCGCGGTGCCGCTCGCGGCGCTCTTCTTCGGCGCCGGCTCGTTGCGCGAAGAGATCGAAGACCAGACGCTGACCTATGCCTTCACCCGCCCCGTCGGCCGGATCTGGACCTACGTCGCCCGGGTGCTGGCCAACGGCCTGCCCGTCGCCCTGCTGGCGGTGCCCGCCGGGCTGTTCATCGGCTTCGGCATCGGCGAAGCGACGGCCCTGCGCTACGGCTTCGCCGCGCTGCTCGGCGCGGTGGCCTACGGCAGCTTCTTCGCGCTGGTCGGCCAGATCGTCAAGTGGCCCGCGTGGTTCGGGCTCGCGTGGCTGATCTTCTGGGAGGGCGGCGTCGGCACCGTGCCCGGCTTCTTCGGGCGGCTGACCCTGATGAGCCATGTGCGCGGCATCGCGCAGCTGCCCGTCGAGAGCAGCGAGGCCCCCTGGTCGGGGCTGTGGCAGGCGCCCTCTTTCATCGTGGCGTTTCTCGCGCTGGCCGGGGTGACCGCCGCGACGCTCTGGATCGGCGCCATCCGCGCGCGCAAGCGGGAGTTCGTCGTCACCCGCTGACCGCCCCCACGGCCGTCACCCGCCGAGCGGCGCGGTCTGCCCCGTATCGCTGCGGCTCCATATCCACTGGAACATACCGATCGCGCCCGCGACGTAGGCCACGAGCACGAACTCGCTGTACAGCGGCGGCGTCGTGACCAGAATCAGCGCCGTCGCCAGACCGCCGCCCGCCGCGATCAAGAGCCGCCGATCGAGGGTGACCGCGCCCGCGCCGAACGTCACCGCCTGCCCCATCAACAGATGGAACGTCACCTCCTGCAGGCTGCTGTCGCGCGCCATGCCCACCAGCAGCGTGGCGCCGGCGGCGATCAGGGCCACCTGCGCGAGCCGAGCGAGGCGCGCGTTGAAGCGGGCGCCGGGGCCGCTGATCTCCCAGCGACGCAGCCCGAACTCGACGATCGCCGCCATGATCAAGGGTGCCAAGGCCCGGCCGAGCGTGAAGTCATCGGTCGGCAGGATGCCGAGCACCCGCATCACCCCGCCGCTCAACGGACCGGCGATGAGCGCGAAGCCGATGATCGGCAGGAACCGCAGCCGCGCGTCCGAGCCGGCGCGGGGGTCGAGCTCCGCCTCCCGCCGTCGGGCCGCGTCCAGCTCCGCCCGATCGGCCGCGGAGCGGGCCGCCGCCGCGTCGACGCGCGCCTCGAGCGCCGCATCGGGCTCGGGCATCTCGGCAAGGCTGCGCTGCGCGGCGGCCACATCACCCCGCGCCAGATCATCGTCGATCGCCGCGCCGAGCAACGCGGTCAGCCCGGCTCGCGCGGCGGCGTGCTCCGGCCAGGCGCGCAGCGCGGTGCGGAAGCCGAAGCGCGCCTCGGTCAACGCCGCGTCCCGCTCGGCCCGGCCCGCCGCATCACGGGCGCCGCGCAAGGCTTCGAAGCGTCGGCGATCGGACTCCGCGCGCTCGGCGAGTTCGATCGCCGAGCGGTGATCCATGAAGTCCACCAACGCCTGGCGCAGCGCCTCCACCGTCGGGTGACGCGCCTCGCGGTCGGGCGCCAACGCCCGATACACGATGTCGGCCAGCGGCTGCGGCACGCTCTCCGGCAGCGGCGGCGGCGGATCGGCCGCGCGCCGGGCGAGTCGGATGAAGCCGTCCCCGTCCCGCGGCGCGCGCCCGGCGAGCGCGGTGTACAGGCTCGCCCCGAGCAGATAGACATCGCATCGCGCGTCGAGCGGCACCCGCGGATCGAACATCTCCGGGGCCATGAAGGCCGGCGTCCCGCCCAGCGGCGCGTGGACTCGCCCGTCGGCGTCCAGCCGGGCCGCGATGCCCCAATCGACGAGGTAGACCTCGCCGGTCGGCCCGAGGATGACATTCGACGGCTTGACGTCCCGGTGCAGCACCCCCTGCTCGTGCGCGCTGGCGAGGGCGTCGGCGACCCGCAAGGCGACGTGCAGCGCGCGATCGATCGTATCGCCGGGCCAGCGGCGCCAGAGTCGGTGGTCCGGCTGCCGCAGCAGGCGGCTCCAGGCTTCGCCGTCGATGCGCTCCATGACCAGCAGCGGCCGCGACTCGGCGTCGAGCCCCAGCGCGTGGATCGAGACGATGTTGGGGTGGCTCAGGCCCCCGGCGATACGCGCCTCGTCGACCAGCGCGGCCTTCGCCTCGGGGCTGCGGATCCGGGTGTGCAGCGCCTTGATCGCCACCGACCGACCGAGCGGCGCGTGCTCGGCGGCGAAGACCACCGCCGAGCCGCCGCTGCCGAGCACTTCGCCGATGCGATACTCCGGCGTATCGACCCCATCGGCGCTGACCGACAACCGCGGCAGGGGCGGCGGCGGCGCGGGCGGCGGGGCGCGGCCGACGGTCTCGTCGGGTGACCAGTCGGGCTCTCCGGCGGCCTCTTCGAAGGGCTGCCAGGTCTGCGCCAGCGCTGGATCATCGGGGTTCATCGGGCCTCCTCAGCCCGCCACCAGCGCCGCCAGCGGGCCGTCGAAGCCGACGAAGACCGGCTCGGGGTGAAGCTCGACCCCGAAGCGCTCGGCGACCACCCGCCTGACGTGGCCGGCGAAGCGCACGATGTCATCGGCCGTGGCGCCGCCGCGGTTCACCAAGGCCAGCGTATGCCGCGTCGACAGCCCGACCGGGCCTTCACCGTAGCCCTTCTTCAAGCCGGCGTTGTCGATGAGCCACGCCGCCGAGAGCTTCGTGCCGCTCGCCTGCGGATAGCGCGGCATCGTCGCCGGATCGAGCCCCGCGGCCGCGACCCGCGCGGCGACCGCATCGGCCGCGGCGTCGGACATGACCGGGTTGAGGAAGAACGAGCCGGCGCTGCGCCGGTTGGGGTCGTCGGCGTCGAGCACCATCGACTTGCTGCGGCGCAGGTCGCGCACCACCCGGCTGACCTTGGCCAGATCGGCGTCGGCATCGTCGATCACCCGGGCCACCTGGCCGTAGCGCACCGTCGGCGCGCCGCCCGGCCGCAGCGCCATGACCACGCCCGTCACGACATGCCGCCGCGCCGGGTCGGCCTTGAAGCGGCTCATGCGATAGCCGAAGCCACAGTCCGCGGCGGCGAAGCGTTGGACCTCGCCGGTGAACCGCTCGAGCGTATCGACCGCCACCAGGACCTCGGCGACCTCCTGCCCGTAGGCCCCGATGTTCTGGATCGGCGCCGCGCCCACCGCGCCGGGGATGCCCGTGAGGCACTCGATGCCCGCCCAGCCTTCGCCTACAGTGCGCTGGACGAGCGCGTCCCAGACCTCGCCGGCGGCCACCGACAGCTCGACCGCGTCGCCGGCTGCGGCCACCGCCACGCCGCGGTTCGCCATGCGCAGGACGAGGCCGTCGAAGCCCGCGTCGCTGACCAGCAGGTTGCTGCCCCCGCCGAGCACCAGCAGCGCCAGATCGGCGGCGCGCGCCCAGCGCAAGGCATCGGCCACCGCGGCGGTATCGGGCGCATCGACGAAGAACCGCGCCGGCCCACCGACGCCGAGGGTGGTGAAGTCGGCCAGCGAGACGTCGCGGCGGACGCTGGCGGGCGGTCGCGGTGCAGAAGAGACGTGCATGGGCGGCATTCTGCGCCGCCGGCCGCCGACGCACAACGGGCAGTCCCGCCATCCGCCGGGGGAAGAAATCGAAGCCGACCCGCGTGCCGTCGATGCCATGGCTGACCCGACCGCGCGCCATTCGCCGACAGGCCCTTGCAGGCCAGGGTTTTGACAGCGATCGCCGATCGGGTTATCGGTCTGATAGCTGACCCTCGGGGGGTACATGATCGATCGGCTGCCGTTCACCTGCCCTGCGGTGAACGTGACCATCACCGCGCCCATGGGTTGGCGCGCGCTCGCCGAGCCCCAGCTCGCCCTGCCCTTCGCCGCGACCCGACGCGGCCGGGCCATCATCGACACCGGCGCCGAGCGCTCGGTCATCCGGGCCGATGTCTGCGATGTGCTCGATCTGCCGCGCAGCGAGACGGTGGCCCTGCGCGGGGTGAGCGCCCCGGGACGTGGCCCGCGCGGCCGCGATCGGCTCACGGCCATCCGCCGGGCCGAGGTGACCATCGACGGTCATACGTTCGCGGTGGACGCGCTGGCCGCCGACGTGGCCGACGATCATGCCCTGATGCTGGTCGGCATGGACATCATCCGCCTCGGGCGGCTCGTCATCGACGGCCCCCGCGGCGAGCTGAGGCTGACGTTTCCCGCCGCGCAGCCCCGGCGCCGACCGCAGGCGCGGGCCCATGCCCCCGAAGCGATCAGCTTCGCCGTGCACCGGACCCGCTTCGGCTGAGCCCGCTCAAGGGGCCTTCGGCGCCGTCGACGCGTGCACCCGCGCCGCGAACTTCAAGGCCTCGGCCACCGCCGCGTCGCGCTCCCCCATCACCCGGACGAGGTCGTCGCACGGCACCAGCTCCTTGAGCGAGAGCAGCGACTCGGGCTGACCGCGGAACTCCACCTGCATCGCCTTGAGCTCGATGCGCCCGGCCCACGGGATGATACGCCGGGCCGTCCGCCCCGGTCCGCCGATGAGCGCCGCCGCCGCGCAGCCGTTCTCGACGTGGGCCAGCACCAGACCGATCGAAAGCCCGGCGCAGCCGCCCTGGGGGCAGACCCGCTCGGGCTTGGGCCGCAGGGTGATCGGCCGGCCGGGCAGCGTCTGCGCCACCAGCCCCGACATCCGCGCCTGGGCCGAGACCGCCACCGGATCCATCTTGTCCGCCGTCGCCGACGGGATGACCCGCGGCCAGAGCACCACCACGCCGTTGGCGTCACCGCCTTCGGTCGAGATGGTCTTGGTGGTCGTCGGCGCCCGGTTGGCGGGCGCAGGCGTGGCCGGCGGCGGCGGCGTCGCGGGCTTCTGCGCGGGAGTCGGCGCTGACGGCGGCGCGCTGGGGGCGAGGCCCTGCTCGGCCCTGGCGGCCGAGGGCATCGACAGCAGAGCGGCCATCGCCGACAGGGCGAGCGAAGAGCGGCGGATACAGCGGGCGGCGGTCTCGAACATGGGGTCGACTCCTGATCGTCGAGCAATGGTGTCGGCCATCGGACCCCCGCACAAGCCCGTCACGGGCGGCGGGGGCGATGACGCGGGCGACAGAACGTAGAGCCGGCGCGGACATTCCCCGTTTCGGCCGAATCCCGTCGACAGTCGCCGACAGTCGCCGACAGTCGCCGACAGTGCACCGCCCGGGGCCGACGCGGGCCCCGACGCCCAGCCGCGGTCGTCGAAGCCGAACCAGACGCTCGGCCCGCTTCCTGCACAGCAGCGGAGGCGACCACCCGCCGCAGCTCGGAGCCGACGATGCCCGCTCGACGATCACCGCGACGATCCCCGCGCCCGCCGCTCGCCGACTGCCGGCGCAGCGTTGCGCCCGCCGCGCTCCTGGCCGCCGGCCTGATCGTCGGCAGCCTGACCGTCGGCTGCGTGGACGGTGGCGACGTGATGCCCGAAGGCCCTGCCCTCGACGCCAGCCGCGACGCCGCGCTCGGGGTGCCCGACCGCGCCCTGCCCTCGGCCCTCGACCCCGACCCCGAGCCCGAGCCCGGCGCGGACGCCGGCGAGGCGCCCTGCGTGGTCGGAAGCATCCGCTGCGAAGACAGCGACACCTTCGCCACCTGCCTGCGCGACCGCACCTGGGGCACCCGCGACTGCGACCCGGGCCAGGTCTGCAACGCCGGCCGCTGCCGAGTCCCCCTGTGCGCCCCCGGCGACTTCGAATGCGCCTCGCCCGATACCGTGCGCCGCTGCGACGCCGACGGCGACGGGTGGACGGTCTACGACTGTCCCGTGGGGGTGCTCTGCGACGACGCCATCGACTGCGGCACGTGCGCGGCGGGCGACGCCGTCTGCGTCGACGATACGACCGCCCGGGCCTGCGGCGCCGACGGCGTCTGGGGCCCGCGCCAGTTCTGCCCCAACGCGACCGCCTGCACCGGCGGCGACTGCGTGCGCGACGCCTGCATCACCCGGGTGCTGCTGCTCGTCGACCGCTCGGGCAGCATGGGCGCGGGCTGGCGCGGCGTCGGCGAGAGCATCAACGCGGTGCTCGCCGACCACCCCGACACCTGGTTCGGCCTGGCCGCCTTCCCCTCGAACCTCGCCGGCTGCGGACTCGGCGGCATGTGGCCGCAGGTGCCCATCGGCGTGCGCGGCCGCGAAGGCGTCGAGGGCTGGCTGGCGAGCACCTCGCCCCGCGGCGATACCCCGCTGGTGCGCGCCATGGGCCAGCTGGCCGACCGGCGGATCGACATCTTCGGACCCGGCGTGCCGGGGCACGTCGTCGTGCTCACCGACGGCGCCGACTCGTGCGGCTGCGTCGGCGGCGGCCCGGGCTGCACGCTCGCCGAGCTCGAGGCCAGCGCCACCGACCTGCTCGCCGCGGGCGTACAGACCCACGTCATCGGCTACGACTTCAGGGACGACCCGCAGACCATCGACGCCCTGGCCGCCGCCGGCGGCGGCCCCTTCGACACCCACATCCCCGCCGGCGACGAGTTCGCCCTGCGCGAGGTCTTCGCCCGCCTCGTCGACGACATCAAGGCCTGCCCGTAGGCGACCGCCGCGCGATCCGCCACCCGCACCAGGAGAGAGAGCCATGATCCATCGCATTCCCTCGCCCACCGCGCCGCTGCTGGCGCTGATCGCGCTGGGCGTGTTCGGCTGCAGCGCGCCCGACGCGCCCGCGCCGACCGTCGAGCCCCAGGGCACCCTGGCCGAAGACCCCGCTGACGCGCCGCTGCCCTCCGCGCTGCCCGACGACGAGGCCGAGCCCGAGATGCCCGCCATCCCGACGGCAGACGAGGACGAGGCCTGCCAGGCGGGCGCCACCCGCTGCCTCGACGAAGCCGTGGCGCAGGTCTGCCTGCGGGATGGCGCCTGGGCCGATGTGCCCTGCGAGCGTCAGGAGGCCTGCGTCGACGGCCCCGACCGCTGCCTGCCGGTGGCCTGTGAGCCGGGCAAGATCCGCTGCGACGGTCGCTGGGCCCAGCAGGCCTGCGCCGACGACGGGCGCTCGTGGCTGCTGTCGGACGCATGCAGCCTGACAGAGCAGTGCACCAGCGGCGGCTGCCGGGTCTGCGCGCCCAACGCGGGCGAGTGCACCGGCGAGCAGACCCGCCGGGTCTGTGAGAACGACGGCCGCGCATGGCGGCCGCAGGAGGTCTGCGAGACCGGGCTGTGCTTCCAGGGCGAGTGCCTCGTCTGCGTGCCCGGCGAAGGCCAGTGCGTCGGCGATACCACCGTGCGCCGCTGCCGGGCGGACGGCATGGGCCTCGAGGCCGAGCCGACCGAGTGCGAGCCGGGCGCCCGCTGCCTCGACGGTCGCTGCCGCCCGCCGTGCCGGACCCGCGTGCTGGTGGTCGTCGACGACTCGACGGCGATGGCGCCGTATCTCGATACCGTCCGCGAGATCCTGGCCGATGTCGTCGACGAGGGGCGGTTCGCGCTCGGCTTCGTCACCGCGCGGGCGACCCGGGGCTGTGGCAACGGCGTCGAGCCGCCCCAGGTGGGCTTCGCCGCGAGCCCCGAGACCGCCCGCGACTGGCTGACCACCCTGGAGGGCAGCGGTGAGTCCCAGATCACCGACCTGGTGACCTGGCTGCAGCAGAACCGGGATCGGGTCTGGCCGGCGGGCGGCGACCCGGCGCATATGCTCATCCTGACCGCCAGCGGCGATACCTGCGGCCCCAACGGCCAGCGCGACCGCATCCAGTGGAACGACGGCACCTACGAGAGCCTCGGCGGCCAGCTGCGGGGATCGGGTGTGTTGCTCGACATCGTCGACGTCGGCGGGCGGATGGACGGCCAGCTCAACCGCCTGCGGATCTGCAACGGCCGCGGGCCGGCGCTGCGGCAGGAGGTGACCGAAGCCTTCGAGACCGAGCTGCACGACCTCATCGCCGGTCTGCTGCGCGACGCCGACATCTGCGAGCGCTGACAGCACCCGGTTGGCACAGCACCCGGTTGGCACAGCGGCGAGCTTGAGCTAGCATCTCGACGGCCCGGTCTTCCCGAGCCGCTCTGGCACCACCCTACGAGGAGCACCGCATGCCCACCGCCGAGGCCCGCCCCGTCGACAACCGGATCCCCCTGCCCTCCACCGAAGGCGCCCACCGCATCGTCCGCAAATGGACGCTGTGGTCCGCCGGCCTGGGGCTGGTGCCCATCCCGCTGCTCGAGTTCGCCACGACCACCGGCTTCTCGCTCAAGATGCTGCACAGCCTGTCGCAGTACTACGGCGTCGAGTTCCGCGCCGACCTCGGCAAGTCGGCGGTGACCTCGCTGCTGGCGGGCGCCGCCGCGCCGGGCGCGACCATCGGCCTCGTCTCGCTGGTGAGCATCGTGCCCTTCGTGGGCACCCCGCTCGCGGTCGTCAGCGGCCCGGTGGTCGCCGGCGGGCTGACCTACGCGGTGGGTCGGGTCTTCACCGCCCACTTCGGCTCGGGCGGCAACCTCTTCGACTTCGATCCGGAGAACTTCCGCGACTACTTCCACGAGCAGATCGAGGCGGGCAAGGCGTACATCCGCCGCACCGAGACGGCCACCACCGCCGAGCCGGGCGCCGTCGAGCCGCCCGAAGACGACGCGGCCGAGGCCAAGGCCGCGAAGTAGGCGGCCCGCCCGGCCCGACCCGCGGCCTCGGCTCGACGTTCAGGCCGCCCGCGCTTCGAGCGTCGAGAGCGGCAGGCCCTGCTCGAAGTGGTCGACGAACATCTCGCCCATCACCCGGGTCGTCGCCCGGGCCGTGGCCGCGCCGCCCGCGGCCGCGCCGATCACGCCGATGACCGGCAACCCCCCCCCGATCAGCCAGCGCGTCGCGCCGCCGACCATGTGTGGGGTCACGCTGCCCATGAGGGTCATGACGATGGCCCGCGCCCGCTCGGCGGAGAGATCGGCCTCGTAGAGCAGCGCCAGACGGCGCAGCATCCGCACCTGGATCGCCGCCACCGCCGCCACATCCAGCGCCGGCACGGGCACCGCGCCGCCGGCGATGGCCAGCCGGCCGTGGCTTCGGATCACGCGCTCGGCCTCCGAGCGTCGCGTCGAATCGGCCGCCGAAGAGATCGACGCCACGGCGTCTGGACGGCGCGCTGCGGTCGAGTCGGACACCGTGGCAGCCGGGGCCTGCGCGGGAGCGACTTCGGGCGTGGGCGGGGCCTCTGGCGACGCCTGGGGGGCATCTTCGGGCACCGGTTCGGGGGGTGGTGCTTCGTTTGCGGCGGCGGCCTTCTCCGCGGCGGCCTTCTCCGCGGCGGCCTTCTCCGCGGCGGCCTTCTCCGCAGCGGCCTTCTTCTCCGCAGCGGCCTTCTTCTCCGCAGCGGCCTTCTTCTCCGCAGCGGCCTTCTTCTCCGCAGCGGCCTTCTCCGCGGCCTTCTTCTTCCGGGTCGCGGCGGCTCTCTTCGCGGCAGCGGATCGCCGGGCGGCTGCGGCCGCCTTCTCCGCGTCGGCGTCAGCGGCGGGCTCGACCGCGGGCGTGACCGGCGCGGCGGTGGCGGCCTCCGGCGCGCCAGCACCGGCGGCCGCGTGGCGCTTCAATCCGGGCAGCTTCTTCCCCATCGTCCTCTCCTCAGGCCCACACCTTGTCGATCTCGGCCACCAGCGCGTCCACCTCGCGGGCGGCGACGCCCTTGGGATCGATCAGCCCCGGCACCGATCCGCTGAACGGCGCCTCGGCGTAGGCCACCCGGATGCTCAGCTCGGCGTCCATCAACGGGTAGCCCGCAGACTTCAGCTCCTGGCGCATGTGACGGGCGATGACCGTTCGCGGGCTCACCTGACTCAGCACCATGCGCACGTGCAGCGGCCTGTCGCCGATCCGATCGAGCTGAACCGCCCCCAGCAGATCGACGGTGTCCGCCGCGACCTCGAAGTCAACCGGCGACGGGCGCACCGGCACCAGCGCCAGATCGGCCCGGTCGAGGGCGCCGAACAGCGCCGGCGAGCGAAAGCCCGGGGTGTCGATCACGATGCGCTCGAAGCCCGCGCGCTCGAGCTCCTCGACCCGCGCCATGACCGCCGCGCCGTCATGGGCGTCGCAGACGTCGATGCGCATGATCTCCAGCTCGGAGCCGGCGAAGGCCCAGCGGCGGGCGGAGCGCTGCGGATCGGTGTCGATCACCGCGGTCGAGAGCCCGCTGTAGAGCCAGTGGGCGGCGATGCACATGGCGATGGTCGTCTTGCCGCTGCCGCCCTTGACGGTGGCGACGGCGACGACCCGGCTGGGGATTTCGGACATCGGAGCCTCGGCTGAAGACGAGGCATTGTGCCTGATCGCCCGGGCCCCGTCGACGAGCATGCCCGCCGGACGGCCCGGGGCGCCATTACTCCGGCGGCGGCTCGTCGGGCTCACCGGGATCGCCCGGCTCACCGGGGTCGTCCGGCACCTCTTCGCCGTCGTCGAAGCAGGCGTAGACCGCCGGGCAGTCGGCGGCCTCGGCGGCGCACTGCAGGCCCACGTCGGGGATGTCGCCGTCGGTGCGACACAGGTAGCGGCACATCGCGGGGTCGCCGAAGACCTGCGCGTCGGGCCCCAGCTCGGGCACGATGCACGGCACCATCGCATCACACGCCGCGTCGCAGAGCGCCGCGTCGCGCAGGGTATCGCCGCCGGCGCACAGCCCGGCCAGGGTCCCGGCCTCGGGGTCTTCGGGGTCCTCCATGCTGAAGAAGCCGATCGCCCCGCCGAGCGCCTCGTCCTCGCAGGGCGTCTCCGGGCCGACCGCCTCGATCACCTCGGCGGGCACCTCGCCCTCGGCCACCGCGTCGCGGCAGAGCAGGTCGATGACGGGCACCATGTCCAGGCCGCTGTCGGCCAGGGGGGCGCAGGCGGCGGTCAGGCACTCGGTCGCGCGGGCGGCGAAGGGCCCGCAGTCGACGTCAGGCCCCACCGGCGGCGGATCCTGGATGCACGGGCCCAGCGCCCCGCACTGCTCGGCGTCGGCCAGGCAGACCCACGACTCGGCGGCGATCTCGGGGATGCCGATGCCGCAGATCAAGCGGCAGGTGGCCTCGTCGCGGAAGGCGCCGCCCATGTTCTCCGGCGTGCCTTCGGGGATGCACATCTCGAGGAAGGCGCACGACGCCTCGCAGACCTCGGCCGGCCACTGCGCGCCTTCGGCGCAGAACTGTTCGAAGGCGCCCGACTCGGGCTGCCCGTTGTCGGCGAGCACGAAGTCGACGATGGGCGCGATGATCGGGTTGTCGCACTCGGCCTCGCCGATGCCGGCGAGCTGTCCGGGCTGAATCGCGCCCGCGGCCACCTGCGAGTCGCAGAAGTCGCGGAAGGCCTGCCCGGCGCCGACGCCCAGCTCGCCCGCCGGCGGGCAGCGCTCGGCGAAGCACTCGCCGGCCCGGGCGCCATAGTCCTCGCACAGCGGCTCGCGCATCACCGGCGGCGGCTCGTCGTCACAGACGGCGGCGACGGCCGCGGACTGCTGCACGACGAAGCCGATCACGTCGGCGCAGCTGGCGATGCCGTCGAGCACCGACGCAAACGAGCGATTCATGCCGCACGCGGTCAGGCAGTCGGCCTCCAGGCTGTCGCCCTCACAGACATCGGCGGCGCATTCGACGAAGCGACCGCAGGCGGCCTCGCACGCGGCATTCTCGCCTTCGCCCTCTCCTTCGCCTTCGCCCTCTCCTTCGCCCTCGCCCTCGCCCTCGCCTTCGCCCTCGCCTTCACCTTCGCCTTCGCCGCCATCGACGCTGACCGTGGCGTCGGCCGGCTCGTCCCCTCCGCCGTCGCCGTCGTCGCAGCCCCATGACAACAGGGCCAGGCAGCCCACGAGCACCCCGAATCGTCGCATCATCCCTCCGATCACATGCATTGGCGGCGATACCGCGCGCCCGGAGGGTAGCCCGGCCCCGCGGATCGGCTCAACGCGGGTCCACGCCGACCGATGGCCGGGCATCCCCTCTCCGCGCAGCCGCTGATGGCGGTGACTCGACAGGCCGGGACGCCCATCTGGCGCAGGTCGACGCCGCGTTGAAGCAGATGCAGGCCCATATGCAGGCGCTGCAGGCGTCGATGGCGCGTAGGGGATCGGGCGGTGACCGGGGGTGAGCCGGCTCAGGCCGCGGCCAGATCCTTGGCCAGCATGCGGGCGAGCGGCTTGAGCGCCGCCTCGCGGATGTGATCGGGCACCTCGATCGCCGGCTTCAGATCGCGCAGCGCCAGGTACAGCTTCTCCAACGTATTGCGCCGCATGTGCGGGCACTCGTTGCAGGCGCAGTTGCCCTCGGGCGGGCCGGCGATGAGCGTCTTGTGCGGCGCCGACTTCTGCATCTGGTGCAGGATGCCGGCCTCGGTGAGCACGATGAACTCGGCCTTGTCCGCCGACTTCACGTAGCCGAGCAGCGACGAGGTCGAGCCGATGTGCTCCGCGTGGCGCAGGATGTGCGGCTCGCACTCCGGGTGGGCGATGACCGCCGCGTCGGGGTGCTGCACCTTGAGCTGCAAGAGCTTCTTCTCGCTGAAGATCTCGTGCACCTGGCAGGTGCCCTGCCACAGCACCATCTCGCGCCCCGTCTCGCGCTGCACGTAGGCCCCGAGGTTGCGATCGGGCGCGAAGATCAGCGGCTGGTCGGCGGGGAAGAGGTTGACCACGTCGGCGGCGTTGCTCGACGTGCAGATCACGTCGCTCATCGCTTTGACCGCCGCCGAGCAGTTGATGTAGCTGACGACCTTGTGGCCCGGGTGGGCGTCGATGAACGCACGGAACCGGTCGGGCGGGCAGGCGTCGGCCAGCGAGCAGCCGGCGAGCAGATCGGGCAGCACCACCGTCTTCTCGGGGTTGAGGATCTTGGCCGTCTCGGCCATGAAGTGCACCCCGGCGAAGACGATCACGTCGCAGTCGGTCTCCGCCGCCTGCCGGCTCAACCCCAGCGAGTCGCCCACGTAGTCGGCGATGTCCTGGATGTCGGGCTCCTGGTAGTAATGCGCCAGGATGATCGCGTTGCGCTCGGCCTTGAGCTTCTCGATCTCGTCGAAGAGATCGAGGGTGGGATCGATGCCGTGCTCTGCGTAGAGCTCCAAGCCATCAGCCATGAGCGGCCTCCTTCTCTCGGGCGCCGTCGACCAGCCCGCGCACCACCACCGATGCGCAGACCAGCCCGAAGGTGCCGGTGACGAACGACGCGCTGCCGTCGATACGGGCCCGCCGGTCGCAGGTCAACAGCCCGTTCTGCCCTTGCGGGCAGACACACCGGAACCCGGTGCCGGCCTCGTAGGCCAGCGGCTCGGGGGGCTGACAGGGTTCTTCGCTGAAGACCGCGGGCACGCCCCAGCGGGCCCGGCCGCGGGGGAAGTCGTGCTTCTCCCGCAGGATCTTGCGCACGTTGAGGGCCATCTTGCAGCCCTGGGTCTTGTTCAGGTCGGCGACGCGGATCGCGGTCGGATCCCAGCGGCCGGCGGCGCCCATCGACGAGACGAGGGGGATGCCGCGGGCGCGGCAGGTCGCGATGAGGTGGCATTTGGCGGTGAACTGGTCGATGGCGTCGACGACGAAGTCGGGCTCGCCGGCCAGCATCTCGTCGCTGCAGTCGGCCTGATAGAACTGCTTGACCGCCTCGATCTCGGCCTTGGGGTTGATGCGGCGCAGCCGCTCGGCCATCAGCGTGGCCTTGGGCTTGCCGATGTGGCCCTTCATGGCGTGCAGCTGGCGGTTGACGTTGGTGACGCAGACGTCGTCGAAGTCGACGATGCGCAGCCGGCCGATGCCGGAGCGCACCAGCGACTCGGCGGTGAAGCTGCCCACCCCGCCGAGGCCGAAGACGATGACGAAGCTGTTCATCAGCCGGTCCATGCCGGCGTCGCCCGTCAGCCGCGCCATGCGGTCGAACCGCCGGTGCAGCTTGTAGCCTTCCGAGATCGGCGGGGCGACGTCGGCCCCGTGCAGCATGACCCCGTCCATCAGGTCACTCCTGTGTTTGCGCCGCAGGCACAGCGTTGAAGACGCCGAAGAGGCGCTCCGAGTTGCGGGTGGATAGCACGAGCACGGCTTCGGGTCGACAGCCTCGAACGCGCGCGACCGCCTCGGCGACGTCGAGCAGCGCCGTGGGCTCGTTGCGCTGCGGGTGACCCGGTGGGCTCTGGTCGGGCGCGTCGGTCTCGATGAGCAGCCGATCGTCGGGCACCGCCGCCGCCGCCGCGTGCAGCTTGCGCGCGTTCGGCCGGCACACCGCGCCGACGAAGCCGATGGACAGGCCCAGCTCTACGTATTGCCGGGCCAGCTCGGCGTTGCCCGAGAAGCTGTGGATGACCCCGCCGGCCGCGGGCAGGCCGTCGCGCTTCACGACCTCCAGCGCCTTGCCATGGGCCTTGACGATGTGCAGGACCAGCGGTCGCTCCAGCTCACGGGCCAGCGCGAGCTGCGCCCGGAAGGCGTGCAGCTGCACGTCGAGGGTCGCCGGATCGACGAAGAGCCGGTCGAGCCCGGTCTCCCCCACCCCGCTGGCGGCGTGGGCGCCCTCGAGCTGCGCGGGAAGGCCGGCGAGGGCCTCGTCGATGGCGCCGGGGCGCATGCCGGCGGCGACCTGGGGATGCAGGCCCGCGGTCCAGCGGACGCCGGGATGTTTCGCGGCCAGCGCCCGCTGCCGCACCCAGCCCGCCGGGTCGACCCCCGCCACCAGGTGCCCGCCGATGCCCGCGGCGCGCGCGCGCTCGAGCACCGCCTCGCGGTCGCTGTCGAAGGCGGCGAAGTCGAGGTGGTTGTGGGTGTCGACGTAGAGCATGGCGGGGCAAGATAGCGGGTTCACCGGGCTGTGTCGCCCGGTGAACCCGGGGCGGCTCAGGTCGCCGCGACGACGCTGTAGCGCAGCTCGACGACGCCGCTCTCGAAGCGGCGCAGATCGTCGAGCCGCAGGCCGGCCGGTGGGATGCCGTCGCCGCCGAACAGCGGGATGCCCGCCCCGAGCAGGAGCGGGTTCTGCTTGACCCACACCTGATCGATGAGCCCCGCCCGCCAGAGGTCGGTGGCCAGCCGGGCGCCGCCGCAGAGCCAGATCGGCGCGCCGGGCTCGGCCTTGAGCGCCTTCACGCAGGCGACGGCGTCCCGTTCGAGGCTCACCGCGGCGTCGGGGCTCTCGGCCATCGTCCGCGAGAAGACGAACTGACGCGGGATCATGGGATAGGGCGACGTGACGCCGTGCTTCAGGCCGACGGCGTAGGTCGCGCGCCCCATGAGCACCGCGCCGAAGGTCGGCAGGGTGGCCAGGAAGGCGTCGACGTGATCGCCCATGGGGAAACGGTCGAACCCGCCTTCGGGATCGGCGATGAAGCCATCGAGCGAGGCGGCGACGTAGTAGATCAACTCGGGCATGGACTGCTCCTCTCGTGAGCCGCCCCCGCGGGGCGGTCATCGTGTGTGTCGAACGAGATTCGAACGGATGTCTGAGCGCGCCCGCGCACGGCCGCCCTCGGCGGGCGGCGGTCGAACGAAGATGGCGGGCGCAGTGCTCAGATCACGGGAGGGGCCTCGGCGTCGATGCCCGTCCACCATGCCCCGTCGGCGCCCTTCGATCAACCGCGGGGGCTGCGCCGGCCCTACTCACGGGGGTGAATGACCGACAGAGGCCGTCGCCGGTGTCCAGCCCGAGGCCAACGCCGCCCGAGTCGCGCTTGTGGGACCCGTCGCATCCGGCTCGCCAGCGCCGGGCCCGGCCGAGGGTGTGCGCGCGTGAGGGCAACGGCGGCGAAGTCGCGGCGACGGGCTTCGGGCGCGCGGGCAACGCCGGCCGAGTCGCGGCGACGGGCCGGTTTTTCGGGCCGAACGAGGCGCGCGCGCCGCGGGCGGGCCCGATTCGACGGATGTTCGCCCGCCCGAGCCCGCCGCCAGGGGGTCATTCGCCGATGAAGCGGCCGCCCGCCCGCCCGCGCCGGGGTCCGCTGCGTCGATGAGCCGCGGCGCGCGACCGGCCCGAAGCGGCGAAGTTTCGCTGGTCGGCAGGCCTCGCAGGGCTCGACGGCGCCGAAGATCCGCCGTCGCGGGGGCCGGGCGCGGGGTCGCGTCGGGCGTTGAGCCGCCGCGGACGGGCCAGCGGCGGGCAAGCCGGACCGTCGCCCCGTCCGCAGGGGGGCCTCGCGGGTCACCGGCGCGCCGTTGCCCTCGGGCGAGGCGGCCTCGACCGCGACCGGCGGGGCGTTGGCGGCGTCGTCGAAGCGCGCGAGGTGCGCCCGGCGCTGGCGAGCCGGATGCGGCGGGTGCCGGCGGCGCGACCCGGCCGGCGATACCCCCTGCCATGGACCCCGCCGCCGGGCCCCGTGCGGCGTTCATTCGACCGATCGCGCACGGCGGACGGGCGGAGACACCGAGCGGACCTACCTGGCCGGGGCGCGGGCGGGCGGAGAGATGGTCGTCTGGCCCACGTGCAGGACGCCGTGGTGCCCCGGCGGGATCGGGCGGGTCTTCGTATCGACGTAGACCCCCTCGCGGCCGTAGGCCTTGGCCGGGCGGTCCTGCGGCCCGCACGCGCTGGGATCGGGGCCGACGCAGGCCCAATACTGACCGCCGCTGCTGCGCGCAGAGAGCGCGACGACGTCGGTGAATCGCTTCGCGAGGTGGGCGCCCATGGGCATGAAGGGCGGCTCGCCGGGTGGGCCCGGCTCGGGGCCGATCTGGGTGTGGCGGTTGCCGGAGAGGATGATGAAGCTGGCCTCGGGCTCGGCCTGGCGGGCGGCGGCGATGTGCTGGGCCATGCCGGCGTCGCGGCTGTTCTCGCCGTCGAACTCGACCACGTCGTAGCCGAAGACCTTCACATCCCGCCCGGCGGCCTTCAGCCGGCGCAGGCGGTCGACGAGATCGACCATCGCCCGGCTGGTGCGGCCGTCCTGGAACTCCCAACGCCACGGCTGGCTGCCGGTGAGGTCGTCGCGGGCGGCGGCCGAGCCGTCGCTGGCCAGGAAGCGATCGATGCGCGGCTGGTCGGCCCGGGAGAGCTCGAGGCCGACCCGCACCGGGCGGGCCTTGGCGGCGTGGCAGGCCAGCTCGCCGACGGCGGCGGGGATCTCGCGGGTGCCGTGCATCTCACCGATCAGCAGCAGCGCCGGCTTCTCCAGCAGCGGCGCGCTGTCGCCGATGGGCTGGCAGTCGAGCGGATCGCCGGGCTTCGCCGGCGCTGCGGGCGGAGCAGCCTCCTCGGGCGTGGCGGGGGGCTTCTCGTCGGCGGTGGAGGCTCTCTCGGCGGTGGCGGGCGGCTTCTCGGCCGGCGCGTCCTTGGCGGTGCAGCCCGCGGTCAACGCCGCGGCGACGATCAGGGCGAGTTCGGGGCGCATGGCTCTCCTGCACGCCCGACCCGCGCCGGGCTCACTTCTGCGGAGCATCGATGGCGACGAACTGCTGGCCGCCGCCCTGTCGCTTCACGAGCAGCAGCACTGTACCGCGCGCGGCGTTCAGTGTCTGCCGGGCCTCGCGGGGGGAGACCACCGGCTTGCGGTCGATCTCGAGCACGATGTCGCCCACCCGCAGGCCGGCGCGGGCCGCGGGGCTGCCGGGATCGATGGCGGTCACCATCAGCGCCGTCTGGCCCCGCTGCAGGTCGAGCCCGTCGACCATGCGCTCCGGCGCCGGGCGCAGGGTCAGGCCCAGGCGGGTGCTCTCCAGCTTGTCCCGGGCGGGCTGTTGCTGCTGCTGGGGGCGGGCGTCGGCCTGATCGGGCAGCCGGCCGAGGGTCACCTCGACGCTGATCTCGCGGCCGTCGCGCAGCAGCCGCAGGTCGATGCTCTCGCCGGCGCCGGACAGCGCCACCGTATTGCGCAGGTGGCCGGCGTTGCGGATCTCGCGGTCGCCGATGCCGACGATGACATCGCCCCGCTTCAAGCCGGCGCGCGCCGCCGCGGTGTCGGGCAGGACGCCGGTGACCAGCACGCCGTCGGTGCCCGCCGGCAGCCCGAATCCGCGCGCCAGGCGGCGGTCGAGATCCTGGATTCCGACCCCGAGCCAGCCGCGGTCGACGGTGCCGTCTTCGAGCAGATCGCCCATGACGATGCGCGCCATGGCGGTGGGGATGGCGAAGCCGATGCCCTGATAGCCGCCGCTGCGGCTGAGGATAGCGGTGTTGATGCCCACCAGCTCGCCGCGCAGGTTCACCAGCGCGCCGCCGGAGTTGCCCGGGTTGATGGCCGCGTCGGTCTGGATGAAGTCCTCGTAGTCGACGATGCCCATGCCCGCCCGGCCCTTGGCCGAGACGATGCCCATGGTGACGGTGTGGCCCAGGCCGAAGGGGTTGCCGATGGCCAGGACCGACTCGCCGAGGCGCAGGCTGTCGGAGTCGCCGAAGGGCATCGGCACCAGGCCGTCGACCGCGCCTTCGATGCGGATCAGCGCGAGGTCGGTCTTGGGATCGGCGCCGACGAGCTCGGCGGGCAGCTCGCGGCCGTCGGAGAGGATGACCTCGAGGCTGTCGGCGCTCTCGATGACGTGGTTGTTGGTCAGGATGAGGCCGTCGGCGGCGACCACGACCCCGGAGCCCTGCCCTTCGCGGGGCGCCATCGGGCCGCGGGGGCCGAGGCCGAACGGGCCGAAGAAGCGGCGCATGCGCGGGTCGAGGCGCGGCGCGGCTTGGGTCGAGCGGATGTTGACGACGCTCGACACCGCCTTCTCGGCGATGTCGGGCAGGCTCACGCCGGCCGGCAGCCCGCTCAAGGCGGGCGGCACGTTGAACGTGGGGGCGTTGGGCGCGGCGATGGCCGGCGAGAGAGACAGGGCCAGGACGGCCCCGGTGAGCGTGGCGATGGCGCGCATGCAGACCTCCTCGGTGGCGGTGGGTATCGGGTATCGGGTGACGAGACAACGCTGTTCACGGGCTCGCGGACGTCAACCGCGGAATGTATCGGCGTCTTCCCAGCCCGGCCGGCCGGACCGTCCCACCCCCCGTGAATCGTGGGCCCGACCAACGTCGCCAGCACGTTGCATTTGCAACTGGCCTACATGTATACGTCTCGACGATCGATCTCGTCAGGAAGACCGGACGCTGAGCGCCCACGACCCCCCCACCGCCGTTCGAAGCTCTGGCACAAGCGGCCCTGAACGCCCCCCGTGGGGCGGAGCCACGCGATGACGCCGGTCGCCCTCCTCGCCCTCGCCGCGATGGCGGTGCTCGTGGGGCCGGCGCTGGCGTCTGTCGGCGCGCGTTCCCGTGGGCTTCAGTCGTGGATCGACGGCTTCGCGCTGGCGCTGGTCGGCGGGATCTGTCTCGTCTCGATCCTCCCCCATGCGGTCGAGGCGCTCGGGCTGGCGGGGTTGGGCCTGCTGGCGCTCGGCGCGGTCCTGCCGTGGCTGCTGCACCGTGCGTCGCGGCGCTCGGCGTGGTCGATCGGTCTCGTCGCGACGGCTTTGGGGCTGCACGTCGTATTCGACGGCGCGGTCCTGAGCGTCGAGAGCGGCGACCGGGGGTTGGCGTGGGCCGTGGTGAGCCACCGATTGCCCGTCGGCTTTGCGCTCGTCGTCGCGGCGCGCGGCTCGCTGCGCATGGCGTGGCTGCTGGGCGGGGCGTGCGTCGTGGGCACGATCGCGGGCTTCGCGGCGGGCCCGGCGGTGATCGCGGTGCTGCCCGCAGGCGCCTCGGTGGCGTTGGAGGCCCTCGTCGCCGGCGCGCTGCTGCATGTCGTCTTCGCCCGGCACGGCACGGCATCCGAGGCCTGTGCGCACGACCACGACCACGACCATCATCACGATCACGGCCATCACCACGGTCACGACCACGATCACGCCCATCATCACGGCCACGGTCCCGATCACGACCATCATCATGGTCACGAGCACGACCATCACGATCACGACCATCACCACGGTCACGATCACGACCATCACCACGGTCACGCTCACGACCATCACCACGACCACGAGCACGGCCACCCGCACGGGCATCCCCCCAGCCGCGACCGCGTATGGTCCGCGATCGGCGCGCTCTCCGGGCTGCTGCTCCTCGTCTTCGGCGTGATGCACGAGCCCCATACGGCCGATGAGGCGGGCTCCACGTTCATCGGCACGCTGGGCGTGCTGTTGTTCGAGAGCGCGCCCGCTCTGCTGCTGGGCTATGCCCTGGCGGGGGTCGTACCGCTCGTCCTCTCGCCGACGCGGATCTCCGCCCTCGCCCGCGGGGGACGCGCGGTCCAGGCGCTGCGGGGGGTCGGCTACGGCCTGCCGCTGCCGATCTGCTCGTGCGGCGTGCTGCCGCTCTACGAGTCGCTCATCCGGCGCGGCGCGCCGTTGACCGCGGCGCTGGCCTTCTTCGTGGCGACCCCGGAGCTCGGGCTCGACGCGGTGCTGCTCTCGGTCCCGCTGCTGGGCTCGTCGCTGACGATTGCCCGGGTCGTCGCCGCGTTCGCCGTGGCGCTGCTGGTGGCCGTGCTCGTCGGCCGCGCGCCGCGGGTCTCGACGCCCGTCGTCACGCCGCCGGAGACCCCGAGCGACGAGGCGCCGTCGCGCACCGCGCGCCTGCGGGAAGGGCTGCGGTTCGGGTTCGTCGAGGTCTTCGATCACACCATGCCGTGGATCGCGCTCGGGCTGGTCGTCGCCGCCCTGGCCGAGCCGCTGCTGTCCCACGAGGCGATCGCGCACATCCCGCCGCTGTTGCAGGTGCCGCTGGCGGCGCTGGTCGGCGTGCCGATCTACGTCTGCGCGTCGGGCGCGACCCCCGTCGCGGCGCTGGCGCTGCACAAGGGGCTGACGGCCGGCGCGGCGATCGCTTTTCTCATCGCGGGGCCGGCCACCAACATCACCACCTTCGGCGTGCTCGCCCGCCTGCACGGGCGCCGACTCGCGCTGATGTTCGGCTGCGCCGTGACGATTCTGGCCATCATCGCCGGCTGGACGGTCGACGCGCTCGGCGTCGCGGCGGTGCCGCTGCTCGACGCGGCCGACGCGGCCCATGGACCCGGGTGGTTCGAGTGGCTGTGCGTGGCGGCTCTGGCGGCGCTGGTGGTCGCGTCACTCTTGCGCCAGGGGCCGCGCGGCGCGCTGCGGCAGGTGTTCGAGCCGATCCATGTGCATTGACCGGGCCGATGACCGCCGCCGAGACCGCGGATGTTTGATCTCGACCCGTAGGCCGTGGCCCCGGTTTGGGGGCGACGGCACCCGAAGCCGATGACCGGAGAAGATCCGATGCGAAAAGCCCTCGTCGTGGCCGCGGCCTGCGCCGCGCTGGCATGTGACGATACCGTGGACGAGCCCAGCATGAGCCCGTTCGAACTGCGCTTCCAGGCCGTCGCCAACGGGTCGCCCGTCGGCTGCACCGATACCATCGAGGGTCTCGGCCCCGACGGCGCCCACCGGGTGGGTATATCGGACCTGCGCTTCTACATCAGCGACGTCCGGTTCGAAGACGCCGCCGGCGAGCCGGTGCGGGTCGAGCTCGACGAGGGCGAGTTCCAGTACCACGGCGAGGCTGGCATCGTATCGCTCGTCGACCTGACGGGCACCGATGAAGGCAGCTGCGCGGGCAACGCCATCGCGTTCGCCGAGGGCACCGCCCGGACCCACTCGGCCATCACCGGGATGACCTTTCCCGACAACGTCGTGGCCGTCTCCTTCGACGTCGGCGTATCGCAGCCGGTGATGAAGGCCGTCATCGCCGAGACCACCGCCGAGGCCGCGCCTTCGCCGCTCAACGAGATGTACTGGTCGTGGGCCAGCGGCTATCGCCACCTCGTCTTCAACTTCACCGTGGACGACGGCGCCGGCGGCGCCGGTGATGGCTATGTGCATGTCGGCAGCCGGGACTGCGGCATGCCCGACGGCAAGGCGCTCGCCGACCGCGATGCGTGCGGCTTCGTCAATACCCCGGTGGTGCGGATCGAGGGCTTCGATCTGAGCCAGGACACCGTGAGGGTCGATCTGTCGACGCTGCTCGCCGGCCTCGACTTCGTCACGCCGATCCATGACATGGAGACCTTCGAAGTCATCGGCGAGGGGCCGGGGGTCTCGTGCCATTCGGGGCCGATGCAGGCCGCCTGCGGTGCGGTCTTCGACAACCTGGGCGTAGACATGGCCACCGGCGGCGCGGCCGCGTCGGGCAACCGGGTCTTCGTGCGCTGACCCATGTGGAGACTGTCTTCTGTCGCCGTGCTGTGCATCGCGTGGGCCGCCGCGGGCTGCGAGAGCGAGACCGCCGAGGCCGGGTCCGACGAGACCGCTGTCATCGCGTTGCTCGGGCTGCCCGATGGCATCCCTCCGCCGGCGATCCCGCCCGAGAATCCGCTGACGGCGGAGAAGATCGAGCTCGGCCGCCGGCTCTTCTACGATCCGCGGCTCTCGGCCAACCAGACCCAGTCGTGCGCGAGCTGTCACGACCAGGCGCGGGCCTTCGCCGACGGCGAGCGGACGCCGACCGGCTCGACCGGCACCGTGCTGGTGCGCAACAGCATGGGCCTCGCCAACGTCGGCTGGTTCTCCACGCTGACCTGGGCCAGCGACGGGCTCTTGACGCTCGAACAGCAGATCCAGGTGCCGCTGCGCAGCGACAACCCGGTCGAGCTCGGCATCACCGATGGTGTGCGCGACGAGGTCATCGCGCGCTTCGAAGCCGATCCCACCTACGCCCGGCTCTTCGCCGACGCCTTCCCCGAGAGCGGCTCGGGGGTGACGATCAACAAGATCGTCTTCGCCCTCGCCAGCTTCTGCCGCAGCCTCGTGAGCGTCGACGCCCCCTACGACCGCTATCTGGCCGGTGATCAGACGGCGCTGACCCAGCAGCAGCGACGAGGGCTGGCGCTGTTCAACGGCGAGCGCTTCGAGTGCTTCCACTGCCACGGCGGTGTCTTCTTCACGACCGCCTACCGCGACGCCCGCACCCCCGAAGGCAGCGTGCGCTACCCGTTCTTCAACAACGGCCTGTACAACGTCGACGGCGAGGGCGGCTACCCGCCGCACGACCAGGGGCTCTTCGAACTGACGTCTGATCCCGATGACCGCGGGCTCTTCCGGCCGCCGAGCCTGCGCAACGTCGCGCTGACCGCGCCCTACATGCACGATGGCAGCATCGCGACGCTGCGCGAGGTGGTCGAGCACTACGCCGCCGGCGGCCGGGTCATCGAAGACGGCCCGTTCGCGGGCGATGGTCGGCTCAGCCCGCTGCGCTCGGGGCTGGTGCGCGCGTTCCCGGCCGAACCGGACGAGATCGACGCGCTCGTCGCCTTCCTCGAATCGCTCACCGACGATCGCTTCGTGACCGAGCCCGCCCACAGCGACCCGTTCGCCATGGACCGGGACTGATCCCGGCGCGCTACACCACGCAGGCGCGCAGGCCCTCGGCCAGTCGTTCGCGGTCCAGATCGCGGCCGATGAAGACGAGCTGGCTGAGGCGCGGCGTATCGCCCCAGGGCCGGCCCGGGCGCACGTCGACGATCGAGTGCACCGCCTGGATGACAAGCCGCCGCGGCTCTCCGGCGAGGCTGAGGAAGCCTTTCAGCCGGAAGATGTCGGCGCTGCGCGCGCGCAGGACCTGCCCCAGCCACAGGTCGAGGATCGTCACGTTGACGTCGCCCGCGGCCTCGACGACGACCGAGACGATACCGTCGTCGTGATCGTGGGCCATCGGGTCGATCGGCCGGCGACGCTCGAAGGCCGCGGGATCAAACGCGCCGATGTCGAGGATCGTATCGAGGGGCACCGCGGCCCGCTCGCTGCGCACGATCCGCGCGAGCGGGTTGAGGTCGCGCAGCTGGCCCTCGATCGCGTCGAGTTCGCCAGCGCTCACCAGGTCGGTCTTGTTGAGCACCAGCACATTCGCCAGCGCGATCTGCGCGACGCTCTCGACGCCGCGGGCGAGCTGCTGCCGGACGTGCAGGGCGTCGACGAGCGTGACGATGCCGTCCAGCGCAAAGGCCGCGCGGGTGGCCTCGTCGGCGAAGAAGGTCTGCGCGACCGGCCCCGGGTCGGCGAGCCCCGTCGTCTCGACGAGCAGGTGGTCGAACGTCGCTCCGCGCTGCACGAGCCGGTCGAGCAGGCGCACCAGATCGGCCCGTACGGTGCAGCAGATGCAGCCGTTGGCCATCTCGTAGATCGCGTCGTCGGCGCCCACGACGAGCCCGTGGTCGATGCTCACCGCGCCGTACTCGTTCTCGATGACCGCGATGCGCCGGACGTGGTCGGCGCCGAGGATGTGGTTGAGCAGCGTGGTCTTTCCGGCGCCGAGGTAGCCGGTGAGGATCGTCACCGGCACGGCGCGGGAGCCGGGCGTGCCGGCCACGGGCGCGGGCTGCGACCGCAGGGTCAAACGGGCACGCAGCGCCCGGGATCGTCGGGGTCGGTCTGGTAGCCGGGATCGCAGTGACACGTATCGCCGTGCAGGTGGCCGTGGCCGCTGCACTCGACCTCGAGCGAGGCGTCGAACGCCCAGTCGACGAGGGTGATCTCGGCGCTGTCCGGCACGACCGTCGTCGCGTAGCTCTCGGGATCGATGATGACCTCGCGGAAGCGCAGGCCTTCGGTCCGGCCGGCGAACTGTTCACCCTCGGCGGCGCCGATCGCGATGACCTCGAGGGCGCCGCTGTCGGGCACCGGCATCCAGGTGGTGCCTTGCGCGTCGTCGCGCAGGACGAGGCACAGCCCGCAGCTCGCGTAGTCGGCGTCCCGAGCGTCGATCACGAAGCGCCCCGGCGCCTGCGGGCCGCCGAAGGCCGCGTAGCTCTCCAGGCTCAGGCGATGTCCGCCGGCGCGGGCGTCGAGCAGCCAGACCCGATGGCCTTCGTGGTCGACGAGGGTCCGCGCGGCGACCTCGGCGTCGGCCAGGGTCAGGTCGGTTTCGGGCTCGGGCTCGGGGGTCGGCTCGGGCTCGGGGGTCGGCTCGGGTTCCGGTTCCGGCGCGGGCTCGGGCTCGGGGGCAGGCTCGGGCTCGGGCTCGGGCGCCGACTCGGGCACACAGATCAGCAGATCGTCGGGCGCGTGCTCGAAGCCCGGATCGCAATGACAGTGGTCGCCGTGCAGCTCGCCGTGCCCGTCACAGGGCGTCGACCCGCCGTTGCCGTCGGGGGCGCAGGCGGAGAGCGCGAACGCGAGCGCGAGCGTGATGCGTTTCATGGAGTCCTCGAGGCTTCGGGTTCAGCCGGCGCGGTGCCGGCGAGCCCACGGGGTGATGCGGCGGGCGGCCATGCGCGCGCCGACGATGTTGCGCGAGACCGGGCCGACCTCGAGCTCGGCGAGCGGGCCGCTGACGAAGAGCCGCGGATGCCAGCGCAGGTGGGTATCGACGATGGGATACCCGCACGCCGCGCACGGCAGGCCCTCGTCGACGAGCCCGTCGACGAGCGCGCCGCCGGGGCGCCGCGATTCGAATCCGGTCGCCAGCAGGACCCGATCGACGTCGATCGATCGGTCGCCGATGGTCAGTCGGATGCCGTCGTCGAGCAGGCGGGCGTCGCTGACGTCGGCGACGTGCAGCGTCACATCCCCCTCATCGCAGAGCCTCGAGAGTCGGCGCCACGTCCCAGGCGGGATCGAGCCGCGATGGCGGGCCTCGGTGATCACCGCTCTGCGCCGGTCGTGCTCGGCGATGCGGGCGAAGCCGTTCAGGTAGCGCGGCCCCATCCAGCCGGGCTCGCTGTCGAAGGTGTGCTGCCGCGGTTCGTGGCGGCTGATCATGTGAACCGCGCGCCCCGGGGCGAAGCGGTTCGCGAGCTGGGCGGCGGTGATGCCGCCGCCGATGACCGCGATGCGGGCCGGCTGGTCGTCGCCGAGGCGCACGCCCGGATCGAAGGCGTGGGTGATGGATGCGCCGGCCGCTCTCAGCGCGCGGGCCCAGCCGGGCCAGACGGTGCGCTCGCTCGATCCCAGGGCCAGCAATCCGAAGCGGGCGCCGATGGTCTCGCCCGACGCCAGCGTGACCCGCACGCCGTCGTCGCCGAGGGCCAACGCCTCGGCGCGGTCGACGCGATGCCGCTCGGACAGCCGATGGCGTTCGATGATCGCGTCGCAGTGCGCGTCGAAGAGGGCCAGCGCGGGGCGCTCGTACGGCGGCGCGAAGCCACCGAGCTGCCGGTTGCGGGCGCCGAAGCGCTTGAGCGACCACGGATCGCGGTCGAGGTGATGCACCACCGCCGAGCGCAGGTAGCGCATGCCGGTATTGGCCGTGCACCGACGCCAGCGGTCGAGCAGGCGCGGCTGCCCGTCGACGATCAGCAGGCGCTCCCGCCGGATGCCCGCCTCGTCGATCAGCCGCGCGGCCAGATAGACCCCGTGGATGCCGCCCCCGATGATCAGCCAGTCGAGGCTCACGGCGCGACCGCCCGACGGCCCGCCCGGATGTTGGCGATGTGACCGGCGACGAGGACCGCCCCGCCGATCAGCGCCAGCGCCATGCCCAGCCCGTGCACGCCGGCCTCTTCGACGAGGCGGGCGGCGACGAGCCCGATGATACCGCCGGCCAGCGCGCCGGCGACCGCCGTCGAGCGGTGGCGGCGCCAGCCGACGATCAGCGCCGCGCCGGCGAAGGCGACCGCGATGCCGGTCAGCGCCCACTCGGCCTCGTGAGTCAACAGCATCGTCAGCCCCACCGCCGACAATACGCCGGGCAGCAGCGCGCTGAGGGCGCAGTGAATGGCGCAGGCGCTGCTGGCCACGACCCCGGCTCGATCGATCCCACTCATCGTGCTCTCCTCCCGTCGGCGCTCAGGCCGCGGACTCGGGCCGCTTCAGCGCGGGGAACGGATTGGGCAGCGTCGACCACGCCGAGCGATCGGCGTCCAGCGTCGGATCGAGCAGGCAGGCGTCGAGCTCGGCCCGGATGGCCGCCTCGTCGAGGTCCTGGCCGATGAAGACGAGCTGCTGAAGGCGGTCGCCGTAGCGGTCGTGCCAATCGGGCTGCTCGTCGGGCCGCTGGCCTTCGGGGTGCCCCCAGTGCTCGCGGGGCGTGGCGGCCCACCAGGTGCCGGCCACCGAGTACGACGCGATGCCGCCGGCCTGGGCCCAGGTGTAGGCCAGCCGATCGTCGGCGGCGACCCAGAAGAAGCCCTTCGAGCGCAGCACGCGCCCCCACTGCCGATCTTCGGCGTGGAAGAACGCGTGCAGCCGCTCGGCGTCGAACGGCCGCCGCGCGGCGTAGACGAAGCTGGTGATGCCGTACTCTTCGGTCTCGGGGGTGTGCTCGCCGGCCAGCTCGCGGATCCAGCCGGCGGACGACGCGGCCTTGTCGTAGTCGAAGCGGCCGGTATCGAGCACGGCGTCGAGCGGCACCGCGGCCTTCACGGTGCGCACGATCGACGCGCCCGGGTTGAGCGCCCGGATGGCGCCTTCGACCCGCTTCGCGCCGGCCTCGTCCACCAGATCGAGCTTGTTGAGCACGATCACATCGGCGAACTCGACCTGATCGACGAGCAGGTCGGTGACCGTGCGGGTGTCCTCTTCGCCGAGCGACTCGCCGCGGCTGGCGAGGCTGTCGGCCCGGGCGTAGTCCTTCATGAACGCGGCGGCGTCGACGACGGTGACCATCGTGTCGAGCCGGGCGACGTCGGCCAGGCTCACCCCGTCTTCGCCGGTGAAGGTGAACGTCTGCGCCACCGGGATCGGCTCGCTGATGCCCGTCGACTCGATGAGCAGGTAGTCGAAGCGGCCCTCCGTGGCGAGGCGGGTCACCTCTTCGAGCAGGTCGTCGCGCAGGGTGCAGCAGATGCAGCCGTTGGACATCTCGACCAGCGTCTCTTCGGTGCGCGAGAGCGCCGCGCCGCCCCGCTCGACGAGCGCGGCGTCGATGTTGACCTCGCTCATGTCGTTGACGATGACCGCCACCCGGCGGCCTTCGCGGTTGTTGAGCACGTGGTTGAGCAGCGTGGTCTTGCCAGCCCCGAGGAAGCCGGAGAGCACGGTGACGGGCAGGCGGGCGTGGGTCATGGGGCGATCTCCGCAGAGGGATGTCAAATGCAATCGGGGTGCACCTTTAATCAAACGCCATATCGACTGCAACCGTATTGCATGAAGGGGCGCACCGGGAACGCCCGACGGCGCGCGGCAGCGGCTCACTTCGAGAGGGCGGCGTACAATCGCCCGACGAGGTCGTCGATGTGCGCCAGGTACCCCTCGCCCTCGTCGAAGCGGGTGCCGCCGGGCAGGACCACGACCGTGCCATCGACGAGGCGGGCCAGCGTCTCGCTCGTCTTGCGCGGGAAGTAGCTCTCCTGCACCACCAGCCGGATGTCGTGGGCCTTCATCGTCGAGAGCACCTGTGCGGTGTGCCCCGGCGTGGGCGGGATGCCCGGGCGGGGCTCGATCGTCTGCATCTCTTCGATGTCGAGCCAGTCGAAGAGGTAGACCAGCGACGCGTGATAGGTGACGACCCGCCGCTTCTCGTCGGGCAGCGCGGCGAAGCGCTCGGCGTGGCGCCTCGTGGTCTCCGCCAGCTTCGCATCGAACGCGGCGGCCCGGCGGGCGTAGTCGGCGGCGTTCTGCGGATCGAGCCGCGCCATGTGCTTCGCCAGCGCGCCGACGACGCGCCGCGCCTGCCGCGCGTCGTAGAGGAAGTGCGGGTTGCCGCCCGGGTGGATGTCGCCCATGGCCCGGTCGACTTTGCCGGTGGGCACCTCCATGGGCTGCACGACCGTCGACGCGTCGAAGTAGCCCGGCCCGCCGGTCTGGATGCGCCCGTTGCGCGCGGCGACCTGCAGCGGCGGCAGCCAGCCGATCTCCAGCTCCAGCCCGTTGACGATCAGCAGATCGGCGCGGTTGAGCGGCAGGATCAGGTTCGGCCGGGGGTCGATATAGTGTGGGTCCCGGTTCGGCGACGCGAGCGCGGTGACCTCGACGTCGTCTCCGCCCACGACCTCGGCCAACGCCGCCAGATCGGGCAGCGTCGCGACCACGTTCAGCTCGGCGTGGGCCGCCGTCGGCGTGAGCAGGAGCGCACAGAACGCCAGCAGACAGCGGGTAGACATCGCCACGACGGCCTCCTCAGAACGTGTGGGCGCCGTGGGCGCCGATCAGCAGCTCGAGCGCCAGGAAGCCGGCCCAGGTGACCGCATCGCCGCGATCGTCCCGGTTGGCTTGCAGGCGCACCCGCGAGAAGTGGGACGGGTAGACCGTGATCTGACCGCTGGCCCGATGGCGGTCCTCGACCCAGCCCGGATCGAGCGGGTCGTCGGAGAGCCCGCTGACGTAGCCATAGCGGGCGCCGACCTCCCAGCGGGGGTCGATGGTCCACACCAACTGCGCGTAGCCGCCGTAGTCCGCAAGCCGGTCGCTCGGCACCTGGCGGGTGCGGTACATCGCCTCGAGCTGCAGGCTCAGCGCCTCGCGATCCGGTGAGTTGGCCGGCCGATAGTGCAGGTAGAGGTCGGTGCCGTAGATCTCGCTGCGGTTGCCGTTGCCCGAGGCGTTGGGGCCGAACTGCCCCGAGAGCCCCCAGGACAACGACCACGCGTCGTCGAGCGCGAAGAACTGCTTGAGCGCGGCGGTGTAGAGCAGGTCGGCCGGCGTCTCGACGCCCGGATCGTCGGCGCCATAGAAGCTGCGCGCGCAGCACGCGCCGTTGGCCATCGTCGCGCTGCCGACCCACTCGACGAACCATGGCAGCGGCGCCAGCCACGACAGCTCGGCGCCCAGCCCGCGGCTGCCCTCGCCGCCGAAGAACTTGCCGTTCACCAGCGGCTGATCGACGAACCGCCACGCGTGGGGGTGGGTCGGGTTGATCCGTCCGAAGCGGGTCAGAAACAACCCGCCCCGCATCTGCAAGTCGGCGGGCAGCGCGAGCGTGGTGCCGTAGGTCTCTTCGACCTCGACCCCGAACTCGGAGAAGACCAGGTTGGCCTCCAGGCGGAAGAACGGATCGACGTTGGACGCGATGTGCATCTCGAGCTGCTGCAGGTTGAAGCCGGTCGACTGCGGGTCGTGCGCGCCGAGCTGGGACGGCTCGCCGTCGAACCACGCGCCGGCCACGTCCAGGATCAGCGAGATGTCGGGGTTGCTGTTGCCCGCCGGCCCGCCGGTCTGCGGCGCGGTGGCCGGGCCCAGGTCCGCGGCGAGGCCCGCGCTCAACGCGTCGAGTACGGCCTGATCCACCGTCTGAGCGGCCGCGAGAGCGGGCGCTGCCAGCAGCACTGTCAGTATGGTACGCATGGCGCGCATCATTCGCCCAAACGCAACCTGATTGCAAATGAGTTTTCGTTGCCAATACGTTGAGTCTGCGTTTGCGCCGGGGGTCGCGTTGGCGTGCAGCGTCGCGTGTCGTGCAGGTGGAGCGCCGAAGGCCCGCGGCCCCGTGGAAGCCGCGTGGCCGCTCGTGTACCGTCGCCCCGTCATGCAGACCGGACTCCCCTTCGACGGCCAGTCGCCTATCGCCCTGATCACGGGCGGCGCCCGGCGGGTCGGCGCGGCGATCGCCGAGGCCCTGGCCGCCGCGGGCTTCGACCTCCTGCTGACCCGGCGCGACAGCGTCAAGGAAGCCGACGCGCTGGCCGAGCGCCTGCGCACCTCGGGGCGGACGGTGGCGGTGCGCCACCTCGACCTGAACCATCCGGGCCTCGTCACGGCGACCGGCGAAGCCTATGCCGCCGCCTTGCCTCGGCTGGACGTGCTGGTGCACAACGCCGCCCGCTACGCGCCCACGCCCCTGGAGACCATCGAAGCCGACGCGGCGGCGGCCCTGTACCGCATCAACGCGCTGTCGCCGCTGCTGCTGACGGCCCGGCTGTCCCCGCTGCTGCGGCAGAGTCCCCTGCCCGGCGGCGGCGCGGTGGTCTGCCTGGGCGACATCCACGCCATGGGCCGCCCGCGGCGGCATCACGCGGCCTACGCCATGAGCAAGGCGGCGGTGGTCGAGCTGGTGCGCAGCCTCGCCCGGGATCTGGCGCCCGAGGTGCGGGTCAACGGCATCGCGCCGGGGGTCGTGCTCTGGCCCGACGACGGCCCCGAAGCCGACCCCGCGCTGCAGCGGCGCTACACCGCGCGCGTGCCGTTGCAGCGCGTCGGTACGCCGGCCGAGCTCGCAGAGACGGTGCGCTGGCTGGCGCTCGACGCGCGATTCGTGACCGGCGAGTTCATCCGACTCGACGGCGGCCGGTCGCTCGCGTGAGGCGGTGAGGTGGCCTCACCGCCCCCGTACGGGAGAATGCGTAGAAGACCGTAGCGCCGAAGGCGAGGCCCGTGTAATGTGCGGTCGTGCACCCCAGGAGCCCCCGATGATCACCCTCGACGCGGCGTTGGCCGCCCTCGAAGACATCGCGCCGCTGCGGCTGGCGGCGAAGTGGGACAACGTGGGCCTGCTGGTCGATCCGACCGGGGCCGACACCCCCGTCCGCCGCGTCTTCTTGTGCATCGACCTGACCGAGCCGGTCTTCGCCGAGGCGCTGGAGGACGGCGCCGATCTGATCGTGGCCTATCACCCGATCATCTTCGGCGGCTGGAAGCGACTCGATCGGCGCAATGGCCAGCGGCGCTCGGTGATCGACGCCATCCGGGCCGGCATCGCCATCTTCAGCCCGCATACGGCCGCCGACAGCGCGCCGGGCGGGGTCTGCGACTGGCTGCTCGACGCCGTCGGCCCGGTGGTCGAGCGCGCGCCGATCGAGCCGGCGGCGCTGGAGGCGGATCTCGGGGCCGGCCTCGGCCGCGCGGGGCGGCTGATCGAGCCGCGCCCGCTGGCCGATCTGCTGCCGCGCATCAAGAAGCACCTCGGGTTGACCCATGTGCGCCTCGCCGAAGCGCCGGGGCACACCGACGGGGCGGTCGTCGAGACGGTGGCCGTCTGCCCCGGCGCCGGCGGCTCGCTCTTCGAGGCGGTGGGCGCGGTCGACCTGCTGATCACGGGTGAGCTGCGGCACCACGACGTGCTGGCCCGGGTCGCCCGGGGCACGTCGGTGATCCTGACCGACCATACGAACTGCGAGCGTGGCTGGTTGCCGCTGCTCCAGGCGGCGCTCAGCGAGCGCCTCGGCGGCGGCATCTCGGTGGTGGTCTCCGCCCGGGATCGGGATCCGCTGGTGGTGACCTGAGCCCGCAGGCATCGGGGGACGCGCGCGGGCCGCAGCTGGCCGCCCCGCACGAAACTTATATTTCCCCCCGATCCGAGTAGAATGACGCAGCCCGGGATGCGCCTCGGGCCGGTGGGAGCGATTTGAGCGTTTTCCGGACAAGCAAAATCCCCAAGGAGTACCGGGGGATATTCGACCGGGAGACGGCCCTCAAGGCCGCCGACGGGGTGTGGGTCATGTCCCTCATCACGTTCGTGCTGTTCCCCATCACGACCTTCTTCGACCAGGTCATGTACCCCCACCGCCTCGAAGCGCTGTCCGCGTGGCGGTTCTCGACCTCGGCTGCCGGTCTGGTCTTCGTCGGGGTTCAAGCCGTCGCCCGCCGCTCCGAGACCCACGTGCGCTTCGCCCACATCTTCGTGGCGTTGTTCTGCGCGATCACCTGCATCGGCCTCGACGGGCTGATACTCACCGCGGGCGGTCCCGAGTCGCCGTACTACAACGGCATCACGATGCTGGTGGTGGGCATGGTCGTGGTCATGCCCTATGGCCTGTGGAGCATGACCAGCATGCTCGCGGCCATCATCATCCAGTTCAACGTGGCCGCGGCGCTCTTCGACGACGACGTCACGTCGTGGCGGCTCTACGTCAACGCGAACTACTTCTACTGGACCATCTCGGCCATCGGCCTCGTGGGGGTCTACACCCGCTTCCAGCTGCGGGTGCAGGAGTTCATCGGCCGGATGGAGGTCGAGTCGGAGCGCCAGCGCAACGAGGCGCTGCTGCTCAACATGCTGCCCGAAGAGGTGGCCTTCGAACTGCGCAACAGCGGCCGGGTCGAGGCGCGGCACATCCCCGAGTGCACCATCATGTTCTCCGACTTCGTGGGCTTCACCCAGCTGTCGGGGCGGGTCGATCCGCAAGAGCTCGTGCGCTCCCTCGACCGCGCGTTCAGCCGGTTCGACGAGATCGTCACCCGCTGGGGGCTGGAGAAGCTCAAGACCATCGGCGACAGCTATATGTGCGCCGGCGGCGTGCTCGGCGACCAGCCCGATCACCTCATCGCCTGTGTGCTCGCCGGCCTGGAGATGCTGCGCGCCCTCGAAGAGGAGGCCCTGACCGCGCCCGACGGCAGCCCGTGGAACATGCGGGTCGGCATCCACACCGGGCCGGTGGTGGCCGGGGTCATCGGCGCCCGCCGCTTCGCCTACGACCTGTGGGGCGATACGGTCAATACGTCGAGCCGGCTGGAGTCGGCGGCGCAGCCGGGCACCCTCAACCTGGCCACCGAGATCTACGACACCATCCGCGAGTTCTTCGTGGGCGTCGACCGCGGCTTCGTGCCGGTGCGCGGCAAGGGCCCGATGGCGATGACCCGGGTGCTGCGGCTGCGCTCGCAATACGCCCAGGACGACGAGGGCCGGCTGCCCAACGAGAAGTTCTTCGCCGATCTCGAGGTCTGGCTCGAGCACAAGGGCACCGAGGCGGCGGTCGAGCGGCACATCCTGCCGGCGCGCATCGTCGATCACAGCGACGCCGGCCACGCCGATCCGCTGCGCACTTTCACCATGCTGACCCCCGAAGATCGCCAGGAGCTGATGCGCATCGCGGGTCAGGTGCCGATCCAGCGGGGCCAGGTGCTCATCGAAGAGGGTCAGGGCCTCAGCGTGCTCTTCCTCGTGGTGCAGGGGCTGCTCGGGGTGCGCATGGCCCGCGAGGGCGTCGACATCGAGGTGGCGGTGCTCGGTCCGGGCGAGATCGTCGGCGAGTTGTCGTTTGTCAGCCTCGAGCCGGCGAGCGCGACGGTCGTCGGCATGGAAGACGGCGTCGCGCTGCGCTTCGACCTCGACGAGCTGCGGGCGATGACCGGCGAGCTGCCGGGCACCGGCGCCCGGCTCTTCCACTCGCTGGCGCTGGTGCTCGCCCGCCGGGTGCGCGAGGCCAACGCCCGGCTCTTCTCGTTCGGTTCACGCACCGAGACCCTGGCCATCGAGCGCGCCTCGAAGGTCATGCTCGACCGCCTGCCGGCCCTGCTCGTCGACGCGGTCAGCGAGGCCCAGACCCTGATGCGGCCCATCGCCGAGAAGGACGCCGAGGACGAGGCGGCCGCCTTCCGCGACGTGCAGCACGCGATGAGCAAGCTGCTCTTCACCGCCGGCGCGGCGCTGGTGACCGCCGATCCGGGCCAGCGCTCGGCGATCGGGGCCTACGCGCTGCGCGAGGGCTACCCCTTCCTGCTGCGCTCGGTGCTCATCGAGCGCTGCCTGGTCAACGACGACGGCTGCCTGAGCGACTCGCTGGCGCTGCAGGCGATCCGCGAGCGGCGGGCGCTCAGCGAGGATCGCCTGGGTCGCTTCATCGACCGCTGGTTCGTCGAGCTGCCCCTCGCCCGGGCGATCGACGGCTGCACCGCCTTCATGACCGACTTCGTCGTCGAGAGCTGGCACAACCGCGCGGAGCGCGGCGATACCGGTCAGTGGCGGGTCACCAGCCTGTCGAGCGGGCCGGCCTCGGAGCTGTTCGACGCCCTGGTGCGGCTCGACTACCCCACCGAGGCCCGGCTGACCTGCGTCGACGGCGAGACCGACGATCTGATGACCGTCGGCCGGCGGGCCCGCGCCGAGGGGCTGATCGACCAGTTCACGCTCATCCGTTCGCGGGTGTTGATGCGCGCGGCCCTGCGCGGCGCGCTGCGGCTGGTGCCGCAGAACCTCATCTACTGCCAGTTCCTCACCAGCGACATCGAAGACGCGGTCTTCGTCGAGCTGCTCGACGAGATCTACCGCCAGCTGGCGCCCGGCGGGGCCTTCGTCTTCGGCCAGCTCTTCATCCCCGAGCCCACCCGCATGGTGCTGCGCTACCTGCTCGACTGGCCGGTGGCCACCCGCAGCAACCAGGAGATCGACGAGCTGGTGGCCAGCTCGTCGTTCGGCGACGCCGACGTCGAACACCGGCGCGACAAGGACGGGCTCTACGGCTTCGCCATCGTGCGCCGGGCCCGCTGAGGCCGCAGCGCTATCTTATGGCGCCGATTCGGCGCGCGGGTCTCGTCGGGCGCACGAACCCTGTATGTTTTGCAGCGTCGGGGGCCGATCCATCTTCGGTCTCCGTGATATGCGTTGAATCGGGCCGCAGGGAGAGGCGGACCTGGGAGGAATGGCATGCACCGTTCGAGGGCATTGAGCTGCGCTGTCGGGTTGATGGCGGGCATCTGGCTGATCGCCGGCTGTACGCCGGAGCCGATCCAGGTCGGGTTCCAGACCGATATCGCGCCGTGCCTGCTGGGTCTGCCGCCGGTCGGCGCCGACGACGACGGGATCCGCAGCACCTGCCGGGACAACCTCGATACGCTCATCGCCAGCGGCACGGTCAACGCCTGCCTGCTCGTGCGCGGCGGCGCCGGCGACGGGGCCGACCAGCGGATTCCCATGAGCTGGGACGGGCGCACCCTCACCAACCCGCTCGACACCGCGATCGACCTGGCCGGCGGGGAGCGCTTCGACGCGGCGCTCTTCTTCTTGACCGAAGCCGACGACAACGGGGGGGTCTGCAACGCCCTGACCCTGGACACCGGCTGCGGCAGCGAGCCGCTGTGCGCCCTCAAGCTGATCGACGCCGGGGTCATCTTCGCCGACGACGGCTCGACGGTGCTCGATTTCACCGACAACAGCGGGCAGTGCGTCTCGGAGAACGGCCCGGCCTTCGCGAGCGAAGGCGGCGGCGCCGAGCGCTGCGACGATATGGACAACGACTGCGATCGGCGCGTCGACGAAGACTTCGAGACGAAGGGCCAGCCCTGCGAGAGCTTCGCTGTGGGCATGGACGCGTCGAGCGCGCCGGCGGAGTGCCGGGCCACGGGGTCCTTGAGGTGCGATGAGAGCGGCACCGGCGTGGTCTGCGGCGCCGAGGCGCCGGCGACGGCCGACGAAGAGTCCTGCGGCGAGCGCGCCGGGCTCGATGACGACTGCGACGGGCGCGTCGACGAGGGCACCGACTGCTTCGTCTGCGCGGCGGACGACGACTGTGAAGCACATCCGCGGGGCACCCAGTGTGTGGAGCGCCGCTGCGTCGCGTGTGACCCGCTGGATCACGCCGGCTGCACCGCGGCCCAGCTGTGCTGCGGGCAGGGTCTGGATGCCGCCTGCGTCGACACCGGCCTCAACGATCGCTGCACCGGCTGCGATGACCCGCTGTGCACCGACGACCGCGCCGACGCGTGCCTGGATCGCACCTGCGTCTGTGGCGACAGCCCCGCCTGCGCCGATCCTACGCCCCACTGCGTCGGCGGCGAATGCCGGCAATGCCTCATCAACGGCTTCGCCGGCGGCCATGGCGACTGTGAAGACGACGCGCTGTGCTGCGGCCCGGGCGACTGCCTGCCGACGGGCGCCGGACCGGGCGAGCAGTGCGAAGGCTGCGGCGAACCCTGTGACCAGCTGGCGACCGACAGCTGCATCGATCGCCAGTGCCAATGCGGGGTCAACGAGCCGTGCAGCGGCGGCACGCCGGCCTGCGACCGGGCCACCAGCCAATGCGTCGAGTGCATCGCCGACGCTCAGTGTGGCGGCGTGCGCGGCGTATGCGAGGTCGTCCGCCGGATCTGCGTGCAGTGCCTCGACGACGACCAGTGCGGCGGCGCCCAGCCCGAGTGCGTCGGCAACGCATGCGTCGAGTGCGACGCCGGCGCCGATGACGAGCAGTATCGCTGTGATGAGGACGGCCCCACGCCGATCTGCGACGGGCGGGCGTGCAGCCCGTGCGAGGCAGACATCGAGTGCGCCGCCCGCCCCGGCGATCGCGACTTCTGCGTCGACGGCGAGTGCTGGGCCTGCCGCCCCGACGCCGACAACAGCGGATGCGGCGATCCGGCGCTGCCCATCTGCGATACCGAGACGGGCACCTGCCGCGGCTGCGCAGTCGTCGACGAGTGCAATACGGACCCCGATCTCGTCGACCTGAACACCCGCGAGTGCGCGCCCGACGGGCGCTGCGTGGGCTGCGTGCCCGATCCGGCCGACGGTCCGCCGAACCTCGGCTGCTCGCCGACCGGCCCCACGCCGGTCTGCGGCGACGGCGACGTCTGCCGCGGCTGCGCGGCCGACGCCGAGTGCCCGGCCCAGGCGCCGCTGGCCGACGAAGGCGACGCCGAAGCCCTGACGGTCTGCCTCGATGGCAGCTGCCGCGAATGCCGGCCGCGGACCGACGAAGCGCCGCAGGCCGGCTGCCAGCCCGAGGGCCCGACGCCCCATTGCAGCCGCGGCAACTGCGTGCCGTGCGAGACCGACCGCCAATGCGCCGCCATCCCCGGCGCCGCGCCGATCTGCGCCGATGGGCGCTGCCGTGAGTGCGATCCGAGCGATACGAGCCGGGGCTGCGGCGAGGTCGCGGCGTCGATCTGCGACGCCGCGACGTTCACCTGCCGCGCCTGCGAAGCCAACGCCGAGTGCCCCGACGGAGCCGACGGGGCCGAGGGCCTCTGCGTCGATGGCATCTGTACGGGCTGCGATGTCACGACGAACGAAGGCTGCGACGTCGCTGGCGACCGGCCGGTCTGCGTCGATCCGGATGGGGACGGCGTCGCGTTCTGCGCCCCGTGCGACAGCGACGCCGCCTGCGAAGGCATCGGACCGGGCGCCCGCGGGCAGTGCCTCGCCAACGGCCGCTGCGCCGCGTGTGATCCGACCGACAACGCCGGCTGCGACGCGCTGAGCCCGCTGCCCGCCTGCCGGGCCGATGACGCCGGTGAGCTCGCCTGCCGCGCCTGCGACAGCGATCGGCCGTGCGAGGACTTCGCCGAGGGGCGCCCGCTGTGCGTCAGCGATGGCAGCTGCCAGGCGTGCGATCCGGTCGGCGACGGCGCCTTCGACGACCGCGGCTGCGCGCATCCCACCGCGGTGTGTGATCTCTTCGCGCTGACCTGTCGCGGGTGCGAGGTCGACGGCGAGTGCACCGGCGACCTGCTGTGCCGGGTCTCTCAGGGCGTCTGCACCGAGTGCGTGCCCGAAGAACAGGTCGGCTGCGACCTGACCGGCCCGACGCCGTTCTGCGACGGCGAGACCGCCCGCTGCCGGGCCTGCACCGTCGACGCCGAATGCGCCGGCAACCCCCAGGGCGAGCAGTGCATCGAGGGCCGCTGCCAGGGCTGTGACCCGTCGACCCACGCCGGCTGCGATCCGGTGGGTGCCGCGCCCTTCTGCGCCCGCGACGCCGCCGGCGTCTTCAACTGCCGCGGCTGCGGCAGCGACGCCGAGTGCGGCGTCGTCGCGCCGGAGCTGCCGCAGTGTATCGCCGGCACCTGCCGCCTGTGTGATCCGGCGGGGGACGGCACGGCGGACGATGTCGGCTGCGCCCGCCCCACCGCGGTGTGTGATGGCGACAGCTTCGAGTGCCGCGGCTGCGCGAACGACGACGAGTGCCCCGGCGAGCTGCTGTGCCGGCCGGACGGGACCTGCGACGCCTGCGTGCCGGAGACCGGCGCCGGCTGCGATACCAACGGCTTCACCCCGGTCTGCGACGCCGGCTCGGCGACGTGCCGCGGCTGCGATGACGACGCCGAATGCGCGGGGCACCCTCAAGGTGAGCAGTGCGTGGCCGGGCGTTGCCAGGCGTGTGATCCGAGCGATCACGGGGGCTGCGATACCGGCGCGCTGTGCTGCGGTGACGGCCTGCCGGCCTGCGAGGCGACGAGCGTCGACAGCTGCACCGGCTGCGGGGTCGCCTGCGGGGAGACCGCCGACGCGTGCGTCGATCGCGCATGCCGCTGCGGTGATGAAGCGGCCTGCGCCTTCCCGCTGGCCTACTGCGCCGGCGACGGCGACGGCGGCTCGGTCTGCCTCGAGTGCTTCGTCGACGAAGACTGCGGCGTCGCGGGCCGCGGGCAGTGCGTCGACGGCTTCTGCGAAGAGTGCGACGCCGAGAACGGCCTCGGCGCGCCGGGCTGCGTGCGCGAGGCGCTTCCGTTCTGCGATCCCGACCTCAACGGCTGCCGCAGCTGCGCCGACGACGACAGCCGCTGCCTGGAGTACGGCGCGCATCCGCAGTGTGTCGGGGACGGCTGCTTCGAGTGCGACCCGCGGGCGGGCGCGGGCTACGCGGGCTGCGACGACACGACCGCCGCGCCGGTCTGCGACACCGACGACAAGGCCTGCCGTGCCTGCGGCAGCGACGCCGAGTGCGCCGCGGAGTACGACGCGCTCGGCCAGTGCGTCGGCGACTTCTGCCGGGTCTGTGATCCCGATGACTTCGCCGGCTGCGGGGCCCAGGCGCTGTGCTGCCTCGACGGCGAAGACGAGGGCGAAGGCATCCCCGAGTGCCGGGCGACCGACCTCGACATCGAGTGTGAGGCCTGCGGCGAGCCGTGCGATCGCGAGACGGCGGACAACTGCACCGACCGCGCCTGCCAGTGCGGCGAGGAGCCCGCGTGCAACGGCGCGACGCCCTATTGCGTCGGCAGCGACTGCGTCGAGTGCCGCGTGGATGAAGAGTGCCCCGGCGAAGGCACCATCTGCGTGAACAATGCCTGTCGCGCCTGCGATCCGGTGGACAACCGCAACTGCCCCGATGGCAGCGATACGCCGGTCTGCGACGCCGACAGCTTCACCTGCCGTGGCTGCGGGGCGAACGCCGAGTGCGATGACGAGCAGCCGGGCCAGGTCTGCCTCGACTCGGGCGCCTGCCGGGTGTGTGATCCGGCCAGCGCGATTCACGAGGGCTGCGCAGCCGACGAGCTGTGCTGCGACCGCGACGGCGCGCCCGGCTGCTTCGCCACGGGCTACGAGCCGGGGCAGGAGTGCGAGGCGTGTGGCGAGGCCTGTGAGCTCGACGCGGCCGACGCCTGCACTGAGCGCGATTGCGCCTGCGGAGACGGCGAGGCCTGTGGCGGCGATACGCCCTACTGCGTCGGCGGGGCGTGCGTCGAGTGTCGGGCGGATGCCGAATGCGCCGACAGCGACGTCGGCCCGTTCTGCCTGGGCAATGTCTGCCGGGCGTGTGATCCGGCGGACAACGAGGGCTGCGTGGCCGAGAGCGACGCGCCGTTCTGCGACGCCGAGACGTTCACCTGCCGCGGTTGCGGCGACAATGACGAGTGCGTGGGCAACCCGAACGGCGCGACCTGCCTGCAGGCGACCGGCCTGTGCCGGGTCTGCAACCCGGCGGGTCACGACGGCTGCGAGGACGACGAGTTGTGCTGCGACCGCGACGGCGCGCCCGGCTGCTTCGGGACCGGGCATACGCCCGACGCGGAGTGCGAGTCGTGCGGGCAGGCCTGCGCGGAGGACGCGGCGGACGCCTGCGCCGACCGTGCCTGCGTCTGCGGCGCAGGCGCCGCGTGCGAGGGCGACACCCCGTATTGCGCCGACGGGTCCTGCGTCGAGTGCCGCGACGACGCCGAGTGCGCCGACAGCGACGTCGGTCCGTTCTGCCTGGGCAATGTCTGCCGGGCGTGCAACCCCGCAGACAACGACGGCTGCGATCCGGCCAGCGACGCGCCGTTCTGCGATCCGGCCACGTTCAGCTGCCGCCGCTGCAATGACAACGACGAGTGCGCCGGCAACCCCAGCGGCCCGGTCTGCCAGCCGCTCTCGGGCGCCTGCGTCGTCTGCAACCCGGTCGACCACGACGGCTGCGGCGACGACGAGTTGTGCTGCGACGACGGGGATGGCGCTGCCTGCGCGCCGACGGCGGCCGATGGGCAATGCGAGGCGTGCGGCGTCGCCTGTGATGCGAACGGCGCCAACGGCTGCGGCGGCAGGGACTGCCTCTGCGGTGACATCGCGGCCTGTGATCCGGAGGGCGAGACGCCGTATTGCGACGGGGCCGCGTGCCGGGCGTGCACCAACGACGCACACTGCGCGGCGGGCGAGCAATGCCTGGGCTTCGAATGCCGGGCGTGCAACCCGGATGACAACTCGGGCTGCGCGGATGACAGCGAGACCCCGATCTGTGACCGCGGGACGTTCACCTGCCGCGGGTGCAACGACCAGCGGGCCAACGAGTGCGCGGGCAACGCCAACGGCGCGGTCTGCACCGGGACCGGCGCGTGCCGCCGCTGCGACGTCGCCGATCACGATACGTGTGAGGCGAACGAGCTGTGCTGTGACGGCGACGGCGAGGCCGACTGCCAGCCGGCGGACGAGGGCGCCTGCTTCGCCTGCGACGGCGCATGTGACGCCGCGGTGGCGGACACCTGCGTCGACCGGGCCTGCGTCTGCGGCGAGACCGGCGCCCCGTGTGGCGATGGCGCCGCGCCGTTCTGCCAGGCCGGCGCCTGCGTCGGCTGCCGCGACGACGGCGACTGCCCCGACGGCGTCTGCGACACCGACACCGATGTATGCGTCGAGTGCCTCGACAACGGCGACTGCACGAATGAAGTCTGCGATGTCGACAACAACGTCTGCGTCGAATGCCTCGACGACGGCGACTGTACCGATGAGCTGTGCGACACCGACAACAACGTCTGTGTCGAGTGCCTCGCAGACGATGACTGCCCCGACGGGGTATGCGGCGAGGGCGGCGCGTGCATCGAGTGCCGCGAAGCCGCAGATTGCGCCGACACCCCGGAGACCCCATTCTGTGCGGGCAAGACCTGCGTCGAGTGCCTCGACAACGGCGACTGCCCGATCTTGAACAGCTGCGTCAACAACGCATGCAACGGCCTGTGAGGAGGAAGCCTCGATGCGCTTGAAGACGGCTCTGGCGGCGCTGCTGGCGGCGTTCCTGGCAGCACCGGTGCCCGGCCTCGTGCCGTCCGCGGCGGCTCAGGACGAGGAGATGGGCGCCAATACCCACGAGGACGTGCGGGCCCAGGGCATCCTCTACGTGCGCAAGAAGCGCTACAAGCTGGCCAAGGCGGCGCTGGACAAGGCGTATGCCATGCCGGAGGGGCCCGGCGACTTCAAGACGGTCTACTATCGCGGCGAGGCGGCCTACAAGCTGCTGCTGCTCGAGGACGCCTTCGCGATGGTCGAGGCCGCCGAGAAGCTGGCGGAGGGCGATCGGCAGAAGGCCGATCTGCTCGAGCTCAAGACGGAGCTCGAGAGCCAGTTCGGGCGGGTCTCGTTCAGGGCCGCGCAAGGCGAGACCAACGCCCGCGGGCGCATCTTCTTCGAGAGCAAGACCGGCATCATCAACCGCAAGAAGAAGGAGCTCTTCGGCGCCATCCGCGAGCGGTTCCGCAGCACTGACATCGAGCTGCCGACGGCGGCCTACCTGCCCTATGGCGAATACACCGCCAACAAAGTCCCCTTCTCGGTGCGCCAGGGGGAGCCGGCGCCCGACCTGGAGATCTATCTGCAGGTGCAGACCGGCGTGGCCGCGGCCGGCGACGATGGCGGCAGCAGCGGCGGCGGCTGGATGTGGGTCGGACTGGGCGCCGGCACGCTGGCGGCGGCGGCGCTGGGGGTCACGGCGTTCGTGCTGCTCGAGCCGGAGCCGGTGGAGCAGGCTGTCGGCGGCGGCAGCCTGAACCGCGAATAAGAGGCTGCCGACGGCCGCTCGCTTCAGCCCCCGGGATACATCGCCAGCAGCTTCTTGGCCACCGCCGGCAGCGCCGCGCCCTCGGGGCCCGCGGCGGCGCACTCGGCCAGCATGCCCATCATCTGGGCCATCACCTTGATCCCCACCACGTACTTCTGCGCCCCGGCGTAGGTCCCGGTGAGCGTGATCGCCTGCGCGATCTGCGCCGGCGAGAGCCCCTCGACCAGCCCCCAGTAGATGTGGGTCGCCAGCGGCGCGGTGAAGCCCTGGGCGCAGAGCTGCGAGATCACGATGAGCTCGCGCTGGGCGTGGCTCAGCGGCCCCTCCCCGTCGTACAGATCGCCCATGATGAAGTCGGTCCAAGGCGCGACGGGCGGGTACGGCGTATTGAGCGTCTGCTTGACGATGGCATACATCAAGTTGCGGTCGAAGCCATCGCGCAGCAGGGCGATGGCATCAGCGGACAGCATCTCGGTGACGGGCTGGGTCATGGGCGGCGGGCTCCTCGGGTGATGATGAGGCCCGCCGCCGCCCGGATCAGCCCTTGTCTTCGCTCTTGGGCAGGCTGATGCCATACCGCGGGGCGCTGAAGGCGAGATCGAGCAGGCTCTGGGCCTGGCCGCCAGTGTAGTCGATCTTGGCGCCGGTCAAGTAGGCCGCTTCCGGCTTGACCAGGGTCGCCATGATGAAGTCGGCCACCTCGTCGGTGGTCTGGATGCGCCGCCGGGGCGCGACCCGGGAGACGATCTCGATCACCCGATTCCAGTCTTCATCGCTGAACGCGAGCCGCACCGCGGCGGTCTCGACGAGGCCGAAGTTGAGCAGGTTGACCCGATAGCCCCGCGGGCCGAGCTCCATGGCCAGGTAGCGCACGTACATCTCGAGCGCCTTCTTGCTGGCGCAGATCATGCCGAAGCCGTCGGCCATGTTCTCGGGGATGGGGTTGGTCAGCCCGAGGATGAGCGCGCCCTTGGCCAGCATCTTCGCGGCGAGCAGCTCCTGGGTCCAATAGACGAAGGAGTGGGCCATCGACTCGAAGGTCTTCTCGAACTGCTTGGGGTGGAACTGCATCTCCGGCGGGCCGGTGAAGCGCCCGTACGACGCGTTGGCCAGCGAGTGCACCACCAATGACACCGAGCGCTTGGGCGCCGCCGCGCACAGGGTGCGCATGCCGCCTTCGATGCCTTCACGGGTGCCGGCGTCGGCCACGTGCCAGACGCACTTCTGGCCCTGGCCCTCGATGTAGGCGGTGACGTCGTCGGCGGCTTCGGGCCAGTTGCCGCGGTGCATGCCGAAGGTATTGTAGCCCTCGCGTCCGGCGGCTTTGATGATCGAGCCGCCGGCCCCCGAAGAGGCCCCCAGCACCACCGCCCATTTCTCGTCGCTCATGTCGGGTCTCCTTTTGCCGGGGTCGGGCCCCGGGTCGTGATCACCGTGCGCGAGGCTCGCGCGTCGCGGTCAGAGTGTGCGCGCGTGGTCCAGCTGGCCTTGGACCTGGCTGACCACGCGTGCGTTGAGGGCCTCGAGGCCGGCGCGATCGTCGGGGTCGACGTCGACCGCGATCGGCGGCCCGATGACTTGAGTGATGCGCGCCGGCAGAGGCAGCGCCAGCGGGAAGAAGCCGCCGATGCCGACGCCGAACCACAGCGGCAGGCGCAGCGGCACCTTCAGCCGCTTGCCGGTGCGATAGCCGTCGTTGAGGCCCAGATAGGTATCGTCGACCCCCGCCGCGGCCACCGGCACGACGGACAGACCATAGCGGGCGGCGAAGCGCAGATAGCCCAGGCGGCCGCCCCAGTCGACGCGATAGCGCACGCCCACGGGGCGGCAGGCCTCGCGGGTGCCGCCGGGGGCCACGATGATGTGCTCGCCGCGCTCGACGATCGCCCGGACCATCTCGGCGTCGTCGCCGGCGATCATCTGCAGCTGCTCGACGACCTGCTTCATGACCGGCAGCTCCTTGGCCGCCGCGTGCACCACCCCGTGGGGGAAGTAGCCGAACTCGTCGAGCAGCAGCGCGCTGAGCATGCACAGGTCGTGGGCCACCCCCCGGCCGTGGTAGCCGACGACCAGCCGCGACTCGCTGCCCGCGAGGTGGTCGAGGCCATAGGTCCGGAAGCGGTGGTAGCGCTGCATGAGCCTCCACCAGGTCATCCACGCGGTGATGGCCGGCGCGCGGGCGATGCTCATGGGCCGCTGGCTCCGACCCGATAGACCATCGCCCCGTACGACATGCCGGCGCCGACCGCGCACAGGAGCAGCCGCTGGCCGGGCTTCACCTCGCCCGAGCGCAGCAGGCGATCGAGGCCAAAAGGCGCCGACGCCGCGCCGACGCTGCCGATCTCCTGCACCACGGGCACGACCCGCTCGGCGGGCACGCCGAGGGCGCCGATCATCGCGGCGAGCAGCCGCCCGTTGGGCTGGTGCGGCACGATCCAGTCGATGTCGTCGAGGCCGATGCCCGCCTCGGTGAGCGCCTGCTTCACCGCCGAGCCGACCCCGCCGATCGCGGTCGACGCGATCAGCCGGTTGGCCTCGCGGAACTCGACCCGCGACGGGGCGTCGACGGTGGCGTGCTCCATGATGATGCCGCGGTAGAAGTCGGCGGCGTTGCGCAGGACGGCGTGCTCGATGCCCTCCCCCGCCGCGGCCGGGCCGACGATGACCGCCGCCGCCGCGTCGCCCATGACCAGGTACGAGCGCGGGCGGTCGGGTCCGATGCAGTCGGAGAAGCGCTCGGCGGCGACCACGGCGACGGGGCCCAGGCCGGTGACCACCGATCGGGCGGCGAGGTCGAAGCCGGTCAGGAAGCCGGTGCAGGCGTTGTTGACGTCGAAGGCGTCGCAGACCCGGCCGATGCCGAGCGCGCCGAGCACGCGGTTGGCCGTCGCCGGGATGCGCACGTCTCCGCCGGTGGACGAGACGAGGATCACCCGGGCGAGCTGGCCCGCCTCGAGGCCCGCCGCGTCGAGCGCGGCGCGCGTCGCCTCGGCGGCGAGCGCAGTGACGTCTTGATCGCCGTCGACGAAGAAGCGCTGGCGGATGCCGGTGCGGGCGACGGCCTCGTCGGGATCCATGCCGATGGCCGCGGCCACCTCGGCGGTGGGCACCGCCCGGCGGCCCGTGCTCGAGCCGGACCCCAGAATACGTACGGGCAGCATCATGAGCCCCCTCCCGGTCGAGCCAGGGTGCCCCACGCCTGGCGGATGCGATCGATGGTCGGCCCGACGTCGCGCCGGGCCTGCTCGACGATCTGTGGCCCGCGCATGAAGTCCCACGGGGCGACGCCGGTGAGCCGCGCCTGATAGGTCACATGCGCGCAGACCGACATCAGCTCGCCGCCCTGGCGGGTCAGGGTCGACATCGAGAGGATGAGATCCTTTGCCCGCGCGATGGGATCGAGTTCGAAGGCCACCCGGGTGAAGCGGTTGCCGCCGGTGCGCACCTGGGTGAAGCCGGGGTGCTGCAAGACGTTGGAGGCGATGATCAGATCGGCCCCCTCGCTGGGCAGCATGCTCGCGGGGATGTTGGCGCTGATGCCGCCGTCGACGAAGCGCACCCCGCCGACGATGGTCGGCGAGAGCAGGCCGGGCAGCGAGCCGCTGGCCCGCACACCGAGGCCGATGGGGCCCATGCGGATGACCTCGGCCTCGCCGGTGCTGATGTTGGTGGCGACGGGCAGAAACGGCACTTCGAGGGCTTCGAGATAGGTCTCGGTCAGCCGCCGGCGCACGAAGCGGTCGAGGGCCGAGGTGCTGACGACGCTGGCCCAGACCGAGAACGCCAGCGAGGTGCACTCGGCGACGAGCGTCTCGAGGCCGCCGAGGCCGTCGCTGGCGTAGAACGCGCCGCAGACGCTGCCGAAGCTGACCCCGGCCAGCAGATCGATCGGCACCCCTTCGGCGAGCAGCGACTCGATGAGCGCGACGTGGGCATAACCCCACGCGCCGCCGCCGCCCAGGGCGAGGCCCACCGTGCGGCACGAGATCGCGCGGGCGACCCGCGCCAGCGACTGACGCTCGGCGGCGGGCAGCTCACGGTACGAGCGGCGGTTGCCGAAGTGGGCCGGCGGCATGCGCAGCCGGGTCGTGCCGGCCCGGTACAACCGGCGGCTGTAGGGGGCGTCGGGCGGATCGAGCAGGGCCACCGCCAGCACCTGCGCCCCGGGGCGCACCGCAGCGGGCAGCGCGCCGAAGGTGTCGTAGGTGAAGTAGACCACGCGATCGACATAGCCCGAGATGCGGCTGACGAGGGCCGGATCGGCGCGGTGGGGGTCGAGCAGCACGTAGTGGAAGTCGACGACGAGCCGGTCGAGCAGCTCTTCGAGCCCGGCGAAGGGGTCATCCCCGTCGGGCGCCCGCGTGGCGGCGACCAGGGGGATGCGGCCTTCGGGGGTCACCCGCCACGGCACCGGGCCTTCGGGGCGCACCTCGACGATGGCGACCCGATCGCCGTATTCGACCTCGAGTGATTGCCCCAGCAGATCGGTGAGCTCCGAGAGCGGGGCGCCCACCGCGCTCTCGAGCAGGACGACCGGGGCGACGTTCACGTTTCGAGGTGTTCCACCAGTGCGAGGTTCATGGCCCGCAGGTGCTGGCTCGCTTGCCGATACATCCGCAAGACCATGCGCAGAACGAGTCGAGGGCATTCTTCGGTCAGCCGGGCGAAGTTGTGTTTGGTGAGGACGAGCACGGTGCTGTCCTCGGTCGCGAGCACCGTCGCCGAACGGGGCTCGCCGTCGATCATGCTCATCTCTCCGAACGTCTTGCCCCGGTTGATCACCGAGATGACCTTGTCGGTCACCGCATCGGGGCTGCGCTTGCGCACCTCGGCCCGGCCCGAGATGAGCAGACACATATAGGCTTCACGGTCGCCCTCGCGGAAGACGACGGTGCCGGCCTTGACCGTGCAGGCGTCGAAGAACTGGGCGATGCGCACCACCTCGCCCCACTCGAGATCGGCCGCCCAGTCGGCCTGGGCGATCATCTCCATGCGCTCGCGCACGGTCGTGAGGGCGTACGCGACTCCGGGCGAGGTCAGATAGGAACCATTGCTGGTGCGTCTGGCCCGCTCGGCCATCGGCGCTCCCCCCAAAGTCGCGAACACGGGACGTGTGGAACCGCTTCACGGTGCCGCAGGGGCGCGACCGTGTCAACAGTCAGATGCGGGTTTACCCGTATAGGTGTTGTGCGCAGGGCTCACGGCACAGTGATCCGGCGCAGATCGAGGCCGCCGGCGAACAGGTACGAGACCGCCGGCGAGTAGCCGTAGACCAGCAGCCCGCAGCCGCCGGGGCAGGTCAGCCGATGGCGCCCCGGCTGCACCGGGATCCGGCCGCCGACGAAGCTGCCGGCGGCGAACGGGGTGAGCATGCCGCCGACGTCGGCCCCGTCGAGCGTGACGGTCACCCCGATGGGCGCGACCAGCGAGACGAACTGCCGCTCGTACTCCGCCGGCACCAGAAAGGTGTAGTCCTCGCGGAACTGTTCGAACGGCGCGGCGAAGGCCAGCCCGGGGTCGCCTTCGGGGCTGTCGGCGCCGCCCGCGCCGGCCGACGTCAGGAAGTGGCCCACCAGGATCGGCTTGTCGGCGTTGATCAGGGTGTCGACGTCGATGAAGAAGTCGCACCACTCGCCGGTGCCCACCCGGCAGACCGGGCGCTCGCGGCCCTGTCGGTCGCGCGCCGGCGGGTCGAAGGTGATGCCGGTGTCGGCCTCGAGCGCCATGACCCGGATCATGTCGGGCACCTCGCTCTGGCGGCGGATCTCGACGCGCGGCTCGCTGCGCGCCACGGCGAAGCGCAGGCCCCAGGCCGACGCGGGGAACAGCTGCTCCTCGATGTGGTCGGCGCAGCAGACGTTGGGCTGAAGATCGGTCAGCCCGATGGCTTCGTGGCCGACGAAGACGCCGAACGGGGTGCGGCCGTCGCCGGCCTCGATGCGGGTCCCGGTCAGATCGCCATTGCCCACCGCCTCGAGGTTGAGCACCTCGCCCTGCTGCAGATCGAAGTCGTGGGCCTGCCCGGCGGCCAACGGGCCGATGCCGATACCCGCGCGCACCTCCACGGTGGGCGTCACCCGGATCGGCGTGGTGCCGGCCTCGCTGGCGACGATGGCCACGTAGCCGGTGAAGTCGTGGGCCGGCGAGCGATCGAGCGTCGGCTGGGTCAGCGCATAGTAGACGGTGTCGTTGGCGTGGCTCGGCAGCAGCAGCGAGCCGTCGTTGCTGAAGACGCCGACGTTGTCGAGCGGGTTGAACTGATAGGCGACGATCGGCGCGTCGGAGGTGAGGCGATAGGCCCGGCCGCGGCTCGTATGGTCCAGCGAGCCGTCGGGCCAGCCGAGCGCCGACGGCTTGAGCGTGGCGACCTCACCCGGCGGCACCATCTGCTGGTGCATCTGTCCGCCCGGGCCTTCCAGGGTCACGGCGACCGCGGCGCTGTCGGAGGGGTTGGAGACCACCACCGCGAAAGGCGCGCTCTGGGCGTCCTGCACGCAGACGGGGATCGTGCCGCAGGGCGAGCCGTCGTCGCAGCTGCCGTCGGGCTCGCAGAGCCAGGCGCTCGCCCCGCCCGGCTGGCAGACCTCGAACGCCTCGCTGGCGACGGTGCCCACCGGACAGGCGCCGTCGGCGGGCACGGTGCGGCTGATCTCCACCGCGTTGTCCAGATCGACCGGCCAGAACTCGCAGCCGAGGTACGCCCGCCGCTGGGCCGCCGCCGCGCAGTCGTCGCCGCAGCCGGGGCCTTCGCAGACCTCGGGCGCGCAGGCGTCTGACCCGCTGATCACCCAGGCCCCGCCCTGGCAGACCACCTCGTCGATGCCGTCGCAGTAGCTGTCGCCCTCGATGCAGTCCCCTGCCCCGCCGCCCGCGCCGCCGCCTGCGCCGCCCGCGCCTCCGCCGGAGCCGCCCGCGCCGCCGTCGACCACCGCGGGCGTCTCGTCGTCGCAGCCCGCGATCGCGAGCGCACACAGCCAGACCACCGCCCACCGCGGCACCCGCGCCCATCGCCGCCTGCTGCGGCTCGCCTCGTCGATCATCGCCCCTCCTCGGCGTCTGTCGCGGCCACCGTCGCCGACGTGGCGTCACGTCGGCGTTGCACGGCGCCCTCCGGCCGGCCGATGCTAACCCGAACGTGGCCCGGGATCACGGCCACGGGAGGGAGCCCGCATGCACCGCACCGCCCACGACGACCCACCGCAGCCCGGCCGCCCCCGGCCACGCGCGCTCGCCGCGCTGTTCACCGCGCTGCTCGCCGCGCTGGCAGGCCCGCATTTCGGCTGCAGCGAGCCGGTGCCCGACATCGACCGCACCCAGGGCAACCTCATCGCCAAGGCCGATCTCGAGGGCGAGTGGCACATGCTGCAGACGGTCGTCGGGGTCCCGCCGACCAGCGCGTTCACCTTCATCGGCGAGACGTCCCTGCTCGAGCGGGTGCGCTTCGAGGTGCGCCGCGACATGCTGGTGGCCTACCGCAGCTATCCCCGGGTGCGCGGCGCGCTGTCGCCGTCCACCGACGCCGGCTTCGACGGCACCGAGAACCCGGTGGCCGCCTGGCCCATCCTGGCGCACGTCGACGTGATTCGGGACTACAACGCCGCGACGGGCGAGCAGGGCAACGTGCTGGTCGAAGACTATGACGACCGCTTGTGGCACGAGCGGGACTACGTGCGGGTCGACTGGTCGCAGAGCACGGTGCCCAACTTCGACTTCATCGCGCCCACCGTCGCGGTGACGGCGGCGGCCGACTTCACCGAGCCCGAAGAGGGCGGCGACGCGGCGCTGCACACCGAGCACCGCGACAATGCGATGGTCTACTTCGACATGGTTCAGCGGCTGTGGGTCCAGCCCGACTTCTGGGGCTGCATCTACACCTGGTGGGGCTACAGCGCCGAGGACTGCACCGCCGCCGAGATCGAGGTGCGGGCCTCTTTCGCCCGGGTCGAGCCGCGGCAATACGAGCCCTTCCACTATGACGACCGGCTCATGGCCCGCTTCGGCTACTTCCGCACCGAGTACTTCACCTATGACGAGCGGCGGGGGGTCACCGACCAGGGCCGCCGCTATCTGATCAACCGCCACGGCATCTGGGAGGCCACCCGCAGCGCGGACGGCGCGCTGCTGCCCATGAGCGAGCGCCGCCTGAAGGCGGTGCCCTACTATCTCAGCCCGGCCTTCCCCGCCGATCCGCTGCTCGAAGAGGCCGCGCAGGCCACGATGCAACAGTGGGATGACGCGCTGCGGGTCGGGCTCGACGCGGCCGGGGTGACCGACGACCGCCCGGTGTTCGTGCTGTGCCACAACCCCGTCGCCGACGGCGACCCCGAGGCCTGCGGCGCGCCGGGGTTCGCCCCGCGCATGGGTGATCTGCGCTACTCGACGCTGCACTGGGTCGATCCGGAGACGCTGACCGGCCTGCTGGGCTACGGCCCGTCGGCGGCCGATCCGATCACCGGCGAGATCATCAGCGGCAAGGCCTACGTCTACGGCGCCGCGGTGAGCACCTGGGCCAGCTACGCGGTGGACGTCATCCGCTACTTCAACGACCAGCTCGACCTCGACACGCTGCTGCGCGGCGAGCACTTCACCGACGACGTGGTCGCCCGGCTCGAAGGGCGCGCTACCCGGCCCCGCCCGGCGTCGGCGACCGATCGCATGCGCATCGACCGGCCCTTCCGCGGCAAGCACCGCCGCCCGGCCCGACCCGACGCCCGACCGCGGGATCTGCGGCCCTATGATCCGGGCCGGATCGAGGCCCGACTCGACGCCGCCCGCGCCGCCGGCGCGACGCCGATGCTGCTGCACGACGAGGTGCATCGGGCGCTCAGGCCGGGCGTCGACCCCCAGGGCCTCACCGCCGACGAGCGGGCGGCCCTCGATCCGACGCGGGTGCTCGAGCCCCTGGCCGTCAAGCGGATGATGGCCCACCGCGAGGCGGCCCGCGCCCGCACCGCCGACATGCACGACATGGTCGCCCCCGACATCGAGGGCCTGGTGCAGCAGTATCTCGGGCGCACCGACTACGATCAGATCTGGCGCGAGATCCGGGCCGAGATCTTCGCCGCGACCGCCGAGCACGAGGTGGGCCACACCGTCGGGCTGCGGCACAACTTCCAGGGCAGCTACGACAGCCTCAACTACTTCGACGACTACTGGCAGCTGCGGGAAGAGACGCTGACCGAGGTCGAGTCGCTCGGCGACATCTATCGCATGGTCGAGCTGACCGACGAGCAGCGCAGCGGGCTGATGCGGCAGAAGCAGTACAGCTCGATCATGGACTATGGCTACGCTTGGCATAACGACCTGCAGGGGCTCGGCAAGTACGACCGCGCCGCCCTGATCTTCGGCTACACCGCCGACGCCCGCCGCACCGACGCCGGGATCGAGACCGGGCCGGGCTACGTCGAGGTCTTCGCCAAGACCCGGGCCGCGCTCGGCGAGGCGGGCGAGCTGCTCGACCGCGGGGAAGACGGCTTCACCTACGACGACCCCGGCCTGCCGTCGATCACCGCGCTCGAACGCTTCCACTACACGACGCTCGCCCGGGCCTTCCCCGGGCTCGACGACATCGCCGACGCGGGGCGCCGCTGGATGGCCTACGACGACTACCTCGACGCCAAGGACGACACCGATCGCCCGGTGCGGGTGCCCTATCTCTTCTGCTCCGACGAATGGGAGGGCGGGCTCGTCAGCTGCCACGCCTTCGATCAGGGGGCCGACCCGTTCGAGATCGTGCGCAGCCGGGCCGCCGACTATCGGGCCTACTACCCCTTCATCAACTATCGGGCACATTCGACGAAACCCAGCGGGGGCGTGAATTTGGCCATGATGTCGGATAGTTGAGGCGTGCTCTCGGTGTCGTCCAGTACCGCCCAGCGCCCCTTTCTACCCCCTGCGGCTGGAACATTCGACGGAACATCCCGAGGATCTGGGCGGCTCTGCCAGCGCGCTCTTGGCACAGAGGTATAGCCGGGAGTTGTGGATCGTGGATTGACGAAGGTGGCGTACCTTCCAGGTACGAGAAGAACCAACACCGACTGCCATCGGTGGAAAGGTACGCCAGAAATGAAGCTACGCGACTACACGACGAGAGAGAAGCCCGAGCCGGTCGTGCTCGATGATCACCTGCCCCTGAGCCTCGATGAGCTCGTCCGCGAGGGGGCCCGGCGCTTGCTCGTCGCCGCCCTCGACGCCGAGGTCGACGAGTACATCCGCCGCCACCAGGATGCCCGCGACGAACGCGGTCACGCCCAGGTCGTGCGCAACGGCCGGGCCCGGCCCCGCAGTATCACCACGGGGGCTGGCACGCTGACCGTGCAGGCCCCACGGGTGAACGACAAGCGGGTCATTGACGGCGAACGGCAGCGGTTCACCAGCCGAATCCTGCCGCCGTATCTACGGCGGTCGAAGAGCATCGAGGAGGTCCTGCCAGCGCTGTACCTGCGCGGCCTGTCGACCGGCGACTTCGAGGAGGCCCTGCGCTGCCTGCTCGGCGAAGACGCGGCGCTCTCGCCGTCGACCATCAGCCGACTCATCACCGGCTTCGGCGCCGAGTACGAGACCTGGCGCACCCGCTCACTGGCCGACCGGGACTACGTCTACATGTGGGCCGACGGGGTGCATCTGAAGGTCCGCCTCGGCGAAGAGAACGTCGCCGCCCTGGTCGTCATCGGCGCCCGCCCGGACGGCACCAAGGAGGTCATCGCCATCGAGGGCGGCTACAGCGAGTCGACCGAGCACTGGCTCGAGATCCTGCGCAACCTGCGCAGCCGCGGCATGCGCGCGCCGGCCATCGCGGTCGCCGACGGGGCCCGGGGGTTCTGGCTCGCGCTGCGGGAGGTCTTCCCCGAGACCCGGAGCCAGCGGTGCTGGGTCCACAAGCGGGCCAACGTGCTCGGCAAGATCCCGCGCAAGAAGCAGGACCTGTTCAAGCAGCGCTTCGACGACATCGCCGCCGCCGAGACCCGCGCCGAGGCGCTCGGGCTCATCGGTCAGTTCGAGGCCGACTACGGCGCGAAGTACGACAAGGCGGTGAAGTCGCTGACCGACGGCCTCGACGAGCTGCTGGCGTACTTCGACTTCCCGGCCGACCACTGGAAGTACCTGCGCACGACGAACCCGATCGAGTCGACGTTCGCGACAGTCAAGCACCGCACGCGACAGACGAAGGGGGCCGGCTCGCGCAAGGCGGGGTTGGCGATGGCGTTCAAGCTGCTGCTCGCCGCCGAGAAGCGCTGGCGACGGCTCGACAACCCGCAGCTGCTGCCGCTGGTGAGGGCTGGCGTGGTCTTCGCCGACGGCGAGCAGGTCGAGCGCACCGACCGGATGCCCCAGGCGGTCGCCGCGCCCGACACGGCCATCGAGCAGGAGGCGGCGTGATGGCCGGGATGACGATCGACAACGAACTCGGCGCCCGGCTCTCGGCGACCCTCATCGCCGCGATGCAGGCCGGAGACTACAGCTTCGCCGACTACGCGCGCAGCGTCACCGGCGATCTGCTCGAGAACGGGGAGCTGCGGCTGAAGCTACGCGCCGCGATCGCCGAGGCCGACGCGGTTGACGATGCCGAGCGGGTCGCGAAGTGTGCCGAGGTGCTGCGACTCGCCGACGAGTTCGGTGTGCGGTGGGATGACAAGGCCCGGCAGGTGCTGGGTCTCGACGACGAGAGCTGAGGAGGTCGAAGGACGCCATCGAAGCGATTCCGATCCACAAGACTTGACGATATCTCGGCCGTGGTACCAGAGGCGCGGAGCGACAGAGAAGAGGCGGGCCATGGCCCGGCGCATCAAGTTCGACGTGGACGAGGCGGCCGAGCTGTATCGCAGCGGCCGGAGCCTCGACGAGGTGGCCGCGCGCTACGGGGCCTCGTCGGGCACGGTGCGCCGGCGATAGTGGCGATTCAGCTCGGGGGGCGGTGAGTAGCCAGGCAGCTCCTCCGCGATGGGCTGCACCGTCGCGAGCCATCCCCCCCTTACACGCTCATTACAAGATCATCTGCTGGGTTGCGCACGATCCCGTCGTGTCCAGAATAGCCGAACCTACGGGAGGCGGCGCATCACGAGACTCGCCGCGAGAACAGACAGCAAGGAAGATATGACCCCTCACGAACAGGGCGTCCTTCGCATCATCGAGCAGGCAATCAGTGACCGGACGCCAATCGAAGCTGTGTATCAAGGCCATCGGCGGCTGCTGTGTCCCCATGTCGTCGGAACGAAGAACGGCGTCTGGCAGACGCTCAGCTATCAGTTCGGCGGTACCAGCAGCAGTGGCCCTGTGTATCCGGGGTCTCGCGGCAATTGGCGGTGCATGCGCCTTCAGGATCTCGAACTCGTCGCCCCGACGGAAGGGGTCTGGCACACTGCCGACAACCATAGCCGAGAGCAGACCTGCGTTGACCATGTCTACGCGGAGGTCGCGCACTGAGGGCGTCGTCTATCGGACATCAGCCAGAAAGGCGGACTTGATCATGGGGTGGAAGAGCACGCTCCGCTCGCTGGAGGCGGCATCTCGTCGTGCCGCCCGCGAACGGGAACGAGATGCGCGCAGGCGGCAACGCGAGCTGGCGAAGCTCCAGAAGGAGATGGCCAAGGCCGACGCCCAGCGGCGGGCCCAGCTGGAGGTGCGTCAGTACGAGAACACGATCGAGTTGCTCACGTCCCTGCAGCGGGACTGCGGCGATGTGGTCGACTGGCGCGCCGTCGCCGCCTCGACTGCACCAGATGCTCCCAGCCGCTCCGACCAGCATGAGCGAGCTGCCCAAGAGGCCCTCGATGCCTACCAGCCGGGTTTCTTCGCGCGTTTGTTCGGCGGCGACAAGAAACGCCGGGACGAGTTGGAGATCGACATCGAACTCGGTCGGCAGATGGACAAGGAGGCGTTCGACCGAGCGACAGCCGAGCACCGTCGCGCCGTGGACGAGTGGCGAGACGAAGTTGCCATGGCAGAGGGCATCTTGAGGACCGAAGCCGCGGCATTCGGCAAGGCCGCCCAAGAGCTCGAGCGCTACCACGAGTTGGGAGAGTGGGGAATCCAGGTGTCGGTGACGGTCGGGCACGCAGATCGGATGGGCGTCACCCTGACCGTGCCGAGTGACGACGTGATCCCCACCCATCGGAAGACGCTGACGGCGACCGGGAAGTTGTCAGAACGAGCCCTTCCGAAGGGCGCTCGCGGGGAGATGTACCAGGACTTCGTGTGTGGTGCAGTGCTCCGTGCGGTCCGTGAGAGCTTGGCGCTGTTCCCCATCGACTACGTGGTGGCCACTGCCGAGGCCCGGATGCTCAACACGGCAACAGGGCACCTCGAAGATTCTCCGATCGTCTCGATCATCTGCCCACGTTCGACCGTGGACGAACTCAACTTGGCAGAAGCCGATGCCTCCGACGCCCTGGCCAACTTCATGTGCCGCATGAAGTTCAGGAAGACGAAAGGCTTCTCGCCGGTGGACGCCTACACCCTCGACGACGTGCCGACTGAGTAGGTCGCCAGGTCAGGAGCCCTCGACAAGGGGCTTGCGCGGGCATCGCTACGGGCTGGGCACGGTCGAACTCAACGACGATAGAGGGGTCGCGATGACGCGCCAGACCCGACCGGTGTCCGATCCCGATCGTCGTGCCCCGCCGGGCAGGTCGCGGCGATCATCCACAACACCCGCAAGACGACACCGCCGCGTGGTGGCGTCACCCGTTCCGCAACCTGCTCGGAACCTCGCCGAGCAGGTGATGTAGGGACCCCCGCCTGGCGCCAATCGCAGCCCGCGACTCCTTGTCGATGACGTGCGTCTGCTAACGCGGATGGGCAGGCGCGGTGATCGAGGCCGGGCACAACACCTCGTAGCCTGGGAGGGCTTGGTATCAGTGGCCTGGGGCCTACCTGGGCGCCTGAAGGTGGGCCTCGACCAAGTCGCCCCCGACCCTCGTGGGGGGCCTTGACTTGCCCGCCCCCAAGCCTCGGAGGGGGCCTCGACCTGCCCGCCCCTCTTCCTCGTGGGGGGCCTCGATCTGCCCGCCCTCGCTCCTCATGGGGGGCTTCGACCTGGTCGCCCCCGAGCCTGAGCTGGGTGACTCGATCTCGGGGACAACCGGGCTCTGGTGCCCGACAGCGACCTGCATCGACTTGGGCGGCTGGGCGACGATGACCAGCAGAGCGTTGTCGCGTGCTCTCCCGATTCCGTGGTGCCAGCCGCCCTATGGCCGGCCGTCCGCTTCCTGACGGCAGACCCTTGCGCCAGATGGCATCGCCGGACGAGCGCACGAGCCCGGCGTGTATCCAGCGCGACGTCACCGTCCAGCGCGTCGGCGCTCTCGCAATCGCAGTCGGCCAGCGCGCGGTCGAAGCGTTCGAGCGGCATTGGTTCTTCGGGCACCGCCGCCGCAGGCGGCGCAGGTAGATTCGGCGGTGATCGCGTCGGCCAGGCCGCGGGGCACGCTCTGGGGCAGCGGCGGCACGTCGGCCTCGAGGTGCTGCCGGGCGACCTCCAGGGTCGTCGGCGCCCGAAACGGCGGGTGGCCGGCGACGGCGGCGTGGAGCGTGGCGCCGAGAGCGTACAGGTCGATCGAGGGTGCGACGACGCCCTGCCGGATCTGCTCCGGCCCATGTAGGCCGGGGTGCCCATCACCAGCCCCGAGGCCGTGAGCGGGTCGGGGTCGTCGATCGGGCGGGCGACGCCGAAGTCGATGAGCGTCACGCGCTCCGCGCCGTCGGCGCCCCGGTGCAGCATGATGTTGCCCGGCTTGACGTCGCGGTGGACGAGCCCGGCGCGGTGGGCGCAGTCGAGGCCGTCGAGCACGGCCTGCCCGATGTGTGCGGCGCGCGCCGGGGGCAGCGGGCCCGACGTGCGCAGGGCGTCGGCGGGGGAGAGCCCGTTGATCAGCGGCTGGGCCATCCACAGCAGCCCGAGGTCGGTGTCGTGGCCCAGGTCGAAGACGGTGATCAGGTTGGGGTGGTCGAGACCGGCGAGGGTCTGCGCCTCGCGTCGGAAGCGAGCGGCGAGGTCGGGCGGGTGGTCGGGGCATGTCTTCAGGGCGACGGCGCGGTCGAGGCGGCGGTCGTGGGCCCGGTAGACGGCGCCCATGCCGCCCGATCCGATCGCGGCGGTAACCATGTAGCGATCGGCGAAGTCATGCCCGATGACTCGGGCCGGGTTCAAAACCGGCCCCGCACGCTGATGCCACCCGGGCCCGGGGCGACTTCGAGGTCTTCGTCGGCGGTCAGCCAACCGTGGAGGGCGAAGCCGGTGGCCGTGGCGGCGAGGCCGGTGGCGAGGCTGCCGCAGATGAAGTAGCCGAGCGCTTCGAGGCGCGCGTCGCGGAAGCGCCGGAGAGTCGCCGACTCGGCGGGTGAGCCGGCGGGGTGATCGCGCCACTGACTCCAGGCGTCGTCCCGCTCGGCGGCGGCGTCGACGCCCCAGCCCCACAGGATGACGCTGCCGACCGCCGAGGTGATGGCGACGCCGGTCCAGAGGTAGATGGTGCCGTCCTCGTCGGGTTGGGGCGGGACGTCGGGCCCCGGGGTGAGCGCGCTGGTGGTCGGCTCCGGCGGGTCAGCGATCGACCCGTGGGCATCGACCGGCACGACCGGCGCCGTCTCCGTCGGTGCGGGATGCTCCTCGACCGGGGTCGCACCGTCCCAGGCGGCGTACCACGGACCCATCCAGCGATCGTCGATGACACCGCGCCCGGTCTGGCAGCCCAGGGCGAATACGCACAGGCAGAGGAGGCCGGCCCACGTCCAGGGGCGCGCCGACGCGCTCCACGCCGACGCGCCCCGCAGGCGCCGGGGCGGTGACCGCTCGCCCCGCGGGCGCGGGCTGTCGATGGAGGGAGAGACATCGGCAGCCCGCCGCGGGAGCATGTGGCATGGGAAATCAGGCATCAATACCGAACACTGCGGATGGGGCGGATCACTTCTGGAGGGGCACCGCGGTGCCTTCGACGGCTTCGAATCTCAGGCCGCGCGCCGTGAACGTATGCCCAGGCGACAGCCATACGCTCGTCGGTCGCAGGAAGCCGGGCAAGGTCGCGAACAGGTCGGCGCCGTCCCGCAACTCTCGGGTCGCTCCGGGCGACGCACAGACCCGGGCGGCGGGGCTCTGGCGCCAGCGCAGGAACGGGGTGTTCGGGTCGCCGTCCGGCGCGACCACAGTCGACTTGCGGAGGCGGCGGTCGGCGCGTGCGGCGACGACGAGCGCACGATCCATCTCGCCATAGGTGATCACGCCGTCGCGGTCGGTGTCGGCCGGTCCGATGGCCGCCGACCGCAGCGCGTGGCTGAACAGGCCGGCCAGCGTCGGGTCTTCGAGCGTCACGCTCCGGCTGGCGAGCTGCGTGCCGACATCGGGGAACGATTCGCTGAACGGCGTGACGTAGTCGACCTCCGGTGGCGGGAAGAAGACCGTCTCCACCCTCTTCATCTCGCGGGTCTGGAGCAGGGTGTAGGCGAAGCAGACATCGGCGACGAGATGCACCCGAGCGCGGGCTGCGAGCGGGGTCAAGATGTGCTCGGCGAAGAGCGCCGAGTCGATCACGCCGTTGTATCCGGGCGCCTCGCCGTCCGGCTCGCCGAAGATGAGCAAGCGCGTCTTGTCTCCGATTCGACCCTTGCGCCCATGACCCGCGAGATAGATGTAGACGTCAGCTTCAGTCGCGCCCGTGGGCGTCTTGTCGATGTCGGACGCCACCTCGGCCACGCTCTCCAGCAGGCTGCGCCATGTCGGCGGCCGGACGCCGAAGCTCGACAGCCGGGCGCTCGCCGCGCGGTCGGGCTCGCCGTGGATGCGCATGCGCTCGGGGCCCAGCGCCTGAAAGAGCCGCGCCATGCGCACGAGATCATCGTCGACCATCGGCAGGTCCGGTCGCGGGTTGCCGAGAGAGAACCACGAGCCCTCGACTGGCCCATCGTGGGGATAGCCGTAGAGGATCGCGTAGACCGGCGGGCCTGCGGTGCGCTCGATCGGCGGGCAGGCGTCCTCGGCGTGCGCGAGCTGTGGGGCGAGCAGAGCGCAGCAGGCAAGCGAGAGCAGCGCGCGGACCATGCGGCTTCCTCCGTTCGGCGAAACACCGCATACGGTTGACTAGGGTACGACACCCCCGATCTGACCGCGGGCATCCGTAGAAAGTGGATTTTTCTGGGTGGACCATCGCTACGGGTGCACGAGCGCCTCGAAGTCGAGGCCCGTGGCCAGCTTGAGCGTCGGCGCGAGCGAACGCCCGGCACCGGCGGTGCCGACCTCTGCGTCAAGCCGCCAGCCCCAGCGGGAGTGGGTTCCGAAGGGCACGGTGATCGTACCGCGCAGCGCGACGTCATGGATCAGGATCCGCCGCGCCTCGGGTGGCCCGCTCTCGCCCCACATCTGATACAAGCCCGTGAGCACGCCGGCCGATAGATCGACGGTGCCCTCGTTGAGCAGGCGCCCGTATCCGACTCGCCCGCCGATCCGGTGGCCGAGGATCGGGGGCGGTCCGGTGTCGGGTTCCGCGTTCTCCCCGTGCAGCGTGGCGCGGGCATAGCTCGCCTCGAGCAGCAGGCGGTGGCGGCCATGCCCGACGCGCCCGAGGATGTCGATGTGCAGCCACGTCTCGGCATCGTCAGCGCCCTCCACGCTGAAGGCCGTCGCGCCGCCCAACGCCGCGGCCCCCAAGCTCACCGGCAGCGAGAATGTCATCGGCGGCTCGGCGTGGGCGCTGAGCGTCGGCTCCCGCGACATCATCGACGGCAGGGGCTCCCATGTCTTGGCCGCTTCCAGCGCTTCGGCGGTCTCGGGCAGCGGCGCGTCGGGATCTTCGGGGATCGGCGGTGGTGCCGGCGGGCGGGCGTAGGGTGACTCCGCCATGAAGTCGGCCGGCCCGTCGGCGGCGACGAAGTAGCGGCTCGGCACGCCGGACGTGGCCAGACCGAGGGTTCGCCCCGGCGGTAGCCAGCGCAGGCGCGGCGCGCCGGGCAGGTAGACCGTCGCGAAGATGTCGAGCGCGTCCATCAGCCGGAACCGGCCCTTGACGTCGGCGGGCAGGCACACCCGAGCGGCGGGTGTGCTACGCCAGTCGATGAACGGCCGATCGCGCTTGCCCGCGGGCGGCATGACTTCGGGCTTGGGCGCCTGTTCGATATGCGGCAGCACCTGGGGCAGCGCGTCGGCCATCTCGCGGTAGGTGATGATGCCATCGCCGTCGAGGTCGGCGGCGCCGATGGCCAGCGAGCGCACGAGGTGGCTGAAGATGCCGCCGAACGGGTGGACCTCGGGCGTCTCGGTGCGGCCGGCGAGTAGCGCGCCGACGGTCGGGTACTGCGCGGCGAAGTCGAGGCTGTAGGCCAACGCGAGTGGTGGGCGGGGGGTCAGCCTGTCGCGGGTGTAGGGCCCGCGGGTCTGGACCATGTGATAGCTATGGCATGCGTCGATGATGAGATGCACGTCTGCCCGGGATGAGAGCGGCTTCAGGATGTGCTCGGCGATGAGATTGGAGTCGATGTTGCCGTCGTATCCCGGCCCGGCGCGCGGTTCGTCGGGCGCGGTGAAGAGGCGCAGGCGGTCGTTGGATTCGACGGTGCCGTGGCCGACGAAGTAGAGATACACCTGCGGCCGGGCCCCGCTCGTCGGGGCGCCATTGATGTCATCGACGACGCTCTCGACGCTGGCCATCAGCGCCCGCCAGGTGGCCGGGCGGCGGGTCTTCCCGAAGTTCGCCTCCGTTCGGAACGAGTTTATCCCGTGCACGAACGCTCGCTTGGGCCCCAGCGAGCGGAAGAACTGAGCCATGTTGATGAGATCCGCATCGACCATCGACAACGGATCGAACGCTGGGGTCGGGCTGTATGGGTAGCCATGCATGATGACATACACGGGCGGCCCGTCGATGCGGTCCAGCGGGGTGCAGGTCTCGGCGGCGCGCGTCGGGGCTGCGAGGACGATGACGGCCAGGACGAGCAATCCGCGCAGCATGGGGAGACCTCCCGCCGAGTGTTCGGGCGCCACCGAGCATCGCGCTGCTGACACGGGTCGTCAACCCGGTGTGGTCGGACGGCCGGGGGGCTGGTAATCTGCCCGTGAGTCTTCGTACCGGGAGAACGATGCGCGCACTGCCCCTCGCGTTGATCACCTCGGCTGCCCTCGTTTTCGGGTGCAGTTGGCCCGACTACTCGATCATCGACGCGACGTACTACCACGACTGCTCGAAGCACGAGGGCGACGAGTGGACGCTGGTCTGGGACAACCCGGCGCATTGCGGCGCGTGCGGCAACGACTGCCCGGCGGGTGTGCCCTGCGTGGGCACGGCGTGCCAGTTCGATACGGTGCTGCATTGCGGCGAGGCCGATCGGCGGTGCGTGGCGGCCGGTGACCAACCGCGGGCGGTGTCCTGCGTGGCGTTCGGTGAGGACGAGACGCCACCCGACGGGGTCGAGGTGATCAAGGGCCACGGCTGCGTGGCGCTCGACCCGCCGTCCCGGGTCGTGGTTGGGGACGACGGGGAGCGGGAGATCGTCGAGTTGCCAAAGCTCGACGGCGTGCGGTGGTTGACCGTCCCGGGGCACGCGGCGGCGTGCGACGAAGGTCTGGATGCGAACGCCTGCGCGACGGCGGTGGTCGAGTACACCGACGCCTGCGCCGAGCCGATCACCGAGCGGTTTGCCTACGACTTCGCGATCATGACCAGCGAGATGAGCCGGGGGCAGTTCCGTGAGTTGATGTGCGATTGCAGCGCGCCTCGCGTCGAGCAATGCGTGGTGCTCTGCGACGAGGAGACGTCGCCGAATGCGGCGCTCCTGGCCGACAAGCCGATGACCGGGCTGAACTGGTGCGAGGCGTATACAGCCTGCCAGCGAGTGGGTGCTCGACTGCCGACGGTCCGTGAGCGCGCGGTGCTCGAAGCGCAGGCCACCACGCCGCGCTCGCTGTTCGAGGCGCCGATGAGCTGTGGGGAGTGGGCGTTGAACACCCGCCGCGTACCGTGGGTGGCCGAGTGTTTGAACCAGCCGACGGACGATCTCTACCTCGACCGGGTGAAGGGCGAGGCCGGGCGGGTCTTCGTCACCGGTGGAGCGCTGACCGGCTCGGAGCCGCTCCATCACCTGCCGGACAACGTCGCCGAGTGGATGGCCGACCCGGTGACGGGGCTGACCGCCGGAGCGTCTGGCGCGGACGGCCCTGCCTGGGGATTGCCGACGAGCGCTTTGGAGGCTGATCTGCCCCGGATGGTGCGGGGGCGCAGCGTGTATAGCCCGGCCGGCCAGCCCGGTGCTCAGTTGATCGCTGTCGAGCCGAGTGTGGCCGCTGAAGACGTGGGCCTTCGGTGCGCTTTGACCATCGACTCGCCTTTCAACATACCGACGCCTTTTGACTCGACCGTCGACGCAGAGTTTCACGCCCGATGCGATCAGGAGCCGGTCGGGCTGCGGCCGGTCCGCCGTACGGTCGGAGAGCAGGTCTTTCGGGCGACCGACGTGTGCATCGACAGCGAGCGCGACATGCCGCCAGCCTTTCGCCAGAAGTTGATCGGCAGGGGCTACGACCTCTTCGTTCGCAGCCCGACATTCGGACCGCTGGCACGCCGCACCAGCGCGGGCGATCTGATGGGTATCGGTCCGGCGCGCTTCGCCATGGACGAGCAATGGTGGTTGTCCGAGCCCGCTCGGCAGCCGGAGCAGCGGGTCTGGTTTCGGACCAGCGACATGCCGGTCCAGTTGGAGTGGATGGGCGAGGAGTTGCCAAATACATCGGCGTGCATGTCGATGACCGAAGATGACCCCTCTACCGAAGCCGCTTGGGACCGTATCGTCCGTCGACACGCCTTCGTTCTGGACCGGCAGAACATTTGGCTGCTCGATCGCTTTGGCGCGACGGAAGCCTGCGCCCACCTCGACTGCACCCGGGATATCGACCCCGACGAATGCGCCGCGGAGTGCCCTGGCTGGATCCTGCCCTGGGCCATCGCCTTCAGCCCCGTGGAGCCGGCCAGCGAGGCTCAATTCTGTCGCTGATATCTCCGAGCATCAGCGCGGCTCGAAGTCAGCCGGGTCACAAGCATCGGGGCGGGTCACTGGATTGCACGCGATCGGGCCGGTGGCGGGGATCCCACCGAAGACCTCGTCCGGGTAGCGGGTCGCGATGAAGTGGGCTCCAGCGGCCCGCAGTTCGGCGACCATCTCCGGGTCGTCGCTGACGCCGTGGACCAGATAGCCGGCGGAGACGAGTTCGCGAATGCGTTCCAATTCGCCGGGATCGGTCTCGAAGTACCACGGGTCCCCATCGAACTCCGGCTCGAAGGAGAAGATCACCTCATCGCCGGTGTCCGGCGCCTCGGCTCGAGCGGGATCACCCATCAGGAAGAGAAGACGGTCGTCGGGATCGAGGCCCCCGCTCTCGATGTAGCGCATCCGCGCCTCAGCGTGGTCGTTGAGCACGAACATCACCTTGCCGCGGGTCTGCTCGGCCGTGGGCCAGCCGCGCTGCTGGATGGCCTCTCGCAGCGTGCGATGCTCGCCGCGCACATCAGCCGGGGTCAGGATTCGATCGCGGCCGAGGGTCAGCACCGCGTCCTCTTCGAGGTCATCGAGTTGAAAGAGCAGGCCCGGCGGCGTGTTGAACCGGTACGACTCAGCAACGAAGAAGACGATCAACGCGTGCTGCGGGTTGTCGTCCAGCCAGAACTCGAAGTCGAAGAGACACCAGAACCACGGCCCACAGATCGTCTCGACATCGAGTGCATCGCTCACCCGCGGATCAAGGGCGATGCCGGCTCGCCGATCAGGGTCGAGGTCGAAGTCGAAGAAGCGGATGCCCTGCTCGCCCGCCTGCTCGGCCAGAGGCAGGTGGTAGTAGTCCCGAAACTCCAGATCGAACGGGTTGGTGTTCGTGTGGTAGCTGTTGTTGGTCCCGCGCACCTGCATGTGGTTCACGCGCAGCGGGTTGGGGTCGGTGTCGGGTTCGACGTCCGGCGGCTCGGCGTCGACCGGCCCGACGTCGGGCATCATCCCATCGGGCATGCCGACCGGGACGTCCGGGCGGCCGCCGTCCATCGGCCCGCCCTCCATCATGCTCGCCATCTCGCGCTCGCACCCCAGCGCCGCGAGGATGACGAATAGCAGCGCGCGTCTCATCGATCGCCCTCCACGCCGGTCGAGCCAGCGATCAGGATAGGGCGAGCCGGCTCGACGTCATCGACCGGGCCCGGAACACCGAATGGAGCAAGAGCGTCGGCCGATTCGGCCGTCCGAGCCTCGCCAAGTCCCCGGTTGGCCCCCGGTCGGGCCCCGGCGGAGCTCCGGCTGCGTCCTGGCCCATGTCCGGCTGGGCTCTCGTGGGCCTCTGGCACCGCTCCGGTCGAGGTCTGGCGACCGTCTGGGTTCACTCTGGCCCGGCTCCGGTGGTCTTCTGGTGCTGTACTGGTCGCTTTCTGGTGAGCATCTGGTTCGACTCTGGCGGGCATCTGGGTGCCCGCTGGCCCGACAGCCCGCCACTGCGCCATTTCCGGCGATTTCGGGCCAGCGCCAGGGCGTAGCGAGGCCAGCGGCCTGCCTGACCGCCGGCTCTCGGCCCTGGCCACCCACCCCCACCTGAACTTATCTCGCGCCGTCGCCTCGATCCGGGGCGGGGGCCATTCGAGCCACCGAATTCGGGTGCGGCGATATCCTCCGCGCATCGTCCCGTGGTCCGTCCCGCGCATCGTCCCGCGCATCGTCCGAGTATCGCCCCGCGCATCGTCCGAGCATCGCCCCGCGCATCGTCCGAGCATCGCCCGCGCATGGTGAAGGGGCCGGAGGCTCTGGCCGGCTACATCCGTCGCGGGTGTGCACCCCACGAGCACGGCGCGCAGAACGTCGGCACGTTGCCGTGGCGTCCGCGCCGCCTCGGCATCCACGACGCAAAGACGACGCCGCAGAGTCCCGAGGTCCCTCACAGAAGCCGGCGGGCCCAACGAACTGCTCACGGCTCTCGCTGGGGCCCAGCACGCGCGCGCAGCGGGGCCAGCACCAGCCGGATCGATGGCAACCATGCCCGAGACGCACCGACGGCCCGCATCCGATCTGCATCCAGCTCGAGTCGAGCACTCGCCCTGTCCACGGCGGGCATCGGGCTGGCTCGGACGGCTAGCCCAACCGCCTCGGCCCGGACGACACCACTCGTTCTCGGGATCGGGCCCGCCGAGCAGCCGATTCCACTCGACTCGGGACCCCACCCGCCCAGATTCGGGCCCGAACGCGCCCTTGAGGGCGGTCTCGGGGGCCTCCAGACGGCGCAACGCACCGTTCTGGAGCCTGTGGGGCCGTGGCCGGGGCCAGTTCGACCCCAGACCCCCGTTCACCCCCAGGTCGCGGCGAGGTTTACGGTGAGGCTTCCCGCGAGGGTCTCTATGAGGGTCGCGGTCAGGCTCACGGTGAGGCTTCCCTCGAGGGTCTCTATGAGGGTCGCGGTCAAGCTCACGATGAGGCTTCCCGCGAGGGTCGCCATGAGGGTCGCGGTCAAGCTCACGGTGAGGCTCACCGCCAAGGTCACCCCGAGGCTCGGCTGAGGCTCTCGGTCCGTAAGTGCCTGAAATCACGTAGACGCGCATTTTCGTCGGGCCTCGCGCGCGATCGCGATCATGCGCACGCGCGCGATAGGGCGCAGACCACCGAGAGACCGACGAATCGGCACCGCACAGCACGCGACGAAAGGGCTTCTCCTGCGCCCGCCGGGACGTTGTCAACTGCGCGGCATCCGCTCGCCGCGCATCCGGCTCGATCGACCAGCCACCGGGCCCCCGGCGGGTTGCATCGCACTTTTTCGCCGGCCGGTAGATGTCTGGTGACAGACCGTGGGCAGGAGGGGGTGGGTACACTACATCCCGAGCCCTCGGACCGGACGCGGCGACGCACCGACGCCCAGGGCAGGCGGCGAGGGAGGCGCGGGTGTCGGACCAGCTGCTCATACCCGACGAGGTGTGTGCTCGGCTCCGCATCAGCCGCCGCCACCTGTACCGGCTCGTCGCCCGCGGCGAGCTGCCGCACTTGAAGGTCTCGAACCGGCTCCGCTTCGAGCCCGAGGCCGTCGACCAGTGGATCGCCGCTCGCCGGCGAGGAGGGGGCGCCAATGGCGGCGAAGCAGTGGCGCGGGAAGTGGGTCGCCGACTTCACCCTCGACGGCAAGCGCATCCGGCGGGTCAGCCCGGTGCAGACGAAGCGCGGCGCGGAGGCGTACGAGGCCGAGCTGCGGGTCGGCTTGTCGACCTCGACCGGCTCCTCGGGCCCGAGCCCCCGGCTGAGTGACTTCGCGGTGCGCTGGCTCACCGAGCGGGTGCTGGTGCGCAACAAGCCGAGCAGCCCGGTGCGCAAGGAGTCGATCCTGCGGGTCCATCTGCTGCCGGCGCTGGGGTCGAAGCGGCTCGACGCGATCACCACCCACGACCTGGACGCCTACACCGCCGAGAAGCAGGGGTCGGGGCTGGCGCCGAGCACCATCAACGGGCATCTGGCGGTGCTCTCGACCTTGATGAAGTGCGCCGTCGAGTGGGGCCTGCTCGACGCCGTGCCGAAGATGCACAAGCTCACGGTGCCGCCCCCCGAGTTCGACTGGCTGCGCCCGGCCGAGGCCGAGCGGCTGCTGACCGCCGCGCGGCCCGAGCCGAAGTGGTCGGCCATGTTCACCGTCGCGCTGCGCGCCGGCCTGCGGCGAGGCGAGTTGCTCGCGCTGAAGTGGCGCGACGTCGACTTCGACGCGCCAGCCGTCGACGTACGCCGCTCGGTCTATCGGGGCCGCGTGGGTTCGACGAAGGGCAACCGGCATCGCCGGGTGCCGCTGACGGATGACGCGGTCGCCGCGCTGCGCCGCTGGAGGGCGCAGGGCGGGCCCAGGCAAGGCTGGGTGTTCCCCGACGCCGTGGGAGCCGTGGAGCGCTGCCCACAGCGGGTGAACGAGACCCTGGCGCGGCTGCTCGACGCCGCTGGGCTCCGAGCGGTCCGGGTCCATGACCTGCGCCACAGCTTCGCGTCGCACCTCGTGCTTCGGAGCGTATCGCTGCGGGTCATCCAGCGGCTGCTCGGGCACGCGTCGATCACCACGACCGAGCGCTACGCCCATGTCGCCGATGAGTCGCTGGTCTCGGCCATCGCCGCCCTCGAGCGCGAGAGCGCGCGCGACGCCCACGTGACGCAGACCACGAAGGCCAGACTGCGGGTTCGTCGTCATCGGCTCACCCCCACACGGTGGGGGGCACGGCTAGCCCGGTCAGCAGCCCCCGACCACGCAGGTAGGTGGCGAGGCTCGGGTGGGCAATGCGGCTGTTCATAGGGAGAATGTACCCGAGACCGCCCGTCTCGTCTCGGCCCGCTCCATGAGATGCCGACACGCTCCGGCCCCTCAAGCCGGCCGAGGCTGCGTGGGGACGCGCTGGCGTCCCTGAGCACGGCGCTCTGGTACCACAGGCGCTGTGGCTCGACGTCTCCAGGGCCAGGACGGCCGGCGAGCCACGGGGCGTAGTACGTGATCGTCGCGGTGATCACGACCACGGCGATCATGGCGAGGAGAAACCGCACGATGCCATACATGGGCCGGGGCGGCGCCTTCACTGAGGGGGCCGGCCTTTCACTCCCCAGCGGCATCGCAGTTGCACGCGGAACGCCATGGTCGCTCGGTGGTATCTGGGCCTCGCCAGAGTCGAGATCGAATGCCGTCGCAGAGCCAGCCTCGATCACGCACAGCGTGTCCACCAGCGCCGGGGGGGCCGGCGCAGGGAATCGGATCGCCCTGAACCGACGGCTCCCCGTCGGCCGCTCGGCGCCGTCCAGCAGCACGAGCACGAGTTGCTGTTGGGGGAACTCGCACACCCGGCTGTTCGCGTAGTCGAGCGCGTCCTTCAGCATGGGGGACAGATCGCCCGACACAACCACGACGATGACCCGGGCGTGATCGACAGCTTGCCGAACCTCGACACACGGCATGCACGACGGCCGCAACTCGTGGGCCATCGACCACGTCCGGCGACACTGCCCTGACAACCCGCGATAGACCTCGCCCAACCAGCCGGCGTCCCGCTCATCGTAGAGCAGGGCGACGTGGTGGGGCAGGTATGGCGGACAGGGCGACACTGGCGGATCCCGACATCATTGCGACGGAGGAATCCTGACGCCACATGTCAGGGGGGTGCCAACGAGGGAGCGAAACGGCTCACTCGTTTGCTGCACATTGCGGCATCCTTCGATGCGCAAAGCATTGATGTTTCTATAAAAATCCGCCCGGCATCCGCAAGGACCCGATGGGGGCCCGAGTAGGGGATGGATGACCGTGTCAGCCTCCGACCCCCCCGCGACCCCTCGACCCGACGCGGTGTCAGCCTCCCGCCCCGCCCGAGCGGCCGGGCCCGGTGGTGATCTCCTCGAGCAGGCGGCGCAACCGTTCGACCCGCCTCATGGCGGTGGTGCGACGGCTCTTGTCCCTGGACTTCGTAGCCTTACCGGCAGTGCGGAGACCGATTGCCCCGTGCCCGAGGCCGATGTGAATCCGCTCCCGGGGCAGCGCCAGCCTGATCGAGTCGCCGCCATGCGGTTCGACCGAGGCCGTCGGCAAGAGATGCTCTGCCGCGATGCGCGCGCCGGCCTGCATCCCGACGCGCCGGCCTTCGAGTTGACCGATGAAGTCTCGCATGCGCTTCTGGTCGGTGCCGTTGCTGTTCCAGTCCATCCCGGACTTGGAGACCCAGCCGAAGGAGGAACGCAGGCGGGCCGCCGCGAGGTAGAGCAGGTCGATCACGCATGCTTCTTCGGTTGCGTTGAAGTCGGGGGCTTCCAGGGGCACGTCCCCCCAGCGACCGACGACGAAGCCGTCCTCGACCCCGAAGTGCAGGTCGAAGTGGTCCCAATCACGGAACCAGTCCAGCCCACCCACCGATCCTCGGGCCGCACAGGACAGCCGTCGGCGGTCGAGGGCGAACGAGCCGGGCTCGATGAGCTGCGCCGCGTCCAAGACCGCTGTCGCGACCTTGTCAGGTCGGGCAGGCTCCACGGCGTGCTGAGGTGCCGAGATCCCAATGATCGCATCGTAGGCACGCCCGAACGCCTCACGGACCGCGAGAATGAGGTCGGTCGATCTCGTGCGAGCCGGCGGCGCCAGCCACAGCAAACAGACCCGGACGCGATCGATCTCGGTCACCCCGATGGCCTCGACCCCGGTCGGCAACGCGCTCTGGCGCACATCCGGCAGCATTGTGAGGCCATTGGCCCGAGCCAGGGCAGCGAGGAAGCGCGGGCGCTGCATCCGATACTGCTCGACGAGATCCGGGCTCAGGCGCTGCGCCCTGCAGCGGGCCTCGGGGCAAACCGCCCATTCTTCGTCACCACGGGAGACGACCTCCATCCGGCACGGCTGGTCGCATTCGCCGCCGAGTTGGCTGGATGGCAGCGACTTGCGGAGTCTGTGCCGACCGCGAGCCCGCCGAATGAAGCCCCGTGCCTCCAGACAAGCGACGGCATCGGCGCGACCCCCAGCCATCTCGACGACGTCGGTGATCGGCCTGAGCGACCGAGGATGCGCGAACAGATCCCGGGCCAGGCTCAGCTCGGCGCGGGCGGCATCTTCACCAGCCCCCACTTCTCCAGCAACGGCATGATCTCTTCGGCGGGCCATCCGCGCGCCTCCGGCTTCTTGACTTGATGAGACTTGGCGATCAGACGCACCTTGGCCGTCTTCTCGCGGGGCCGCTTGGCGTCGGACCTGTAGTCGAAGGCCAGCGTGGCTTCGGTCACGGTGGGGCCGTCGTGCAGGATGATCCCGTCCTCCAGGCTTTCGAAGACATCGTCGCTGGCGACGGAGAACACCGTGCCGTGTCCGTCGCGGAGATGGCCCGCGATGCGCACGAGGCGCGCAGCGGTCACCTGCTCCAGGTCCGCCTCCGCGATGGCCTGGAGCCGGGCGCGGAACGAGAGGATCGCGCCGAGGTCGACCTCGACCCGTGCGTCGAAGCGCTCCGCCTCCAAGAACAGGCACTCCCCCACCCCCACCCGCAATGCATCCCGTCGCCCGGCGTTGGCCTTCAGGTCCAGGATGCCGCTCTCGGGGTAGTAGACCGCCAGTTCACGGCGCACCGGCCGGTGCCGCATCACGATGATCTTGCGCTCGCCCGACTTGAAGACCTCGGTCGCCTGCTTGCGCGTCTCGTAGTTCACGAGCAGCGTGAGCGTCTCGGGGTCTGAGCGGACGTCGACCAGACAGCGTCCGCCGGGATAGCGCTTCTCGTGCTCCCGCTCGAGGTGGGTTTGCAGCGCCTCGGCGATCTTCTCGGGATCGTCCACCGGCGGCCCTGGCCGGCCTCGGAATCGAACGCGACCGGTGAGCCGCTTGCACTCCAGGAGGAAGTAGCCGTCCTCGAAGACCTGCTGGTGGAGGACGAAGGCGAAGAGTGCAACGTCATAGATCCCGTCGAGGCTCTCTGCGGGATGATCGCCCATCAGGCAGATCTTCAGCCCGCGCTCCATAAACAGCTCGATCAACGTGTCCCGGCCCTGGTGCGTGCACAGGTGGCTGACGCGCTCCAGTTCGTTCCACACCAGAGTGCGCTGCTCAGGGTCGAGAGAGGCGAACCAGTCAGCATCATACGATTCGGCGGACAGCAGGCTACGACGCGAACTGACATACGTCCGCATCATCGCTGGCTCGACTTGCCGCAGGAAACGCTCCAGCTTGAGTTCGGTCAGCGCTGTGGCCATCGGTTCAGCTCCCATCGAGCGGTGGACCGAAGCACGCTATGGCCCGAACTTCGTGATGGCAACCGGCTGAGCGCGGATGAAACGGACGTGTAAGGCGTGAGCACACCAGCGGGTACTCGCCGCGCTCGCGTGCTCACTTCGGCCGGCCACCTCACGGGCGCGTGGACTCGACTCCCTTCTATGGGCCGCGGGCTGCCGCGTCGCGAGCGTTGGTACGCGTACTGGCGCCTGAGTCGTCGTATCACCTCGCGCTTGCCGACGCCGTACAGCGCCCGGTTCGGCTTCTCCGAGCCCTGCGATGGATTGCAGCTACGGGCCTCCGAGCGATCAACGCACAGCTTCAGGTAGTCCCCAGCGAGGATGACTTGACAAGATCTCTGGTTGACATGCCTGAGTACCCGAAGTAGGCTTGCCCTGGAACGACAATCAGGCAAGGGCAGAATCTGTGACTCATCGATTTATCACACTCGCTGCGGCGATCGGACTCTCTGTAGGGGTGTCTGCTGGAACCGCGTTTGGCACGGGCCCCGTGCTGGCGGTCGGTCTCGACGACGACGCGCGTCCAGGAGACCAGCTCGGGCGCATTGCGCTCAAGGTTCTCGTCGGGGGCATCGAGGCACTCGCCATCCAGGTCACCCTGTTCGATTCCAACACCGTTCGGATTCAGGAGCCGCAGGCGGCCACGCGGGGGTTCGGTGAAGTCGAAGGCCAAGGTGCCTCGTTGCCGCTCGCGGGGAGCACGGTCGAGTTCGTACTGCCTCCTCCGGGGCTCCTCCCGGATGGGATCTATGTCGAGCAGGTCAGAATCGAGGCGAGCCTCCGATCCGGGGCTACAATCGCCAGCAACGAGTATCGCTACTTCGATGTGAAGGACGGAGAGGTAATTCGGATCGACGCCCAGGAGTACAACTCGCGCACGGTGATTCCAGACGCGCAAGGCCGGTTGCCCGTGGCGCCGGGGCCAAGCCTCAGCGCACCATCATCGGACGTTGTACTCCTTGAGTCTGGGGACACTGGCGTCCTTTCCTACAGCGAGAGGGGGGTCGAATGAGCCGGGTCCATCTGTGGCTCATCCCAGCGGTGATTATGGGAGCGAGCTTCGCCGCCCATTCGGCGACGAGGACAGTTTGCCTCGAGCTCATCATCCACGATGAACGGGTCGATTGTCCGTCGAGTGGGACGGGCGTGCGGAGCGCGTGCAATCCAGGTGGCGCTGTCAACGCGACCGGCACCGAGTTCGAGCTTTGGGACAAAGACAGTGGAAGCGCCGATGAGTACATCGGCCGGTGGTACATCGGGTCGGGCGAAGGCTGCGTGACTTTCGAGTGGGAGAATGCGTCCTATTCCAAGGGCGAGTTGAACCCCGATGTGTACTTCGTCGCCCACAACCGGGTCTGGGCGAGCGGCAGCAACGAGTCGATTCGCATCGAAGACGACAACAACAACATCTACGCCTACCCATCGTCTCGAAACGGCTGGGGTGGGAACCCGGACGCCGGGACTGCGGTGGACTGCACCAACGGTGCGAACTGCTACATCGCAGGGGGGGCGGGCGTATACATTCACAGCAACGCCTTCAGCGACTATGGCCAGGCACTCATGGCATTGGACTCAGTTCAGCGGAGCTTGGCGATCTATCACACCCGCCTGAATAGCGGGACGATCTCGTTGGAGTACCCCGACTCCTCGGGAGCGTGTCCCACCGCCTGTACGAATTCTCGAAAGAAGATCACGGTGCCTCCGGGGCTGGCCGATGAAGGCTTCCGCATGGCCCATGAGATGGGTCATGTCGTTCACATGGGAGAGTTTATCCAGGACGACTTGAGGAATGACTGCTCCGCGAACGGTCCAGGTTGGAGCCTCGATTCTCAGGAGAACGACTCGTGTGCCGTGGCCGAGGGGTGGGCAACCTACGTCGCGGCAGTCTCCTGGTGGGATCCCAACAACTCCGGCTCCGTTCCGACTGGGTTCGGCGTCGATCACGAAGCCGCGAAGCCCACGTGGGACGCGTGCGCCGCGAACCGAGGCGTGGCGCTTCAGGTCTCTCGCGCCTTCTGGGATCTCGACGATTGGAACAACGAGAGCGGGGTGGACGCGGCCGCCGGCTCAGACGATCTGAGCAGTAATTCGACGCTCGGGATCACCTCCGGCTGGTCCGATTTCGCCAACGGGACGGCGAACCGCGAGGACTTCGAGATCGGGGCTCATGGTGTGAACCTGTACGACTATGACTTCAACAAGAACTATCCCGACGAGACGTTGTTCGATCACAACTGCCTCACCAGCCAAGCGCCGTGACACCAGCTGGGTCAAGGCCGAGCAAGCGATTGAGACCGCGTGTATTTCAAGTCGGATGGCCACTGCTCGTGCTGCTCGGGTGGGGATTGGCAGCCTGCCACTCCGGTATTGACGCTGGTGAACCCCAGGCCGGCACGACCGATCTGGGGGTCGACAGGGTACGGCTCGACTTCCTCACCATGGTGCAGGGCGGCGCCGCATGCTTCGGCGATTGCGAATGGAGCTATGGCCTTCGCTCACCCGCGACCCTGGTGCTCAAAGATGCCGAAGGTGAGTTGGAGTTCGCCATCGCGCCCGAGGAGTTCGACCAAATCGAGCAACTCGCTTCGACCGCGGAGTTCCAACGAGTCGTCGAAGACTCGCTGGCGAAGCGCGCGTGCTTCGGCTTCGATATCGGTCTTACGATGAACTTCCAATGGCGCGGTACCGCGGCGGTTGGGCCGGTGGTCGTCGACAGTTGTGGGGTCGAGGAGGGCAACCCTTTCGCGGCGCTGCGTTCGCACCTTCTGCGTCTGCTGCAGAGTCACCTGGCCTGTCCGCCGTGGGAGGAGCCACCCGGCTTCCAACTCGCGACGGATCCACTACCACAGCGGGCGCTGTGTTGGTTCTGCTACGGCCGATGCCTCCCGGAATAGGCGTCTCGAACAACTCTTCCGGGCGACTGGAACATGCCCATGAGGCACTGATCGGGTGTTCGCCGACATGCGGGGGATACGATATACCGCTGCGAGCGGTTTGACGCCTACTTCATGCGCTCGTCCGAGGTGATGGGCATGGCTGAGTTCAAGGCCTTCGACTACCTCGTGAAGGCCCCGTCGTCGGTCAGTGCAGCGGCGACCTTCGGCGCCGCGGTCGGCCGCAGCGGCGGTGCGGCAGCGGCTGGCGCGGTCATCGGTGGCCTGCTGGCGTCGTTGGCCGAGTCCGTCGACGCCGAGGCGCTGCCCGAGCCCGACGAGACCTGAGTCCAGGGCGTCGCCCATCACCTGCCCGCCTCTCCCGCCAACACCTTGCCTTCGTCCACCGGCCGGGGCACGATGCCCTCGGCCGAATCCACGCGCCCGCCACAGACCACGGAGAATGGTCATGGCGGTCAAGAAGTGGAGAGGAAAGTGGGTCGTCGACTTCATCGTCGACGACAAGCGGATTCGGCGGGTCAGCCCGGTGCAGACGAAGCGCGGGGCGAAGGCGTACGAGGTCGTGCTTCGGCTCGAATTGACCTCCGCGACGCCCCAGTCTGGCGCAGCGCCTGCGGCCGAGGTGCCGACCCTGGCCGAGTTCGCGACCGAGTGGATGAGCACCTACGTGCGGGTCCACAGCAAGCCGAGCGGGGCGCTGCTCAAGGACCTGTGCCTGAGCAACCACCTCGTTCCGTTCTTTGGCAAGCAGCGGCTGGACGCGATCACCCAGCGACAGATCGAGGGCTTCAAGGCCCACCAGATCGACAAGGGGCTCAAGCCGGCGAGCGTGAATCGGCACCTGAGCGTGCTCGGGCGCCTGCTGCGCTGCGCGATGGAGTGGCGGCTGATCGGCGAGATGCCGACCATCAACACGCTGCCCGAGCCGCAGGCCGACTTCGACTGGCTCAGGCCGGCAGAGGTCGGGCGGCTGCTCGACATCGCCCGCTCGATGCGGCCGCAGTGGTTCGTCTTCTTCCTGCTCGCGGTGCGGACCGGGATGCGGAAGGGCGAGATCTACGGCCTGCATTGGCGCTCGGTCGACTTCGGGGCGCGGCGCATCACCGTGGAGCACAACTGCTGGCGGGGGCGGCTGGGCACGCCGAAGAACGGCAAGACCCGGGTCGTGCCGATGACGGCCGATCTGGTCGAGGCCCTGAGTGCGTGGCGCCAGCACAGCGCGGGCGAGATCGTCTTCCCCAACAAGGAGGGCGGGCTCGTCAGCGGGCAGACGACGGCCAACGAGGCGCTCAGCCGAGCGCTGAAGAAGGCCGGCCTTCGCCATGTGCGGTTCCACGATCTGCGGCACACCTTCGCCTCGCACCTGGTGCTCCAGAAGTGCTCGCTCAAGGTGGTGCAGGTCCTCATGGGGCACAGCTCGGTGCGCATGACCGAGCGCTACGCCCACGTCGCCGACGAGCAGTTGGTGGCGGCGGTGGACGTGCTCGACGGGCTGGGGTTCAAGGGCGAGGAGACCGGGGATCAGGACGATTGACGGGGAAAACTGGAACGGATCTGGAACATCGGCCGATCGGCGGATGATTCTCGGAACGAGGCCCCTCCGAATTCCCTTTCTACTTCGGGCCCATACGGACCGACCGCGTTCCGGCCGCTGAAGTTCCACGAGAGTTGCGCATCAACTATCGCCGCGACAACCCGTTCTTCGACGTCTGGCACCCGCTGATCGACTACTACTATCGCGTCTTCCTGCCGCTGTCCGACGTCTTCCAGAGCTGGTACGTCGCCCCCTACGGCTACGACGCGCTCTTCGACCGGACCTACGATCTGGCGATCAACAGCGGCTTCAACCTGCTGGCCGAGGTCATGGCGACGCCGCCCTACGGCCAGTGGTGCGAGAGCACCCGCGGCACCTTGCTGCACCTCAGCGACCAGCCCGAGCTGCAGGGGCTCGCCGAGCCCGATCCGGCCTGCGCGCCCGACGGCGAGCGCTTCGAGATCGAGCCCGGTGTCGGCCGCCGCCCGTTCTCCGTCTACGATACCCAGGCGGGCTACTACTTCCCCGACAAGCCGCTCGAAGCGGGGCACTACTGGGCCACGCTGGCGGCGGTCTGGGCCATCACCGACCCCGACGCGTTCATCCTGGGCGCCGACGGCGACGCGGGGGTCTACGCGATCAGCTTCTACGACTGGTTCCCCGACGAGTTCGAGGCGCTGATGAACCAGATCCTGGCCAAGGACTACACCGGCTTCGCGCCGCGCGCGCTGAAGGTCGACGGCGTCGAAGGCCTGCAGCTGCAGTACCCGGTTCCGGCCCCGATCTACGACGCGGCCACCGGCGGCCTCTACGATCCGGAGACCGGCGCCCGCTCGGGCCCGTTCACCGGCGGGCCGGTGGGCCTCTGCTCGCCCTGCGAAGCCAATACGGACTGCGCCGGCTACACCGGCTTCCTCGGCGGGACCTACTGCCAGCCGACGGGCGACGGCGCCGACGCCTGCCTGCGCGACTGCACCAACGACCCCGGCCTCTGCGAACCGGGAACGGTCTGCGATCAGAACGGCAACTGCGTACCCGAAGACGGCGGCTGCGCGCCGCTGATCGCCGAGTGCAGCCCCGCAGCCCCGCTCGGCGACTGCCCGACGGGCACCTGCGTCGACGGCACGTGCATCGACGAGGCGGCGCGGCCCGTCGTCGAGGCCGAGCCCACCTTCGCGCTGGCCACCGACATCCTGTGGTACGGCTTCCTCTTCACCACCGCGTCGTACAGCACCCGCTTCAACGACCAGCTCAACGTCTTCCGCCCGGGCAGCGACGGCGAGATCGAGGTCATCGACCCCGCTGTGACCGAGCGGGTGGTCTTCACCGATCCGCTCAGCGGCGTGGCCTATGCCGCGGTCCAGCCGCTGTGCCAGGAAGAGGTCAGCGGCGGCTCCACCGGCATCTGCGGGGGCTGCGAGGCCGACGACGCGTGCGTCGGGCACACCGGCTTCCTCGGCGGCACCTATTGCCAGCCCATCGGCGCCGAGGACGGCCCGTATTTCTGCCTGCAAGACTGTACCGAAGACGCCGGGCTCTGCGCCGCCGACGAGGTGTGCGACGCGCGCGGCAACTGCATCCCGCAAGCCGGCGCCTGCGCGGCCGAGACGATCTGCGCGCCGGCCAAACCCCTGGGCGGCTGCCCCGACGGCGAGACCTGCGTCGAAGGCGAATGCCGCGCGCTCGTCGCCGCGACCGCCCACTGCCGGTTCCAGGTCGACGGCGATACGGGCGCGGTGGGCCTCGTGCGCCGCGGGCAGACCCTGGCCACCGAATACGACGCCGCGCTGCAGGCCTGGTACAGCCACGACGCCTCCGCCGATCCCGCGGAGGACGATCGGCTCGCGCGGCTCTACTACCGCGCCCGCTACGCGCTGACGAACCACGTCGACCTGCTCGAGACCCTGCTGGCGACCTATCGCATCTTCGGTCGGGTCTACTGACCGGAGATCGCTCGGCACGATGTGACCGACTCGGCGCCGAGCGCCTCCAATATCCGACCGTGAGCCCATGGCACCCGCCGCGACCGGCCCCGGCGGCCGGCGAACATTTGAAACAAGGGGTGACGATTGAGTCGATCCCTTCGGGTGAGGGCTGTTACGACCTTCTTTCTTCCCTCGCGCACCATCCCTGGACGGTGGTATACGGGGGACCGTTCTCGACTTTGACGGAAAAGGTGACGATGTCCGACCCGCTGCTCCTCCTCATCGAAGATGACGACTCATTCGCCCGACTGGTGACCCGGGTCCTCGAACGCAACGGCTTCGAGGTCATCCGCCTCGCCGAGGCGCTCGGTGCGGCCGACGTGGTGGCCAGCGAGTCTCCGCGGCTGGTCCTGGTGGACATGATGCTGCCCGACGCGAGCGGCACCGAGGTCGTCGAGGCGATCCGCGGCGTCAGCCGGGTGCCGGTGCTCATGCTGACCGCGCTCGACCCGTCGGACCACGAGGCCGAGGTGCTCGACGCGGGCGCCGACGGCTACGTGCCCAAGTCGATCGACTTCGAGATCCTCGTCGCGCGCATCCGCAGCATGCTGCGGCTCGCCGCGCGGCTCGACTCCAAGCCCGCCGGTGATCCGCGCATCCGCCTGGGCCCGATGACCGTCGACCCGCTCAGCCGCACGGTCGTCGTGCGCGGCGAGGCGATCTCGCTCAGCCCGGCCGAGTTCGAGGTGCTCGACATGCTCGCCCGCCACCCCAACGAGGTGGTCGACCGGGCGGCGATGTACCGCGAACTGTGGGGCATCGAGTACGACGGCGTCGACCGCGCGCTCGACCAGCGCATCAGCCGGCTGCGCTCGCGGCTCGATCCCGTCCTGCGCGGGGTCATCCGCTCGGTGCGCGGGCGCGGCTATCGCCTCGCCATCGAACCCCGCGACTGATCCCGCCCGAGCATCTCAGGGCCGCTTCGCCGGCCCGCGCCCCCGCAGCTCTTCGATGATGGCATCGGCCCGGCTCTGGAAGTCCGGCTCGGTCTCCAGCTCACGCCACGCGCGACAGGCGCGCAGCGCGTCCGCGGTGCGATCCGCCTGCCGATAGAGCCCGCACAGCCGCTGATGGGGCACCCGCCGCCCCGGATCCGCCGCGGCCGCCGCCTCGAAGCGGGCGATCGCGGTCGCCGTATCCCGTCGAGCCACCGCCCGCAGCCCCTCGGTGATCGCCCGCTCGACCGCGTCGGGCCCCATCTGCTGGGCCAGCGCCAGATCGGGCGCCTGCGCTGCATCGTCGGCCTCGATCGCCGGCGCAGGCGCCTCACACCCGCAGCCGCGGCAGCCGGCCAGCGCGAAGAGCGCGATCCCCAGGATCCACGCGCCGCGGCGCCGCCGGGTCGGCGGATAGTCTTCGATCGGGGGCATCGGCGCTCCAGTCCGGGTCGGGGCGGTGGACTCCGCGGGCCCATCATACCCGAGGTCGGCCCGGTCGGCCCCGCGGCGGTTGTGCCCGCCCGATGGTCGGGGCAGACTGCCCGCCATGCTCTTCGCCATCACCGCGCTCATCAGCGCGTTCCTGCTCTTCCTGGTGCAGCCGCTGATGGGGCGCTACGTCCTGCCGTGGTTCGGCGGCGGCTCGACGGTGTGGACCATCTGCATGCTGTTCTTCCAGAGCGGCCTGCTCGCCGGCTACGCCTACGCCCACCTGCTCGCGCTGCGCCTGCCGCTGCGTCGCGGCTTGATGGTGCACGGCGGCCTCGTCGCCCTGTCGCTGATCGTGCTGCCGATCATCCCCAGCGCGCCCGAGCCGGGCGGCTCCCCGACCATGGGCATCCTCGCCACCCTGGGCGCCTCCGTCGCCGCCCCCTACATCGTGCTCTCGGCCACCGCGCCGCTGATCCAGGCCTGGGCCGCCAGCGTCGAGCGCGGTCGCTCGCCGTATCGGCTCTACGCGTGGTCCAATACCGGCTCGCTGGCGGCGCTGGTGGCCTACCCCATCGTGCTCGAGCCCTTCATCGGGCTCGAACGGCAGGCCGTCGGCTGGTCGGTGGGCTATGGGCTCTTCGCGGCGCTCATCGGCGTATGCGCCTGGCAGGTCCATCGGCGCGGCAAGGCCCTCGCCGTCGATCCCGATCGCGCCGAGGGCCCCGAGCCCGCCGGGCCGCCGCTGAGCCGAGCCGACCAGCTCATGTGGGTCGCGCTCACCGCCGTGGCCTCGGCGCTGCTGCTCGCCACCACCGACCGCCTGACCGAAGACATCAGCGCGAGCCCATTCTTGTGGGTCCTGCCGCTCGGCCTCTACCTGTCGACCTTCATCATCTGCTTCGGGCGCCCGGCCTGGGGTGATCGGCGGGTCTGGTTCGGCGGGCTGCCGCTCGTCGCGCTCGGCCTGTGGTGGGCCCTCGACCAAGGCGCCGATCTGGGCATGCTCGGCCAGATCCTCATCCTCAACGGCGCCCTCTTCGTCGGCTGCATGGCGCTGCACGGTGAGGTCGTGCGGCTGCGGCCGGCCGCGGCCCACCTGACCGGCTTCTACCTCGCCACGTCGCTCGGCGGCGCCCTCGGCGGGGTGCTCGTGGGCCTCGCCGCCCCGGCCCTGCTGCCGGTGCGCATCGAGCTGCAGCTCGCCGCCCTGGCCACCGGGCTGCTGGCGTCGCTGCAGGCGTGGCGCGTCTGGAACGCCCGGCCCTTCGCCGCCGCGCCCCGCTGGATCGGCGCCGTGATGCCGCTGATGGTCATCGCGCTGGCCATCGGCTTCGCGCTCGAGCTGCGGGTCCGCCTCGCCGGGGTGATGGCCATCGACCGCGGCTTCTACGGCGTGCTGCGGGTCAAGGAGATCCCCGGCGTCTTCCCCACCGGCCCGGCCCGCAAGCTGGTGCACGGCCGCATCATGCACGGCCAGCAGTACACCGACGAGCGGCGATCGGAGCCGCTGTCGTACTACCACGGCGACAGCGGCATCGGGCGCTACTTCGAGTGGGCCGCCGACGGGCCGCCGCGCACGGTCGCCGCGGTCGGGCTCGGGGTGGGCACGGTCGCCGCCTTCGGGCGGGAGAACGATCGGGTGGTCTTCTTCGAGATCGATCCGCTCGTCGAGCGCTTCGCCGAAGAGTGGTTCACCTATCTGCCCGACGCCCGCGCCCGTAATGTCGACCTCGACGTCGTCATCGGCGACGGCCGGCTGCAGCTCGCCCGCACCGTCGAAGCGTTTGATGTCATCGTGCTCGATGCCTTCTCCAGCGATGCCATCCCGGCCCACCTGCTGACCCGCGAAGCCTTCGCGCTCTACCTCGAACGCATGACGCCCGACGGCATGCTGATCATCAACATCGCCAACCGCCACCTGGACTTGCGGCCCGTCCTGCGGGCCCACGCCCGCGCGCTCGACCTGGCCGCCGTCGAGATCGCCCGCGCCGGCAACTGGCTGGAGAACACGGCCCATACCCGCTGGGTCTTCATGTCGCGCGACCGGGCGTTCGTCGAGCAGACCATCGCCGACGACCTGCACACCGAGAAGATGGCCCTCGAAGACGGCCTCGAATGGACCGACGACTTCGCGCCGCTGCTGCCTTTGATGAAGGCGTTCGACTGACGAACCGGATCGCTCAGGGCATGTCGCTGCGCGCCGCGGCCCGGCCCTCGCCGGCCTCGGTCGCCGCGACCAGACGGTAACGACCCAGGCGCAGCGTCGGCGGCAGCGTGATCGCCGACTCGAAGCGCCCGTCGGGCCCGGTGACGCGGGCCTGACCCACCGGCACCGACGCCCCGCCGCCCACCGGCACGAGGTGCACCTGCACCTTGACCCCTGCCACGCCCTGGCCCGAATCGGGATCGATGACCCGCCCGGTCACCTGCTCGCCCAAGGCCTCGCCGCGATAGCCCGAGAGCCGCGCGTCGGCGTCCAGCGCGAGCCGCACGGCGACCGGCGCGCCGGTCGGCAGCTCGTCGAGCGGCATGTCCGACGCCTCGTCCCCGTCCACGATGCGCGGCAGCGGGACCTCCGCCGGCGGGCCGGTCGGCGGCGCGAACGGATCATCCACCAGCGGGCCGTCGTCGTCCCCGAAGCCCTGCCCCGCGCCGTCGCCCGCGCCGTCACCGTCGCCATCGCCCGCGCCGTCCAGCGGCCCGTCCTGATCCGCCGGGCCCGCGCCGTCCCCCGCGCCCTCGGCCGGCACATCCGCGCTCGGGCCCAGACCCGGCGGCGCGCCCTCGATCGCCGGCGGATCACCCGCCTCGGGGGTCGACGCCGCGGGCGGCGTGCCGTTGGTCAGCATGCTGCTGTACTGATTGCGCCACGACTCGGGCTTGGGGAAGGCATCGGGCGTGGGCTGATGCAGCCGCCGACCTTCGCCGCCGTCGATCGACAGCTCCGGCGCCTCGCCGCCCAGATCGACCCGCCGCCAGCGCCCGTCGGGGGCCATGACCTCCACGAAGGCGTGGGCTTCGTTGTGCACGACCCGGGTCGGCACGCCGGCCGCACGCGCCGTGATCATGAACGCGAACGATCGATGACGGCAGACCCCCACCCCGCCCAGCGCCAGATCCTCGTAGATGTCGCCGCTCGCCGTCGGCGGCGGCCCGGCTTCGAAGCCGCGGAAGTGGCTCACCAGCGCGTCGACGCCCTGATCGAACGGCATCTCGGGGCCGATGCCCAGCTCGCCCAGCACCCGCCGGCCCGCCCGCCGGGCCCGCTCGGGCAGCGCGGTCATCGGATCGCCGCTGAGGTGCCCCAGCAAGACGTTGCCCGGCACCGGCGACGAGAAATAGGCCTGATCGGCGTCGACCAGGAAGACCAGCCGCACCTCACCCCGATGGTTCGGCGCGCGCACGTAGAAGTTGTCCGCCGCGTCCTTGACCAGATCGATCCGCACGCCCGCCGGCTCGGTGCGCAGCGCCAGGATACGCATATCGGGCGCCACCGACGGCAGCGGCGCGTCCTCGCCGGCGAAGTCCACCTTCAAGTCACCCCAGAACAGCTCCCGCCCGGGGCGGGCCCGGCGGTCGCCGACGATCGGCACCCGGGTCCGGCTGCTCGGCGCGATGGTCAGGCGGTAGTCGTCCTCGACCACGTCGAACGCGACGTTGCGCCGCAGCGGCGCCACGCTGGGGTTGTAGATGACGTGGTACTTCAGGTTCGAGTCGGCGCCGGTATCGCGATCGGGCCGGGCCTCGTCGGGCCGGGGGATCGACGGGCTGTCCGCCGGCGGCGGGGCATCGGGCGGGCGGACCAGCGGGCTGTCGCTGCCCGGCGGCCCCGGCTGCTCGAGCTGCGCCCCATCGCGCCGAATCGCCTCGGGCAGACCGTCGCGGCTGCCGATGATCGCCGACTCGGCGCGGCCGGGGTCGAAGCGGGACAAGACCTCGGGCGGCACATACTCGTGGCGCAAGCGCCCGTCGGCCTGCCCCCACGCCCCGCCGATGGGGCACGCCGCCACCATCAACCCGAAGAGGACCAGGATGCACCGCTTCATGAGTCAGCCTCCACCGGCGACATGCTACACTGCACAATCGCCATGTCGACCACCATCTATGCCCGAGGTTCACGGCGGGGCCGGCGGCCTGCCTCCCCTGCCCTGGCGCTGACGCTCGCCGCCGCGCTGGTCGCGGCCGTCGGCTGTCGCGGCGAGCGCTCCGGTTCAGCCCCGACGGAGGCCGCCTCCACCTCCGCCCCTACCCCTGCCGCGGCCTCCTCCGAAGCGGACGCTCGGGTCTACCAGATGGCCTGCGCTCGCTGTCACGCCGACGGTGAAGGCGACGGCCAGCTCGCCGCCCGCATCGGCCCGATCCCGCCGCTCGCCAGCCCGACGGTCGCCGCCATGTCCACCGCCGAGATCGAGGCGCTGATCCGCACCGGCCGCGGCGCCATGCCGCCGCACGCCAAGCGACTCACCGCCGCGCAGATCCGCAGCGCAGCGGCCCATGTACGCCGGCTCAACGGGCTGACGCCTTGACCGCCTGCGCGCGCCCTGGCCTGATCGCGCTCGGCCTGCTCGCGACGGCCTGCGCGTTCGACGGCGACCACCTGCCCGACTCGGCCCTGCCCGACGCGTCGCCGCCGCTGCCCACCGGCGAATGCGACGACGAGCAGCTGCGCAGCGCCGGCTTCATCATCAACCGCTGCCCCGATCGGGCCCACCTGCGCATCATCGCCCGACCGGCGGGCCCGGCCCGGGTCACGCTGGACGGCTTCGGGCCGGTGGTGCACCTCGACGAGGCCGTGCGCCCGTCCGACTGGACCGTCGTCGTCTGGAGCCCGCGGGACGGCGGCCTCACCGTCTCGTACAGCGGCCATGCGCGCGCGCCCGACGTGACCCTCGACCTCGTGCCCGACGGCGACTGCCTGCTGGGCACCACCGCCCTCTCGTTCGGCCGCGGCGACCCGCTCGACGCCGTCGACGTCTGGGCGCTCGGCGGGCCCGACGCCGCGTTCACCGGCCTGGGGCGCTGGACGACGACCCCCGACGGCGTGCAGGGCTGGCGCGACGTCGAACGCCACGGCCCCGCGCCCCGGCTGCTGGCCCAGCTCGGGCGCGCCTTCGTCTTCGGCGGCCTCGATCCGCGCCGCCCGCTGTCGACCACGGTGCGCGACGCGGGCGACGGCGCCGGCGAGCTGCGCGCCACGCTGCCCGGGCCGCTGTCGGGGCAAGGCGAGACCTGGCTCTCGGCGCCCTGGGCCATCTGCGCCGGCGCCTCGGCGACCTTGACGCTCGACGCCTTCGGCCAGCGGGCCCGCCTCGACGCCCCGCCCGCGACGGCCCATCTGTCGACCGGGATCACCGTCGACCCCGACGACCCCGAGGCGCTCGCCGCCGCCGGGCAGCGCGTCGCGGCCCTCGGCGGCGCCGGCCACCTCTGGCTGCGCGGCGACTGGGCCGCCGACCGCAGCGCGTGGACCCCCCGCGACGCCGTGGCCGAGCTGGCCGCGGCCCTGGCCCCGGCCACCGTCGGCGTCGACTGGCCCGCGCTGACGCTGCCCCCGGCCGCGCCGCTGCTGATCGAGCACCCCGACTGGCTCGACGCCGACTGCGCCGACGACTGCCCACGGCTCGATCCCCGCGTGCCCGCCGTGCGCGAGCACCTGGCCCGCATCCGGCTCGCGCTGGCCGAGGCCGGCTTCGAAGTCCGCCTGACGGGCGTCGACCACGTGCCAGCCGACGATCTGCGCGCCCTGCTCTCGGCGCTCGGCGCCGGGCGACCCAGCCCCACGATCGTCACCGGCGGCCCGCGCGCGCCGAGCGAACAGGGGCTCTCGCCGCTGGTGACGCTCGACCCGGGTCCGCCGGCGCGCATGGCCCGCCAGATGGCCCTGTGGAGCCGGCTGGGGCCCTTCGACGCGGCGGCGGTCGAGGCGACGGCCGACCCCGACGACGGCGCGATCAGACAGCGGCTGGCCCTGGCGTGGGTCGCCGGTCGCGGCGCGCTGCCCGATGCCGACTCGGCCGACGCGGCCGACATCACCGAGGCGCTGACCGCACGCTGGCAGGATCGACCCGCCGCCGCCGCGATGCGCCCCCTGCCCGGCAGCTGGTTCGACGGCGCCGATTCACCTCCCCCGGCGCCCCGCGCGTGGCGCGCCGCCGACCGGCTGGCGATCTTCAACTGGTCCGACGCCCCGATCCCGTGGACCGACCCGCTCGATCTGGCCCCCGACCTCGCCGGCGCGGCGAACATCTTCGACCCCGCGGCCCCCGCGCTGGGCGATGTGGGCGAGGTCAGCATCCCGCCGGGCGACGTCGTCGTCTGGGCGACGGTAGACGGCGGCCCTCCGGGCGAGTAGAACAATGCCATGGCCACGATTGCACTCGACGCGATGGGCGGAGACCACGGCGCGGCCCCGGCCGTGCGGGCCGCCGCGCGCATCTCACTGGAGCGCAAGGCGGCGGTCGTCGTCGTCGGCGACCAGCACCAGATCGAGTCGGCCCTGCGCCGGACCCGCTACGACGCGGCCTTCCTCTCGATCGTGCACACCGATCAGGTCGTCGACATGGCCGAGTCCCCGCGCAAGGCCCTCGACGCCAAGCCCGAGGCCTCGATCCTCGTCGGCGCGCGGCTGGTGGCCGACGGGCGGGCCGACGCGCTGGTCAGCGCGGGCAATACCGGCGCCTCGATCCTCGCCTGCGCCCGCACCTTCGAGCGCCTGCCCGGCGTCAACCGCACCGCCCTGGCCGCCGTCTACCCCACCGAGCGCCGCCGCGGATCCAATGACGACCCCTTCGCGCTGATGCTCGACGTCGGCGCCACCCTCGACGCCGACGCCGACACCCTCGTCGCCTTCGCCCACATGGGCGCGGCCTACGCCGCCCGCATCTCGAAGAACCCGCGCCCGCGGGTGGCCCTGCTCAGCAACGGGGAAGAGCCTTTCAAGGGCTCGCCGGCCATCGTCGAGGCCCATCGGCGCCTCGCGGCCGATACGCACCTCAACTTCGTCGGCAACGTCGAAGGGGTCGACCTGCCCCGGGGCAAGGCCGATGTGGTCGTCACCGACGGCTTCACCGGCAACGTCGTGCTCAAGATGCTCGAAGGCATCAGCGAGACCGTCGTCGACCTCGCGCGCTACGCCTACCGCAGCAAGCTCGTCTGGCGCATCGGCCTCGGCCTGCTGCGCGGCGGCATCGTGCAGCTCAAGCAGCTCACCGACTGGAAGCAATACGGCGGGGCGCCGATCCTCGGCTTCGACCACCTCTTCATCAAGGCCCACGGCCGCAGCAACGACCGGGCGCTGGGCAACGCGATCAAGGTCGCCCACCGCGCCGTCGAGAGCGACCTGTGCCGCGAGATGGGCGAGCGGCTCGCCACGGCCCTCGGTGATGCCGACTGATGGCGACCGCGAAGCCGCACATCTTCCGCTGGGATCTCGACAAGACCTACCTCGCCACCGAGTTCGACAGCCTGCGCGACCTGCTGCGCACCGCGATGCAGCGCCCCGCCGACAAGGCCAACGTGCCCGGCAGCGCCGAGCTCTTGCGCGCGCTGCGCGGCGACTCCGGCGGGCGGGCCCAGGTCTTCTTCATCAGCGGCAGCCCGCGGCAGATGCGCGGCGTGCTCTCCGAGAAGCTGGCCCTCGACGGCATCCACTACGACGGGTTCATCCTCAAGGACAACCTGGGCAACCTGCTGCGCGGGCGCTTCCGGGCGGTCAAGGAGCAGATCGGCTACAAGCTGCCCGCCCTGCTCGACGCCCGCACCAAGGCCCCGCTCGCCGCCGAGGAGACCCTCTTCGGCGACGACGCCGAGCGCGACGCCTTCGTCTACAGCCTCTACGCCGACCTGCTCGCCGAGCGGGTGCCGCCCGACGTGCTCGAGCGGGTGCTCGACACCGCCGGGGTCTACCCCGACCAGCGGGAGGCCATCTACGGCGCGCTCGACCGCCTCGAGCCCTGCGATCCGGTGCGCCGGGTCATCATCCACCTCGACCGCAAGTCGCCGCCCATCCGCTTCGAGGCCTACGGCCCGCGGGTGGTGCCGGTCTACAACTACTTCCAGGCGGCGCTGGTGCTCTACGAAGACGGCCGGCTGCTGCCCGAGACCATCGGCCGCTTGGGCACCGCGCTGCACGCCGAGCACGGCTTCACCCTGCCGATGCTGCTGCGCAGCTTCCAAGACGTCCTGCGCCGCGGCGGCATCAGCTACGACGCCGCCCGCAAGCTCGGCGGCCAGGCGCTGCGGGCCGGCATCGACCGCGAGGTGGTCGAGCTGTTCGCCCGTGAAGCCAGCGACCGCTCAGTGATGCCCGCCCGCGATCGCAGCCAGGGCGTGCCCGACTACCCCAGCCTGCTCGAGCGCGAGCAGCAGCGCCACCGCATCGAGAAGGCCCGCCGCAAGAAGCGCCGCCGCTGGCTCTGAGCCGACGCCGCGCACCATCGGCAGCAGACCCCCCGAGCACATGGCCGAGGAGCCCCCCATGAGCGACGGATCGCCCCGCCGCAGGCCCGCCGTCGCCGCCGCCGTGGTCGCCGTGGCCGTGGCCATCGGCCTCGCCGTCGCCTGGGCCGGCGGACAGGGCGCCGCCACCACGTTCGGCTGGCCCACCCCGGTGGTCTGTGTCGCCGTCGCGTTCGCCATGCAGTGGATCGCCTTCGTGCCGGCCTTCATCGCCCAGACCGAGCGCTTCTACGACCTCACCGGCAGCCTGACCTACCTGACGGTCATCGGCCTGGCGCTCTGGTCGGCCGGCATCACGCTGCACGGCGCGCTGCTCGCCGGCGCGGTCTGCGTCTGGGCCATCCGCCTGGGCACCTTCCTCTTCATGCGCGTGCACGCCGACGGCGGCGACGGCCGCTTCGACGCGATCAAACCCAACGGCCCGCGCTTCCTCGTCGCCTGGACGCTGCAGGGCCTCTGGGTCAGCCTCACCGCCGCCGCCGCGCTCGCCGGCATCACCGCGCCCGCCGCCGCGCCCGGCCCGCTCGCCTGGATCGGCCTCGCCGTCTTCGCCTTCGGCTTCGCTATCGAAGTCATCGCCGACGCCCAGAAGCGACGCCACCGCGCCCGCAGCCCCGGCCGATTCATCACCGAGGGCCTCTGGGCATGGTCCCGCCACCCCAACTACTTCGGCGAGATCGTGCTGTGGGTCGGTATCGCCCTGCTCGCCGCCGACGTCCTGCGCGGCTGGCAATACGTCACCCTCATCTCGCCGCTCCTCGTCTACCTGCTGTTGACCCGGGTGAGCGGGATCCCCCTGCTCGAGAAGCGGGCCGACGACCGCTGGGGCGACGAGCCGGCCTATACCGCCTGGCGCGACCGCACGCCGGCGCTCTTCCCGCGGCCGCCGCGCGGCTGATCGCCATCGACCGCGCGGCCCACCGTCGCGCCGCCCCCCGCGCATGTGATACGAGGAGCGCGGAGCAGCAGACAGGAGGGCGCCCATGGCCCGGCGACCGAGGTTCGACATCGAAGAAGCGGCCCGGCTGTACCTCAGCGGCCTCAACCTGGAAGACGTCGCCGAGCAGGTGACCTCGCGCCGCCGGGTCTCGTCGGGCACCATCCGCCGGCACCTGATCAAGGCCGGCGTGAAGATGCGGCGCCCGGGCTGCCCGAAGGGGCGCATCGGCCCCGAGCCGGCCATCGACATCATGATCGCGATGTATCGCGCCGGCCACAGCTATCGGGCCATCGGCGACGCGACCGACCTCTCCGAAGCCACCGTCTGGCGCCGCCTGCGCGCCGCCGGTGAAGAGAGCCGCCGACCGGGCAAGCGGCCCGATCCCCAGCCGCTCGTCGACGTCGAGTGGTGCCGGCAGATGCACGCCGAGGGCCACTCGGCCGAACAGATCGCCGAGTGGCTCGGCGTCGAGCCCGCCGTGGTGGCGATCCAGCTGCCGCCCACGCCCGGGTGATACGCGACGGCGCACGCTGCGTCAGCCGTGGACCCAGATCGACAGCTCGCCGGGATACTTCCAGCGCTCCTCGAACCACCGGCTCGTATTCGTCCGGGTTCGGGGATCACCGCCGCTCTCCGACTGCACCGGCAGGACGACCAGGCCCTGCGCGTCGCGCTCAGCAGGCGTGCCCGAGGTCTCGGGCACGATGGCCGTGATGTGGCCGCTGGCCTCGGAGTCTCTGTCGCCCACCAGGATCACCACCCGGCCCTTGTTCGCCTCCGTCTGCGCGGTGGTCAGCGCCTGCGGGTCCTGCGGGTCACCGACGTAGCCCCAGCCGAACTGCGCGCCGTACGCGCGGAACCAGTCCTCGAGCATGTTCGCGGTCATCTCCCCGACCGTATCGTCGTACGCCGCCTCGACGGGGTTGCCCGCCTGCGCGTCGTCCAGCGCCTGCCCGCGCCACCACACGCGGGGCACGTACGCGCCCATCAAGAAGGCATAGTCGTGGGCGTAGACGTTGCAGTAGGTCGCCTCGATATTGCCCGCCGCGTCCTTCAGCGGGCGGTACCGCCCGTGATCCTCCTCGCCGGCCCCCAGGTGATCCACCACCGAGTTCGCCGCGGCGACCCGCTCGTCGTCCGTCCGGGCCGCGCCACGATCCATGATCGACCCGTCGGCGATCAGCCCCGCCCGATCGAAGCTGTTCGGCGCACCCGCGCTGGTCGCGGTCGAGGCCGACCCGTACAGCTCGGCCCGCTGCATGCCCTCGACCGTCGGATCGAAGACCGCCGCGCCGGGACCGGGCGGATTGACGGCCTTGTCCAAGAAGGCGTCGAGGTGAGCGTCGAGCAGCTGGCCGCCCGGATCGAAGCGACCGTCGACGCCGGTCACCGCCCCCGCCGACACCGCGCCGTAGACCGCCTCGGCCGCCCAATGGCTCACCGGCAGGTCGGGGAAGACCCGGCGGGTCTGCGCCGCTGGCAGCGTCGGCAAGCCGAACGCGCGGGAGACGATGGTCACCGCCTCGGCCCGGTTGACCGGCTCACCGAGCCGCAGATCCGCCGTCTCCCGCTTCTGCAACAACCCCGCCTCGATCGCCGCGTCGCCCAGCCGCTCAGCGCGATCGCCGTTCAAGTCGAGGTCGTCGAGGGCCGACCACTGGCCCTTGCGGTCCAGGATCTCGCGTACGACACCGCCCCGGGTCGCCTTGTCGCCCGAGACATACAGCGTCTCACCCCACAGCGCGCCCCACGCCCCCGCAAGCTCGCGGCTCTGCTCGGTCTCGGCGGTCAGCGGCGGCTCGGCCGTGGCGCCCTGCAGCTCGTCGGCCAGCCCCGCGCGCCCCGCCCGGGCCAGGCTCTCCATCTTGGACTCGCCGGCCGCCTGCCCGCGCTCGAGCGGCTCGTCGGCCACGACGCTCGCCTTGCTCCCCTCGCGCATGATTCACCCTCCGCTGCGTCGCCCGGGCGCTCACCCGCGGGTCGGCCTCGGGTCGATCTCGGGTCGGTCGCAGGTCGACGAGCGTATCAGGCGCTGGCCCGTAGCGAACATCGTAGACGGGCACCGCTGGCGGGGCGCGCCGCTCACACCCCGCGGTTGGAGTAGATCACCCGGCACTTGTCGTAGATCTTCTGCACCTTCTGGCGCCAGTTGACGAAAAACGGGCTCGTCGGCGCGGGCGGCGACATGCGCTTGATCGAGCGCCACAGCGCGCCGCGCTTCGACCTGCACTGCGCGTGGTCGAGGAACTTGTCGCACTTGCCGCGCCGGCAGCGCCGCTTCTCCTTGTTGCACTGCCGCTTCTCCTTGCCCCTCAGCCGGCGACAGTCCTTGCCCTTCATGCGGTTGCAGCCCTCGGAGCACTGGATCCACTGCCCGCATTGCAGCTTCACGTTTCGAACCAAGCCGGGCAGCTTGGGCAGCTCCTCCCGGGCGATGGCCTTGGCCGCGTCGTTGCCGATGCCTTCGTTGCCCGGGATGGCACGCAAGGCATCGATGGTGGGATCACACTGCCGCTGAAGCCAGTTCACCTCGGCGTGGGCGGTGGATGCGATGAGACAGAGAGCGGCCAGCAGGCCGAGCGGGGCGATGATACGCATGGGGGGTCCTCCTCGTGAGAGCGCCTCTCGGGGGCGCGGTCTATCGAGGAGTTGGCCGACGAGCGACGCCCTCTTTTCGGGGCGCTGCTCGCCGGCGCTGATTCTGTGGGCTGCGGCTGTGCGGCGGGGCTGTGCGGCGCGGCTGTGTGGCGCGGCTGTGTGGCGGGGCTATGTGGCGCGGCGGAGCCAACCGCAGCGGCGACCGGGTCAGCCGCGCTCGTCGCCGGGCACGAAGATGGGCAGGTTCACGTTGGCGTTGCCCGCCAGCGGGCCCGGGATGGGCGCCGCGGGCTGCTCGGCAGGCCGCTCGACAGGCGCAGCGGGCTGCTCGGCAGGCGCGGCCTCGGCGGGCGCGACCTCGGCAGGCGCGGCCTCGGCGGGCGCGTCGGCCGCCGCGTCCTCCCCCGCCCGCACGTCGGCGCCGTCCAGCGGCAGCACCTCGTCCACGTCGGCCGCGGCGGCCCCGGCGGCGCGGCGCGCGGCGACTCGGGCGTCGGCGCGGGCCTCGGCCTCGTTCAGCTTGCGGAAGAGGTTCTCCACCTCCGACGGCGCGAGCAGCGCCGCCGCCGCCCGCATCGCGCGGATCGTGTCCATCCAGCGGCCGCGGACCCGGTTCATCTGCGGCAGGCGGTTCTGGGCCACGTCGGCCTCGATGTCGGTGCGCCGGCGATCGGCCTCGCCCAGCTCGCGCGCCGCGGCTTGCCACTCGGCCACCAGCGCCAGGAGGGTCGTGCCGAACACCTGCAGGCCGCCCATCAACGCCCGGTCGTCATCGTTGAGGCGCCCCTCGATCCGATCGGCCTCGGCCGCCTCTTCGAGGTAGCTCCACTTGACCACGTGCAGGCCGTCGGGCAGCAGCGTGCGCCCGAGCATGATCGCCCGGCCGGCGCGCTCGGTATCGCCCTCGGCCAGCGCCAGCGCCTCGTAGGCCTTGCACAGGTAGTAGAGGGTCCGGGCGAGGTTGTCGAAGCGCCCGTCGGCGGCGGTGGCCTCGGCCCGAGCGGCGGCCGCCTGCGCCCGCGGGTCGTCCTCGAGCGCGACCAGATCGTCGAGGATCGCGTCGAGCACCGCCGGCGCCCAGGCCAGCGTCGGGTACCCGAGCAGCTGTTCGCGCAGCGGATCGGTGTAGTAGCGGGTGAGCGTGATCAGGCTCGACTGCGAGAGATTGCGAAGCGCCATGGCGCGTACCTCCGATTCGGAATGTCGTAAACGGCCCGTTTACAGGGGGATGTAGTGTCCGTGTGACCGTTGTGCCGGCACATGCCCTACTTCGCAAGCTCTTTCTTCGCCCTATGACACACATGTCACGCCCGGGGGGCGACAACCGCGCGAGATCGCAACCAAATCGCGGTTCACCTCGAATGACAAAATATGTCGGCTCGGTCGCCCTTGTGCGCAGTGCGAGGGCCGGTGGTGCCCACGATGACGACGATGACCGCGCCGGGCGCTGCGCCGGCCGAGATCGCCGCCGACGGGACCATCGAGCGAGCTCACTTCATCGCGAACGCCGTCGACGGGACCCCCGTCTGGGACGGCGCTCGCCCGGATCGCCGCCGACGGGGCCATCGAGCGAACTCACTTCATCGCGGACGCCGTCGACGGGACCCCCGCCTGGGACAGCGCTCGCCCGGATCGCCGCCGGCGGAACCTCCGAGGGAACTCCCGTCATCACGAACGCCGCCGACGGGACCCCCGCCTGGGACAGCGCTTGCCGAGATCGCCGCCGAAGCGACCATCGAGCGAACTCACTTCATCGTGAACGCCGTCGACGGGACCCCCGTCGGGAACGGCGCTCGCCCGGATCGCCACCGACGGGACCATCGAGCGAACTGACTTCATCGCGAACGCCGTCGACGGGACCCCCGTCTGGGACAGCGCTCGCCCAGATCGCCGCCGATGGGACCAGCGAGGGAACTGACTTGGGTGCATATCCCGATCTACATCTGATCGAGCCGCGTAGTTTCGCGCCTTTGCGCCCCTGACAAGATGGAAGAGGAGGCCGTACCCCTCGGTTATTCGGAGTGCTTGAACCAAAACGCCGAAAGG
>JAUHXC010000068.1 GCA_030427205.1 bacterium | reverse complement strand
GTCCTTTCGGCGTTTTGGTTCAAGCACTCCGAATAACCGAGGGGTACGGCCTCCTCTTCCATCTTGTCAGGGGCGCAAAGGCGCGAAACTACGCGGCTCGATCAGATGTAGATCGGGATATGCACCCCAGGCATTCCCCCCTCTGTTTGCCGGCGCCGCGCGCGCTCGCGGTCTACCCGCCCCGCTGATCCCCAGGGCCGAGCATGCCTGCAGGGTGTCCCCGGCTTTGCTCTTCGGCTCGCCCATCGCGGCACCCCGAACCTCGAATTCAACGTCGCTCGCCGGGCAGGACGACGTCGACGCCGTTGTCGCGCAGCAGGTCCAGCGCCTCCGCCCGCCAAGCGAGGTCGTCGATCGACTCGGCGACCAGCAGGCCGCGGCGGTCGGTCTGCGCCGGCAGCTGCTCGATCGCCTGCCACAAAACCAGCGTTGCCAGCAGGTCGCGCACGCGGGCACGCAGCGGCGTCGCCATCTCGGCGTCGCGCAGCGCGCCGTGCACGTCGGCGAAGCGGTCCAGATCGAGGTCGAGCGGGTCCCGGCGCACGCCGCGCAGGGCGTCGTCGATGGCGTCGAACGCTCGCTGCGCCGCCCGCCGGCAGCGGTGGTCGTCGAAGGCGCCGCGGATCTCGGGCTCGAGCGCCCGCCCGATGGTCACCAGCGCCCGCGCCTGCGCTCGGGTGAAGCGGATGGTGGTCGGCGCGTGGGTCATGGGTTCGCCTCCTCGGCCCGGGTGGTCGGCGCGCCGTTCATAGCGCACCTTGTATCAAAATGTCGACTTACTAATGACGTGTTGCATATTGGCGGTGTTCAGCGCGTGAGGCGCGCGCTACACCTGCGGCATGGATGCGGACGCGCGGCTCGAAATCGAGGTCAGGCGGGCGGTCTACTGGATCCGCCGGGCGGCGGACGAGCGTGGGCTGAACCTGGATCAGCTCGCGGTGTTCTCCGGGCTGAGCCGGTCGTCGATCCTGCAGATGGGCAAGAACCGCCAGCCGACCCTGCGCACGCTGGCGGCGGTGGCGGCGTATCTCGATTGTGAAGTAGCCGACCTGCTGCGGCGGGTGCCGGGCGAGGGCGAAGAGCAGCGTTGACGCCTGCACCAGCAGCCTCGACGGGGCGCTGGTCGATTCTCCCGCCTGCTCACGGTACATCTCGCTCGGAGGTGACGATTGATGTCTACCCTTCCACCCGCGAAGGCGTACGAACAGGTCATGGCCCTCATTGCCGTCCGATTCAGGTGGTTGTCGGAGAGCATCGACTCCGTGGTGGGGGGCAGCACCTATGAAGCCATCCGGCGAGCCGAAGCAATCGCGATGGATGTGCGGAAGATCGCCGAGGCCGTGGCATTCGCGGTGCTGTCAGGCGTCGAATGGGACGGGACCGTCATACCCAATCGACGGGCGACGACTCGCCCCCTGAAGCTCCTACGCCGGCTGAGCAAGGTGTCGGCTCGCTACCCAGGCATGATGCGCGCGCAAGATGTTCTGGTGGGCGGCCCACTCGACGCCAAGGCTACCTTTCGGGGAGCCGCTGGTCGGGATGTGGACTTGAGCCGGCTGGAGCCCATGTGGGGGCGCGCCAGCCAGCTTCTACATGAACGCCACCCCGAACGCCTGACCCCGGAGAGGATCAGAGGGGAATCGGAGGCTCTGGTAGAGGACGCAAGACTATTGCGTAGCTGGCTGTGGAACCACCTGCTCTTCGTCGGGCAGGGCCAGTGCTTCGTTGTGCAGATGGGCCAGCTCGGCCGGCCGGGTTTCTTCTCCACGGCCCAGAAGGTGGCAGATCTGCCAACCTGAGCAACCGAGGCGAAGCCCGGTCGTTCATCGCCCAACCGCGTCCTACGTCGGCCAAGTGCCAGACACGCTCACATATTGCGCAGCAGCAGGCTCCGGCGGTCGACGCGCGTGTCGGGCCATGTCAGCGGGCAGGTCTCGCCGGCGCCGAGCGGGTTGGCGACGCCGAAGAACGCCGCGAGGTCTTCGAAGAGCGATCGAGCGAATGCCAGTGACCGCGTATCGGCTGGCAGCCGAGGCCACGGGAGCGCGGCCAGGGCCCGGGCGCCGTCGAGGACCTCGGTGTACAGGCCGCCGCTGCGATGGACGAGGTGCTCCAGGTAGTGCTTGGGGTGGCACTGCTCGCGCCACCAGGGCTTGGGCGGCTTCTCGGCGCGCTTCGCGGCGTTGACCTGCTCCCAGAACGGGCGCCACGCCTCGTCGGTGGACTCGAACCGCTCGACGTCGGCGTGGGCGAGCTGCGGGGCGATGTCGTCGGCGCACCCGGCGACGGCGAGGGCGGCGCGATCACCGAATAGGTAGCTCTCGATCATCGGCGGCACGAGGTGCAGGCTGCAGGTCTCGCGCAGGCGGTCGCGCAGGCGGGCCTCGACGGTGGCGCTGTGGCCGCGGGCCTCGATCTCGGCCTGCATCGCGGCGCGGAAGTGCTGGCCGATGGCCGCGGGCCGGTCGAGGTTGTGCAGCTCGATGTCGTCGAGCACGACGACGAGGTCGGCCGGCGTGCCCTGCGCGCCGTATTGCACCTCGGCGAGCGCGGCGCGCGCGAGCTGGCGCATGGGCTGGCTCGGCGGTCGGGTGGGGTCGAGGCGGTGGGTGGTCGCGCCGTGCAGCTTCTGTGGCTTCATCCACTCGACCGGCTCGCCCCCCCACGTCTGCGCGGGCAGGAAGCGGCGAACAGACGGCACGATCGCGGCCCGTTCGAGGTCGCCGGTCACGATGAACCGGATGCGCTTCACCGCCATCGGCGGTCAACCCATATCGGCGTTGCTGGCGATCTCGCCGTCGGCGTAGAGCGCGCCGAGGCGGAACTGATTGAGCCAGTCGGGGTTCTTGAGGTCGGTGAGCGCCGTAGGGCCCTTGGGCCGGTCGGGGTCGAGCACGTAGACCTGCTGCGGGCGATCGCCGAAGTGGTCGAGCAGCACCGGGGAGTGGGTCGAGAGGATGACCGTGGTCGCGCGCTGGCGGGCGAGGCGCTCGGCGCAGCGGGCGAAGACCCGGATGGCATACGGGTGCAGGGCGTTCTCGGGCTCGTCGATCGCGACGACGCCGCCGTCATCCACCGCGGCCAGCGCGCACAGATGCAGGAGCATGGCCAGGACGCCGTTGGCCTCGGTGCCGAGCGGCTCGGGGTTCTCCTGCCCCGGGCGGTAGACGCGGGCGGCCAGCGTCGTGCCGGCTTCCACGAAGTCGAGGTCTTCGATGAGGCCGGGGAAGGCCGCCTGCAGCCCCTTGAGGACGAAGGCGTAGCGCCAGCGATCGGGGCGGCGCTGATGCCATTGTCGCATCATGGTGAGCGCGTTCTGCCCGCGGCTGAGCAGCCGGCGGTTGTGGGTCGTATCGGAGCCGGCGCGGATCCCGACGATGTCGGGGTCGTGGAAGACGGCGACGCTGCGCACGAAGCGCACCATCTTCTCGACCTCGGGGATATCGAGCGGGCTGTCGCTGAAGACCTTCAGACCGGGGACTTTGACCGGCGCGTCCGGGTGGTCGACGTAGCTGCGGCCGTCGGGCCGCCGGCCGAAGATGCCGCGCTCGCCGTCCTGCAACGTCTCGTGGACCACGCCCTGCTCGGCGAAGTAGTCGATCGACCAGCGCAGGTCGTCGACCCCGATCTCGATCCGGACGGGCTCGCCGGCCTCGCTGCGGCGGTTTCGGATGGTATGGCTGCCGCCGAGGGTCATGCTGATCGCCTCGGGCCAGCCGCGGTCCAAAGCGGCGCGGACGAGCTTCAAGGCGAGCAGCGCGGTAGACTTGCCCGATCCGTTGGCGCCGACGAGCAGGTTGACCGGCTGCAGCGCCCACTCGACGTCGCGCAGCGCGCGCAGGTTGCGGATGGCCAGGGTGAAGCGCGTCATGGGGTCCTGGGCGGGCTCGACAGCATCGGGCGCATGATGGCCGATGGCCGGCACGAGGTCCAGGGGCGGCGGTTTCGCCGTATGGGGCGGCGGTCTCTCGAGCCGTGCTACCGTGGCCCTCAGCAAGAGGGGGGTCCATGGAGTTTCTCGTCCGCAGTTTCGGCGATCGTCGCGGCTATACGGTGCACAGGGGCAAGCTCGAGCGCAGCGCGCGCAAGAGCTACGTGCCGTGGGCGCTGACCCCGCAGGGCAAGGTGGTCTACGCCGAGTTCGGCGCCCACCGCGAGCGCCCGCGGGGCGGCTTGCGCGCCTATGACACCCACACCAGCCAGCAGCGGCGCAAGGCGTGTGAGTCGGCGTTGGGCATGCTCGCCCTGCGCAATCCGCAGTACGCCCTGCCGGCGGTCAAGCGGGTGAGCACGGCGCTCATCGAGTACCTCACCGCCCGCCAGCGGGAGAACCCCGAGAAGACGATCGACGTGGTGCACGCGCTCGCCCGCTACTTCTACAGCGACACCGCCTTCGCCCGCCTCGGCGGACGCAACGACGCGCCGGGCAACGGCATCGTCGCCAAGCGGCGCTTCTTCCAGACGCTGATGGCCAAGATGCAGAACGGCGCGCTGCCCGAGATGCTCAACATCCAGGATCAGGTGGGCCGGGTCGGCTCCCGGGAGCTGGGCGGGAAGGAGAAGACGCGCTGGAAGACGGTCAACGACACCCTGCGGCCGGCTTATCTCTTCGACGCCGCCAACCGCGGCCGGGCCGATCGCGCCGACCGCAACAACCCCGATCCGACCTACCAGCGCACGACCACCCGCACCGCCGGCATCGTGGGCGTGGGCAAGGGGCAGGGCCTCGGCGAGACCTATCAGGCGCGCGAGCGTGGCGCCGATCGCTTCACCCGCACCGCGTCGGGTGAGCACAACCAGTACTACTTCGACCTCGACGAGCGGAACCTGACCTTCGGGGCCGGCCCGTCGGGCACCACCGGCACGTTGCTGAGCACCGCGATCGCGTTCGGTGGCCTGTCGGGTGACGGGCTCAAGCAATACCTCTTCGGGATCATCGGCTACCTCGTCGGCGGCGGCATGCACAGCATCCACGAGAGCTTCACCGTCGCCGCCTTGTGCCCCGGCATCCACTACCGCCAGGGGGCCTTCACCGAGATGCTGCCCCAGGCCTTCGTCAACGGCCCGGCCTACCGCAAGTGGTGGGCCGACTACTATGACATCGCCGAGCTGGGCGCGACCCACTGGCGGCACGGCACCGCCAACGCGGCCAAGGTCATGGTGGCCCCGCGCCAGGCGACCTGAGGCCCGGCGGGGCGGCGCTGGCTCGCGCTCAGAAGAAGAACCGCAGCCCCAGCCGCAGGCCCGTATGCACCAGCGACGACGCGAGCGAGGCGTCCTGGCTGGCGATGGTCTCGCTGCCGGTCAGCACGTCCACCGTCAGGCCGAGGTCGAGCACCGTCCGCGGGTCGAGCACGACGCCCAGCCCCAACTCGAACGCCGCGGTGAACCCCGAGGTATCGGTGGCCTCGTCCACGGCCCGGCCGTTCTGCGACTCGGGCAGCGGGCGCTCGCTGCCGCCGACGTAGCCCCCGAGTTCAGCGCCCACGAAGCCCAGCAGGCGGGTATCGATCGGCGCCTGATAGCGCACGCCGCCGCGCAGCAGCAGCGCGCGCTCGGTGGTGGTCTCGTCTTCGCCGCGCTGCACCCGGCGCCACGCGAGGCCCGGCGAGAAGCTGAACTCGACGCGGTCGAAGACCATCCAGCCGATGGACGGCGAGAGGCGGGTGAAGAAGGTGGTCTCGATGCGCTCGTCGCCTTCGAGGCCCTCGCCGGCGCTGCGGGTGAAGGCGAAGACGCCGGCGAAGCCCAGGGTCAGCGCGCCCGACTCGACGATCACCCCCGCGTCGCCGCCGGCCAGCGGCGCGTCTTGTGGGTTGCCGCGCTGGCCCTGCTCGTAGTCGTCGAACGGGTCGGGCTGGGCCCACGCGGCCGGCGCGGAGGCGAGCCCGATCAGACCGAGTCCGGCGAGCGCCGCGGTCAACATGCGCCGGCCCATCACTGGCCCTCCCGGAGCTCGAGCCGGATCTCGACCCGGCGGTTCTTGCGTCGGCCCTCGGCGGTGCCGTTGTCGAAGGCCGGCTCGGCCTCGCCGCGGCCCTCGGCGACCAACACGTCGGACGATACGCCGCGGGTGATCAGCGCGTCGCGCACCGCCTCGGCGCGGGCCGCCGACAGCTTCAGGTTGCCCTCTTCGGGCCCGCGGTCGTCGGTGAAGCCCACCAGCCGCACCCGCTGGATGGTCGCCGTATTCTCGGTGATGACCTTGGCCAGCGCGTCGAGGGCCTGCTCGGCGCCGGGGCGCAGGGTGGCCTTGCCCGAGCGGAAGCGCAGGCGGGTGCGCAGCTTCAGCCGATCGCCGTCGCGGCGGACCTCGCCTTGCGCGGGCACGGTGAACGGCGCCGGCTTGCTGGCGATGGCGTCCATCAGGCTGATGGCCCGCTGCGCGGCGTCGACCGTGGCGTCGAGGGCGTCGTCTTCCAGGGCGGTCTCGGCGCTGCGCAGGGCCTCTTCGGCGCGGGCCCAGGCCACCGGATCGCGGGCCTCGCAGCCTTCGCGCAGGCATTGCACCTGCCGCTTGCGGGCGCCGTCGAGCCAGCTGCGGGCCTCGGCGCGGCGGGCTTCGGCGTTGGCGCGGGCGCTCTCGCGGGCCTTGGCGTCCTGCTCGGCCGCGGCGAGGGCCGCGCGGGCGGCGGCTTCGGCGTCCCGGGCTTCGAGCAGCTTGCGCTCGGCTTCGGCGCGCTCGGCGTCCTGCGCGGCGCGGGCGGCGGCCTCGGCGGCGGCGCGCTCGGCGGCGGCCGCCTCGATGGCCTCGCGGGCGGCCTTGGCCTTGGCGGCCTCCAGCTCGGCGGCGCGGGCGGCGTCGTTCGGCGGAGGCTCCGCGGGCGGCGCGGTCTCTTTCGGGGGGTCGGCCGGCGCGGCGGCCTTCAGGCCCGGCTGGGGCTGCTCGACGACCGGCGGTCGGGTCGGCGCGGGCGGCGGGGCGCTGCCGTCGATGGCCTGACGAAAAGACGCCGCGGCCAGCGCCGTGGCCCGCCGCGCTTCGCCATAGTCGCGCTTCTGATAGGCGGCGCGGGCCTCGGCCATGGCGCGATCGCCGCCGTCGACCGCGGCCCGCGCGGCCGGGCCGGCCATCGCGTCGGCCCGATCGCGCAGCGCGAGCGTCGCCAGGATCTCACGGTACGCCGGCCGCCAGTCCTCGGGCGGCGGCGCGCCTTCGCCTTTGCTCTCTTCGACCTTGGGCAGGATCGACTGCCACGCCGCCGCCGCCTGGTTGGCGACGCGCAGCGCCTCGTCGCCGCGGCCGGCGGCCAGCAGGCGCTCGGCCTCGGCCTCCATGCCTTGCGCGGCGCCGTGCAGCGGGTCGTCGGTGCGGTCGGCGTGGCGCCGGCCCAGGGCCCGGCTGCGGGCCAGCGCGGCGCGGGCTTCGGCCAGGGCCGGATCGGGCGCGCCGGCCACGGGCATCGCGGTGCTCAACATCTCCCGCGCCTGATCGGCCAGCGCGCCGGCGCGATCCCACGCCCCGCCGCCGAGCCAGCCGCGGGCGTCGGCGATGAGCCCCGTCGCCGCCTCGATGCGCGCCGGATCAACCCGCGCGGCGCGGGCGCGGGCCAGGGCCTGCTGCGCCTCGGCGATCTTCTGCTCGGCCGCCGCGCGGCCTTCGGGGCGGGCGGTCTCCAGCGCGGCCGCGGTGGGCAAGGGCGCCGTCGCGCAGGTCTGCAGTCGCTCCTGGGCGCGGGTCGCCGCGGTCAACGCCTCGGCGGTCGCCCCGGCCTTCTGGCGGTCTTCGGCCAGCTCGATCAGCGCGTCGACGCCGCGGAAGACGTCGGGGCAGCGGCGATCCTCGCCCTGGCCCAGCGCGGTGGCCCGGCGGGTGCGCGCCTCGACGATGGCCGCCTCGGCCGCGCTGCCGGCGACCCCGCCGGCCGCGTCGACCGCGTCGACCACGGCGGGCGCGGGCTCGTCGGGGCGCTGCGAGAGCACCTCGACGGCTTCGAGCGCGCGGGACCGGGCGTCGGCGGGGCGGGTATCGGCCAGCGCGCGGCGGGCCATGTCGACCAGCGCCGCGCCCTTCTCGAAGCGCGCCCGGTCGCGGCGGTCGAGCCCGCGGCCCAAGGCCTCGGCCCGGGCCAGCTCGGCGGCGGTCACCGCGTCGCGGGCGGCCTCGATCTCGGCGGCTTGCAGCGCGTCGGCCGCGGCTTCGTCTTGCGCCGCGTCGGCCTCGGCCTTCGCCGCCTCGCGGGCGCGGGCGATGGCCTCGTCGAAGCGCGCGATGGCGCCGGCGGCGGCCTCGCGGGCCTCGGCGAAGAGGTCGCCCGACAAGGCCTCGATGCCCGACTCGAGCAGCGCCTGCCCCGCCCCGAAGGGCCCCGGCGCGCGGCGGGCGGCGCCCAGAGCGACGGCCTGGGCCTGGCGTTGGCGGGCCTCGACGAGCCGTCGGCGGCTGGCCTTGCGCTCTTCGCTCTCGCCGTCCTTGGCCCGATCGAGCGCGGCGAGGCGCTCTTCGGCGGCCTTGACCTTGAGCAGCGCCGCCCGCTCGGCGGTCAGCGCGTCGGCCCGGTCGGTGATGTCGCTCAGCGCGGCGTCCATCGCGCCCATGCGGGCGCCGATCAGGTCGCGGGCGGTGAAGCCGGCGGCGGTCTCGTAGCGCTGCAGCGACAAGTGCCCGTACAGCTCGGCGGCGTCGGCGTCTTCTTCGAGCACCGCCCGGCGGGCCCGGCGCAGGTGCTCGCGGGCCTCGCGCAAGAGCCGCGGGCGCACGGTGGTCAGGTGGCGGGCCTCGCGGCTCTCCAGCTTCGCCGCGGCCTGCTCGACCACGGTCGGCGTCGGCACGCCGCCGCAGGCGCACAGGCCGGCGCCGAGCGCCAGTATCAGCCAACGCTTCGACAGTCTGCGCGCGCCGCTCAACGCCCGCCTCCCGCGCCGCTGCGCCGCTCGGGGCGCGTCATCGGCAGCGGCTCGACCAGCACGTCGCCGCGCAGGGCCGCGTTCTCCAAACGGGCGGCGCCGATGCGCTCGAGCTGGGTCTCGTAGCGCCGCTGGCGGGCTTCGAGCGCCGCCTCGGCGTCGAGCTTCGCGAAGGTGGCCTTGATGCGCACCAGCTGGCCTTCGAGCACCGTCAGCACCAGCGTCAAGCGCTCGCGGTCGGCGTCGGGGTCGGCCTTCATCGCCTCGACCCGGGCCAGCCACTGGTCGGCCCGCTCGAAGGCGTCGGTCTGGCGCTCGGCGAGGGGGTGCGTGCGCAGCTCGGCCAGGGCCATGCGCCGGTCGTGGATGACGTCGCTCAGCGTGCGCCGCGGGTCGCCGGGCGCCGCGCCGCAGCCGGCCAGCGCGCCGATCAGCACCGCGAGCGCCAGCGCCAGCAGCCGCGAGGTGATGGGCTCAGAACAGCGCATGCTGCACCCGCGCCGAGAGGAAGCTCGACAGCTGCACGTCTTCGATCTCGTAGGCCTCGCGGCGCAGGCGCACGTCGCAGGCCACCGACAGGAAGCTGTTGATCTTGAACGCCAGCCGCCCGTCGAGGCGCAGGATGGGGTGGTCGACCTCGTCGATGAGGTCCCACGGCAGATAGGCCATGCCCTCGACGGCCAGCTCGACGCTGCGGGCGGCGCGCACCGCCAGCTCGCCGTGCACCTCGACGCCCCAGGAGTCGTCGTCGGCCAGCTCGACGAAGGTCAGCCGGGCGGCGGTCTGGTCGGCGAGGAAGAGGCCGCCGCCGTAGCGCGCGCGCCGCACGGCCGCGCCGCCGCGGGCGGTGAAGGTGACGGTGTCGTTGTCGACGACGGTGAAGGCCGCGCCGGCCGCCGCGCGCAGGTCGAGCGGCTCGAGCGCGTCGAAGAGCGTCACCTCTTCGCCGGGGTCGAGCGCGCCCATGGTCTCGCTGCCGTCGACCCGCCGGGTGGTGACGGCGACCGCCGCGTTGGAGCGGTGGGTGGTCTCGAACAGCGCGGTGCGCAGGCTGCCGCGCACGTAGGGCCCCAGCAGTCGGCCGGGGCGGTAGTTGTAGAGGGCTTCGAGCCGCAGCTCGTCATCGAATTTGCGCACGTCGAGGTCGGCGTCGGGCCCCTCGGCCAGCGCGAGCCACGACTGCTCGAAGTCGAGGTCGATCAGCGCGAGGTGGGCGCCGTAGTCGATGCCGACCTGGGTCCGGGTGAAGACGCCGGCCCGCAGGAAATCGCCGTTGAAGGCGCCCAGGCGGCCCTCGGCGTGGGTCCAGCTCGCGTCGCCGCCGACGACCCAGCGCAGGCGCCACAGGCGGGCCTCGGGCACCGGCGCGTGGGTCGCGAACTCGGTGCGCACCAGCCGCTCGCCGTCCATCACGAGCCGGTGGCGGGCGACGGCGCCGGGGGCCACGTAGAGCGCGACCGCGGTGCGATCGGGCCCGGTGGCGCCGTCGAGGCTCAGCTCGACCGGGCCCGCCGGCAGGAGCCAGGTCTGGGTGGCGCCGTATTCGATGGCGTCGGCGGTCTCGCCCTCGGCGAGCAGCACGTCGCGGCCGATGGCGCGCAGGGCGTAGTCGACGTCCACCGGGGCGCCGTCGCCGTCGACGGCGGTGATGCGCAGGGCGCCCCAGGTGATCTTGACCGGGCTGGTCTCGCCCTCGCGGATGACGACGGTGCTCGCCGCCCGCTCGCGCGGGTCGCCGTGGCCGACGAGCACCCGGTACTCGCCGGGCGGCAGGACGATGCGCCGGCCGGTATCGCCCCAGGCGACGCGCTGTTCGCCTTGCATGACGGTCACCGGCGGCTCGAGCGGGCCGTCGGTCAGGCTGGGCACGAAGAGCGCGCCCAGACCCACCGGGATGGGGGTGACGTCGAGCTCGAGCTGGTCGGCGACGGGGCCGGCCTCGAAGTCGACGAGCGGCTGGCCGGCGGGGGCGGCCAGCGAGGGGAGGCTGTAGAAGAGCGCGAGGAGCGCCAGCGTGCGGTGCATCGGCGGCCTTGGGTGGCGCGCGCGGCGCCGTTGTTTTGGGTTCGGGCTGGATGATGACACGGGGCGGGGCCGGAGGTCGCGGGGGTTGGTGTTTCGGTGCGTATCGGGCGGGTGGTGGCCGTATCTGAGCTCATGGACCTACGGTGGAGGTGCTCGGAGGGTGCGGACGGGGCGAAAGCCGACGTCATGGCTTTGGTACTTGGGATCCCATCTGTTGCGGTACGCCCCCCGGGCGCCGCGCGCCGAGCTGTGGAACGAGCCGCCACGAAACACACGGTAGCCCCCGCCGACGGGTCCGGCGGGATCGGCCAGCGGGGCGCTGTCGGGGATCAACGGGTAGTCGGCATACCAGTCCCAGGTCCACTCCCAGACGTTGCCCAGCATGTCGTGCAGGCCCCAGGCGTTGGGCTGCTTGCCTCTGACCGGGTGGGTCGCCGCGCGCTCATGGGGGTATTGCTTCTCGTCCCAGCGCGATGAATCGACCGCCCGTGGGTGGTCCGCGCCGCTGTTGCCGCCGTACCACGCGATGGCGTCCAGCGCTGGCGCGTCACGCTCACCTCGGATGTTCAGGTCGCCGACGTACGTCGCCGTCGACGTGCCAGCGCGCGCCGCGTACTCCCACTCGGCCTCCGTGGGCAGCCGGTAGCCGTCGGCCTCCCGACGCCAGGTCACCGCCTCGTCCTCGATGACATAGGCCGGGGTCAGGCCCTCGGCCGCGGACAGCGCGTTGCAATACCGCGCCACGTCGAGCCAGCTCACCTGCTCCACCGGCCGCTCGCCGTCGGCCGGCGTGCCCTGGAAATACGCCGGGTTCTGGCCCATCAGCGCCGCGTACTGCGCCTGGGTGACCTCGGTCTCGGCGATCAAGAAGCCGCGGGTCAACTTCACCCAGTGCGCGGTCTCGAAATGGTAGCGGCCCGCCTCGCCCTTGTGGCTGCCCATGGTGAACACGCCAGGCGCGATCGGCACCAGCGCGGGGCGAAAGGTGGTCGCAGGTCGGCGCTCACCGCAGTTGGGGCAGATGTCTCCTGCGTGAGACTTTTCAACGAATGCGTCGGCGCTCCGGGCTGCAAACGCGTCGGTGGCTCCCGCGGGCCCCGGGTCGGGATCAGCCACGATCAGCGCGAGCACCCATGCCGCAGCGAGAACCAGAAGAGCCACCAACACGAGCCAACCGCCTGTACTCGAGAGCAACCCACCCGGTGGCCGGGTGATACTCGGTCCGCCGACGTCCGCCTCCGGTGGCACTGCCGCTGTTTCCGGCGCCTCCACCGCCACCGCATCGACCGGCGCCAGCGCGGCCCGCAGGCCCGCGGCGAACGCCCCCGCGTCCGCCGGCCGCTGCCCCGCCTCCAGCGCGATGGCCCGCAGCAACCACGCCCGCACCGCCGGCGTCGCCGGCAGCGCATCCACCGCCGCGACCGGCCGCCACTTCATCATCGTCTCGGGCTGCGCGCCGGTCAGCACGCACACCGCCGTCATGCCCAGCGCGTACACGTCGGTCCGCGGGCCCACGTCCTGCGGCCGATCGAGCTGCTCCGGCGCGGCGTAGATGAACGTGCCCATTGCGCCGGTGCCCGTGCCGCCCGACGTATCCAGCGCCCGCACCAGGTCGAAGTCCGCCAGCTTCGCCCGCCCGTCGGCGTCGAGCAGGATGTTCCGCGGCTTCACGTCGCGGTGCACCATGCCCTGGCGATGGGCCACCGCCAGCGCGTCGGCCACCGCGAGCACCGCTCGCAGCCCGGCGTCGGCGGAGAGCGGGTCGTCGGCGCGGGTGATGGCCCGGTACAGGTCGCCGCCGGGCATCCAGGGCATCACGAAGAAGTGCCAGCCGTTGTCCTCGCGGTCGACGTCGAGCACGGGCATCACCGCCGGGTGCTCGAGCCGGGCCATCTGCCGCACGCCGCGGCGGAAGCGCTCGACCTTCGAGGCGTCCCGGTTCCAGCGGCCGTGCAGCACCTTGAGGGCGACGTGCGCGCCGCGGGTCGGATCCCACGCGCGCCAGACCGACGCGAAGCCGCCCTGACCCAGACGCTCGGCGAGCACGTAGCGGTCGAGCTGATCGCCGGCGACGAGCTGGCCGCCGGCGCGCAGGCTGCGCTTGATGGCGATCTTCGCGCTGATGGCGTCTTCGATCGTGGCCCGGTCGGCGCCTTGCGCTTCGAGGGCCGTCAGCCGCTGCTGCGCCTCGGCGAGGCGGCGGTTCAGGGCGGGCACCTCGGGCGAGGTCAGTGCCCGCGCGCGGCGCTCGAGCGCCCGGGTGAGGCCGTCGACGATGGGGCGCGGGTCGGCGGCGCTGGCCTCGATCTCGGTGAGGCGGCGCAGGCCGTAGGGCAGCCGCTCGGGGCCGGCGCCGTCGAGGCGGGCCGGCACGACGCTCATGCGCGGGTCGATGCGCCGGGCGTGGTCGATGGCCAGCGCGACCTCGTCGGGGCCGTACCAGCCGACGCCGACGTCGCCGACGATCGGCCAGCGGTCGGTGACGAGCACCAGCACCGCCGCCGCCTGCGTCAGCCTCTCGGGGATGACCTCGTCCCACTTCTCGCCCGGCACGAGGTCGAGGGCGGCGCACCACGGGCGCAGGCCGGCGCGGTCGAGCGCGCGGTGGATCCGCACGGCGGCCGGCCGGTCGGGGCCGGCGTGGCAGATGAAGATGAGCGGGGGCGCGCGCATGCTGCCGTCGGTTGTCGTTCAGGCCGCGGCGGATCGCAAGGCGAGCGCGGGCACGACGCCCGCGCGAAATGGCTGTGTCATGGCGGGCTGACGCCGAGCGCGGGGGGATCGCGCCCGGCGAGGCCCCGCCGGTCGATCAGCGGCGGCGGACGAGGCCCAGCGCGACGAGCATCAGCGCGAGGCCCGGCCACGTCGGGCTCTTGCCCGGCGTCTGGTTGCAGCCGCTCTCTTCGGCGGGGCACAGCTCGGGGTCGTCGACGATACCGTTGCAGTCGTTGTCGACCCCGTCGCCGCAGATCTCGCCGTGGAACGGGCTGATGTCCGACCGGGTATCGTCGCAGTCCATCTGGCACAGGAAGACGCCGTCCTGGTCGGCGTCGACCTCGTCGTCGCCCGGCGCGCCGGAGCAGTCGTTGTCGACCAGATCGCAGACCTCGGCGTTGCCTTCGAAGCGGTTCGGGTCGGCGTCGTCGCAGTCGCCCTCGCAGATCGACAGGCCGTCGCCGTCGCGGTCGGCCTCTTCGTCGGGCACGGCGCCGGCGCAGGCGTTGTCCTTGCCGTCGCACAGCTCCATGGCGCCCGGGTGGACCGTCTCGTCGCCGTCTTCGCAGTCCTGCACCCGGCCGAGCGCGTCGAGCAGGCAGTGGCCGTCGCCGTCGGCGTCGCCGCTGGCGTCGTCGCCCTCGCAGACGTCGTCGCTCTTGCACACCCCGTCGCCGTCGGCGTCGGCGGTCGCGTCATCGCCGGCGCACAGGTCGCGATCGTCGCAGATGCCGTCGCCGTCGCTGTCGCCGCGGCTGTCGTCGCCTTCGCAGGCATCGCCGTCGTCGCAGACCCCGTCGCCGTCGCTGTCGCCGGTGCCGTCGTCGCCCACGCAGAGGTCGACGTCGCCGCAGATCCCGTCGCCGTCGGCGTCGCCGCGGGCGTCGTCCCCGGCGCAGGCGTCGCTGTCGTCGCAGACCCCGTCGCCGTCGCCGTCGCCGGTGCCGTCGTCGCCTGCGCACGCGTCGAGGTCGTCGCACACCCCGTCGCCGTCCTCGTCGCCGAGCGCGTCGTTGCCCCGGCACAAATCGGCGCCGTCGCAGACCCCGTCGCCGTCCGCGTCGCCCTCGGCGTCGCTGCCGGCGCACGCGTCGAGGTCGTCGCACACCCCGTCCGCGTCGCTGTCGCCCAGGCCGTCGTTGCCCCGGCACGCGTCGACGTCGTCGCACACCCCGTCGCCGTCGCTGTCGCCCGCGGCGTCGCTGCCGGCGCACAGGTCGAGGTCGTCGCACACCCCGTCTTCGTCGCTGTCGCCCAGGCCGTCGTTGCCGGTGCAGCCGTCCACGTCGTCGCAGGCGCCGTCGTTGTCGCTGTCCCCCGCCCCGTCGTCGCCCGCGCACAGGTCCAGGTCGTCGCAGACGCCGTCTGCGTCCACGTCGCCCAGCGCGTCGTTGCCGGTGCAGGCGTCGGCGGCGTCGCACACCCCGTCGCCGTCGCTGTCGCCGCTGGCGTCGTCGCCGGCGCACGCGTCCACGTCGTCGCACACCCCGTCACCGTCGCTATCGCCCAGCGCGTCGTTGCCGGTGCAGGCGTCCTCGTCGTCGCAGACGCGGTCGCCGTCGCTGTCGCCCGCCCCGTCGTCGCCGGTGCAGCGGTCGAGGTCGTCGCACACCCCGTCGCCGTCGCCGTCGCCCAGCGCGTCGTTGCCCCGGCACAGGTCGCCGTCGTCGCAGACCCCGTCGTTGTCGCTGTCGCCCGCCCGCTCATCGCCGAGGCACAGCTCGGCGCTGTCGCAGACCCCGTCGCCGTCGCTGTCGTCCTCGGCGTCCACCGGGCAGACGTCGCAGGCGTCGGGCACGCCGTCGCCGTCGAAGTCGTCGCTGTCGTCGCCGGCCGGGCAGAGGTCGTTCTCGTCGTCGCAGAACCCGTCGCCGTCCGCGTCACCCGCGCCGTCGTCGCCGACGCACAGGTCGACCGAGTCGCACGATCCGTCGGCGTCGCTGTCGTCATTGGCGTCGATCGGGCAGGTATCGCAGGCGTCGGCGGCGCCGTCGCCGTCCAGGTCGAGCCCGTCGTCGCCGGCCACGCAGAGGTCGGTGCCGTCTTCGCAGAGCCCATCGCCGTCGGCGTCGCCCGCCGCGTCGTCGCCGGCGCAGAGGTCGATCGCGTCGCAGACCCCGTCGCCGTCCGCGTCGGCGGCGCCCTCGTCGATCACGCCGTCGCAGTCGTCGTCGACGCCGTTGCAGGTCTCCTCGCCGTCGGGGTTGGCCGCGGCGTCGAGGTCGTCGCAGTCGCCGGCGCAGACGCCGAACCCGTCGCCGTCCAGATCGAGCTCGGCGACGACGTCGCTGCCGTCGCAGTCGTTGTCGATCCCGTCGCCGCAGACCTCGATCGCCGCCGGGTTGACGCGCGGATCGGCGTCATTGCAGTCCCGCGAGATGTCGTAGCCGTCGCCGTCGAGGTCGATACCCGCCATCGGGTTCATCCACAGGCGCACCTGGCTGTCATTGTGGTCGCAGGTGGCCAGGTCGAGGCGGCCGTCGCCGTCGAAGTCGGCCACCGCCAGCGCCCGGCTGCCGAGGTTGCTCGCAGAGAAGGTCTGCGCGCCGCCGAAGACGCCGCCGTAGTTGGGGATCACGACCGCGCCGGGGTTGGCGGCGGCGGCGACGTCCAGGTCGCCGTCGCCGTCGATGTCGGCCAGCTCGACCTCGCGCACGGCGCCGGGGCTGGCCAGCGTCTCGCCCGCACCCCAGGTCCCGTCGCCGTTGCCCCGGTAGAGGATGACGCTGCCGCCGTTGCTCTGGCCGGTGACGATGTCGACGTGGCCGTCGCCGTCCACGTCGCCGGCGTCGACCGTCTGCGGGTTGTTGGTGCCCTCTTCGATGACGATCGGGTCGCCGAAGGCCTGGCCGCCGCTGTCGAGGAAGGCGAGCACCCGGTCGATGTTGTTGTCGGCGACGAGCAGGTCGAGGTCGCCGTCGCCGTCGAGGTCGAGCACCTTCAGCCCGAGCGCGTTGCTGCCGATCTGGTCGGTGAGGATCACCTCGTCGGCGAAGGTGCCGTCGCCGTTGCCCGCCAGCCAGCCCAGCTCGGACTCGTTGCCGGTCGCCACGATGTCGAGCGCGCCGTCGCCGTCGAGGTCGACGAGCTCGAGCGCGCGCAGCCGGCCGAGCTGGTTGCGACCGACGTGGGTGACGTCGGCGAAGCCCGCGCCGCTGTCGAGCCAGACGCCGAGGCGCTGGAACTCGGCGGCGGTGACCAGATCGAGGTCGCCGTCGCCGTCGAGATCGCCGGCGGCGACGTCCCCCGGCAGGTCGTGCTCGCCGTTGCCGAGGCCGAGCGCGCGCAGGCCATCCATGAAGTCGGCCGGGTCGTCGCTGTCGACCCGCGTCGAGTTGTTGCGCACGATCCAGCTCTTGTCCTCCTGGCCGTTGGTCCCGATGAGCGCCGGCCCGGCCCCCGCCGAGAGCTCGGCGGCGATCAGCGAGCGGCAGTCGTAGGCGCCGCCGAAGACCTCTTCCCGCAGGTTGCGCTCGAAGGCGCCGTCGGTATTGGGCTTCCAGACCACCGCGTCGGACGAGCTCTGCCCGACGAGCACGTCGACGTCGCCGTCGCCGTCGATGTCGCCGACGTCCATCGGGGTCGTGCCGACCGGCCGGTAGAGCGTATTGACGAACACCTCATCGCCGAAGGCGCCCGCGCCGTCGCCCGGCAGATAGTAGACGTAGTGCTCGATGCTGCGGCTGTAGACCAGATCGTCGATCCCGTCGCCGCTCAGGTCGGCGACGGCCAGTTCGTAGACCCGGTTGAGGTTCTCGACGATGACCTCGGTCTCGCCGAAGACGTGCTGCTCGCTGCCGCGGCGCAGGACGATGCGGTTGCCCGACGTGTCGCCCAGCAGGACGTCGGCGTAGCCGTCGCCGGTCACGTCGCGCAGCACGAGCGCGCTGATGGTGCCCAGGTCGGCTTCGCCCTGCGCGCCGCCGGCGAGCTGCCCGCCGTCGTTGACGTAGACCCCCAGCTCACCATCGGTCAGGGCGGCCACCAGCTCGGGCAGGCCGTCGCCGTCGATGTCGCCGGTCGCCAGCAGCGATGCCGTCTCGGCGCCGACCGCCTCGGCCTCGCCGACCGTGCCGTCACCGGCGCCGCGGTAGAGCGCGATACCGCCGCCCGAGAGGGCCGTGAACAGGTCCAGGTCGCCGTCGCCGTCGACATCGGCCACCGCGAAGGCCGTCAGTCCGACCGACACCGCCAGCTCGACCGGCGCGCCGAGGCTGTCGCCGACGCTGCCCGCCAGCCAGACCACGCGGTCGCCGTCGTCGACGAGCGCGTCGTCGAAGCCGTCGCCGTTCCAGTCGACGACGCGCAGGGTATCGCCGTCGATGTCGCCCGCGACCGTCGTCGGCAGCTCGAAGCCGCCCAGGTCGCTGCTGTAGCGCGCGGTGTAGAGCGTATCGCCGGCCAGCGTGATCGCGTGCGCGGCCGCTCCGCCGATGGCGCCCAGGGCGACGTCGACCACGCCGTCGGGCACGGTCGCCACCGCGGTCGGGGAGAACGCGTTGCTGCCCAGCACCGGATCACAGGCCTGGGGGATACCGTCGTTGTCCAGGTCGAGGCCGTCGGGGCCGAGCGGGCAGATGTCGTCGGCGTCGGCCACGCCGTCCGCGTCGGCGTCGGCCAGCGCGGGCGCGCTCCAGGCGAGCGCGGCCAGCGGGATGAGGGCGAGCGGGTGCAGGCGCATGGGGTCTCCTCGATTCGGGCGTGCACCGCAGAAGGCGCACGAATCGAGCGAAGACCGCAATCGCAGCCCGCGCGGACGGGTGATGCCTCAGCAGACCCGCGTGGCGGCGAGCAGCGCGCCCACGTCGCCGTCGAAGATGCCGCGCACCCGATCGGCGGGGCAGGTGCCGGCGTCGACGTCGGCCACGATCGGGTCGAGCAGCGGCACGGCCTCGGGCTCCCAGCGCGAGAGGCCGTCGCGGGCGATCTGCACGATCTCGCGGCCCCACTCGGCCAGCGGGCGCCCGGCCAGCTCGGCGGCGAGGCCGGCGATGGGCACCGCCCGGCGACAGGCCATCAGCGCGGCGTGATCGACGCCTTCGAAGAGCTTCAGCCCCGCTTCGAGCGCCGCGTCGTCGTAGAGCAGGCCGGCGTGCAGCGCGGGCAGCGCGAGCACGTGGGCCCGGTCGCCCATGTCGGCGCCGCGCACCTCGAGGTGGGTCTTGAGCCGGGCGTCGGGGAAGAGCGTCGACAGGTGCACGATGAAGTCGCCCAGGTTCGCCCGATAGCCTTCGAAGCCGTTCTTGACGAACTCGCCGAAGACCAGCCCGGCGCAGTCGACCGAGCGGCCTTCGCGGCGGATGAAGAACATCGGCACCTGCCAGGCCCACGCGACGTAATCGGCGAACCCGCAGTCGACGTCGAGGAAGCGCGCCGGGTAGCGGTAGCGGTCGTCGTCGGTGGCCTCCCAGATGCGCCCGCGGAAGGTGCGCTCGACCACCGGCCGGCCTTCGACGACCGGGCTGTTGGCCCAGGCGGCCATCACGAAGGGCTGCACGTAGAGCGACAGCCGCAGCTTGCGGAAGGCGTCGGCCTCGTCGGCGAAGTCGTAATTGGCCTGCACGGTGCACGTCTGATGCATCATGCGCGCGGCCAGGGCGCCGCGGGTGGGCAGGTAGCGGCGCATGATGCCGTAGCGCGCTTTGGGCATGCGCGGCATCGCGTCGGGGCCCACGGTGGGGGCGAGGCCCAGGCCGCTCCAGATGATGCCGAGCGGCGCGCTGTACTTGGTGATCTCTTCGAAGTGCGCGTCGAGCTCGGCGGCGGTCTCGGCCAGCCGGGCCAGCGGTGCGCCCGACAGCTCGAGCTGTCCGCCCGGCTCGAGGGTGATCGTCGCCTTGCCCCGGGCGAGGGCGATGATGTCGTCCCCTTCGCGGGTGGCCGCCCAGCCCGCCTCGGCGGCCAGGGTCTCGAGCAGCGCGCGGATGCCGCGGGGGTCGGCCCAGTCGGGGTGGCGCCCGCGGTCGGGCCACCAGCCGATCTTCTCGTGCTCGGTGCCGATGACCCAGCGCTCGCGGGGCTTGCCGCCCGAGGCCATGTAGGCCACGGCCTGGGCCGGGTCGGTCAGCGGGGTCGAGTCGTCGGCCAGCAGTGAACTCATCGTCGGCTCCCTCGGTGGCGGCCCTTCGGCCCGAGCGCGGCGCACGATACTGACCGCCCGGGGGGCCGTCAATCGCGCCTGCGGGACGGTACGTCGGCGAGGGCCGGGCGGTGACAGTATTTCGTCCGCCGCGATCGGGGCGATTCTGTGGCGCACTATGCTTGCCGCCGGGCAGCGATCCTGGTAGAGAGCGCCACCGAAATCACACACGCGGCCCGAGTCGACCGCCGGCGTGCCCCGAATACGCGGGGTGGGCGGACAGACGAAGACGGCCGCGGCGGCCAACGCGTGAAGGAGAGACACATGTCCGCGGTGACCATTCGCGAACTGCTCGAAGCCGGGGTCCACTTCGGCCACCAGACCGCCCGCTGGAACCCCAAGATGCGCAAGTACATCTACGGGTCCCGCAACGGGATTCACATCCTCGACCTGCAGAAGACGGTGCCCCTGTTCGACCAGGCGTACAACTTCGTCAGCTCGATGGCCTCGCGCGGCGAGGAGGTGCTGTTCGTCGGCACCAAGAAGCAGGCCCAGGAGGTCGTGCGGACCCACGCCCTGCGCTGCAACATGTTCCACGTCACCCACCGCTGGCTGGGCGGCACGCTGACGAACTTCCGCACCATCAAGGGCTCGATCGAGCGGCTCAACCTCATCGAGCGCATGTTCACCGAGGGCACCGCCGACGCGCTGACCAAGAAAGAGGTCCTCAAGCTCTACCGCGAGCAGGAGAAGCTCGAGAACAACCTCGGCGGCATCAAGAAGATGAGCGGCCTGCCCGGCGTGATGTTCGTCGTGGACATCATCAAGGAGCACATCGCCGTCGCCGAGGCCAAGAAGCTCGGCATCAAGGTCGTGGCGATGGTCGATACCAATACCGACCCCGCGCTCATCGACTACCCGATCCCGGGCAACGACGACGCGATCCGCGCGATCGAGCTGTTCACCAGCCGCATCGCCGACGCGGTGATCGAGGGCCGGCGCGCGCACAACGCGCAGTTCGGCGGCGGTCAGGACATCGACTTCGGCGGCGAGGTGCAGTACGGCCAGGGCGAGGGCGAACCCTCGGTCGAGGTCAAGCAGCCGGGCATGGAGATGCCGACCCCCGAGGCCAGCGCGACGCCCGACGCTCCCGAGGCCGAAGAGGTCGACGAGCAGGGCGTGCCCGACGCGGCGGTCGAGTAAGGCCCGGCGCTCTCCTACGGGCGCCCCGCGGCGCCCCCACCGATTCGAACCACACCCCCAACCAGGGAGATGACGACATGGCGATCTCTGCGAAGCTCGTCAAGGCGCTGCGGGACAAGACCGGCGCCGGCATGATGGACTGCAAGAAGGCGCTCAAGGCCACCGACGGCGACATGGACAAGGCCGTCGAGTACCTCCAGAAGAAGAGCCTGGCGTCGGCCAGCAAGCGGGCCAACAAGGTGGCCGCCGAAGGCGCGGTGGGCAGCTACATCCACGGCGGCCGCATCGGCGTGCTCGTCGAGATCAACTGCGAGACCGACTTCGTCGGCCGCAGCGATGGCTTCGGCGAGATCGTCAAGAACGTCGCGATGCACATCGCCGCGTCGAACCCGGAGTACGTCTCCGACGCGGAGATCCCGGCGGAGCTCGTCGCCAAGCAGCGCGAGATCTTCCTGGCGCAGATGGAGAACCAGAACAAGCCCGAGCACATCCTCGGGCGCATCGTCGACGGCAAGATCGCCAAGTGGAAGAAGGGCATCTGCCTGCTCGACCAGCCCTACGTCAAGGACCCGGACAAGTCGGTCGGGCAGTACGTCATCGAGGCGGCGGCCACCATCAAGGAGAAGGTCGCCGTGCGCCGCTTCGTGCGCTTCGAACTCGGTGAGGGCATCGAGAAGGAAGAGACCGACTTCGCCGCCGAGGTCGCCGCAGCCACCCAGGGCTGACCGACCCGAGCCCCTCTCCTTCGGGCTCGGCGCTCGGGCCCGAAGGGCCATGATCGCTGCCCCGCCATCCGAAGGAGTCTCCCATGTCGACCCAGTCCCACCGCCGCCTGCTGCTCAAGCTCTCCGGCGAAGCCCTCATCGGCGACGGTGAGTACGGCATCTCGCCCGGCGTGGTGGAGCGCATCGGCGGCGAGGTGCGCGAGGTGCTCGCCATGGGTATCGAGCTGGCGGTCGTCGTCGGCGGCGGCAACATCTTCCGCGGGGTGGCCGGCGCCGCGAAGGGCATGGACCGCACCAGCGCCGACTACATGGGCATGCTCGCCACGGCGATCAACTGCCTGGCCATTCAGGACGGCTTCGAGAAGCTGGGCATGCACACCCGGGTGATGAGCGGGATCGAGATGCCCAAGGTGGCCGAGCCGTTCATCCGCCGCCGGGCGATGCGCCACCTCGAGAAGGGCCGGGTGGTGGTCTTCGCCGCGGGCACCGGCAACCCCTACTTCACCACCGATACCGCCGGCGCGCTGCGGGCGATCGAGATCGGGGCCGACGCGGTGCTCAAGGCGACCAAGGTCGACGGCATCTACGACGCCGACCCGATGACCCATCCCGACGCGCAGAAGTTCGAGACGCTGACCTACGACGAGGTGCTGTCGCGCAACCTGCGGGTGATGGACGCCACCGCCATCAGCCTGTGCCGGGAGAACGCCATGCCCATCGTGGTCTTCGACCTCAAGACCCCGGGCAACATCGTGCGGGTCGCCCGGGGCGAGACCATCGGCACCCGTATCTGCTGACGCCGCCGCCGGCGCGCGACCGCCCGCCGGCCCGCGGTATCCGTAGTGCTGCGCATCCCCGGAGGGGGTGTGTTAGTGTGCCCGACAGTCCAGCAACTTCGGCAGGCAGAGCATGGAAAACGAGATCTACGACGAGCTGACGCAGAACTTCGACAACGCCTACGCCGCGCTCAGGCGCGAGCTGGCTCGGGTGCGCACCGGGCGGGCGAACGTGAACGTGCTCGACTCGGTCAAGGTGCCCTACTACGGCGTGCCGACCCCGCTCAATCAGGTCGCCAACCTGCAGACGCCCGATCCCCGGCAGATCACGATCAAGCCGTGGGAGAAGAACATGCTCAAGGAGATCGAGCGGGCGATCCAGACGGCCAACCTGGGGCTCAACCCCAATAACGACGGCACGCTGATCCGCATCGACATCCCGGCCCTCACCGAGGAGTCGCGCAAGAAGAAGGTCAAGCAGGTCGGCGAGTCGGGCGAGAACGCCAAGATCTCGGTGCGCAACGCCCGGCGGGACGCCAACTCGATGTTCGATCAGCTCGAGAAGGACAAAGAGATCACCGAGGACGATCTGCACCGCGCCAAGAAGAAGGTCGACGAGATGACCAAGGAAGCGGTGGACAAGATCGACGCGATCATCGAGAAGAAGTCCACCGAGTTGATGGAGATCTGAGCCGCCCCCGCGGCCCCCCAGCCCCCCGCGCTCGACCGGCGCGCGCCCGCGCCGGCCATCCCCCGAGCGTCGTCATTCCGCGGCGCGATCCACCGGCGCCATCCTCCCGCAGCATCATCGTGCCCGGCATCGCGATCGGCGCGTTCACATCGTGCGCGCTGGCGCCCGTCGCCTCGATCGGGTGATCCGATCGGGTGATCCGATACCTGAACCATTTGTCGTCAGATGTCCCCAAATCCTCCATTGTTTCCACATATGTCCGGCCGCTAGAGTCCCCGGCACCACCTCGCTGGGGAGTAGACGTGGGATCCACCAAACCGTATCTGGGGCGGGCCCTGCTGGCCTGCCTGTTTCTCTTTGGTCCGCACCTGGCGTGCCAGCCGACCGATGACGAAGACGACGGCGTGGTCGACGCCGAACCGCCCTGCGAAGAGGGGCTGGAGGAGGTCTGCTTCGTCGAAGGCGCCGACGGCTGCCTCGGGGTCCGCGCCTGTATCGACGGCGCATTCACCGCCTGCGAGGCCCCGCCGGAAGACGTCTGCGACGGCCAGGACGACGACTGCGACGGCACGGTCGACGAGACGTTCGCCAATCTGGGCGAGCCGTGCGAGGCCGGGCTCGGGCAGTGCCTCGACCAGGGCGCGATCGTCTGCACGGCGGACGGCGCCGGCACGATGTGCGACGCGATCGCCGGCGATCCGGCGGCGGAGACGTGCAACGCCCTCGACGACGACTGCGACGGCGCGCTCGACGAAGAGGTCGAGGTCGGCGTCGAGTGCAATACCGGCCTGCCCGGTGAGTGCGCGGCCGGCGAGACCACCTGCGAGGCCGGCGATACGGCGTGCGTGGGCCTGACCGGGCCGGTGGACGAGATCTGCGACGGGCTCGACAACGACTGCGACGGCAATACCGACGAGGGGCCGCTGGGCGGGCCGCTGAGCGAGGCCTGCTACGAGGGCGCCGCGGGCACCGAGGGCGTCGGCGCCTGCGTCGGCGGGGCCCGGCTGTGTATCGACGGGGGCTTCGGCGCCTGCGAGGGGCAGGTCCTGCCGGGCGAAGACATCTGCGACGGGCTCGACAACGACTGCAACGGCGCGGCCGACGATGGGGCGGCGTGCGTCTGCGTGCCCGGCGAGACCCAGCCGTGTTACGGCGGGCCCGACGGCACCGAGGGCGTGGGCGTCTGCAGCGGCGGCACCCAGACCTGCCTGCCCGACGCCTCGGGCTTCGGCCCCTGCGAGGGCGCGGTGCTGCCCGGGGTCGAGCTGTGCGACGGCGAAGACGACGACTGCAACGGCGTGGTGGACGACGCCTTCGGCGTGGGCGAGCCGTGCAGCGACGGGGTCGGCGCGTGCGCGGTGGACGGCGCCCGGGTCTGTGATCTGGCCACGGGGCAGGTGGTCTGCGACGCGGTCGCCGCCGGCGCCGACGCCGAGGTGTGCAACGGCATCGACGACGACTGCAACGGCGCAGTCGACGACGTGGCGGGCGCCGGCGAGGTCTGCGAGACCGGCGTCGGCGCCTGCGCGACCGGCGGCATCCAGCGCTGCGTGGGCGACGCGCTCGTCTGTGACGCGGTCGCCGGCGAGCCGGGCGTCGAGCAGTGCAACGGCCGGGACGACGACTGCAACGGCTTCGTGGACGACCTGCCGGGCCGCGGCGACTTCTGCGAGGTGGGCGTCGGCGTCTGCCGCTCGTGGGGCAACCTGCTGTGTACGCCCGAGGGGCTGCGCTGCTCGGCGGTGCCCAACCCGCCGCTCTACGACTACGACGTCTGCGGCAACAACCGCGACGACGACTGCAGCGGCGAGGTGGACGGACCCGACTGCCTCACCCCGTGCATCGACGGCCTCGGCAGCAACGTGGATGAGGTCTGCGCGCCGACCGAGGGCTGCTTCGAAGACGTCTGTACGCCGCCGGTCTGCGACGGCGAGCCCGCGCTGATCGACGGACCGGGCCGCTACCAGGGCGACAGCAGCGATGGCCCGCGCGTCGACGCGCCGAGCTGCGGGCTGTCGACCGACGGGCCCGAGTTCTACTACAGCCTCGCGCTGGGGCTGGACACCACCGTCTGCCTCGATACCTTCGGCACGGCCTTCGACACCGTGCTCTCGGTCAGGGCCACGTGCGAGACCCTGCGCGACGACATCGCGTGCAACGACGACACCGGCGATCTGCAATCCCAGGTCGAGATCGAGGTGACCGCGGGCGAGATCCTGCTCGTGGCGGTCGACGGCTACGGCGCCGAAGACGGCGGGCCGTTCACGCTCAACGTGGCCCTCGGGCCCTGCGGCGGCTGCGCATCCGACGCCGACTGCCCCGGCCGCTGCGTCGAGGGCGTCTGCGTGCCGCCCGAGTGCCTGGAAGACGCCGACTGCGACGCCGGCGAGGCCTGCGACGTCGGCCAGTGCGTGCCGGTGGTCTGCGGCGATGGCCAGCGCATGGGCGACGAGACCTGCGACGACGGCAACGCCGACGCCGGCGACGGCTGCGCGGCCGACTGCACCGTCGAAGGCGGGTTCGTCTGCGACGATCCGGGCGACGTCGAGCCCGACGTCTGCGCGCGCCAGGGCTGCGCGGTCGACGCCGACTGCCCCGGCGAGGCGGTCTGCCGCTTCGGCGACTGCCTGGGCATCGGCACCTGCCCCGCCGACGATCGCTACGAGGACAACGAGGTCGCCCCGACCGTGCTCGAGCCGGGCCGCTTCACCGATCTGGCGGTCTGCGACGAAGACATCTACATCACGCCGATCTGCCCCGGCGGCGAGCTGACGGTGGACATCTACTTCACCCACGACGAGGGCAACGGCGACCTGGACATGGTCTTCTTCCCCGAGGGGGACGCCAGCGTCTCGGAGACCGACGACGAGCAGCTCGTGTACATCAACGACGAGCCCGAGCCGGTCACCCAGGCGTGGCGGGTCTTCGGCTCGGGCGGGGTGAGCAACGGCTACGTCATGGACGTTCGGGTCGAGGGCTGCGGCGTCGAGTGCGACGGCCTCCCAGAGCTCGACCGGCTCGTGCCCATCATCGGCGATACCACCGGCGGCCCGCAGCGGGAGACGGCGAGCTGCGCCGACGACATCATCAGCGGCCCCGAGGCGCGCTACGTCCTGGTGGGCGATCGGCGCGGCACGGTCTGCATCGACACCATCGGCAGCGAGATCGACACCCTGCTGTCGCTGCGCAGCGACTGCGCCGACCCCGCCAGCGAGATCGCGTGCAGCGACAACATCGAGGGCGGCTTCGCTTCGAACGTCGAGGTCGAGATGCAGCCCGGCGCGCGCTACGTGCTCGTCGTCGACAGCGCCCGGACCCACGAGGCGGGCCCGTTCGTGGTCAACTTCCGCGACGGCCCGTGCGCCGTGTGCCAGAACGACGATGACTGCGCCAGCGGGGTCTGCCAGAACGGCGACTGCGCCGAGCCGGTCTGCGGCGACGGGTTCAGGGCCGCGGGCGAAGAGTGCGACGACGGCGGCACCGACGACGGCGATGGCTGCGCGGCGGACTGCACCGTCGAGCCGGGCTTCGTCTGCGACCTGCCGAGCCGGATCATCGACGACCAGGTCATCATGCGCGGCTTCACCCACTGCGGCCCGCCGGGTGACTCGCGGCGCGCGACCGCCACCAACGGCCTGCCTCGGGGCAGCTACCGGGTCTTCTACGAGGACGGCGCGATCGACAACGGCGCCGGCGCCTGGCTCGTCGCCGCGGCGCTGCAGATCAGCGGCCTGGAGATCGACCGCTTCCCTCAGCTGAGGAACAACAACCGCGGCGCCGTCATCGCGGCGGCGGCCGGCACCCGCACCGACGTGGTGCCCGTCAGCGAGGGGCATCGGTTCCTCTTCTACTATCCGGACGGCAGCTGCGGCGACAACGGCGGCGCGATCACCTTCCGGGTGCGCTCGGTCGATACCTGCCGCCCCGCCCCGTGCGCGGCCGACGCGGCGTGTGCCGACGGCGAGGTCTGCGACGCCGGCGAGTGCCGTCCGGTCGTCTGCGGCGACGGTCTCCGCGACGTGGGCGAAGAGTGTGACGACGACAATACCGAAGACGGCGACGGCTGCTCGGCCGGGTGCGTCATCGAGCCCGAGGCGGTCTGCCGGGCCGCGACCGACGAGGTCTTCGAACTCGCGATCGATACCCGGACCGACTGCGCCCTGCCCGGCGATCCGCGTCGGGCGGTCTACACCCCGCCGCTGCCCGCCGGCACCTACGTCGTGGCGTACGGCGCGGGCTCGGCCATCGACGATCGCAGCCGCCGCTTTACCGTCGGCGGTACCATCGTCGTCGAGGGTCGGCAGGCCGACAGCCTGTTCATCGACGATCGCTTCACCGCCTTCGAGGCCGAGGCGGCCGCGGCCGACCTGCGCAGCGACTTGATCGCCGTCGGCGAAGGCGAGCGCCTCGGCATGTACTACGGCGACATCAACTGCGCGAACAACGCGGGCACCTTGACCTTCACCGTCCGCGCGGTGGACGTCTGCGGGGCGCCGCCCCCGGTCGACGGCATACCGTGCGACGTCGACGGCGACTGCGCCGACGGCGGGCTGTGCCGCGAAGGCGTCTGCCGGGCGATCGGGGCCTGCCCCGCCGACGACGACCTCGAGCCCAACGAGCTGCCCGACGCGCCGGGTCGGGTCGAGCCGGGCATCTACGAGGGTCTGGCCTCGTGCGACGGCAGCGACGACTTCTACCAGGTGCGCATCTGCGCTGGCGGCACGCTGACCGTCGACCTCTGGTTCGAGTCCGACGACGGCACCTTCCTGCTCGACGTCTTCCCGCCGATGGGCGGGCCCCCGCAGGGCGACGACGCGCAGCTGGTGTACGTCAACGAGGGCGAGTTCGAGACCGACTTCACCTTCTGGATCAACGAGATCACCGCCGCCGAGGCCGGCTACGCCATGCGGGTCGCCATCGACTGCGGCGACGAGGAGCCGATCGACGAGCCCCTGTGCCCCGACGGCACCCCGCTGCCCGAGTGCCCCGAGGGCTTCAGCCCCATCAGCGACTACGTCTGCGAGCAGGCTCGCGGCCGCGCCGCGGAGGGCGGCCTCCAGGTCCTGACCGTCTGCCCGGCCCTCGAGCAGCCCAACTACGGGATCGACGGCGCGATCCTGCCCGGGGGCGCCGTCATCGGCGGCGGCTTCTTCGGCGACGGCGCCGACGGCAGCCGGCTCAATACGGCCGGGGTCTGGGCGTGCGACGCCTTCGGCGAGGTGGGCTTCGAGCCCTTCAACAGCGACCTGGGGCTCACCTGGAGCCTTCAAGTGCCCGCGCCGGCGGAGTACGTCATGGGCGTCAGCATCGACAACTTCGGCAACGTGCGGCTGGACGGCGAGCGGGTCTACAGCAACGTCGAGCCCGATACCTTCCTGCGCGGCTGGTACCTGCTGCCGGTGCAGCTCGATCCGGGGACCCACGTCTTCGACGTGCGCGGCTTCAACGGCGGCGGGCCGGGCGCGATGGCGTTCGAAGTCTACGGCCCCTTCCCCGCCGGCTCGACCGCCGACGACGCGACCATGGCGGCGCTGGACTACGCGAACAACGTCGTGTTCTCCAGCGGCGACCGGGTGGGCGACACCTTCGACTCGGGCTACGAGTGCGGGCTCGGCGAGCTGCTGATCACCCAGGTGACCGGCGATCCGCTCTGCGTCGTGACCGAGACCGCCGAGCGCTGCGTGCCGGTGCTCTGCCCCGACGGATCGGTGCAGGTGGGCGAGTGCCCGGTCGAGCCGATCATCTGCCCCGACGGCAGCGAGGCGCCGGCCTGCCCGGACGGCTTCGTCGCCGACGGCACCGACTGCGTGGCCGAGCAGCGGCTCGCGGCGCAGGTCAACGGCTTCGTCTACGACGTCTGCCGCGCGCCGTTCGACCCGGTCTACGGCGCCGACGGGGTGATCATGCCCCGCGGCACCCAGGCTTCGGGCGGCTTCTTCGGGGAAGGCGCCGCCGACAGCCGCATCGCAGCGACGGGGGTCTACTTCTGCCGACTCGGTACCGACGAGGTCGCCGACTTCGGCACCCCGGGCCGCATGGGCCTGTCGATCCCGTTCGAGGTCGAGGTGGACGGCTTCTACGTCACCGGCGTCGGCGGCGGCTTCGAAGTCGAGGCGAAGATCGACGGCAACCGGGTCGGCTTCCAGGTGGGGCAGGAGGGCGTCTGGCGGCTGGGTCAGCTCTATCTGACCGCCGGGCAGCACGTCTTCGAGGTCGAGATCAGCAACGTCGGCACCGGCCAGGTGGGCGCCGAGATCTACGGGCCGTTCGAGGTGGCCGAGATCATCTCCGACGAGGCGCTGCTCGCCGCGGAGTTCGCCGATCGCATCATCGCCTCGACCATCGACCGGGTCGGCACCCAGTGGGACTACGGCGAGAACAGCGGCTACTTCTGCGACGACGGCTTCCGCTACGACGGCACCACCGACCCGCCGACCTGCTTCCGCAGCGAGCGGTTCGACAACTGCCCCGACGTGCCGCGCTGCCCCGAGGGCTTCCCGGTGCCCGACTGCCCCGAGGGCTACACCGAGGTCGACGGCGGTCAATCCTGCGTGCGCATCGAGGCGGCGCTGGAGCGGGACATCGTCTACGGGATCTGCGACGGGCCCAACAACGCCGACCTCATCGAGCGCGGCGCGAAGCTGCCCGGCGGGGCCTATCTGCGCGACGACTTCTTCGGGCCCGGCCCGAACAACCCGCTCAACGAGTCGGGCATCTGGCGCTGCGCGCCGGGCACCAATCAGGCCCGCGAGAACCCGATCGGCCAGCAGATCTACACCGAGCACTGCCTGTACATCGAGCAGACCGGCGAGTACGTGGTCGGCGCGGCGGCCGACGACGGCTATCAGGTGCTCATCGACGGCGAGGTGGTGCTGGACGACATCAGCGAGAACGAGCGCACCTTCCGCGAGTGGACCCTGCAGCCGGTGCGCCTCGAAGCGGGGGCGCACGTCATCAACCTCTCGGGCATCAACTACGGCGGACCGGGCGTCTTCGGCGCCCAGATCTACGGGCCCTTCCCGGACGGGACGACCGCCAACGACGTCGACCTGCAGCAGCACGACTACGCCAACAGCGTGGTCTTCTCGTCCAGCTCGCTCATCGGGCGCGAGTTCACCTTCGGCGTCGAGACCGGCTTCTACTGCCCCGCCGAGCTGCGCCTCGACGTCTGCCTCGAAGACGCGCCGCGCTGCGCGGGCCCGATCGTCGGGAAGTGCGCCATCGGCCGCGGTGAGCTCTGCGGCAACGGGCGGCTCGAGCTCGACGAGGCCTGTGACGACGGCAACCGGGTCGACGGCGACGGCTGTACGGCCCGCTGCGAGACCGAGCCGGGCTTCGTCTGCGACGACGTCTCGTTCGGCTTCGGGGTCACCGACGCGTACGTCAACAACGAAGCCGACCCCGCCTGGACCCTGTCGGACGACGGGCTGACGATCGTGCAGAACGCCAACGCCGAGCCGGCGACCTACTCCACCTCGGTGCCGCTGGAGGACGGGGTCGCCGTCACCTTCGACATCTCGGTTCAGCAGGGCGGCGACGACGACCTCATCGGCTGGACCGTCGGTGCCGGCGATACCCCGCTCAGCGCGCCCGACCAGCCCTATCTGCTGTTCTCGTGGAAGCAGGCCGACCAGAACTCGGGCGGCGGCTTCGGCTTCGCGCCGTCGGGGCTGCGCGTCGGCCTCGTCGACGGCCCGATCACCGACATCGAGCTGTGGCAGTTCGTCGACCAGGGCCCGCTGAGCGGCGTGCAGCCGGCCTTTGATCTGGGCGACGAGGGCTGGGCGGACTTCCGGATCTACCGGGTCGAGCTGTTCAGGATCGACAACCGGCTGATCGTGCACGTCGACGGCCAGCCGCAGTTCTTCATCAACAACCCGCCGGCGGGCAACCTGGGCTTCTACGCCTACAGCCAGCGGTCCTACACCGCGACGCTGGTCTCGCCCCTCGGCCTGCAGGTCTGCGGACCCGAGTAAGCCCGCCCCCGGCCCGGTTGTCGCGCCGACCGCTCACATCGGGTAACGTCTCGCCGGGGGCCGCTGGCCCATGGCAGACGGCGGAGTGAGCGCATGAAGCGTGACGGACGCGGCGGCATCGACCGCCGCGGGTTCTTGTGCGGCATGGCCGCCTGCGGCTGCGCGGCGGCGCTGGCCCAGACCGGCTGCACGTTCAGCGAGGTCTACAACCAGACCGGCGCGGGCGAGCTGGCGTTCGACATCAACCAGGGCGACTTCTCCGCGCTGGCCGAGATCGGCGCCACGCTGCCCATCGACATCGAGACCGATGGCGACCCGGCGCCGGTGCTGCTGGTGCGCAACGCCCAGGACAGCGTGCTGGCCCTCGAGCGCATCTGCCCCCATACCTTCTGCGACATGCGGACCCCCGTCGGGGTCTGGGACCAGCCGGCGCAGCAGCTCATCTGCGTCTGCCACAACTCGGTCTTCGCCAGCGACGGCGCGCTGCAGGCGGGCCCCAGCCCGCGGGGTATCGCCGCCTACGACGTCGAGTTCGACCCGGCCACCGGGCAGGGGCTGGTGCGCATCGGCACCGCGGCCGACGTGGCGGCCCTCGCGGCCGCGCTGACGGAGCAGGGCCGGTGAGGCGTGCTCTCCGCACGTCGGCGACCGGCGCGGCGCTGATCGGCCTCGCCGCCTGGCTCGCGCCGGGCGCCGCCGAGGCCGTGCCCCGCTTCTCGGTGACCGCCGGCTCGCCGTGCACCACCTGCCACGTCAACCCGACGGGCGGCGGCCTGCGCAACAGCATCGGCTTCGAGTCGATGGACGACGTCGGCTTCGTGAAGTACCCCGTGCCGCTGCACAACGCGCTCTTCGACGACCTGCTGACCCTCGGGGCCGACGTGCGCATCCAGATGGTGCGCCTCGGCGCGCCGGAGATCCCGCCCGGCGAGACCGAGATCGTCGAGCCCGACATCGTCGTGCTGCCGATGCAGCTGCAGCCCTACATCGGCCTCAACCCGATGGAGGGGCTGTGGGTCTACGGCAGCTACACCGTCGGCCCCAAGACGATCGACCAGGGCGAGGTCTGCGACCCGACCTACCCCGGCCAGAGCTGCTTCGACGCGGCGGTGCAATACCAGCCCGACCCGACGCTGCCGACGCTGCGGGCGGGCATGATCCAGCCCAGCGTCGGCGTGCGCCGCGACGACCATACGATCTACATCCGCGGTGACGCCGCCGAGCGCCGGGCGCCGGTGATCGCGCCCAACTACGCCGATTGGGGCGCCGAGCTGAGCTACCAGCCCGTCTCGTGGTTCCGCAGCGAAGTGGGCGGCGTACAGGGCAGCGGCGGCAACCTCGACGAGGCGATCAACGCCGGCGCCGAGCGCGGCGCCGAGCTGTGGCCGGTGGCCCTCAACGCCCGGGTGATGTTCCTGCCGCAGCTGGTCTTCGGCGGCGCCGACGCCGCCGCGGAGGACGAGTTCGGCGACGACGAGTTCGGCGATGACTTCGGCGACGACTTCGACGCCGAGCCGGTCGCGCCGACGGTGATCAACACCTGGATCGGCGCCTCGCTCTTCACCAGCGGCGACTTCACGCGGGTCGACGGCTTCGCCGCGGTGGGCCTGCACGGCGGCCTCGAGCTGCACGGCGAGGTCGCATGGAGCACCTTCGCCGGCGACTACCGCACCTTCAACGGGCTCTTCGGCGCCAGCTGGGCCCCGTGGGCGCCCGTCGCCGTCGCCGCCCGATTCGAGCGCGCCCGGACCACCTTCGGCGAGGGCGACCCGGCGACCGCGCTGCAGGCGGTGCTGGGGCTGGAGATCTTCCCCGTGCCCCTGGTGGAGATCCGCCCTGAATACCGCATCGTCAAGACCGACGCTTACCTGTTCGGCCAACCGACCGTGCAGCTGCACCTCTTCTACTGACCCGAGCCGGACGCCTTCACCGACGAGGAGAACCCCGTGAAGCACACCGCAATCCGCGCCACCCTCACCGCCGCCCTGATGTTCGTCGCCGGCAGCGCGCTCGCCGCGCCCAAGTCGCTGGCCGTCAAGGGCCAGGCCGACTGGATCAGCGACGCGCCCGTCGAGAAGATCGTCGGCACCGCCGACGGCGAGGGCGCGCTGACCATCGACTTCGACGACCTGACGAGCATCAAGGGCACCATCAAGATGCCGGTGGCGTCGATGAAGTCGGGCAACGCTCAGCGCGACGACCACCTCAAGGGCGAAGAGTGGCTCGACGCCGCCAACCACCCCGAGATCACCTTCGAGGTGACCGCGGTCAAGATCGTCGAGGCCCCCACCGGCGACGCGATCAAGGAAGCCAAGGTCGAGGTCGCCGGTAAGTTCACCCTGCGCGGGGTGACCACTGAACTGACCGCGCCGGCGACGCTGAAGTGGAAGGGCGACAAGGTCAAGGTCGAGACCGCCTTTCAGGTGAAGCTGGCCGACTACGCCGTCAAGGGCAAGCAGGGCGTCGTCGGCAACAAGGTCGGCGAGACCATCGACGTCAAGGTGCAGCTCAAGGGCGTCGCCAAGTGAGGGCCGGCGCCGCCATCTGCGTGGTCCTCGCGCTCGGCGTCCTGGGCTATTGGGCCGCCAGCGGCATGCACTTCGCCACCCGGACCGAGATCCCGCCCGAGGAGCACCTGAGCTGCGCCACCGCCGCCGACTGCGGCGGCGAGGACGACGCCTGCACCGACGGCAAGTGCTTCGACGACTTCGGCGACCCCAAGCCGGGCACCGAGTGGCGCGAGACCTTCGAGCTGGGCATCATCGACGGCGCGGGGCCGGCGGCCGGCGGGCTGTTGGGCCTGGCCGGGCTGCTCTTCTTCCTCGACCGCCGCAAGCGCAAGGCCGCCGCGAGCTGATGGGGCGCCGCAAGAAGAACCGTGAGAAGTCCCGCCCGGCGGTCGACGGCGCCGGCTTCGGCGGCTCGTTCGGCGACCTGCTGCGGGCGAGCGGCCTGGCGCCGAGCGGGTCCGCTGCCGCAGAGCCCTCCGCCGCAGAGCCCTCCCCTGCCGAGCCCTCCCCCGCAGAGCCCTCCGGCGCCACCGCCGCCGACCTCTCCGCGTTGGGCAAGCTGATCGTGCGCCGCACCCGCAAGGGCCGCGGCGGGCGCACCGTGACCCTGATCGAAGGCCTCGACGACCTGCCCGAGCGTGAGCGCCGGGCCCTGGCCGCCGCCGCCCGCAAGGCCCTCGGCACCGGCGCCCGCCTCGAAGAGACGACAGTGGCGGTTCAGGGAGACGTCGGCCCGCGGCTCGCCGACTGGCTGCGCGCCCGGGGCGCGCGGCGGGTGATCGTCAGCTGACCGCCCGGTCGCCCGGCGCATCCGCCGCGAACCGAAGCGGGACATCCCGAGCGAAAGCCGTATAATCAGCCGAGGCCGACTCTGCGCTGGGGGAGCGCCGGCGGACCTCTGGAGTCTGCGTGCACCGCTTCTGTCCCGTCTGCCATACCCGCTACGACGAAGGCGAGACGTTCTGCGCCCGCGACGGCGCCGAGCTGCAGGAGCCGGGGCACGGCCACGCGGGCAACCTCATCGGCACCACCGTCGCCGACCGCTACGAGGTCGTCGCCCAGATCGCGACCGGCGGCATGGGCGTGGTCTACAAAGCGCGCCAGAAGATGCTCGACCGCTCCGTCGCGCTCAAGGTGCTGCCCAAGGAGCTCTCCAACGACCCCGATACCGAGCGCCGCTTCTTCAACGAGGCCCGCGCGATCAGCCAGCTGCGCCACCCGCACATCGTCACGCTCTTCGACTTCGGCCGCACCGTCGACCGCAAGCTCTTCATCGCGATGGAGTACGTCAACGGCGAGCCGCTCGCGGTGCACATCGAGAACCGCCCGCTGCCGGTCGACACCGCCATCCGCATCGCCGACCAGATCCTCGACGCGCTCTCCGAGGCCCACCGGGCGGGCATCGTGCACCGCGACATCAAGCCCGACAACGTCATGCTCGAGGTGCGCGGCGGCCGGCTCTTCGTACGGCTGCTCGACTTCGGCATCGCCAAGAGCGACTTCGACACCGCCCGGCTGACCAAGACCGGCATCGTCTTCGGCACCCCGGAGTACATCTCGCCCGAGCAGGTGCTGGGCAAGCCCTCCGACCACCGGGCCGACCTCTACGCGGTGGGGCTGGTGCTCTTCGAGATGCTCAGCGGCCACCGCCCGTACGGCGGCAGCGGCACCGCGATCGCCTACAAGCACGGGCACGACCCGGTGCCCTCGCTGCTGAAGAAGTTCCCCGGGCTGGACGTGCCGCCGACGCTCGACGCCCTGATCTACCGGCTGATGGCGAAAGATCCCGCCGACCGGCCCGGTACCGCCGACGACGTGCGCCGGCTGCTGCTCGACGCCTCGCTCGGCGCCGATCTGAGCTATCCCAGCGGCCCGCTGCCGTCCCTCGACCTCGAGCCGCTCGGCCCGCCGCTCGGGCTCGACGCGCTCGACGCGATGGGCCCCCTCGGCGAGATCGGCGACGGCCCCGACCCCTTCGGCCACCCGGCCGGGCTCGACGTGCCGCGCTCGCGGGCGCTCACCGTCTCCAGCGGTCCGCCGCGGGCCGGGGCACCCCTCAGCGACCCGCCGGGCCACGGCAAACACCCCTCCATCGACCGCGCCCTCGGCGCCCGCCCGCCGCGGCTGTCGGTCGACGCGCCGGCGACGGTGCAGGTGCCCCGGGAGATGCTGCAGCAGCGGCCGTCGTCCCGCCGGGTGCTGCTGCTCAGCGGCATGCTGGCGGTCATCGGCGTCGGCTCGCTCGCCGCCAGCATGTGGATCGACCGGCCCTTCCCGCTGCAGCCACTGCCCCCGCGGCCGGTGCCGGCGACGATGCCGGCGGCCCCGGCCCCCGAAGAGGCGCCGACCTGGAGCCAGGAGGTGCTCGACGGCCTCACCGGCACGCTGCGCCCGCGGCCGACGCCGCCCCGTCTCAAGAGCGCCGACGACCTCGCCGTCCTGCCGCTGCCCGCCGGGGCGGTCAACGCCGCCGAGCGCCCCGACGCCCGCCGTCAGCGCATCTCCGACGCCCGGGCCGCCCTGGCCGCGCTCGACGAGACCGACGGCGCCCGGGTGGCCCTGCTGCGGCGCATCGGCGACCTCGAATGGACCGAGGCCAACGCGGCCTACGAGCAGGCGCTGGCCCATTACGAGCAGGCCAGCGGCGACTTCGTCAAAGGCGCGCGGGACGCCGCGCCCGCCCCGCCGGTGCCGGCCTACGGCGACGCGATCGTCGCCTACGAGCAGCTGCTCGACGCCGCGCCCGCCGACGACTGGCTGCTCGCCGCGCTGGGCCATGGGCTGATGAGCGCCGGCCGGCGCGCCGACGGCCTGGGGCACCTGAGGGCGCTGCTCGAGCGCTTCCCCGACAGCCCCTACGCCCAGCGCGCCCGGCTGGCCGTCGCCGAGCACGCCTTCGCCGCCGATCGACCGGCCGAGGCGCTGCCGCATTTCGAAGCGCTGACCGCCGCCTCGGACCCGCTGCTGGCCCGCTACGCCCAGTTCCAGCTGGGCTATGTCTACGGGGCCCTCGATCGCTTCGATGACGCGGTGGATGCCTTCCAGCGGCTCCTGGAGGCCGTTCGACAGGCCTCCGAGGCCGCGCGGCACTTCCGCCCCCAGGCCTTCGACGGCCTGACCCTGGCCTATACCCACCTGCCCGGCGGCCGGCGGCAGGCGACGAGCTACTTCCGCGGGCTCGGCGGCGCGAAGCTGGCCCGCCGTCAGGCGCGGTTGCTGGCGATGGCCTACGCCGCCAAGGGCGACCCGGCCGAGGCCGCCGCCGCGTGGCGCATGGCGCTCGACGACGTGAAGACGCCCATCGAGGGCCCCGGCGAGCGGGCGACCACGCTGGTCCGGCTCGCCGAGCAGGAAGCCGCCGCGGGGCAGGTCGACGAGGCCCTGGCGCTGATCGACGGGCCATTGCTGGGCTGCGCGCCGCTGGGCGAGGGCGCCGAGGCGGTGGATTGCCGGCTCACCCAGGCCAACGCGCTGCTCGTCGGCGCCCGCGTCGACGAAGCCGTCGCCGCCTTCGAGCCCATCGCCGCCCTGCCCGCCGACGGTCCGCTGGCCGAGGCGGTGGCCGAGGCCCGCTTCCGTATGGCAGAGGTGCGTTTTCGGGCGTTCATGGACCACCCGCCGGCCGGACCGGCGCTCGCCGACGCGGTCGGCGCCGTCGACGGGGCCTACGCCCGGGTGGTCGAGCCGGCGGTGGATCGCTGGTTGGTGGCGGCCGACTGCCGCCGCGGGCAGCTGCACGCGCGGCACGCCGAGCTGATGGACGGGGCGGACGCGGCGGCGATCGAAGCCGCCCGGACCCGGGCGATGGATCACTTCGCGGCGGCCGAGCGCCGCGCCACCGAAGCCGAGGTCGAGACCCGCTGGGCGCGGGCGGCGAGCGCGCAGCTCGCGGCGATGCGCGGTGGGGTAGAGAGCGCCGCTCCGCCCTGAGGGCCGCGCCCGTTCGAGCCCGCTCAGCCCGCGCGGCGCTCGAACTCCGCCCGCAGCACCCGCAGGTTGGCCTCCGCCTGACGGCGGGCGTCCTCGGCGACCTCGGTGCGCGACTCGGCGGTCTGCAGGGCGGCGGTCAACAGGCCCTCCATGCGCTCGTGGGCGGTGAGCACATCTTCCAGCTCGGCGGCGCGGGCGGCGCGCTGTTCGAGCTCGGCGTGCAGCCGGCGCAGTTCGTCTTCGGCGGCGGCCCGGCCCAGGCTCTCGGCGGCCAGCCGCCGCCGCAGATCGCCCATGCCCGCCCGCAGCGTGCCGTGCACCCCCTCGGCGTCGCGGGCCGCGGCGATGGCCCGCCGCCGCTCGGCGGCCTCGGCGGCCCGCAGATCACGCTCGGCCTGCAGCGCCGCCTCGAGGGCCGAGACCCGCCGCTCGAGCTCGCCGGGCTCGGGCGCAGCCACGAAGGCCCGCGCCGCCGGGGCGTCGCGCTCGGCCTCCAGCGCGGTCACCGCCGCCCGCAGCTCGCGCAGGCGCGCGCCCATCTGGGCCCCGCGGTCGATCCAGTCGGCCTCGGCCTCGCGCAGATACTCCAGATCGGCGGCCACCGCCTCGACGGCGCCCTCCACCGACTCGAGCCAGGCGTCCAGCGCCGCGCCGGCCGCCTCGTCGTCGGCGGGCACCGGCGTCGCCGGCAGGCGCCGATCGGGCGCGAGCCGCTCGATGGTATCGCTCAGCCGGGCGATGAGCCGCACGGTCTCGGCCCGCGCCCGCTCCCGCGACGCGGCGAGCTCCTCGGCGTCCACCGCCGGCCCGTCGACCTCGCGCAGGCGGGCCCGCAGCGCGGTGACCTCGGCGGTCATCTGGTCGCGGGCCTCGGCGAAGCGGGCCCGCAGCCGGGCGAAGCGGTTGTCCTCGACCCGGCGCTCGGCCAGCTCGGTGCGCACCGCCTCGAACTCGGTCTCCAGCTCGGCCAGCTCGGTGGTCTTGTCGGCGAGGGCCTTCTCGGCGTTGGCGCCGGCGTCGAGGGCCGCGTCGAGCTGCACCTGCAGGCCCTCGGCCCGGTCGGCGGCCTCGGCCAGCCGGGCCTCGGCCAGCTCGGCGCGGGTGCTCTCCACCGCCGTCGCCGCGTCGGCCGCCGCCCGCTCGGCCTCGAGGGCGACGATGCGCGCCTCGGCGGCGAGCAGATCGGCGCGCAGCCCGTCGCGCTCGGTCTCCACCGCCTGCAGCGCGGCCCGATCGACGCCCGGCGGCGGGATCAGACACGCGGCGGCGGGCAGGCTCGGCGCGGTATGGCCGGCGACGTGGATCACCGGCCCCGCCTCGGCCTCGACCTCGGCGGCCAGCGCCTGCACGAAGGGCCCGTCGAGCTCACCGGGCACCCGCAGGGCCCCCACCCGCTCGGCGGTGACCGCCTCGCGGTGGGCCAACGCGACGAGCGCCGGCCCCTCGACCGCCGAGAGGTAGACCCCGTGCTTCTTGAGGATGCGCACCGCCTCGGCGGCGGGCATCTCGCCGGCCGGATCGAGGATGACGTCCTTCGAGCGGGGGCGCTCCTTCCAGTCGGGCCGCATGCGCAGCGGCGCGCCGGTGGCCGTCTCGCCGTCGGGCGCGTCGGGGTCGGCGTCGTCGCTGACGATCACCAGCTCGCGCACCTCGGCGTCGGCGAGCAGGGCCAACGTCTCGAACGAGGCGCCGACGAGCAGCACCCGCTGGCCAGCGGCCATCTGGCGGGCGAGGGCGCGCAGCAGGTCTTCGGCGGGGTGGGACACGGGCGCCTCCACGGGGACGGGGGTCGGCGCTATATAACCGGCGCGCGCAGCGCTGTACAGCGTCGCGGGACAGCGTCGCAGGCGCGGCCGACGCGCGCGGTTCAGGGCAGCGGCAGCGGCTTGAGCACGGCGGGCCGCGGGGCGTCGGCGTCATCGCCGCAGCTCGCCGTATCACCCAGCCGGCACGCCTCTTCGAACGCGACCCGCGCCTTGGCCGGGTTGCGCACCAGCCCCTCGCCCTGCTGGTACATCCGGGCCACCGTCCGGCAGCGGGCGCCGTCCCCCGCGTCGCAGGCGGCCACGCAGCGCTCGGGGGCCAGCAGGCACTGCTCGCGGGCGAGGGCGGCGCACGCGCGGCGGCCGGCGCAGGCGGTGTAGAGCACCTCGGGAGACATGTCGGAGGCGTAGTACGGGGTGCGGCAGCTCGACGGGGTGGTCGGCGTGCAGGGCCCGTCTTCGTCGGGGTCGCAATGCGGCGAGACCCGCGCCCGGCAGCGCTCCTGTCGGGCGAGGTAGCTCACCGGGCAGACCCGCGCCACGTCGTGCAGCGCGCAGGCCCGCTCGTAGTACTGCTGGCTGCGCTCGACGTCGGCGGATACGCCGCGGCCCTGGGCGTACATCACCGCCAGCCGATTACAGAACAGCACGTCGCCGTCATCGCAGGCCCGCTCGCAGCGCGCGCGATCGGATGCGCAGCCCGCCAGCCGCCCGTCGAGGGCCTCCCGCGCCTCGACCCACGCCAGCCGCGCGATGTGGGTGTCGACCGCGGCGACGGCGCTGCAGCGGGCCTCGCCGGCGTGCTCGCACTTCAGCGTATACAGCCGGCGCGCCTCGTCGTACGCGCCGGCCTTCAGCTGCGCGTCGCCCGCCAGGCGACAGGCTCTGACGTGCCCCTCGGCGCAGACCTCGGTGCAGGCCTCGACCGCGTTGGGCGGCTGAGGGTCGAAGCTCTTGCTCAGGTAGTGCTCGCAGGTCGAGCGCGCGTCGGGCAGGTCGGGCAGGATCCACCACAGCCCGACGACGGTGAGGACCACGGTGACGATCGCCGCCAGGATGTTCCGGTTCATGATCGCGCCCCCATCGAGTCGGGCTCGATGATGCCACAGGCCGGGCCCGTGACGCCGCCCTTGCCCGAGACGGCGGTCTGCACGACCCTGTGCGCCATGCGCTGCGCCCCGCTCCTGCTGCCGCTCGTCATGACGCTGCTCTTCGCCTGCGCCGAGGACGGCCAGCTGCGCCTGCTCGACGCCGAGGGCCCGCGCGGCATGGGCCCGCCGCCGGGGCCGTGGGGCGTCGCGCTGCTCACCACCGGCGAGACGCCGCGGGTCTGGTGGGCGGTCAACGGCGCCGAGTTCGCCGCGCTGCCCCTCGAAGCGGTCGGCTCGGGGCAGTTCGTCGGTCAGCTGCCGCCGGCCGGGCGGGGCACGGTCTTCACCTGGTACGCCGAGCTGGGCGCCGAGCGCCTGCCCGAAGCGGGCCCCGCCGCCCCGTATCGCTTCGCGGTGATCGATCCGGGCGACGGCGACGCCGCGCCGCCGAATACCTGCCGCCTGGTCTTCACCCGCCCGGTGGACGGCCAGACCGTCTTCGAAGCCACCGACGACAACGCGCCGCAGGCCCGCACCCAGATGACGGTGCGGGTGGGCACCGACCTGCCGCCGGGCTACGGCGTGCGGCTGACGGTCGGCGAGGCGACCCATACCGGCCGGGTGGGCATCGGCGAGGCCGAGCCGGGCGAGGTGGCGTTCGCCGACGTGACGCTGAACAACGGCGCGCAGACGCTGATCGCCGACGCGCTCGCCCCCGACGGCGGCGTGCCGTGCAGCGCCGAGATCACCGTCGACGTCGTGCCCCGCCGCTGAACCCCGGAGGCTGCCGTTGCACGCCCTGAACGACTTCGTATACCCCGCGCCGCTGTCGACGGCGGCCTTCGTGGCGGTGGTCGCCGGTACGGTCGCGCTCGCGCTCTACGGCGTGCGGCGCGCCGCGCCCGAGCGTACCCGCCGGGCCGCGCTCGCCGCCGCGCTGTGGCTGGCCCTCACCGCGGCGGCGCCGCTGGTGATCGGCCGGGCCGAGATGGCGGTGATGGGCTTCTTCGCCCTGTGCAATCTGAGCGCCATCGGCCTGGCGCTCTCGCCGATGGGCCGCCGGCTGAGCGCGCTGCCGCTCGCCGCGTTGGTGGGCTTCCATGCCTTTCGGCTGCCGCTCGAGCTGGTGCTGCACGCCTGGGTGAGCGGCGGCACCCTGCCCGAGCAGATGACCTGGAGCGGCCAGAACCCCGACATCGTGACCGGTCTCCTCGCGCTGGTGCTGGGCCTCGTCGGGCTGCGCCGGCCGCTGCCCCGCGCGGCGGCCTGGCTGTTCGCGGTGATCGGGCTGGGCCTGCTGCTCAACGTGATGCGGGTCGCGGTGGGCTCGGCGCCCACCCCGCTGCGGGTCTTCATGAACGACCCGCCGGTGATGCTGCCGTGGTTCTTCCCGTTCTCGTGGATCGTCTCGATCTGCGTCGCGGGCGCGCTGGCCGGGCACATCGTGCTGCTGCGGGCGCTGCTGCGGCGCCCGTCGACCTGAAGCCGCCGCCGCACCCGTCGATGGCCGAGTGACGCCAAGAGCGCAGCCGTAAAGGAGCCGCCCGCGCCCGCCTAGTGCATGACGAGCCCGCGTACCCCCGTCGTCCTCCGGAGTCGTCATGCCGTCCGCCCGCCGCGCCCCGCGCCTGCGCGCCCCGTGCCCGCTCGCCCCGTCTCTGCTCGCCCTGCTCTGCGTCGCCGCGTCGCTCGGCGGCTGCATCGCGCCGTCGCCGCCCGCCGCCGACCTCGGGGTCGAGCCGCCGGCGGTCGAGGCGCAGCCCTGGTCGCGCGCCGAGTGGCACGCCTTCGTCGGCGACCTCTACCGCGCCCTGTGCGCCCGCTGGAGCACCTGCTCGGGCCGCGCCGAGCGCTGCCGGCTCGACCGGGCCAACGACCTCTTCGATCGCAACCTGCGCGCGCTGGGCGAGGCGGTGCTGCAGGGGCGGGTCGCGATCGATCCGACGGCCGCCGCGGCCTGCCTCGCCGCGGTGCGCGACGGCGAAGAGTGTGCCCCGCCGTGGTTCGAAGGGCCCGCCTGCGCCCGGGCCTTCATCGGCCTGCAGCCCGACGGCGCCCCGTGCATCGTCAGCGACGCCTGCGGCCCGGCGTCCTACTGCCGCCTCGACGCCGAGTGCGGCGGCCAGTGCGCGCCGCGCGCCGGCGAAGGCGACCCGTGCGACGCCGACGCCGGCTGCGCCGACGGCCTGTACTGCGCGGCGAGTACGTGCGCGCCGCGCGGCGCGCCCTGCGCCGAGGACGCCTGTCGAGCGGCGGACCGGCCCCCGCCGGCGGGACCCGGCGCCCGGTGCAGCGACGATACGCGACCGATAGCCATCGGCTTCCCCCGCGACGGCCTCTTCCAGCCCGCCCGGGCGGCATGCGCCGGCGACCACGCCTGTGAGCCGACCTCCGACGGCCTGCGCTGCGTGCCGGCCGGCGGTATCGGCGACCCGTGCGCCGCCGACAGCGACCCGTGGTGTGCGCCCGCGCTCACCTGCGACCCGGAGAGCGTGCTCTGCGCGCCGCGGCTCGAGCCGGGCGCCGTCTGCGGCGACGCGACGCCCTGCCCGCGCGACATGCAGTGCGTCGACGGCCGCTGCTTGCCGCCGACGCCCGCCGGGCTCGACTGCCGCGACGACGGCGACTGCGCCCACGGCGACTGCGTCGACGGCGCCTGCGCCCCCCGCGAGACCCGCTGCGGCCGCGCCTGGACGCCGCCCCCCGAGTGCGCGGTCGCTGCCGAGTGCCCCCCGCGCCTCGGCGCCGAGCCCATCTGCCCGTGGGGCGGGCGCTGCGCCTATCTGCCCCGCGGCCAGCGCTGGCACCTGACCGCGCCGCGCCACGACGGGCTGCCGGCGCTGGCGCAGCTCTTCGGCGGCTGGCCCGAATCGAACGGCTGGCTGCTGCACCTGCACGGCGAGCGGCAGTGGCTCGCGCCGGCCGACGCCGACGGTCGACCCCACCCGCGGCTGCCGGCGATCGGGCTGTCGGGCAGCGTCGCGTTCGATGACGCGCGCCTGACCACCGGCGGCTTCCACGGCCTCGGGCGGCTGCTGCGGCCCACCGCCGATCCGTGCGCCTGGCGCGGGGTCTCGACGGACTTCAGCGTCGACTTCTTGTGGACCCGCTGGCCCGACGCGCCGCTGCACGTCTCGACGGCGCTGCGGGTGCGGCACGGCTCGGGCATCACGCTCGACGGCGTGCCGCTCGACGCGCTGATGCGGGCGCACGACATGCCCAGCGACGCCGCCGGCGAGCACTGGTGGATCCGCATCGAGTGGCAGGCCGCCCCCGCTGCGCTGGTGGGCGAGCCGGTCTTCGCGGCGCCCGAGCCGATCGACGTCTGCGCCGAGCGGTAGGCGTCAATCGCAGACGTCGACGCAGTCGAGCACCGAGCGACCGGGGGAGAACGACGGGCAGCACGACGCGCCGCCGGCGCAAGCGCCGCCGTTGGCCTCTTCGAGCAGGCAGGTCGCGCAGTAGCCCGAGACCCCCTCGATCAGGCGGGCGCACTCGGCGAGGCACGCGGCGGCGTCCTCGGCGCAGGCCGGGTCCTCGTCGCTGCAGACGTCGAGGCACAGCGGGTGCGGATCGGCCGGCGCGGCGCCGGGTTGCTCGGCGCAGACCTCGGCGCAGTCGAGGGTCGACGTGGGGAACTCCGGGTCGGGGCAGCACGTCGCGCCGCCGGCGCAGGCGCCGCCGTTGGCGTCTTCGAGCAGGCAGGCGCGGCACAGCCCCTCGAGCCCGTCGATACGCGCCGCGCAGACCGCCCGGCACCCGTTCACCGCGTCGGCGCAGACCGGGTCTTCGTCCTCGCACAGCGCGACGCAGCGCTCGTCGAGCGCCTGCCCTGGCCCACCCGCGTCGGGCATCGCGCCCGCGCCGCCCGCGCCGCCCGATCCTCCTCCCCCGCCGCCGCCCGGCACGCAGGCGAGGCCGCCGATCGCGGCCAGCAGTCCGAACAGCCCCAGCGCGAGTCGTCGCATGTCGCCTCCGTCGTCTGTGGTGCGCGGCGGTATCCTATCCCGAGTCGCCGGTCCACCGTCGAGTTCGGCCACCGCGGCGTGTGCCACGGCGGGGGTCGACCCCGGCCCGGCGACTCGGCCGCTGTCGCTACGGGCCGGCGCGCGCCGGATGTGCGCACGCACGGGCTGCCCGATCAGGGGTGCCGACCCCCGATCGGGCACCCGGGCGCGGGCCGATCGGCCTCGACGGGGCGTGATCCGTCACCGCCCGGCGGCCGGATCACCCATGGGGCGCGACGTGGCGGCAGCGTCGGGCTGCGGACTCGGCCCGCGCGCGACGGGATCGACCACCCGACGCGGCGCCGACGGGGTCGGCGGGGCCAGCTCCGGCAGCCATGGGCTGAGTCGCCGGCGGTCACGGCCGGCGCCGAGACAGGGCGGTCGCGAAGGACGGGTCGCCGCGATCAGCGGCGGCGGGCGAGGCCGAAGAGCATCAACAGCCACCACGGGCCCGCCGGCGCGGTGCCCGGCGCGGCGGCGCAGCCCTCGTCGGCGGGCGGCGGGCAGTGCTGCAGGCGCTCGACGGTCGGCGCGCGGTCGGCGATGAGGATCGCGCACTTCTCCTCGGGCGTGCGGGCTTCGAACGGGCGGTCGTCGCGCGGGTCGCAGGCGTCGCCGAGGCCGTCGCCGTCCCGATCGCGCTGCGCCGGATCGGGGTCGAGCGGGCAGAGGTCGGGCGCGTCGTCGGCCACGCCGTCGCCGTCGTCGTCGTCGTCGCAGAGGTCGCCGGCGCCGTCGCCGTCGGTATCGATCGGGCCGTCGGCGATACGCGGGCAGGCGTCGTCGCCGTCGCCGAGGCCGTCGCCGTCGTCATCGTCGTCGCAGACGTCGCCGAGGCCGTCGCCGTCCAGGTCGTCCTGCCCGGGGTCGTAGGCCTTGGGGCACAGGTCGAACG
>JAUHXC010000067.1 GCA_030427205.1 bacterium | reverse complement strand
GCAGCTCGGCCACGCGGCTGCCCTGGCGGCGGATGATGTCCAGCCCGCGCTCGAGCGCGGCGTGGGCCTCGGCCAACAGGGCCTTGAGCAGAGACGACGGGTCGCGGCGCGGCGTCGGGCGCAAGGCCGCCTCGGCGCGGCGCTGTAGCTCGGCGTCGTGCCGGGCCTTCAGCTCGGAGCGGGCCGCTTGCAGCCGACGGTCGAGGGCCACCAGCGCCGCGCGCCAGTCGTCGCGGTCGACTCGGGGGGCTCGACTGTGGCCCGTCGGCTCGCTCAGCCCCTCGACGACAGCCAGCAGATCGGGCGCGAGCGGGGCCCGCTCGGGGCCGACGGCGAAGTGCACGGGCATGGCGCGCAGCGGGCCGCCAGCGCCGCGGGGGATCGCGGCCGCGCTGACCAACCACTGCGCTTCGCCCGCCCCGCGCAGCTTGCCGCTGCCGATGAACGGCTCGGGGGCCGCCTCGGGGTCGATCTCGCCGTCGTGCACCATCCGGGCGAGCAGCCGCAGGCCATCGAGGAATCCGCCGACGCCCTCCAGCGTGCCCGGCACCCGGCTCTGCTGCTCCGACAGCTCACGGGCCCGGCTGTGCAGGTGCCCGACGGCGGCGCGGGCGTCGGGGCGGGCGTCGCGCTCGGCGCGCACCTCTTCGATGTACGCCCGCAGCTCGTCGAGCAGCAGCTCGTCGTATTCGGTCTCGGCGATGACCCCCAGCGCCTTGTCGCGCAGCTTGTCGCGCAGCGCGATCTCGGCCTCGATGGCCGGCAGGCTCCAGCAGTAGTGCACGTCGACGACGTTGGCCCCGCTCGCCCGGTCGGGCCGCCCGCCGCCGTGGCGGTCGACGCGGCCGATGCGCTGCTCGATGACCATCGGGTTCCACGGCAGGTCGAGCTGGATCAGCGAGGTGCTGTCTTGCAGGTTCTGGCCGACGCTGATGGCCTCCGAGCCGACCAGCACGTCGATCTCACCGCCGATCTCGGCCGGCGGCAGCTTGCGGGCGAGCGCGGCCTGCGCGCGGGGGGCGAACGCGGCGATGAGGCGGCGGCGGGCGACGCGCTCGGCGCGGCCGGAGAGCAGCAGTTCACGGCGGGTGGCCCGGGGCGCGTCGAGCGCGGCGGTGAAGGCGTCGGCGTCGAACGGCGCGGCCGAGCGGTGGCGCAGGGGGTCGTAGATCCAGCCCCTGCCGCCGCCGAGCGCGAGGCCGATCCGGCGGCTGGGCATCGCCTGGATGAGCCGCAGGAACATGCGCGCGGCGGTGTCGGCGTAGCCCCCGATGAGCACCGGCTTGTAGCCTGCTCCGGCGTCGTCGCGGGCGCGGGCGACGAGGACCTCTGCTTTGGGGTCGCGGTCTTCGAGGTCGAAGTCGAGCCGGCCCGACAGGTTGGCCAGGGTCGCGGCGTGGGGGTCGATCAGCGCCGTCTGGGCGTGGCGGATCGCGGCGCGGGCGCGGGCCGGATCGAGGCGCTCCATCAGCGCCTGCAAGCGGGCGTAGCGGACCTTCTCGGCGGGGGCCATCAGCTCGGGTCGGGGGTCGCCGTCGTCGTCGGGCAGCCCGGGGTCGGCGAGGTTGAGCCACGTCTCGTCGAGCCACGTCCGCAGGGCGTCGACCGGGTCGTCGGCGTCGTGAATGGCGTCGAGGCGCTCGCGCAGCTCGGCCAGCCGGCGGCGCAGGCCGGCGAGCGAGACGGCGAGCGCGAACAGCGAGCTCTCGGCCCGCTTGTAGAGCTGGATGAGCAGCCCCCGGTGCAGGTTGGACGGCGGCTCTTCGGCGTCGCCCCGGCTCGGGTCGACCGCGTCGACGGCCCGCAGCAGCGCGCCGAACGGGTCGCGGTGGGCGAGGTAGAGGTCGCCGAGCGTATCGCCGAGGTCGGTGAAGAACTGGCGGTAGGCGTCGCTGGCGTCCACCTCCAGCGGGTGCGGGCGGCGGTCGGGGAAGTCGCCGGCCCAGCCCCGCCGCTCCAGGCCGCGCCGCGTGCGCTGCAGGAAGAACGTGTGGAAGACGGCGCGGTAGGTGTCGAGGTCGAGCCCGGCGAAGTCGCGGGCGGCGCTCGACGGGTAGGGGCTGGCGAGCCACTCGAGCTGGCGCCAGAGGACCTCGGTGCCGAGCCCCGGGAAGCGCTGGGCGAGCACCTTGCCCTCGGCCAGCCCCAGCCGCAGGTAGTTGAAGATGTCCTCCCGGCTGTTGTTCCACGGCGTGGCGCTGACGAGCAGCAGCTTGCAGTCGAGGTGCCGGTTGAGGTGGCTCCGAATGTGGCGCCACAGCTTGTTGCTGCGGTTGCGCAGGCTCTCGTGGGCCTCCTCGACCACCAGCAGATCGTAGGGCGCCAGCTCGTCGGCGGCGTCGAACTCGTCGGCCCGCTCCAGCGTGTGGCGGTTGAGCGTCGCGAAGAGCGTCACCGGCGCGCCGACCTTCTCGCCGTCGGCCTTCCACTGGTCGAAGAGCTTGCGCGGCGCGATGAGGGCCGGGCGGGCGACGACGCCGCGGCGCACGAGGTGCCACGCGGTGCCGATGGCGGTGATCGTCTTGCCCAGCCCGACGCTGTCGGCGAGGAAGGCCATGCGGAAGCCGATCAGCCGCTGCGACAGCCCCTCGACCCCGCGGATCTGCTCGGGCTTGGGGGTCACGGTGGCGTGGGGCGACGGCGGGAAGGCCGGCTCGTCGGTGACGGGCACGCGGTCGATCTCGTCGGCGTAGAGCCGGGCGAGCCACGCGAGGTAGCGCCGAGGGTCGCCGAGGGTCTTGCGGCGGCCGAGGTCGTACAGCTCGGCGAGGCCGGGGGTCTCGAACGCGGGCGCGGGCGGCGCTCGCCAACCATCGATGAGTTGGAGCAGCGGCGGCTCGGGCGGCTCGGCCTCGTCCCAGCGGTGGGCGAACCAATCGGCGAGCGGGGTGATGACCCGCTTGTCTTCGACCGCGACGTCGAGCTCGAGGTTGCCGCCGAAGCCGAGGCCCGGGGCGGTCAGGTTCGAACTGCCGACCACCGCGGTGCCGCCGACGAGGTAGCCGTTGGTGTCGCGGGTCTGCCAGCCGAGGAAGAGCTTGGCGTGCAGAAAGGCCGAGGTGTAGACCCGCACCTCCAATCGCCCGCTCTCGACAGCGGCGCGGCACGCCTCGACGAAGGCGTCTTCGCCGCCGGCCTCGTCGAGCGCATCGCGGATCTGGGCCGAGAAGAGCGCGGTGAGTCGGCGGGCGGTGGCCCGGTCGGTGTGGCCGGAGAAGAGGATGCGCAGCCGCTCGGGCGGCGTGGGGCGGGTCAGCAGGTCGAGCACCCGGCGCATGCCGTGGCGGTGCAGGTAGCCGGTGGCCAGCCGCAGCTCGGGCAGGGTGTGCGTTGGGCCGACGAAGCGGTCGACGAAGGCGTCGAGCAGGTGGTCCATGCTCAGCGCCGCGTCGGTGTTGTCGGCGATCTGGGTCCGCGGTTCGAGCACCACCCGAGGCAGCGGGTGCAGGTGCAGCGGCGATGGACGCAGCGGGGCGGGGTCGCCGAGGGACGTGGCGCTCTCGTCAGCGTGGATCGCGAGGATGTCGCCCAGGCCGTGCTCGGCGCGTAGGGTATCCAGGTCCGACTCGTCGACGCCCTGGATCCACAAGGCGTCGATCTCGTCGGACGGCCCGTCGGGATCGGGTTGGATGATCTGGAGCGCGCGGGCGATGGTCTGGCTGGGCAACGCGGCTCGGAGGGTCTGGGCGTCAACCGATCCACCCGCGCGGTTCCGAAGCGGGATCAGGGCCGCAGGCAGCTCGACGCTCGCCATCGACGGCTGGTAGGCCCGATGGAACGGGTCATGCGCGGTCACCCGCGGACGCGAGCGCAGCGCATACCGGGCGACCGGCGTCTCGGTGACGAAGCGGAACTCCAGCCCGCGGCGGGCCCAATCGATCTCGGACATCGGTCCTCCCGGCGACCGGGAGGACACCACAGGTCGCGGGGGCGATCAACGGGGGCGTGTCGGGCGCGGCCCGATGCGCAGGAACGTGGCGTAGAGGGGCACCCCGGCGCGCCGGGGTGTTCCGGCAGACGTTCCAGGAACAGCGGCGAAAGAGGGGGACGAAGCGGCAGAGAACGACACTGAAGAGCACTGGCAACTATCCGGTATTTCGGCCGAATCCACGCCCCCGCTGGGTTGCGCGTCATCTACCGTATAGTTGTCTGGTTGCTGTAAGGACGGCTGACGGCGCGGCGCTCAGGCCGGCGGCCACTCCTGAGCCCAGGTGAGGTAGTTGCGCGACATCGCCCGCGCCACGCGCGGCTCGACCCGCGCGCACCACGCGCTGCGCTGTCGGTCGTGGCTCGGCACCACCCGCAGCAGGTCGCGATAGGTCTTCAACCCCAGGTCACGATCGGGCCACGCGGGCGGCGCGAGCCAGCGCAGCGGGCCGTGGCGGGCGCGGCGCACATGGCGCATCGTCTCGCGGATGACCGCCAGCCCCTTGACCGGATCACCGAGCAGCATGCGGCAGCGGGCCACGAGTGAGCCGGCCACCAGCCGCACCGCGCGATCGTCGTCGCTGCGCAGGCGCTCGGCGGCGCCGAGCACCTGCCGCACGCCGACCGGGCTGACCGGCCCCAGGTGCGGGTCGGTGCGGCTGTCGTAGATGCACAGGCGACGCACGAAGGGCCAGCCGGTCTCCGGCTCGAGGTCGCGCAGCGGCTCGAGGTGCGCGTCGGCGGCGCGGCGGTCGCCGAGGCGGCGCTGCATCTCGTAGCGCCACGTGGCCAGCCGGGGGTAGAGCTCGTATTCCTCCTGCCCGGCCTTGTCGAGCATGCGCAGCACCATGTCCCGGTCGCGCTTGTCGGCCCGCCACATGGCCATCGACTTGCGCGCGCCGCGGCGCCAGCTCGCGGTGAGGTCACGGTCGCGGGGCGGGGCCTTGTCGAGCACCGCGTTGGCGGCCGCCGGGTCGCGGTCGATGAGGTTCATCAGCCAGTGCGGGTTGAACGACCACGGCTCGTCGTACTCCTGCATCTCGGCCCACATGCGCCGGGTGAAGGCGGCGCACGGGTCGAGCCGGGCGAGGCAGCGGGCGTAGGCCGCCTCGATGCGCGGCTTGATGTCGTTGGCCCAGTGCGGTCGGCGGTCGAGCGCGTCCCGCAGCAGGATCGCCGCGTCGGCGTATTGCGCGCGGGCTTCGAGCACCAGCCCCTTGAGCAGCTCGAGCAGCAGCCGCAGGTCCTGGAAGCGCTCGTTCTCTTTCTTGAGCGCGATGGGTTCGGGCAGGTGGCGGTCGATCCAGGCCTGCACCCGGCGGGCGATCGCGGCGGCCCGCTCGGGCTCGAAGCGGCACAGCCGGGCGGCGGCGCGCACCAGCCCGCCGAAGACGCTGGTGTAGTACTTCGCGTCCTCCCACGGGTGGTAGATCGCCTCGAGGCAGCGCTCGGCGAGCGCTTCGGCCTCGTCGAGCCGCCCCAGCGCGCCGTAGGCCTCGATGACCACGCCCTGCTCGAGCATGCCGTGGCCCACGAGCAGGCGCTCGTCGAAGTTGTGGTGATAGCAGGCGATCAGGGCCGACCAGCGGTCACGCCCCGACAGCCGGAAAAGCACCGTCGAAAGCCGATCTTCGTCGAGGGGCACACACGCTCCCGGGCCGGGCCACGGCGGAATGATGGCCCGAATCGGCGCGGGGGTCCAGAGAGAGGGGGGGAGGAGGGGGCAGGGCGCGCGGGGCGAGCGGTCGCTCACCCCGCGGTGGGGCCGCTCAGTACTGGTAGCGCACGCCCAGCCGGACCCGCAGGGGCGACTGGTAGCCGGTCACCTCGCGGAAGCGGGTGTACTCCACCTTGCCCTCGGAGTCGGGGTGGGTGGCGTTGGTGACGATGCTCGTCGGCGCGTTCTGGTTGAGCAGGTTGAAGATGTCGACCATGAAGGTGAGCTTCTGGCCGATGATCGGCTCGAGGTTCCAGGCGGCGCGCGCGTCGAGGCGCATGACGTCGGGCAGGCGCTGGATGCGGTCGTCGAGCGGGTCGTTGGGGTCATTGCCCACGAAGTAGCCCCGCGGCGCGTTGCGCCGGTTGTAGGCCGTATCGAAGTCGTTGTAGTACCGCGGGCTGTAGGGCGTGCCGGTCTCGTAGAACCACGAGAAGCCGAGGGTGAAGCCGTTGTTCCACTCGTGGAAGCCCTGCGCCTTGAAGTTGTGGCGCACGTCGTCGCCGAGGTCACCTTCGAGGTAGCTGTTCTGGCGGGGGTTGTCGAAGGCCGCGGTGATGGTGTCGTTCACCGTGCCCCGGTTCCACGCCAGGGTATACGACCCGTTGAAGTTCCAGCCGTCGGTGCCCCTGCGGGAGAAGACGAGCTGCATCGAGTCGAAGGTGCGGCGCGCCTCTTCGAGGCTGGTCAGGCGGTAGGTCTGCTGACCGTCCCCCGCGCGGGAGCCGATGACGTCGGTGCCCGCCTGATTCCACAGCAGGTTGATCTCGTCGTCTTCCCACGAGAAGTGGCTCATCTTGCGCACGTAGGTGACGCCGAGGGCCATGGTGTCGTCGATGGCCTGCTCCACGCCGAGCCGGATCTCGTCGGAGTACATCGCCTGCAGGTCGTCGTCGACGGTCGTGCCGTCGGCCCCGCCGAAGACGATGACCGAGCCCGGGACCTCTTGATAGCGCTCGCCGTTGAACTCGGTGTAGCGCAGCTGCAGGCTGGTGCCGACGAACTTCGACAGCCCCAGGTTGCCGGTCTCGTAGAGCCGGGCATAGCCGCCGTGCAGCCGCGTCCGCCCGTTGTTGAACGGGTCGATCGAGAAGCCGAGGCGCGGCGAGATGGTCAGGAAGTCGAGGACCGGGTTCTCGAGGTAGTCGTTGTGGGTCGCCTTCTCGACGCGGATGCCCGGCTGCAGGGTGAAGCGGTCGGCGAAGGTCCAGGTATCGGCGAGGTAGGCCGAGAAGACCTGCCCGGTCGCCTTCTGGGTCAGCTCGTTGTTCTCCGAGCCGATGACATAGGCGGCGACGGGCACCACGACCGGGTCGCCGCTGTTGGGGGCGGCGCCGGTGGGCACGTCGATGAAGTAGGCCCCGCCGGGGTAGCGCTCGGTCTCTTCGTCAGACTTGAGCGTCACCCCGAAGCCGAGGTCGAAGCGGTGGTCGCCGAGCGCCTCGTCGAGGAAGTAGCTCAGCTCGGCCGTGACGTCGGTCTGCTGGCGCACGATGTAGGCGTCGATGTTGGTGCCGCGATAGAACGTGCCCTGGCCGGCGACGTTGTGCACGCCGTTGCCGAACTGATCGGCCGCCTGGATGTCGGTGCAGCCCGAGCCGCCCTCGGGGGCCGCGACCCGATCCTCGTCGGCCAGACAGCCCGGTGTGATGCCGAAGTCGTTCTTGGTCGACAGCTCACCGAAGCCGAAGACACCCGGGAAGCCGAACGGCGACGACGACTCGACCCGCTCCTGGGGCATGACGTCGAGCAGCGAGCGCTTGTAGCCCGCCTTGACCTGCACGACGAGCGGGTCGTAGTCCGCCTCCCAGTCGAGCTTGCCCACGAAGCCGTTCTGATCCTGGTGGTACTCCGACTCGGGGGCGAGCGACTGCGACTGCGACGCGTTGTCGATCGACGCCGGGTCGGCGATACCGAGCACGGTCACCCGGTTGTGGCGGTCGATCTGCCCGGTCAGCTTGGCCAGCCAGTAGAACGACTGGTAGACCCGCTCGGGGTGCGGGCGCGGCTCGAAGTCCGACAGGTCGGTATTGGGGAACTCGAACGGCGAGACCGACGGCAGCTGCGAGACCGAGTAGTTGTACTCGGTTGATACGAAGTACCACAGCTTGTCTTCGATGATCGGGCCCGAGAAGTTGAGGTTTGCGCCGATGCTCCAGAAGTTGCGCCGCTCGTCCTCGGGCACCAGCTCCTCGTCGGGGCTGGAGACCTGCAGCAGGCGACCGGTGTAGTAGACGCTCGAGTCGATGGCGAACTCGTTCGACCCCGACTTGGTCACCACGTTGATCACGCCGCCGGTCACGTTGCCGTAGCGCGGGTGGAAGCCGCCGGTCAGCACCTGCAGCTCTTCGATCGCGTCGAAGTTGAAGTTGAGCCCGAAGGTATTGGTGGTCGGGTCGGTGGTATTGACCCCGTCGACCAGATACAGGTTCGACGAGTCCGACCCGCCGTTGACGTTGGGGTTGCCGCCGCCGGTCACGCCCGGTGCGAACTGGGTCACCGATTGGAACTCGCGGCCGCTGGGCACCGCCTGCAGGAACTCGGCGCTGAAGCTGGTGCCGATGTCGATACGCTTGGTATCCACCGCGAGCTTCTCGGCGCTGACCTCGATGACCTCGACGTCTTCGCCCGCCGCCGGCTTGAGCGGCGCGACGATGCGGGCGGTCTTGCCGATGCCCACGCGCAGGGTCGTCGTCAGGCCCTCGTAGCCGTCGGCCTCGACGGTGACCTTGTACTCCCCGGGCAGCAGGCGCAGGAAGCGGAACTCGCCGCTGTCGTTGGTCTCGACGGACTTGTCGCCGCCGATGTTGGCCGCACCCGAGAGGGTGACCTTGGCCTTGGCGAGCGGCTTGCTGTCAGCGGTCGTCACGGTGCCGGCGAGGTCGCCGGTCTGCTGCTGCGCGTCCGCCGGGCTGGCGAGGGCGGCGACGGCGCAGATGGCCGCCGGCGCGATGATGCGCGGATCGAAGAAGCGGCTCATGTCAGTTCCCCTCCGCGACGGTGCCGGCGTTGATCCGACGCACGAGCGGCGCGTGGGCCGGATCGCCGATCGGGCCCACGCTGTTGGCCGGGTCGAGGTCGGCCGCGTCGGTGACCTGGTCCGGGCTGGTGGTCACGATGCCCTCGGGGAAGACCACCGGCGAGTAGCCGGCGGCGCCCGGGGCCGCGTTGTAGATCGGCAACAGCCCGTAGGGGGCGGGATCTTGAGGGTCGGTCGGCGGCACCGGCGGCTCGGCCTTCGGGTCGCCGGGATCGCCCTCGACCGCCGGCGAGAACTGGGTGAAGACGGCGCCGAAGCTCTGCAGCTGCAGGTCACCGAACTCGTCGGCCTCGGCGGCGTAGGCCGTACCCTCGTTGGTATCGGGCAGGCAGAAGCCTTGCAGGGCCTTGTGCCACACCGGCTGCAACTGCACGTCGAAGGGGCTGGCGTCCGCGTCGGTGACGTAGGCCTGCTCGGCGCGGGTCAGCGACGTCATCACGAACTCGGGGTCGAACTCGAAGCCGGGCCAGACCCGCTGGAAGAGCGGGTTGCCCTCTTCGTCGACGGCCTGCTCGCCCGTCTCGGGGTCGACCACCGGCTCGTCGATGGGCGTCGCGAGGAAGCCGAAGACCTCTTCGACGGTGGCGCCGTACTGGGCGGCGTACTCGTTCATCGCGTTGGGCATGTCCTCGCCGGTATTCCAGATCACCTGGGCCGGCAAGGGGTCGAGGCCGAGCGCCTCGACGGGCACGCCGAGGTTGCTCGTCCACTGCGCGTCGGGGTTGACCACGGCGCAGTGGATGATCGTATCGGTCTCGGTCATGGTGAGACCGGCGTCCTCGATGGTCTGCAGCGACTTGATCTGGTTGGCCTTGTAGTCGCTGGGCGGCTCGACCTCGACCACGGTCCAGAACGGGCTGTAGGCCGCGTCTCCCGGCAGGGCGTCGATGATCGGGTATTGCCCGTCGACCCCCTTCATGACGTAGACCTTGCCCGGGATCGTATTGAAGTTGCCCAGGCCGGGGTCGACGTCCGCGTATTGCCACAACTCCCCGTCGGCGAACGCGAACTCCAGCGCGAAGGGCCCGCTGATCTCAGCGGGCAAGACCTCGTAGACCAGGGGACCGTAGTAGTCGTCCTCCGGCGTACCCTCGCACCCGAAGCCCGCCAGGGCTCCGACCGCGACGAGCGCCGCCGAGCGGACTCCGGTCCCACTCTTGCGTCCCATCATCACACCTCGATGGTCCGTCGGTCCGGCGCGCTCTCGATATCCCCCGAGCGGGCACCTGGACCGGTGCATGAAACTCCCGTCGCGGACACTACACCCGGCCGTCACAGTCGCGCAATACCGTTCTGCGCACATGTAGGCAAAGACCTCACATGACGCCTGCCAGTGGCCTGCCGCGGCGGTTGCCTGTCGCCCCCTGCCATGGGACGGTGCGCCGCCACGCCACGCAGGAGGTCGTCATGTCGTCCCGCCCCGATGCCGAGAGCGCGCCCGAGCCCGACGCGGCCCCGCCCGCGGTCGACGCGGCCCGCGAGGCCATGCGCAGCTTCGGGCTCTCGCTGCCCGAGACCCGCGAGGACTTCCCCTGGGGCGAGCCGGCGCTCAAGGTGCGCAAGAAGGTCTTCGTCTTCATGGGCCACGGCGGGGCCGATCTCGGCTTCAGCGTCAAGCTGCCCCAAAGCGGCAGCGACGTATTGTGCATGCCGTTCGCCAGCCCCACCGGCTACGGGCTCGGCCGCTCGGGCTGGGTCAGCTTCCGCTTCTCGGCCGAGGCCCTGCCCGATACGCAGGATCTGGTGGAGTGGGTCGAGGAGAGCTACCGCGCCATCGCGCCGAAGACGCTGGTCAAGGCGCTCGACCGTCAGCGGGCGCAGGGCTGAGCCCGGCGAGCTCGGCGCGTCAGGCCCGGGCGACGGCCAGGGCGAGGTTGTCCTGGCCGCCGGGGTGCCCGTCGACGCCGGCGAGCGCCGCGCGGGCGAGGGCCGTGGCGTAGGCCTGCGGGTCGGGGCCGGTCTTGTCGAAGAGCGCCGCCATGTGCTGCGGGCGCAGCGACGTCTCCGGGCGTCGGTAGTGGCACTCGTCGACGCCGTCGGTGAAGCACAGCACGAGCGCGCCGGCCGCGGCGGTGAAGCCGAACGGGTCGCCGCGGCGGCCGATGCGGGCGTCGCGCCCCGGGTGCACATAGGCCGCGTTGGCCCGGTTGAGCCGCAGCGGCAGCCGCCCCGGGCCGACCACCGCGGCGGTGCTGTCGCCGATGGAGAAGCCGGCGCCCCGCCCCGTCTCGCGATCGTGCAGCGTGATGCACAGCGTCGACGCCGAGCGATCGTCCGCCGACGCGGGCCAGCGGACGCCGCCGTCGAGCCACGCGACCACCGCCCGGATGTCGTCGGGCACCGCGTCGAGCGCCGCGAGCCGCTCGATGAGCCGGTGGCTCGCCCGATGACCGAAGTGGCTGTCGGCCACCGCCATCAGGCAGCGGCGCCCGTCGTCGAGGATCAGCAGCGCGTCTTCGTTGGGCCGGTCGGGGTCGGCCTTGAAGCGGGTCGACGGCGCGGCGGGGTCGGCGCCGGCGCTGATGGCCCCCGCCGCGTGGGGCCCGGCCTCGGCGACGTGCAGCGCGCCATAGGCGCCGTGATCCCGGCCGAGCAGCAGCAGCTCCCGCGCGCTCATGGGTCGCCGGGGGCCCGGTTGACGGGCGGCACCAGCCAGCTCCACGGCGGGCCGAAGGCATGCACCCGGGTCGTCGGCGCGCCGCGGCCGTCGACCAGCGGGCGACCCTGGGCCACCCAGCGGAAGATCGAGCCGCGCATATTGGTGACGTCGGAGAACCCGGCCGCCGCCATGCGCCGGGCCATGTCGGCGGAGCGCCAGCCGACGCTGCAGTAGACCACCACCGGTCGATCGCGGGGCACGTCGGCCAATACGCTGGCCGGATCGGCGCCCGGCGGCAGGTTGCGGGCGGCGGGCAGGTGCGAGACGGCGTATTCGTGGGGCTCGCGTACGTCGAGCAGCAGCGGCGGCTCGGGCCCGGCGAGCCGGGCGGCGAGGGTGTCGGTATCGGCGCTCTGCACCGCGAACTTGCTGTCCACCACCCGATCGACGGCCCAGCCGGCCGCGCCGCGCCCGCCACAGGCGGCGAGCAGCCCGATGCCGAGCAGCCCGACGCCCAGAAGCGGGCGCGCGAGGCGACGGGGCAGGGGGCGGGGCGGCGTCTGCGACATCGGGGCCATGATGGGACGCGGCGTCCGTTGATGCAATGTATGCCGCCGGGCCCGACGCTGCCGATGACTGTTTGCTGTATTCTGCCTGCGGTCTCGGCTCCGGCGGCGCGCGGCGGACCCCGGGTCCGGTCGTCTCCTGGGTAACATCCCGCTATCGTTCGGGCGGCGAGCTTGCCCCGGCCACCGGCGGGGGGCATCATCGATACAGAGGTATCGGCCCCACCCGGACTCGACGTGAGCCATGACCCCCACCGCCCATCAGACCTGCCGCCGGACGCGCCGGTGCCGGCCGAGGTGCATGCGCGCGCGCTCGAGGCCCTCGAACGGCAGCGCGAGCTCTACGCGGTGCTGCAGGCCAGCCACAAGAAGGCGCGCAACGCCAGCAAGACCCGGGCGGAGTTCCTCGCGGCGATGAGCCACGAGGTGCGCACGCCGATGAACGGCATCCTGGGCATGACCGGGCTGCTGCTCGATACCGACCTCGATCCGATCCAGCGGGACTACGTGCGCACGGTGCGCTCGAGCGCCGAGGCGCTCTTGAGCGTGCTCAACGACATCCTCGACTTCTCGAAGATCGAGGCCGGTCAGATGGCGCTCGAGCGCATCGAGTTCGACCCGCGGCGGGTGGTCGACGAGGTGGCCGAGCTGCTGGTGGGGCAGGCGCTCGAGAAGGGCCTGTCGCTGGTGGCGCACATCGACCCCGACGTCTACGACATGGTGCTCGGCGATCCGTCCCGGGTGCGCCAGGTGCTGGTCAACCTGGTGGGCAACGCGCTCAAGTTCACCGAGGCGGGGCAGGTGGTCATCCGGGTCGCGCCCGAGGTCGGCGCGCTGGGCAAGGCCATCCTGCGCTTCGAGGTGCGCGATACGGGCATCGGCATCCCGCCCGAGCGCCTCGACAAGCTGTTTCAGCCCTTCGAACAGGGCGACATCTCCATCACCCGCCGCTTCGGCGGCACCGGCCTGGGGCTCTTCATCAGCCGGACCCTCGTCGACCGCATGGGCGGCCGGCTGGGGGTGCGCAGCCGGCCGGGGGTCGGCTCGACGTTCTGGTTCGTGCTGCCGCTGCCCGCCGCGGGGCCGCTCGAGGTGCCCTTCGAGCCGGTCGCGGTGGTGGTCTGTGATCCGCACGAGACGCAGCGGCGGGCGCTGGCCGACCGGCTGCGGGCCTGGAGCTGCCCGGTGGACGAAGCGGCGGACGTGCAGCAGGGCGCCGCGCGGCTCGCCGAGGCCCGGGGCGATGGCCCGACGGTGCTGCTGCTCGCCGAGGGGCTCGCCGGGCGCGAGGCGATCGCCGCGCTGCGCGCCGCCGGCGGGCTGCGCACGCGGGTGGTGCAATACGGGCCGCAGCCGCGGGACGCCGGCCCGCTCATCGATCGGGCGCTGACGGTGCCGATCACCGACAGCCGGCTCGCCGACGCGGTGCTCGACGTGCTCGACCCCGACGCCGCCGCCGCGCGCCGGCAGCGCTACGACTCCACCGCGCCGGCCGGTCGCCGCCTGGGCGGGGGGCGGGTGCTGCTCGTCGAGGACAACCCGGTCAACCGGCGGGTGGCCTCGATCATGCTGCGCAAGCGCGGGCTGAAGTGCGATCTGGCGTGCAACGGCAAGGAGGCGCTGGCCCGCTGGGGCGAGCGGCCCTACGACCTGATCTTGATGGACTGCCAGATGCCCGAGATGGACGGGTACGAGGCGACGCGGCACCTGCGCCGGCTGGAGCAGGGCGGGCACACCCCGATCATCGCGATGACCGCCGAGGCGATGAAGGGCGACCGCGAGCGCTGCATCGCCGCCGGCATGGACGACTACCTGCCCAAGCCGGTGCGGGCCGAGGCCCTGTTCGAAATGCTCGATCGCTACCTGCCCGCCGCCCCGCTCGACAACCGGGTCGAGCTCGACCCGAACGCCTCGATCGGCGACTGAGGGCGCCCGAAGGAGGGCTGCCATGCCCGTCCAGAGGCACGGGGATGGCCGCCCAGGGTCCGATCGGGACCTGACGATCCGTCGAAGCAGGGCAGGGCAGCGACGGGCCCGGGCGGGGCCTCTGGCGGGCCCCTGCGGCAGATCGCCCGGGGCCCGGTGACCTGCGCGGGGCCTGACTGCGCGGGGCCTGACTGTGCGGGGCCTGACTGTGCGGGGGCTACTGCAGGTCCACCCGGTCGACATGCACCCGCTCGAGCACCAGGTCGACCATGCCCCGGGGCGGCTCGGTCTCGAAGCTCATGAGCATCATGCGCCGCAGCTCGAGCGTCGCGCCGTCGGCGTTGTCGGGCAGCCAGCCGAAGGCCGCGGCGGGGATGTCCATGCTGCCGGTGTCGGGGCCCATGCACTCGACATAGGCCAGCGAGCCGCCGACCCGCAGCACGATCACCACCGCGTCGCCGTTGCCCGCGCTCCACTCGAGCGTGGTGCCGGCCCGGGTGAGCACGCCGCCGTCGGTGGACGTGGGGCTGACCCCGTCCAGGTCGTCGGGCGCGCCGGCGGTCACCGCGAAGCCGCCGATGTCGTCGGTGCCGCGGGCCGAGACGTCGACCATGGCGCCGCTGTCCCAGATGCCGAAGACGTTGTCGCTGTCGACGGTGTAGCCCTCGCCGATCATGTCGTAGGGCATCGCGAACCCGGGCGCCTCGCCCTGCACGCTGATGTTGCCGACGCTGACCCGGGTGCCGTTGCCGGCGAAGGGCGGCTCGTCGAGGCGATACTGCACGCAGGGGCCGGCGGTATCGGCCGGGGCCCGCTCGCCGGGCTGGATCTGGTAGCGGGTGAAGGTCGCCGAGCCGCTCGCGGTGGTGAAGAAGTCGGGGTTCTGACCCGCTTCGAGGCTCTCGATCAGGTTGATGTTGCCCAACAGGGCCTCGCCTTCGCCCTCTCCCTCGCCCTCGCCCTCGCCCTCGCCTTCGCCTTCGCCCTCGCCTTCGCCTTCGCCTTCGCCCTCGCCCTCGCCTTCGCCCTCGCCTTCGCCTTCTCCCTCGCCTTCGCCCTCGCCTTCGCCTTCCCCTTCGCCCTCGCCCTCGCCTTCCCCTTCGCCTTCGCCCTCGCCTTCCCCTTCGCCTTCGCCTTCGCCCTCGCCTTCCCCTTCGCCTTCGCCCTCGCCTTCGCCTTCCCCTTCGCCTTCCCCTTCGCCCTCGCCTTCCCCTTCGCCCTCGCCTTCCCCTTCGCCCTCGCCTTCCCCTTCGCCTTCGCCCTCGCCTTCCCCTTCGCCTTCGCCCTCGCCCTCGCCCTCGCCTTCGCCCTCGCCTTCCCCTTCGCCCTCGCCCTCGCCCTCGCCTTCCCCTTCGCCCCCGCCCATATCGGCGGTGTCGGTGCCCGCGGCGTCGTCACAGCCGGCCATGCCGCCCAGCGCCAGCAGCGCCACCAGCAGCGCGTTCAACCAAGCATTCCGGTGCATCGAGGTCCCCCTTCCTGTGTGCGGGCGGTCCACCCGACCGCCCGCCCGATTGTGCTCAGGGCGCCATGTTACACAAAGGACGGATTTTGATCCGCAGCGCCGGGCGAACATCGCGACGGGGTCGCCGCCCTGATACATTGCGACCCATGAGCGCACATGAATCGACCGAGACGTTGGGGCCCGATCTCGACGACAGCTCGCTGTTCGTCAACCGCGAACTCAGCCTGCTCGAGTTCTTCCGCCGGGTCCTCGCCATGGGCGGTGATCCGTCGGTGCCGCTGCTCGAGCGGCTGCGGTTTCTGACGATCACCAGCACCATCACCGACGAGTTCTTCGAGATCCGGGTCGCCGGGCTCAAGCAGCGCATCCAGCTCGGCATCGCCCGGCCGGGGGCCGACGGGCTGTCGTCGATGGAGGTGCACCGGCAGATCGCCAGCCGGGCGCGGGCGATGATCGACGAGCAGTATCGGCTGCTCAACGAAGACGTGCTGCCGGCCCTCGAAGGCGAGGGCATCCGGGTGCTCAAGCGCTCGCGCTGGAGCGACGCGCAGCGGGCCTGGGTCCGGGAGTATTTCGAGACCCAGGTCGCGCCGGTGCTCACCCCGGTCGGGCTCGACCCGGCCCATCCTTTCCCCCGGGTGCTCAACAAGAGCCTCAACATGATCGTCTCGCTGGAGGGGGTCGACGCGTTCGGCCGAAACAGCGACTACGCGGTGGTGCCGGTGCCCCGCTGCCTGCCGCGGGTGATCCGGCTGCCCGACGAGGTCAGCGAGGCGCCCCACGACTTCGTGCTGCTGTCGTCGGTGGTGCACGCCTTCGTCGAGCAGGTCTTCCCCGGCATGATGATCACCGGCTGTCACCAGTTCCGGGTGACGCGCAACGCCGACCTGTGGGTCGACGAAGAAGAGGTCGAAGATCTGCTCGACGCGCTCAAGGGGCAGCTGCCCCGGCGGCGCTATGGCGACGCGGTGCGGCTCGAGGTGGCCGACAACTGCCCCGACGTGATGCAGGCGCTCTTGCGGGCGCAGTTCGGGCTCGAAGAGCAGGACGTCTTCCGGGTCGACGGGCCGGTGAACCTGCATCGGCTGGAGACCATCCACGCGCTCGTCGATCGCCCCGACCTCAAGTTCGCCCCGTTCTTGCCGGCGCTGAACCACACCAGCACCGGCAGCGACATGTTCGAGGTGCTCAGCCGCGGCGATCTGGTGCTGCACCACCCGTTCGAGTCGTTCACGCCGGTGGTCGATCTGGTGCGTCAGGCGGCCCGTGATCCCGACGTGCTGGCGATCAAGCAGACGGTGTATCGCACCGGCGCCCGCTCGCCGATGGTCGAGTCGCTGCTCAAGGCGGCCCGGGCGGGCAAGGAGGTCACCGCGGTGGTCGAGCTGCGGGCCCGCTTCGACGAGGCGGCCAACATCGACCTGGCCACCAAGCTGCAGGACGCCGGGGCCCACGTGGTCTACGGCGTCGTGGGCCACAAGACCCACGCCAAGATGCTGCTCATCGTGCGCCGCGAGGGAGACCGGCTCAAGCGCTACGGGCACCTGGGCACCGGCAACTACCACACCGGCACCGCCCGGGCGTACACCGACTTCAGCTATATGACCAGCCGCGAAGACATCACCGGCGACATGCACCGGGTCTTCATGCAGCTGACCGGCCTGGGGCGGCCCAAGCGGCTCTCGCGGCTGCTGCAGAGCCCGTTCACCCTGCAGCCGTGGCTGGTCGAGCGCCTCGAGGCCGAGGCGGCCGAGGCCCGCGCCGGGCGGCCGGCGTGGGTGGTGGCCAAGGTCAACAGCCTCAGCGATCCGGCGATGATCCGGGCGCTGTACCGGGCGAGCCAGGACGGGGTGCAGGTCGATCTGGTGGTGCGCGGCATCTGCTGCCTGCGCCCGGGGGTGCCGGGGGTCTCGGAGAACATCCGGGTGCGCTCGGTGGTGGGCCGCTTCCTCGAGCATTCGCGGATCTACGCGTTCAACGCGGCCGGCGAGAAGCTGCTGTACATGGCCAGCGCCGATCTGATGGGGCGCAACCTCTATCGGCGGGTCGAGACGTGCTTCCCGATCGATGATCCCGACCTGCGGGCGCGGGTCTTCGAGGAGGGGCTGCAGCGCTACCTCGACGACAACGCCGGCGCCTGGCAGATGGCGCCCGACGGGCAGTACAGCCCCTGCGCGCCCACCGACGGCGAGCCGCGACGCAGCGCACAGGAGCAGCTGCTCGCCCGCCTCGGGGAGACGTGAGCCCGGCGGACGATCCGCCGACCGCACCGCCCCCCCTCGTGCACCGCGCGTTGGTCTTCCTGGCCGCCGCGCTGCTGTCGGTCTGCACGCCGCTCTTCATCGATGGCCTGCGGGTGGTCGCGCGCGGCGCGCCGTGGTCGACCCTGCTGCCGCTGCACGGCATGGCGGTCGCGCTGGGGCTGGCGGCGGCGGTCGGCCTGGGGCTGCTGGCGGCGCTGGCCTTCGCCGGCGGGTGGCTGATCGAGCGGCTCGGGCGGCGCCTGGGGCTGCGGGTGCCGGCCTCGCGCTGGGTGGCGGTCGCCGTCGCCCTGCCGGTGCTCGTGCCGCTGAACTACGCCCACTTCACCATGGCGAAGCATCCGGTGGCGGCGCTGGTCTTCTCCGGCTATGCCCTCGCGCTCTTCGCGCTGCTGGCGCTGTTCTACGATCGCTGGCGGCCGGCGCTCGGGCGGCATCCGCGGGCCGTCGCCGTGGGCGGGCTGCTGGCCGGCCTGCTGGTGCACACGGTCAACGCCACCGCCTACGTCAACCTCTACGCGGCGCTGCATCGGGCGCTGACCGCGGTGGGCATGCTCGGCTGGCTGGCGGTGTGGTGGGTGCTGCTCGCCCGCGGGCGGCGGCGCGCGCTGATCGGCCTCGTCGGCGCCGTGGCGGTCAGCGGCCTGCTGCTCGGCGCCGTCGCGGGGCGCTTCCCGGTCGAGCGGGCGGCGGCGGCGGTCTACGGCACCGAGTCCCGGCACGCGCTCGAGCTGGTCGATCTGGCGCTCGACGGCGACGGCGACGGGCTGTCGGCGCCGCCGGTGGGGGTCGACTGCGACGACGCCGACCCGGCGGTGCACCCGCTGGCCTTCGAAGAGCCGGGCAACGGCAAGGACGACAACTGCCGCCTGGGCGACGCCCCGCCGGACTCGACCGCGCCGCCGCTGCGGCCGCCGCTGCCGCCGAGCGCCGCGGCGCAGGCCTGGCGGGCGGCGCATCCCACGGCGGATGTCTTCATCATCTTCGTCGATACGCTGCGGGCCGACGCCCTGGGGCGCGGCGATACGCCGCACATCGACGCGCTCGCCGCCCGCGCGGTGCACTTCACCGCGGCGCGCACGACGGTGGGCCGCACGCCGCACGCCTGGATGAGCCTCATTCGGGGGCGTTTCCTCGAGCGTACGCTGGCCTGCCGCGAGAAGCTGCACGGGCCGGGGCCCCATACCCTGGTGCATCGTATGCGGGCGGCGGGCTGGCGCACGGTCGCCCGGCTCGTGGGGCGGTCGTGGGCCAAGTTCCACCTGTCCGACGGCTGGGATGTGCTGCGCGAGGCGGGGCACGTCAAGCGACAGACGGGCGCGGCGGTGGCCGACGACATCCTGCGGCTCACCGGCCGGGTCGCCGGTCCGGTCTTCGCGGTGGCGCACTTCGCCGATCCGCACGCGCCCTATCGCGACGCCGACGGTCAGCGCCACACCGGGTCGCTCGTCGAGGGCTATCGCGCCGACGTGCGCTATGCCGACGCTCAGATCGGGCGCCTGCTCGACGGGCTGGCGGCGCGGCCCGCGCCGCCGCTGATCGTGCTCTTCGCCGATCACGGCGAGAACCTGGGCGAGCGCGGGCAGAGCGGCGGCCATCACGGCGGCTCGGTCTTCGACGAGGTGCTGCGGGTGCCGCTGATGGTCGCCGGACCGGGCATCGCGCCGCGGCGGATCGACGCGCCGGTCTCGATCGCCGACATCGCGCCGACCATCCTCGAGCTGACCGGGCAGGCGCCGCTGCCGTTTCCCGACGGGCGCAGCCTCGCGGGCCTGATCTTCGGCGACGGCCCGCCGCCCGGCCCGGTCATCGGCGGCTTCTTCGACTTCGGCCACCGCCTGCGGGCCATCGTCGACGGGCGCTTCAAGCTGGTCGTCGACGCCCGGCGCGGGGCGCGGCTGCTCTTCGACGTGGTCGCCGATCCGGCGGAGTCGCGCAATCTGCTCACCGAGCAGCCCGCCGAGGCCGCGCGCATGCAGGGGCTGCTCGACCGCTGGCTGGAGCACGAGGCCGACCCGGTGGGGCGGCATGTGCGCTGCTCCAACCTCGTCTTCGAGCGCTGAGCGCGCCCGGCCGGGCTCTCAGTCGAGCCAGCGCAGCAGGCGGATATCGGCGTCGGGGGCCGCGGGCCAGTCGAGCGTCGGGCCGGGCGTATCGTCGCTGAGCGTCGGCGCGACCCGCCCGTCGACGATGTGGCCGTGCACCAGCACGTCGCCGGCCGGGCTCCAGGCGAGCGGGCGCAGCGGGCCTTCGCCGAGCGGGATCGGCTCTTCGCCGCGCGGCAGGCGCCACGCGCGGCAGTCGAGGCACGGGCTGTCGGGCCGCGCGACGGCGCTCGACTCGGCGAGCACCGTCAGCGGGCGGTCGAAGGCCAGCGGGCCGAAGCCCACCAGCGGGCCGGGCAGGCGCAGGTCGGCGACGTCGCCCGCGCCGTCGACGTGGGCCGGCACCCCGCCGGCCTCGAAGACGACGCCGCCGTCCGCCGGGCCGAGCAGCCCCGTCGGCACGCCGCCCTCGGCGACGGTCCGCAGGTTGCCCCGGCCGCCGAGGTCGATGCGGCGGATCTGGTAGCGCGCGATTCCGGCGCTGCGCACGAAGTAGAGGTATCCGCCGGCGGCGAGCACCGTGCGGCCCCACGCCGGCCGCAGGATGTCGGGGTCGGTGCCCACCAGGGGCGCGATCACCGGTGCGCCGCCGAGCAGATCGACCCGCCCCAGGCCCCAGTTGCACTCACCGGCGTCGTTGCGCGCGGTGCACAGGCCGACGACGAGGCTGGCGCCGTCGATCCAGGCCAGCGGGAAGAGCCCCAGGCCCTCGGAGACGACCCAGGTGGCCTCGGCGGGGTCGGGCCGGTCGAGGTCGATGACCGGGAAGCCGCCGGTGGGCTGCGGGTCGAAGGCCACCGCCAGCCGGGCCGCCGCGGGGGCCATCAGCACCGGATAGGCCCGCGAGCGCAGCAGCTCGACCCCGTCGGGGAAGTGGCTGCCGTCGGTGCGCGCGCCGCGCAGGCTGCCGAGCACCGCGTCGCCGGCCCGCCAGACGGCCCACGCGCCATCGGCGCTGACCCCGCCGATGGACCAGCGCTCGCCGTTGCGCAGGCGGGCGACGGGGATCGGCTCCGCCGCGGGGTCGGCGACGTCGAGCGCCACCAGCGGGCCGTCGGCTTCGGCGATGAACGCGGCGGTCTCGCCGCCGAGGCGCAGCCACTCGACGTCGTCGTGGGTCGTGCGCGGCTCGGGCGTCCAGACGGTGGCCCGCGGCTCGACGCCGTCGGCGCCGAGCCGGGCGAGCAGCAGCGGCTCGGCATTGGCGCCGCGCACGACGAGGCCGCGGGCGCCGTCGAGGCCCGCCGGCGTACCGAAGGCCCCGGCGATCCGCTCGACCTCGCCGGTGATGATGTCGACGGCGGCGAGCCCGTCGGCGCCGACGAAGATCAAGCGCCGATCGCCCAGGTTGCCGGCGAAGGCGCCCTCGGTCGCGGGCAGGGCCACGATCTCGTCGCGGGTGATGAACCACAGCCCGTCGGGGCTGCGGGCGACGACGCCGCCGGGATAGTCGGCGATGACGTCGGCGCCGGCGGGCAGCGCGCCCAGCTCGACCGGATCGGCGGCGGCCGAGTCCAGGGCGATCCACCAGACGCCGCCGCCGTCGTCGAGGGCCAGCACGCCGCCGGCGATCGGGCGGGCGTCGCGCCATTCGATCGGCGTCTCTTCGACCACCGGCGGCCAGGGCTCGACCCGCATCAGCTTCGAGCCGGCGGCCTGCACCGTCCAGTCGACGCCCGCCCGCAGCGGGCCGGTGATGGGCGCGGCGGCGGAGCGCTGCCCGGCGACGTCGACCACCAGCAGCTCGCCGTCCCGCGGGATGAGGCCCAGGCCGAGCAGCACCTGGCACTCGTCGAGCGCCGCGCTGAGCGCCGGATCGACCACCCAGGGCTCGCCGGGCAGCATGTCGGTCGTCCGGGCGACGAGCGCGTCGCCCTCGCGCCCGATGAACGCGCCCGCGTCGGCCAGCCCCACGCCCAGCGGGGTGATCGCGCCATTGTCGCCGACGTGCACCACCGGGCCGACGCCGTCGCCGACCAGCACGAACGCCGCGCCGCGGGTCGGCAGGACCCGGGCGTCGGGCACCGCGGGCGTGCGGACCACCTCTTCGAAGCCGCCGTCGCCGAGCTGCATGACGACGGTGCGGGCCAGCGCGCTGGGCGTGCGGGTGAGCCACATGCCGTCGAGCGCGTCGCTGGGTCGGCCGCGGGGCAGGGTCCAGGGCATCGGCTCGACCTCGACGCCGTCGGCCCCGAGCGAGACCCGCAGCGCCGACGCGGTGGGCGCCCCCGACGCCGGCGGGCTCTGCGGTCCGTCGCCGGCGAGCACCAACAGCGCCGGCAGCGGGTCGCCGACGCAGACGTCGTCGATGCAGCGGTCGGCGGTGGTGCCGGGGTCGCCGTCGTCGCAGGGGTTGCGGCACGCCGGGCCGACGTCGGGCGGCGGGCCGTCGGGCAGCATGTCGGGCGGCGGCCCGGCGTCGGGCGGCAGCGCGTCGTCGGGGGCGGGCTGCATGTCGCCGGGGATGAAGATGATCGGCGGCGGTGAGCCGGGGGAGGGCTCGTCGCAGGCGGCGAGGGCGGCGAAGGCGGCGAGGGCGGCGAGGCGGCGCGGCATGGCGGCTCCGGCGAGCGGGCAGGGTATGCAGATCACTGTGGCCGAGCCCCCACGGCGATCACATGGGGGTCGGGACGCACGCAGATCGCCCTACGGGCGTCGTCGACGGTCACTGTCCGGCGTCACGGCTCGGGCGGCGGCTCGACGGGCTCTGCGTCCGGCTCTGCGGCGCTGGCCTGCAGCCAGGCGATCACCTCGATGGCGAAGCGGTCGTCGAAGGGCGGCACGTGGCCCGAGCCGACCATGCGCCAGGCCTCGACCGGCGCGGTGCAGCCCAGCCAGCGGGTCACCTCGGTCTCGGGGCCGTCGACCGTCGGGTCGAGGTCGAGCGCGTCGAGCATCTCCGGCTCGCCGCAGGCGTTCTGCGTCACCCAGCGCTGCACGCTGGCCTCGGCGCCGATGTGCCACGGCGCGCCCTCGTAGCGGATCGTCGGGTCTTCGTCGCCGTGCACGTTGAGCACCGCCACGTCGCTGCCGGGGCACTCGGCGTCCTCGAGGCCGCCGCTGCCGGCCAGCGAGACGATGCCGCGGAAGGTATCGCCGGCGAGGCAGGCCAGATCGTGGGCCATGAAGCCGCCGTTGGAGTGGCCCACCGCGAAGACCCGAGCGGGGTCGATGTTCCACGTCTCGGCGGCCTCGTCGACCAGCCCGACCAGATAGCCCAGGTCGTCGACGACCTCGATCCGGGTGCCGCAGCAGGCCCGCGCCTGCCAGTGGCGCTCGCCGTCGCCGTCGATGGTGCCGTCGGGCAGCACCGCGATGACGCCGTCGGCGTCGATGCGCTCGGCGATGCCCAGGTAGTTGGCCTGCACCGGGCCCGACGCGCCGTAGCCGTGCAGCAGCACCACCAGCGGCCAGCTCTGCTCGGGGTCGTAGGCCTCGGGCACCAGCACCGTCGCCGGCCGATCGCCGCCGATCGTCGGCCGGGCGTCGGGGCCCTCACCGGGGCAGAAGGGGTCGGTCGACATCGGCCACGGCGCCGCGCCGAAGGTCGCGCCGTCGAGGGGCTGCATCAAGAGCGGCACCTCGCCGGCCAGCGTGCCGCACCACGCGTCTTCGGCGAGCACGCGCCCCTGCACCTGCAGCACCACGTCGATGGGGATGCCCGCCGGGTTGAAGTCGGGGGGCAGGGTGATGCGGCCGAAGTCCATCTCGAAGCGCCCGTCGGCGTCGATGCCGATGTCGGTCACCTCGCCCATGACCGGGCTGACCGCGTCGTCGGCGGCGTCGACCGCCCGCAGCGTGGCCCGCTCGAAGCGGGTGCGGTCGGCGTCGAACCACGCCTCGAGCTGGGTGCCGATGAGCAGCCCGCTCGCCGAGAGGTCGACCCGCCACAGCTCGCCGGGCTCGCCCGTGGCCGGCTCGGCGTCGGGGCCCGGATCGAGGTCGGCGTCCGGCTCGGGGGCCATGTCGACCGCCGCGTCCGCCGAGGCCACGTCGAGCGCCACGTCGGCGGCATTGTCGGCGCCGTCGTCGCAGGCCACGAGCGCGCCCGCCGCCAGAACCAGAGCCACCCCTGCAAAGCGCTTCATGCCCACCTCCGTCGATGCCGCGCGCCGGCGCACCATACAGCACGAGGCGGGGGCGGCGCTGCTCCGGCGTCGGTCTGCTGGCGTCGGTCTGCCGCCGTCGGTGCTTGCCCGTCAGTCTTCGGGCGGCGGCACGGGGCGGGCGGCCCCGGTGGTCGGGCGGCCGGTGCCGGCGGTCAGCAGCAGGGCCCGGGCGAGGGTGCGGGTATCGTCCCGATCGGCCCACAGCCGGTCGCCCAGCTTGCCGCTGGCCACCCGCACCAGATAGGCGCACACGATCTGCAGGATCGCCGAGCGCACCGGGAAGTCGGGCACGAGCCGGTCGCCGGCCAGCCCGACGAAGGCCTGCTCGAGGCCGGTGATCAGCCCGCCGAACGCGTCGGCCACCTGATCCCGCGCGCCGCCGCGGGGGTCGACGAGCTCACGCAGGACCACGCAGACCAGCCCCGGGCGCTCGTCGGCGAAGGCCAGGAGCCCCTCGAGGATGGCGTCGAGCTGCTCTTCGGCGGTCTCGCCCTGGCCCACCGAGCGGATCACGACCTCCTGCAGCTCGGAGAACGCCCGGTCGACGACCGCCTTGTAGAGGTTGTCCTTGCTCTTGAAGTGATAGAGCAGCGACGAGCGGCGGATGCCGGCCTCGGCGGCGATGTCGCCCAGGCGGGCGTCGCGATAGCCCTCCGAGCCGAAGGCCGCCTCGGCGGCGCGCAGGATCACCAGGCCGATGGCCTCGGGACGATCTTCTTTGCGTGGCCGACCCATGTCTCAGTCCTCCCCCATCTCGGGGCTCAGCGGCCCCTGCTGCGCGCGCCGACCGGCCCGCCACAGGCCCCAGGCGACCGCCGCGGCGAACACCGCGAGGCCGACATGCACCCATGCGCCGGGGCCCAGGCCCGCCGTCCGCCACGCGATCAGCGCCGCCGCGGGGACCTCGATCATCCACGCGCCGGCCAGGGCCTGCAGCGCGCCCGGCGAGCGGCGAGCGGCGGCCCACAGCGCCAGGCCGGCCCGACCGAACCACAGCGCCCCCTGGCGCTGGATCGGGTAGAAGACCGTGCCCATCGCCAGCGGGTGCATGACCTCCTGCCAGGCGCCGGGCCAGCCGAGCACCCAGGCGCCCGCGAGCAGATCGAGCGCGGCGAGGGCGTACAGCGCCGGTGGAAGATGTCGGTTCACGGGCTCGGCAAACTAGCGGGCCGGGCGGCCGGGGACAACCCCGAAATCGACTCGCCGGTTGTATGTGTTCGACGCGCTTTCTTCAGTCCGCTTGCAGCCTCGACCGGGGGCTCTGCATCATCTGCACATGCGACCGACATCGTGCATCCTGCCCGCGCTCGCCGCGGTGCTCTTCGCCAGCGGCGCCATGGCCGACGAGACCGCCACCCGCGGCGGCTTCGTGGGCACCGGCGGCGGCTTTCTGACCGGCACCGCGACCGACGACCAGGGCCGCAGCGCCGGGGCGTTCTTCGGCGGCGGCGGGGTCTTCCGCTTCGGTGAGGAGGCCCTGCCCGGGCTGACGCTGGGGCTGGAGTTCCTCGGCGGCGGCGGGCCGGGGGCCAACTCGCTGTACAGCACCGGCTTCGGCGGCTTCGTCCTGCAGGCGACCTGGCGCCCGTTCGACCAGACCCCCGGGCTGGTCTTCCTCATCGGCACCGGCGTGGGCGGCGGCGAGCTGACCCCCGAGGGCGACGAGGGCTTCGAAGGGCTCGCCGGCGGCTCGTTCCACGAGCTGGGCGCGATCTACGAGTTCGACGTCTACCGCGGCGAGAGCAGCATCCTGGCGGTGGCGCCGGGGGTGCGCTGGTGGTTCGTGCCGACCACCGCCGACAACGAGGTGTGGCTGCAGAGCTTCAACATCGGCGTCGAGACGACCTGGTACTTCGGAGGGAGCTGAGCGGCGGGCGCTGAGCGGCGGGCGCTGAGCCGGGGCGGGCAGCGCCCTGGCCGATCGAAGCCGATCGACGGCCGGAAAGCGCAAGCCGGCCGGCGCCCGATCGCATAGGCTGGCCGCATCATCCCCGCCGGAGCCCCGCCATGCGCCCCGCCTCTCTGCTCTCCCTGGCCGCGATCGTCGCCCTCAGCGCCCCTGGATTCGGTTGCGGCGGCGCTTCGACCAGTCAGCCTTCGGCAAAACCGAATAAAAAGGCCCCCAAGCGGCCCGCGCGGCACGCGGTGGGCGCCGAACCGCACCGCGACGCCCGCATCGGCAGCTATGTCTCCGACTCGATGACCTTCGACACCTCGGCCTATTGGATCGAGGGCCCCGCGGGGGTGGTGCTCGTCGATACGGGCTTCCTGACGCCGGTGGCGCTCGACCTCGTCGAGCGGGCGGAGACGGCCACCGGCAAGACGGTCACCACCGCGATCGTGCTGCACGCCAACCCCGACAAGTTCAACGGCACCGCCGCCCTGCAGGCCCGCGGGGTCGAGGTGCTCACCTCGCAGCAGGTGCTGGGGCTCATCCCCGCGGTGCACCAGAAGCGGGTGAAGTGGTTCGGCAAACGCTACGCGCCGGATTATCCGCTCGAGCAGCCCGCGCCGACGGCGTTCGGCGCCGAGACGACGACCCTCGAAGCCGCCGGGCTCGCGCTGACGGCGCACGTCCTGGGGGCCGGCTGCAGCGGGGCGCACGTGGCGCTGCAGTTCGAGGGGCACCTCTTCGTGGGCGATCTGGTGGCCCACGAGAACCACGCCTGGATGGAGCTGGGCCTGATCGACGACTGGCAGGCGACCCTCGACCGGCTGGTGGCGCTGCAGCCGACGTGGGTGCACCCCGGCCGCGGGCCGTCGGGTGGACCCGAGCTGCTGACGGCCCAGAAGGCGTATCTGGCCGACGTGAAGGCCCGGGTGGCCGCGCTCGGTCCGCAGGGGGCGCCGGACGACGCGCGGCTGAAGCCGGTGCGCGCGGCGCTGATCGCGGCGTATCCGGGCTATGGCTATCCGTTCTTCCTGGGGCTGGGGCTGCCCGCCGTCTGGCGATCGCTGGCCGCCGCCGACGGGCCCGCATCCGGAGAGTCCCGATAGTTGTTGCCCATATCCGGTGACTGCGGGTTGTATGGAGGCACGTCCGCACGAGGAGGTCCCCGTGGCCCTGGAAGTCATCGGCGCCGGCATGGGGCGCACCGGCACCCTGTCGCTCAAGCTGGCCCTGGAGATGCTGGGCTTCGGCCCGTGCCATCACATGATGGAGCTGCTCGCCGAGCCGAGCACCGGCAAGCTGTGGGTCGACGTCTGGAAGGGCCGCGGCCGCGACTGGCAGGCGATCTACGCCGGCTGGCGCTCGGCGGTCGATTTTCCGACCTATCGCCACTACGCCGAGCTCGCCGAGCTCTACCCCGAGGCGCGGGTGGTGCTGACGGTGCGCGACCCGCAGAAGTGGTGGCAGAGCACCTACGAGACCATCTATCGCGCCGAGCCGGGCATCGGCGGCAAGCTCCGGCTGGCCCTGCGCGCCATCACCGACCGCCGGGCGCGGCAGCTCGCCGGCATCATGCCCAACGTCACCCCGGTGATCTGGAAGGGCGACTTCGAGGGGCGCTTCGAGGACAAGGACTTCGCCATCGCGAAGTATCACGCGCACATCGAGCAGGTGAAGGCGACCATCCCCGCCGAGCGGCTGCTCGTCTTCCGGGTGGCCGATGGCTGGGGGCCGCTGTGTGAGTTCCTGGGCGTGCCGGTGCCCGATGTGCCGTTCCCGCGGGCGAACAGCCGGCAGGTGTTCAAGGAGAACCTGGCCACCGGGCTGCTGAACATCGACGTGCCCCGGCAGGATCCGCTGCCCGGCTACGGGCCCGGCTGACCCGCCCCGAACTCAGGCACCGTCAGGAAACAAGTCGTCTATTCGGACGCGACCTCGTGCGCCAGGGCCGGCTTACCGCTTCGCCCGCTTTCTCGACGTACCCTCGGTACGACTTCGTCGCGGGCTGCAGGGGCGCTCGGCCCTGGCGCACGATCTCACGCCCTCGGTAGATCGACTTGTTTCCCTCCGGTCCCTCACCGCCCGCGCAGGGCGTAGTCCTCGCGCAGCTCTTCCCGGATCTGCCCCGCGTCGTCGAGCAGCCAGCTCATCGCCAGCTTGCGCGGCACCTTGATCAGCCCCGGCGCGCGGTGGGTGCCGAAGACGTGATCCCACAGCGGCAGGCTGACCCCGTGGTTCACCCGGGCGTCGCCGAAGTGGTGCCAGAAGTGATGCCGCCGCCGCCAGCGGCCGTAGGCGTGCCTCGGCGGGTGGGTATGGGCCCGGCGGTGGATCACCTCGTAGAGCAGATAGCCGCCCCACAGCCCGACCCCGTAGGCCACCGCCATCGGCAGCGGCAGGGCCAGGGTGAACAGCGCGGTCTGGGCCACCGCGACGGGGGTCATATAGGCCGCTTTCTTGAGGCTGGGCGCGAAGTAGTTGCCCTCGATGTGATGCCGGGTGTGCTCGACGCCGAAGGGGTTCTTGCGCCAGACGTGCCCCGCGAAGCGGTGCAGCAGGTACTCGGCGAAGGTCCAGGTGAGGGCGCCGAGCAGCAGCAGGCCGACGAGCAGCAGGGCGTAGAGCAGACCGTGCATGGGCTCAACCCTGCGTCGGATCGGTCCCGTCGATCAAGAGCTCCTGCCCGTCGTCGACCCCGTCGCCGTCGGTATCGGGGTCATCGGGGTTGGTCCCGATCTCCAGCTCGACGGAGTCCGGCAGCCGGTCGCGGTCGGTATCGAGCGGGCGATACAGGCAGACGACCGACTCGCCGGGGTTGGCGCCGAACGGCCCGCGCACGTCGGCGTAGCCCAGCACCGGCAGCCCGAAGGGGTCGCCGCCGCTGTCGAGCCACTGGTAGTCGTGGCGCTGCTGGGCGTTGCCGAAGCTCTCGAGCGGGTTGCGATCGACCACGCTGGGGCTGGTGTAGACGTAGAGGCTGTCCTGGGCGCCGAACAGGGCGCTGCGCAGGCGCTCGCGGGCGAAGATGATGGTGTCGTTGGGGCCGCGATAGGCCGAGACCCAGCCGCCGACCGGATCCTCGTCGAGGGTCTGGGTCTCGAGGATCTGGGTCACCGGGTTGCCGGTGGTCAGGTAGAGCACCCCGTCGGTCTCGACGTCGGGGTCGGCGGGCACCGAGCCGTGGAAGATCTGCAGCCCGTTGCCATCGAGGATCAGGGCCGGGCGCCAGCCGGCGGCGGTCGCCGGGCGGGTGAACGCCGTCGACCAGTTGGCGCCGAACTTGGCCGTCAGCCGCAGCGTGCCCGCGTTGGGGTCGCGGTGGGCGATGACCGGCACCCCGCCGAAGTTGGTGTAGTCCAGCTGCTCGCCGACGAGCACCTCGCGGTCGTCGGCGACCTCGACGACGTACTGGTCGACCCCGGTCCGGGTGGCGACGTGCAGCGCGCCGGCGTCCTGGTAGGCCACCGACAGCCGGCCCTGCCCGTCGATCTGCATGTCGCAGTAGCGGCCCACCTGGTTGCCCGCGGTGACGACCTCGACGCGCCAGGCGCCCGGCCCGGTGCGGAAGGCGAGCGCGAAGTGGCGCAGCCGGGCGTCGCGATAGCAGATCACCGGCTGGTCGTTGAAGCGGATGATGTCGGTGTCGAGGGTCTCGTCCTGGGCCAGCAGGCTCATGCGGTTGACGACCACCTCGTCGGTGGGCAGGCCGTCGACGTCGACGACGGTGTACGTCAGATCACCGGACACCAGGGCCACCCGGGCCAGGTGCGGCGTGCCCACCGGGTCGACGGTCATCGACAGCGCCTGATGCACGTTGTCGTCGGGCAGGCAGCTGCGCACGAGCTGGATCTCCGCCGGCAGGCAGCGGATGTCGGGCTGCTCGTCGATCGCGCCGTCGCAGTCCTCGTCGGCGCCGTTGCCCTGCTCCTCGCACTCGTCGCCCGGCTGGAAGACCGGCTGACAGCGCTGCACGGCGTCCTCGCAGACGGTCAGACCCAGCCCGCACTGGCCCTGCAGGCCGGTGGGGCAGGGGGCCGGCCGCAGCTCGTCGACCCGGGTGTCGCAGTCGTCGTCGAGGCCGTTGCACGCCTCGTCGGCCGGCCGGGTATCGCGCACGCACTCGATGTCGCCGTCGACGCAGGCCTCGGTGCCCGCCGCGCAGACCCCCGCCTCGCCGGTGTCGCAGGCCGCGCCGCCGCCCGGGTCGCCCTCGTCGACGACGCCGTCGCAGTTCTCGTCGCTGCCGTCGCAGGTCTCGGCCCGCGGCTGCTGATTCTGCTCGCAGGCGATGGCGCCGGCCACGCAGGCGGTGGTGCCCGGCGCGCAGATGCCCGGCTGGCCCGAGTTGCAGGCCACGCCGCCGCCCGGGTCGCCGTCATCCACCGCGCCGTCGCAGTCGTCGTCGAGGCCGTTGCACAGCTCGGCGCTCGGCTGTACGTCCTGCGCGCAGGCGATGGCGCCGCCCTGGCAGACCTCGGCGCCCGCGCCGCAGACGCCCGGCTGACCGGTATCGCAGGCGCCGCCGCCCTCCGGGTTGCCCTCGTCGACGCTGCCGTCGCAGTCGTCGTCGAGGCCGTTGCACCGCTCGATGCCCTGCGGCTGATTCTGCGCGCAGGCGATGGCGCCGCCCTGGCAGCGGGTCGTGCCCGCCGCGCAGACGCCGTCGCGGCCGGTATCGCAGGCCAGGCCGCCGCCGGGGTCGCCATCGTCGACCACGCCGTCGCAGTCCTCGTCGGCGCCGTCGCACGTCTCGGCGTCGGGGAAGACCGTCTGCACGCAGGCGATCGCGCCGCCCTGGCACGCCGTCGCGCCGGCGCTGCACAGGCCGTCGAGGCCGGTATCACAGGCCGCGCCGCCGCCCGGGTCGCCATTGTCGACGACGCCGTCGCAGTCCTCGTCGGTGCCGTCGCAGGTCTCGGCGACGGGGCCCAGCGCGGCCACGCAGACCAGCCCGCCGCCCTGGCATTGCTCGGCGCCCGCCGCGCAGCGCCCCGGCTGGCCGCTGTCGCAGGCGCCGCCGCCGTCGGGGTCGCCCTCGTCGGTCGCGCCGTCGCAGTCCTCGTCGGTGCCGTCGCAGGTCTCGGCGACGGGGTCGAGGTTCGCCTCGCAGACCAGTACGCCCGCGCGGCAGGCCTCGGCGCCCGGCCCGCAGCGCCCCGGCTCACCGCTCGCGCACGCGGCGCCGCCGGTGCCTTCGTCGGTGCTGCCGTCGCAGTCCTGGTCGAGGCCGTCGCAGCTTTCGACGCCCGGCTGAACCTGCTGCTCGCAGACCACCGCGCCCGCGTCGCACGCGGTCCGACCGGCGGCGCAGACGCCGTCGTTGCCCGTATCGCAGGCCAGACCGCCGCCCGGGTCGCCATCGTCGGCGATACCGTCGCAGTCGTCGTCGACGCCGTTGCACTGCTCGGGCGCCGGCGCCACCAGGGCGGCGCAGACGATGGCCCCGCCCTGGCACGTCTCGACCCCCGGACCACAGACCCCCGGCTGGCCGGTCTGGCAGTCGCCGCCGCCGCCCGGATCGCCCTCGTCGGTGCGGCCGTCGCAGTCGTCGTCGAGGCCGCTGCAGCGCTCGGCGCTGGGCGACGCCTCGGCCTCGCAGACCACCGCGCCGTCCTGGCACAAGGTCACCCCCGGGGCGCAGATCCCCGGTCGGCCGGTGTCGCAGTCGGCGCCCTCGGGCACCTCCTCGTCGGCCGTGCCGTCGCAGTCGTCGTCGAGGCCGTTGCACGCCTCGGCGCCTTGACCCTCGGGGTTGCAGACCAGCGCGCCGGCGACGCAGGCGGTCAGGCCCGCCCGGCACTCGCCCGGCTGACCCGGGCCCGGATCACACGCCTGGCCCGCCTGCGGGTCGCCCTCGTCGGCGCGGCCGTCGCAGTCGTCGTCGCGGCCGTTGCACGCCTCGTCGGCCGGCGCCTGCAGCGGCTGGCACTCGAGCGCCCCGCCGACGCACTGCAGCGTGCCCGCGGCGCAGACGCCGTCATCCCCGGTATTGCAGGCCCCCGCGCCCGGGTTGCCCTCGTCGGTGCGGCCGTCGCAGTCGTCGTCGAGGCCGTTGCACGTCTCGACCCCCGCCGCCGCGTCCTGCGCGCAGCCCGCGTTGCCGTCGACGCAGAAGCTGGTGCCCGCCGCGCAGACCCCCGGGCGGCCGGTGTCGCAGGCCACCGCCGGGATCGACTCGTCGACCGCCGCGTCGCAGTCGTCATCCAGGCCGTTGCACGCCTCGGCGCCCGGTTCACCCGGCTGGCAGACGACGCCGCCGCCGATGCACGCCGTCGAGCCGGTGGCGCACTGCCCCGCCGCGCCGCCCGGATCACAGCCCTGGCCCGCGCCGGGGTCGCCCTCGTCGCTCGGGCCGTCGCAGTCGTCGTCGAGGCCGTTGCACCGCTCGGCGGCCGGCTGGACCGTCTGTCGGCAGATCGTCGCCCCGGCGACGCAGGCGGTGGCGCCCACCGCGCACGCGCCCGGCTCGCCGGTGCCGCAGGCCGCGCCGCCGGTGCCCTCGTCGACGCGGCCGTCGCAGTCGTCGTCGAGGCCGTTGCACGCCTCGTCCGCCGGCGCGCGCCGCCCCACGCAGACCCGGGCCCCGCCGCGGCACTCGAGGTCGCCCGGCGCGCACAGCCCGGGCAGCCCGGTGTCGCAGTCGCCGCCCGGCGGCACGTCTTCGTCCGTATCGCCGTCGCAGTCGTCGTCGAGGCCGTTGCACGCCTCGGCGCCGGGGTCGCCCGGCTCGCAGATCACCGCGCCGTTCACGCAGGCGGTGGCGCCGGTCGCGCACTCGCCGGCCGCGCCGCCCGGATCACAGGCCACGCCGGCGCCCGGCTGGCCCTCGTCGGTCGTGCCGTCGCAGTCGTCGTCGAGCCCGTCGCAGCGCTCGACGCGCGGGTCGTTGCTCTGCTCGCACAACAGCACGCCCGCCGCGCAGCGCAGGGTGCCCGCCGCGCAGATGCCGTCGGCGCCCGTATCGCAGTTGCCGCCGCTCAGGCCCTCGTCGGTGCGGCCGTCGCAGTCGTCGTCGAGGCCGTTGCACTGCTCGGGGCTCGCCGGCACCGCCGCCGCGCAGCCCGCCGCCTCGTCGACGCAGGTGGTGCGCCCCGCGGCGCAGACGCCCGGGCGGCCCGTATCGCAGTCGCGCACCGGCACGTCCTCGTCGGCCGCCGCGTCGCAGTCGTCGTCGCGGCCGTTGCACAGCTCGGCGCCCGGATCACCGCCCACGCACTCGATCGCGCCCGCGTTGCAGGCGGTGGTGCCGGCGGCGCATTCACCCTCGGCCCCGTCCGGTCGACAGGCGTCGCCCGCGCCGGGCCCGCCCTCGTCGACGCTGCCGTCGCAGTCCTCGTCGGTGCCGTCACAGGTCTCGGCCGCCGGCAGCACCGCCGGATCACACATCAGCGCGCCGTCGGTGCACACCAGCCGCCCCGCCGCGCAGGGGCCCTGGGCGCCGGTCTCGCAGGCGCCGCCGCCGGTGCCCTCGTCGACGCGGCCGTCGCAGTCCTCGTCGGCGCCGTCGCAGCGCTCGTCGCTCGGGGTGGCGTCGGGCACACACACCGTCGCGCCGCCCACGCAGCGCCGGGTCCCCGCGGCGCAGACGCCGGCCTGACCGGTCGCGCAGTTGCCGCCGGCGGGCACCGACTCGTCGACGCGCCCGTCGCAGTCGTCGTCGAGGCCGTTGCACGCCTCGGCGCCCGGCTCGCCGGGCTGACACAGCAGCGCGCCGCCGCTGCAGACCGTCGATCCGGTGGCGCACTCGCCGGCCGCCCCGCCCGGATCACAGCCCTGGCCCGCGCCGGGCGCGCCCTCGTCGGTGCGGCCGTCGCAGTCGTCGTCGACGCCGTTGCAGGTCTCGGCCACCGGCGCCGACAGCCGCTGGCAGGCGGGCGCGCCGTCGCTGCAGACCACGCTGCCGGCCCGGCAGCGCCCCGGCGAGCCGGTCTCGCAGGCCGCCCCGCCGGTGCCCTCGTCGGTGAGCGCATCGCAGTCGTCGTCGATGCCGTTGCACGACTCGGCCCCCGGCGCCTGACGCGACGCACAGCCCGGCGCCCCGTCGGCGCAGGTGGTGAGGCCCGGGGCGCAGACCCCCGGCCGACCGGTGGCGCAGGCCGCGCCGGTCGCCACGTCTTCGTCGACCGCCATATCGCAGTCGTCATCGCTGCCGTTGCACTGCTCGGGGCCGCCCTCGCCCGCCTCGCACACGAGCCCGCCGTCGACGCAGGCGGTGGTGCCCACCGCGCACTGACCCTGGCCCATGCCCAGATCACACGCCGCGCCGGACCCGGGGTCGCCCTCATCGGTCACGCCGTCGCAGTCGTCGTCCTCGCCGTTGCACAGCTCGGCCCCGGCGGCCCGGCTCGGCACGCAGGCCTCGCTGCCCGCGCGGCAGACGCGGGTGCCGGCGGCGCAGACCCCCTGCTGACCGGTATCGCAGCCGCCGCCGCCGAGCAGCCCCTCGTCGACGCGGCCGTCGCAGTCCTCGTCGGTGCCGTCGCAGGTCTCGGCCCCTGGCGCCCGATCGGCCACGCACACCGTGGCCCCGTCGCGGCAGACGCGGGTGCCGGCGGCGCAGACCCCCTGCTGACCGGTGGCGCAGACCCCCTGATCGGCGAGCCCCTCGTCGGCGCGGCCGTCGCAGTCGTCGTCGGCGCCGTTGCACGCCTCGGCGCCCGGCGCGCCCGGCTGACAGACCAGCTGACCCACCACGCAGGCGGTGCTGCCCGCCCGGCACTGGCCCTCCGCGCCGCCCGGATCACACCCCTGGCCGGCGCCCGGCTGGCCCTCGTCCACCTGACCGTCGCAGTCCTCGTCGCTGCCGTCGCAGGTCTCCATCGCCGGCTCCGACACCGCCACGCAGGTCGGCGCGCCGCCGCTGCAGACCACCACGCCCGCCGCGCAGACCCCCGGCTGACCGGTGCCGCACGCCGCGCCGCCGGTGCCCTCGTCGGCCCGGCCGTCGCAGTCGTCGTCGATGCCGTTGCAGGCCTCGGCCGCCGGCTGGCGATCGGCCACGCAGGTCCGGGTGCCCGCCGCGCACTGCAGGACGCCGGTGCCGCACGGACCGGGCAGGCCCGTCGCGCAAGCCCCGGCGGCGGTGTTCTCGTCGGTGGTGCCGTCGCAGTCGTCGTCGACGCCGTTGCACTGCTCGGCGCCCGGCGCGCCGGGGTTGCAGACCAGCGCGCCGCCCACGCAGGTGGTCGCGCCCGCCTGACACGCGCCGCCGGCCCCCGCGTCGCACGCCAGCCCGGCCTCGGGATCCCCCTCGTCGGTGGTGCCGTCGCAGTCGTTGTCCACCGCGTCGCAGCGCTCGGCCACCGGGCTCACCCGGGGCACGCACTCCAGCGCGCCGGCGGTGCAGACCGCCCGCCCCGCCGCGCACGGGCCGGCGCCGCCCGTATCGCACGCCGCGCCGGTGGTGCCCTCGTCGACGACGCCGTCGCAGTCGTTGTCCAGCGCGTCGCACACCTCGTCGCTCGGCACCGTCGCCGGGCGGCAGACCAGCGCCCCGCCGAGGCACGCCAGGGCGCCCGCCGCGCAGACCCCCGGCTGGCCCGAATCGCACGCGCCGCCCTGGGGCACCTGCTCGTCGACGCGCCCGTCGCAGTCGTCGTCGGCCCCGTCGCAGCGCTCGAAGCCCGCCGGACCGGCCGCGCAGACCAGCGCCCCCGCCTCGCAGACCGTCTGCCCGGTGCGGCAGGCCCCGTCGGCCCCGCCCGGATCACACGCCCGGCCGGCGTCGGCCGCCTGCTCGTCGATGGTGCCGTCGCAGTCGTCGTCCTCGCCGTTGCACGTCTCCGCCGCCGGATCGACCGCGGGCACGCAGCGCATCCGCCCGCCCTCACACGCGCGGGCCCCGGCGGCGCAGGCCCCGAAGAGCCCCGTCGCGCAGGCGCCGCCCACGTCGGCGGCGAACTCGTCGGTGGTGCCGTCGCAGTCGTCGTCGAGGCCGTTGCAGCGCTCCTCGACCGGCGAGACGCCCGGGGTACACAGCGCCGCGCCCTCGACGCAGTCGTCGACCCCGATGGCGCACAGCCCGAGCCGCCCCGTCAGGCACTGCTCGCCGGTGGCCACGCCCTCGTCGGTGGTGCCGTCGCAGTCATCGTCCAGCGCGTTGCACTGCTCGGCGCCCGCCGCGCCCGGCACGCAGCGCCGCTGGCCGGCCACGCACACCGTCACCCCGGCGACGCACTGCCCCTCGACCCCCGCGTTGCAGGCGAAGCCCGCCTCGGGATCACCCTCGTCCGTGCCGCCGTCGCAGTCGTCGTCGAGGCCGTTGCAGTCTTCGATGTCGGGCCGCAGATCGGGCCGGCAGACCAGCCGGCCGTCGACGCAGCTGCGGGTGCCCGCGCCGCAGACCCCCGCCGCGCCGGTCTGGCACGGCCCCGCGCCCGGATCGCCCTCGTCGACGGCGCCGTCGCAGTCGTCATCCAGGCCGTTGCACAGCTCGTCCGACGCCGGGGTCAGCGCCTCGCAGAACTGCTGTCCGCCGGCGCAGGCGGTCGCGCCCGCCGCGCAGACCCCTGGCAGCCCCGTCGCGCACGGCGCGCTCGGCACCGCCTCGTCCACCGCCTCGTCGCAGTCGTCGTCCAGGCCGTTGCACGCCTCGGCGCCCGCCTCGCCCGCCCGACAGACCAGCGCCCCGTCCACGCAGGCCGTCGCGCCGATGTCGCACGCCGCGCCGCCGTCGACGACGCACGCCGCGCCGCCCTCCGGGTTGGCTTCGTCGACGCGCCCGTCGCAGTCGTCGTCCTCGCCGTTGCACAGCTCGCGCTGCGGGCCGACCAGCGCCGCGCAGAAGATGCCGTCCGCGCCGCAGGTCAGCGCGCCGCCCGCGCAGGCCCCGGGGCGGCCCGTATCACACGCGCCGCCCTCGACCGCCTCCTCGTCGGTCTCGCCGTCGCAGTCGTCGTCGAGCCCGTTGCACTGCTCGATGCCCGGCACCGGCGCCCGGCAGACCTCGGCGCCGTCCTCGCAGACCAGGCGCCCGCTCGCGCACAGCCCCAGCCCGCCCGCCTGGCACGGATCGCCGCTCAGCTCTTCGTCGGTGAAGCCGTCGCAGTCGTCGTCCTCGCCGTTGCAGACCTCGTCGACCGGCGCGCAGCCGTCGGGGATCGGCCCCCGGTCGACCACCGCGTCCGGGTCGGGCCCGACGTCCAGCCGCCCGCCCTGATCGGGCGAGACCGTCGCGTCCTGCATCACGTCGGGCATGGCGTCGGGCCCGGCGTCGACCGGCCCGCCGCCACCGGGCGGCGTCGCGCTGTCATCGCAGCCGACCGCGGCCGACAAGGTGAAACAGAGCCCGAGCACGAGCCGGATACGAGCGGACATCGGCGACCTCACAAGCGGGAGGCCTCGAGCCGGCATCCCCGACCGCTCACCCCCCTCGTGACCCCATCATGACCCCGACTCACCGATCGGTGCCAGTCCGCCGATGGGGTCGATCGAAGATCGGTATCGAACCGTCACCAAACACCGCCGGCGCGGCGGGGCCCACGGGCGATTCCCGTTTGCCGGCCAAAGCTTGACAGCGCCGGGGCCCTCGTCGACCGTGGCCCTGGCTCGCCGAGCAGGTGCCGTGACGTCCCCATCGACCCCCGAACCCGAACCGTCGACCGCGCCCGGCCGGGCTTCGGCCGTGGCCCTCGCGCTCGGCGGCGTGCTCGTCGGCGCGCTGATCGGCGGCCTTGCGGTCTATGGGGTGATGTCCCGGCAAGACCACGCGCCGCCCGCCGACGCTCGGCTGTCCGCTGCGCCCCCATCAGACGCCGCCGCGCCCGACGCCCGCGCACCCGACGCAGAGCCTGCAGCCGCGCCCGGCGCGCCCGATGCCACTGCGTTCGACCTCGGCGCGCCCGACCTCGGCGCGCCCGACGCGTTCGACCTCGGCGCGCCCGACGCCGCCCGCCCGTCCATCCGCTGGCCCGCGCTGCCCCGCCGGGCCGCCGCCGTCATCCCGCTGCGGCGGGTCCTGCCCATCGACGACGGCCGCTGGCTCTACGCCGCCCGCAGCGAGGTCACCCGCGCGCAGTGGCTGCGCCTCGCCGGACAATGGCCCGGCCTCGACCGCAGCGACGGCGACCGCCCGATGGTCGGGCTCACCGCCGGCCAGGCCGCCTGGTTCTGCAACGAGCTCTCCGCCCGCGAAGGCCTCGCGCCGTGCTACGCCCCCTGCGACGACCCGCGCCGCTGCGCCACCATCCCCGAGCACCGCCGGCCGTGCACCGGCTACCGGCTGCCGAGCCGCGCCGAGTGGCAGGCCATCGCCCGCCGGGTCGACGCCGAGCAGGCCCGCCGCCGCAGCCTGAAGCTGCGCCCCGGCGCGCCGGTCTGCGCCGCCGTCGACGGCCTCGACCTGTGCGACCTCTACGGCGGCGTCTGGGAGTGGACCGAGACCGCCCGCCGCTTCCGCGGCCAGCCCACCGCGTTTCGCATGGGCGGCTCGTGGGATCCGGGCCACCGCGACGCCTACCGCGAGCCCATCCAGCACGCCATGAGCAACAGCCAGCCCTTCGTCGGCCTGCGCCCGGTGCGCGCCGACGACGACCCGCGGGTGACCGTCGGCGGGCTGAGCTACGACCCGCTCACCCGCCAGGTCGCCCGCCGCGACGCCCGTGAAGGATACGCCGTGGCCCTCGAACCGGGCGCCGCGGTGCTCTTCGAACGGCTGGTGCGCAACCGCGGCCACCTGCCCGCCGCCGAAGCCGGCGCCGCCATCCGCAGCGGCCTCGGCGCCGCCCTCGCCGGCCTCGGCGGGCGCGTCGGATTCGAAGGGGCCCAGGTGGTCCTGACCCCGCCCGAGTGACCGCCGCCATTCACGGGGCGTCGGCGCAGAGGTCGACCGGCTCGGCCTCGTCGGCCCCGTCGTCTGGTGGCGGATCGACCCCCTCGACCTCGGCGATCGACCAGCGCACCTCGAGCAGCCAGGCGACGGACGACCGGTAGATCCCGCGCGCGTCGAGCAGCGCGTCGATGGGCTCACCGGCCAGCTGAACGTCCGAGCCGAAGGGGATGACCAGGGCGATGACGACCCCGTCGAGTCGGTCGGGATAGCGGCCCCATTCGAGCTCGACCGACGCGGCCTGCACGACGCTCGGCGCCCAGACGCAGCCATCGTCGGTCGGACGCCACAGGTGATCCTGCGCGACGCCGTCGAAGCGCAGCGTGGCGTGCTCGCCGCGGACCGGGCGGCCGCTCGCCGCGTCGTTGGCCCGTTCGAACCGAAGCGCCGGCAGGACCGGGTGCGGGGCGCCGTCGACCGCCGGCGACAACCACCCGCCCCGCTCGTCGAACCCCAGCAGCCACCCGTCGGCGCCCGGCCAGCCGCGCAACAGCTCGACGGCCTCCGGCACGTCGTCGATGCGCGGCGCGCTCAGCCGCAACCCCTCGATCCGCGGCAGGTAGGTGCAGGTCCCGGTGGGCTCGCAGGTCGCGGCCACCGGGGCCGTCTGGGTGCACTCCTCGACGGCGTTGCACGGCGGCGGCTCGAACCGTCGGCCGCACCAGATCTCGGGGCTCTCGCAGACGCCGTCGGTACAGTCCATCGCCGGGCCACAGAGGGCTTCGCGGGCGCAGGTCGCCCCGACCGGCGCCTGCGCGCGGCAGCGCCCGGCGGCGCAGCCACCCAGCGCGCATAGGCCGCCATCGCACGCCTCACCGGGGTCGACGACGGCGACGCAGACCCCAGCGCAGCGCAGCGCGTCGGCGCAGGGGTTGAGGCTCGAACACGGCTCACCGAGGGCGCGGCCCGGCGCGCAGGTCCAGCCCGCCGTCGACGCGCAATACAGCCCGGCCTCGCACGCCCGCCCGAATCCGAGGAGGTTGGTGTCGGCGACGAGCGCCGGCGCCCGATACCAGATCGAGCCGGCGCAGGGCTGTCCCTCGCCCACGCCGCCCTCGGCGGCGACGCAGCGACCCGCGAGGCAGACATCACCCGCTCCGCAGACGCCTTGACCGCAGGCCTCGCCGCGCGCCGGGATCCGGGCGCACCGGTTCGCGGCGCAGACCAGCCCGTCGCTGCAGGCCCGCGACCCTTCCGATATACGGCACGGCTCGCCCTGCTTGCGCCGGGGGGCGCACCGTCCGGCGCACGGCGCGTCCATCCGGCAATAGGCGCCCGTCTGACAGCTCGCGCTGACGGCGCACGGGCCGTCCAGGGGCACGCGCCCGCGCAGCGCCCGGGCGCACGACGGCCCGCCCGACCAGCTGCCATCGCAGCTCTGCCCGTCGCGCACCTCGTCGAGGCACGCCTCGGCGGCCGCCGCGTCGAAGTCGACGTCCCCCCTGACCACCGCGTCGCCCACCGCCCGCAGCCCGGTCGCCGCGAAGCCCATCGAGGGCATGCCGCCGACGCACGCCGCCTGCGGCAGCCCGGTGCAGCGGGCCCAGCGGGTGCAGTGGGCGTCGTACCAGCGCTCGGCGAAGCCCTGCCACGCCTCGGCGTCGAACGGCGGCGCCACGTTGGGCCGATCCTCGAACGGGTTTGCGGGGCGGGCGTCGACCGCCGCGTCGCGGTCATTGGGGAACTCGGTGTGGGGGACCGGGTCGGCCGGACACCCCGCGAGGCACAAAGCCACCCAAGGCAGACACAGGCGCGCCGCGGTGAGCGGACGGCGGGGCAGGGCGAACGGCTGAAACACGGCGGACGCTCCTCGCGTCGGGGGTACGGCATTCTACCGTACACGACGACCCGCCGATGCTCGCAGACCCCTGGACCGAGGGCGTCGACCCGAGCCCGACTACCTGCGCAGCGCCGCCGCCATCGCCTCGGGCAGCTCCTCGGCCCGCTGAGCGCAGTCGGCCAGGCTCACCCCGTACAGCGCGTTGCCCGCCAGCACCACCCCCGGCAGCCTGGCCACCGCCGCCTCGGCCGCGGCCTTGCGGTCGAGATGCCCCAGCTCGTACTGCGGGATCGCCGCCGGCCAGCGCACCAGCCGGGTGAAGGCCGGCGCCGGCAGGTTGCCGCCGAGCATCGCCGCCAGATCGGCGCGCACCGTCTTCAGCAGCGCCTCGTCGTCCAGCGCGACCAGATCGGGCCGCCGCCGCCCGCCGACGATACAGCGCAGCAAGGCATGCCCGCCCGGGGCGCGCCCGCGGAAGATCGTGCTCGTCCACAAGCAGCCGAGCACGTCCCGCCGCTCGCGGCTCGGGATGAGGAAGCCGAAGCCGTCCAGCGGCCGGGGCAGGTCGACGACCCGATAGCCCAGGGCCACCACCGCCGCCGGCGCATAGGGAATATCCTCCAACGGGCGCACCGCGCCCGGCGCCAGCTCGGCCAGCAGCGCCGCCGCCGCGTGGGCCGGCACCGCCAGCACCAGCCCGTCCACCTCGACCGGGTCGCCGCCCGCCGCGTGCAGCCGCCAGCGGGCGCCGGGCCCATCCCGGGCCTCGATGCGCTGCACCGGCCGCCCGGTCTGCACCGCCAGCGGATCCATCGAGTCCACCAGCGCGCGGATCATCTCGCCCATGCCGTCGGGGAAGCTCGTCAGGTCGCCGCCCGGCCCGCCCGGCCCGCCGCTGCTCGCCTTCTCGCCGCCCATGCGCCCGAACATGCGCGCCAGCATGCCGCGCACCAGCCCGCCGTGCTGCTCTTCGAGCGCGCGCAGCTTGGGAAAAGCCGCCGGCAGGCTCAGCCGCTCGACGTCGCCGGCGTAGATGCCGGTCACCAGCGGATCGATCAGCTTCTCGGCCGCCTCGATACCCACCCGGCGGCTGGCGAAGCGAAACACCGACTCGTCGCCGAAGATGCGCCGCGGCGGCACGAACGGCTCACGCGCCATGCGCAGCTTGCCCTTGAGGCTCAGCACGTCCGACTTCGCGAACGCCGGCGGGCTCTGCGGCACCAGCTGCAGCCGCCCGTCGACGAAGAGGTAGCGCCGCGCGGCCGAGGCGTCGGCGGGCAGCACCCGGGTCGACAGCCCCACGTCGCGGGCCAGCCGGACCATCGCCAGCCGGCTGTCGAGGTAGCCATTGGGCCCGTGCTCGACCAGCCAGCCGTCGCGCCGCTCGCTGCGGATCTTGCCGCCCGGTCGCTCCTCGGCTTCGAGCACGACCGCGTCGTGCCCCGCCCGCCGCAGCCGATAGGCCGCCGCCAGCCCGCTGATGCCGCCTCCGATGACGCCGATTCTCATGGGTTCACTGTCTACCTGTCGGGGTTGCCGGGGTCGATGCCATTTCAGTCATGTATGCCATGGCTGTGATGACTGCCATGCCACCTCTGATGTCATCATGGGTGCCATCGGCGATGGCATGGGTGGGTCGCACGCCATGCCGAAGGCTCACGACGACGTGCGCCAGCGATGACTCTCGCCCTTCACGTAGTCGGTCATGCGCTTGACCGAGTCGATCGGGGTGTGCTGGTAGATGCCATGCCCCAGGTTGAAGATATGACCGGTGCCATCGCCGGCGCCGTCGAGCACCCGATCGATCGCCGGGCGCAGGCTCTCCCACGGGCTCAACAGCCGCCCCGGATCGAGGTTGCCCTGCACCGCGACCCCCTCGCCGACCCGCCGGCGGGCGTCTTCGAGCCTCAGCGACCAGTCGACGCCGACCACGTCGGCCCCGGTATCGGCCACCTTCTCGATGTAGGTGCCGGTGCCCTTGGGGAAGGCGATGATCGGCACCTCGGGGTGGCGGGCGCGGATGGTCTCGATCATCTGCTTGATGTACGCGCCGCTCCAGATGTCGAAGTCGACCGGGTCGAGGCAGCCGGCCCACGAGTCGAAGATCTGCACCGCCCGGCAGCCGGCCTCGATCTGCATGCACAGGATGTCCGCCGAAATGTCGGCGAGCAGCGCGAACAGCCGATGGGCCGCCTCGGGCTCCTGGTGCAAGAACGCCTTGGTCTTCATGTAGTGCTTCGAACTGCCGCCCTCGATGAGGTAGCTCGACAGCGTGAACGGCGCCCCCGAGAACCCGATCAGCGGCACGTCGGCCGGCAGCGCGGCCACGATCAGCTTGATCGCCTCGGCCACATAGCCCACCTCCTGCGGGTCGATGCGGCGCAGGGCCTCGACGTCGGCCACAGTCGACACCGGCTTCTCGATCACCGGCCCCATGCCCTTCTCGAAGCGCACCGGCGCGCCCATCGGCGGCAGCGGGATCAACAGGTCGCTGAAGACGATCGAGGCGTCGAAGCCGAAGGCCTCGATGGGCTGCAGGGTCACCTCGCAGGCCAGCTCCGGCGTCTGACAGACGGTCCAGAAGTCGTGCTTCTTCCGGATCTCCCTGTAGTTGGCCATGTAGCGCCCCGCCTGGCGCATCAGCCAGATCGGGGTGCGCTCGGTGGGCTCGCTGCGGCAGGCGCGGAGGAAGAGCGGTTCGTCGGCCATGAAGTCCTCGGCGGGGTCAGGTACTCTGCGGCCGGCGTGCGGCCCTGAGAATCGGAGGCATCATGGCGAAGCGCAGGCACAACTTCAACGCCGGACCGGCGGCGCTGCCGACCCCCGTGCTCGAGGCGGCCCGGGACAGCCTCTTCGCGCACGGTGACGCCGGCGCCGGCATCCTCGAGATCAGCCACCGCAGCGCCGACTTCGAGGCGGTCATCGCCGACGCGCGCGAGACCATCGGCGAACTCTACGCCGTGCCCGAGACCCACGAGGTGCTCTTCCTGCAGGGCGGCGCCAGCCTGCAGTTCGCGATGGTGCCCTACAACTTCGGGCCCGGCGGGGCCTATATCGACACCGGCACCTGGTCGAGCCGGGCGCTGGCCGAGGCGCAGACCATCGCGCACGCCACCGGCGTCTGGAGCAGCGCCGAGGGCGGCTACCGCGCCGTGCCCGAGGAGGCCAGCCAGCCGAAGATCCCCGCCGACGCCGCCTACCTGCACTACACCAGCAACAACACCATCTACGGCACCCAGTACGGCTACACCCCCGAGACCGCCGCACCGCTCGTCTGCGACATGTCCAGCGACTTCATGTCGCGCCCGATCGACGTCGCCCGCTACGCCCTGATCTACGCCGGCGCCCAGAAGAACGCCGGCCCGTCGGGGGTGACGGTGCTCATCGCCGACAAGCGCTACAGCCGCGGTTTCGCCGGCGCGCCCACCACCCCCAAGATCTTGCGCTACGTGACCCAGGCGGCCAAGGGCTCGATGTACAACACCCCGAACACCTTCGGGATCTTCGCCGTGGGCCAGGTCGCCCGCTGGGTGCGCGACAACGGCGGCCTCGCCGGTATGGCCGCCCGCGCCGAGGCCAAGGCGGCGACGCTCTACGCCGCCATCGACGCCCACCCGCTGTGCACCGGCCACGCCGTCGAGCACAGCCGCTCGCGCATGAACGTCACCTGGCGCATGCAGACCGCAGCCCAGGAGAAGGCCTTCCTCGCCGCCGCCGACGCGGCGGGCATGATGGGCCTCAAGGGCCACCGCAGCGTCGGCGGCCTGCGGGCCTCGATCTACAACGCCGTCGAGCCGGCCTCGGTCGACGCGCTCGTCGCGCTGCTCGAAGGCTTCACCGGCTGAGCGCCCTGACTCAGCCTTTGCGGTCGAGCCGCCAGGCCCCGTTGGGGTTGTCGAACGGACACGGATCGTCGCCCGTCGTCGAGGCCATGCGGCCGACGCTGTACAAAGGCGCGCTCTCGCTGGCCCGAAACACCCCGCCCGCCACCGGCCGGAAGCGGTCGATGACCATGCGCGCCGCCAGGGCGAAGGCCGCCGCCTGCGCCGGCTCGGCGTCATTGTCGCCGCAGGGCACGACGATATCGGGCAGGTCGAACGCCTGCATGCCCTCGGTGCTCACCGCCTCGTCGTCGATGAGCACCTCGACGAGCAGATGCAGCAGCACCTTGGGCTCGTCGGGGTCGATCTCGCGGGCGATGGCCGGCCCGAAGACCTTCAGCCCGGTCTCGATGCGGATCCCGCTCGCGCCCGCCGCGAACGCCGCCTTCATCAGCCGGGCCGCGTCGCGGGCGGCGTCGAGCGTGCCCGGGGCGGCGAACTGCCGATCGGCCACCACCGTCGAGCGATGCTCGCCGATGGCCTTCAGCTCCGCCGGCGCGATGCCCTCGGTCTCGGCGGCCAGTGAGCGGAAGTCGTCGATGATCGACGGGTCGTATGGCCCGGGGGTCAGCTGGAACGGCGTATCGAACGCCGGGGGCTTGTCCCAGGGGCCGACGAGAGTGAGGATGATGCGCGCCATGGCCCGTCATCGCCGACCCACGGCCTGGACGCAAGGTGAACAGGTCGGTGCAACCTTTGCCCCAGTTCTCGTCCGAGCCACTGCCGAGGAGCCCCCGCACGATGCCCGTCGACCCGCCGCAGAAGACCGTCCGCTACATCCAGCCCCTCGGCCCGCGGATCCTCGTGCGGCTCGTCAAGCTCGACGCGCGCTCCGACGCGGGCCTCTACCTGCCCGAGGGCGTCAAGGAGAAGAACGCCCAAGCGCTCTACGGCGAGGTGGTCGAAGTGGCCCGCGCCGAGGCCGGCGAAGAGGACAAGACCCTCGGCGCCAACGTCAGCGGCGTGCCGCTCGGCGCCTTCGTGCTCTTCCCCAAGGAGGACGGCCTGCCGGTGCCCTGGGACGACGAGCTGCGCCTGCTCGAGGTCAAGTCGGTCTACGCCATCGTCGAAGAGGTCGAGCCCGACGACCTGCAGTAGTCGGAGGTCTCGCGCATGGCTTGGCGATTCGGGCGGCGTCCGATCGCGTCGACATCACTCGAAGAGCGACGTCCGCGGAGGTCTGCTTTGGCCTTGTCGAGAGTAGGGCGAAGCGGTCGCACGGCGTAGAGTGGCTCATGGATCGGGACGTGGATGGTTGTTTGCGTTTGCCGGTGCGCCAGGGAAGCCCTGGTGAAGAGGAGGTGAGGTCACAACCGAAACTTCACGATGGAGCCCGGCGGGTATCCAATCCCGCCGAGGCGGCTGGCCACCGCCTCGAAGCGAGTCTTGCGC
>JAUHXC010000066.1 GCA_030427205.1 bacterium | reverse complement strand
CCATGCGTGGCGGGCACTGCGGCGAGTGCTGGTGCGCAAGGTCGAGATTGATGTGAGCAATGAGCGGAAGAGGCCCCAATGGTCCGCAGCGGCATGAAGCTGGATCCGCCATGGCGGATGGGCACCCCCACGATATCCTCGCCCGACAAGGCACCCCGCCGCTGTTCCCGGGCTCCTGGCTGCGCTGGGATGATGACTGGTACGAGGTCGGCCGCTTCGGATGGCAAGGTACCCATCGCACCATCTGGATCCGCCTCGCCGGTGATGCCACATGGGAGAGTCATAAGGTCTCTGCCATCGCGCTGAACAAGACCGACGACGATGTCTCGCCCACCAAACCATCGGACGTGGCCGATGACTGGCTCTCCGGCGCCGAGCGGGTCGTGAAGAGCACCATCGCCAACCCGTACCGCGGCTGGCCCGCGATGGGCTGGGCCCACGCCGCGCCCGCGTGGCTCGAAGCCGTGTGGCCCCGAGTCGGGCCCGCCGCCGAGGCCGAGATCGCCGACATCCGCGCGAGCTACTACGGCAGCAACTACGGCCCCGCCGAGACCCGCTTCCCGTACGACCTGGACGGCGAGGTCTACGTGCACCGCCGCGGCGGCAAGCCCCCAACGGCCGCCACCCTCCTCCCGCCGACTGCCGCCGGGTGGTCCCAGTGGCTGCGCCTCGCGGCCAACGACGAGCACAAGTACGCGCTGCGCGACGAGACCAGCAAGTGGTGGTGGGGCCGTCCGCTGCGCCCTGGCATGCAGCGCACCCGAAAGAACCCATCGCGCCGACGACCGGGCCGACTCATGGCCCCCGACCCATACGGAGAAGGCATGCAGCTTCCGCCCCAGACACCCATCGGCAGCTACCTCGTGCTCGGCGTCGACCACGCCCAGCGCCTCGTCTGGCTCGACCAGGCCAAGCGGATGAACGAAGCCCAGGCGCTCCAGAAGAAGGTGCCGCCCGACGTGCCGCTCGTCGCCATCATCAAGGTCGAGAACAACGGCATGGGCCCGAACCGTAACCGCAAGTTCGTCGGCGGCGAGGCCGTGCACGTGCGCGCCGCCGAGCTGGTGCAGGACGCCGGCATCGTCATCGCCGCCGACGGCGAGAACGCCATCGCGGCGGTGTTCACCGCCCGCACTCTCGACGGCGCCTACGCCGCGAACGAACGCAGAATCCCCGCGGGTGTGCCCCGCACAGTCATCGGCACCGTGCGCCATCGCTACCGGAGCGCGAGCTGATGTTCACCACCATCGTCAACCCCAGCGACGAGGAGACAGCGATGTCGCGCACGTTGGAGCGGCCCAAGACCAAGACCAAGGCCGTGGCGAAGAAGAAGGAGGAGACCGCCCGGCTGGTGGTCGCCAATGGCAATGACATGGGCGAGGCCGCCCGCATCGGCTTCAAGCTCGCCGGCGCGGGCCTCTCGGCCGCGGCGCTCGGGCTGCTCGAAGGCATGGCCCGGAAGGGATCCATGGAGTGGTGGGCCAAGCTGCGGCCCGGCGCGCGCGGCATGGTGATGGTGGCGTTCACCATCATCGCCGGCATCGTCGGCCGCCGCATGCGCAACGAGGGCAAGCACCGGCGAGCGTCCGGGCTCGAAGCGGCCGCCGTCGCGTCGTGGACGCTGGCCATCATCTACTTCATGGAGGACGGCCAGAGCGACGGCACGACGTCGGGGCTCGGCGCCATCACCAAGAGGAAGCCCAGCGAGCTGGGGGTCGACGACCTGGAGCGACTCGACCACCAGATCGACGACGACATCCGCGGCGCCGTCGACAAGCTCAAGGAGTTGGCCGAGACCCATCGCGAGAGCGAGGAAGAGAGCATCGGCGCGCTCGAGGTCGAGGGCGACGCGCTCATCGACCTCGACGACGATGACGACGAGGACCTGTACTGAGCCATCGGCGGCTCATGACACACCGAAGGGAGAGACCATGGACACTGACTTCTATGCACCCGATCTGACGCTCATCGTCGAGGCCGATCAGGCTGACATGGATCGCCTCGCACAGGCGATGGACCAACTCGACGCCGACAGCGAGGACCTCGGCGATCTGGCTGCGCAGTTCGCCCCGATGCTGCAGAAGATGCCCGGCAACAGAGGGGTAGCCGTCGCCCGCAAGGTCAAGCGGGCCAACAAGGGCCGCCAGCGCATGAGCCGGATCATGCGTCGGATGCTCCAGCGGAAGCAGGCGCGCATGCAGGCGTGCCAGGCTCACAAGGTGCCCCGGCGCTCGCCGGTGACTCGCGAGGACGTCGTCGGCCGGGTGCAGACCCCGACCCCGCTCTACGCCGTTCTCACGCTCAAGCAGGGCGTCCTCAGCGACAGCATCCGCTCGATGAGCGGGCAGGCGGTGCGCAGCCTCAAGGCGTTCCACAAGGGCATCGACGACCCGGGCTCGTCCTACGGCAGCGACGTGCCCATCGACCGCCACCGCACCAACTTGATCACCGGCGGGGCCCTGCCCGACGGCAATACGTTCATCGGCCACGGCATCGAGATCGACGTGCAGGCGGCCGACCGGAGTGAGCCCAACGCCGCCGACCTGCGGGTCATCGGCGAGGCGCTCGTGCGCTGGGGCGACCGCAACGGGTCGAGCATGATCAGCCTCGCCCGCATCGCCGAGTGCCCGCCGACCACCGGGATCCTGACGGCCGCCGGCGGGGGCAACGAGCTGGGGGTGCGGTTCGCGGGGCCACCGTTCCGGTCGCCGACGCCGCTGTTCAGCCTCAAGGGCGGGGAGAAGGGGCACGAGATGCAGCTCGAGTTCCCCGACCCCGATCTGGAGCTGACCAAGGCCTACAACATCCGCATCAGCCTGCGGGGCAAGCACTACCAGAAGCCCACCGGGAGCTGACGGGTGAGTGTTCGCTGAGAGAGCGTCGAAGGCATCGGAGTCATCGCAATGACCGTCGAGTATTCCCCGCCGCCGCGCGTATCCCATCCGCTGGTGATCACCAGTGATGCCAACGGCGATGGCAAGGCCCTGTTCACGGTGCCATTCGACATGACCGTCCGCACCGTCCGGGCGTACACCAGCGACCCGGCCGGGCTGCGGGTGTGCCGGCTGGGGCTCAAGTCGACCGGTGGCTATGGCAGCCCCTACTGGTCGCCGTACGACGAGAGCACCGAGTTGCTGCCGCCGTTGTCGCATCTGGTGCCGCCCGACGAGCGGCCGGGCGACCCGTGCGCGTTCACCGGGATGAAGCTCAAGGCCGGGTCGAAGTTCGACTTCGTGGTGCAGGTGCTCGAAGGGCGGCTGCCGTACACGGTCGAGCTGACGATCTTCGCCGACCCGGAGTGCTGACGTGCGCACGCACATCTCCGCGGACCGGGTGGGGGCGCCGGGGGTCGATCATTGGGTCGAGGTGGGCGTAATCCCGGTGTCGTCGACCGGCTACCACTGGTCGGCGCGGGCCTCGACGAGCACCGACGCGGCGCCGGCCGGTCGGCTCGAACTGCGGGGGCAGGCGGGCAAGACGGTGCTGTGGGAGGCGGGGCTGACGCCGGCGGCGCAGATGATCGCGCTTCCAGTGACGCTGCCCGGCGAGCGGCTGGTGTTTCTCGTGCAGACGCAGAAGAAGGCCCGCTTCACGCTGGAGGTAGCCTGGGTCGAGCCGGGCGAGAGCACCCCCATCCCGCAGGGCACGCCATGCCCGGTGTGAGCGGACGGGACGGCGTGCGGGTGGTGCTCGCAGCGGCCGCCGGGATCGCTGCGGGCGCGGTGGCGCTCGGGCGGGCGGTCGCGAGCCCTTCGCCTGATCCCCCGTCCAAGGGCTCGACCCCGACCACCACGACCGGACGCATCCGCTACGCGATTGACCCTGAACGCCCGTATGGGCCATGGCACCGACGGAAGCGGCCGTCAGGTCTCCCGACCCTGGTCGGCGTGGCGAGCGGGCCGAGCGGAACGCTACGCCTGGATGGGTTGGAGCAGGCCCGCCTGCAGGCAGACATCAGGCGGGTCTACACCGCCCGGTTCAGGGCGCCGCCGACCGGGGTCGTCCTTCGCCGGGTTCGGCTGGCTTCCAAGCCCGGGGCCGCGCTCGATCCCATCGCCCGCGTCGCCGGGCAAGCGGGTCTCGGCGAGCCCTTCGTCAAGACCATGGTCCAGCTCGCCCGCACCGAGGGGGAGGGCGGGACCTTCGCGGTCGCGGCGCGCAACTTCAACGCGGCGTGCAGAGGCACGAAGGTCAACCGGCGCCGCCTCTGCACCCTCGTCGACGCGCCGCGCGGTGCCGACCCGCTGATCACCGCGTGGGGCGTCTTCCAGTGGAACCGGGACGCCGGTCGGGAGTTGAGCTCGCTCGACAACCTCGGGCTCAAGGCGCCGCGCATCCCGTCCGACTGGCAGCCCTGGGACTGGTCGGCCACCAAAGAGATCGCCGTCCCCATCGACTACTACGCCCAGCTCTGGCGCCTCGTGCGCAAGCGCGGGGGCTCCGTCCGCGACGCCGCCCGCGGCGTCCGCCTGTGGCACACCGGGCCGACCCGGTTCCGCCGCTACTTCAACCGCGGCGCCGACGCCAGAGCCTGGGCCCGGGTCCAGACGAAGGTCAGCGGCCGCATCGATCGCCATCTGGCACACGCCGGGGTGGCCTGACACCTGGAGAAGATCCGATGCCATCCAACGTGCACAACCGCATCGCCACCTCGCGCATGGGCTACCCCGAAGTGAAGGAGGAGGCGGGCCCCCGCAAGTTCTACCTGGGCCTGATCGCACACCTCGAAGTCGACCAGCCGATCACCCAGCTCCGGTTCAACGAGGACCCGGCCGACGAGGTGATCCTGCACCCGGGCTCGACCCGGGTCATCGGCCGGACGTCGAACCGGCCCCTCCAGACCTTCCAGGCTTGCAGCCTCGGGGTCGTCGACGGGGTGGTGACCCTGGAGTTCGTCGAGGAACCGCTGCCCGATCGCATCGTCTGGCACTCCGCGAGCGGCCAGGGGCCCGCCGGCCCGGCTGGTGAGCCGGCCGCCGCGGCCGTGCGGGTTCGCGCGTCCGTCGGGGCGCTGCCGGTCAACATCAACAACAACGACTCGACCGACCTGATCTGCGACGTCGCCGACGTGAACGTCGCCGCCGGCTACGACACCGCGACCGGCGTCTTCACCTGCCCGGCCGACGAGGCCGGCGACTACCAGATCCACGCATCCGTCAGCACCGCCTCGACGCCGATGGTGCTCGAGGTCCAGATCAGCACCGACGGCGGCGCCACCTGGAACAGCAAGAGCCAGGCGGCGCAGAGCGGCAACGGCGGCCACATCCTCGACCTCGTCACCCTCGCCGTGGGGCATCAGCTCAAGGTGCTCATCACCAACCCGACCGGCGTCGGCACCGAGCTGCTCGGCAGCCTCGGCGGACTCGCCCGCAGCTACCTCACCATCGCCAAGATCGCCTGATCGGGCACGTCGTCCGCTGGTCGCGAGCACGTTCGTGCACGGCCTTCGTCGAACCGGGCTGATTTGGGGCCCAGAAGACGGGGGTCGTAGATCGGCAGTAAGGTTCCACAGGTGGGATCCTCATCAAGGGGATAGACCGCGTCGGGCGTCACCACCACGTCAAACGTATAAGACCCCTCGAAATATAGGGAAACGTTCCGATCTTCGACTCTACGATCTTCGTATGAAGACAAAAGACTCGAAGACGAAGCGCCCGCCCCACTCGATGTCGAAGAAGGCGCAGGCGAAGGCCGTCAGCCGGCACATCGACCAGAGCCGGTCGTGTCTGGCCTGCTTCAAGAAGGGGATCTACCGCTACTCCAAGACGGGCTTCTGCGCTGACTGCCGGCACAAGATGCCGTGGGAGGGCAAGAAGAACGGGACGCTCGCGGTGTGGGCCATCCTCCAGTGCTACTCGAACTTCCTGATCGACTGGCTCGGCCTCGAACACGCCGCGCATTTGATGCAGGTCTCGGTCGAGGCCACGCGGCTCATGTCGTTCGGACAGGTCGCGTTCGCGTGCGACTCGGTCGACGGGGAGCGCCGACCTTCGAGCGCGGCCCACATGATGCTCAACGATCTGCCGCCCGACATCCTGGAGTTGCTCTTCGAGCGGTACCCCGAGTTCCGCGTGCTCGACCCGACCCTCGCCGAGTTGGTCGGCCGGTGGCGCAGACCGCTGGAAGCCGAGCTGGCGCGCGAAACACCCATCGAGCGACGACGGCGGATCAACCGGGCTGCCCAGCGGGCCGATGTCGTCTGCCATGTCCCCCAGCCGTCAGCACCGCTGGACCACGCCGCCGCGGAGAACGCGTACGGCTGCACCGATCCGACCGGGCGAAGCCGAGGCGGGATACCGATGCGCATCTGCATCGCCCTGTGGTGCCTCGGCCTCGGCGCCCGGCCAATCACACGCATCGCAAAGGCAGCACGAATGACGACATCGAAGAGCGCCGTCGGGCGGATGTGTCAGCAAGCCGAGCTGCCGTTCGCCGGGTCACAGGCCGTCAAGGGCAGCGATCTCGCGCTCGAGATCAAGAAACGACCGCTGCCCCCCGACGAGCGAAAGCGCAGACGCGACAAGATGAAGCAGTGCTGATCGGACGGCGGATCAGGGCCGCAGGGTGATTTTGGCCTCGTTGGGGCACTTCAGCGTCTCAGGCTGGCCGGCGTTGAAGATGCACCCAGCGATCAGGTCGTTGTCCGACGCGTCGACGTCGACGAAGTCGACGGACACCAGGACGCCGGGCTGGGTCTCGACCCGGAACGTGCACTCGTAGGCGTTCTTGCACTTCGGCGAGGGCACCGTGGCGTGGCTGTCGCCCTTGGGCACGCACTGCATCGGGTTGCCGTCGACGACGAAGCAGGCGGCGATGTCGGGGGCGCCGCCGAGCGCGTCCCACGCCTTGCCGTTGTCGCGCTTCTCGTCGATGCGCACGTCGAACTCGAACCACCGGGTGGTGTGCTTCGTCTTCATCTCGTCGGTGAACCGCGCCAGGGTCTCCGCGTCGTCGAGCACCAGCTTGCAGGCGGTCAGGCGGGGCACGCCAGTCAGCGCCTTGCCGTCGGCGTCGACGACCTTGGTGTCGACGAACGCGCCGCACGTCGCGATGTCGGCCCCGGCGGGGCAGACCTTCTTGGCGAGCGTGTCGCAGGCGCCGGCCCAGCTCAGGCCGGGGATGAGCGCCACGAGCAGACCGATCAGAATCCGCATGCATCCTCCCAGGTGGGTCGTTCCGTCGGGACGGGGGCAGCATAATTCAGATTCGGGTCGAACCGGGCCCGTTCGTGGCAACCGCCTACTCGTCGTCCCCGGGCTCCGCGTCGCGGGCCGCGATGAGCAGCGCGCGGACGCGATAGATCTTCTGCCGGCTGACGCCGGTCCGGCGGGCCGCTTCGGCGATAGGGACGCCGAGCCCGACCAGACGCAGGGCCCGACGCGTCGGGTCCGCCCCGTCGAGCAGGGCCAGAACCTCGCGCAGCAGCACGACGTGGTCGGGGCGCTCGGGTGTCAGGCGGTCATCGGCGCGATAGGGGAATCGGCGTTTGGCGTGGCGCTGCTCGCGGCGGTAGTGCTCGTTCGCCGCCCATTCGATCCACTTCACCAGCATCGACCGCAGGTTCGGCCGCCGCCCCGGATCGAGCCCGGCCCGGAAGCGCAGCAGCAGATCGGGCATGGTCGCGATGGCTTCGTGGAAGGCGTCCCGCAGGTTCTGCCGGCGCTGGGGGTCGCGGACCACGAGCGCGCCGCCGGCCTCGCGCATGAACCAGCGGTACACCTCGGCCTTGGCGGCGGGGCCCTCGCAGCGGGTGGCGAGCGCCAGGAGTTGGGCCCCGTACGCCTGGAGAGCCCTCGGCCAGGGCGCCCCCTCCAGGCGAAGGGCGGCCATGAGCAGGCGCTCGGCGTCGGGGTCAGTCGGCCGCATCGGACAGTTCGGGCCGTTCGGGGAGCAGGCCCGTAGCCAGCGCGAACAGCCGCACCGCGTCGGCGCGGTCGAGCGGGGCCTCGGTGTGGCCGTCGGGATCCAGCAGGTCGAGCGCCGCGGCCCGCCAGCCCGGGTCACGGGTCGCGCCTACAAGCTCGGCGGTGGCGTGGCCGATGAACCCGTGGATGACCAGCCCGGTCTGTGGGTCGTCCGTGCCGTCGAGCGCCGCGGTCAACCGCCGGTAGAGGTCGATCACCGCAAGGAAGTCCCGGGCCATGTGGTGGTGCTGGACGTTGTCGGGCTCGCGCATCAGCGCGGTGGTGAACCAGGTCGCGCGGTGCGCGCCGGGCGGCGGGTTGTCGTTCAGATAGACGTCGCCTATCTTCCGGCGCAGTTCGGGCGCCGGACTCGTGTCCGTCGTCATGGTGTCCTCTCGGTCCTCCGGCGGGGGGATCGATGCCGGAGTTCGACATCGAGAGTAGCACCATGAGTACTATAGTGCCCATTAAGAATCACGGCACGGAGCGCGGTAGGCACCGCTGGCCGGTATTCACCGTCGTCGCGGCCCCGCGTATCCTCGCGTGATGGCCGACACCGAAGACAAGCTGACTCCCGAGGGCAAGGCCGTGCATGCCCGCGCCCAGAAGGCCAAGAAGGCCGCGCTGGCGACCGTCCGGCAGCGGATCGACGAGCGCATGGGCCAGACCGGGATCTCGATGCGCAAGCTCGCCCTGCGAGCCGGTGTCTCGGCGCGCACCGTCCAGCGGTTCCTGCGCGAGCCCGAACGCGACGTGCACCTCGGCAACGTCGCGGCCATCGCCGAGGTGCTGCTCATCGACGTGCGCGAGCTGCTCGACCCCATGCCCGAGGAACGCGCCGACGAGCCCGTCGAAGGTGAGGGCGAGTGACCGCGGTCGACCGATGGCCTGCGCGCGCGGCCGGGGTGCTCATGACCCCCGGCGCAGAAAGTGCGCAACATCGGCCGCGACTGATCGATGAGACCTCCGACGAGATCGGAGGTCGACATGGGCCGGGCGCTCAGATTCCAGACAGACCACTTCGAAAGTGTCGAGCTGACGTGGCGCTGTCTGCAGGGGAGGTTCCTGCTGCGCCCAGGGCCGGAGGCGAACCGGCGCATGCTGGGCGTCATCGGCCAGGCCATGCGGCTGTTCGAGGGCGACGTCCGGCTCTACTTCGCCGGGGGGACCTGCAACCACATCCATATCGTCGCCGCCTTCCGCAGCGCCGAGATCAAGGCCGCGTGGACGTGCCATGTGCGGACCAACCTGTCGAAGGAGCTGGGCGACCTCTACGACTGGCGGGGCTGCCACTGGGAGCGCCGGTCGACCGACATCCCGATCCTCGACGAGGCGACGCTGCTCGACCGGCTCGTGTACCTCGCCGGGCAGACGACGCGCGCCGGGCTGGTTCGCCACGCAGCCGAGTGACCGGGAGTGCCCTGGACCCTGGCGGTGACGGAGGGCAGGCCGCTGGTCGGCGTCTGGTACGACCGGACGCGGCTATACCGGCTGCGCATGGCCTGGGAGGCCCGACCGAAGGGCCAGCGGGGGCGGCGCCCGGTGCTGGCCGATGTCGCCGAGGCGCGGACCGTCGAGCTGACGCCGCCGCCGATGTGGGCCGAGCTGGCCGAGGACGAGCAGCGAGCCCGGTGGTGCGAGGTGATCGAGACGGCCGAGGCGCGCTACCCGGCTCCGGCGCGGGTGCTCGGGCCGGCGGCGCTGCTGCGGGTCAAGCCGCACGACCGATCCGAGAAGAGCAAGCGCAGCCCGGCCCCGGCGGTGCACGCCAGCAGCCGCGCGCAGTGGCGCGAGGCGTACCGGGCGTTCGTGTAGACGTACCGGTCCGCGATGAAGGCGCTGCGGGCGGGGGTCGAGGGGTGCGGGTTCCCGCCCGAGGGGTGCCGGTCGGTGCGCATGGCGCCGGCGCCCGGCGGGTAGTCGCCGCTGAGGCCGCCAAATTCGGTCATGACGGAGGTGTCGGTCGCGCCCTTGGCGCAGGGGGCGACTTGCGCGCCGTCCCGCTCGCCGGGACCGCCGCGGTGGCCCGTCGACGCCTCCGCGCGCCCGAAGGGGCCCGGAAGCGGGTCAGGAAGGCGTCAAACGTACGCGTCGCTGGTTCGGATTCGGGCCACGTCGCCATCATCGAGCTTGATCACCGGCCTGTCGCTCTACAGGTGGTCGACAACTATCGGGCGCCCCCCAGCAAACCCAGCGGGTACGCGGATTCGGCCAAATTGTCAGATAGTTGCGGTTGCTCTTCTGTGTCGTTCTCTGCCGCTTCGTCCCTAGCTTTCGCCGCTGATCCTGGAACGCCAGACGGAACACGGACGGCTCTGGATAGCCGTCGCGGCGCAGTCGTCGGGCGGGTTCACAATCGTGTCCGGGGGCGCGCGGTTCACGGCGACGGTATCCGGGCTGAGGTTCGCCTGATCGACCTGCACCGCGCCGCCGTCCACGACTCGCAGCACTTCCCGAGCGCCCTCAGCGTAGCGGAACTGGAACGCCCCGCGTCTGCGCCTCTGCCCGCTGTCTGGACCAACGGCCGCCCCAGCACGTCGTGGGTCGTCTCGCTCACGACATCCTGCGTCGTCGAACGTGTCACCCAGCCCAGCCCCCGCCGAGCCAGACTATGCGGGTCAGGTCGCCCACCGAGCGGGTCACGCCGGTCACCCAGCCTGCGGCGTCCGTGGCATATTGGCGTCGGCGAGCGCCCCGGCACCACCGGCAGCAAGCCCCCATCGCCAGCCCGGGCACGCCAACGTACACGCCTGCGCCGGCCAGATGGCTCACCGTCTTCTGGATGCCGGGCCGAGTCTGCGCAACACAGCTGAGCTTTGATCGATGAACCCCCTGCGACCACTTCGCCGAGGGATGAACGATGGGCCGACCGCTGCAATCCACGCGACGCGCCGAAGCGCACCTTCGAGATCACCGCGCGCTGCATTCAAAGCCGGTTCCTGCTCCGGCCGAGTCCGGAGTGCAACCGACGGGTGCTGAGGTGATCGCACGCTCGCTGGAGGTCTGAGGCGGTCACGTCGAACTGTACATGGCGGGCGGGACCAGCAACCACATCCACTTCATCGTCGGCGTGACCGACGCGTACTGGAAGGCGCGCTGGAAGTCCCACCTGTTCACGAACCCGAGCAAGGAGATCGGCGCCCTCTACGACTGGCCCGGCCCGATGTTCGAGCGGCGGGGCCGGTCTTCGAGCCCGCCGAGGCCCGGCGCATCCTACGAGAGCTGGAGTTCGACCATATGCCGAAGCACGCGAACTGGCTGAGCATGGTCGAGATCGAGATCGAGATCGGTGGGATGAATCATGAATCGTCAGTGCCTCGATCGGCACTTCGGCGACATGGAGACGCTGCAGCCGGCCGTGCTCGACCGGCTTCAGCATCGGCACCACCTCGAGGTCTACACCGCCTTGAACGGATCCCGCCGTGTGCGTCATGTCGGGGCTGCCTTCGTCTGCGACGGTAGCAGACCGCTCTTCCAGCGTCGGGCGGACCGCACGCTCATCCCCGCCATGGCTGCCGCTGTCTCCTGTATCTTGCCTTCTTGTGACCTGCCACCAACATCTTCTGCCTCAGCAGGATTACCTGCTCGTCCGTGACCATCCGCCCTCCTCGGGGCGGCGATCTATCCCGTCACGGCTCGTGTCGGTGACCGGCAGAAGTAGTTGTCGTCGACCGGCCGTTCTCATTGTCGTTGTTCATGCATCCTGCGTCGGCGGTAGACCCCTCCTTGTCTGTTCTCGCTCACGCTCCGCTCCTCATCTCGAGTGGGCGCCCCGCGGGGCTCTCAGAGGCCGCCTCCCGGCCCCGAGGACCATGGCATGGTAGACGGGAAATGCACGCCGGTCAGGCCGACCCAATCGCCCGGTGGTGTGTCGGGGTGCACAGTCAGCCGCCCGTCGGGCATCACGTCGAGACGCACCGCGCCGTTGGCGGACTCTACGGTGAAGACCGTCTGCTCGACGGGACGCATGTCGGGGGGCAGGGTGCCGAGCGTGATCGAGGCGCCGCCCACCGCGTGGGCGCGCCCGGCGAGGGCTACCACCGATCCGTGGCGGCTCGCTTGAGGAGCGCCGAAGCCGTCGTCCACGCGCTCGATGCCGTCAGTGGCTGTGATGAGCTCGCCCTGTCGGGTGCTGAAGGCGACACCGGTCAAGCTGATCCACCCGGGTGACTGCCCGCCGGGGTCGGGGCGGACCTCGATGTAGCCGCCCGCCTCGACGACGACGCGGATGCCTTCGCCCCGATCGGTGGCGACGCGGAAGAGGGCGTCGACCGGCGGCCGAGCACCCTCCTCGAGTCGACCCAGCGTGCGCCACGCCCCGGTCATCGAGCGCAGGCGTCCTGACAGCGCGATGAAGTGGCCCGAGCGCGCGGCTTCGATCTGCGCTTCGTCCTCCGGATCGAACCCGCGCACGCCGCGCGTCAGCTCGACCGGCACGCCACGGGCGGCGGAGATTACCATACCCGACAGGCTGAACCACCGGTCCGGGCCCGTCGGAGCGCGCATCGCGAGCACCCCATCGGCCGACGCCTCGAGGTGGCACGCCCAGCGATGCTGGTTCGCGCGGAAGACGTGGCGTCGCGCCGGCCGGAAGCCGCTCGGCAGGGCGCCGATCGGCGATCCGCTCCCTTTGCGGCCGGCGATCATGCCGTCGAGGAAGACGAGGTCGTCCTGGCGGACGAAGGTCGGCGGCGCGTAGCCGTGTCCGTAGGGGTCTCGTCCCGACGCGAGCGTCAGCGGGTGGCGCCGGCCGGGTCCGCGCGTCGCCATGATGAAGCACAGCGCGTAGTAGGGCGGGATCGTCGGGACGGCGGCGGGCCGCTTCTCCCCCGCGGGCGCGACGGCGATGCCCGTGGTGGCCTCGCCGGTCTGGGACGAGTGCCTGACGTAGTGTGACGCGCCACGCCTCTCGGTGCTCTGGTCGATATCTCCGCCGATCACCTCCGTGTGCTCGAAGGCGTGGCTGTGCCCGGGGTCCCTGACGGCGTGGGTGTGCTCGGGCAGGTGCTCGGAGCCGAGCCGGACGGAGCGGGCGCCGCCGGTCAGCGCCCCGCCGCCGGGCTTGCGGCCGATGACGAAGCGGTCGCGCAGGTCGGGGGTGTCGCCCTCGCCATCGCACAGGCGCCAGCCGGGCGGGATCTGCGACGGTGCCCCCGACCAGGACAGGATCGTCCCGTACGGCGCGCGTCTCCGGCCGTCCTCCCGCTCGACGAGGCGCACGCGCCGCGCCTCGGCGTAGCCGGTCGTGCCGTCCCCGCGCGCCACGAGGGCGACCGCGGTCGTGGCGTGCTGGATGTGCAGGCTGTGGCGGCCGCCCGATTCGGCGGGCAGCCGCGCCCGGTCGACCGGTCGACCGTCAGCGAGGAGCACGGCGTGGGGCGTCGTCTCGATCGAGACCGTCTCGGCGTTGCGCACGCGCCAGCGCAGCGCGAAGCGCGTGTGCGCGACGGGATCGAGTTCGAAGTGGTCGATCGTCACCGGGGGGCGCTTGTCGAGGCGGAGGTAGGCGAAGTCGGTGTGCGCCCCGCCCACGTATGCCTGGGCGACGAAGAGCGCCTGCCCCGGGTGGGTCGCGACCAGCCCTTCGGCCTCCAACGACACCCCAGCCGGCCCGTCCGGTCCGAGCAGCGGCCGGCCGTCCAGCCGGCGCAGCTTCCAGCACCAGCCGGTCCCGGCAGCCTCGAAGCCGCGCAGGGACTCCACCACCCACCGCCCGCGCCCCTCGCCGACCACCCGCCACGAGATACCCTCGGCGAACGAGATGGGCGCCAGCGTGCGCAGGGTGCCGGATTCGGGCTGCGCTATCACCTGCCCGCCCGTCGCTTCCCACAGGAACCAGAAGTAGATGGTGTCGCTGCGATGGCCCGCCGTCGCGTGCTGGTAGCGCGGTGGGAAGCCGATCGTGATCGTCGCGCGCTCGCGCGGGCGGACCTGCGGTCGCGCCCGATCGACGACGGGGATCCGCCCGGGCGAGACGGAGAGCGTGAACGGGAACGGCGACGGCCGCCGGGCGAGGTCCTCATCGCCAGTCGGCGGGTCAGTCGGACCGGGACTGGCCGCGACAGTGTGCACGGGGCTGGGCGACGGCGTGGTCGCGGGGGCGCGGTCGGGCGCGGGGTCGTGCGGCGGGCGAGGACGCGGCCAAGGGGCCGCCGCCGTCAAGGCGGGGGCGGGGGCGTGCGCCTCACCGGGCGGGTGACGGTGCCAGCGCAGCCACCCGTCCTGAAGTTCTACGCCATCCTCGTCCGCGTGGGCGGCCTCACCCGTCGCCTCGACCCGCTCCTCCGCCCACACTCGCGTCCCCGGCGGGCGACGGGTCCACGTCCAGTGCCCGTCCACCTCACCTGGCAGCGGCACCAGCGGGCGGCCGCGCCGCGCGAGCACCGGGCCGACTCGGAAGGTGGGCTCCATGCGAGCGATCGCATCGACGCCGAAGGCCGGCGGTAGCGAGACGTACTTCGCCGGCAACAGTCCGGACCGGATGTGAACACCCGCCCGAGGGTCGAGCAACAGGGTGAGCCGGACCGGCGCGGCGTCGGGGTCGGGGGACAGGACGACGGGCCGTGGGCGGGGGCCGCCGCCTTCCCATGCGTCGATACCGTGGAAGACGAGCGCCGCGCTCGCGGCGGGTGGCGGCCTGACGCTCCAAAAGGCGCCGTCACCCCCGTCCCGGAAGAAGCCGATCAAGCCGTCCTCGACCATGCGCAGATCGCCGAGGCGGACGGGGACCTCGAGCCGCTGCAGCGACGTCGGCGTGTCGTGGAGGAGGTGGCCCGGGTGGCGGTCGGGCTCTGGCGGGCCGAAGAGTTCAAGCGAGACGGCGGCCCGCACGAGGGCCAGCGGCCGACCGACGAGAACCCCTTCGGTGCGTCGCCCGGTGGGGCGGGCCGGGTCGACGCCCCACAGGGTCGAGTCGATGACCTCCGAGAAGGCCCGCGCCTCGGCGCCGGAGAGTGGGCCGGAGAGCAGTGACCCGACGACCGCTTCGAGGTGTGCGTCGGGCAGCGGGGCTCGGGGCTGGCCGGGTTCTCCGGTGCCCGGGGCGGGCTCCCAGGTCGTCACGATCCGCTCCTGCGCGTCCGGCTCGTCGGACCCGTCCACCGCGCCGACGAGGCCGATCCGCACCTGCCCCAGGGGTCGGCCGCCAGCGTCGAAGATCTCGAGCGCGTCATCGACGCGGTCGGGCAGAATCCATCCGCAGATCGGCCCCGTGGGCGGTGGCGGCGCGTCGGTCGACGGGTCGTCGGGGCCAGCGTCGAGCCAGTCGAACACGATGCGCGCCCCCTGCACGATCCTCGGCGGCAGGAAGGCGCGGCCGGCCTCCAGCGGGTGCGGCGACCGCAGGTGCTCCGAGTACCTCACCGACTCCTGAAGGCGATCCTCGACCCGCAGCGCCCGGCCAAACGCGTCGATCAACCAGAGCGAGTCCAGCGCGAAGCTGCCGCTGCGGACCGGCTGGTAGCTGCCTTCGCCGCTCGGCGCGTGGCTGTGGCGGTCGCCGACCAGCGCGCGGGCGAGGGCGGTCAGCGCGCGGTTCTCGTCGCGGTTCGCGCCGGCGGTCAACCGGTCGGGGTCGAGCAGCGGGAGCCGCAGGATCGGCCTGATCATCCGCAGTCGGTCGTGAAAGCCGCCCAGCATCTGGGTCACGACGTGCACGTCGCGCAGCTTCGCGGCCAAGCCACGCAGCTCTTTGACGACGGCGTCGTCACCGTCGGACGGGCGCCCGCGCGCGTGGCCGTCGACGAACGCCTCCAGGCGCGCGGCCATGCGCTCGGCGGAGAAGGGGTCGAGCAGGGTGCGGCCCGAGATCGTCTCCTCGGCCGTGGGCAGGTGCAGCCCTTGCGGCGGCGCCCAGACATAGTCCACTTCGCCGAACGACCACGGCTCGAAGACCCCGTCGAGGCTCTTCTCGCCGCCGCTGAAGGCGGGGCGCCAGCGCGCGCTCCACTCGAGCATCAGCGGTGTCCACGACGGCATCCAGCCGCCATGACCCGCCCCGGCCGGCAGGAGCATCTTCGACGGCGGCCTCGCTGTCGGCAGCGCCCCGGGCAGCGGCGAGGTCAGGGCGCGCAGCCCCGCTGACAGCGCCACTTTCCGGTCGCAGGCGGCGGGGTCGAGCAGGAGGCTTTCGCGCCAGAGAGCCCGGGCCTCGGTCGGGACCGCATAGGACAGCGCGGGCAGGGCCCACTCGGGCGGAACCAGCGGCGGGCCGTCGTCGGTGGCGATCGACGCGAGGATGTCCTCGGGGAGCCGGCAGGGCACGCCGGACGCGCCGCCGCGCTCGTCGAGCCGCGCGTCTTCGCCGTGTTTGCGTGACCGGGCGCCGCTGAGCCGGATCGCGACGGCCGGGTCGCGCGGGGCGAAGAAGCGGGAGCCCGAGGTCGCCTCGATCGCCCACGTCGGCGGGGCCTCGTAGCGGGCCCCCGGGGTCGTCCGGGCCATGCGGGCGATGGTGGCGTGCATGCGGTCGACGGCCGCCAGCGCTCCGCGGGCCCGCTCGAGGCGCGCCTCCACCTCGGCCAGACGCGCCGCCCGCGCCGCCTCGGCCCGCCTGATCGCGGGCTCGATGCGGTCGCGCAGGTGGACCCTCAGCGCGTCGGTCGGCCGATAGCCGATGTCGGGCCCACCGCCGGGGTGGCGCGCGGCGCCGTGGTACCAGGCGGTGTAGGCGTCGCCCCGCAGGCCCTCGATCAGCCGCGACAGCCGCTCGGCGTCGGCCTGCCGCCGGTTGATCTGCGTGAGGGCGGCGGCCAGGCTCGGCGGCGGCGCTTGCCGGTGGTCGAGCCCGCTTCCGCGACCGCGCGCGGTCCAGCGCACGCCGGATGCGATCGCCTCGAAGCCGCGGGCGTGCACGTCCTCCTCCATGACGGCGAGCGCGTCGTGCGCGCTCAGGGTGCCGAGCAGCTCGTACTCGATCGCCTCCCAGAGCCGTTCGACGCCGACATCGCCGTCCGCCACGAGCGCCGCGAGCGCCTCGCTCGCCGTCGCGCCGAGGGCGATACGCGGCGCCTCGTGCGCCCCGACGGGCAGCCCCGCGAGCGGCGCGTCGCGGTCGGTCGGATCCCACGGTACGCCGGTGAGGCAGCCGTGCACGACGACCTCACGCGGCGGCGCGTCGACGCCGTCGAGCGTCCACCCGAGTCGAGCCAGCCGCGCGTCGAGCTGCGCGCTGTCGGCGCCCGCGAGCGGCCCGGCGCTGCCCGGCGAGTACCACCCCATCAGCAGGTAGGAGATCTCGCCGGGTCCCCGGATGTCGTCGCCGATGTCGCCGAGGTCGTCATGCAGCCCGAAGACGTTGCGGCAGGCGAGGTATGACGCGGCGAAGAGCGGATCGGCCGGACCCACGGCGCACAGGTGCGGCAGCCGGTCCCGCCGCGGGGGATCCCCGGGCACGTCCGGCTCGCGGAAGGCCTCTGCGTCGTGCACCCGCCCGATGCGGCCGACCCGGATCGCGGGCTCGCCGGCGAGGTCGGCCGCGTCGGGGTCGATGAACGCCCAGAACGGGCTGTTGTGCTGCCCCACGGGGGCGGGCTGCGCGGGCCCGCCTTCGAGGAAGCAGTCGCTCTCGACGATCCAGGCGCGGCTCAGGGGCTCACGCGCGCCGTCGGGCCCCGGCGAGAGCCGGCGCAGGAATCGACGGACGACGAGCCAGCGGTTGGGGGCGGCGGGATAGATCACCCGGCCGTCGTCGGTGGTCTCGCCGACCGTGAGGCCGTCGGGCAGCGCCCAGTGCAGGTGCACGCCCACCTCGCCCGCGATCGACGCCTGCCCGGGCAGCAGGCCGAGCGCGCACGGCGCCGGCTCGATGTCGTCCCCCCGGGTCGCGGGGTGGGCCTCGTCGGCGAGGCTGCCCCACGCCGGCGTACGGTCGACCCAGGCGAGTTGCGCGCTGTCGGCGGCGTCGGTGGACGTCACGGCGAGCGCGTCGAGCCGGGTCGGGACGAGGAGACGGCTCATCGCGGCCTCCGCTCAAAGACCCCGCGCGCGGCCCCGCGGACGAGCATGAGCGCCAGGTCGGCCGAGCTGAGCGCGTGCCGCGTCGCCCCGGGGCGAGGGCGGGTGGCGCGCTCGATCGCGGCGATGGTCTGGCGCACGTCGACCACCCGGCGCCCTTCGTCGCGCCAGGGCAGGGGGAGCCGCACCTCGTCGCGGGCGCCGGCTGCGGCCTGGAGGTCGGACAGACCGAGGTTGCGCAGCACGAGCACGGTCGTCCCGTCGTCCACGTCCGCGCCGAAGTGCAGCGCCTCGGGCGGTGAGCGCAGCTCGAGCCGGGCGATGACGCCGCTGGCGAAAGCGATCCGCACGTCGGGGGCGAGCAGCTCGTCGCGGATCAGGGCGAGCGGCGCGCCCTCCGCGTCGAACGCGCGGAGCTCGAGCCCAGGCCAGGCGGCGATCACCGCCGAGCGCAGCAGCAGGCCGGTCGACGCGGCCGGCGGCAGGCCCCCGCCGACGAGGTCGAGCCGGTCCGCCTCCTGCTCGTGGTCCAGGGACGTCGCCCGCCCGGGGCTCAGGGCCCCTTCGACGAGCGCATCGACCCAGTCGGGATCGACATGGAACAGGCGCAGGGCGTTACCGGGGAGCATGCGCGCGTCTGGCACGAGGTAGTCGAAGGGCACGCCCTCAAGCCGCGCGAGCGCGCTGAGCCGGTCGCGCATGAACCCGGTCGCGGGCTCTCCGGCCGCAGCGGCCGCCCCCGCGGAGCGCTCGGCGATCCGGTCGAGCTGTTCCCGCGCGCTGAGCGCCCGCGGCGGGCGCGTGTCGGTCGGCGGGGTCGCCTCGGCGCCGACGAACGCCCGCAACGACCGGGCGAGATCGGCGAGCGGCTCGGCGAGCACCGACGCCATCGGCGGCGCCTGGATCTCGCGGTGGAAGCGCAGCCGGTTGGCGCGACGCCACTCGAACAGGGCCTCCATAAACGCCGCGTCCTGCAGCCCCAGCAGCCGGCCGAGCGCCCACGCGACCGCGTAGCCCGTGTCGAAGACGCCGACCTCGGGATCGTAGACGAGCGCCTCGTCGCTGTGGGTGTACAGCCCCTGCCGTGGCCGCCGCGGGGTGGCGGCGGGGCGGAGCGGCCCCCGATAGACCGAGACGAGGCGATCACCGCGCTGCGTATCGTGGGGCATCGCCGTTGCCCCCGTCGCGAAGAGGCGCTCAGCGTCGGGACCGCTCGCCGTGGGCAGGCGCAGCGGCCCCACATCCAGCTGCTTCAACGCATCCTGGAAGAGGTCCTGTTGCTCTTCGTCGTGACGAAACGTCCACCGGTGCAGCGCGACCAGTCGGATACCACGTTCGCCCGGCGACGCGGCTTCGAAGCTGTGGCCTTCGAATGACACCAGACAGGCGACGTTCTCCCCCGGCGCCGGGAAGCGCTGGGCGATGACCACCGGATACCAGCCGGTGCGCGATGCGTCGGCACGCGCCCCCGCTCGGCCGCCCGCGTGGGCGTGGCGCACATGGGCGAGGTGTCTCAGCTCGTCGACCCGCGGGGCGATGCGCTCGAACAGGTCGAGGTCGAGGTCGACGATGGAGATGCGGGCTGGCGTCTCCCGGATCTTCAGCCGCGGGCGCCGGATGCCGTCCTTCGCCCTCCGCAGATCGGACACCGTCCCGTCATCGCGAAAGCGCGCCCGCCCGTCGGCGATCTCGGCCGCGGCGAGCACGAGCAGCGCGAGCCAGGGTTGCGGCGGGGCGCCTGCGGCCGGCGGCTCGCCGTCGAGCGTGCGCGCCCAGGGCAGGGCGCGCCGCCGGAACGCGACGTGGGGCAACACCTCGCCAAAGCCGCCGACGGCGCCCCGCGGCGGGAAGACGCCGAGCACGTCCTGCTCGCCGAGCGCGAGCTGCGGCCCGAGGACCTCGAAGTGCGTCGTCGGCCCCTCGAGCGTCACCTCTTCGGGGCCCACCGCGCCGCCCGCGTCCGCCCCGGGGCGCTCGTAGGTGATCGTCTGCGCGACGCGGACCCGATACCGGCCCGACGGCACCGAGGGCGGGAAGGCCGAGACGAACTGCACCCACCCGCGGGGCAGCGCCTCCTCGAGCGCGGTGAGGGTCCGCTTCACGTCGCTCACGAGCGGTCACCGCGAGCGCGCAGGCGCGCGCGCAGCGGTGAACCCGAGAGCGGGCGAAACGGGCGCGGCGTGTCGGCGAGCGTGACATCGTCGGGCAACGTCAGCCCGCTCGCCCGCAGCTCAGCGATGTATGCCCGGCGTGCGGTGCCCACCGCCGCGTCGGCGATGCCGTCCGGGCCGCCAACATCGAGGAGCGCCCGGGGCTCGGGCGTCGACCAGTCGAAGTGGTCGCGGACGTCCTGCGAGCCGAACGCGAGGTCGTCCCTGTCGATCGGGTCGGTGTAGTCCAGCGCATCGAGAACCGGGATCGGCGGCGCGAGGGTCAGACCCACCGGGGTATCGGCGATTGTCGGGGCGCCGCCGAGCGCCTCGGCCCGGGACGGCACCGGCGTCGCGCTCCACGTCGCTCTCGGCACCGCGCCCAGATCGACCTCGGCCCGGACCTGTCCGGGCTCGAGCGGGATCCAGTCGGGCCCGTCCGCTCCGCCGATGGCGGCCTTCTCCACCCACACGTCGTGCACGGCGCGCGTCAGCGCGGCGTTCATCGGGCGGATGCCGAAGGGGCCGGCGGGCGGGGTCGCCACCGCCGCGCCGTTGAGGCGCACCGCCGTCGACGGCACATGGCAGCCGGTGACGATCAGCAGCGCGTCGGGGTCGACCACGGGCGCCCGATCCGGAGCGCGCCCGGCCGACCCCGGCGGGTTGGCGTCCGGGCGCAGACCACGGCCGATGCGCACGCTCAGCGGTCCGTCGGCCGGCAGGCAGCGCGCGGCGAACGCGTCCCAGCTCAGCGGCGTCAGCGGGGGCCGCTCGCCGGCCCCCAGCGGCACCGTGAACGAGATCACCCACCAGCGGACCGTCGCCCGGCCGGCGAACGGCGGGCCCCACAGCTCGACGTCGGCCCCCAACTCGACGCGGAACGTCTTCTCGATGCCCAGAAACCGGAGACGATAGCTGGCGCCGATGGTCACCCCCAGCGCGATCGAATAGCGGAGGGGCTCCCAGTACATCAGGAAGTCGGCCCACGCCCGGAACCACGCCCGCAGGTCGCCGTCCTCGTAGCTCAACTCGAGCGCGCCCCCGGCCATCACCGCGGCCGGGGTGAGCGCCATGTAGGCCCGGCCCTTGAGCGTCACCCGGTCGCTGCGCTTCCAGTTGAACCCGACGCGGGGCACGTCGGGGTAGTGGGCCGGCTTGGGGAACCTGGGGTGGTAGCCCCCCACCGTCAGGACGAAGTCTCCGCTGTGCGGCGAGGCGCCGAACCAGGCGTAGAGCGCCGCCCCACCGGTGAGCGTGCACTGCGGGTCGAAGACGAAGGACGCCGAGTCGATCCGCGCGTCGATCTCGAGCCGGCCTTCGTCGGGCACGACGTGAGCCAGCACGCCCAGCTCGATGTTGACCATGGCGCCCGCGACGGGCGCGCTCCGCATGTCGCGCGGGCGGGGCAGCACGAGCTGGCTGCGGCCGATCAGGTCGATCTCGACCCGCCGGCCGACGCTCACCACCGCGAGGAGCCGGGAGTCGACGAGCTGATAGGTCGTCGCGCGGACGCCGACGGCGAGCCAGAAGGCCCCCGGATCGGTCTCGAGCCAGCGCTTCGGCCGCGAACGCCCGTCGGCCGGGAGCGTGCCGTCGAGGATCCCGAGCAGCCGCATCGGGGTCGTGGGCGCGGCCTCGGCGCGGCCGATCCCGCCCGCCGGTGCCGGCGCTGCGTCGAGCCCACGCACGAAGGGGAAGTCCGTCACCTCTTCGGGGGTCGGGATGACGAGCCGCCGGTTGTAGCCGAAGCCGGCCATCAAGCCGATGACGTAGAAGAACGCGGGGCCGCCGATCCGGCCGTCGTATTCGGCGAAGCCGAAGAGTGTCGCATCGCCCGCGCCGCCGTCGGCGCCCACGAGCCGGCCATAGGAGCCGACGCCGGAGAGCGTGTACCGGCCCGTTCCGAGGACCACCGCGCCGTCGAAGCGGCTGGCTTCGCCCTCCGCCAGCTCGTCATCGGGCACCGCGACCAGCGCCCCGGCGATGGTGAGCTGCGCGGTGCGCAGCGCGAGCCCCAGCCCGTCGAGTTCGAACCGCGGGGCGAAGGTGCGCAGGGGCGATCGCACGCGCAGCCCGCGTACCGACATGCCTACGGGGCCCGCGGTGAAGCCGCCGTCGACGCCGATCGAGACCCCGCCGTCGCGGAAGCCGAGACCCAGGCGCTCGATCCGCACCGGACCAGCCGCGCGGCCCACGGAGAGCCAGGACATGCCATCGGTCGGGGCCGCCGCAGCGTCCGCGCCATCGACGCTCACCGATCCAGCGGCGGCTGGCGCCGCGGCCCGGCCGACATCGGCGTCGAGGGGCGGCAGGGTCAACGGCCGGCCCCCGACGACGAAAGTGGCGCCGAGTTCGAGCCCGCCCGCCCACGCCGCGGCCAATGTCGGCGGCAGCGGGGGCCCGGTAGACGCGAGCCGCTCGATGACGGACGCGGCTGCGGCCGCCGTGACCGGCCTCGACGACCAGCGCAGCTCCAGGGCGCGGATCCCGAGTTCGTCCGGGCCCGACACGAGCTCGCCGAGCACGGGCAGCTCTTCGAGGGAGAGCCCCGCGCCGATCTGCAACCGCGCGAGGCGGAGGGCGCCGGCGCCGTCCACGCCGGGCGGCGCGGCCACGAGCACGACCTCGCCGTGCGCGGCTGACGCCGCGCGGAGGAGCAGCGCGCGGTGTTCGAAGTCGTAGCTGATCGACGCGGTCGTGATCGACACGTCCGACAGCAGCGGCAGCGAGGGCAGATCACCGAAGCCGAAGGCGGCGGCGAGGCCGGCGAGGTCGAGCCCGGCCTCGTCCGCCTCCCACTCGAACGTGAGGGCCCGCGACGCCGAGCCCGCGCCCAGCCGGCTCCGAAAGGCGGCGCCGCCGACCTGCAGCCAGGCCTCGAAGGTCCAGGTCACCGCGTCGCCGTCAGCGGGGTCTTCGCGCGTTCGGCCGAGATCCACGCCCACGCTCAGGGTGTGTCCGAGCAGCTCGATGTCACCGTCGAGTCCGAACGCGAAGTCTCGGGTGTCCGTTTCGAACATGGCGGAGCAACGGCGCACCGTGATCTCCGGCAGCCAGGCGCCGACGTCCCCTCCGAAGACCGCAACGACAGCGGCGACGACCCGGTCGAGCCGGATCGCCAGCCCACCCGTCGACTCGCCCTGGAAGCGCCAGCCTCGCGCGTCGCCGCCGACGGCAGCCGAGACGTGCAGCACCACTTCGCCGACGCTCATCAGCGCGGCGATCCGCCCGGCGGTCGAGGGCGCCGGGCCACCTCTCCGGGTCACGTCGAGCACAACCGTGGTGAGTTCGAAGGGCGCGGCGAAGGCGTCGATGGTCAAGGCGTCGTCGAGCGTGCCCGCCAGCCGCATCGACGGGGTGGCCAGATCGCCGGTCACCCTCAGCGCGCTGCACCGGAGCCGCACAGTCGACCCGAGCTGCGAGGCGACCTGCCCGGTGATGTCGTCGAGCACGTCGGTGAGGTCGACCGGCGCCCGCTCGCCGTCGAGCAGATCGCACCGGAAGTCGAGGCCGGGCAGCGAGATCGTCGCCTCCAACGTGCCACCAGCGAGCCGGGCGCGCGCCGCGACCGTCGTCTGGAGGTGCAGCGCGGAGGTGGGCTCGATGGCGGCGAAGGTCACCGCGAGATCGTGGAAGGTGAGCAGCGCGCCGCCGAACGGGCTCCATGCGCTGCCTGCGGCGTAGCTCAAGGTCGCCGCAGCGAGGAGAACGCGGGCGCGGGTCGGCTCCACGACCAGCTCGAGGGTTTCGAGCGACACGGCGTCGAGATCGGCCAGCGGCGAAGGCCCGGCCGGGCGCGCGCCGCTCAGATCCGGCACACCGAGGATGTCCGCGACCGCCACCAGCCCCGCCGCGACCGGCTGATCGGGTCGGGCCACCGCCCGTATCGAGCCGCCGTCGCCCAGGGGGAGCTGCGCTCGGAACGGCAGCGCCATGCGACCCGTGCTCTCCGCCCCCGCGGTGAGCGTACCCACGAGGATGGCGGCGGGCATCGCCCAGACGACCGCCCCGCCGCCGCCCGGGCGCGCGAACGAGAGCCTGCACGCGATCAGGTGCAGGGAAGCGGTCCACGCGAAGCGCCCGAGCGTGAACGCGGGCAGGGGCGCGGAGCGCAGGTCGAAGAGCAGCTGGTCGGCGTGCCACTCGACGGGGCCCTCCACCCGCAGCGCGCCATCGCCGAAGATCCATGACAGGCAAGCGCTGTCGCCCCGGTAGGCCACGTTCGCCGCGAAGACCGCGCTCGCTCGCGGCGCCGAGCCGCTCGACCCCGGGTCGAAGCCGTAGTCCGCGGGGAAGGTGTCGGGCAGCGACGCGGGGGCGGCGGAGTCGAATGCGAACCGGGCGTCCGACCACGCGAAGGCGCTCCATACGGCGTGGGGTCTCCCGCCCGGCAGATCCGCCGGCCCCCAGCGCGCGCGACGCGCCCGATCGGGGGCGAGGACGAGCTGGAGCTGCGGTGTCCTCGACGCGTCGAGCGTGAAGGTGGCCTCCACCTCGAAGCCGGCGAACGGCGCCAGCCCGGGGACGGGCGTCGACGTCAGCGTGCCCCGGATCCGCGCCGCCCCGTCGTCGACGCGCGCCGACCCGCCCTCGACGCGCAGCCGCGCGGGCTCGAACAAGGACGACAGGAGCCGGCCGACAGGCGCCGTGGCCGGGCCCAACGTGTCGGCGGCGAGCGCAAACGTCGTGCCGTGCATCGCCGCGGTGATCGCGGCGCCGAGCTCAGCGGGATCCATGGCGTGCCTCGACGCGCAAGCGGGCGGGTGGGGCTCCGCTCATGGCAGGTTGAACGAGATCATGATCGGAAGATGATCGCTCAGGTAGCGGGCCCGGATCAGGCGGTCGAGCTCGGTCAGCGGCCCGAGCGGCCCGATCGGGGGACCGGGCGGCCGAGGCGCTTTGCGCGCGTCGTGCTTACCCAGCTGCACGTAGTGGTTGTGGATCTCGTCGACCCGCAACGGGTTGTCGATCAGCCCCGGCACGTCGATGACCGTCCCGGCGTCGGGGGGCGGGGGCGGGCCGCCGGGGGGAAAGTTGATGTTGTTGATCGGCCCGATGGTCTCGCCACCGAAGAAGAAGTTGTCGAAGCAAGCGCCCCGCAAGTCGTTGCGGGTCACGTTATTGCCGTTCACGGCGGGGTCGTTCGGTATCCGCAGGATCGTCCCGGTCCCGGTGATAGCCGCCTTGAGGGCGAGATTGGCGATGACGTTGGGGGGCACCGGCTCGTTGAACACCTGCCCACCGAGCGGGTTCAGCGCGCCGGGCTGGGCGGCTGGCGTCCGCGATCCGCCGTCGGTCGTCGTGGGCGTCAGCGTCTGAAAGGCTCCGCGGTTGGCGACCTCCAGGGTACCCGCCGGGAGGGGGGGAGACTGGCGCAGGAAGTCGAGGTTGAAGTCGCCGGTGAAGATGAGATCTCTCACCGCGACCCGAGAGCCGTTCAGAATGATGTATCCACCCAATGTCGACCCGAAGGCGTTGACGAACTTCTGGGCGATATGGAATTCCTTGAATCGCTTCATCTGCCCCTCGGCGAGGAAGTCGCGGCCGCTCCGTACGGCCGCGAGGTGGCAGACGACGATCGGCAGGAGGGTCCGGGGGGTCCCAATGACCTCGAACATCGCGAGGCAGGGCATGCGGAATCCCCGACCTTCACGATAGCCTCCGTCCCCCAGCGAACGGCCCGAGAATCGGAGTTTCTTGGCCGCACCGCGCTCCAGGTCCCGGCCGACGTAGCCATCGATAAGGGGCATGCGGATCGGGGCCGCGGGCGGCGCCGGCATCGTCACGAAGGGTACGGTGTCGAGGTTGGTCAGGGGCGCATCCATTGCGCCCACGCTGGCTTTAGGGCCGACCACCACAGGCTGGATCACGCTTGGATCCCTGACGATGAAGCCGTACTTCTCCCCGCCTGTCGGATGCGAGGTCGTCCAGACCGTATAGTCATCGCTCTGGGGGGCCGCAACCCGCGCGAGCCGGTTGAGCTCGAGCGACAGGGCGTTCATGACCTCGTGGCTCGTGCTCTCCACGAGCTCGAGGAGGACCACGATGTCCGCCCGGGTGTCGAAGATGATCCGACAGAGGTTGAGGGTCATGTCCGGCACGCCGAGCTTCGTCCTCCCCAAGCGCTCGATGTTCCATGTCAGGATCCGCACGACGGGCAATGGTGCCTCCGGGTCGACCGCAGCGTCTACTATGCGGCCCCGAACCGACCGGGACAAGCCGCCGCGACGCGCCTTCATCGGCGCCCTGCCCGCAGGACGGCCCCTCGAGCGACGCCGCTGGCCCGGATCGCGGTGGCGACCGCGGCCTGGTGCCCCGCGCTTCGTCATCATCACCCGAGGCGCCGGACTCGGTCGACAGTGCCCTCGCTGCAACTCCTCGCGCAGATGAACACGGGGCTGCTCGGCACCGATGACGATCGACCGGACCGTCAGGCCATCAGCCCCTGCCGTGCGGCGACCGCGATCGCGGCAACACGCGCCAGGGCGACACACAGGTTGCGCGGATCCATGACGAACCCCCACAACGTGCGTAGGACGTAGTCGAGATCGCATCTACTTCGTTAGGACAGTGCCACTTGCACGCTCCGGACCCAGGCCCATTCGGACCGAATGCCACATACATGGCGTGCCCCAGCGCCTCGGGCGCCGCACTCATCGACTGCCTCTCTTCGCCCTCTACGCGGCTTTCCCACGCTCCGACTGCTACGAGGGCTTCGCCCTCGTCCGAGACGTCACCGGGCCTATCGGGCGGCTCGCCGTCATCGCAAACGGCGCGTGGTTCCGGGACTGCATCTCGGCGGCCGAGGTCCCGAGGCTCCACAGGGCGGTGTTCAGGGCGATGGCCCTGGCGAAGTATATGCGCGGCGGCACCAGCCGCGCACGACCGTGCACACGGCGTGGCAGTGCACACACCGGTAGCGCCGCACCCGCAGCCTGCCGATCTCCGCCCGCGCACCGGGCGATGATGGCCCCCATCGATCGCGCTGCGTGTGACGTGCCCGTGCAGCCCGATCGGACCATCCGCTGATCGGGCTGCACGCCCGCAGCTCGGGCACACCAGCGGGCGCACCGCCGGCGACCCCAGCTGCGCCCGCTTCCACTCGACGCGCTCGATGGTAGCGACTCCGATGCTCACCGCGCTGCACGCACCACGTGCGGCCCCGCGGGCGGGGAACTGCTACTCTACCGATCCCTGTTTCCGGGGCCGGACGCGCCCCCGCCCGAGCGCCGGGAGATGTATCGTGTGCGTTTCGACGGTCGTCGACCGGTCCGAGCGCCCGCAGGGGCCCTATGAGCTGGCTCAGAACCGACCCTGCAAGCTCATGCCCCCCGGGCCTGGCGTGACCTCCAACTGCTCGTCCGCGCTGAGCCATCCGTACAGCGCGAGACCGCTGGCAGTCGCGGCCAGCGTGGCGGTGAGACAACCGCCGACGAAGTAGCCGAGCGCGTGCAGCCGGGATTCGCGAAAGCGGCGGAGCGCTGCGCCCTCGGCCGGCGAGCCATCTGGCGACGTGTGCCATGCGTCCCACGCTGCGTCCCGATCGGCGGCCGCGTCGGCGCCCCAGCCCCACAGGATGTAGCTGCTGACGGCCGATGTGATCGCCACGCCGGTCCACAGGTAGATGGTGCCGTCTTCGTTCGATGGAGGTGGTTCGCCGTCGTTCAGCATGGGTGGCATCGGGCCCGCACCGGGCGCTGCGCGGCCCGTGCACGGGATCGCTACGACGCACAGCGACAGCGCCGCCAGGCACGTCGCGCCCATCACACGGCACCCGCTCATGGATGCTCCGCGCAGTTCAGGTGGTCGGGCACGCGAGCCATTGCGAGCGGGTCCGGGGCACGACCCGGGCGCGCCGATTGGACCTCGACCCCTTCGTCAGTATGGCCGTCGCAGTCGTCGTCCCGACCGTTGGCGACCTCGCCTCCATCTGCCGGTGTGCACCCGGCCTCGCAGCCGTTGGAGGGCATCCGGTCGACGTCCTCGAAGCCCGGCTCGCAGCGCTCGATCTGACACGCGCCTTCGATGCACGCTGCTGTCCCACGATCTCGGTCGGCGGGGCACCTGACCCCGCACGCGCCGCAGTTCCAGCGCTCGGACGCGAGGTCGAAGTCCTCGTCGGCGGCGCCATCACAGTCGTTGTCGTAGCCGTCGCAGACCTCGTCCACGCAGACCTTGCGCCCCGCCGGTTCGGCACGCCATGGCGAGTAGCAGCCGACGGCGCAAAGCATGGGGAGAAGAGTGAGGGCGAATCGCATCAGCGCCTTGGTCCGGGGGTGACCCCTTCGGCTACCACGGATCGTATGCCGCCCAACAGCCGCGAACGGCATCGCGCTGAGCGGTCAGGCTCGCCTCACCGCTTGAGTCGGGCGCCATCGACAGCTTCGAATCGTAGGCCGCGCGTCGTGAACATGTGCCCCGGCGGCAGCCAAACGCTCGTCGGTCGCAGGAACCCGGGCAAGGTCGCGAACAGGTCGGAGCCGTCCCGCAACTCTCGGGTCGCTCCGGGCGACGCACAGACTCGGGCGGCGGGGCTCTGGCGCCAGCGCAGGAAGGGGGTGTTCGGGTCGCCGTCGGGCGCGACCACAGTCGACTTGCGGAGGCGGCGGTCGGCGCGCGCGGCGACGGCGAGCGCGCGGTCCATCTCGCCGTAGGTGATCACGCCGTCGCGGTCGGTGTCGGCCGGCCCGATGGCCGCCGACCGCAGCGCGTGGCTGAACAGGCCAGCAAGCGTCGGGTCTTCGAGCGTCACGCTCCGGCTGGCGAGTTGCGTGCCGACGTCGGGGAATGATTCGCTGAACGGCGTGACGTAGTCGACCTCCGGTGGCGGGTAGAAGACGGTCTCCACCTTCTTCATCTCCCGGGTCTGGAGCAGGGTGTAGGCGAAGCAGACATCGGCGACGAGATGCACCCGAGCGCGGGCCGCGAGCGGGGTCAGGATGTGCTCGGCGAAGAGCGCCGAGTCGATTACGCCGTTGTATCCAGGCGCCTCGCCGTCCGGCTCGCCGAAGATGAGCAAGCGCGTCTTGTCTCCCCTTCGGGCCTTGCGCCCATGACCCGCGAGATAGATGTAGACGTCAGCCTCGGTGGCGCCTGCTGGCGCTTTGTCGATGTCGGACGCGACCTCGGCCACGCTCTCCAGCAGGCTGCGCCACGTCGGCGGGCGGACGCCGAAGCTCGACAGCCGGGCGCTTGCCGCACGGTCGGGCTCGCCGTGGATGCGCATGCGCTCGGGGCCCAGCGCGTCGAACAACCGCGCCATGCGCACCAGATCGTCGTCGACCATCGGCAGGTCCGGTCGCGGGTTGCCGAGGGAGAACCACGAGGCCTCGACGGGCCCGTCGTGTGGGTAGCCGTAGAGGATCGCGTAGACCGGCGAGCCGGCGGTCCGCTCGATCGGCGGGCAGGCGTCCTCGGCGTGCGCGAACTGCGGGGCCAACAGAGCGCAGCAGGCGAGCGAAAACAGCGCGCGGATCATGAGGCGTTCTCCGTTCGACGAAACACCGTCCACGGGTGACTAAGAGACGACGACCCCGATCTGACCGCGAGCGTCCGCAGAAAGTGGATTTTTCTGTGCCTGCTGACCATCGCTACGGGTGCACGAGCGCCTCGAAGTCGAGGCCCGTGGCCAGCTTGAGCGTCGGCGTGAGCGGTCGGCCGGCGACGGCCGCGCCCACCTCCGCGTCGAGTCGCCATCCCCAGCGAGAGTGCGTGCCGAAGGGCACGATGATCGTGCCGCGCAGCGCGACGTCGTTCAGCATGATCCGTCGGGCTTTGGGCGGCCCGCTCTCGCCCCACATCTGGTACAGGCCGATGAGCGCGCCGACAGAGAGGTCGACCGCGCCTTCGGAGATGAGCTGCCCGTAGCCGAGCCGCCCGCCCCAGCGGTGGCCGAGGATTGGCGGCGGCCCGGTCTCCGGGTCTGCGCCGTCGCCGTGCAATGCGGCGCGCGCGTAGTTCGCCTCGAGCAGCAGGCGGTGGCGGCCCCGACCGACGCGGCCGAGGACGTCGACATGCAGCCAGGTCTCGGCCTCGTCGACGCCCGCCACGTTGAAGGCGGTCGCCCCGCCCACCGCGGCGATGCCCAGGCTGACCGGCAGGGAGAGCGTCATCGGCGGCTCGGCGCGGGCGCTGAGCGTCGGCTCCCGCGACATCATCGACGGCAGGGGCTCCCACGTCTTGGCCGCTTCGAGCGCTTCGGCGGTCTCAGGCAGCGGCGCGTCGGGATCCTCGGGGATCGGCGGCGGTGCCGGCGGGCGAGCGTAGGGTGACTCCGCCATGAAATCGACCGGGCCGTCGGCGGCGACGAAGTAGCGGCTGGGTACGCCGGACGTGGCCAGACCGAGGGTTCGCCCCGGCGGCAGCCAGCGCAGGCGCGGCGCGCCGGGCAGGTAGACCGTCGCGAAGATGTCGAGCGCGTCCATCAGCCGGAAGCGGCCTTTGACGTCGGCGGGCAGGCACACCCGGGCGGCGGGCGTGCTGCGCCAGTCGATGAACGGCCGATCGCGCTCACCGGCAGGCGGCATGACCTCGGGCTTGGGCGCCTGCTCGATGTGCGGGAGGACCTGCGGCAGCGCGTCGGCCATCTCGCGGTAGGTGATGATGCCATCGCCGTCGAGGTCGGCGGCGCCGATGGCCAGCGAGCGTACGAGGTGGCTGAAGATGCCGCCGAACGGGTGCACCTCGGGTGTCTTGGTGCGTCCGGCGAGCAGGGCGCCAACGGTAGGGTACTGCGCGGCGAAGTCGAGGCTGTAGGCCAGCGTGAGCGGTGGCCGCGGGGTCAGCCTCTCACGGGCGTACGGACCGCGGGTCTGGACCATGTGATAGCTATGGCATGCGTCGACGATGAGATGTACGTCCGCTCGGGATGAGAGCGGCCTCAGGATGTGTTCGGCGATGAGGTGGGAGTCGATGTTGCCGTCGTATCCCGGTCCGGCGCGCGGCTCGTCGGGCGCGGTGAAGAGGCGCAGGCGGTCGTTGGGCTCGACGGTCCCGTGGCCGACGAAATACAGGTACACCTGCGGCCGGGCCACGCTCTTCGGGGCGCCGTCGATGTCATCGACGACGCTCTCCACGCTGGCCATCAGCGCCCGCCAGGTGGCCGGGCGCCGGGTCTTGCCGAAGCTCGCGTCCGCTCGAAACGAGTTGATGCCATGCACGAACGCTCGCTTGGGGCCCAGCGCGCGGAAGAACTGCCCCATGTTGATGAGATCCGCGTCGACCATCGACAAGGCGTCGAGCGCCGGGTTCGGGCTGTATGGGTAGCCATGCATGATGACATACACTGACGGCCCGTCGATGCGTTCGAGCGGGGCGCAGGTCTCGGCGGCGCGCGTCTGGGCAGCGAGGGCGATGACGGCCAGGGCGAGCAATCCGCGCAGCATGGGGAGACCTCCGGCCGAGTGTTCGGACGCCACCGAGCATCGCGCTGCTGACACGGGCCGTCAACCCGGTGTGGTCGGCCGGGCGGGGGGCTGGTATTCTGCCGGTGAGTCCTCGTACGGGGAGAACGATGCGCCCGCTGACCCTCGCGTTGATCACCGCCGCGCTCGCGCTCGGCTGCGCATCTCCGTCGGAGCTGTTCGATCACGCGATCATCGACGCGAGGTACTATCACGACTGCTCGAACCACGAAGGCGACGAGTGGACGCTGGTCTGGGACAACCCGGCGCACTGCGGCGCGTGCGGCAACGACTGCCCGGCGGGCGTGCCCTGCGTGGGCACGGCGTGCCAGTTCGACACGGTGCTGCACTGCGGCGAGGCCGACCGGCGGTGTGTGGCGGCCGGTGACCAGCCGCGGGCCGTATCGTGTGTGGCGTTCGGCGAGGGCGAGACGCCGCCCGACGGGGTTGAGGTGATCAAGGGCCACGGCTGCGTGGCGCTCGACCCGCCGCCCCGGGTCGTGGTCGGGGGCGAGGGGGAGCCGGAGATCGTCGAGCCGCCGAAGCTCGACGGCGTGCGCTGGTTGACCGTGCCGGGGCACTCAACGGCGTGTGACGAGGGCCTCGACGCCAACGCCTGTGCGACGGCGGTGGTCGAGTACACCGACGCTTGCGCCGAGCCGATCACCGAGCGGTTCGCCTACGACTTCGCGATCATGACCAGCGAGATGAGCCGGGGGCAGTTCCGCGAGTTGATGTGCGACTGCAATGCACCCGAATCCGGCAAGTGCGTCCGGCTGTGCGATGAGGCAGCGTCGCCGAACGCTGCCCTACTGGCGGATCAGCCGATGACCGGGGTGAACTGGTGCGACGCGTACAGCGCGTGCCAGAGGATGGGCGCTCGGTTGCCCACGGTGCGGGAGCGGGCGGTGCTCGAAGCCCAGGCGACCGCACCACGCTCGTTGTTCGAAGCACCGATGAGCTGCGGAGCCTGGGCCGAGAATACGAGGTGGGTGCCCTGGGTCGCCGAGTGCCTGAACCGGCCGACCGACGAGTTGGACTACGACCGGGTGAAGGGCCAGCCAGGCCGGGTGGTCGTGGTCGGAGGTGCACTGGATGGTTCGGAGTCGCTCCATCACCTGCCGGACAACGTCACCGAGTGGATGGCCGACCCGGTGATCGGGTTGACCGAGGGCGCAACCGGCGCGGACGGGCCAGCGTGGGGGTTGTCGACCACGGGCTTGGAGGCCGAGTTGCCGCGGATGGCGCGCGGCCGCAGCCTATACAGCCCGGCGGGCCAGCCCGGCGCGCAGTTGCTCGCGATCGAGCCCAGCGTCAGGTCGGAGGATCTCGGCCTGCGCTGCGCCGTGACCATCGACTCGCCCTTCGACATGCCGATGCCGTACGACGCGACCGTCGAACCTCATCACCATGCCCGCTGTGATCAGGAGCCGATCGGGCTCCGGCCGGTCCGTCGCTCGGTCGGCGAGCAGGTGTTTCGCGCGACCGATGTCTGCGTCGACAGCGAGCGGGAACTGCCCGATGATCTCCGCCAGAAGCTCATCGGGCGTGGCTACGACCTCTTCGTCCGAAACCCCTACTTCGGCCCTCTGGCCCGTCGCGCCAGTGCCGGCGAAGTGACGGGAATCGGCCCGGCGCGCTTCGCGATGGACGAGCAGTGGTGGTTGACAAAGCCCGCTCGGCAGGCTGGCCAACGCGTTGACCTCCGAGCGGGCGACATGCCGATCGTGTTGGAGTGGGCTGGCGAGACGTTTCCCCGTACGTCGGCGTGCATGTCGATGGCAGAGGACGAGCCGGCGAGCGAAGCCGCCTGGGATCGCGTCGTGCGGCGACATGCTTTCGCTCTCGACCGGGAGGACATCTGGTTGCTGGATCGCTTCGATGTCGCCGACGCCTGCCAGCACCTCGACTGCGCCGATCGCGACGTCGACGCCGAAAGGTGCGAAGCGGACTGTCCCGGCTGGATTCTGCCCTGGGCCATCGCGTTCAGCCCGGTCGAGTCGAGCAGCGCCGCTCGATTCTGTCGCTGAGCGAGATTCGGTTCAGCGCCGCGCTGCCTCGAACTCTGCCGGGTCGCAGTCGTCGGGGCGGGTCACCGGGTTGCACGCGACGGGGCCGATGGGCGGGATCTCGCCGAAGACGTCGTCGGGGTATCGGGTCGCGATGAAGTGGGCACCGGCTGCCCTTAGTCGGGCGATCATGTCCGGGTCATCGCTGACGCCATGTACCAGATAACCGGCAGCGGCGAGCTCGCGCATGCGCTCCAACTCGCCCGGCTCGGTCTCGAAGTACCACGGATCGCCGTCGAACTCCGGCTCGAACGAGAAGACCACCTCATCACCGGTGTCCGGGTCCTCAGCGTGGTCCGGGTCACCGATGAGGAACAGCAGTCGGTCTTCTGGATCATCGCCGCCGCGTTCGAGATAGCGCGTTCGCGCTTCGGCCCGGTCATTCAGCACCAGCATCACCTTGCCCTGAGTCTCGCTTGCCGCGGGCCAACCGCGCTGTTGAATCGCCTCCCGCAGCGTGCGGTGCTCGCCACGGACATCGGCCGGGCTCAGGATCCGCTCCCGACCGAAAGCGTCCGCAGCGTATCTCTCAAGATCATCGAGTTGCTGGAACAGGAAGGGCGGCGAGTTGAAGCGCCAGGACTCGGCGACGAAGAAGACGATCAGCGCATGCTGGGGGTTTTCATCGAGCCAAGGGACGAAGTCGCGCAGACACCAGTACCACGTCCCACAAATCGTCTCGATGTCGAGAGCATCACTGACCCGCGGTTCGAGCACGAGGGCCGACTCGCGATCAGGATCCAGGTCGAAGTCGAAGAAGCGGATGCCCTGCTCCCCAGCCTGCTCGACGAGCGGCAGGTGGTAGTAGTCCCGAAACTCCAGATCGAACGGGTTGGTGTTGGTGTGGTAGCTGTTGTTGGTCCCGCGCACCTGCATGTGGTTCACGCGCAGCGCGTTGGGGTCGGCGTCGGGGGGTTCGACGTCCGGCGGCTCGGCGTCGAGCGGCCCGATGTCGGGGATCATCCCGTCGGGCATGCCGACCGGGACATCGGGGCGCCCGCCGTCCATCGGCCCGCCCTCCATCATGCTCGCCATCTCGCGGTCGCACCCCAGCGCCGCGAGGATGACGAATAGCAGCGCGCGTCTCATCGATCGCCCTCCACGCTGGTCGAGCCAGCGACCAGGATAGGGCGAGCCGGCTCAACGTCATCGACCGGGCTCGGAACACCGAATGGAGCAAGAGCGTCGGCCGATTCGGCCGTCCGAGCCCCGTCAAGCCCCCGGTTGGCCCCCGGTGGGGCCCCGGCGGGGCCCCCGCTGAGCCCCGGCCCATGTCCGGCTGGGCTCTCGTGGGCCTCTGGCACCGCTCCGGTCGAGGTCTGGCGACCGTCTGGGTTCGGTCTGGCTCGGCTCCGGTGGTCTTCTGGTGCTGTACTGGTCGCCTTCTGGTGGGCATCTGGTTCGATTCTGGCGGGCATCTGGGTTCCCTCTGGCCCGACAGCCCGCCACTGCGCCATTTCCGGCGATCTCGGGCCAACGCCAGGGCGTAGCGAGGCCGGCGGCCTGCCTGACCGCCGGCTCTCGGCCCTGGCCACCCACCCCCACCGGATCTGATCTCGCGCCGTCGCCTCGATCCGGGGCGGGGGCCATTCGGGGCACCGAGTTCGGGTGCGGCGATATCCTCCGCGCATCGTCCCGCAGTCCGGCCCGCGCATCGTCCGGCGGTCCGTCCCGCGCATCGTCCCGCTGTCCGTCCCGCGCATCGTCCGAGCATCGCCCCGCGCATCGTCCCAGCATCGCCCCGCGCATCGTCCGAGCATCGTCCGCGCATCACCCCGCGCATCGTGAAGGGGCCGGAGGCTCTGGCCGGCTTCATCCGTCGCCGGGCTGGGCCCCACGAGCACGGCGCGCAGAACGTCGGCACGTTGCCGTCGCGTCCGCGCCGCCTCGGCGTCTACAGCGTAGGGACGACGCCGCCGAGCCCCGAGGCCCCTCGCAGCAGCTGGCGAGCCCGACGAACTGCTCACGGCTCTCGCTGGGGCCCAGCACGCGCGCGCAGCGGGGCCGGCCCCGGCCCGATCGATGGCAACCATGCCCGCGATGCGCCGACGGCCCGCATCCGGCCTGCATCCCGCTCGTGTTCGGCACTCGCCCTGTCTACGACGGGCAACGGGCTGGTTCGGACGGCTGGCCCAACCGCATTGGCCCGGACGACACCACTCGTTCTCGGTACCGGGCTCGCCGGGCAGCCGTTCCCACTCGAATTGGGGCCTCACCTGCCCAGCTTCGGGCCCGAACGCGCCCTCGAAGGCCGTCTCGGGGGCTTCCAGACGGCGCAACGCACCGTTTCGGAGCCTGTGGGGCCGTGGCCGGGGCCGGTTCGACCCCAGACCGCCGTTCACCCCCAGGCCGCGGCGAGGTTCACGGTGAGGCTTCCCGCGAGGGTCCCTGCGAAGGTCGCGGTCAGGCTCACGGTGAGGCTTCCCGCGAGGGTCTCTATGAGGGTCGCGGTCAAGCTCACGATGAGGCTTCCCGCGAGGGTCGCCATGAGGGTCGCGGTCAAGCTCACGGTGAGGCTCACCGCCAAGGTCACCCCGAGGCTCGGCTGAGGCTTTCGGCCCGCAAGTGCCTGAAATTACGAGAACGCGCATTTTCGTCGAGCCTCGCGCGCGATCGCGATCGTGCGCACGCGCGCGATAGGGCGCAGACCACCACAGGTCCGACGAATCTGCACCGCGCGGTGCACAACAGAGAGGCCTTCCCTGCGGCCATCGGCACGTTGTCAACTGCGCGGCATCCGCTCGCCGCCCATCCGGCTCGATCGACCAGCCACCGGGCTCTCGGCGGGCTGCATCCCACTTTTTCCCCGGCCGGTAGATGTCTGGTGACAGACCGTGGGCAGGAGGGGGTGGGTACACTACATCCCGAGCCCTCGGACCGGACGCGGCGACGCATCGACTCCCGGGGCACGCGGCCAGGGGGGCGGAGGTGTCGGACAAACTGCTCATACCCGACGAGGTGTGTGCTCGGCTCCGCATCAGCCGCCGCCACCTGTACCGGCTCGTCGCTCGCGGCGAGCTGCCGCACCTGAAGGTCTCCAACCGGCTCCGCTTCGAGCCCGAGGCCGTCGACCAGTGGATCGCCGCTCGCCGGCGAGGAGGGGGCGCCGATGGCGGCGAAGCAGTGGCGCGGGAAGTGGGTCGCCGACTTCACCCTCGACGGCAAGCGCATCCGGCGGGTCAGCCCGGTGCAGACGAAGCGCGGCGCGGAGGCGTACGAGGCCGAACTGCGGGTCGGCTTGTCGACCTCGACCGGCTCCTCGGGCCCGAGCCCCCGGCTGAGTGACTTCGCCGTGCGCTGGCTCACGGAGCGGGTCTTGGTGCGCAACAAGCCGAGCAGTCGGGTACGCAAGGAGTCGATCCTGCGGGTCCACCTGCTGCCGGCGCTGGGCTCGAAGCGGCTCGACGCGATCACGACCCACGACCTGGACGCCTACACCGCCGAGAAGCAAGGGTCGGGGCTGGCGCCGAGCACGATCAACGGACACCTGGCGGTGCTGTCGACCTTGATGAAGTGCGCGGTCGAGTGGGGCCTGCTCGACACCGTGCCGAAGATGCACAAGCTCACAGTGCCGCCCCCCGAGTTCGACTGGCTGCGCCCGGCTGAGGCCGAGCGGCTGCTGGCCGCCGCGCGACCCGAGGCGAAGTGGTCGGCCATGTTCACGGTTGCGCTGCGCGCCGGCCTGCGGCGGGGCGAGCTGCTCGCGCTGAAGTGGCGCGACGTCGACTTGGACGCCCCGGCCGTCGACGTGCGCCGCTCGGTCTACCGGGGCCGTGTGGGCTCGACGAAGGGCAACCGGCATCGCCGGGTGCCGCTGACGGCCGACGCGGTCGCCGCGCTGCGCCGCTGGAGGGCGAAGGGCGGGCCCAGTCAAGGCTGGGTCTTCCCCGACGCCGAGGGAGCCGTGGAGCGCAGCCCACAGCGGGTGAACGAGGCCCTGGCGCGGCTGCTCGACGCCGCCGGGCTCCGAGCCGTCCGGGTCCACGACCTGCGCCACAGCTTCGCGTCGCACCTCGTGCTTCGGAGCGTGTCGCTGCGGGTCATCCAGCGGCTGCTTGGGCACGCGTCGATCACCACGACCGAGCGCTACGCCCACGTCGCCGATGAGTCGCTCACCCAGGCCATCGCCACGCTGGAGCGGGGGACCGGGAAGGGTAGGCCAGGGCGCCGTAGAACTGCGCGTAGGACGCGGCTCCGGCGAGTGCATCGTGTCGCCCCGATACCCGACGAGGCCTCCATCAAGGCGAAGGGCCGGCCCCCCGATCGCCTCCGAGGCACCTGCGCGCTCGCGGGCCGTCTCTGCTGCACGTAGGCCAGCTACTGCCAGCGCCAGAGGTCCATCCCGGCCAGCCCGTGGCTCACGGTTCGCGAGAGCGCTCGTCATGGGCGCATCCTACCGAAGTCCGCGCGTCTCGTCGCGGCGCTACGCCACGGTGCCGCCGCCCTCCCCATGGCCCGACGACCGACCGCCGTCACTTCCTGCCAGCCCCTTGCCTCCAACGCCCCGGCCGCGGCACGATGCCCTCGGCCGAATCCACGCGCCCGCCACCGACCACGGAGAATGGTCATGGCGGTCAAGAAGTGGAGAGGAAAGTGGGTCGTCGACTTCATCGTCGACGGCAAGCGGGTTCGGCGGGTCAGCCCGGTGCAGACGAAGCGCGGGGCGAAGGCGTACGAGGTCGAGCTTCGGCTTGAGTTGACCTCCACGACGCCCGAGCCGAGCGCGGCGCCTGCGGCCGAAGCGCCGACCCTGGCCGACTTCGCCGGTGAGTGGATGCGGACCGCGGTGCGCATCCAGAACAAGCCGAGCGAGCAGGCGCGCAAGGAGGTTCTCCTGCGCATCCACCTCGTTCCGTTCTTTGGAAAGCGGCGACTGGACCAGATCTCTCGACGAGACGTCGAGGCGTTCAAGGCCCATCAGGTCGACAAGGGCCTGGCGGTGAACACCATCAACCGGCATCTGGAGTGCTTCGGTCGGCTGATGCACTGCGCACTCGAGTGGGGCCTCGTCACCGAAGTACCGGTGGTGAAGACCCTCCCGCAACCCGAGCGCGAGACCGAATGGCTGCGGCCCGAGGAGGCCGCCAAGCTGCTCGCTGTGGCGAAGTCGATGAGCCCGAAGTGGTTCACCTTCTTCCTCGTGGCGCTGCGAACCGGGCTCCGCAAGGCCGAGATCTTCGCGCTGCATTGGGCGGACGTCGACCTCGACGAGCGCCAGCTCACGGTGCGCTACTCGGTCTGGAAGGGCCAACTCAGCAGCCCCAAGAGCGGCAAGACCCGGGTCGTGCCCATGGCGGCCGACCTCGTGGCGGCGCTGACCGAATGGCGCGGCCGGAGCACCGACGACGTCGTCTTCCCCGCCCGGGGTGGCGGGCTCGCCTACAGCCAGACGGGCGCGAATTGGGCGCTGAACCAAGCCCTGAAGCGCGCCGAGCTGCGTCGCGTCCGGTTCCATGACCTTCGGCACACCTTCGCGTCGCACCTCGTCTTCCGTGGGTGCTCGCTCAAGGTGGTGCAGCGGCTCATGGGCCACCACTCGGTGACGATGACCGAGCGCTATGCCCACGTCGGCGACGATCAGCTCGCGGCGGCGGTCGAGGCGCTGGACGGCATCGGCGAGGGCGGTGACGACGAGCAGGGCTGACCCGAAAACCGGAACGAATTCGGAACATCGGGGCGGCGATAGTTCGAGGGTGGAACATGCCCGTTCAAAAACGGGCGTTGAATCAGTACCTTATGGGGCATGGTCCAGTCGCTCGGAACAGGTACTGAAGAGTTGGTCGACACCTATCCCGACACCTATCCCCGGCCCGTCGCTCTACACGGGGTCGTCACCTATCCCGGGAGCAATGATGCATAGGTTGGGCACTGGCGAGAAGCCAGGGAGCGAAGGTCTTTCATCGTACTTCCACGCGGTGATGCGACACTGGCGGCGTCTATGTCTCTACTCCTCCGGCGGTGATCCGGTGGTCTTGTCGTACCCGTTCAGTGATACGGCGCGTTTCAGTGGACTCGGAGCTCTGCTAGTACTCGTGGGTGTTCTGGCAAGCATCTCCGGCTTCTTCGCAGTAAAGACGGTGTTTGGAAGCTCCATCGCGGGCTTAGTTGGAGGGCTCTTCTGGGGGTTGTTCGTCTACTCCATTGATCGAATGCTCGTTACATCGATCAGGCCTGGAGGGAAGTCAGATGCCCGTAGCGTAGTGGGTTTCGGAGTTCGCGTCTGCTTGGCTGCCGTCATCGCGATTATTGTCGCACGACCGTTCGAATTGCGGCTATTCGAACCAGAGATTCGCGCACACATCAGGCATGGGCGCGTGACTACGGAAGCAGAGGCCGCGGGGAGGTTCAAGGCTGAGCGTCGCAATATCGTCGACCGCTTCAGGCAAGCGCGGGAGGGAGATCCACAGATTGCTGCAGCCAGGAGCCAGGCCGAAGGAGTAGCGGAACTGCGAAGAGTCAGTGTCGAATGCGAAGGCACGCTCATCGATGCGGCAGGGAAGGCCGCTGCTGAAAGAGCCGGGGTCGGCGACACCAAGCTTACAGGGAAAGGCGACGCGTACCATGGCTGGAACGACCTCAAGAAGAGTCAGACCACCCAATGCATCGGGATTGCCGAACGCCTGAGGGCTGCAGAGCAAGTACTCCAAGAGCGAGAAGAAGTGTCGAATCAGAGACTCGCCAAGCTGAATGAACAAGAGCAGGAGGAGTTGGCTTCGACACGGCGTGAACGCGATGAGTTGGAGGCGAATCTGGACGTACAGTATCCAGAGGATTCATTCATGGCCCAACATCGTGCTCTTAGCCGCATGACTCGAAACGATGAGAGTGTCGGTCAGGCCGCTTGGCTGATCACGATTCTGTTTGGGATCCTGGAACTCCTCCCAGTCATCGGCAAGTGGATTCAGGTTAGGACCCGGGAGTATTCCGAGGCCGTGGAAGCACAAGATAAATATGCGTTGGATCGGTTTCGGCGAGCTCTAGAGTATCAGGGTGGAATCCACGAAGACCAACTCAGGCATGCAGCATCGCTAGAGCAACTCAGGATGCGTAGAGAGCAGGAGGTGCTAGAGCAGCTGGTCAGCATTGCGCCCACACCATCCAATCGCACTGAGACCGGTCATGGACAAGATGATCAACCTCGCCCGACTGACGAGTCGTCGCTGGCGCGAAGTGCGCAGGACCACGTTCACCCTCCGCGATTCGAACTGCGTGGGGCCGAGGCGGCGGCCAGAGTTTCTCCCCCAATGGCTGATCGTAACGATCACCCAAATCCTCCAACTCTCTTGGAATTCCAGCAGGTTGATGAGACGGGTCGCATCAAGGATGGTCTCACCGTCGTACTCGGGGGTCTGGTTGCGACAGTTGTGTACCTTGTCACGGAGCATGTTGGCATCGCCGCGACTTCTCTAGCCACATGCATCACATTTCTACAGCTTGTCCTCAAACTCATACTCAATAGGAATCCTCGATTCATCGGCTTCATATCGGCTCGGAGATCTTCATGAGAACAGTTCGTGATATCGCAGTGATGATAGTAGTGAGTACCGTGCTTGCGGTCGGCTTCATCGCACTGTTCCGCGAGTTCATACAGCAGCCTCCCGATGATGACGCACTACGGCTGAAGGTGACAGAGCTGACGGCAAAGCTTGAAGCGTGTGAGAAGTACTGTGACCGCGCCAAGGATACCGGGCGACCTCAAGAGCAGAGAGATCTTGGCCCCAACGTCGACGCCAGTGTCGATCAAGGCCACGAAGGCACCCCGACGTCGCCGAAGCGGCAAATCGGCCAGAAAGAGGCTCCCGACCGTCAACAGTGACCTACGCCAACGATTTCCTAAAGCCAGACGAGTTGGCAATTCGAGTACCCGGCTGTCGTGGGGGGCAACGACGATTGGATGGGGACAACTGGTCGACTTCTAGGCAGGGAGGTCAAGGAGCCGTTGATGGACAACCTCCACCGATAGACGGTCTGAGGGTTTCTCGGCACAACAGGCTCGGACCAGCGCCCTCCATCTCGGTTGCTGCACCATGTCAGGATCAGTCTGTCCCGTTAGCAGGTAGACGACCAGCTTACCGAAACTATAGACATCCGCCGGTGTTGCAGCATCGGCACCTTGTAGTTGCTCCGGTGCAGCAAAGCCTAGGGTGCCGTACCTTCGGAACGTGCGACCTGTCACTATCCGATTGATGTTCTTTGCGATGCCTAGATCGGCCAGTTTCCAGCAGTGTCCTGAGCGCACAACATTATCAGGCTTGATGTCTCGATGTATTACTCCCACTGAATGAAGGGCTTCTACCGCATCCAGTACTGCGATCGCGATAGTCTTTGCCTCTGATGGCTGCAGGCGTGCACCATCAGCCTGTTTGATGTACCTCGCAAGGGAGCCCCCGTCCGCCCATTCGGTCACCAAAGCGGCATGCATATCATCACGTTGCCAATCCACGATGCGAACAACAGCGGGTGAGGCAAGCTGTTCTAGCCTGGAGTAGATGGCCTGCTCTCGGAGCAAAGCTGCTTCGTCCTCTGAGCGGAGGTGCACCATCTTCAGGAATAGCGGCCTATTATGGGCGGGGGCCGTCACCTTGAAGGCACGAGCCATCCCACCCGAAGTGATCTCATAGACGACCTGATACTCTCCAAATAGCACATAGGGCTCCTGGGAAGGAGCCGGGGCTACCACCGAGCCGACAAGTTGTTCGGGTGTCTCTCTGAGGCCGAAGCCGTCGTCCACTGCCAAGAGTCCAAGGTCATCCACTAGGTGAGTCGACCGCGCTCCGCTTGACGAGGTCTGCGATACCAATTTGTTGGGGGGGCCGACTTGGCTAACAGCAATAGCACAGACCGAGCATCCATCCAAGCAGAGGACATCTCCGGTAAACACCTGCAAGGCAGGTTTACCCACCGGCAGAATCTGGCCGCCCCTCTTGATGGTACAAGTGGCATCCAACGAGGACTCGACGACCCAGCCGCTGCGCGTAGGGCGCAAGGTGCACAGGTGGGCATTCCTCGACTGGTGGCTGTGAAACGCACCCGCCACAAGAATGTCGGCGTGGCCCTCAAAATCGAAACTAGCCAGACTGACCTTATCCGTATACCGGCGACCTTCCTTGAGGCCGTGGTGTAGATTCGCGGGCACTCCAGGGGCAGGTGTGAGTGAGAGAGTCAAGCCCCCCCTCCCGGAGTTGGCTTATCGTTTAGCTTCGCAATAGACAGGGCACTATCCAAGGCCTCACAAGCCTTCCGAACTTGACCGGCCCTGTTCATCACATTTGCTTGCCTTAGGCACTCTAGAGCAGTAGAGGCCTCAGCCCTAAGATCTCGGTACCGTGCCTCGAGATCCCGGTAGTGAGCCTGGAGGTTACTCGCATTCCATATCCCTTGTTCCAAGGACGCGATGTCCATGTCGTCGTGGAGACCCAAGAGGCGCGAGAGATGCTGCAGTTGCTTGCCCCTAGCGTCAAACACGCCCGAGGATTGGAAGAGCTCACCCTCTCGCTGTGCGAGTTCGTGCCGCGTTCGGTCTAGTTCTGTTGAGCTTTCCGCTAGTCTACTCTGCAGATCGTTGATCTGGTTGCCCAAGGTGAGTACCTCGTGCTGCAAGTTTCGGTTCTCAAGCGTCAACTCTGCGCTAGAGCGCAATTCATACCGCTGAACCCGACTGGGATCGCATGTCATCTTCTTGAGAACGGGGTTCGTGTCATTGCACAGACGCATCAACTCGGATACTCGGCGCAATGCCCTCCGAGTGGCCTCGTGACCGTGCGCTCGACGGTCTCTTGAGAAGAAGGGACGTGTCCCCTCGACCGGAAACGAGAAGGCCGAAGTCCGATGTAGGCAAGACAGACAGAAGTGAATGAAGAGTAGAAATACCGCAGAGTTACACCCGAATGTCATCGTAAGCAGGCGGTCTGCCTCTGGGATGGTACTGGTCAAGTCCATCGTCACTTCGTCAGCCAAGTCTAGGAGTTTCACGTCCGAGCGTGCCCTTGATTTCAGTTCGAAGGGCAACTCATCGGCCGGCACACGGACTTTGGGCAGAAATGCTGCGCTGCCTCCACTGGCTTGGGCTTCTTCCGCGCTTCTTTCGATTTGTCGGCAGACGTAGTCTAGCTTCTCCCAGATTACGCTTGCATATAGGTGATCGCCCACCGTGGACATGAGTTCCAAGAACCGTCGCTCGACTTCGATGGTTCGCTCAGCGCTGCCGTCCGCTCTTTGCTCAGCTTGACTCGGAAAGCAGGAGCGAAGTGCGATAGCACCCACCGCATAGATGTCTGATGCCGACGTCCACTGAGGCAGTTCGATAACCCTACTGAGAGAAACCAGCTTGTCCCGCAGCGCCGCTGAATCCGGCTCAGTAGTACGACCGTTGGTTTCTGCGTCGCTTCCGCTTGCCTCTGAGGCGAGCGCATTCGCCTGTTCGTCAGGTACTTTCGTGCCAAGCATACGTACCCGAGGTCGAACCGGCTTGGAGTCCTCTTTCGCCGGCTCTTCGTATGCCGCGAAAGTGTGTAGGTCCTCCAATCGCGCTGGCACCAGAAGCCTCTCATGGACCACCATCCAGACCTGCTTCGAGGCGAGATATACGCGGAAGGACTCGAAGTGACCCGCTTGCTCGATGTCGAAAACGAAGTCTCGTAGACGGACCCGATCGCCCTCTTGCAAGACGTCTTGAGAAGCTTCACGAGTGACGCGTAGTTGACCTCCGGACTTGGTCAGGCTATCGACATATTCTGATATCGCTTGTTCATTCTGCAGGAACTGTGAACGCCAGCCGACCAGTACAAGCAACGCGTTCGGCAGAGACACCAGTAGCGCTGCATCAGCGTTCTCGTCCTCTCGGCCGGATGCTCGCTCTGGAGCGTAATAGGGAGACACTCTAACGGCAGAGATCGCCTCCAACTGGGTGCCTTCGGATTTATCAGTGCCATGATCAGGGATCGCCGCCCCCGGCCCTTGGGCAAAGCTACCGTAGTCTGTGAGGCAGTATTGTCCCGGGTCGGTCGGATCCCGACGATACATGATATTGGCCGGCCTCAAGTCCCCATGTATCTGTTTGCGAGCGTGAAGTATGTCGAGACCCGTCAGGAGACGCTCAATCAGTTGCAGGTGCTGGCTTGCGGACCAATCTCCCCTCTTCTCCCGATTGATCGCCTCTTGTAGAGTTCCGTGTGCCCACTCGTAACAAATCGAGGAGACCCCCAAGTACCATACAGGGTCTTTCTTCGGCTTGCGGACGGTACCGGCTAGGCTGCCGAGTGGTGGCGTTGGCTTCGGCTCACCATTTACGACGGTTCTCACGAGCGCAGGAGCTGGAGAGGTGCTTCCGTGTCGGCGCTCTAGTGGGCAAGTCTTGATAGATTGTGGCCTGCCTTTGTCAATCGGAGGCTTTACTTCATCATCCTTGACGGAGTAACGACCGGTCCCATCGACCGCAACAGGGATGCAGCAGAAGCGAGGTGGTCTCTCTTTGTCAAATGACACCAGGAGCCAATAGGTGGCGTCCGGTGGGAAGTCCTCTGAGTCTGATGTGATTCCTGGGATTGTGTCGGTGAAAGGATTCGGTAGGTTGGCCTCGATTAGCGTCTTCGAGCCGTCAAGCCCTTTGACATTCTCTACATAGTGGCATTCCGCCGCAAGGGCTTGCTCTATGTAGGTATTCTCTCGCTGTGTATCGGCGAGCAACCGAGGCAGCTTCCAAGCGATGTAGCGATAGTCGCCTGCGATTGGCTGGATCGCCTTGATGACGAAGCCCATCGCCCCTTCCAAAGGGTGCTCCGTGCAGTAGCCATCTTCATCCAGTTCAACAAAGGTCCTTCGATCCAGCCACAGTCGCATTGATTGCTACCTACATGTAGTATTCTGGGGATTCTACCACATGGATTCGCAGTTGTATTGACCCAAGGGCAAGAGGGGGCAAAGGGGGTAAGCGCATCAAGATGATCCTGCACGGCGGTTGCAGTACAAGCTGCGACGGTAGGGGCAGGGGCGCCGCGACGCGGCGCCGTGTTCAAGTGGTAGCGTGCTCCCAGGTTTGAGGAGACTTCTGTTCGTTCAACGTAGATCCAGATCTAGGGACAGCTCCCGTTCGTGCCGACGCTCTCCCCGGTGGCTTGGCTCAGGGATGGGGGATCCCGGGTGTATTGGCCCCCTCAGTTCAGGACGGCTACTTGTCCGCATCCAGTCAACTGCAAAGACCTGACAGGAGTGGTGTGCTCAGATGGTGCTTCGAATCACTGGCTCGGCCCGGAGGTGTTGGAGATTGACCATGATCAGGGAGTATCAGCCCAGCCCCCGCCTCCTCTCCACCACTGACGCCGCACGCCTCGTCGGCCTCAAACCCGCCACCCTGCGCAAGTGGATCCAGCGCGGCCACGTCGTTCCCTACGGCCGCGTCGGACGACGCCACGTCTGGCTTCTGGGCCACCTGCTCGCCCAGATCGAAGCCCGCTACCACGGCCCCGACCACCCCCACGCCGACCCGGCCGCGCCCGCTCCTGACAACCTCGGGCTCGACACGGCCGGCGAATCCGCCCATCCTCGGACCCGGAAGCGACAGCCCGGGGCCTCGAACGAAGGAGTCGAGGATGCCCAAGGGCAGAACGACCAACGTAGAGCCGGGCGTGATGCGC
>JAUHXC010000065.1 GCA_030427205.1 bacterium | reverse complement strand
CGAACTCGGAAGTCAAGCCTCTCTGCGCCGATGGTACTGCACGGGTCACTGTGTGGGAGAGTAGGTCGCCGCCGGAGCCCAATCAGAAACCCCGAGAGTCATCTGGCTCTCGGGGTTTCGCTTTTTCAAATGGGCTTCACGGAACCACGGGCGCACGCTCAGCGCACGGATCGGGTTCACGATCAGAAGTTGAGCCGAAGGCCGCCAGCGCCGATGCGGAGTTCGAAGCTCGTCTGGCCGGCGGCCGGTTCGCTATTGCCGGTCGACGTGAACCATGTATCGCTGCCCCAGAGGAATGGCGGGAGACCGATGCCGAGGTTGGCGCCAGCAAAGAGGCCGAACGCGAGCGTCAACGGCGCCGCTCGGACCCTCTCGTCATCGCCTCGAGGCCAGCCCTGTTCGATGGCGGCCGGCAGCATGAAGACGGTGATGACGGCGAAGAGCGATCCGACGACGGTATTGGGCAGACCCAGCGCCATCGCGACGTTGCCGGGGTGGTCGATGTCATCGATGTTGGCTCTGAGCAGCCGGCTCACCTGCCCATCGGGTTGCTCGACCGTGATGCTCTCCGCGTCCGCCGCGAGGATTCGGGCTTCGAGCGGCGGTGTATTCTTCCGCTCGATGAGGGCGTACGGGCTGCAGGCTGTCAGCACGTATGGAGCGACCAGGGCGGCGAGCGGCGCGATTTGGCGTTTGAACGTCACCGGCCCACTGTAGCTCTTTCTGGCGTATTTGCCTCGAATCCGGTGCTCGATTGCCCAGGCCGGCCGAATCTGCTGTCTCACCGCAGTGGTGCCGCAGTGTGGCCGGGCACTGCCGCTGCCCGTTGGGTAACGCCGAGCGCCCGAACCGCATCCCCTCGGGCGTGGTGGCAGATTCGTATCGAATGGCAGCCGCTCCCCGGATCATGGAGTCCACATGTCGGTGTTCGTCGAGCAGCTGCGCCGGTTGCAAGGAGATCGCGTCGCGCACGGGTCGCGGACCTGGGTCTTCGTTGCCTACGATCAGCTGACCGATGACTTCGGGCCCCTCGAAGTGCATTCACCCGACGAGGTGGGTGTGGTGCTCGTGGAGTCGACCTGGAAGGCTCGGCGTCGGCCGTATCACCAACAGAAGCTGGCGCTCATCCTCTCGAATCAACGGCATTTTGCGCTCGAACAGGCCCGACGCGGTGTCGCGGTGCACTATGTCTTCACCGACCAACCCTACGATGAGGCGCTGCGCGCGGTGTCGAGCGAGCGCGGGCGGCTGCTGGCGATGGAGCCGGCGGAGCGCGAACTGCGGAAACTGCTCGAACCGCTTGTGTCGGACGGGTGCATCACGCCCGTGCCCCATGGTGGCTGGCTGACCGACGCCGAGACGTTCAACCGCGCGTGCGGGCAGCCACCCTGGCGAATGGACGTCTTCTATCGGGCCGTGCGCAAGCACACCGGCATCTTGATGAGCGATGGTCAGCCGGATGGCGGCAAGTACAGCCACGATGCCGACAATCGCCAGCGATGGGACGGCGCGCCGCCTGCGCCATCGCCGCCGACCTTCGCTGTCGACCCGATCAAGGAAGAGGTCTGCGCCCTGGTGCGGGCCCGTTTCGCGGATCATCCGGGCGCCATTGAGATCGAGCGCCTGCCCGGCACCATCGCTGACGCGGAGAAGGTCTGGCATTGGGCGAAGTCGGTCTGTATGCGCCACTTTGGCCCCTACGAAGACGCCATGTCGACCCGCTCGGCGACCTTGTTTCACACGTTGATCTCGCCCTTGCTCAACCTGCACCGGCTGCTCCCGCGGCGGGTCGTCGACGACGTGCTCGCCCTCGAGCTGCCGATCAACAGCGCCGAGGGCTTCGTGCGGCAGGTGATCGGCTGGCGGGAGTTCGTGCGCCACGTACATCGTGAGACCGACGGCTTTCGGCGCTTGCCCGATGGGCCCGCGCCGGTGTGCGAAGCGGTCGGGGATGCGGGCTGGGCCTACGCGATGGACGAGGCAGCGACGGACGAGGCAGAGGCGCCGACGGGCGCACGTTCGTATCACGATCTGCTCGATGGTGGCGCGGCGCCGTCTCGTGTGGGCGCCGATGGGGCCTTGCCAGCCGCGCTCTGGGGCCGGACCTCCGGGTTGCATTGCCTGGATTCCGTGGTCGCCGGGGTCTTGCAGACGGGCTACAGCCATCACATCACCCGCCTGATGATCATCAGCAATCTGGGGACACTGCTCGACTGGTCTCCGCGGGCTCTCACCGACTGGTTCTGGTGCGCCTATATCGATGCCTACGATTGGGTCGTCGAGCCGAACGTGCTGGGCATGGGCACCTATGCCGTCGGCGACCTGATGACCACCAAGCCGTACGTCTCGGGTGCGGCGTACATCCGCAAGATGAGCGATTTCTGCGTCGACTGTGCGTTCGATCCCAAGAAGGACTGTCCGGTGACCCATCTCTATTGGGCCTACCTCGAGCGGCATCGCCCGTGCCTCGATGGCAATCACCGGCTGCGCCTGCCGCTGGCCTCGGCGCGCAAACGCAGCGCGACGCGCAAGACGCGAGACGCGGTGGTCTTCGAGGTGGTGCGCACGACGCTCGAAGCGGGCGGTCGCCTCGACCCGGATCGGCTGGCCGAGCGGGTGAAGGCCGTCGTGGGTACGACCGACTGACAGCGGCGCTCGCAGCCGTTGATGCCCGCGCCGCCTCGACCGAGTTACTCACATTCGCCAAAGCCTTTGTGCGCGGTCGTTTTCCCTGGATCCACCGGCCGGCGGAGCGGTATACGGCGCGCGGCCGAATACGAGCTGAGGGAGGAGCAATGCGCACCCAATCCCATGCGATGTCGATGTCGCGTATCCCCAAGGCGCTGGTGCCGGCGGCGGCGTTCGCCCTGGCCATCGCCTTCGCCGGCGGCGTGGCTGAAGCCCGCGTCGAGGTGGCCGGCGGGATCAACGCCGATACCGTCTGGCGGGCGGCCGATGGCCCGTACGTCATGACCGCGGAGACGATCGTCCGTCCCGGCGCGACGTTGACCATCGAGCCGGGCACCGAGGTGCACGGCCAGGCCAACGTACGCCTGGCGATCGAGGGCACGCTGGTGGCGGTCGGTGAGCCGGACAATCCGGTCGTCTTCCGGGGCGTGAACCAGCAGCCGAGCGCGTGGCGTCACCTCGAGGTCGTGGCCGACGGCACCGTGACCCTGCGTCACGCTCGCATCGAGAATGGCAACTACGGCCTCTACGTGAGCGGCGTGCCCGCTGGGCTGACGGTCGAGCAGACGACCATCTCCGGCTACAATACCTACGGCATCTATCTGACGAACGCGGGCGCCGGCCCCTACACGTTCACCGACGTCTCCCTCGACGGGACGGGGGACAACAGCAATATGGGCCTCAACTCCCAGGGCAGCCGAATCGTCTACGATGGCGGCGTCGTCCGGGCCAATACGACCGGGCTGCGGGTTCAGGACCAGAACCTGACCGCGACCAGAATCGTCTTCTGGGCCAATACCAGCCGGGCCGTCGACCTGTACAACGGCAGCGGCACGAACCGGTCGGCGAGCATCTCCCGCTGCACCTTCTACGAGAACGCGGGCAGCGAGGCGATCTACGCGAGCCGGCGCAACTTCTCGTCGGGGTTCAGCCTCAGCGTCAGCCGGTCGATCTTCGAGGGCAACTCGACGCTGGTTCGCAGTGGCAACGCGAGCTACCCCATCACGTTCAGCTCGTTCTCGCAGAACGTGCACGCGCGCAACGGCTCGATCTCGGCGGGCGTCAGCGCGCCGGGCAACGCGTCGAGCAGTCTGCCCTACGCGGCGCTCTTCGCTGATCCGGAGAATGGCGACTTCGAGCCCACCGATCGCTCCCCGGCGCGCTACTACGCGCCCGATGACCCGTCGAATACGGTCGGCGCGGTCGACTTCGCCGGCGCCGAGACCGGGGACGGGCTGCACGGCTTCTGGTACGTCAACCGGGTCTTCGAGCCGGAGACCGCGTACGACGTGGCCGGCGACGTGGTGGTGACCGCCGGGGTCACCATGAACTTCCGGCCGGGCACGGTCTTCCGCATGGCGCCGGTCAGCGACATCATGTTCGGCGGGCTCGACGACGACCGCATCGAGATCCGGGTCGAAGGCACGCTCGAAGCCGACGGCACCAACTCCCGGCCGGTGCAGTTCACCTCGTCGCGGGCCCAGCCGGCCCGCGGCGACTGGTACGGCATCGTCATCCCGTCCAACGCCGAGGCGTTCAACGTCGCGCAGGTGGAGCTCGGTTGGGCCTATCGCGGGGTTTCGCTGTACGCCAACGACCACATCGTCGCCGGCTCGCGCATCTACGAGAGCAGCAATACCGGCATCTGGATCGACGGCGGCACGCCGGAGATCGAGCAGGTCGTCATCGAGGACGGCACCGGTGATGGCATCTACGTCGGCGCCAACGCCTCGGTCACCGTCTCGCAGACGACCGTCCGCCGGAATACTCAGCAGGGCATCGAACTGCGGGACTCGACGGCGACCATCCGCGATTCGTTGGTGCACGACAACGGCGCCGAGGGCATCTACAGCTACAACAACAGCAACGCGAACCGGACGCTGAGCCTGGATCACGTCACCGTCGCCCACAATACCCGCGACGGCATCTACACCTACCGCCGCAACTTCTCGTCGGGCTTGACCCTGACGCTGCGCTCGACCTCGGTGACCCACAACGAGGCCGACGGCGCCAGCACGAACAACGCGTCCTACCCGACGACCTTCTCGTGCGTCAGCTCGAACATCTGGGGCAACGGTCGCAACCTGTCGGGCTTCCAACTCGGCAATACGTGCTTCGGCTACAACCCGCTCTATGCCGACATCGAGCAGCGCAACTACGAGCCCACTCGCTGGTCGCCGAACCGCGGCCTGGGCGTCGGCGGTTCGCATGTGGGCGGCATCGCCTGGGAAGACGCGATAGGGCCGCACATCATGGGCTACCTCTGGGAGGACTACACCTTCACCCGGCAGGACTCGCCGTATCCCGTGCTGGGCGACATCGTCGTGCCCGCGGGCATCAACGTGACCTTCGAGCCAGGGGCCGAGCTGCGCGTGGCCGCCCAGGAGGATGGCATGGGCGGTGGCGTCAGCAGCAACCGGGCCGAGATCCGGGTGCTCGACGGCGCGACGGTGATCATGGGCACGCCCGTCGACGATCAGCCGGCGGCCGGCATCGGCGGGCAGACGGTGCTCATTCGCTCCAACGCCGAGCAGCCGGCCATCGGCGACTGGTACGGGCTGCACTTCGGCAACGCCGCCACGAGCAGCATCTACAATGTCGAGCTGCGCCATCCGACCTACGGGCTCTTCGCGGAGGGGCCGGCGGCGCCGCGGGTGCGCTACCTGACGGTGCTGCGGCACAGCAATACCGGCCTGCACTTCCAGGGGGTCACCGGCGCGCAGGACGTCGACGTGCACGGCGCCTTCGTGGTCGGTCCGCGCCTGGGCAGCGGCACCGGCATCTTCACCGACAACTCCAGCGGCGAGGTGACGAGCAGCTACTTCACCCACCACTCGTTCGGGGCGCGGGTCGAGTCGGACGACGGCCGGAACAACACGGTCTATCTGACGAACAATACCTTCGTGAAGCAGAACGAAGGGCTGCGCATGTACCGCCGCAACTTCAGCTCGGGTCTGACGCTTGGGGTGCACAACAACATCTTCGCGACGAACTCGTCCTACGCGATGCGCGACGCCAACCGCAATTCGTATCCGACGACCCTGCGGGTGACGAACAACAACAACTTCGAGACCAATCGGGTCGAGGTGACCTACACCTCGCAGGCGGGTCAGATCGCGACCGACCCCAACATCGAAGACATCGACTGGGACGATACGCCGCGGTGGTGGGACGGCCAGGTCTGGCCCGAGTCGCTGGCCATCGACGCCGGCGATGCCAACGCGCCGCGACGGCCGCAGACCGACATCCTGGGTCGCCCCCGGATCATGGGCAATCGCATCGACATCGGCGCCTGGGAGCATGATCCCGAGGCCAACGTGGAGCCCCGCGCCGATCCCGTCACCGACTCGATCATGGTGCCGCGAGGCGAGGCCTTCACCTTCGACGGGTCGGATGCGTTCGATCCCGACGGGCGCATCGCGTCGGCTTTCTGGACGATGAGCGACGGCGCGGTGACCGCCGGGCAGACCGTCGAGCACACCTTCGCCAACGCCGGCGCGAACCAGTGGGGCTACATCACCGTCACCGACGACGACGGCGCCGAGGATCACGCCCGGGTGTTGGTCAACGTCAACATCCGGCCCATCGCCGATGCGGGTCCGGCGGTCTTCCAGGACGAAGGGCCCGACGAGTCGGTCTTCTTCGACGGCACCCTGAGCACCGATCCCGACGGTCAAATCGTCAGCTGGGAGTGGGACTTCGGCGACGGCTCGGCCACCGTGCGGCAGCAGAGCCCGCGGCACAGCTACCTCAGCGCGGGGCTCTACACCGTGCGACTGACGGTGACCGATAATGAGGGCCTGACCGACACCGACACCACCATCGCGACGGTCTTCGGCAACGTCGACATCGTCGGGCCGCTCGTCGAGCACAACGAGCTGGCCGACGGGCTGCCGGTGGGCCAGGACGTCGAGGTCCGGGCCACCATCCGCGATCCGGCCGGTGTGCAGGACGCGGTGCTCTTCTACCGGACCATCGGTGACGCGGCGGCGCAGTTCGCGCTGATGCAGCCGGTGGGCGGCGACATCTACAGCGCCGTGATCCCCGCGGCCCGGGTGAATGCGCCGGGCATCGAGTACTGGATCGTCTCCCGCGACGGCGTCGAGCCCGAGCCGAATACCTCGACCTATCCGGTCGGTGCGCCGGCGGACGACGTCTGGGACTTCCTCGTCGTGGGCGATCGTGATCCGCCGGTGATCGTGCATCAGCCCGTGGCCGACGGACAGGCGCCGGGGGATCCGGTCACCGTCACCGCGACGCTCACCGACGCCACCGGCATCGGCAGCGCGGTGCTGTTCTTCCGTGCTCAGGGCGGCCAAGTCTTCGGCGCCACCAACATGGCCCGGGTCAACGGCGACATCTGGAGCGGTCAGATCCCGGCGTTCGTGGTCGGTGAGGCCGGCGTCGAGTACTACATCGCCGCCGAGGACAACTCGCCCATCCCCAATCCGGCGACATCGCCCGCGGACGCGCCGAATACGCTCTACCGGTTCTCGGTGCAGAGCAACGACCAGCAGCCGCCGGTGATCGTGCATCAGCCGGTGCCGGACAACCAGATCGAAGGGGCGCCGGTCACCGTCGACGCGGGCATCGTCGACGCGGACACCACCGTCGCCGCCGCGGCCGTCGTCTACCGCGCGGTGGGCGCCCAGGCCTGGCTGCGGGCCGACATGCTGCGGGTGGACGGCAACAGCTGGAGCGGCCAGATCCCGGGTGAAGCGGTCGTGCTCGCCGGGGTGCAGTACTACGTCGAGGCGCGAGACGAGGCCGACAACATCGCGACCGACCCCGCCGAGGCGCCGGTCGTAGCCCATGTCTTCTCGGTCAGCGCCGAGGACCGCCTGGGCCCGGAGATCGACCACCGGCCGGTGGCCAACGGTCAGTCGGAGAACGAAGACGTGGTCATCGAGGCCACCGCCGAGGACGCGTCCGGCGTCGCCAGCATGCGGGTGTCGTATCGCCCGGCCGGCTTCCCGTTCTTCAACGACGTCCAGCTCGTCCTGCAGGAGGGGGTCTGGGTCGGCGCGATCCCCGGCTTCGCGGTCAACCAGGGGGTCATCGAGTACTACCTGCGGGCCACCGACGACGAAGGCAACTTCGGCTACTTCCCGCTCGGTGGGCAGGACGATCCCATCGAGTTCACGGTGGGCGAGGCCGATGACGTCGGCCCGACGATCGTGCACACCCCCGTGCCCGATGGCCGGACCGTCGGTCAGCCCATCGATGTCGAGGTGAGCGCGTTCGACGACGCCGGGGTGGCCTCGGTCACCGTCTTCCATCGGGTCGAGGGCGACGCCGAGTTCGCCGAGCTCGCGCTCGAACGCGGGCAGAACAGCCGCTGGTCGGGGGTCCTGCCCGGGGACGCCATCGAGCAGCCGGGCGTGGAGTACTACGTCGTCGCGACGGACGCCTCGCAGAGCGCCAACGCGGCGCGGCTGCCCGAGGCCGACGGGCAGTACTTCGGCTTCACCGTGGCGGCGCCCGACGCCGACGGCCCGAGCATCGAGCACGCGCCGCTCGGCGCACTGCTGCCTCGCGGGGTGCCGTTCGTCGTGAGCGCCACCGTGACCGATGCCAGCGGCGTCGCTGCGGTTCAGCTGCGCTGGGCCATCGACGACGGTGTGTATCGCACCCGGGACATGGTGCTCGGCGCCGAAGACGAATACGCGACGACGATCGCGCCGGAGTTCATCCCCGACGGCTCGGGGGAGCTGCGCTACTACATCACCGCCACCGATACGGTCGGCAATGCCTCGGCGCTGCCGGTGCCCGGCGAGGACGACCCCTTCGTGCAGCCGGTCGAGCAGCCCGACGGGGAGGCGCCGCTGGTCGACGTGGCGCTCGGTGCGGGTATCGAGCCGCCGGTCGTGGCGGGTACGCCGACCGGGCTCGAGATCACGGCGATCGACGATCGCGGTGTCGTCGCGGTGCGGGTCGAGGTCACCGTCGATGGTCAGCAGGTGGCCGATCTGCCAGCGGCGCCGGCCGGTGAAGACACCTGGGCCGTCGTCGTGCCGGCCAACCTGGTCGTGGTGCCCGGCTTCTCCGCGGTGGCCGTCGCCAGCGACGCGGCGGGCAACGCGGGGCGCAGCGACGCCCTGGCCGTCGCGGTCGAGCCGCCGCCCGATGTGCTCGCTCCCGGTGTCACGTTGGCCCGGGTGCCCGACGGGCAGCTCGAGGGGCAGCCGGTGACGGTGACGGCCGAGATCGTCGACGCTGTCGGCGTGGTCGGCGCGACGCTCTCGTATCGCGCCCCCGGCGGTATGTGGACGCCGGTGGCCATGGCCGATCAGGGCGGCGATCTGTGGCGCGGCACGATCCCCGGCGACGCCGTGCAGGCGCCGGCGGTGGAGTACTACGTTCAGGCGACGGACGCGGCGGGCAACGCCGGCCTCGATCCCGACGCCACCGCGCAGGCGCCGGCCCGCTTCAGCGTATCGGAGGCCGACGAGGCGGGCCCGGCCATCGGCCACGTCCCGCCGGTGGGTCCGCTGCTCGCCGGCGACGACCTCGCCCTGTCGATCAGCGTCGAGGATACCAGCGGCGTGGACGCGGTCCGCGTGTGGTGGCGGGTGGACGACGGGGCCTTCCTCGCCGCCGCCGCCCTGCCGAGCGGGCAGGGTCGCTTCGAGGTGACCGTCGGCCCCCTGGCCGCGCCGGCCATCGAATACTACGTCGAGGCCGATGATGCCGTGGGCAATGGCAGTCGGCTGCCGCTCGACGGCAGCTTCCGGGTGGGCGTCGTCGTGCCCGACCGTGATCCGCCGGTCATCGAGCACGAGGCGCCGGCCGAGGCGATCGTCGGCGAGGGGCTGCTCATCGGCGCGACCGTCAGCGATCCCTCGGGCGTCGAGTCGGTCATCCTGCGCTATCGGCAGATCGGCAACCCCCAGTTCGGCGAGGTGCCGCTCGTCGCCGGTGACGACGACACCTGGGCGGGCGCGATCCCTGGCTTCCTGGTCAACGCGCCGGGGGTCGAGTACTACCTCGAAGCCACGGATACTGCGGGCAATACCGGCCGTCTGCCGGCAGAAGGGGAGACCTTCCGCGTCGCCGTCGGCGGTGGCGATGTCGAGCCGCCGCTGGTGCTGCACGAGCCCGTGCTCGGGCCGCTGATGGCCGGCGAGGAGCTGGTCGTCGAGGCGTTGGTCGAAGACGATACCGGCGTCGCGTCGGTGACGGTCTACTTCCGCGGGCAGGGCGCGGGCCCGTGGCTCAGCGCCGAGTTGCTCCGGCAGGACGAGATCGCCTGGCTCGGCCGGGTGCCGGGGCTGGCGATCCAGCCGCCGGCCATCGAGTACTACCTGGCCGCCACCGATCTCGCAGGCAACCGGGCCTTCGCGCCCGCCGGTGGCCCCGCCGGTCCGCTGGTGGTGCCCGTCGAGGGCGAAGCGGTCGACGACGTGCCGCCGGCGATCGACCTCGAGGCGGTGCCGGACGAGCGCCCGGTCGGGCTCGACGTGGACGTGCGGGCGATCATCACCGACGCCGGGGTGGTCGCGTCGGCCACGGCCTACGTGCGCATCATCGGGACGGTCGAGTACATCGGCCTGCCCATGCTCGCCGACGGCGACGATTGGACCGCGCGCATCCCGGGGGCTCTGGTGCAGGCGCCCGGGCTCGACTACTACGTCGAAGCGCGCGACGCTGCGGGCAATACGGCGCGTGCTCCCGTGACCGGTGGAGCGGCGCCGGCGCAGTTCAGCGTCATCGATCCCGACGTCGACGCCGACGCGCCGCTCATCGTGCACGCGCCGGTCGACGGTGATCAGGTCGCGGGATCCGCGGTGGCCATCGAGGCGACGATCACCGACGGCGGCAGCGGCGTCGAGCGGGCCGTGCTCTTCTTCCGTCGTCCGGAGGACGCGGCGTGGCTCAGCGCGGCGCTCGTGGCTCAGGGCGATGTCTACAGCGGGACGATTCCGGCGTTCGCCGTGACCCCGCCGGCGGTGCAGTACTACATCGAGGCCCGTGACGCCGCGGGCAACATCGCCCGCTCGCCCGACCTTGCGCCCGACGTGCCCAATCTGTTCCCGGTCGTCGCGCCGCAGGAGCAGGATCCGCCGGTCATCGACCACGACGTGCTGGTCGGGCCGCTCGAAGAAGGCGTCGCCGTTCAGATCGAGGCGCAGGTGACCGACGCGTCCGGGCTCGCCCGGGTCGAGGTCAAGGTCCGCCGCGTCGGCAACGACAACTGGTTGACCCTCGCGCTGATGAACGACGGCGGCAACGACTGGGTCGCGACCGTACCCGGCGACTTCGTGGTCGCGCCGGGCATGGAGTACTACCTGCGCGCGGTCGACGCCGGGGATGGCATCGAGGCCGTCGAGCCGGCCGGCGCGCCCGATGACTTCCACACGGTCGACATCGGCCTGCCCGACGAAGAAGGGCCGGTCATCGCCATCGACATGTTGCCCGAGTCGGTCAGCGCCGGCACCCCGGTGCCCGTCGCCGCCACCATCACCGACGAGTCGGGCGTGGCCGATGCCCGGCTGCAGGTCTACAGCAGCCTGACGGGCAACTGGAGCACGGTCGATCTGCTCGACGAGGGCGGCGACCGCTACACCGGCGTGATCGCCGGCGCGTTGGCGGTCGAGCCCGAGCTGTGGGTCGTCGTCGAAGCCGAGGACGGCCTGGGCAACGTCGCGGTCGACCCCGTCGAGGGCCAGGACGACCCGTATGTGGTGACGGTGGAGGCCGAGGCCGAGGCCGATCCGCCGATGATCGTGCACAGCCCGGCGGCGAGCGGCGATGCGGACATGCCGCTGCCGCTCAGCGCCATCGTCACCGACGCCAGCGGCGTGGACGAGGTGCGGGTCTACTTCCGCGAGGGCGAGACCGACGAGTGGCTCGACCGGGCCCTGGATGCCGACGGCGACGACCGCTTCAGCGGTTCGATTCCGGCGCTGGCGACGCGCGGCGAGTTCGTCGAGTACTACCTCACCGCCGTGGACAACCTGGGCAACATGGCGGCCGATCCGGGCGACGCGCCGGAGGCGGTCTACGCGGTCGAGCTGCGCAGCGAGCAGATCGACCCCGACATGGGCGAGCCCGAGCCGGATCCGGACATGGGTGAGCCCGAGCCGGATCCCGACATGGGTGAGCCGGAGACCGACATGGGTATGATCCCTGATCCCGAGGCCGACATGGGCGGCGGCGGGGGCGATGACAGCGAGCCGAGCGGCTGCGCGTGTGACGCGCAGGACGGGGGCTCGCCCACGTCGCTGCTGGTCATGTTCGGCCTGTTGCTCGCCGTGCGCCGTCGCCGACGCTGACGCGCTGCCTGCCGGGCGGGTCAGCGCATCGACCCGCCCGGTCCATGGCGCTATCCTCGGCGCCATGAGCTGGATCGACTCTGCCCGCGCCCGCCTGCCCGACCACCTCGACGCCCATGGCGACCTGCCGCCGCCGTGGGTCGAGTTCCCCACCTACGAACGCTATTGCATCGGCTGGCGAATGGGCGGTGGCGAAGACTGGCTCGGCTTGTGGCATGTCTTCCTCGAAGGGCTCGGCGACGATCCCGCCGTTCGGCTGGCCTATCTCCGGCGCCATGCGCCGGCGCCGATGAACTGGTCGGAGTCGGTCCATCGGGTCCTGAATCCGGGCTGGTCGGACGAGGACGACGATGAAGGCGACGAGGACGACGCGGACGACGACGGCTCCGATCCCGCCGAGGCGCGGCGCGCGCAGTTGTTGGCTCGGGGGCTGATCGCCAGCGACGCGTCGTATGCCATCTGGCGCGCCAGGCAGGATCGTGTGCATTGGCCCTGGTTCGACGTGCGCTCACCGACCACGGCCGGGCGTCACTGGACGCGAGATCTATGGTTCTGGTCGCGCCACGTCGCCGAGCTGCGCGCCGCCGGCCGTTTGGACCTGCCGCGCGTGCCCTGGCCGTGGCGCGGATGCACCCGGCCGCTGCGCGAGGGCCGCTGTACACGCATCGATCGTCGTCGAGGATTGCTCACGCTGGTGCGCATGCTGGGCGCGGGCGAGGTGATCCCACCCTGGCGGCTCGGTTTGCATGTGCAGGACTTCGCCGATACGTTCGACGATGACATGGGCTATGTCGACGCCTATCGGCTGTGGGGCATGTCGGCGCTGGACGACGGCGAGATGCTGCGCCGCTTCTGCCATGCCGACGAGGCGCCGCCGCCATGGCGGGCATGGCTCGCCGACCAGTTCTACCTGGGCTGAGCGGCTACGCCACGAGTTGAGCGGGCGCGCGCGGCTCAGGCGTGGCGACGCATCGCCCGCATGTCGGGCAGGCCCGAGCCGCTCGTATCGACCCCCATCGCGTGCAGGATGCCGGAGAAGATCTGCCGCTCGTCCATATGGCTGCCGCGCACCGGATCGCCGGTCTGTGGATCGAAGCCATAGGTCCGCCCGGTATCGGGGTCGACCTCGCCCAGGATGCGGTTGCCGTTGGCCAGCGGCGAGACCACGAGCACCCCGTTGTCCAGATCGTGTCCCGTGCCCCAGTCCTCGGCGCCGGCCGGGCGCTTCTTGTCGCGGCCGAAGTCGGTCGCCATGTAGATCATGCTGCGATCCCACAGGCTCTCGCCGGCGGCGAACTCCTCTTCGCGCAGCAGCCGGATGAGGCCGTCCATCACCCGGTACATGCGGTGCCACATCAGCCCCTGCACCGCCCGATGCGCCTGATGGCTGAAGTCGAAGGCGATGGGCGGGTTGGTGATCGAGTCGTCGGCCAGCCGCTCGCCCTCGCTGCCCTCGGGGGTCACGAAGACCACCGACCCCGGCGGGCCGATGGTGACGGTGCACGAGACCCGATGCTTGATGAGCAGGAACGCCAGCGCCGCCTGCGCTTCGAGGGGATCCTCGTCGTAGTGGGGGAAGGCGGCCCGCACCCGCTCGCCGTCCGGCGACTGCGCGAGACCAAACGCCGCCAGCGGGTTCTGAGGGCCCTCCGGCGTGATGATCAGCTTGTCGATCAGCCCCAGCGACTCGATCAGCCGCCGCTGCTCGCCGCGGATGCGCGTCCAATGCTTCAACCGCTCGCTGCCGCCGAAGACCTGGCCGAAGCGGCTGTTGGGATCGAGGTTGGCGTCGCGCAGGGCGCGCGCCTTGTCCAACAGGTCCTTCGCCGGCGCCCCCGGAATCCCGCGCGCCCCGTCGAGCGCCAGCGGCCACAGGCGCGGATCGGAGACCACCTCGCCGTAGCACCACGACGGCAGGCCGCCGTCGGTGCCGCGATCGGTGAAGCTGCTGCCCGACGACAGGTGCACGTTGGGCAGCGGGAAGTCGGCCCCGTACTGCATCGCGACGCACTCTTGCAGCGTGCGCCCGAGCCAGGCCTCGTTGCCGGTGACCGAGCGGCGCTGACCGATGGCGTGGTTGACGCTGGTGCGGGTCCAGGTGGCGACCATCATGTCGCGGTGGTGATCGCGCACGAAGTCCGACTGGTTGGCGGTGAAGGCCACCGGGATGGGCCCCAGCTCGCCGCGATACATGTCGATCGCGCGGAAGGGCGCGCCGTCGATGCGGGTCAGCATCTGGTCGGGGAAGGTATTGAGCCGGTCGGCGTCGAACGACTTGCTGGCCGGGATCGCCAGCGGGCCGTCCACGATGGACGCGCCGCCGCCGGCGCCGAGCACGATGAGGAAGCGGGGGTCGCCGGTCGACTGGGCGCGGGCGATGGGCGAGAGGCCCAGTCCGCCGAGCGCGCCGGCGGCGCCGACAGCGCCCAGCCCGCCGATGAACGACCGTCGAGTGATGCGATGGGTCATGGTGGGCTCCTAGTAGAAGAGGGCTTCGAGCATGGTCGCGACGGCGAAGCAGCTCAGCTGACCGAAGGCGCGGGCCGGCGACTCGGCGTCGGCCTCGGCTTCGGCGTAGAAGTCGGCGATGGACGCGATCTCGGCAGGCGTCGCGTCGCGGCGCAGCACGCGGTCGACCAGATCGGCCGCGATGGCTTCGAGATCGGCCCGCTTCGGTCCGTCGGCGGCGGCGAGGGCGGCGAAGATCACCGCCGCACCGGGATCGGCCAGATCGGCTTCGACCCGGCGGGTGCACGCCGACAGGGCGACCCGATCGACGGCGATGGCCGCGCTGACCGGCGCGACCGGCAGCGGCTCGTCGATGCCCAGCTCATAGGGCTCGACGCCGCCCAGCGAGATGCGGTGCACCTCGCCGACGCAGTCGTAGAGCCCCAACTCGGAGCACAGCTGATCCCGCGGCAGCTCGAGCGCAGCGGCCAGATCGCGGGCGTAGCGCTCGCCGCCTTTGAACTTCACCCGGGCCTTGTGCGACGCCACGATGCCCTGAGGGACCTCGGGATCGGGCTCGGCCGCCGGCTCGGGCTCGGCCATCGGCGTCGGGTCGGGCGCCGAGGCCTGCTCTTCATGGCAGGCCGTCAGCGCGCTCAGGGCGACGAGGGCGATGAGGGCATGCCCCAACGCACGACGGAATCGGAGATCAAGGAACACCGTAGGCCTCCGTCTCGATCAGGGCGTGCAGCATGCGCTCGACGCGGTACTCGTGGGTGGTCATCAGCTCGGTCCACAGCGTGTCGTACTCGGCGCGCTCTTCGGGGCGCGGCGACTCGCCCATCATCAGCTTCCAGTAGTCGAGCACCGTGGCCTTGGCGAAGGCCTCGCTGTCGGCGGCGACCCGCGCCCACTCGACCAGATCGGCGACCGGCTCGCCGAAGAGCCGCCCGTCCTGGGGCGTATCGGCGATATGCGGCCCGTCGGTCTCGGTGAACGACTCGAGCCGTCGGCGGTTGAAGCTGAAGGGGATGCGGAACTCGCCGGTGCCGCCCTGGATGCCTTCGTAGCGGCTGAACGGATAGGTCAGCGGGTCGAGCGTCGAGTGGCAGCGGGCGCACTCGGGCTGGTCGACGCCGCGGCTGTCGTAGTCGACGGGCTCACCCTCGACGGGGTACAGGCCCTCGAGCCGCGAGAGGTCGTAGCCCAGGTAGGCCCGGTAGGCCTGGGCGGCGGCGGTGCGCGGCAGCGCGGTGAACATGATCTGGCTCATCAAGAACCAGCGATGGGTCAGCATGCCCGCGCGGAACGGCGGGAAGACCAGCTGGCCCACGCTGCGCCCGCGGCGGTTGACGTCGTCGAGGCCCGTCGGGTTGAACGGGGTGTAGACCGTCGGCGAGCCGACGCCGCCGGTGCGGGCCACGAAGTATTGCCCGGTCAGCACCTCGCGCACGTCGCGGTCGTCGGTGTGCACGTAGACGAAGTAGGCGTAGTCGTCCTCGTAGTCGGCCAGCGGGATGTCGCCGGCGCCGTCGCCGCCCTTGATCGACTTCAGCGGCGCGATCTTGCGGTTGGCGAGGTTCCACACCACGCCGTCTTCGCCGCGCCACCACTCGCTGTCGAGGCAGCGATCGAGCGCCTCGTGCAGCGCCGCGAGGCGGTCGCTCTCGGCGGCGAACGCGTCGAGCGCGCTGCGGGTGGGGGAGTGGCCGCAGACGTCGAGGTGGATCTTCTTGAAGACGTAGGCCGGGTCGTAATTGCAGACGTCCCAGCCGTTGGCCGCCACCGAGCGGGGGCAGTCGCCGACGACCGGCCGGCTGCGCGGATCGGCCGGACCGGTGCCCGCGAGCAGCTCCTCGAGGTTGTCGTAGCCGTCACCGTCGGCGTCGAGGGCCTCGATGTCGGCCAGCGCGACGGGCAGCGCCTCGAGGAAGACCGCGTCGGTCAGCGGGCGGGCCTCGCCGGGCGCGAGCGCCTGCTCGAGCTGCACGCCGTAGACGTTTCGTCCGGGCGGTGCGGTGTGGCAGGTCTCGCACAGCGCCACGCCATCGGCGCAGGCGTCCGCTTCGGGGTAGACCGCACAGAACGCCGATGGGGCCACCGGGCGTGCGCTGGCGGGCAGGGCGATGGTCAGGGTGACCATCGCGGCGAAGAATCGGGTCATCATCGCTCCTCGGGCTGCGAGAATCGGGTGCCGGGACACCCACTGGAACCGGCCACGGCGCTCCCGGTTGCGGTCCGCGGGTGATTCGATCGCGAAAAAGTCGAATTCCCCAGAGGACGAACATTGGTCAAGCACCCCGCTCCCGATCAAGGATAGTCACACGCGGTGCCGTGGAGGGGTTCTCGGCGCAGATTGCCCTACGTGTGCTGTCATGTAGGAAAAAATGCGCAATTGCCGTTGAGGCTTTAGCCCGGAAGCGGTACTTTTTCACGGGCTCGATCGCCGGTCGAGCCCGCGCCGCAGCGTGCGCGCCGCCGCGGTGCATCGAGGACACCGGCCTTTCGACCCGTCCGCGCTCGGGTCGCCGTGATTGCCCATGCTGCTCGTCTGCCCCGACTGCAGCCACCGCTACCGCCTCCCCGGAGACGACGGTCGGACTCTGCGTTTCGCCTGCCGCACCTGCGGCGCGGCCATCGACAGCCGTCTGCACCGGGAAGAGGAGCGCCTCGAAGAGGGGCGCGGCTGGCTGGTCATCCACGACGGCCGCGCGGTTGGCCCCTACGATACCCGCACCATTGTCGGCTTGGCCCGCAGTCGGGCGTTCGGCCCGCGGGCCCTCGTCTGGCGCGACGAGGCCGAGGGCTGGAACGTGGCCGGCAATACGCCGCCGCTGGGGCCCGAGAAGTCGGTGGCGTGGTGGGTCAAGATCGATGACAGCGAGGTGCAGCCCATCGTCGCCGGCCTGGGGCAGGTGCTGGCGGCGCGACCGGGACACCCGCCGTCCATCGCTGCGCTCGAAAAGCTGGTTCGGGTGGGCCGGGGCGGAGACGCTGCGCGCACCCGGCTCGAGGACGCCCTGCTGGCCGGCGAGCAGCTGACGCGCCTCGTCGATCTGCTCGAAGACCGGCTGACCCTGACCGATGATCGGGGCGAGCGGATCGACCTGCGGCGGCGGCTGGCGACGCTCTACGAGCGCCTCGACGATACCGTGGCCGCCGCGCGGGCCTACGACGAGGCGCTGCGCGAGTCGCCCGATGACATCGAGCTCATCGACGGGTTGTGCCGCACCGCGCGCGGGGATTGGTCGTCGCTGGTCCGCCGCCTCGAGAGCGCGATCGTTCACCTCGAGCCGGCCGACGCGGCCCGGGTGCGCCTGCGCATCGCCCGGATCCAGTCGGATGAACTCGACGCCCCCGAAGCTGCGCTGACCGCGCTCGATACCGTCGACACCCACGTCGGCGGGGCCGAGGCCCGGGCGTTGCGGGTCGCGCTCTATCGCCGGCTCGAGCGCTGGCCGGCCCTCGCCGCGCTGTACGCCGAGATCGCGGCCGAGACCACCGGCGACGACCGCCTCGCCGCGCTGCGCGCGCTGGCCGAGGTGCTCGCCGAGACCCTCGAAGATCCGAAAGCGGCGGCGTCGACCTGGGCGACCATCGCCGACGAATGGCCCGAGGACGACGACGCGGTCGAGCGGCTCGCCGCGCTGGTGGGGGCGCACCCCGACTTGGATGAGGCCGCGGCGACCCTCGACCGGGTCCTCGTCGGCCGGGACGACTGGGCCGGCGTATACGCGCTGCGGGCGGAGCGCATCGCCCGCGTGCCCGAAGGTTCGCAGCGCGCCGGGGCGATGGCCGAGCTGGCCGCCCTGTGCGTCGATCGGCTGGGCGACGCCGAGGCGGCCTATACCTGGGCCGCCCGAGCGGTCGCCGAGCGGCCGCACGCCGGGGACTTCCGCCGGCTGCACGCCGAGCTGGCCCGCCTCGCCGAGCGCCTGCCGGCCTGGGTCGACGCGGTCGTCGCGGCGGTCGAGGCCGATCCGGCGCTGGCCGACGTCTACGTCGAGGCGGCGGCGAGCATGCCGCTGAGCGACATCGACCGCGAGCGGCTGCACCGGGCGGTGATTCGGGTCGCGCCGGGCCACGACGAGGCGTTCCGGGTCCTGCGGGCGATGTGGGCCGACCGGCCGCGGCAGCTGCATCAGCTCATCCAGACCCGGCTCGACGCCGGCGCGGCTCCGCATGCGCTGCTGGTCGAGCGGGCGGGCATCGAGACCGACGCTCTGGACGACCCCGAGGCCGCCTGGGCCACATGGGGCCAGGTCCTGGTGACGGCGCCCGGCGATGTCGACGCGCTGCGGGCCCGGCTGACCATCGCGCGGCGACTCGGCGACGATACGCGGCGCCTGCTCGCCCTCGACGCCCTGCGCGAATCCGCGATCCCCGCCGACGAGCGGGCCACCCTCGACCGGGCGGCGGCTCGCCTGACGGTCGACATGGGCCAGATGCGCGAGGGCATCGCCCGGTGGTGGGCGATCGTCGACGGCGCCGCCGACCCGCTGACCGCCGATCAGGCCGGGACGACGGCGGGCGCCGACGAGGCCATCGACACCCTCATCGAGCTGTGCCGCGCCGTCGGCGATGTGCAGGGGGCGATTCGAGCATTCGAAGCGCGCGCTGCACGCCATGGCGCGCCGACCCGCGCCGATCGCCACGCCGTGGCGGCGCTCACCGCCGAGGTCGACCGCGCGCGCGCCGCGACGCTGTACCGGGCGCTGGTCGAGACCGCGCCGGGCGACGCGACCGCGCGCCAGGGGTTGGAGGCGACCTCCGACGCACCCGACGACCACTTCGACATCGCCGTCCTGCGCTTGGGCGCGCGCGCGGACAAGGGCGCGGCGCTCGCCGAGTTGATGAGCTTCGCCGAGCCGATCGCCGGCCCCGACGCGGCGCTCATCTTCGCCGCGGCGGCGATCGTGCACAGCGGCGACGACGCGGCGCTGGCCCCGCTGGTCGAGCTGCGCATGTGGCCCGAGGCCCTGCCGTTGCTGATCGACGCCTGGCGCGACGCGGCGCTCATCCACGGATCGGCCGCGCTCTGGCGGCGGGTGGCCGAGTGGGCCGGCCGCGTCGAGCGGGATGACGACGCCCGCGCGGCGTGGACTGCGGCGTCTGCCGCCGAGCCGGGGCACGTCGAGAGCTGGCGGGCCCGCCTGCGCCTCGCCGAAGGGGCCGGCGACAGCGCCGAAGCGCTCGTGGCCCTCGACGCCCTCGTCGACCTCGAAGCCGAATCGGCGACGCTGCGTGGGCTGCAGCGGCGGCGGGGGGCGCTGCTCGCCGCCGAAGGCCGGACCGCCGAGTCCATCGACGCGTGGCAGGCGGCCCGCTGCCCCACCGCGCCCGACGACGACGCCGCGGCGCTCGATGCGCTGCTGCCGTTGCTCGAAGCGGCCGGGCGGCACGGGGCGCTCGACGCGGCGCTCGCCGATCGGATCACGCTCGCGATCGAGGCGGACGATCCGCTCGCGGGCGCGCTGAGCGCCCGGCGGGCGGCCATGGCCGAGGCCGACAACCGAATCGAAGACGCCATCGCTCTCTGGGAGGGCGCGCTCGAACAGGGTCATGATCCGGCGGCTTCGCTCGATACCCTCGACGCGCTGTACGCCATCGAGGGACGAACCGAGGACCAGTCCCGCGCGCTGGCGCGGCGCATCGAGCTCTCCGACGGGGCGACGCGCCGGGCGCTGCGGGCCCGGCGGGCGCGCTTGCTCGACGGCCTCGGCGACATCGACGGGGCGTTGGCCGAGTGGGACATCGCGCTGGCCGAGGCGCCGGGCGATACCGAGGCTTTGTGGGCCGCCCGCGCGCTGCGCGTCGAGCGCGGCGACTGGCCGGAGGCGATCGAGCTCGGCGCGCGCCTCCTGGCCGCCGTGCCTGCCGACGATGCGCGCTACGCCGATCTGTTGCGCAGCCAGGCCCGGGCGCTGGTCGAGCCCCTCGACCGGCCCGCAGAGGCCTGCGCCGCGTGGTCTGCGGTGCTCGATCATGCGCCCGACGACGCCGAAGCCCTCGACGCGCTCGAGGCCCTCTACGTCCGACTGGCCGACGACGCCGGGCTGGTGCGCATCCTCGAGCGGCGGCGGGCGCTGGCGCCCAGGCCGACCGGCGCGCTGCTGCGTCGGATCGGCGACCTGCGCGCCGACGCGCTGGGCGATGCCGATGGCGCGCTGGCGGTGTTCGACGCCGCGCTCGCGCTCGATCCCGCCGACGCGCACGCCTTCGCGCGGACAGCGGCGATCCTCGACGGTCGGGGGGACGCCGCCGGCGTGCTCGACCGCATCGAGCGCCATGTCCCGCACACCGATCGCGAGACCGCGCGCGATCTGCACGCCGAGGCCGCCGGCCGCGCCGAGGCCCTCGGCCGGCACGCCGCGGCTCTGGAGCACGTCGTATCCGCCGCGCGGCTGGGCGGGCAGGACGCCGTCTTCGGTCCGATCGCCGAACGCCTGAGCGCGCGGGTCGGCGACTGGTCGGCGGCGGTCGACGCCTGGGAGGCGGCCCTCGACGACGTGCGCGGCACCGCCGCGGCGTTGCCGCTGCACCGTCGACTGCTCGGCTGGAGCCGTGGCCCGCTCGACGCGCCCGAGCGGGCTCTGCGCCACGCGGCGGGGCTGCTCGCCCTCGAGCCGAACGATATCGAGGCGTTGGAGGCGCGGGCCGAGGCCGGTGATCCGGCCGCCGTGGCCGACGCGCTGGCCCGGCTCTACGCCATCGACGAATCGAGCGCGCTGCGCGCCCGCCGGGCTCGGCGACTCGGCGCGCTGTACGCCGACGCGCTGGGCGACGGCGCCCGCGCCCGCCATTGGTTCGAGCAGGCGCTGGCCATCGAGCCCGCCGATCCGCAGGCCCTCGCCGGCCTCGCCGAGGTCTTGCGCGCCGAAGAGAACTGGCCCGCCCTGCGCCTCGTGCGGTTGCGGCAGGCCGATCTCGCGGGCCCCGACGAAGCCGACTCGCGCGCCGAGGCCCGGGCCGCGCTGCTGGCCGACGCTGCGCGGTTGAGCGCTCGACTGGGCGCGCCGGGGCAGGCGCTCGACGACTGGACCGAGGTCCTCACCGTCGAGCCGCGCCACCTCGAGGCGCTGCGCGCGGCCCGCGCGCTGCATCGGGCCGCGGGTGACCGCGCCGCGGCGGTCGAGCTGGGCGCGCGGCTGCTGGAGCGGCTGGTGGCCGAGGCCGACGTCGACGATGAGCGCCGCGGGCTGTTGCGCGATCAGGCGCGGCTGCTCGACGATCTCGAGCGACGGCGGCCGGCGATCGAGGCGTGGCGCGCGGTCCTTGCGGTCGAGCCCGACGACGCCGAGGCGCTGGCCGCGCTCGATCGACAGCTCTCCGCCGCCGCCGCGCCGGGCGAGCTGGCCGATGTGCTCGACGCCCGTCTGCGCCTCGCGCCGGACGACGTACCGACCTGGATTCGACTGGGCATGGCCCGGCGGGCGGTCGGCGACATCCAGCGGGCGCGTCTCGCGTTCGACGCCGCGCTCGAGCGGGATCCGGCCCACGAGGACGCCTTCGAGGCGGCGCTTGCGCTCGCCGACGCCCCGGCCGAGGTCATCGATCGCATCGAGGCCTATCTGCCCCAGCGCTGCGTCGACGAGGCGCCCCGTACGCGCCAGACGCGCATCGACCTGCACGGCCGGGCGCTCGACGCGGCGTCGGCCGCCGGGGACGCGCGGGCGATGCATCACCTCGCTGCGCTCATCGAGTTGACCGCCGACGATACCCGCTACGGGCCCATCGCGCAGCGCCTCGCCGAGCAGACCGGCGACTGGCAGCCCGCGGTGCAGGCGTGGTCGACGGCCATCGCCGGCCTGGGCCGGATCGACGCCCTGCCGTTGCATCGGCGCGTCCTGCGCTGGTCGCTGGCCCGGGACGCCTTCGACGACGCCCGGCCGCACGCCGAGGCCTTGCTGATCAGCGATCCGGACGACATCGAGGCCTTGAGCGCGCTGACCCGGGTGAGCGATGCCCGGACGCGGGCCGACGCGCTCGCGCGGCTGCATCCGCTGCTCGACGATCCCCGAGAGCGGGCCGACGCGGCGGGCGCGGTGGCCGCGCTGCACGCCGACGCCCTCGACGATCCGCGCGCGGCGGTCGGCTGGTACGAAGCCGCTCTGGCCGATCGGGTCGATGATCCCGAGCTGCTCGCGCGCCTCGCGGACGTGCACCGGACGCTGGGCGATCGCTTCGCGCTGTGCCGCACCCGCCGCCGCCAGGCCGCCGCGGCCACCGGCGCCGAGCGCATCGCTCTGCGCGCCGCCGCCGCCCGACTGGCCGACGAGCTCGGCGACCCCCATGCCGCCCGGGACTGGCACGCGGTCCTGACCGATGCGCCCGACCACCGCGAGGCCCTCGAAGCGGCCCGGCGCATCGCGCTCCGCCGCGACGACGTCGAGAGCGCCGCGAGCCTGGGCGACCGACTGCTCGTCCTGCTCGACGCGACCGACCCCGCGCGCACCGCGCTGCTGCGCGATCAGGCGCGCCTCAACGACGCCGAGCGCCCGGAGTGGGCGATCGATCTGTGGAAGGCGCTGCTGGCGGCCGAACCGGGGGATATCGAGGCCCTGGACGCCCTGGAGGCCCTCTACGGCCGGATCGACGACGCCCACGGTCTGCTGTACGTGCTCGAACAGCGCCGGTCCGGGACGCCGTCCCCGGCGCTCCTGGTGCGTTCTGGCGATATTCGGCGTGAGGCCCTCGGCGACGCCCGCGGCGCGCTGGCCGATTACGACGCCGCGCTCGAAGCCGATCCCCTGAACCGTGAGGCCTTCGAGCGGGCCCGGGCGGCCTGCATCGCGCTGGGCGATCGGGCCGGAGAGCTCGATCGCATCGAGGCCCGACTCGAGCGGGTCGAGGCCCCCGCGTCGCGCACCCGGCTGCATGTCCGGGCGGCGCACCTCGCCGAGCAGCTTCAGCGCCCGCGGGCGGCGTTGCGCCATTGGTCGGCGGCCGCGCGGGCCACCGGCGAGGACGCGCGTTTCGCCGAGCCCGTCGAGCGCCTCGCCGCGGAGGCCGACGACTGGGCGACCCCCGCCGCGGCGTGGCGCGCTGCGCTCGTCGGCCGGCCGGCGGGTGAGGCGGCGCCGCTGCGCCGTCGGCTGCTCGGCTGGGCCCGGGGCCCGTTGGCCGACGACGCCGAGGCCCGGGTGCACGCCGAGCACCTGCTGGCCATCGACCCCGACGACCCGGTCGCGCTGCACGCGCTGGCCGATGCCGCGGCGACCTCCACCGAGCGGGCCGACGCGCTCGGCCGACTGTACGCGTTGGCCGAGGAGCCCGCGCGCAAGGCCGAGCTCGCCCGCGAGTTGGGTCGGCTGCACGCCGCCGAAGCTCCGGGGCGCGCGGTGCGCTGGTTCGAAGCGGCCCTGGCGGCGCAGCCGGGCCATCGGCAGACCCTCGACGCGCTGGCCGAGCTGCATCGCGCCGGCGACGCCTGGGGGCCCTTGCTGGCCGTGCGCGTGCAGCAGGCCGAGATCGACGCCGATCCGCGACGGCTGGCCGAGGCGGCGGGGCTCGCCGAGCAGCTCGGGCGCGGCGAAGAGGCGGTGCAGCACTGGCGGGGCGCGCTGGACGGGCTCGCCGCCGACGACGCCCTGTACGCCCAGGGTCTGCTGGCCCTCGACCGGCTGCTGTCGGCTCAGGGCCGGTGGGCGGCGCTCGACGCGGTGCTCGAGACCCGCATCGCCCGCAGCGCGGGCAGCGGAGGCGGCGCGCGGGATCTGTGGGTCCGCCGGGCCCGACTCGCCGCCGAGCGACTCGACGACCCGTCGGCGGCCCTGGCGGCCTGGCGGGCGGTGCTCGCCGAGGTGCCCGACGACGAAGAGGCCCTGTGGGCGGCGATCGAGCTGAGCGAGGGCGCCGATCGCGCCGCGCTGCGTCGGCGACTCGTGGCGACGCTGCCGACCGAGGATCCCCGGCGGCTGGTGCTCTTGCGGGTCCTGGCCCGCGAGGCGCGCCCGTCCCGGCAGACGCGGGCCTGGGAGGCGCTGCTCGCCGAGGTGCCCGACGACGCCGAGGCCCTCGATACGCTCGAAGCAGCGTACGAAGAGGGCGGCGACTGGCCGGCCTTGGGCCGTATCCTCGCCGCCCGGATCGGCACGCCGCCGAGCGACGCCGGTCGCCTGCTGCGGCTCGCCCGGCTGCGCGACGAGCGGCTCGGCGATCCGGAGGCGGCCGCGACCGCTTACGAGACGCTGCTCAACCTGACCCCGGACAATGAGCACGCCTTCGGCCGGCTGATCGAGCTGCGCATCGCCGCCGGCCGACCGGACGCCGCGCTGGCGCGGATCGAGCGGCGTCTCTCCCGCGAGCGGGACGCCGAGAGCCGGATCGCGCTGCGGCTGCAGGCGGCCGAGCTGGCCGAGAGCCGGCTCGATCGCGCGCCCGAGGCGCTGACCCATGTCTGCCGCGCCTTCGCCGAGACCCTCGACGACGCCCGCTTCGGGCCCGAGGCGGCCCGCCTCGCGCGCACGGTGGGGGACTGGACCCGCCCGGTCGAGACCTGGACCGCCGCGATCGACGGGGCCCCCGCGCGGCTGGCGCAGGCGCTGAACCTGCGCCTGGCGGGCTGGGCCAGCGGACCGATGGGCGACGCCGCCCTGGCGCGGCATCACTACCGGGCCGTGCTGGCCCTGGAGCCCGAGCATCGCGAGGCGCTGCGGGCGCTGGCGGCGCTCGCCGAGCACGAGCCGGCCGACCGCGCCGAGGCCCTCGAGGGGCTGCTCGCCGCCGAGGCCGACGCCGAGACCCGTCGCGGGCTGGCGCTGCGCCTCGCCGATCTCTACGCCGGCCCGCTGGCCGATCCCGATCGGGCGGTTGCCCGCTATCAGACCGCGCTCGAATGCGGCGGTGATGCGGGTGAAGCCCTCGCCGGCCTCGCGCGGGTATACGCCGGGCGCGCGGCCTGGGCGGCGCTGCTCGACGTGCGTCGGCGCCAGATCGACGGCCTGACCGGTGTCGCCCGCGCGGCGATGCGCATCGAGATGGCCCGCCTCGCCGAGCGGCTGGGCCGGGCCGAGGCCGCCGTCGAGCACTGGCGCATCGGCCTGGACGAAGGGATCGACCCGCACGAGGCGTTGCCGGCGCTCGACGCGCTGCTGACCGACGCCCGCCGCTGGTCCGCGCTCGCCGATGTGCTGGATCGACGCATCGCGCTCGCCGGCGGCGATCGCGCGAGCCTGCGGGCGCTGCACGTGCGCCGGGCCGCACTATCGACCGAGCGGCTGGCCGATCCCGCCGCCGCGCGGGCCCACTGGCAGGCGATCCTGGCGCTCGAGCCCCGCGATACCGAGGCGCTGTGGGCCTTGCGCGCGCTGGTGGAGAGCCCCGCCGAGCGGGTCGCCGTCGACCGGCGCCTGATCGCCGTCCTGCCGTCGAACGAGGCCGGGGTGCTGCGCCGTGAGGTCGCCCGGCTCTGCGGGCAGCCCGCGCCGCTCGGCCTCGGGCGGCCCGACGACGCGGTGACCGAGTGGCGGGCGGTGCTCGCCGAGGCCCCCGGCGACGCCGAGGCCCTCGACGCTCTGGAGTCGTTGCTGGGTCGGGGCGCGGCCGAGCCGGCGGCCCTCATCGAGATCCTGCGGATGCGCCACGCCGCGTCGCCCTCGATCGGCCTGCGCATGCGCATCGCCGCGCTGCTCGACGCGGCCGGTGAGCCCGAGAGCGCGTTGGCCGAGTACCGGGCCGTGCTCGACGACGCGCCGGATCACGGCGAGGCCTTCGCCCGCGCGCGGCGGCTGCTCATCGCCGTAGATGATACCGCCGGTCTGTCGGCGCTGGTCGAGGCTCGGCTGCCGCATGTCGGCGAGCCGGCCGTGCGGCGGGCGCTGGCCGACGAAGCCGCACGGCTCGCCGAAGGGCAGGGGGCGCTCGATCGGGCCCAGCACTGGCTCGGCGAGGCGTTCGCGATCTGCCGTGACGACGCCGCCTACGGCGACGCGATGGCCCGGATGGCCGACGCCACCGGTGACTGGAGCGGCGCCATCGAGCGTTGGCAGCGGGCCGCCGAGGCGGTCGCCGGCACCGACGCGGCCGTCGCGGTCGAGCTGCGCTTGCACGCGTGGCTCGCCGGGCGCGACCCGCAGGCCAGCGACGAGGCGCTGCGCCGGGCGGCGGCTATCGCCCCCGAAGACGAGCGGGTCCTGCGGGCTCAGGCCCGCGCCGCCGAGGGCGGCCGGGACGACGCGGCGATGCTGCGGATCCTCATCGCGCTGCGGCGTCAGACGGCCGCCGACTCGACCCGGCGCGATCTGACCCGGCGCATCGCCCGCCTGCTCGCCGGCCCGATCGACAACCCCGATGCGGCGCTCGCCGAGTACACCCGCCTGCTGGCCGAGTGGCCCGACGACGGCGAGGCCCTGGCTCAGCGCGCGGAGCTGCTGCGCCGGCTCGACCGGCCCGGCGACCTCTTCACGGTGCTCGGCGAGATGCTCGAACGGGGCGTGGAGCCGGGCGTGCGCCGGGCGCTGCTCGAAGAGCGCGCGGTGCTCGCCGAGCGCGAGGGGCTGACCGACGCGGCCATCGAGACCTGGGGCATCATCCTCGCGTCCGGCGGTGATCCGACCCCCGCCTGGTCGGCCCTCGAGACGCTCTTCACCGCCAACGAACGCCTCGACGACCTCGAGGCGCTCTTCGTCGATCGGGCCCAGAACGTCGACGGCCCGGCGTCGGCGGCGCTCTGGGTGCGCGCCGCCCACACCGCCGAGCGGCGCCAGGACCCGGAGAACGCCCGGCTGCACTACGAGGCGGCGCTCGACGCCGACCCCCATTGTGATCCCGCGCTGCGGGTGATGGCGGCGCTGCACGCCGGCGCCGGCGAGACCGCCGAGCAGGCCCGCTTCGAGGCGCGGCTGGCGTCGCGGCTGCCCGACGATACGCCGGAGGCCGTCGATCGCTGGCGGGCCATCGGTCGGCTGTGTCACGGCGAAGACGATCCGCGCCAGGCGATCGACGCGTGGCGCCAGGTCCTGCGCGCGGCGCCGGGGGACGAGGAGGCGCTGGCGGCGCTGGCCGATCTGTACGCGATCGTCGGCGACGACGCGGCGCTGGCCGATGTGCTCGCCGCGCGCGAGCGGACCCTCGCCGACGGCGGCGAGAAGCGGGCGCTGCTCGGTCGGGTGGCGACGCTGCGGGAGCAGCTCGGCGATCCGGCGAGCGCGGTGCAGACGTGGCGCAGGCTCTTCGCGCTCGATCCCGTGGCCGACGAGCCTTTCGAGGCCCTCGATCGCCTGCTGACCGCGGGCGAAGACTGGACGACCCTGGCCGGCATCCTGCTCGAGCGCGCTGCGGCGCAGCCCCCGGTCCGTCGCGCCGGTCTGCGGCTGCGGGCCGCCGAGCTGTTGTCGGAGCGCGCCGCGCGCCCCGCCGACGCGCTCGCCGCGCGGCTGGCGGTGTTCGCCGAGCAGCCCGACGACGGGGCGCACGGCCCGGCGATCGCGGCGTTGGCCGAGGCCGCCGACGGCTGGCAGGCGGCCGCGACGGCGTGGTCTGCGGCGTTGGAGCAGGGGCTGCCGGTGGAGCAGGCGGTGCCGCTGCGCATGCGGCTGGCCGGCTGGCAGGCGGAGCACCTCGGGGCGCCGGAAGAGGCCATCGCCCAATACTGCGCCGTGCTCGATCGGGTGCCGGATCACGCCGAGGCGCTGGCCCGCATGGAGCGCCTGCGCAGCACCGTCGGTGACTGGAGCGTGCTGGCGTCGCTGCTGCAGCAGCGGGTCGCGCGGGCCCGGGACGAGAGCGAGCGGCTGGCGGCCCTGCGCCGCCTGGGCCGGGTTCAGGCCCGCCAGCCCGAAGCGGGTCAGGCGGCCATCGCGACGTGGCGCCGCGTCTCGCGGGCCGAGCCGGGTGACGACGAGGCGGCCGAGGCCCTGGCCCGGCTCTACGCGCAGACCGCGCAGTGGCCGGCGTTGGTGCGCCTGCTCGAAGAGCGCGCGCCGACCCCCGAGCGGCTGCGGCGCATCGCCGCGCTGTGCATCACCCGACTCGACGACAACGCCCGGGCGATCGACGCTCTGCAGCGGGCCCGCGCGATCGATCCCGCCGATCCGGAGACCGGCCGCGCGTTGCTCGCGGCCTATCACGCGGGCGGGCGCTGGTCGGCGCTGCAGGATCTCTACGGTGATCTCGTGCGCCGCCGCCCGCCGCCCGAGCGCCCCGCGTTGCTGCGCGGCCTCGCGGGCATGCTCGAAGCGCACATGGGCGATGCCCGGGCCGCGGCCGATGCCTGGCGCGCGCTGCTGCGTCTCGTGCCCGGCGACGCCCACGCGATGGGCGAGCTGGATCGCCTCGAGCGGGCGGCGGATCGGCGGGCGCCCCTGGCCGACGTCTGGGCCCGCCACATCCAGGCGCTGCCCGCCGAGCAGGCGATCGACGCCCGTTTGACCACGGCGGCCCTGCATCGGGATCTGGGTGACCCTTATCGCGCGATCGATACGCTGCGTCCGGCGCTGGACGTGCCTCGGGGTCACGGCAAGGCCCTGCGTCTGCTGGCCGAGCTCTACGCCGAGACCGGCGACTGGCGCTACTGCGCCGAGATGCTCGACCGCGAGATCCAGTCGGCGGAGCCGGCGACGCGTATCGCCCGTCTGCGCGAGGCGGCGGATGTGCGCGAGCGGCACCTGCAGGATCCGCTCGGCGCGTTCGAGCGGATGTCGGCCGCGTGGCGGTTGGCGCCCGAGGACGAGGGGCTCGCGGCAGAGGCCGCCCGACTCGGCAACCGGGTCGCCCGACCCCGCGCGCTGCTCGAGCTGTGCCGCGAGGTCGAAGGCCGCATCGCCGCCGTGCCCGCCCGCGGCCGGGTGCTGCGCGCGATGGCTCGCCTGGCCCGCGCGCAGGGCGACGCCGATACCGAGCGCGACGCGTGGCGGAGCCTGCACGACGCCGTCGATCCCGACGACCGGGAAGCCCTCGACGGCCTCGCGCGCCTGCTGGTCGCCGACGAGGCGTGGAGCGCCCTGCGCCCGATCCTCGAGTCGCAGATGGCCCTCGAGCCCCGGCCGACGATCGCGCTGGCGCTGGGCATCCTGTCCGCCGAGCACCTCGACCGCCCCGGTGAGGCGGCGGGCTGGTATCGCCGGGCGCTGGCCCTCGACCCCCGCGAGCGGCGGGCTCTGGCCGGACTGGTCGACATCGAGCGCAGCCGGGCCGCGTGGCCGGCGCTGTACCACGCCCTCGACCGGCTCGCCGAGACCCTGCAGGGCGAGGACGAGGCCGCGGTGCGTATCGAGCAGGCGACGCTGGCCACCGAGCGCCTGGGTCGGCCCGCCGATGCGCGCCGGCTGTGGGAGATGGTGCTCGAGCTGCGCGGCGGGCACGATCCGGCGGCGTTGGCGGCGCTCGATCGGCTGCTGTCGACCACCGGCGGCGACGATGAGTCGCTGGTGGCCGTGCTCGAACAGCGCATCGACGCCGGTGAGCCCCCGGCGCCGCTGCACGTGCGCCTCGCCGAGCTGCACGGCCAGCGCGGGCGCAGCCGGCGCGCCCTCGAACACTGGCGGGCCGCTCTGGCCGCCGAGCCCGACTGCACCCCCGCGCTGTGGGCCATCCATCAGGCATCGCGCGACGCGAGCGAGGTGGTGGTCGCGCGCCGTCGCCTGTTGGCCCGCATGGCGACCGACGATCCCCGGCGGCTCGAGCTGCTGCGGGCCCACGCGCGTCAGGTTCAGGCGGACGCCGACGCCCTGGCCGCGATCGCCGCCTGGCGTGCCGTGCGCGCCGAGGCTGCGCTCGACCGGGAGGCGGTCGCCGCGCTGATGGGGCTCTACGAGAGCGCCGGCGAGACCGCTGCGCTGGCGGATCTGCTGGCCGAGACCGGCGTCGACCGGCTGCGGGCCGCCGCGATCTACGTCGAGTTGGGGCGCCCGCGCACCGCGCGCCGGCTCTACGAGCGGGTGCTCGAGGCCGAGCCGGGCCACGCCGAGGCGTGCGCCGCCCTGGCCGACATCCACCACGCGGCGCTGCGCTGGCCGGCTCTGGCCGAGGTGCTGAGCGCGCGGTTGGCGGTGAGCCGTGATCCCGACGAGCGGGCGGCGCTGCGCCGGCGGCTGGCCGATGTGCAACACCGTCGCTTGCGCACCCCCGAGGACGCCCTGTGGACGCTGCTCGCGGCGTTCGAGGAGCGCCCCGACGCGGCGCTGCTGCCCGAGCTGCACGCCCTCGCCGAAGAGACCGGCGCGTGGCCGCCGCTGGCCGAGATCGGCGAGCGGATCGTCGACGCGTCCGGCGAGCGCGCGGACGGCTGGCTGCACGGTTGGCTGTGCGGGCTCTACGCCGAGCGGCTGTACATGCCCCAGGCGGCGATCAGTCATGCCCGCCGGCATTGGCAGCGGGCCGCAGACGACGCCGAGCGCGCGTCGGCCCGGGTGCGCCTCGAAGCGTTGCTGACCGCGGCCGAAGACTGGGACGGGCTGGCCGGCGTGCTCGCCCGCCACGCCGACCGCCTGCCGGCGGACGAACAGCGCCGGGTGCTGGGCGCGCTGGCCCGCCTGCACGCTGAACGACGGGGGGATCCCGGCGCAGCGACTGCGGTCTGGCAGGACGTGCTCGCTGCGGATCCGGCCGACGCCGAGGCGCTCGAAGCGCTGGCGACCCTGCACCGGGAGACCGACCGCCTCGATGAGCTGTGCGCCGTGCTCGAGCGCCGATTCGAGCAGGCCGCGGACACCGACGCGCGGGTCGAGCTGGCGGTTCAGATCGCCGACGTCGCCCTGCAGCTGGGTGATGCGAGCCGGGCCGTGCCGCCGCTGCGCGTCGTCGTCGACGAGACCCGCCGCCCGGCGCTCTTCGCGCGGCTGGCCGATCTGTATCAGCGCAGCGGGCGGGGGTCGGCCGCGCTGTCGGTGCGCCTCGAAGCGCTGGAGTTGTTGCCGACCGCGGAGGCCCGGGGACAGGCGCTCGTCGCATTGGCCGACGACCTGCGCGAGCCGGGCCGGACGCCCTGGCGCGGTTTGCGCACGGCTTATGCCCACGATCCGGCCGGCTGGACCGCCGCGGAGACGCTGCTCGAAGCGGTGGGTCGCTGGGACGATCGGGTCGCGTTGGCCACCCTCGACGCCGAGGCCGACGGCGGGCGCGATCGCTGGGTCACCGTGGCTCGGCTGCACGGCGAACGGCGCGGGGACGAGCACGCGGCCCTCGCGGCGTGGCAGGTGGCCTTGATGACTGCGCCCGGGGACGGGCAGATCCTCGATGCCATCGAGCGGATTCACCGGACCCATGGCCGCACGGAGCGCTTCGCGGCGCTGCTCGACGAGCAGATCGAGCGGGTGGCGCCGAGCCGCGCGGTCGGGCTGGCCCTGCGTCTGGCGGCGGTGGAGAGCGGGCGCATGGCGCCGGCTGCCACCGCCGACGCGCTCGAGCGCGCGCTGAAGGCATCGGGCGCCGAGCTCGATCCGGGCGCGACCGTCGAGCTGCTCGCCGAGACCGTGACGGGCGATCGCTCGCTGGATGCCATCGGTGATGACTCCGTCGATGGGATGTCTGTCGATGGGATGTCTGTCGATGAGATGTCTGATGGCAGTGGAGTTATGTTTGATGCCATCGATGACTCCTCCCATGCCATGGTCGATGGTGGCTGGGATGCCATCGACGTGCTCGATCGCATCGGTCTGGCCCGGGCGGCGGCCGGCGAGTGGTCGGCCTGCCGCGACGCGGCGCGCCGTGCGCTGCGTCTCGCCGACGCCTGTCGTCCGGTCGCCGAGCGGGTCGCCCGACGCCTGATGCTCGCCGCCCTCGAGGCGGGGCTGGGCGAGGCGGGCTGGGACGCGCTGTACGACGCGGTGGCGGGCGGGCCGCTCTTCGAGCCGGTGCTCGAGCAGCTCGCGGCGAGCCATCCGACCCGCTGGCGCATGTTCGCTCGCAAGGCCGCCGTCGAGGCCGACGACGCGGCGAGCTGGGCCCGGCTGGCCCGCGGGCTCGGCGACGAGGCTGCGGTCGATGCGTGGCGACGGGTGCTCGATCATGCCCCGGCCGACGGCGAGGCCCTGGCCCGCCTGGCGGCGCATGACCGGGCCGCGGGCGATCGCAGCGCCCTGGTCGATCGGCAGATCGCCGCCGCGGCGATCGACGCCGCCGCGTTGGATGGGTTGATCGAGATCGGCGCCGATCCGGCGTTCGAGCCGCACGATCGCCATCGAGCGCTGGAGGCGGTGCATGCCGCAGACCCGACCCGAGCGCCGCTCGACGCGCTGGCGATGGCGCGGCTGGCGGTGGGCGATACCGACGGCTGGGTCGAGATGCTCGAGCGCGCCCGCGACGCCGAGCGCGACCCCGCCGCGTGGGCCGCTCGGACCGTGGTGCTGGCCGACGCCGGCCGGCCGTGGGACGCGCTGTTCGCCGACGCGGACGTCGACGCGCTCGACGCGCTCGACGCGGCGTTGGCGGCGGATGATCGCTGGACCGACGTGGCCGAGCTGCGCCGGTTCCGGGCCCATGACGAAGAGAGCCGACGGGCGCTGGCCCGGGTCGCTGGTCGGCTCGGGCGGACGGCGGAAGCCTTCGAGGCGTGGCGCGCCGTCCTCGCGGCGGCGCCCGGTGACGCCGAGGCGCTGGCTGCCGTCATTGCGTCTGAGGCCGACCTGCCGGCCGAGGCGGTCGCCGAGGTCTACCGCGCGCAGATCCCGGCCCGATCCACCGCCGATCAGCGGGTCGAGCTGGCCGTGCGCCTGGCCGATCTGGTCGAGCGGCTGCCGGAGACCGTCGCGCTCGCCGCGCTCGCCGCGCTCGACGGCGCGCTGCAGCGGGACGACGCCCCGCGGCTGGCGGAGCGGCTGGCGGCGCTGCGGGCGAGTCGCGGGGACGCCGCCGGCGCTGCCGAGCTGTGGGCCCGGGCGCTCGAAGCGGTCGAGGCGAGCGACGAGCGCGTATCCCGACTGGGTGAGCTGGCCGATCTGCGCAGCCGCGCCGGTGATCTCGACGGCGCGTTCGAAGCCGCTGCCGAGGCGCTGCGGCTGAAGCCCGAGGCCGACGACGAGGACGCGCGCCTCGCCCGGCTGGCGCGGGCGACCGGACGCGAGGCCGATCGGGCCGCGCTGCTCGCGTCGCTGACCGACGCGGTCGGCGATGAGCGCCGTGCAGGCATCGAGGCCGAGCTGGCGAGCCTCTACGGGGGCGAGCTGGCCGACACCGCGGCGGCCGAAGCCTTCTGGCGCCGGCGGCTGTCGGCCGAGCCGGGTGATGGCGAGGCGCTGGCCCGCTTGATCCAGCGGCTGCAGAGCGGCGAGCGCTGGGCCGATCTGGCGGCGCTCTACGGGCAGCGGGCGGTGAGCATGCCCGGCGAGGCGGCCGCCCTGCATACGGCGCGGGCGCGGATCTTCGCCGATCGACTGCACGATCCCGCCGCCGAGGCCGAGGCGTGGCGGGCGGTGCGCGCCTGCGACCCGCGGGACGAGCAGGCGCTGCGGGCTTTGTGGCGGCTGGAAGCGCGGCTCGACGGTGACTTGGAGGCCCGCGACGATCTGGCCCGCGCGCTGCTGCAGCGGATCCCGTCCGCGGATCCGCTGCGTCCGGTGCTGCATCGCTGGCTGGCGCCGCGGGTCGAGCCGCGCGAGGCCGCGCAGCATTGGCGGGCGGTGCTCGCGCTCGATCCCGAGGCCGACGACGCCGCCGATGCGCTCGAGGCGCTGCGGCGGAGCGCGGGGGATCACGACGCGGTGCGCGCGCTGCTCGATCGCAAGCTCGGTCGGGTGAGCGGCGCCGAGGCCGAGGCGGACGTCTGGCGGGCCATCGCCGAGCTGGAGCAGCGGCGTGACGCCCCGGCGGCGGCCCGCGGGGCATGGCGCGAAGTGCTGCGCCGGCTGCCCCACGATCCGCAGGCCGAGGCGGCGCTGGTCGACGCCCACCTGGCCGCCGACGAGGTCGAGGCCTGGGCCGCGCTGCGCCTCGACGGGCTCGACGGCGTCGCCGATCCGGCGGCGCGGCAGGAGCTCTACCGCGAGGTCGCCGGCGTGCTCGAGGCGCGCCTGCCCGACGCCGGTCCGGCCTTCGAGGTGATGGCCCGCGCCTTCGCCGAGCGGGCCCATGATCCGGGGTTGGCCGACGAGGTGAGCCGACTGGCCGAGGCCAGCGGGCGCTGGGCCGAGCTGGGCGACCTGTGGCGCGAGACCCTCGATGATCTCGACGGCGCCCCGGCGCTGGCTTTGACCTTGCGTCTTGCCGCGCTCGAAGACCGTCACGGGCGCTCGGACGCCGCGGCGGAGGCCTGGCGGCGGGCGCTGGCGATCGATCCGCGCTCGGTGCCCGCGCTGGAAGGGCTGGAGCAGGACGCGCTGCGCCGCGGGGACGAGGCGGCGCTGGCCGACGTCCTCGTCGCCCGCCTGCGTACGCCCGCCGGCGAGGCGGAGGCCCTCGAGCGCTGGCGGCGCCTGGCCCGTCTGCGCGCCGACGCGGGCGAAGGGGCCGAGGCCGAGGTGGCGTGGCAGGCGGTGCTTCAGCGCAGCCCGAGCGACGCCGAGGCCCTCGACGCGCTGGCGAGCTGGTACGCGGCCGACGGGCAGTGGCGCCCGCTGATGGAGATCCTGGTGCGCCAGCTGGCCCACGCGGACGGCGACGGCGTCGAGCTGCGTCGACGACTGGCCCGGCTGTGCCTCGATCGACTCGACGACCGCGCCGCGGCCCGGTCGGCGCTGGCGCCCGTCGCCGATCGCACCGACGACCCCGAGCTGCTCGGCCTGCTCGTCGAGCTGACCCGGGCCGAAGGCGACTGGCCGGCGTGCGCTGCGGCGCTCGATCGGCTGGCGCGCTGGTCGACGGGCGGCGCCGCCCGCGACGCGTGGATCGCCAAGGCCGACATCCAGCGGGACCACCTGGGCGACGCCGATGGGGCGCGGGCCAGCCTGCGCGCCGCCGCCGAGCACGATCCGCGTCGCCGCGATGTCCTGGAGGGGCTGCTGGCCCTCGCCGAAGAGGCCGGCGACGCGCCCGACGCCGCGCGGTTGCTGACCCGGCTGTTGCCCGCCGGCGACGCCGAGGAGCGCGCGCGCTGGTCGACCCGCCTCGGCGAGCTGAACGCCGACGCGCTCGGCGACATGGCCGGCGCCGTCGAGGCTTGGACCCAGGCGCTCACCGCGGCGCCCGATCACGGACCGGCGCTGCGTCGACTCGCCGAGCACGCCCTGGCCGAGCGCCGCTGGCCCGACGCGGCGGTGCTGCTCGATCGCTTGATCGCCGCCGAGCCCGACGCCGAGCCGAGCCGGCTGCGTGAGCGGCATCTGGCCGCGGCCCGCTGCGCCGACGCGCTCGACGACGACGCCGCCGCCCGCCGTCATTACGAGGCGGCGCTGGCGCTCGACGGGACCCACCGGCCGGGGCTCATGGCCCTCTCCGATCTCGCGTTCCGCCAGGGGGATTGGGCGCGGGCCTTCCAGGTGGGGCAGGCGCTGCTGATGCACCACGGCGACGCGATCGAGTCGGCCGAGCGGGCCGATCGGCTGCATCGCCTGGGCGCGCTCAAGGCGCTGCTCGGCGAGCCCGAGCGCGCGGCGGCGTTCTATCGTCAGGCCCTCGACGCGTGGCCCGAGCACGGGCCGTCGCGGCGGGCGCTGGCCGAGGTGGCGGCGCCCGAGGCGGCGCGGGCGGCGTCGCCCGAAGATCCCTCGTGGATCGGGGAAGCCGATCTGCTCGACGCCGAAGACGCGGCCCTCGACGCCTATCTCTACGGCGACGGGCCGGCGCCGACGCTGCGGTCTTCGGCGGACGAAGAGGCCGGGGACGACGGGCTCGTCTTGTTCGACTCGATCGACGTCGAGCCCATCGAGCTCGACGATGTCGTGACGTCGGCCGCAGCGACCCGCCCGTCGGCGCTGCCCGAGGCGATCCGCCATACGGCGGCCTACGCCTCGCCGATGGTGCCGCCCGAGGCGCTGGACGTGGAAGGCGCGGTGGAGCGCGCGGTCGAGGCGCCGCTGGAGCGCGCGGTCGATCGCATCGTCGAGCGCATCGGCGAGCGGCCGCTGCGGGCCGAGGTCGACGGCGAGGGGCTGGCCGCGGTGACGCGCGCCGCCGAGAGCGCGGCGGCCGAGGCTGCGGCGGCGGCCCGGGCGGCCGAGGCGGCGGCGGAGGCGGCGAGCGCGGGGGCGGCGGCGATGACGGCCCTGCCGCTGGCGACGGCGGCGGCGTTGCAGGCGCCCGGTGAGTCGAGCGCGCCGCGGGAGCGGTCGCCGGTCAAGCCGATCAAGGCCAGCAAGGTGCGGGTCCTGCGGCGCACGTCGCCTCGCCGGCGCTATCTCTACGTGGGCCTCGCCGCGGCGGTGGTGCTCATGGGCGTCACCGGCGGCCTGTTCGCGGTGCAGAGCTATCGGCTCTCGGAGACCGAAGAGGACAACGCCCGGCTGACCCGGGTCTCGGAGTCGCTGGCCCGTCGGGTCAGCGCCACGCAGCTGGCCTTCGAGAAGGTCACCCGCGAGCTGAAGGGCGAAGAGCTCGGCCCCGACATGCCCACCGAGCGGGCCATCGCGCTCTTCGACGACGAGGGGCAGCCGCTCGACGAGGTCATGCTCGAGCTGGCCTTCCGCGACCTGGAGATGCGCGAGGAGCTGGGGGCGGTCAAGGACATCCTGGCGTCGGCGGACGCGAGCCGGGACAACGCCGCCGAGCGCAACAAGGCGCTCGAGGTGCGGGTCGCGGCGCTGCAGAGCCACATCGACGAGCTCAAGCAGAAGCAGGTCGACGTGCACGAGCGCCTCGCCGGTCGCCTCGATCAGAACATCCAGGCCATCGAGACCGCGCTGACGGCGACCGGCGTCGACTTCGACGCGATGGTCAACCCCGAGCTGGGCAAGACCCCGATCGTCGTGGCCGGCCTCGACGACGCGCCGCTGACCGGAGCCGGCGGTCCGTTCATCGCCGAGGGCACCAGCGAGTACGTCAACCCGGTGCCCGGCGAGACCGAGGTGATGAGCGGCTTCGGCCCCCGCGGGCACAGCCACCACAACGGCATCGACATCCCGGCGCCCATCGGCACCGCGGTGCTGGCGGTCAGCGCCGGCAAGATCATCCACGTGCAGGACCGCGCCGCGTGGCAGGGCCGGCCCAAGTGGATCGAGCGCGGCGGCCGCAGGATCAAGAGCCACGGCTGGCGGGCCGGGATCTACGTCGAGCTCGAGCAGGACGATGGCCGCATCAGCCGCTATATGCACCTCGCCGCGGTGGCGCCGGGCATCGAGATCGGCGCGCGGGTGCAGAAGGGCCAGGTGCTCGGCAGCGTCGGCCGGACCGGCGTCGAGAAGAGCGATACCCACCTGCACTTCGAACTGCGCGAGGCGCCCAAGGACGGCGAGCGCTACGGCGCGGCGCTCGATCCGACGGCGGCGGTGCACAAGGACGACGCCGACGTCATCGTCGGGACCTCGCTGCTGCACGCCGATCCGGCGCTCATCGAGGTCTCCGACAGCGGCCTCGAGGCGCTGGCAGGTCGCGCGGCGCTGAGCGGGCGGGCGGCGGACGACGAGGCGGGCAAGAGCGGGCGGCCGGTGGTCAGCCAGCTCGACGGCCGTATGGACCGCCTGCAGTCGCTGGAGAAGCTGCTGCGCGAGATGCCGCTGGTGCCGCCGGTGGACGACTTCCGGGTGTCGAGCCGATTCGGCCGGCGGCTGGATCCGATCAACGGCGAGTGGGGCTTCCACGGCGGCCTCGACATCCCGGGCGCGGAAGGCAGCCCGGTGCGCGCCACGGCCCCCGGCAAGGTGGTCTTCTCCGGCAAGCGCGGCCGCTATGGGGTGATGGTCGAGATCGATCACGGCAACGGCGTGACGACCCGCTATGGCCACCTGCTGCGCAGCCTCGTCCGCGAGGGCCAGACGGTGCGCTACCGGGCCCGCATCGGCGAGATGGGCAGCTCGGGCCGCACCACCGGCACCCACCTGCACTACGAGGTGCGGGTCGACGGCAAGTCCCGCGACCCGATGAACTTCATCCAGGCCGGGCGCTACGTCTTCAAGCGCTGAGCCGCCGTCGCGGCTGGTGCTCGCCCGCGCCGGCGGCCATCATCGGGTGATGGCGTATCTTCTCATCGCAGCGAGCCTCGGCCTGCTGGCCCTCGTCGGCCACGGCGTCGCGACGGGCACGTTGCAGGTCAAGGGCGGCATCGCCCGGGCGCGGTATCCCAAGACCTTCTGGTTCATCGCGCTCTGTCTGACCGTCGTGGGCGTCTACCTCGGCTGGCTCGCCGGGTACGACTTCGCGCTGCTCTCCCACATCAGCGGCTGACGCCGGCCTTCGGGACACCGCGAATTGCGGGCGACCCCGCCGGCTGCCGATCATCTATCAGCCGTGGTTCACCTGCGCGACACTCGGTCGCCGCGGCGACGCCATGTCCGGATCGACGGCACCGCGAGCACAGCGCGCCGAGGGAGAGCCCGATGAACGACGTCCGTCTGCACCGTTTTCTGTCCCTCGGCGCCGCCTGCGCGCTGGCGCTCGGCCTGGCCGGCTGCCCCGCCGACGACGCCCAGGTCGCCGAGACGGTCGACATGGTCGTGCCCGGCCCCGACGGCGACCGGCCCGAGCCGGCGGAGGTCGGGGTCGACGCGCCCGACGGGGCCGCCGACGCGGCGGTGGACGCCGCGCCGGACGCCGCGCCGCGGCCCGAGCCGGGCTCGCGGGTCGCCGTCGACCTCACCGAAGCGCTCGCCGCCCGCCCCGACGGTGCCGAAGCCGGTCCGGCGCGGGCGTTCGTCTCGGCGTCGCCCGACGATCTGGTCGACGGGCCGACCCCGCTCGGGCGGGTGGGGGACTACGTGCTCGACAACGATCGGGTGCGCTTCGTGATCGAGGCCGACGACCGCGTGATCGGTCCGTGCCCGTACGGCGGCAACGTCATCGACGCCGACATCCGCCGCATGCCCGGCGAGCCCGGCGGCGATCAGGTCGGCGAGATCTGCCTGCTGATGAACCTGGGCCAGACGATGGATCCCGAGACCTACGAGATCCTGGCGGACGGCGCGGACGGTCAGGCAGCGGTCCTGGCGGTCACCGGGCGCTCGACGCTGCTCGACTTCATCAACCTGCGCGGCCTCGTGACCACCTTCCTCGGCAACCAGGGGCTGTCGATCGGCTACGACATCGACCGCGAGCTGTCGACGACCATCACCACCTACTACGTGCTGCGGCCGGGCGATACCGGGCTGCGGGTCATCACCGCGATACGCAACGACGGCGACGATGCGGTGCACCTGCCCGTGGGCCACCTCATCGACTCCGGCGGCGCGGTCGAGGTCCTCAGCCCGCTGAGCCCCACCGGCGGCTACGGCAACGCCGGCTTCGGCCGCGACGCGCTCGGCGGCGTGCCGTTGACCGCGGTCGCCTTCAACGGCGCCAACGGCGGCCACGCCTACGTGCCGCTGGCGGAGCCGAGCATCGACGACGACTACCCGTCCAGCGGGCGCTATCTGTGGGTCGCCGGGGTCGTCGCTTCGGTCATCGGCGTCGACGCGCTGCTGCCCACGCTGCTCGCCACCCCGGCGCAGATCCCCAACCTGCCGGGCCTGGTGCACCTCGAGCCCGGCGCGTCGGCGAGCAAGACCCATTGGCATTTCGTCGGCGACGGCAGCCCCGCCTCGTTGATGGATCCCGCCTGGCAGGCGCTGGGCGCCGAGACCGGCCGCCTCTCGGGCCGGGCCGTGGCCGACGGCGGCTCGCTGGCCGGCATGCGCTTCGCCGCGGTCGACGAGGCGGGCCGCACGGTCAATCAGGCCATCGACATGACTGGCGACGGGACCTACGCGATGCGGGTGCCGCCGGGCACCTACACCGTGCGCGCGTGGAAGCAGGGCTGGGTGCCGGCCGACGCGCCGACGGTGGTCGTCGCGGCCGGCGCCGACGTCGAGGCCCCGGCGATCGCGCTGCAGGCGCCGGGGCGGGTCGCGGTGAGCATCCGGCGGCCCGACGGCGAGGCCACGGCGGGTCGGGTCTACGTCGGCTGCATCGACGACTGCCCGCAGTTCCCCGACGCGAACGTGCGCGACGTCGACACCGACGGCCCGCTCGATGGGGTGCCGGCGTTGATCTTCACCGGCGTCGACGGCCGGGCCGACATCCCGCTGGCGCCCGGTCGCTATCGGGTCGTCGTCAGCCGCGGCCCGACGTGGTCGGTCTGGCCCACGGACGCCGTGCAGAACGGCGGGGTCGAGGTCGAGGTCATGGCCGGCGAGACCGTCGAGCTGACCGCCGAGATCGCCAAGGTGATCGACACCGCCGGCTGGCTGTCGGGCGACTTCCACGTGCACGGCATCAACAGCCCCGACGCCCCGATCACCCTCGAGGATCGGGTGCGCAGCTTCCTCGGCGAAGGGGTCGAGGTGCTGGTGAGCACCGATCACGACTACATCACCGACTATCGGCCGACCATCGCCGCGCTGGGCGCCGAAGACGAGCTCATCGGGGTGATCGGCATCGAGCTGACGACCTTCGACTACGGGCACTACAACAGCTTCCCGCTGGTGGCCGACGCCGAGAGCCGCAACGGCGGGGCCATCGACTGGGCCGGCGGGCCGGGCACCGGCATGACGCCCGATCAGATCTTCCGCGCGCTTGAAGACCAGAACGAGGTCGAGCGGGTCATCCAGATCAACCACCCCGATCGCGGCGGCATCGGCGCCCTCGACGTCGACCTGCTGCGGGGCTACAGCCGCGCCGATCCGACGGTGTTCCGGCTGCCGCCCGTCGAGCCCGATCCGGCCACCGGCGATACCGGTCTGTGGAGCGAGCGGTTCACCGCGCTGGAGATCATGAATGGCAACGGCACCGGCAGCTTCAACGGGCGCATGCGCTGGTGGCTCACGATGGTCGGACGCGGCTTCACGCCGACGGCGACGGCGGTCAGCGATACCCACCGGACCATCACCACCCAGTCGGGCAGCCCCCGCTCGTGGGTGCGGGTGGGCGAAGACGCCGACGGCCCGGCCGAGTTCGACGGGCCGGGCTTCGCCGCCGCGGTCAACGACGGCCGCCTCTTCGGGTCGAACGGGCCGTTCGTGCGGTTGAGCCTGAGCACCGCCGACGCCAGCGCCGGGCTCGGCGACGTCCTGGCCAGCGAACCCGGCGCGCCGGTCACCGTGCGGGTCGACGTGCAGACGCCGGCGTGGATGACCGTCGACACCCTCGATCTGTACGTCAATATCACGGACGCCCTGCTGCCCGACCCGGATCCCTTCGACGAGACCGCCATCCCGCCGACCCACACCGTCGAGCTGGTCGAGGGTCCGATCGAGGTGGTCGTCGAGGGCGACGTGGACCAGGGCGGAGCCGTACACCAGCGGCGGCGCTTCAGCGGCGAGTTCGAACTGCGCCCCGAGGTCGACAGCTATGTCGTCGGCATCGTGCACGGCCCCGAGCCGATGTATCCGATCCTCTTGAGCCGCAGCGTGCGGCCCAAGGCCTATACCAACCCGATCTACATCGACGTCGACGGCGGCGGATACGATCGCTTCCCGCTCGCCGAGGCCGCCGCCGGCGCGCCCAAGTCGCTGCCGCGGGCGCGCACGATCCGGCCGCGCATGATCACGCTGGGCGAAGCGATCCGGCTCTTCGACTGGATCGCCGAGGGCCACGACGGGCACTGAGCGACATCGGACGGGGCAGGGGAGGGCCGCGCGGTGCGGCGGCTCACAGCTCCTGCAGCTCGACCCGGTCGATGCCCAGGCGGACCTGACGGGAGGTGGCCCGGCGCTCGATGAGCCGGGCGGCGCCGCCCACGCCGAGGGCGGCGAACTGGCGGCGGGCGCGGAAGATGTGGCTGTTGATGCGCGCCGGATCGCTGTCGAGCGCGGCGCACAGGTCGTCGACCGAACACCAGCCCTGCTCGGGCCGGGGCACGTCCTTGCGCATGTCGGCCAGCATCGTCCGGGCGAGGTGCAGCAGCATGCGGTGATGCTCCCGCTGCTCGACCGTGATCGGGCGCTGGCGATACCAGACCGTCAGGTCGACCGACTCGCCCTCGCGCACGACGAAGTGCAGCCGATCGAGGGTCGACAGCGACAGCGTCAGCTCGTCCATGCCCAGGGTGCTGGTCATCTCGCTGCTCGGCACGACCGGGGGCAGCCCAAGGTGCCAGACCTGATCGCCGACGGTCAGGGCCTCCTGATCGACCACCGTGCGCTGGGCGTCGTCGATCTCGGCGATCCACTGCCCGCTCTTCTGATCGGGGAAGATCATCACCCGCGGCGCCTCGTCGTCGGGCAGGAAGAGCAGCTGATCCGCCGCCACGCGCAGGGTCTCGGTCTTGCCGAGGCGCGCGCTGGCGTTGGGCGGAGAGTCGTCGACGAGGTGCCAGCGCTCGTCGGCGAAGGTCAGCTCGCAGCCCGCCGTCAGCTTGATGCGATCGCCCGGGCGAACGGGTTGCCCGTCGACGAAGGTGCCGTTGCGGCTGCCGAGATCCCGCAACCGCCAGCCGTCGTCGTCCGACCAGGTGAGCAGCGCGTGCTCACCCGAGACCAGACGATTCTTGATCTGGAAGGTGCAGTGCGTGGCGCGCCCGACGAGCGTGCGTGAGCCGAGCGTGAACCGTCGAGGCAGTATGGGGTGGACGAGTGTGGCCACCGCTGAACTGTATCCCGGGCGGCGCGGCCGGTCAAAGCCCATGCGCGTCGCCCGCGCACGAACCGCGAGCGCCGCCGCCGCCGCATGAGGGTCGTGGCGGATTGCCAACATGTCGACGACCGGGCACAGTTCGCTTGGAGTGGGAGAGGAATGAGCCGCAAGCCGCCCAGCGATTCGATGAACAGCTCGCCTTCGCTGCCCGGCGGAGCCGACGAGACCGTCGATTCGGCGCGCACCTGGGTGCCCGACGGCGACGGCAGCCAGCCGTCGGCCCCGGTGGACTTTCACGAGCGCTACGAAGATCGCGGGCTCATCGGACGCGGCGGCATGGGCGAGGTGCGGCGGGTCTTCGACCGCAAGCTCGATCGCGCCGTGGCCATGAAGATCCTCGGCATGGCCTTCATCGACAACCTCTCCGCCCGCGACCGCTTCACCCTCGAGGCGGGGCTCACCGCGGGGCTGCAGCACCCGGGCATCGTGCCGGTGCACGACAGCGGCGAGCTGTCCGACGGGCGCCTGTGGTACACGATGCGCGAGGTGCGCGGCCGCACCCTGGCCCGGGTGATCAAGTCGGTGCACATCATCAGCGGCGAGCGCATGTGGCGCCCGACCGAAGACGGCTGGACGCTGCGGCGCCTCGTCGAAGCGCTGCTGCGGGTCAGCGAGGCGGTGGCCTACGCCCACCGCGAGGGCATCATCCACCGCGACCTCAAGCCGCAGAACATCATGGTCGGCGCGTTCGGCGAGGTGCAGGTGATGGACTGGGGGCTCGCCCAGCGCATCGGCCCGCCGAGCGACGCGCTGCCCTTCGATCACCCGGCGACCCAGGGCGAGACCGGGCCGATGCCGACCCTCGGCCCGGTGGTCGGCACCCCGGCCTACATGCCGCCCGAGCAGGCGATGGGCGTCGAGATCCTGACCCGCGGCGCCGACGTCTACGCCCTCGGCGGGGTGCTCTACGAGACCTTGACCGGCTCACCGCCTTTCGTCGGCACCGCCCAGTCGGTCTGGCGCAGCACCGTCGAGGGCCCGCCGCGCCCGGTGCGCGAGCGGGTCAACCCGACGCACCCGCCGCTGCCCGACGAGCTGGTGCACATCTGCGATACGGCGATGGCCCGCGACGTCGAGCGCCGCTACGCCGACGCGGCGGCCCTCGCCCGGGCGCTGCGGGCCTGGCTCGAAGGCGCCCGTCGGCGCGAGCAGGCCGAGGCGATCATCAGCGACGCGGCCTACCTGCTGCCCAAGGCCCGCGACCTGCGCGGGCGGGCCCAGGAGCTGCGGGCCAACGCCGAGACCCGGCTGAGCATCGTCGCCGCCTCCGACCCCATCGAGCGGCGCCACGAGGCGTGGGCCATCCAGGATCAAGCCGCCGATCTGGGTCGGCGGGCGGCGCTGGTCGAGATCGAGTGGGAGCAGAAGGTGCGCTCGGCGCTCGAGCAGGCCCCCGACCTCGACACGGCGCACGTGCAGCTCGCCGACTTCTACCGCGAGCGGCTCGAAGACGCCGAGGCCTTGCGCCAGCGGGAGGCCGTCGCCCGCTTCGAGGCGCTGCTGCGCATCCACGATCGCGGGCGCCGCGCGGCCTTCCTGCGCGGAGACGGCGCGCTCACGCTGCACGTCGCCGCACCCGGCGCGCGGGTCGACCTGCTGCGCTACGAGATGCAGCATCGGCGGCTGGTGCCGCAGCCCTTCCGCCACCTGGGTACGGCACCGATCGTCGCCGAGACGCTGCCCGCCGGCAGCTACGTGGCCCGCATCTCGGCCGACGGGCGGGCGACGGTCGACTACCCGGTCTTCATCGAGCGCGGCCAGCACTGGGACGGCATTCGCCCCGGCGGTGATACGCCGCATCCCATCCGGCTGCCCCACGCCGACGAGCTCGCTGACGACGAGGTCTACGTGCCCGCCGGCTGGTTCATCTCCGGCGGCGACCCCGAGGCGGCCGAGGGCCTGCCCCGGCGCAAGATCTGGGTCGACGGCTTCGTGGTGCGCCGCTTCCCCACCACCCGCGCCGAGTACCTGAAGTTCGTCAACGGGCTCATCGAGGCCGGCCGCGAAGACGAGGCCGAGCGGGCCCTGCCGCGCACGCTGATGACCGAAGGGCGCGCGGTGCTCTTCGACCGCGACCCGCGGACGGGCCGCTACCGGCTCGATACCACCCAGCAGGGCCAGGACCCGCGGCACCCCATCGTGCAGATCGACTGGTTCGGCTCGATGGCCTACGCCCGCTGGCTCGCCGAGTGCACGGGCCAGACCTGGCGGCTGCCCGACGAGCTCGAGCGCGAGAAGCTGACCCGCGGCGTCGACGGCCGGCACTACCCGTGGGGCGACGACGCCAGCGCGCCCTGGGCCTGCGCGCTGGATACCGTCGCCACCGCGCCCATGTACCAGACCATCGACACCTTCCCCACCGACGTCAGCCCGTACGGCGCCCGCGGCGTCGCCGGCAACAGCCGCGACTGGTGCGTCAACTTCTGGCTGCACGACGGCCCCAAGACCGTCGACGGGCGGCTGGTGGTCGAGCCGGCGCCGCTCGACGATCTCGAAGAATACCGGGCGATCCGCGGCGGGACGTGGGCCGCCAACCTGCACCTCGCCCGCGCCGCCGCCCGCTTCGCCAACCGCCCGCACCAGCGGTTCGCGGTGGTCGGCGTGCGCCCGGTGCGCCCCTTTGATCTCGACTGATGTGATCTCGACCGATGCGCCGTCGGTCAGCCGCCCGCTGACGCCTCGGCCCGCCGACTCGCCAGCCAGTCCCGCACCCCGGGCCCCGGCCCGATGGGCCACGGCTTGAGCTTCTCCACCGGCACCACCTTGTACTCGGCCAGCTCCGCGCCGAGCGTGATCTCGCCCTCGGCGCGCACGTGATAGACCAGCAGCAGCTGATTCATCGGCGCGAAGCCGTAGATGCCCACCAGCGTCGGGTCGTGGGCCACAAGCCCCAGCTCCTCGGCCGTCTCGCGCACCGCGGTCTCGGCGGGCAGCTCGCCGGCCTCGACGAAGCCCGTGATCAGGCTGAGCATGCCCCGGGGCCACTTCACATTACGGGCGAGCACCACGCCCGCGGGCAGCTCGACGATCATCGCCGCCACCGGCGTCGGGTTGTCGGTGCGCCAGGGAAGCCCTGGTGAAGAGGAGGTGAGGTCACAACCGAAACTTCACGATGGAGCCCGGCGGGTATCCAATCCCGCCGAGGCGGCTGGCCACCGCCTCGAAGCGAGTCTTGCGCCGTG
>JAUHXC010000092.1 GCA_030427205.1 bacterium | reverse complement strand
TGCGGAACTCGACGTCGATCGTGCCCTGGTTGTCCCCGCAGTCGACGTCGGGAAAGCGCACGGCGTAGTCGCCGGCATCGAGCCGATCGAAGCGGCGGATCAAGAAGAGCGGGGCGAGGCCCGGGCGATCGGCCTCGCGGAAGCCGCGCTCGGGGTCGTAGCCCACCAGGAGCTCGGAGGTGTCGCCCTCGGCGTCGGTCGTGCGCACGGCGTAGCCGCTGGTGAATCGCTGCTGGTCGCCCGCGAACTGCACCACGCCGCCCACATAGGCCACGCCGTAGCCACCCACCCAGTCGGGCACGTGCACCGGCGCGTAGTCTTCGCACTCGAGGCCGTCGATGGCGACCGCGGTGTCGGCCGGACCGTCGAAGCATTCGAAGCCGTCTTCGACCGCGCAGTCGGCGTCGCAGCCGTCGCCGTCTTCGCGGTTGCCGTCGTCGCAGCCCTCGCCCTCGTCGCGCCGGCCGTTTCCGCAGTCCCCGCAGACGTCGTCGTCGTCGACCTCGCCGTCGCAGTCGTCATCGATGCGGTTGCCGCAGATCTCGGCCTGCGGCGCGCCGGGCCGGGCACCGCAGATCAACCCCTCGGCGCCGCACACCAGGACGCCCGTCGAGCGACAGCGCCCGGCGCCCACTTCGCACGGCTCGCCCAGGCCGGGCACGTCGTCGATCCGGCCGTCGCAGTCGTCGTCGACGCCATTGCAGATCTCGTCAACGGGCTGCCCGGCCTCGGCGGCGCAGAAGACCCCGCCATCGGGGCCGCAGACCAGCGATCCGCCGACGGCGCAGCCGCCGATGCCCACCTCGCAGGCGCCGCCGACCTGTTGCACGTCGTCGACCTGCCCGTCGCAGTCGTCATCGACGCCATTGCAGGTCTCGTCGGCGGGCAGCCCTTCCTCGGCGTCGCAGACGACCTGACCCGAGCCCAGGTCGCAGCGGCGCACGCCGGCCGCAGCGCAGGCGCCCAGACCCACCTCGCACAGCTCATTGACGCCGACGGCGTCGTCGATCACGCCGTTGCAATCGTCGTCCTCGCCATCGCACAGCTCCAAGCCCGGCACGACCTCGCCTGCGCACGGCCCCCAAGCGGAGCCGTCGTCGGCGCAGGTCTGGCTGCCAGCCGCGCAGACGCCGACGCCGGCGGTGCCCGCCGGCCCGCTGTAGCAGGGCTGCCGTGAACCGGGCACACAGACGCACTCGACGTCGCCGTCGTCGGCCTCGCCGTTGCAGTCGTTGTCGACGCCGTCGCAGATCTCGTCGGCCGGCAGCACCTGCTCGGCGCAGCCGCCGAACATACCGTCGGTGCAGACCCGCACGCCCGCCGCGCACGCGCCGACGTCGGCCGTGCCCGCCGGCCCGTCGTAGCAGGGCTCGGCGAGCGGACCGCCGTTGGCGGCCTCGTCCAGGTTGCCGTCGCAGTCGTTGTCGACGCCGTCGCACAGCTCGTCGCTCGGCTCGACCTCGGGCACGCAGCGCGTATCCCCGTCGACGCAGGCCTCGGCGCCCGCCGCGCAGGCCCCGAACGAGCCGGTGTCGCACGCCCCCCCGCCGAGGGCCTCGTCGACGTCGCCGTCGCAGTCGTCGTCCCGGCCGTTGCAGACCTCTTCGACGGGCTCGCTCGGCCGGGCGTCGCACATGACCCCCTGGCCGTCGGCGGTGCAGACGATGTGGCCTCGGTCGTGGCATTCGCCCTCACCGAAGGCGCACGCGTCGCCCAGCCCGGCGAAGCCCTCGTCGGCTCTGCGGTCGCAGTCGTTGTCGATGCCGTCGCAGACCTCCGGCGGCGCCTCGCAGGCGCCCCAGACACCGTCGGTGCACGTCTGCGTGCCCGGGCAGGCCACGCCTCCCACTCCGCACGCGCGCAGGTCGCCGTCTTCGCACGGCTGCGCCACGCAGGCGCCCGCCGCGCAGACCCGACCGTCGCCGCAGTCTCCATCCGTCGTACAGGCCGGCTGATCGTCCGGCGTGCAGCCATAGCCAGCCAGCGCCAAGGCGCCGACGAGCAGGGCGCGAACCCATGGCTCTCTCAAGGTGACCCCCTCTGCAAACACCCGCTGTTCGGGCGGACCGTGGCTCCCCGCAGGGAGCGTTCGCCGAGGAGTGAGCCGTGACCGCGCGCGATCGAAAGGTCGGGGGGTGAGATTTCTCGGCGGGTGCCGAACAGCGCGTCAGGGTGTGGGGGCGCAGACGTCGAGCCCGAGCGGGCCGAGGCGGGTGACGAACATCGCCTCCTGGCTGTAGTTGTACAGCCCGAGGCGGCCGTCGCCGAGCGGCACGTCGGCGAGGTCGAACTCGAGCACGCCGTCGACGAAGACCCGTAGGCGCTCGCTGTCGCCGACGATACTGATGACGTGCACCCCCCGCCCGGTGAACGGCGAGTCGTCCAGCGTGGCGGCGGCGGTGAGCACCTCGAGGTTCGCCCCCTCGAAACGCCAGAGATCGACGTGATCCACCGGCCCCGAGACCTGGCCGACGCGCAGGCCGCGGGCCGCCAGGCCCAGCTCCGGCTCCCCCTGGGTGGCCCGCTTCCAGCTGAAGAGCAGGTAGGGCGCCTCGGGCGCCGTCAGCGGCGTCGCGCCGCCGCCGATCGACCAGCCGACGAAGTCGTCGTCGACCCGGGCCACCTCCAGCGAGAAGCGGGTCACGAACCGCGAGCCGATGGGCACCCCGGTGGCGAAGTGGGTCGGCGCCCCGTTGGCCCGCTGGGCGATGGTCCGACCGTCGTCGAGGCTCTGCCAGTTGGGCCCCGCGAGGCCCGATCCCGGCACGACGTCGATCGGCCCGGCCATCGCGACGGGGCTGCAGGTGAAGCCCGGCTCGAGCGCGCAGCCGGCGTCGCAGCCGTCCCCATCGGCGAGGTTGCCGTCGTCGCAGCCTTCGCCCGGATCGCGCTCGCCATCGCCACAGGCCGGCGCCCGCGGCACGCAGCGGCCGTCGGCGCACGCATGGCCCAGGTGCACGCAGTCCCCGTCATCGGCGCAGGCGGGTCGGCAGTCGTCGAGGGTGCGGAACTCGACCTCGACCGCGCCCGCATTGTCCGCGCAGAGCGCGTCGGGGAAGGCCACCTCGTACGCGCCCCTATGTAGGATATCGACCCGACCGAGCGCTGCCTCGACCGCGTCGTCAGCGGTCTCGGCGGCGGCGAGCACGCCGTCGTCGAGTACGCCGGCCTGCAGCACGATGGCGCCATCCGGTTCGGCGACCCGCACGGCATAGGCGGTCGAGAAGCGCGGCGGATCGACGGCAAAGGCGACCGCGCCGCCGGCATAGGCGACGGCGTAGCCCCCGATCCACGCCGGCGCATCGACCGGCATCCAGCCTTCGCAGCCGACGCGGCCGTCGAGCACGACCGGCGTATCCGGCGGTCCGTCGAGGCAGACGAACCCCGGCTCGACGCGGCACTCGGCCGAGCAGCCGTCGCCGTCGAGCACCCCGCCGTCGTCGCACGCCTCGTCCCCTTCGCGCCGCCCGTTGCCGCATCCCACGAGGCACGACGCCCGATCGTCCACCTCGCCGTCGCAGTCGTCGTCGACGCGGTTTCCGCACAGCTCCAGCCCCGGCTCGCCGGGCACGGCGCTACAGACCGGGCCGTCGGGGCCGCAGGCGACGACGCCCTCGGAGGCGCAGGCGCCCCGCCCGACATGGCACGGTTCGCCGACGCCGTCGACGTCGTCGACGACCCCGTCGCAGTCATCGTCGACGCCATTGCAGGTCTCGACCGCCGGCGGGCCCGCCGACGCCGTACAGACGAGGCCCTCGGCGACATCACACGCCATCAGGCCATCGGCGGCGCAGGCTCCGAGGCCGACCGAGCAGGGCCGCCCCACGCCTTCGACCTCGTCGACAGCGCCGTCGCAGTCGTCGTCGAGCCCGTTGCACGCTTCGTCGCTCGGCGAGCCTTCGTCAGCGTCGCAGATCAGCCCGCCGCGCGCCGGAATACACCGCTCGACCCCCTCGGCTGCGCATGCGCCGATGCCTTGCCGACAGGGCTCGCCGGCCCCCACCTGCTCGTCGACTCGCCCGTCGCAGTCGTCATCGACGCCGTCACACGTCTCTGGTCGACCCATCGACGCGACGGCACCGCACGTCGTGGCCGCGCCGTCCGCCGTGCATACGAGCACGCCTTCCGCGAGGCACGCGCCACGGCCCACTTCACAGGCATCGCCCAGGTCGGGGAAGCCTTCGTCGACCGCGCCATCGCAGTCGTCATCGAGCCCGTCGCAGCGCTCGGGCGGCGCCGCGCATACCCCGAAGACGCCGCCTGCGCAGCGGCGGACCCCCGCGCACCCCGGGCCGGCACCGACGACACATGGCCGGAGGTCTCCGTCGACACACGCCGGGCGTACGCAGCGGCCCTCATCACAGACATCGCCCGCCGCGCGGCAGTCGGCGTCGGCCGCGCACGGCGCGTCGGTTCGGTGGACACAGCCCTGAGCCAGCCAGGCGACCAGCGCCGTCGCGACCGGGAGCACCCACCGCAAGACCCGCCGCCGCGGCCTGATGCGGCTCGGGCGCATCGCGGGCAGGAGCGGACGCGGGTCGACCGTCGAGAGATCACAAGCGCACGCGGGGCAGCTCAGCGCGTGCAGCCGCGCCCGAGCCCGCGGGAGCCAGCCCGACGTGTCATCGAGGAGGACGACGAGCGTCGACACGCAGCGCGCATCGCTCGCCGCGCCGACATGACCGCGGTCGATCGACTTCATCCGCATCTCCCCCAATCGAGGCGTGGTGACTTCATACGATGAAGGAGCCCGATGCGCCCTCGATCGAAAGGCGCCGGCTCGAGCGCCGGTCGATCAGAACGAGAGCCGACGGGAGACAGCGCCCAGCTCGACCATCGGCGTGAGCCGCCAGCCCGTCGTCACCCCGTCGCCCGCAGCGCCGTAGCCCGTCGTCCGCCGCTGCCACACCACCCCCCCGCCGAGCGTCAGGTGGGTCCACGGCGCGCCGAGAGGCACCGGCAACCACAGCCGCCCCAGCGCCAGCACGCCGGGGTGCAGCCAGCGGGTGGTGGCGTCGCCCGCGTCGCTGGCGTCCCAGGTGTGCTGCCCCGCCGACAATACGGGGCCTGCGCCGACTGTCATGTCCAGCGGGCCGGGGCTCCACAGGACCCGATCGACGATCAGCCGCGCCTCGCCCTCGATCACGTCGTAGCGCAGGCCATCCGCCTCGCCGTCGCCCGAACCGAACCCGATGTCGAGCCCTGCAGCCCACCGCCCGTAGCCTGCGCGGGCGCCGACCATGCCCCGCCCACGGGCTGCGGGCTCGGCGGCGGTCGGCCAACCATAGCCGAGCCCGACGCCGAGGTGCGCCGTCACCGCGTCCCCTGCCATCCACCGACGCCCGCCCGCCTTGTCCGACAGCGCCATGCAGCGCCCGGGCCGCGGGTCGCACATGTCGCGGTTGCCGTCCACATAGGTGATGACCTGACCCGGCGCGACGGCATCCACCCGCCGACTCGCCGCCCCGCCGTCACAGCGCGCCAGCCGGAGCGGGCGGGCATAGATCTCGACCGCGTCGTCGGCGCCCGCGGTCAGCCGCTCGACATAGCCGCTGTCGGTGTACTCGACCTCGACGCAGTCGACCGCCGGATCGGGCAACGCGATGCGCGCGCTGCGATCGAGCGGCCAGCTCATGTAGATCGGGCGGGTGCTGACCAGATCACTCTTCCACTGCGGGGTCTGCTCGACGCCGTACGCATCGGCCAGCCGCGTGATCCGCTGCACGATGAAGGGGATGAAGTCGCGCTCCAGCGCCGCCGCGCTGCGCTCGGGGGCGGCCTGGGAGAACGCCTGCGCGAGCGCCTGCAACATCAGGCTGCCGCGCTCGGGGTGCTCGAAGCTGAGCTGATCGCCCGTCGACGAGCTGACGTTGAAGCTGCCGCGGGTGCCGAGCGGCGCGTCGGGCAGCTGCCCCAGCGGGTTGAAGGGCGTCACGTCGCCGATGCCCTTCGCGGTCAGGCTGCCCGAGAAACACGAGTCGAAGAAGCCGACCTGGACCGTCGCGCCCAGCCGGCCGACCGCGCGCCACAGCTCGGGCGCCGTGACCGGTCGAGTCCGGGTGAGCAGCTCACCCGCGCGGCCGTGCCCGCTCCAGACGATCAGCAGCAGCGTATCGTCGTCGGGGGCCTGCGCCCGCTCGGAGCGCATCTGTGCCTCGAGGCGTTCGAACGCGGCGAACAAGCCGTCGTGCGTCACCTCGGCCCCCGTCAGCACGGTGATCCGAGTCGGCTCGAAGCGGCCCAGGCGCCCGAGCACGTCGGTGAGGGCCCGCACCTCGCGCTCGGCGTGGGCCAGATCGGGCAGCCCCTGATCGCCCACGTCGTCGAGGCCGATCAACACCGCGTAGCGCCGGGTGCCGGCCGACGCATCCGCCGCGAGCAGGCCGACGATCGCCCACGCGAGCAGCGCCACCACGCCGAGCCGACGACTCATCTCGGCACCACCCGGCTGTCGACCTGCACCGGCGCCAGATCAGCCGGCGGCGCCCCGAGGCGGCAGTCGACCGCGCCCGCCGCCATGTGCTCGACGATGGCCCGGGTGCGCGTCGCAGACATCGGCTTTGGCGAGAACAGGCCCACGATGTACTCGCAGCCCTCGGCGGTCTGCAGCACACCGCCGGCGGGCAGGCTCGCCTCGCGCCCGGGCACGACCCCGACGCCCGCGCCGTCGAGCAGCGCTGTGAGCGCGCCGCCGTCGTCGACGAAGTACGCCGCCACGTAGCCGGGCTCGGTCGCGTCGTAGAACAGCCCGATGCGGTCGCCCGCGCGCAGCGCCGTCTGGCCATCGAGGCGGAACTCACGCCCATCGCGCTCGACGCCCACATGCAGCCGGAACCCACCCTTGGCCGTGAGAACCGTAGGCGGCGGCTCGGCAGGCCGCAGCCCGAAGAACAGCGCCACGGCAGCGGCAGCCGCGACGGTCGCGGCGACCACCCAGCGCAGCGGCGAGCGTCGACGGGCCGGCGGGATGAGCGGCGCGGTATCGACGCTGTCCAGATCGGCGCGGCAGGCGGCGCAGGACTCGGCGTGCGCCAGGACCGCCTCCCGCTCGGCCGGCGTCGCGCTGCCGTCGATCACCGCGACCAGGGCCGGCAGGCACGGCCGATCGATCTCCACCTGGGCGAACAGCGCGGCCAGCTCGGCCCCCAGCTCCTCGTCAGCGCTCATGTCTCGGCCTCCATACACGCGCGCAGCGTCGACAAGCCGGCCAGGATCGACTGCCGGACCGCTTGACCCGTGCACCCCTCGGTACGGCCGATGGCTGCGTAGCCCAGCCCGAAGTGGAAGTGCTTCTGCAGACGCCCACGCACCCGCGCCGTCAGCCGGTCGAGGCAATCGGCCAGACGCCGTCGATCCATACCGCTGCCGGGCTCGGGCAACGCGGCGTCGAGTGGCGCGGCCGGCAACGGCCCTGCCAGATCGACCTGACGGCTCTGATCACGGCGCAGCCGGCGCAGCCGGGTGGCGCACATCAAGCGCAGGTAGGCGTCCATCGCCTGCGGATGCCGGATGCGGTCGGCGTAGCGCCAGACGAACCCGAGCAGGACATCCTGGGTCATGCACTGCGCGTCGGCGGCGCCGACGCCCTTCGCCTCGAAGCGGCGCACGAGGCGTGGGCGCATCCACTCGATGTAGAGCGCGATCGCGTCGGCGTCCCGGCTCTGCAAGCCGACGAGCAGCTGCCGCCAGGCCGCGCGGTCGCCGTCGGTCAGGCGCGCTTTCTCGCGCTCTACGTCCTGCCGCCTCGGCACCGAGTTGCTCCTTCCGTCCCCACCAGAGAGTCGGACACCGGGTCGATCGAAAGGATGCCCTGCATGTACCGGCCGATGGACGGCCCCATTTACCCCGATTCGCCGCTCGGGTCACGCAACCGATGCCGTCTCCGGTTCGATTCGAGGTGGGAGCGTGCCTGGTTGGCGATGGACGGCGATTCCCATCGATTTCGGGTTCGAGATCCGGGCTGGACGGCGTAAACCCCTGATTTGAAAGTACCCACTCGCCGTGACCTGTCTGGCGTCGGCCGGATCGCCTGCCGGAATCTCCTCGCACCATCGAGGAGATCACCGTGGACAAACTCACCGAACTCGAACCCCGCGGAGCGGCGCTCAAGGCCGA